>NC_007354.1 GCF_000012565.1 Ehrlichia canis str. Jake
TATGTTTTACTGTATTGTATTTTGCTTTTATAAATAACAACTTATTGGAATTTTCATCGTTTGTACTACACTTAATAATTAACTTTTCATTTATAAAATATTAAAAAATTTACTATACGTAATTATCTGTATTGCTGATATTTGTAATGTATTCAGTACTGCACAATTTTAATCATGACAATACAAACAACATACTAATTAAATCTATTTTTCACTCATATGTCTGTAATTCAATATCAGTTAAAACTTACTTTTAAAAAGAAAAATACACAAAATGCTACAAAAACCGATAAACTTGACAAATATATTAATTAAAGTACCATTTTATAGTTATAACGTGCCTGTAGCTCAGCCTGGATAGAGCATCAGCCTTCTAAGCTGTTGGTCAGGGGTTCGAATCCCTTCGGGCACGCCATAATATTAACTAATTTTAATTGTTAGTAAACTTTTGTATATCATTTTGTGATTTTCTGAATGAACAGTAGCAAATATTATGATGTAGTTATTTCAGGAGCAGGAACGAATGGAATAATAACAGCAATAGCCTTAAACCAACTCTCTATTTCTACAGCTTTAATAGATAAAAACAAAATTCTATCATCAATGCCAAAAGATAGAGTATTTGCTTTATCAAGGAGGTCTCAAGAAATACTAGACAAGTTCAACATATGGGACAACATTAAAGAACATTGTCCTATGTTAGATATTTTAATAAAAGACGAAGATAGCTCAATATTCACACATTATGATCATAAATCTATAAGTGATAAACCAATGGGTTATATTGTAGAAAGTAAATTTCTATGCGACGCTTTCAAAAAACACATAAAAAAATTAAATCTATATTCAGAATGTACATATAAATCAGTAAATATTGCAAACGACATAGTAAAAATAGAACTAACAGACAATACAACACTACTAACATCACTACTAATATCTGCTGAAGGTAAAAACTCAAAACTAAGACAAATATTTGATATAAAATCCATTAATTATGATTATTTTCAAAGTAGCATAATTTGCAATGTAAAACACACAAATCATCATAAAAATTTAGCAGTTGAACATTTCTCTTCAGTAGGACCACTTGCAATATTACCAATGTATGATGGATATAGATCTTCCATAGTTTGGACAAACAAAAAACATATTAGTGAAATGCTAATGAAATTAAGTAAACAAGATTTTATTACTGAATTAGAAAAAAAATGCGCTACATATTTAAATGATATAAAGTTAGACAGTGAAATTAAGTGTTTTCCTTTACATCTAACATTTGCTAAACATATATATAAAAATAGACTTGTACTAATAGGTGACGCAGCACATTCATTACACCCAATAGCAGGTCAAGGTTTAAATTTAGGCATAAGAGACATAGACAGATTAGTAGATAATATAAAATCAGCAAAACAATATGGTATAGATATAGGTAGTCACTATGTTCTAAAAAACTTTTCTTACGATAGATACTTCGACAATTTCTCTATGGCAGTTTTTACTACACTTATAAACAATGTATTTTCTAGAAAATCTTGTATTGTAAAATCTGCAAGAAGAGCTGGGTTATATATTATTCAAAATTCAAAAAGTATAAAAAATTATATGATAAAACATGCTATGGGAGTAGGAAAATTTAATTAGTCTCTATCAATCACATTATCATAATTCTGATTATTCTTTTTACTTTTCACACATAAAATATTTGAAACCATCTTATTTATTGATTCCTCTATCTCTGCAATTGCATTCTTTTTTATTTTATCAATTTCTTCAACATGATTAGTATCTATAAAGTTAAAGTCATTATAATTATAAAATTCTAAATTCTCCTTATTATAATTATCCTTTTTAAACATAGAACACACATACTCAAACAAACATCTAAAAAATTCATTCCAATTAATTTTAGAAACCTTCAAGTAAAACCAAAAAGGTATAATTAATGATACTCCTGCTTTAAAAAATACAGAATAAGTTAGTGAATCATAGTTATAATAACACCACTTTAAGTATTTATAAATATAAATAGCAACACTTTGAGGATCTTTATATGCAAAAGCAACTTTAATTCCTTCCTTCATGGCAATAAAAATAAAGGAAGAAAAATAAAGAAATAACGCAAGAAAAAACACCCTAACAACAAGGTTCTTTATATTTTTTAATAAAAATAAGAATAACATGTACCTGTAAAAAAGCATAAGGTTACTATATTAAGCTAACAAAAACACGGCTGGGATGGAAGGGTTCGAACCTCCGAATGACGGTATCAAAAACCGCTGCCTTACCACTTGGCTACATCCCATCTACAAAACAGTACCTAATATAGTAATTAGCAAACATTACCTCATGATTAACAAAGATTATATGGATCAAACAAAAATGCAAGAAAAATCAAAGTATTCATACAAATATAAGGATTGTATGTAGTTTTACACATCCAATAAACAAATTTTAATATCACTTTTTTTAAATAAATCATGTACTTAATAAAAAGGATTAATAACATATGAAAAAATAAACCTTGTATAATTTCATATTATTATCTATATAATAACAAAAGTTAGGATTGGTTATATTTTTTGTGAATTTTCAAAGTATAATAAAGAACTTACAGGATTACTGGGAAGATTATGGGTGCACGATATTTCAGCCATACACTTCTGAGTTAGGTGCAGCAACTCTTCATCCAGCAACTTCAATGACATCCATATCAAAGAAACCATCAAAGTTAGCTTATGTACAACCTGTTATTAGACCTTGTGATGGAAGATACGGTGATAATCCAAACCGTTTATATCAACATCATCAGTACCAAGTATTAATAAAACCATCAAGTACAGATTTACAACTAGATTACTTAAAAAGCCTAGAAAAAATAGGAATATCTATTGAAACTCACGATATAAAATTCATAGAGGATGATTGGGAAAATCCAAGTATTGGTGCTTGGGGACTTGGATGGGAGGTGACATGCAATGGAATGGAGATAACACAATTTACTTACATGCAGCAAGTAGGAGGTATTGAATGTTCTTTAGTACCTGGAGAAATTGCTTATGGGTTAGAAAGAATAGCAATGATAATTCAAAATGTTGATAACGTACACAAAATACTATGGGATGATAACGGAACAACTTATGGTGATGTATTTAAACAACGTGAATATGAGTTTTCTAAACTAGCTTTAGACTATTACGATGTAGATATACTTTTTAAGCAGTTCAATGAAGCAGAGCAAGTGTGTATTTCATTAATAGAAAAAAAGCTCCCATTAGCAGCATATGACATTTGTACAAAAGCAAGTCATATTCTTAATTTACTTGAATCACGTGGAGTAATAGGGGTAAATGAACGTGCATCTTACATATTACGCGTACGTAAACTTGCAAACTTATGTTGTAGCTTATATACTCAATGTCATTAAAATAAGTAAAACGACATGCCTTTAGAACTGTTATTTGAATGCTTATCAGAAGAAATACCACCTGAGATGCAGAATAGTGCGTACTTATACATAAACTCCTACATAAAAAAAGAATTAAACCGTTATAACATAAACTTTAAATCAATAGAGGTATTTGTAACTCCAAACAGATTAACTTTATACGTAAACAACATAGTAAACAGTTCATCAAACAATCTATTAAAAAGAAAAGGTCCAAAAGTATCAGCAGATAAAATTGCAATAGAAGGTTTTCTAAAGAAAGTTAATAAGAAAATAAGTGATCTAATAATCTGCAAAGTTGGTAATGATGAGTTTTATTATGCTGAAATTAGTAACAACATAGAAATAAATACAGAAAATATAATTTCATCAATTATAGAAAATATGTTAACCAATTTTCCATGGGATAAAAAAATGAGATGGGGAACTGGAAATACACATTGGATTCGGCCTATAATAAATATAATGTGTATACTTGATGGAAAAGTATTACCAATAAAATTTGCTGATATAGAAGCAAATAACAAATCACGTGGAAATAGATTTACAAAATTCTTTGAGGTAAAAGACTTTAATTCTTACATTTCACAGCTAAAAAAAAACAATGTAATTTTATGCCAAGAAGAAAGGATGAATTCAATACTTCAACAAATACAAAATATAACTGAAGAAAATAATTTAGTCTGTGAAAATAATCAAAACTTAATCAATAAGTTAAACGGTATTTTAGAATACCCAATTGTTATAATGGGATCAGTAGATGAAAAATTTCATGATTTACCAAAAGAATTAATACTAAGTGTAATGCATAATCACCAAAAATATTTAGCTGCTTTTACAGGTGGTAAAATTACGAACTTTATTACAATATCAACAGTATCAAATGATGCTATAATAAGTGGTCATAACAATGTACTAAATGCAAGGTTATCAGATGCAAGTTTTTTAATAAATAAAGATAAAGAATACAATATAGACTATTACATAGAAAAGCTAAAAAATATAGTATTCCATGCAAAGCTTGGATCTGTGTTTGAAAAAGTAAATCGGATAGTAGCTTTATCAAAATACATTTCTATGTGGATACCACATTCTTCACTAATAAAGGTAGAAAGGGCATCACAGTTATCTAAATTTGATTTATCAACACTAGCTGTAAAAGAATTCCCCGAACTACAGGGGATTATTGGAGGATACTATGCTTCATATTTTAACGAAGAGCTAGAAATATCAGAATCAATAGTTAATCATTATGAACCAACAAGTTCAAAAAAAGAATGTCCTTCTTCTCCTATAACAATAGCAGTATCAATATCTGACAAAACAGATAGCTTAGTTGGAATGATAGTTGCAGGAGAACAAGTCACAGGTTCTCGAGATCCTTTTTCAATAAGAAGAATGGCTATATCAGTTATTAGAACAATTATTGAAAACAATCTTAATATACCAATAAAACTTTTAGTAGAAAAATCTGTATCACTATATTCATATGCAATAACAGAAAAAAATGCTATCAACAAAATCAAAGATGTAATATCAAGAAAAAATAGAAGAAAAGATATTATTTTTTATGTATTAGAGTTTTTTTCAAACAGATTTAAAATTATGTTAAAAGAAGATGGCATTAAAGAAGATATAATAAATGCCGTAATTGAAAGTAGAAAATTCAATAATTTACTGATAATAAAGAAAGAGGCTAATCTACTTAACGAATATGTTTTTACTAACAACGGAATAGAAATAATAAAAGCATATAAAAGGCTAAGTAATATTAGTGACATAGAAGATAATATTAGTATCACAACAAAGCAAAAACCAAACAAGAAGTTATTTTCAGCAAATGAGGAACACGATTTATACAAAGAGATAAGTTACCAAAAAAATAATATAAAAAAGTTGATAAAGGAAAACAAATTTAAAGAGTCATTAGATAATCTTTACAATTTTAGTTGTTGTGTAAACAGATTTATGGATAACGTAAAAGTAAATGATAAGATGAATAAAGAGTTATATAAAAATAGAATTTCTCTTGTCAAAAGTGCATTTTATATTTTTGACTTAGTCACAGATTTCAGTAAGATTAAAAATACACACAAGTAAACCTTGAATTTTTTGGAAACCGTATATAAATATTTTACCATACTTGTAAAGAAGAATTGTTATGAGCAAAAGCGACTATTATGAACTATTAGGTGTAAGCAAAAATGCAACATCAGAAGAAATAAAGAAAGCTTATAGAAAAATGGCACTAAAGTATCACCCTGATACAAATCCTGGTAATAAAGAAGCAGAAGAAAAGTTTAAAGAGTTGTCAGAAGCATATGATGTTCTTATAGATCAAGATAAAAGAGCAGCTTACGATAAATATGGACATAATGCTTTTGATGGTGCTGCTGGAAGAGGCGGTTTTGACTTTAATAGTGGTTTTTCTGGTGACTTTTCTGATATATTTAATGATCTTTTTGGTGGTGGTTTCGGCAGTAGAGGAGGAAGAGGTTCATCCAGAAGAAGTGAAGGTGCTGCAGGTTCAGACTTAAGATTCGACGTAGAAATAACACTGGAAGACTCTTTTAATGGTAAGAAGGTACCTATAAGTTATGTAACTTATGTAAAGTGTTCCAGCTGTAGCGGTTCAGGAAGTGAGGGATCAGCAAAATCTGTACAATGTAATACGTGTCATGGTGCAGGTAGTGTTAGGACACAACAAGGATTTTTTACAATAGAAAGAACTTGCCATGTGTGCAACGGAGAAGGTGAAATTATACAAAACAAATGTAAGAAATGCTCAGGAAGTGGTCGTGTTAGAGATGAAGTAAATTTACTTGTTACAATTCCAAAAGGAATAGAAAGTGGAAATAAAATTAGATTAAACGGGAAAGGGGAAGCAGGGTACAGAGGAGCAAGAAGTGGAGATTTATACGTCTATTCTAACATACAAAAACATAAATTTTTCACACGTAGTGGACCTGATCTATATTGTACTGTACCTATAAAGATGACACTTGCTGCACTAGGTGGACACATAGAAATGCCATCTATAGACGGTACATGGACAAAAGTAAAAGTTCCAGAAGGATCACAAAGTGGTGATAAATTAAGGTTAAAAGAAAAGGGAATGCCAGTTATAAACTCATCAAAAAGAGGTGATATGTATATACAGATAACCGTAGAAACTCCAGTGAAATTAACAAAAAAACAAAAAGAACTTTTACAAAAATTTGATGATGAACCTAATGTAGATTGTAACCCTCAATCTACAGGCTTTTTTCAAAAAGTAAAAAGTTTTTGGAAAGACATTAGATCAAATTAAAATCTGCCAACCAGTAAAATACTTTTTTAGCATTTTAATGTGTACATCAATTTTTTATCTGTGCAGCATAAACATAATCGCTACTATCTTTTCTTTCAATATTCTTTAATGTTATATATAAATACAATAAACTTTTCATTTAATCTGATACATTCCATTTGTACTAACATACCAGTGAAACATGATCTTCTATATAAAATTATTTATAGTATTATATAAAAATTTTACTTAAAAAAAATTAGAATATATAGTTTATTTAAGTGATGTTTCTAATATTATATGTTAACGAATATACATACTGATTTTCTATATAATGTTTAGTATACTTTAATGATAAAGTTAGTAAAAAAATTTTTATATTATCATTAATTTATTATCACTACTACATTTGTGCTTTTATTTATATATAGTTATATAAAGTTCTATTTAGTGTAACGCTTCTTACGCTACAATCTGACAAAAAAACAATCCTAAATTTATTAATTAATACAAAAATTATATATGAACTCATTAAAATGATATAGAATACAATATTTTTGTTACATATTTACAAATTTAATTAAGAACTATATCATTTAACATGAGTTAGTAACATAGATAGACTTATTTCAATACAATGTTTCTAATATCACAAACTTATAAACATTATATGAAACAATTTCATTTATGTAAGTATATTACTTTACTGCTGAAACTGTAAAAAAATATTTTAATTATCAACATGTTTTTGTTTTTTAGTATTCTATATCAAGTCCTATGTCTTTATTTTTAAAAGAGTTAGTTATACATCCAATAGATATGTAATCTACACCTGTTAGTGCTATGCTTCTTACATTTCTTATATTAACACATCCAGAAACTTCAAGAACTGATTTTCCATTGACTATTTCCACTGCCTGCTTTATTTCACCAATACTCATGTTGTCTAATAAAATCATATCTACATTGTTAGATAATGATTCTTCAATTTGAGATATGTTATCACATTCAATTGCAACATATGCATTTTTTAAATTCATCCTAAGCCTTTGTATAGCCAAAGTAATACTTCCACAGCTAGCTATATGATTATCCTTTATAAGTACACCATCATATAAGCTATTTCTGTAATTTTCTCCACCTCCAACACATACGGAATATTTGTCTAACATTCTAAGACCAGGAGTGGTTTTTCTTGTACTGCGAATTTTAGCTTTCGTTCCGGAAACTTCATTAACAAATTGTCTAGTAATTGACGCTATACCAGAAGCATGTTGTATAAAGTTTAAAATAACTCTTTCAATTGGCATTAAGTGTATTGCTAATGCTTCTCCGCTTACTAAAGTACTATTTTTTCCTGCTATATTCCCGTCATTTTTATGAACTTTATATTTTATATACTCTTTTTTTGTATTGAAGATTTCTTCTAGTATTGGAATTCCACAAACTACCAAATCTTCCCTTGCATTTATAGAAAAATTTATTTTCTCATCCAATAATATACTATTAGTAGTTATATCACCGTTTTCTCCTAAATCTTCTTTCAGTGCGTTATTTATAATTTCTGAGAATGAAACTTTCATATTATTAACACTTTTTATGCTTTATATTACAACAACATTGAAGTAATGTAAAAATCTTATATTATTCAAATACAATTTATTATGAAATAATATGAATATTTACACTTCAATACTTGTACTGTCCTATTTAATAGGATCCATTCCATTTGGATTAATATTATCTTACATAGGTGGATTAGGTGATATCAGAAAGATAGGATCAGGAAATATTGGAGCAACTAATGTTTTCAGAAAAAGTAAGAAACTAGCTGTAGTAACTTTAATATTGGATTCTTTAAAGGGATTTGTATCTGTTATGTTAGCTAAAAATTTTAGTTCAGATCAGACATTTGTTTTTATGTCTGCATTATTTTCTATAATAGGTCACATGTTTCCTGTATGGTTATCATTTAAAGGCGGTAAAGGAGTTGCTACTCTTTTAGGTTCAATTATGTTTATTGAATACAAATTTGTTATATATTTCACAATTTTTTGGATAATAGTTTTTGTAATTTTCAGATATTCATCACTGTCGTCTATTATATCGACAATTTCTATTATGTTGTTAGTTTATACACATTATTCAGCAAATGAAAGTATTACTTTTCTAGTAATGTCTCTACTAGTAATAGTACAACATATTGAAAACATAGTGCGTATCATAAAAGGAAAAGAAAATAAGATATAATATATTCAAAAATTATTCTTTGAGTAAGCATGACAAAGTGCAACGGCTATTGCATCAGATATATCATAAGTACCTTTAAACTCAACATTTAAAATTTTCTCTACCATAAAATGAACTTGTTCTTTCTTTGCATGTCCATTTCCTGTAATAGATTTCTTTACATAATTTGATGAATATTCAAAAACTTGTATATTCATAGCATTTAAAGTCAATAACAAAACACCCCTTGCATAACATAATGATATTGAAGACCTAGGGTTCTTATTTATAAATACTTCTTCCATAGATGCACTGTTTATTTGATATGAGTTAAGTATATTTATAAGTTCTTTATGTATTTTATTTAACCTTTGACCAGGGGTTTCTTTATTGTTTGTTTTGATAACACCATTGCCTATTAACTTTATATCTTTTTCAATAGATAATATGCCCCAGCCTGTATGGTTCAAACCAGGATCTAGACCTATTACATTCATTTTATGAGCTTATCCAATATAGGAAAACAAAAAGCAATAGCCATATAACATCAACAAAATGCCAGTACCATGCAGCACATTCAAATCCTATGTGATTTTCTGGAGATAATTGATTTTTCTTTGCTCTAATCAAACATATAATTAAAAATACTGTACCAACTATTACGTGTAACCCATGAAACCCGGTTATCATGTAGAAGTTAGATGAATAAATAGCTTTTTCTCCAGTTTCATGGAAAGAAAAACCTGTATGCATATACTCTATTGCTTGAAATGTAGAGAATATAATGCCAAGTACTATAGTTGCACCTAACATCCTTATTGTAGTTCTATTGTCATTATTTATCAAAGAATAGTGAGACCAAGTTAGTGTACAACCTGATAACAGTAGTATAACAGTATTCAATAAAGGTATGGACCAAGGATCAAGTTTAGGAATATCACTTGGAGGCCAATTTAAGAGTTTACCAGGTATTAAATTATCAAAAGCGTATACAGGGAATAGCCATGCTTTAAAAAACGACCAAAAAAAACCAAAAAAAAACATTGTTTCTGAAAGGATAAGACCAGCCATAGCTAACCTAAGACCTTTTTTTACAATTTCTGTGTGACAGTTATCTCTTATTGCTTCTGTTACTATATCTTTCCACCATTTATAAAGAACTATACTAAGTGATGGAAGACCAAGTCCGAACATAACTTGACCAATATATGTACCATGTATTGTTCCAACTGCACCTAGTGCTGTTATCAAGACTGTAATTGAAAACAATAACGGCCATGGGCTAGGGTTTACTAAATGATGGTCATGTAGCTTCCCTTTCATTATTCCATCCCTAAAAGATTGTTTATTTATTAAGTTTCTATAATTAAAGCAGTATGTTGTCAAGATTATATTTTAATGTTTAACATTTAATATTGTGTTAAGAATTTGATTTTACTGTTTCTATAAGTGCTTCAATATTAGCTATGGGAGTGCTTGGAATTATTCCGTGTCCTAAGTTGAATATAAACGGTTCATCTTTCATAATGTTAATTAAATCTTTTGTCTGAGATATAGCTTTACTTTTATCATACGCTACTAGATATGGGTCTATATTTCCTTGTAATATTGATGATATGTTATCTTTTGCCCAGGATATTGGTACATTATAGTCGATGCTTGTGACTGATACTTCAGTTTCTTCTGAAAATTGCTTATACATTATTCCTGCTCCCTTTGGGAACCCTATAATTGGAAACTCTGGATATAATTTACGTATAGATGACACTATTTCTCTTGTAGGATTTATTATCCACTTTCTGAATTCGTTTGCTGATACAATTCCTGCGTTGCTGTCGAAGATTTGGATTATATCTACACCGCTTTCTATTTGTTTTATTAAGTATGAAATCGTTACTTTTGTGATTTTTTTTATGATTTTTCCTAATTCCTTATCTTGCAGGTAAGACATTTCTCTAATTTTTGAAAAATTCTTGTCTCGCCCTATCATATAAGAAGCTATAGTCCAAGGTGCACCTGCAAATCCTATTAATGGTTTGCTTTTCTGTAAAGATTTTCTGACCTCCTTTATGCCTTCAAAAACTTTTTTGAGGTGATCTATTACTGCTTTTTCCGGAACATCTATTTCTTTGTGACTTGAAATTAATTGCAGGCTTGGACCGTTTTCTTTTGTAAATTCTACATTGCATCCTAGTGCATCTGGGATCACTAGTATGTCTGAAAATATTATCGCCGCGTCCAAGCCGAACCTCTTTACCGGCTGTAGTGTAACCTCCTTTACAAGTTCTGGTGTGTAGCATAGCTCTAGGAAGCTACCGGCCTTCCTTGCCACTTCATGGTACTCTGGTAGGTACCTTCCAGCTTGCCTCATGAACCACACTGGCACCTCCTGTTGTTTGGACTTACTTACTATAGTTTTTAACATGCCTTTCCCCCGCAGAAATTATATATATATTATATCCTTATAGATAGTTCTTATAGTTGATCCCTGTGAATTATGTGAATAAAACTTGTTTTTGTAAAATATATGTTGAAAATTTGCCTATATGTTTTTTGTGAATAACTCTGTTAATAAAGTGCGTATTATATTGATTTTCTACTATAATATGTGTGTATAAGTAATATGTGAATTGTGTTGATAACTGTGGCTTTAATTAGTGCTTTATATGACAGTTATTGCGCACTTTGTATTCCTGATAACTCTGTGGATAACTATATGATAAAATATGGAAAACTTTTACCTACATGTTTCATGTTAGGTTATTAACAGGCTTGTTAACACAAACTTTATATAGAAAATAAAGTTTTGAATAGTATACTTAAGTAATAATAAAGAATTACAGATTGTATATGAGTGATAAACTTTCTGATAATAGTGATAGTGATGATAGATTTTCCTTGAGCGAATCACTGAGTGTGAAGTTAGTTTCTTTTATGTTGAAAAGAGTTCCAAAACTAAAAAAGATTATCGAAAATAATTTGATCAATGATAACGAAGGTTTTACCAATTCTCGCATGTTCCACAATCTTATAAAATTCAATGATTGCTTGGTAAGAGATGTAATGATTCCTAGGACTGAAATCTACGCTATAGACATTACAGATGTACCTAATAGCAAAGATCTGATAGATAAGGTAATAAGGGGACAATATACAAGAATTCCGGCATATGAAAGCAATTTGGACAACATAATAGGATTCATTCACATTAAAGACATAATTTCAAATTTCCACAATGAGTTTAACGCCAGAAATATCATACGTGAGGTCATGTACATTCCTCCATCTATGAAAGCAGTTAATTTGTTTATAAAAATGCAATCTTCTCACATACATGTAGCTATAGTAATAGATGAGTATGGTGGGACAGAGGGGTTAGTTACTATGGCTGATCTCATTGAGGAGGTAGTGGGTGATATAGGTGATGAACATGATGCGCCTACTGTACCAAGTATTGTGAATCTTTCTGATAATAAGGTTGAAGTAAATGCTAGGATACTAGTCAAAGATCTAGAAGAAACTTTCAATATTGATCTCAGAGACTGCAAAGAAGATGATTACGTAACAATAGGTGGTCTCATTTTATCTATGATAGGTAGAGTGCCTGTAGCAAATGAAATTTTTGAACACAAAAGCGGTGTAATATTTTCTATTAAAGAAGCTGACGACAGATGTATTTATAAGATCATCATTGATTTAAGTAAAGTAAAGAAAATTGGCTTAAAAGTTGATCATTGAGCTCAATTCATCAAGTGCAGATTTAGCTCTTGTAAAAGATGTTGCTAAATCTGCATTTATGTTTTTAACATCAGTAACCTTTGAATGTGTATTTGCAGGAAATGTAACTAAACTAATTTCCCACAAAGATATTTTCTTGAGTACCCTTATGCCTGTTTTTACATCTGTATAATCTTCTATGACACTATAGCCTATTGATAACGCATTGATTATTCCATTTTTAAGCATCAAATATGCTTCTTTTCCTTTTTGAAGATCTAGCAATAAATTTGCTGTTATGTGAAGTCCTATATTATTTTCAGTCATATTTGTGATATTACCTATAGGTTCTGCTGAATTATGCTGCCATAGTAGTTTTACTTTGTTTAAATCTTTTATGGTATTGCTAAATGCTCCTGGTAGTATTACATGTTTTTGTCTATCTATAACATTGAATACGCTTGCATATCCTGAAAAAGTACCGGATTGTTTTATATTTTTTTTCGATAAAAATAAATTACATGTTTTTTGTTGCATAAAAAGAACTTTTATAGTTGTTATTGATTAATTTTATTACAGAATCTTCAGATCTTATGATATTCCGTGGTAAGATGTGTTAGTACTGTTGAGTGTTTTTATAAGTGTGTTATAAAGTGTTACCATTCTCTATTGGAGGTAATCCAAAAGCTGCCCTTTTTTCATTTATAGTCATAAAAGTTGCATGTTCTACGTATTGCCACAGTTGTTTTCTTTTTTCTGTTAGTACAGAGATGGAATCTTTATCATATGATAAAAATATATTGTGCCCAAATTTAGGTGTTAACCAATTATTAAGGTGTGAAATAATGTTATCTAAGTGAGGTAATATTGTTTGTTCCCATAGTGATAATCTTGCTTCAATAAGGTTACTATATGTATTATCTCCTGGGATACCAAGTAATTGAGGTGGTACACCGAATGCTAATGCAATATCTCGTGCTGAACTATGTTTCGATTCAATAAAATCCATATCTTTAGGAGATAGGCTCATTTCTTTCCATTCTAATCCTCCTTCAAGTAATATTGGTCTTCCAGCATTTCTTGGGCCAGAATAGAATTCATCTACCTGTGATTTTAAACGTTTGTATTGTTCTTGTGTTAGACTTCCGTTACCATTTCCTTTTGTATTTACAATTAATGCTCCGCTTGGCCTTGCTCCATTTTGTAACATTGCCTGATTCCAAGATCCAGCCTGATTGTGTTGGTCTATACTATATGAAGCTGCTTCTATAGGAGATAATCCGTAATAATCGTTTAATGGGTGAAAGTTTTTTATATGTAGTATTTGTGAATAATTTGTTAATTTATTAATCTTATAGTCATAACTACAGCTATTTATTGAGTATCGGTATGAATAAGGTCTATTATCTTTGTCTGAGATAATTTCAACTCTATCTGGGCGTAGCAAATGGAGTTCTTTGGGGATCATACTATGGTTTTCTATCATTAAGATATAAGCATTTCCACTAATCAGTTTGTATGTAAGAATTCCTTCAATGAATTCTGATTTAGAAGTCGTATTATTTGGTCTAGATATTAGTTTTAACAAAGGGTGGTTTTTTATTTGAAATGTATTATTTCTTACAGTTTTGTTTAATATTAAAGGAACAGATGCTGCTGCTGACGCTATCATGTGAATAGATCTGAATGCAATTACATTTTTTATGTAACCATTTTCTGCAAAATTTGCGTAACTTCTATTTTTCCATACAGCTTCTGTGAATAATTGTATAGGTATTGAAAAAGTATAAGAGTAATCTTTTATTGATTTTTTTTTAAAGAAATGCATAGGTGAAACTCTTTGTGTATAATTTTTTATTGAGTTAAATTTATTTAGTAATATACTAGCTACATGTGATTTACCAATTTACTTGGTAATACAAATTGTGTGTAGTGTTTTGGCAACATTGTTGTTTTATACCTAGACTTAAATAATACATCCTATATTGATAAATATGGAAGCTATTTTTATGAAATATGCCTTTGCTTTTTTATGCGTTTTATAATGCTAGTAGTTTAATAGTATAGAGGTATTTTTGTTGTTATGATTGTACAATATGAATCTTATACTCAAAAAATACAGAAAGCATTCAGTGGTGCAGCGGATTCATATGATAAATTCTCTTATATACAGGATGTAGTTTTGCGTGAATTATGTAGTGCTGTGCAGTTAAAAGATTGTGATAAAAAGAACATACTAGATGTGGGTTGTGGTACTGGTAACATAAGTAAATTCTTAGATATCACAAATCATAACTTTATTCAAGTGGATCTATCTAAAGAAATGTGCGTCGTAGCTAAAGAAAAAAACAATGTGCTATCAGTAAATTGCAATATGGATATGATGCCATTTTGTGAAAATTTGTTTGATATAGTTATTGCTTCTATGGTTTTACAATGGTCTTGCAATATTAATCTTTCGTTGTTGGAGTTGCTCCGAGTGATCAAACCAAATGGTATGTTGTATATAGCAATTCCAATATTTGGAACTTTAATTGAATTGAATAATGTAATTGAAAAAATAGGAAAATCTTTTAGTAAGTTTTATCAGATGGATGAATTGATCAGTGTTATAAATTCTTTAGATGTTAAAATACAATGTGTATTTTGTTGTAACTATCGTCAGTACCATAAATCATTTCTTTCTTTATTGTTGAGTATGAAGTCAACAGGTGCATATGCAAAAAAAGTCTATGATAAACAATATAATATATTTAGCGTAAGCAGTATTTATAAGAAATTATATTCTTTGCAAAATTGTGTATTTAGCTCATGGAACATTATGTATTTAATTGTTAAAAAGTAATTTTTTTGTAATAATAAATAAATGAAAGAAGTTGATATTATAAAACTGTCACAAGAGATACGTCATTTATCTAAGGAAAATAATGCTGTAATTCTTGCTCATTACTATCAAGACTCAGAAATACAGGATATTGCTGATTTTATTGGTGACTCATTAGAGCTTTCTCGAAAAGCAGCAACAACTACAGCTAGTATTATTGTGTTTTGTGGTGTATACTTTATGGCTGAAGTTGCAAAAATCATTAATCCTACAAAAAAGGTTTTGTTGCCGGATTTAAAAGCAGGATGTTCTTTAGCTGATTCTTGTGATGCTAAAAGTTTTAAGAAGTTTCGTGAACTGCATAAAGATTGTGTATCAATCACATATATCAATTCTTCAGCTGAAGTAAAAGCTTATTCTGATATAATTTGTACATCTTCAAGTGCTGAAAAGATAATAAGACAAATACCGGAAGACAAACAAATTCTATTTGCTCCAGATAAATTTCTTGGTGGTTTTTTAGAAAAGAAAACAAATAGAAAAATGATTTTATGGCCTGGTACTTGTATGGTTCATGAGAGTTTTTCTGAGCGAGAGTTGATTGATATGATGGTAAGACATGATAAAGCATATGTTTTAGCTCATCCTGAATGTCCTGATAATTTGTTAAGACATTCTCATTTTATTGGATCAACAACTCAGTTATTAAAATTTTCTGCTGAGAGGCCTAATTCAGAGTTTATAATTTTAACTGAAGAAGGAATTATTCATCAGATGAAAAAATTATCTCCTGGGAGTACTTTTTATGTAGTTAATACTTTGGATGGTGGTTGTGCTTCGTGTAATAAATGTCCACATATGCGTTTGAATACTTTGGAAAAATTATGTTTGTGTTTGAAAAATGGTTATCCTGAAGTTACGCTTGATACTGAGATTAGTAATATGGCAAAAAAATCCTTGGATGCTATGTTTAAAATGACTTGATTTTTTTATGTTTTTAGTAGTACGACAATAAATAAAAAAATATATAGTTCGAAGTCTACTACTAAAGTTTTGGTGTATGCTGCTGTTGTTAGTGATAGCATCCTTATCAGTTTTTTACATATTTGCATTAGAATTTTTATTTTGTGGAAGTTCACATTAACTGTTTAATAGTAACTTAAATGTCATGTGAGAAATACAATTATTTATTTAGGTTTTCATCGAAATATTTAAACTTGTCTTTTCTATATTTGTAAGATTCTGCTTCTGGGTAGGCGGTTTTAGCAGAAGTTATATTTTTCCATTCTTTAGAAAATTTTTTATTTATTTCATAAGATTTTTTAATATTTTTCTGCTCTTCATTTAATTCACTATCGCTACATTCTAATATGTCTTTTATGGAATCATCTGGCACGATTGCATCAATAGGACATTCAGGAATACACACTCCACAGTCTATACACTGGTCAGGATCTATGACTAGCATATTAGCCCCCTCATAGAAGCAATCTACCGGGCATACTTCAACACAATCAGTATATTTGCATCTTATGCACTTATCGGTAACGAAGTGTGTCATTACAGAGTTATTAATAATAAAGTAACCATTTTTATTGTAATGTTTTTTCTTGCCAAGTTCAATTAATTTATTGTTTACATAAGGTATAAATGCGGATTATGGTTAAATTATGCATGTCGTAAGTATAAAATAAGTTGATAAGTGTTTTGTTATATCCTAATAGATATAGGAGGCATTGGTTCTATATAAATGTTATTTTATGATAAATAATTAATTTTTAACAGGATGAATTTGTGCAATGTATTTAAATTAAGAGGATTTTTATGGATATTGATAACAATAATGTGACTACATCAAGTACGCAAGATAAAAGTGGGAATTTAATGGAAGTGATTATGCGTATATTAAATTTTGGTAATAATTCAGATGAGAAAGTAAGCAATGAAGACACTAAAGTTCTTGTAGAGAGTTTACAACCTGCTGTGAATGACAATGTAGGAAATCCATCAAGTGAAGTTGGTAAAGAAGAAAATGCTCCTGAAGTTAAAGCGGAAGATTTGCAACCTGCTGTAGATGGTAGTGTAGAACATTCATCAAGTGAAGTTGGGAAAAAAGTATCTGAAACTAGTAAAGAGGAAAGTACTCCTGAAGTTAAAGCAGAAGATTTGCAACCTGCTGTAGATGGTAGTATAGAACATTCATCAAGTGAAGTTGGAGAAAAAGTATCTAAAACTAGTAAAGAGGAAAGTACTCCTGAAGTTAAAGCAGAAGATTTGCAACCTGCTGTAGATGATAGTGTGGAACATTCATCAAGTGAAGTTGGAGAAAAAGTATCTGAAACTAGTAAAGAGGAAAATACTCCTGAAGTTAAAGCAGAAGATTTGCAACCTGCTGTAGATGGTAGTATAGAACATTCATCAAGTGAAGTTGGAGAAAAAGTATCTAAAACTAGTAAAGAGGAAAGTACTCCTGAAGTTAAAGCAGAAGATTTGCAACCTGCTGTAGATGATAGTGTGGAACATTCATCAAGTGAAGTTGGAGAAAAAGTATCTGAAACTAGTAAAGAGGAAAATACTCCTGAAGTTAAAGCAGAAGATTTGCAACCTGCTGTAGATGGTAGTGTGGAACATTCATCAAGTGAAGTTGGAGAAAAAGTATCTAAAACTAGTAAAGAGGAAAGTACTCCTGAAGTTAAAGCAGAAGATTTGCAACCTGCTGTAGATGATAGTGTGGAACATTCATCAAGTGAAGTTGGAGAAAAAGTATCTGAAACTAGTAAAGAGGAAAATACTCCTGAAGTTAGAGCAGAAGATTTGCAACCTGCTGTAGATGGTAGTGTAGAACATTCATCAAGTGAAGTTGGAGAAAAAGTATCTGAAACTAGTAAAGAGGAAAGTACTCCTGAAGTTAAAGCAGAAGATTTGCAACCTGCTGTAGATAGTAGTATAGAACATTCATCAAGTGAAGTTGGGAAAAAAGTATCTGAAACTAGTAAAGAGGAAAGTACTCCTGAAGTTAAAGCAGAAGATTTGCAACCTGCTGTAGATGGTAGTGTAGAACATTCATCAAGTGAAGTTGGAGAAAAAGTATCTGAAACTAGTAAAGAGGAAAATACTCCTGAAGTTAAAGCAGAAGATTTGCAACCTGCTGTAGATGGTAGTGTAGAACATTCATCAAGTGAAGTTGGAGAAAAAGTATCTGAAACTAGTAAAGAGGAAAATACTCCTGAAGTTAAAGCGGAAGATTTGCAACCTGCTGTAGATGGTAGTGTAGAACATTCATCAAGTGAAGTTGGAGAAAAAGTATCTGAAACTAGTAAAGAAGAAAGTACTCCTGAAGTTAAAGCAGAAGATTTGCAACCTGCTGTAGATGATAGTGTAGAACATTCATCAAGTGAAGTTGGAGAAAAAGTATCTGAAACTAGTAAAGAAGAAAGTACTCCTGAAGTTAAAGCGGAAGATTTGCAACCTGCTGTAGATGGTAGTGTGGAACATTCATCAAGTGAAGTTGGAGAAAAAGTATCTGAGACTAGTAAAGAGGAAAGTACTCCTGAAGTTAAAGCGGAAGTACAGCCTGTTGCAGATGGTAATCCTGTTCCTTTAAATCCTATGCCTTCAATTGATAATATTGATACTAATATAATATTCCATTACCATAAAGACTGTAAAAAAGGTTCAGCTGTAGGAACAGATGAAATGTGTTGTCCTGTATCAGAATTAATGGCTGGGGAACATGTTCATATGTATGGAATTTATGTCTATAGAGTTCAATCAGTAAAGGATTTAAGTGGTGTATTTAATATAGATCATTCTACATGTGATTGTAATTTAGATGTTTATTTTGTAGGATACAATTCTTTTACTAACAAAGAAACAGTTGATTTAATATAATATTGTAGTACGTAAGCTTTATAAAATTGTATATTGAATAGCAAGTAATGCTAATGAAGTATTGCTTGCTATTTTTATATAAAGAAGTATGAACTTACTTAAAAATCATAGATGCATATTGTATTCATACTGCAAATTACTGTTAAACATAATGGATGAGTATACTAATCTTCTATAAATTCAAGAAATCAATTTATTGATAGCTATTGATTAAGTGAAAAATATTGTAAATAAAACTATGTAGTCTGCAACATAAAATCAATAACACTTATATATTTTGTAGTATAGAAATTTAGTATTTTAGAATATATTTACAGTCTATAGGGATCACTAATTCATGTGTCTGTTTTAGCATTAGATGTTTAAAATGTGGTTATACATAACTATCTAATGCTTTTTGATCACTAATATTTTGCTATATCTAAAATACTATTCATTATGTTTTTTTGAGTCTTGATCGTCAGTGGTATCTTTGTTGTAGTTATTGTCATCATCTTTGTAGTCTATGTTATCATCATATTCTTCTTCATCTTCATAATCTATAATATTATCTTCTTCCTCTTCCTCATCGTCTAGATTATTGCTATTGTCATCTTCTTCTGGATTATCTTCTTCATACTCCTCATTACTATTGTTATTATCATCATAATCTATATCATCATATTCTTCATCATCATAATCTTCTTCTTCATCCATATATTCATCTAAGTCTTCAAAATTAAAATCATCATCATCATCGTCATAATCTTCTTCTATGCTGCTGTACATTGCACCATCTTCCATATTGTTTTCAGTATTGTCAGATGTATTTTTAGGAAGATCGCTTTCAATACTTGGCATAGGTTCTTCGTTTTCTTTTGTTGCTGTTTTTGTTTTGTTGGGATCATAAGGCTCTTGAGTTGGAACAAAGGTACTCTTTAATAGTTTTTTTGTAAAATTTTTGTCTTCATAGTATTTTATTTTCTTTGATTTTATAGGATAAGTAGATTCTATTAAAAGTATTTGCTCATCTCTGGGTAACATTATTACTTCTTGAGGTAATAGTAAAGCTCTTTGTGTTTCTGATATATGTAATGAACGTGATGCAGGGTTCAAATCTAAAAATTTAGGTCTGTTTAAAGACTCTTGGTTAACAGTTTTATTTCCTATTAACTGTGATATTAAATTTGCAGTTTCTATATTATTTGCAGCAAAAGTTATTCTATAAGTAGAGTTTGATAAGAATGAGTTCATTCCTGCTTCTTCATATATACCCTTAAGCTGTTCAGTATCTTGAATAATCAAAAATAGTCTAACTCTATATCCACGGAAATATGCGATACCTGTTTGAAATTGCTCCATTTTTCCTAATGTTGGAAACTCATCCATTAAGAACAGTACACCATATGGTTCATCATCTGATGGTAAAGTTCTACATAAAAATTCTGTAGCTTGTTGATAAAATACCTGCATTAAAGGTCTAAGACGAGTTAAATTATCTGGTGTTAATCCAACATATACTGTTACTTTTTTCCTTTTAAATTCTTGAATATTAAAATCACTTGATGCTGTTGCTGTATCTATTAATGGGTTTGCCCATAATTCTAAAGATGAGTTCATAGTTGATACAACACCTGAGCGTTCTTTGTCTGCTTTTTGTAAAAATGCAGCTATATTCATGTATGCAACTGGGTGAATCTTTTTCCCTATTGTGTCTAGTACTACTGCTAAGTTGTAGACTACGTCATCGCTGCGCATTGTTCTTACAACTTCTCCAAAGGATTTTACTTTTTCTGGTACTGCTAGTAAGTATAATACTACTCCTACAAATAAACTACGTGCTTCGTTATACCAAAAATCTTGTTCAGGCATTATTAGATTGGCAATTTTTTGTACATCATCTACCATTTGTCCAGGCTTAGAGCTTATCCAATCTAATGGGTTGTAACAGTGACTTATACCGTCAGGTTGTGCTGGGTTCCACACGAAAACTTCTTGTCCCCTTTTTTTTCTCCACCCACTTGTAAGATCATAGTTCTCTAATTTTATATCGTGTACTACTACAGAATCTTCCCAGAATAATAAGTTTGGTATTACAAAACCTACACCTTTTCCGGATCCAGTTGGTGCAAATAACAATGCATGTTGATATCCATCTGCAATGAGATATCCTCTCTTGTCTTTCCCTAATAATATTCCTTTTCTACTACGTAATCCTATTTTGCGAATATCTTTTTCTGTTGCCCATCTTGAATCTCCATGCAGTGATTCTTTCTTCTTAAATGGCCTCCAATCGAATAATATATTTCTAAGGTTCCATAATACTATGCTTAGAATACCTACTGGTGTACATAATGACGTTATTAGCTTAAGTAATAAAACTGCATCGTATGCAGAAGGGTTCTTCCACCAATGTTGTACATAGTCAAAAATAGTTGGCCAAATTCTGTCTGGAAAATCACTCAAACTGGGATTTATAGCATTAAAATCTAGGTAATTTGGTCCCCAGACCATTAAGATGAATAATACACCTGATAAATAAAAGCAAAATTCCAGTCCAAAAAATGCGCCTAAAACAAGGAATAAAATATTGCGTATGTGATTTGCACTTATACTATCCATAAAAACAACAATTTAATTATAAAGAATCTAAGTATCATTTAACTATTTTTCTGTAAAGATTTAGTGAATAGTATTTCTGACACATATCTTACACCACCTGATGCTCTTTTTAATTGTATTACAATGTCTACTATATTAGTAATATAATTTATGATTTGATCTGGCGGTATACCAAGTCCTGCTTGCATAACCATTAATTTTAATTGTTCCAATGCCATCATCGGTGTGTCTGCATGTAAAGTAGATATAGATCCAGGATGACCTGTATTGATTGCTCTTAAAAAGCTAAATGCTTCAGCTCCACGTAATTCTCCTACTATTATTCTATCTGGACGTAATCTCAAACATGCTTCTATTAAGTCTTGAGTGGTAACTTTAGCTCTACCTTGTCCTCCTTTTGATGAAATTAGATGTACTCTGTTTGGATGGTTACTTAGTACAATTTCTCTTGCATCTTCTACTGTAATTAGCCTTTCATCTTTGGGTATACTTCGTAGTGCTGCGTTAGTGAAAGTTGTTTTTCCTGTTGATGTACCACCGCTTATTATTATGTTTTTTTTGTTTATTACTGCACATTCTAGAAATTGTTTAATTTTTTTTTGTTTTAATAATTCATTTAATTCATTATCTATGGAGTTTTCTTTGGTTTCTGTAATAGCCTGATCAAATGCTCCCATTTTTTCATAGTCATCCAATGAAAGCTGCATAGCTGATGGCTTTCTGATTGACATAGCTACTGCAGTTGCTTCACAAGCTGGTGGGAAGACAATTTGTATACGATAACCATTAGGTAAAGTTGCAGATAGTAATGGATTTTCTTCACTTATCTTCTGTTCTGTAGCTTGTGCTATTAACCTTCCTAGTGCTTTTAAGTGTGACAAATTAAGAATTGGAATGGATTCACATCGTATGTTCCCTCTATTTTCTACCCATACTTCACATGCTTGATTTATAGATACTTCGTTTACTCCATCTTCGTTAAAAATAGACTGCAATGGTTCAAGATACGTATCTAAAGCTGCATAACTTGTTGTCATATAAACAAACCTTATATTAATTTACAATATTTATTCCGCGTACTGCTGCTTTTGGAAATACAATATCTTTATTAACAAATACTTTTAGCAAAGTACCTTGATCTACATATATTGTAGGGTTGTTATCTGAGTATCTCTTTATTATGTCTTTTATAGAATTTGAAAAATCATCTACTGCTTGAGATAGAATTTTTACAGGTAATGTAGTTTTTGTTTTGTCTTTATCCTTGTTCTTGTCCTTATCCTTATCTTTATCTTCATCCTTAGTATCTTTGTCTTTGCTTTCTATAATAGGATGATCATTTATTTCAGGGATTTTTGATGTAGCATAGGCTGTTGCTATAGATACACCAGCTAGTAATATTGTGGAAGTTAATATATTTCCTATTTTTGTGTTGACTACACCTGAAGCACCTTGTCTACCTAACTCATCAGTTCCATTGCCATCAAGTGAGATATCGATACCGTGAGGTAAAATAACTCTATTCCAAGATATCTGCACTCTTGTTTTGCCTGGACCTGCATTAAAAGAATAATTTCCTATTAATCTAGATCCTTTTGGAATCATTACTATATTGCTTGCTTCAGCGTAAACGTCACGTGCTACTATTCCTCTTAATGTACCTTGTAAGTCTGAATTGATAGCAGTTTCTAGTACTACATCAATTATTTTTCCTTGTAGAATTGTTAATTCCAAATTGTTTACTTTTGTTGCTACAACATTTGGAGAGGATGTTGGTTGTAAAGAAATAATAGAATTATTATTATTATTTATTACGTTTGAAATAGTTGATTCTTCTCCTTCAGCTCTAACTTCTTGTCCACCTGAAATTGCTAACATTGATGTAGCTCTTCTTTCTTTATCATAACCTGTTGTTGTAGGTGCAATAGGTGCAGCAATTTCTATTGTGTTTTGAGCAGGTAAAGGTATTTTTGGTAAAACGTCAGTTTCAGGTTTAGGCTGCGGTTGTACAGGCGGTTGCTTTTGCTTGACCTCTGGTATTTTTGGTATTTCTAGTACTTTAGGTTTTTCAACTGTTGGAATTGATGGTAAAGATGGTGATACTAGAGGTGGTAATTCTGGTAATTGTGGTGGAATATTGATAGCTGGAGATACCTCTTGTGCAGGTTGAGTAGATTCTTTTAACAATTTTTCTATATCTACTTCTTCTGTTGATTGAGGTTTATTTAGATCATTTTCTGAATTTTTACCTATGAAGAAGTAGTAATAGGCAAAACCTAACCCAGCAAGAATTATTCCTATTATGATGAATTTTTTTCCTTTATTTACTCCAACAACATTTACACTCTCTTCAATCTCTGTGTATTGGTTATTTTGATTTTCTTCTGACATAGTGTACCGTGATAAGTTTTGTTATAGTTTTTTGTTAGTTATTTTCACAGATTCATTCTTATACTCTAGATATAAGTTTTTATGTACACCCTTTATTATTACATAATTATTTAGTAATAACATTTTACAAGGTACTTTTTCACCCAAGTTGTTATATATAAATACTTGGGGTATAATTTGATTATTGTTTGCAAACTTAAAATATGTAAGTTTGCCATCATCAAATAACTCCACAGGTAATTTTTTTTGATCTTCTAGCTTTGTATTTACAAGGTAGTTGTCGCTTGTAATGTTAGGTTTTATTACTATGTGATTTTTTATCTTGTGTGAATTACTAAAAATAGAAATATCTGGAAGGTTTATTTTATTTAAATCAAAATCTTCTTCAGTTTTTGGATAATAAAACCGTACTATGTATGCTAGATCTCTTAGGTCAGAGTACTCTGCTTCAACATCTTTTTTATCATTGTTGGATTCACCTGCGCTACGGCATATCAGGTCAAAAGCATAACTCCTACCCTTGCTTGTTTCTATTAACATATTTGTTTTTCCGTTTTTTTCTAATGGAATTATGAAGAGCTTGTTATCTACTGGCTTTACTTTCCAACTTACGGTATCACCTATTGCTAACATTTTTATAGTTTCACCCTTTGAAAATTCAATATATGAGTGATATCCATAATTAAACACTACATTATATATTTCGTTATTACTGTATACAAAAGTTTTAATTCTACTATCTATTGTAACAGGGTTATCAGCTATGCTTATGGAGTGTGCATTGCCATGAAACATAATCATTATTAAAACTATTAATAATGTAGTGTAAATTTTATAGAAATTCATCATCTGCCCTATAGTAAGTTATTTGAAATCCTAAAGGATTAATTTGTCTTTCTTGTTCATTCATTTCAAGAGTTACGTATTGAAATGATAATGTAGCTATTCTGTCTCTTTTTATTGTACCATTTGGATGGTTGAATTCTAAAGAAAATCTTATTTGCACATTTCCTGGACGCAAGTGCTGTAAAGATCTAATTTTTAGATATCCTGATGTTACATTTGCATATAAGTTCAAAGGACTTGCAGGATTGCTTAACCTTATCCAGTTACGAAATTCACTATATGTTGTTTGGTTGGAAAATAGACGAACTTTTGTATAGTAATTATATTGGAAATTATTAGGGTCAAAAAGTTCTCTAGATCTTACATATTCTATTATGAAGTAATTATTCAAAACTTCATCTGCTGAATATTGTTTAACTGATACAGGATTTACTAATGTTGTAATTCCTGATTTCTTTTCTATTTCTACTACAAATGGCTCAATAGTCCTGCTTTTGCTTATATTAGAGATGACAAAAACACTAATTCCTACTGCACTTAGTGCCAGCACTGTGAAAAACAGTAGCATGTTCCTTTGTATGACAACTGAATTATACCGACTGACATGCCAACTATATGTTGTTTCTAAATTTGCCTTTAATGGTTTTTTATTATCACTTGTGTTGTTCTTTTTTTTAAATTTATTAAACATACGTATCATCAACCTTATAGTTTTAAGCTATGTTAACAAAAATTTTTGTTAATTAGATGGTCAACAGAGAGTGTATAATTTATTTATTTACATCAGATTAACATTAGTATGTAAAAATAGCATAAAAAGCACTTCCAGCTAACATGACCTAATCTTTTAGCTTTGGTATTGATATAATTAATATTATGTTGGTTTGTGTCAACAAAAATAGGTAATATTTTTGTAACTTGTATGTTATTTTTTTGAATTTCTGAAATTTTGTTTGGATTATTTGTTAATAGCTGTAGTCTTGAGATTCCTAATTTCTGCAGTATTTTTATAGCTGGTGTGAATACCCTTTCATCATCTTCAAATCCAAAAAACCTGTTAGCATCTACAGTATCAAAGTTATGTTTGGTTTGTAATTGATATGTTCTTATTTTATTAGCTAATCCTATACCACGGCCATCTTGAGCTAAATATAGAATTATTCCACCTTTATTTTCTGTCATTAGTTTTATAGCTGTATGCAATTGACAACGGCAATCGCATGATAAACTGTTAAGTAGATCACCAGTATAACATGATGAGTGGATTCTAACTATAGGGTTACTGTAGTCTGGATTTCCTATAATAATTGCATAGTGATCAAGTTCTCCAGTGTATGACCTGTAAACTTTTATTTTAGCATTCGGACAATCTTTTAAAAATAATGGAGAACTACATACTTCTTGAATTTCATATTCTTCATTGTAGTTATCTATTATTTCTTGTTTGACTGGTGTTATATTATTTTGAGAGCACCATTGTAGTATGTTAGCACTATTGATATCAATAACAATTGCTGAAGGTAATAACTTTGTTAATTTTATTATGGAAATAGCAGTTTTATCTAGGGAATTTGTGCTGACAATTATGTCGTCAGCAGTAAGTGAACTTTTTTTATGGAATTCTTGGTCTATTAGTAAAGAAGATATGTATTCTAAATCATGGTGTGTCTTAATTTTAATTCTAGAAAGACGATTTCCTGGTGATTGAAATATAAAGTTTAATCTGTTTCCAGTGACTAATATATTAATATCTTGAAATTTTTTTTTCAGAGCACTTAATAATTCATTGTTTGCTAGCTCGCTAGGAAAAATTAGTAAACTGTCGTTATTGTTATATAGTAGTATTGGGATGCCGCATCTAAGTTCGGCAATAGACTTTTCTGTAATATATTTGTTGGAACGAAAGCTGTTAAATAAATTTTCCATATTGTGCTCAAATATTACATGGTGCGGTTGAGAAGACTTGAACTTCCAAGGTCTTTATCAAACCACAGCGACCTCAACGCTGCGTGTCTACCGAATTCCACCACAACCGCGTCTTATAAAACCTTAATCCTAAATAAATTCATTGTATATGTCAATGTTGCTTGTTAACTATTAAATTAATAACTTTCTTTGATTTTAAAAGAAATACTATACTTAATTGTAGTTGGAATTAAGTTTATTGTAAAATAATTTATTGCGATATAAGTTTACTATTGTTTTATAAGTAAAGTACTGTGATTTTTAATTTGAAGTGTTTAGTAAAGTTATATATTTTAAACAGTAAGTTTGCAATTTTTAGTAATTATTAACATTTATTGTACGAAACTATAGTTTTATATATTAACATGGCGTGAAAATTTTGCTTCTGTAAAATCACTAGAGTATAATGTTACTAAATTTTAAGTATCAATTTTTTTGGATTGAGCTACGAGAAGTACTCCTTCAACTTGTGATCCGTATATTTTACAATAACTGGAGTAACTGCATTCTAGTCCTGATTCTTCTATACATAATTTTATGTATTCATCTGAATGACAGAAAAAATCTCCTTCATTAATGAATTGAAAACCTGAACCTTGTTTTCTTCTTGTAAGCCCAATGATAATACCATTTGTATCTAACATTGTTTTCAAAAGTTTAAAGATTGGATTTAAGCTACCAATATACTGTAGTACTTCAGTTAAAATGATAACATCATATTTCTTTTTGTCTTGATTTTTCTTAAGGAAATCAGCAATGCTTATATGTATTAACTCATTGTAAGCCTGTTTTCCATTTACAAAACAACCTCTTGCTATGTTTATCATTTTATTTGATAGGTCAATGCCTGTTATATAATTGCCTATGCTTTTCATTTTTAAAAATTGGCCACATATACCTGTGCCACATCCGAGATCTAAGATATTTAAATATGGAGATTTATCACCAAAGAAGTTTATTATTAAGGATTTTACATACTCATGAGCTTTATATTGTTTTGCTATGAGCCAGTGTTCTACAAAATGTTCACTAGTGTAATCAAAGTATTGCTTTATGATATTTTCAGGTACATATACAATACTTGTTGGGTTTGTTATTTTGTTTAAGTAATATAGAGCTTCTGCATAATTATTATCTAGTTCTATTGCACGCGTAAGGTTTTGTTTTGCTTTATTTATGTTTTGTAAAGCAAAATAACACCTTCCAAGGTTATAATATGCTATTGGTAATTTAGGCTTAAAAATACTGATAAGACGGAATCTAAATTTTGCGTCTGATATGTTTCCTTTATAAAAGTGATATAAACCAAGGTCAATATTAGTTTCAAGTAGGTTTTTTAATTTTTTTTGTAATAAGATAGTTTCTTTTTTCATACAAATGATTTTGTTATTTATGAGTTGAAGAAGATCTTGCAGCTTTGGTATTGCTTTATTAATACTTGATATTAAAGACGATACATTACATTTTGTTATGAAGAAATTACTTTTCATACTCCACTCGTCAAATTTTGATTTGATACTAATATAGCATAAATATGTTATAATGAATAAACATAAACATATTGTTAAATTGGTAAGATAAAGTTTTCATATAGCTTTCTGTGATGCTCTATTGATTTAATTATTATGTTAGTTTTTTTTGCGAAATCTTTATATATTTGTTTATCTTCTGATTTATTTTTATGAGAAATACATTTCAAAAATTTTAAATGGATATTTGATATTACAAAGTGTATTACACTTACATCTATAAATCTAGAGATTATATCATTAAGAGCATTAAAGTTTTTTCCTGTGATTTTTGACAGTAGGAAAAGCATTAACTTAATATTAAAATGTATAAGTATCATTATATATATTACACAGCACAATACTGTGCTTAAGCAACCAATCATTACTGCATGTTCATAATTTGATTCTTCAGTCCCATCTAATAAAGGAAGGCCACATGTGAAAAGCACTTTCATTTTGTGGTAAAATGCCACCATAGGTGCAAAACAGAGAACTAACATTCCATTTATAGTTGTTTCTTTTAGTTTCATAAAAACCTGTTCATTGTTAAATAGCATTATAACATAACTATGAATTGTATAAAAGTTTATTGATCTAAGAAATTGATACAGTGTTTTATTAATTACAGTAGATGCCATGAAATGTATATGATACCATCCCTTCCATTAAAATAGTGTTATCATTCTGGTATGATATTAATAAGTTACCACCTTGTAAACATATTGTTGCTGTTGTATCAGTGTACTGACGTCTTACTGCTGCAACTAATGCTGCACATGCGCCACTACCGCATGAAGCTGTTTCTCCAGTTCCACGTTCCCATACTCTCAGTTTGATTTTGTTTCTAGATAAGATTTCTGCAATACTAATGTTTGCTCTTTTAGGAAAAAGATTGTGATTTTCTAGTTTTGGTCCTAATTTATCTAGTGGGATTGTTTCTATTGAATTTACAAAAAATATTGCATGTGGATTTCCTACATTTATTCCTACAGGATCGCTGAGCATTTCTAATGTTATTGGTAGGTGCAATGTATCACATTCTTGAGATATAGGTATATCTGTCCAATGAAATTTTGCTATTCCCATGTTAACTTGTACAGTATTTTCTGAGATCCTTAAGCATGATAATATGCGATCAGCTAGTTCAATTGTTACATTGTTTTTTTGTTTTTCATTACTTAATAGGTATGCAACACACCTTGCAGCGTTACCGCACATTTCAACTTTACTTCCATCTGCGTTATATATATGCATGAAACAATCAGCTTTTTCAGATTTTGTTATGACAATAATTTGATCACAGCCAATTCCTGTTTTCCTGTTAGCAATTGCTTTATAATCAATGTTATTGTAGAACTTACTTCGGCAATCTATTATGACAAAATCATTAAGAGTGCCATGCATTTTTATAAAGTCTATCATATTTAATAAAAGAAAATGGTAACTTTGTTATTGTGATCTATTTTAACAAGTTTTTAAATACCTAATTTTGTCAAAAATTTTATTATGTTTTTGTGAGAATATTAGTGAGCATTGATTATATGAAATGTGTATGTAATTAAAAATAGCACTTGATAATCTATAATAGCATCAATTGAATATTATATAGTAATGTCTGGTAAAATGCTGTTTATCTTATTAATTGAAATTCATGTAGTGTATAAATGCTTGGCTATATGCTTATAGAACTTTTTAGTAACTGTACTGCTTCTTTATGTTCTGCAATAAAGCTTTCCTCGATGCTTCTTGGAAGTTTTATGTTGAAATGAGAGTTAAAAAATTGTGATATATCTTGTAATCTTGCAATATTGTTCTTTTTTTTACTAATAAATTTATGAGAAGAAATGCCTTTTAATATTTCAATACTGAGAAGTTTATTTAATAACACTGATTCCATTGTTGTGTTTATTCTTAATAGAATATTACTAATAACATTGTCTGTTGGTAACGATATGTTGTGATTCTTATTGTGTATTGTTATTATATATAAGCATGATATTTGTAATAGATGTGTTTGTTTGTATTTTTGATTTTTTACTATTTCCCATGTTATCTTATGAGATTTTGTTTCGTTTCTATTGTTTACAAATGGAACATCTGACATTTCTTTTCCTTAAAGAATCAATGACGATATTATAGGTGTTGATAGTTAAATAATGTATAATAATGACATTTATTTTTGTATTGATAGGAAGAAGTGATATGTATCTTCTGTAGATCTAAATAATAATGTTATATGTTCTGTTGTTTTTTCTAAATATTGCAGCTGACTAATTTGGGCTTTGTTTTTCATGTTAAATAATTGTATGATTGTTGTCTAATGTTGAGATTTTAATACTTAGTCGAAGTTTTGTGTGTGGATAGTTACTAACAATTGAAATTGTAATGAAGAACTAGTGTTTTTACACCTGAGAGCATACTTGATTAGTAACAAATATGGTGTTGTGTGCTGAATTTAATAAGAAGTATGTAATTTAAATATTGTATGTTTGTTAAGTATTTTATTACATTATTGGGATAGAAGGTGTATCAGAATATTAAAATACATTTCTAATGCTTATGATATGTGGATTGTATGTGTTAGTTTTTAATGTTTAAACAGCATTAAAATGTTAATATTTATCCTAATAAATTAATAAATATAAAGGTATTAATATTTTTTAATTTTTTGCTATTTATGATATAATGTCTGGACTATAGCTGTTTACATGCAAATTTTGTTAAGTGATGTAGTAGTAAAGTTGTATATTACTGTGAGAATAAATTTGATTTTGTGCTAAAAAACACTTAATAAATTTTTTATAGTTTATAAAGATATTTAACTATTTTAGTGATTTATTAAATTGTTAAACAAGGTAACTTATATGTTAAGGTCTCATGATTTTACTTTTTGTAATATGAAAAAAATACAAGATTTCAGTTGTAGTGGTAAGACAGTGTTACTGCGTGCAGACTTAAATGTACCAATGGATAATGGTGTAGTGTTGGATGATACTAGGATTGTTAGATTGACTACAACTATTAAGTACTTACTGAGTAATGATGCAAAGATTGTAATAATGTCGCACTATGGCCGCCCTAAGTCTTATGATAAAGAATTTTCTTTGAAGTTTTTGATTGAGTACCTAAATAAGATATTTACAACAAATGTAATATTTATAGATGGTGTAATTGGGGATTATGTAGAACAAACTATACAATCTGCTTCATTAGGTTCAATATTATTACTAGAAAATTTGAGATTTTATGCAGAAGAAGAAACAAATGATTTAGCGTTTGCTAAACAGCTTGCTTTATTGGCTGATATATATGTTAATGATGCTTTTTCTTGTTTACACCGTAAACATGCATCTATAGATGCGATTACTAGATTAATTCCTTCTTTTATTGGCTTTAATTTTCAGGAAGAAATGAAATATTTGAATTGTGTTGTTTCTAATAGTGAAAAACCAGTTGCAGTTATAGTTGGTGGCTCAAAAATATCAACAAAAATTCACATGTTGAAAAATCTGACTAAAAAGGTGGATTTTTTAATAGTAGGTGGAGCTATTGCAAATAACTTTTTACTATCGCAAGGTCTGAAAATAGGAAGATCATTATATGAAGAATTAGAAAAAGATCTTGTAAAAGAAATAATGGATCTTGCTAAAAGACATGAGTGTAAAATTATTGTTCCAGTTGATTATGTAGTGGCTAAGAATTCTATTTATGGGAAAAGTTCAATAAAAGATAATGATACTATAGAATCTGATGATGTAATATTAGATATAGGACCTCAAACGATTAATATAGTTACTGCAACAGTAAATAAGTGTAGAACGATTTTATGGAATGGTCCATGTGGTATGTTTGAAAAGGAGCAGTTTTCAAAAGGAACATTTAGTGTTGCAAACTTATTAGCAAAATTAACTAAGGCAGGTAAACTTAAAAGTATTGTTGGTGGTGGTGATAGTATATGTGCAATCAAGTTATCTGGTCTTTCAAATGATGACTTTACTTATATTTCAACAGGTGGAGGTGCTTTACTGCACTTTCTTAGTATTGCGTAGTCAGATGTTTAATTATAGGAATGGGGTCTAAGAAAAGTCTAATGATGATTTAATATTAACTGTACTATTGTAAATTAACAAAAAAATTGCTGTAAATGAGATAACTTGTTTAATGAAATTAAATTGGTCTTTCAAATGATGACTTTACTTGTGTTTCAATAATAAAAAGTTCTTAAGTAAATTTTCTAAGTATTGGGTAGAAGAACTTTTATTCAATCTAGTGACTATATTTAAAGTATGGGAGTAAAATTCAAACATATAGAATTTGATTATAGATGTGAAAGATGTAGTATAAGTAAAAAAATGGACTTAACATTACTCACTATTGATAAAATGCACAAAAAAATTGCTGTAAATGAGATAACTTGTTTAATGAAATTAAATTGGTCTTTCAAATGATGACTTTACTTGTGTTTCAATAATAAAAAGTTCTTAAGTAAATTTTCTAAGTATTGGGTAGCAGAACTTTTATTCAATCTAGTGACTATATTTAATAGTATGGGAGTAAAATTCAAACATATGGAATTTAATTATAGATGTGAAAGATGTAGTATAAGTAAAAAAATGGACTTAACATTACTCACTATTGATAAAATGCACAAAAAATATTGCTGTAAGTGAGGTAACGTGTTTAAGAAATTAATTGGTCTTTCAAATGATGACTTTACTTGTGTTTCAATAATAAAAAGTTCTTAAGTAAATTTTCTAAGTGTCGGGTAGCAGAACTTTTATTCAATCTAGTGACTATATTTAAAGTATGGGAGTAAAATTCAAACATATGGAATTTAATTATAGATGTGAAAGATGTAGTATAAGTAAAAAAATGGACTTAACATTACTCACTATTGATAAAATGCACAAAAAATATTGCTGTAAGTAAGATGACGTGTTTAAGAAATTAATTGGTCTTTCAAATGATGACTTTACTGATACCTCAGTTATAAAATGTTGGGTTGATAATTGATTTTAGAATATGCTTAGCCAGATCTAATATTCCCAGTTTCTATAATTAGTCATGAAACTGCTCTTTAATTGATTATGTAGAAAATATACTTGTACATACCCATACAGCAATATTAGAAGTTATTTTACCAACAAAAAAACTAACTAATAAAACAACATGAACAGTGAATTCAATTATAAATAGTATAACTTATTTTTTCTTGGTTATTCTTATAATGTTACAGGGACATTTGTATAAATTAGTTTATAGTGTGTTAGATAGTGTCATTTTGTGCGGTGTTAATATATGAAAATTAATTAGATTACTATTTTATTATAGCTTCTACTATGCCGTCTTTTAGTTCAATTGAAATGATATCATTTGATTGTAGCTTTTTTATGCTATTGATGTGGTTATTATTTGTGTCATATATTACAGCATATCCTGCTTCTAATATCTTTTCTTTATTAAATTGATTGATTTTATAATATAACTCATTTAAGGATTGCTTTTTGTTTAATAACATTATTTTTAATAGTACTTCTATTTGACTTTTATGTTCAAGTAACTGAAGTTTTAATACTTTTATTTTATGTTTAGTTTTCATTAAATTGTTATGTAAGTAAAACAATCTGTCTTTTTTTATGTTTATTTTATAATGTAAAATTGTTTTTATTTTGTTGAATCTACTATTTATGAGTTCTACTAGTTGGGTTTTTGTTGGTAAAACAATTTCTACTGCAGCTGTAGGGGTAGGTGCACGTATATCTGCTGCATAATCAATTAAAGTAAAATCAGTTTCATGGCCAATTGCAGAAACTATGGGGATGCTAGATCCAGCTACTGCCCTTACAATTGCCTCGTCATTAAAAATCCATAGATCTTCTATGCTTCCTCCTCCTCTAGCAATTATTATTACATCTGGTCTATTTATATCAGAATTATTTAATTTTGATATTGCGTTTATGATTTGATTGATAGCTTCATTACCTTGTACAGACACTGGAGATATTACTATATGGCTTGGGAAACGACTTTTTACTCTGTTTAGTATATCGTTGATCACTGCTCCAGTAGTAGATGTGATGACACCTATGATCTTAGGTAACAGAGGTAAGTGTTTTTTATTTGATTGATTAAAAAGACCTTCTTTTTCTAACTTTGCTTTTCTTTGTTCAAGCATTATTTTTAAGTTACCTATCCCAGCTAGTAGCATGCTTTCTGTTATTAGTTGGTATTTTGATTGATAAGTTGTTAAGAAGCCAAAACATATTACTTCTAACCCATTTTTCAGATCAAATTCTATTTTAGTGTTATTCCAACATACTGCGTTAAGCACAGCATCATCGTCTTTTAGTGTAAAATATGTATGTCCAGATTTTGGTTGTGATAAATTACTGATTTCTCCTCTCACTTTTATATGTGTGAATGTTTCGTGTACGAAATTTTGAAAAATTTTTGTGAGTTCACTGACGGTAAATTCTGGTATCATAAAAAGGCAATTTCAAATAGATTCCCTATTTTTATTTGTATACTGTCTGTATCTTTTGGTGCATGTATTATATGTTCAAATTTGTAATCTTGCTTGCTAGGAATAATGTCTGTTTTATGTTGGTTTAATTTCTTTGAAGCCACTGCTTTTTTTTGTTTATTATAAAGCACAAGTTGTATACCAGGTATGAACCTTTCCTGATCCGATTGATTCTTAATGATACCTTCAATTTTTATTGCGATATTATATTCATCTTTTTTGAGGATTTTGATCTTGGAGTCTGCTAATTGTATATTTGTCGTGTCATACATTTCTATTATGCGATAGATCTTTCTAAACTTGTATGGGATGTTATTTTGAAGCATAACGGAAAGTGAAAATATTAGTAGTATTGTTGTACATACCGACAGTGTTTTTTTTAGAAAAGAATGTCTTGTTGATGAATGATGCTGTGTAGGATTTTTGCTAGCCTGTAGGTTAGGGTTGACTACAGATTCTTTATTTGTATAGTTTTTTTCAGGATAGTCTTCAGCTTTATCTTCAGATGGTATATGTGTCCATGTGTTATTACAGTGTGTACATCTAACTTTTTTACCTTCAGTAGGAAATTTACTGCTGTCTACTCTATAAACTGCCTTACAATTTTTGCATTCTATCCGCATTAAACACAGGTTTATTGATTATGTATTATAAACATAATATAGTCTATTATTACAAATATGTCTACAGTGTATGTGATGTACATAATCTAATAATTTTAGTAAATCAAGGTATTGTATATGTTAGTACTTATGGCTGGATAAAACACTTGTATTTTAGCATATGTCATGTTACGATGAGCAACTTTAATAAATACGTAATTGGTTATGAGTATGATAGATGTTTGTGATTTTAAAGAAGTTATAGAAGATGCATGGAGCAATTTAGCTAATCTTTCTAGTAACACATCAATTAAGAAAGTTGTTGATGATGTTATGGATCTTTTAGATCAAGGCAGAATTCGTGTATGTGAAAAAGTTGGGGACCAATGGGTAGTAAATGAATGGGCTAAAAAAGCTATATTGTTGTGTTTCCGTGTGTATGATATGAATCTTGCAGAAATTAATACATCAAATTCAATGCTTGGTAATTTATGTTGGTTTGATAAAGTGCAATTGAAATTTGGTAAGTGGAGTGCTGATGATTTCAGACGAGCAAAAATTAGAGCTGTACCTGGATCAATGGTGCGTAAATCTGCTTATATTGCACCTAATGTAGTATTAATGCCAAGTTTTGTTAATGTTGGCGCATACGTAGGTGAAGGAACTATGATTGATACTTGGGCATCTGTTGGAAGTTGTGCTCAAATTGGTAAACATTGTCATATTTCTGGTGGTGCTGGAATAGGTGGAGTGTTAGAGCCGTTAAGTTCTAGACCTGTTGTTATAGAAGATAATTGTTTTATTGGTGCTCGTAGTGAAATTGTTGAAGGTGTAATAGTTGGTGAAGGTTCAGTAATTTCTATGGGTGTTTATATTGGAGCTTCTACTAGAATTGTTGACAGAGAGTCTGGTGAAATATCTTATGGAAGAATCCCTCCATATTCTGTGGTAGTACCTGGTTCTTATGGTAGTGGTAATTTATCGTTATACTGTGCTGTAATTGTTAAAAAGGTTGATGATAACACTAGAAGTAAAGTGTCTATCAATGAGCTTTTAAGGGACGACTCTTAAAATCTGAAATTTTTTAGGCTTGCAATTTAAGTAGTAATACGCATATAAAGTGTGTTTGTGTTGTATTTTACTATAATTTGAAAATGCAAATCAGTTAGTCACTAGTAGGTTTCTTAAAGGAAAATCAATTTTTAGTACCACTTTGCTATATACTTAGTGTATAAATTTTTATACTACAGGAGATGCTCATGTTGTTTGTATAGATATACTTGTATGCTTAATAATATGATGAATTTTATCCTAATGGTGATAAAATTCTGAAGTGGGTTCTGTTGTTTAAATGATAATGAGTACTATTTTTGCTTTATGTACTCCGTGGGGGAAATCTGGAGTAGCTGTTATTAGGGTCTCTGGTAAAGATGCTGCAAAAGCATTTTTGCATTTTGGTATTAGTAGTAGTATTAAACCGAGGACTGCGACATTTGCTCATTTATATAATAGTAAAGGTGAAATAATAGATGAAGTTATAATTGTCTATTTTGTTGCTCCTAGTAGCTTTACTGGAGAAGATGTTGTTGAATTTCATACTCATGGTAGTTTAGCTGTTATAAAAATGATATTAGCTGAACTTGGTAAAATCTTTGTACCTGCTGGACCTGGTGAATTTTCTTTGCGTGCTTTCTTAAATAATAAGGTTGATTTGACTAGAGCTGAAGCAATAGTTGACCTTATAAATTCTGAAACAGAAATGCAAGCTAAACAGGCTATAAGACAAATGTCAGGGGCTTTAGAGAAATTGTATCAAAGTTGGAGGCAGCAGTTAATTGATATATTATCTAATATAGAAGCCTATATTGATTTTCCAGAAGAAGTCAATAGTGCAGCACTTGCTAATATTGGTTATTTGTTAAATAATTTGCAGGAATCTTTGGAGTGTCATCTTAATGATGATCGGAAAGGTGAAAGATTACGTCAGGGTATTTATATTGCAATTGTTGGTGAGCCTAATTCTGGTAAGTCTACTTTATTTAATCATTTAGCAAAAAGAGATATTGCTATTGTTTCTGAATATGCTGGTACTACTAGAGACACTTTGGAAGCACATATAGATGTAGCTGGATATCCAATTGTCATAATTGATACTGCTGGTATTAGAGATAGTGCTGATCTGATAGAACAAGAAGGAATTAGACGTGCGAAATTAAAAGCTGAAAATGCTGATTTTAAGATAGTTATGCTACCTTACGAAAAACGGAATGTTTTTAACAATGAGATTATGAACTTAATAGATGAGAAGTCTATATGTGTTTTGAGTAAGGCAGATAATATTACAGAGCATGAATTAATATCTATCTTTAATTTTAGTTTTGTACCAATTTCTGTATGTTGTAATCGTGGAATAGAAATTCTACTAAATTTAATCAAGCAGAGAGTAGAAAAGGATTTTCAATTTTGTAGTACTCATCCTTTTATTACTTCTGAAAGACAAAGATTGCATATTCAAAATACTTTAAATATAGTGAAAAATATGGATTTGGAATTACCTATGGAAATAGTTGCAGAAGATTTAAGATTATCTGTAAGAGAGTTAGGAAAAGTAGTTGGTGTAATTAGTGATGAGGATATATTGGATAATGTTTTTGGTAAATTTTGTATAGGTAAATAATAACTCTATTTTGTTTTAATATGTATCAATGTTTTCGGAATGTTGTAGTTTTTTAATCTGTTGTGGTAAACTGCTTTCAGTATGGCTAACTTCCTGCTATTGCGTTAAAATCACTCTTTGGAAATCCTGATTTTTTTTTCATATGGGTGTAGAGTTTAGGTAATGTGTTAGTAAATTTTGTATAGATAAATAATATTTTTGCCTATTTTATTTGATTGTGTATCAATGTTTTCGGAATGTTGTAGTTTTTTAATCTGTTGTGATAAACTGCTTTCAGTATGGCTAACTTCCTGCTATTGCGTTAAAATCACTCTTTGGAAATCCTGATTTTTTTTCCATATGGATGTGGAGTTTAGGTAATGTGTTAGTAAATTTTGTATAGATAAATAATATTTTTGCCTATTTTATTTGATTGTGTATCAATGTTTTCGGAATGTTGTAGTTTTTTAATCTGTTGTGGTAAACTGCTTTCAGTATAGCTAACTTCCTGCTATTGCGTTAAAATCACTCTTTGGAAATCCTGATTTTTTTTTTTTTTTTTTTTCATATGGGTGTAGAGTTTAGGTAATGTGTTAGTAAATTTTGTATAGATAAATAATATTTTTGCCTATTTTATTTGATTGTGTATCAATGTTTTCGGAATGTTGTAGTTTTTTAACCTGTTGTGATAAACTGCTTTCAGTATAGCTAACTTCCTGCTATTGCGTTAAAACCACTCTTTGGAAATCCTGATTTTTTTCCATATGGATGTAGAGTTTAGGTAATGTGTTAGTAAATTTTGTATAGATAAATAATATTTTTGCCTATTTTATTTGATTGTGTATCAATGTTTTTGGAATGTTGTAGTTTTTTAATCTGTTGTGGTAAACTGCTTTCAGTATGGCTAACTTCCTGCTATTGCGTTAAAATCACTCTTTGGAAATCCTGATTTTTTTTCCATATGGATGTAGAGTTTAGGTAATGTGTTAGTAAATTTTGTATAGATAAATAATATTTTTGCCTATTTTATTTGATTGTGTATCAATATTTTCGGAATGTTGTAGTTTTTTAATCTGTTGTGATAAACTGCTTTCAGTATAGCTAACTTCCCTACTGTTGAGTTAAAACCACTCTTGGGAAATCCTAATTTTATTCTATATGATTACTTTTAAGTAATATGTTGGTCAATCTTATATAGGTAAATAATATTTGTTAATATTATGAATATGTATCAGTACTTTTGAAATATTACAGTTTTTAAATATGGTTATAGTAAAAGCATGTTGTTTTCTATGATTTAATTTTGTGGAATGTTTGATAGTAATTAGAAATTAAATAGATATTTGTATTCTTTTATCTACAGTTTAAGTTTTTTGAAAATTGTCTATAAATGAAACAATATCTTGAGTTTCTGCCATTTTGCCTAATCCATATTCGTTACAAACTGCTAATCCTTCTTTGGGTTCAATGATGACTACGTTATCGTTTCTTAAACATTTGATATTGCGTTGGTTTGCTTTTGAATACCACATTACAGGATTCATAGCTGGAGCCATGATAATAGGAATGTTTGATGCGATTAGAACTGTTGTAGCTAATTCGTCAGCAATACCATGTGCTGTCTTTGCTATTATGTCCAATGTTGCAGGTGCTACTAATAAAATATCTGAATTTCTTGTTAATGATATATGATGCATACTATTATGGATATTAAAAAAATCTGCATCTGTATATGCATAATTTCCAGATAATGATGCTACTGATAATTGAGTAACAAATTTTTCTCCAGATTTGCTAATTATACCAGTGACTGTGTGGTTATTTTCTTGTAATTTTCGTATCAAATCTAAGGATTTGTACGCTGCTATACTTCCTGAAATGACTAGTAGAATTTTCATAGTATAAAATTAGATAAATACTCAACTTCTATCATATATTTCTGTATATTCAAAGTTTAATATTTATAATAACTTTAACTTATTGTTTTTGATATAGGATTCTAGTTTAATGCATGATTTAAGCATATTTTCTAGCATATATATGTTACCTGGTGTTAATAAAGTAGTAGGTAATTTATTAAAGAAATTATGTGGTGGAGATAAAATCATAGATTTGTTATTCCATATACCACAGAACTATATAGATAGAAGGACTGGATTATCTGAAGAAGCTGTAGGTAAAATTGTAACTTTTATTGGGACTGTTAAAAGTCATGGTTTTATTGGTGGTAGAAGAAAAGCTCAATATAAAATTGTTCTTGATACATGTATTGGCGAAGTGTCATTGGTTTTTTTTCATTACTCTGTAAAATATTTAAAAAGCGTTTTAAAAGTAGGATCAGAGTGTGTAATAAGTGGGACGTTGATTAGATTTTTTGAATGTCTGCAGATTACACATCCTGATTATATTATAACAGATGTTGGAAAATTTCATGATATTAGTATTATAGAACCTGTTTATCCATTAATTAAAGGGGTAACTTCTAAAAGAATTTCAAAGTTAGTAAAACTGAGTATAGGATTATTACCTGATTTTCCTGAGTGGATAGATGAAAGGTTGTTAAGGGATAATCAATGGGATAGCTGGAAAGAAAGTTTAATTAAAATACATCATCCAAAGACACTAGAAACTGTATCTTTACATAAAATGAGACTTGCATACGATGAATTGTTGAGTCATCAAATTTCTATGAAAATGGTAAGAAAGTTTGATTGCAAACAAGGTGTCTCTATTATAAGTAAACGGATATACCATGATGATATTTTAAATAAATTACCTTTTAAATTAACAGCAGGACAGGAAGAAGTAATATCTCAAATTACGGAGAGCCAGGCGTTAAACAGTAGGATGGTAAAACTATTAATAGGAGATGTAGGTAGTGGAAAAACTGTAGTAGCTTTGTTTGCTATTTTAAATGTCATAGAAAATGAAGGACAGGTAGCTTTTATGGCACCTACTGAAATATTGGCAGAACAGCATTATCGTTGGATACAGGGAATATTATCTGGTATTCCGGTAAGTGTTGAGTTGTTAACAAGTAAAGTCAGGAAGAAGCAAGATATTAAAAGAAAATTGCAACTTGGTGAATGTAAAGTGGTTGTTGGTACTCATGCTTTATTCCAAGATGGTGTTGATTTTAACAACCTTAACTTAATTATCATTGATGAACAACAAAGATTTGGAGTATTACAAAGAATGAAACTGATTAATAAGAGTAATCTTGCAGATGTACTTTTTATGACAGCTACTCCTATTCCTAGAACATTAGAACAAGTAGTATATGGTGATATAGATTGTTTAAGGTTAGAAGATAAGCCTCATAATAGATTACCTATACATACTAGCATTATAAATATTGAGAAGTTGTATGAGGTTGTTACAAAGTTACAGTTTGCTTTGCGAGATGGAAATAAAGCATATTGGATTTGTCCTTATATTGAAGATTCAGAATTAGTGGATATTGCTGCAGCTGAAAAGCGTTTTTTTTCTTTAAAAGAAGTATTTGGTCAGGAGGTTGGGTTAGTACACAGTCGTTTATCCAAAGTTGAAAGAGATGATGTTATGATGTCTTTTTATCATGGTACTATTAAATTGTTGGTTGCAACTACTGTAATAGAAGTGGGCGTAGATGTACCTGATGCTACTATAATTATTATAGAAAATGCTGAGCAATTTGGTTTATCACAGCTTCATCAGTTACGTGGTAGGGTTGGACGTAGTGATAAAGCTTCATTTTGTGTTTTATTACATGGTAGTATGGTGAGTAAAGTTGCTTATAAAAAACTGTGTATATTACGTAAATCTCAAGATGGATTTTATATAGCTGAACAAGATTTGTTATTGCGTGGTAGTGGAGATGTTTTAGGTGTAAAGCAATCTGGGTTGTCGAATTTTAAATTTGCAGATATTTATAGTGATCAAAATCTGATTTCTATTGCTACTGAGCAGGCACAGGAAATTCTTAATGCAAATACAAAGTTAAATGATAATTTGGCTCAGTTATTGTGTATGTTTGGTTATGATGTTTCTGCTATGAATTATTAGTTGTGTATTAATAAATAGTTTTGATAAGTTCTTCTTAATAAGTTTCTGTAAAGTTAGTGATGTTTCAGATATTGAGATAGTTCTTGTCATCAATTGTCAAAGTGTATGGGTAATGGATTGATATAGTTAAAAATATTTGATAGTTAGGGTTTTGATTTTAATTAGTAAGTGTAGGTATTGTAGTGTACAGTACCTTTAACAATGAGTATTATAATTATTATTATTTCTCTAAAAGGTTGGTATGATTTTCAAAAGTATGTGCCAAGTATGTTTGATTAAATTTTAAATTGTTATTTTGTAGATCGTTAAAAGAAATACATAAATCAGAAATTTTATGAGTTAAGAGATGTTTAATTATGCAAATTGATTCCTAGGGGAAACGTATAAGGCTATAACTGCTGGTATTTAATAGCTTGAAAAATGTTTAGTATTTTCTATTCTTATTAGTATGGGTTGTGTGAGTATATTTTAAGTAGTTAGTACTGCTAGCTCTAAAACATTTTAAACTCAGTACTCTAGAGTAGCGTTTTTAAAGATAAGTAGAGGTATTTATTTACTGATCTTAACAGCATAGAATGATTGCAACATTATAATCACAATAACAGCAGTAGTATGTTATTGGACAAAATTAAATTCAGGAATTTCAGATTTTATACTCTCAAGTACAACATAACTTACTGATAGCAGATTGTTAACTAGATAAAATGCCATTGCTACACAGCTTTAATAACATTAAGTAATTTCAATACTACAACTATCAGCAATACTATATAATTAAGCAAACTTTGGTTTTAATCTAATAAAATATCATTACGTTGTACTGCTATTATATGGTACTAAATCAGCTTAATTATCTCTTATATTAAAAATTTTTGATGATTTACTATATTTTCTATTGCTATTAGTATGTGTGGAAAAACATATTGGTATGTTAATATCAGAACTTTTAATATGGTTATTAATGTTGTAGAGTATTTTAAAACATTACGTTGTTAATTATTAAAATATTTAAGTAAAGAATTATTGTAGATTTTGGATAGTAATGTTATAGAATTAAGTTCTGATGAGTAAATGCAAAAAGGCTAACTTTTTAGTTGTGTATATATTTATGTTGCTCAGCAATGAGTTATATTAGTGATGTCTATGCCTTAATGGAAATTTTATTTTTTTGATATTATAAATTTGTGTTATAAAAAGATTACATTAGAGCTTGCGATTTTAGTTGTATAAAAAAATAGTTATAGACTTAGTATAGTTACTTTTTTCTAAGGCTTTTCGTAAAAAACTGTTAAATGATTCTGTGATGTAGTTACTTGTAAAATTGAGGTATTTATATGTCTATAAGGCGTATTATTATATTTGGTGGGAGTGGTTTTATAGGTAGATACTTAGTAAAGTATTTTGCTGAAAATGGATATATAATCAAAATTTTTACTAGATATCCAGAAAAGGCAAAGCAATTGAAATTATGTGGTAATTTGGGACAAATAGAAGTTATAAGCGGTGATGTTACTAATGTACAAGAGATAGAGAATAACATATTTGGTTGTCATGTTGTTGTAAATTTGCTTGGTACTTTATACAGTACAAAAAACTCTACTTTTTATGATATACATGCTAAAGCAGCGGAAAATATTGCTAAGGCTGCGAAGAGTTGTGATGTTGAGTTGATGGTACATTTTTCAGCTATGGGAATTGATGAAGTACAGCAGTCTCACTATGCGAGAAGTAAGTTAATTGGGGAAAATCTTGTAAAGTTAGCTTTTCCTAATGCCGTTATTATAAGACCTAATTTGGTTTTTGGTGCAGAAGATAGATTTTTTAATAAGTTTGCAAAATTAACAATGATTTCTCCATTCTTGCCAGTAATAGGAGGTGGGCGTGCAGTTTTTCAACCTATATATGTTGATGATCTTGCTAAATTTGTATTTTACATTGTTAATAATGCAGTTACAGATAAGTTATATAATGTTTGTGGCCCACGTACTTATTCATTTAAAGAACTACTGAATTTTATTTTGAGCATTATAAAAAGGAAAAATATACTAATAAATATTCCTTTTAGTGTAGCGGATATTTTAGCTTGTGTTTGTGAGTTAAAAATAATGTCTATTTTCTTTAAACTTATTACTGGAAATACAGATCCAATTTTGACGAGGGATCAAGTGAAATTTATTAGAGGTATGACTGAATCACGTGATATGTACTCTACAAATAGTTTGAGAAAAGCAGGAATAAAGTGTTCAACTATTGAAAATATAGTGCCTAAATATCTGGAAATTTATAAGAACTTCTAATATGTATAAATGTGTGAACTAGTTTGCATTCAAGTACTTACAAATTTTTTAATAAGTTGTAATTTACATACCCTAAATTTGATATATTATCATTCGCAGTTGAGATGTAACAATTAATTATCATTTAAAAAGTTGTTATTAAAATCACTTTCTTGATCATTGCTATAAAGTTTTTGCTGTTTTTCTCTCCTTTCTTGCTCTTCTATTGAGTACAATGTTATTGGGTTTGCTTCGAGTCTTGCAATACCAATCTTTTCGCCAGTTTCTTCACAGTAACCATATAATCCATCATCTATACGTTGAATAGCTTTGTTTATTTCCACTATCAATGCTTCGTTTCTCTTACTGTTTTTTAAAATTAGTACAATATTATGTTCTCTTGTTGCCATATCTGTTAAATCTGCATCAACTTGTGGGCGCAATAACTCTGTAGCTAGTTCTTCAGACTCCTTTTGCAATGTTTCTCTCCATTTGATCAATTTTTGTCTGAAATATTCCAATTGTTTGTGATTCATGTAATTGCTGTCATCTTCATCTTCAGGGAATGCAGTATTATAGTCTTTTTTCAACATTATGTATTCCTTATTAGTGATACAACTGAAATAATAATTTAAATATAGTTGATTAAGAATTCATGTATGATATGTGATATAATAAAGGTGTTTTTGTAAATAATAGTCTAAAAATGTGCGGTAGTACTGTGTTTTTGCATGAATTAAAGTTATTAATGAGTAGAAAGTGTAATCTTTTAAATGCGATTATACTTTTTGTACTAATCATTAGTACAGCGTTGTTTACTATGCAAAATACTGAAATAGTAAAAGCTCTACCCACTATTTTATGGGTTTGTAGTATTTCTACTATACATATATCTATGTGTAATTTGTTTGAAAATGATTATGCTAACGGGTCTTTAGAGCAAATGTTGATACAGGATCGCATACCGGAAATAGTAATTTTTTTTAAAATTTTTTCACATTGGATTTATGTAGGAATACCAGTAAGTATTATTTCAATGTTTATAGATTATGTAATTTTAGGAAGTAGTATATATGCTACTTTAGTGTTGGGATTATCTTTAAGTATTAGCTTGCTGGTCATTAGTTTTATATCTGCTGTAGGTGATACATTGGTATTAGGGAGAGGATATGGTGTGATTATAGCACAAATTTTGACATTACCCATCATGATACCAGTATTAATATATTTTAGCCTTTTGTTTGAGAGTTTAAGAAATGGTTTGTATGAAGAAAATTTAATGTTACTTGGATTACTTATAGCAAGTTTAATTCCACTCAGTATCATATTTGTATCATTTTCAATTAAGCTTGCTGTTGAACATGATTAATCATCTTTAATAGTATGTTTTAATGTAATAGTGTTAATATTATTTACTCAATATTCTATCTACATAGAATAGGAATTTAACGTTGCTTTAGTTAATAATAATTAGTTCGATCATATAATATTTTTTACATTTAGAATTAAACCTGCTAAGAAATTTATGTAGTATTGTACTTCTAATAGCTTAAATGTCGTTTATGCAAAATCTGTAATATTTCAATACAATAAGAATTTGTGTTGCTTGAGTTAATTATTGCTATCACATTTGTAACATTAGAATTAACCCTGCTGAGAAATTAATATAATAGAGTACTTCAATGTAATGCTTTTAATCTGGTTTGTTTAATAGTTTTAGAAATATTTTCGTGTTCATTATATTATTTTGATTGTACATCACTAGTTTAATTTAACTCGATATTATCTTTGTATAATTTGCTATTTAAAGTTGCTGATGCGTATGATTTATCTTCATAGTATGTTCAATATTAATATTCTTAATATTCAGTAGTTTAAAAAAATATTTGCATTGGAGAATTTATATATACTTATTTTAATATTACTTAGAGTTAACTATGTCGAGAAATTAGTGTGGTGGTGTCTCTTCAATAATCTAAAGATACTTTGAGACACAAGAATGTATGTTACTTATGTTAATTATTGTTATCATGTTAGTAACATTCAGGGAATTAAAATTGCTGAGAAATTAATCTTAACAGTACGCTGCAGTATGATAATTCTAATACTGTTTATTTAATGGTTTTAGAAGTATTGCATTGTGATACTTGGATTAATTGCCAAGTTTAGTATACTCAAATCACATTTGCATCATTTAAGTTTGCTGTTAAACATAATTAGCTGTGATAGTATGTTTAATATAAATGTCATGGCATTGATTCTATAAATTTAGGAATATTTTGTATAAAGCAAGAGGTAACATTGCTTGTGTTGATCACTTAATTATTATTATATCTATAAGTTGGTAAGTTATTGACTGTAAAAGTGTACTTTATATGGTGATTTGATACCATTTATTCTATAGTTTTAAAATGTTTGTGTGGAACAATTTATATTCCCTGAATTATTTACTGTCATTTATGTAATATTTGCACCATTTTCAATTCAGATTTCAATGTAGGTATATGCCATATATAATGGTTTTAATGTGGTTTGTTTGATGGCTTTAATATATGTGAAATCTATGAGAGGTTATCTTACTTATCATACTACTTCATTAATATTGATTCACAAGTGGGCTGGATGTGGGTATGGTTATATGTGTTTTATAAATGTGATGTTACTGTTATTGATAATTACAATTTTGTGGTATTTCATGAGAGAGGGCTTACTTTTGTACAATTTACAATTGAGTTTGCTGTGTATTTTAAGTTTATTTGATGCTGTTTAGTATGTTGAAAGTATCTGACATAAAGAACTTGATTATAACTATACTGTTAGTTTCATTTTATCAAATTGAGCTTAATATTAAGTATGATTGACTTTCATAAGATATTCCTTATTATGTTAAACATTGGGTAATTAGCTCATTTGGTTAGAGCGCTTGCTTGACGTGCAAGAGGTGACTGGTTCGAATCCAGTATTGCCCACTGATCTGAATGGAATGTGGTTATAAAATGTCCCTTATTCATAAAGACAAAACTTCTAGCCATGAAAATAAACTCATATATGCCATTCTTATTATCATTATTACAATGGTTACGGAAGTAATTGGAGGGATAATATCAAACTCTTTAGCACTACTTTCAGATGCTGGACATATGTTTACTGATTTTATTTCTTTGTTACTAAGCTGGTTAGCTTATAAGGTTGCTATGAAAAAATCAGACGCATGTCGTTCTTATGGTTATCATAGATTTCAAGTTGTTGCTGCTTTTATTAATGGTTTAACTTTGTTTGGTATAGCAATTTTGATCATTTTGGAGTCAATAAAGCGATTTGTTTCACCAGAGAAAGTTTGTTGGGAAATTATGATGTCTGTTGCAGTATTAGGATTAGTAGCAAATGTTGTGTCATTTTTTCTATTGTATAGAAAGAATGAGAACAATTTAAACCTAAAAAGTGCAGTATTACATGTTATAGGTGATTTATTGGGATCAGTTGCAGCGATTATTGCGTCTGTAGTAATTATGTTTACTTCATGGGAAATAGTAGATCCTCTTTTGTCAGTTTTTGTAAGTATTATAATACTGGGTGGGGCGTATAGGATTATTAAGAACTCTGGACATATTTTACTTGAAGGCACTCCAGATAATGTAAACCCAGATAAAATTAGAACATCTGTTTGTGAAAATATACCTGGAGTTCTAGATGTTCACCATATTCATATTTGGTCTTTAACTACAGATCATCCAATTATGACAATGCATATTAAACTTGATAAGGCAATTGTGGATAACAGTTTAAAATATAGTCAAGTTGTGGTATCTGTGAAAAAATTACTTAGCGAAAATTTTAATATTATTCATGTCACTATTGAAGCTGAATATGATAATTGTGCAGATGATAGTGTTATGATAGAAATAGCTCATAATTAATGAGTGTAGTATTGAAGTAAGGTTTTGCTTATTAACTAATATTATAGAGTAATGAGATTGCTAATAATAAAAAATAAAAATCTTGGTGTAGCTTCTTTAATTTTAATTTTTGAAATGTTGAGTTGTAGTAATAATTCTTTATAACATTCTCTATTAATATTTTATATATGATATGTAGTTATCGAATATTACTTAACATTAAGTATATATTTATTAATTGATGTTATGCTGTGTGTGGTCTCTTGTCATTTGAGTAATTGTTATTTTTTATAATAAATTTAATAATATATATTTATATGTTAACAATTAGTGACAAGGTAAACGGCTTTATTATAGTATTAAGTGATAGTGATGATTAGTAATTTTATCTGTAAATTGTTTTTTATTAGTTTGTTTTTTCTATTTAACAATGCTTTTGGGTACGACAGTACTGAAGCTTGTAATGAGTATATTAGGCCATGCTATTTTATTGTTACATTAAAGAATCAAATTGAAATTATTACTCAAGAGATCAAAGATAAAGCTGAATTGTATGCTGGCATTCAATCTATAGTTGATAGAGTGCTTGATATAAGAGAAATTTCTAAGTTTATTGCAGGATCATATTGGAATACAATGTCTACCGATGAGCAAGAAAAGTTTGTTAATGAATATGGTCAATACGTTAAACGAATGTATAGTAAACAATTATGTAAGTATTCTACCTATGATATGAGTATTTTATCTGTTAAAAATCCAAAAGAAGGTCACTATCTAATTAACACTAGATTATCAAGTGAAAATGATAATCATAATTTTATAATAGTTGAGTTTAAGCTAATAAGCGCTGGTGATGGATTTTTGTTATCTGATCTAAGGGTTAATAATGCTATTAGTTTATCTGTAACTCAGCGTTCTATGATTAAGAATATAGTGAGTAAGCAAGGTATTGATGGTATGCTCAGTTATTTTCAATCAGAAAATTCTGCTGCTAAATACTAAATTTTCTGCCAATAATGCATAAGTTAAATTGAAAGTTACATCAATATCTATCATTTTCTTATCATGATCAGTTTTGTTGTAACATTTATGAAGATAGAGTAGCTGCTGTCAGCATGGTATTTTGCTTTAATTTAACAATTATGCTGACTTGAGAGATATATTGATATTCTTGCGCTACCAACAGCAAACTTCACTATCTTTAAATTTAAATAAAGTTCTCTTCTACTGCAGCAATTTTAACTGTTATTCAGTAAATGATCCCATGGGAATATATAATGGAATTAAGGAGAATTACTGAGTTGGTAGTTAATTACCATTAGCTACTAATAGTAAACTTATGTGATACAGAGAAAATTACTAGAAGCTGTAAGCACTACATGTAATGCTAACCTACTAAACTTTACTATTGCACAAAATTATAAAGCTTTTGCTTGTTGTTGTAAGTCAAAAGTTTTTAACTTTAAAGCCATACGACTAATTTTTCTTGCTGCAGTATTTCTATGTATAATTTTCTTATTGACACACTTATGCAAATTTGACTCAGCTTTTTTGAAAGTTTCAACCATGAGCTCCTTATTCCCTGCAGCTAAAGCTAATAAAAACTTCTTTACATAGTTATGCGCTCTACTTTTTCGCATACGATTTACCATAGTGCGTTTTTTTATTACTTTAATCATTTTTTTAGCACTTGGGTGATTTGCCATACTTAAATAACCTATCTTATACTTAATCATTATAACTCTATAAGTAAATTTTAATCAATGCAAGAGCTTTTATATTTTTGTAATATTTAGAACGAATATGTAAAAGACAATCATTATACTTTAGAATATAAAGCATTTCTTTTGAATAGCAGATAGTTTTTCATAGAGAGTTTTGCTGTAAAGCTTCTTTAATTAATGAATTGCTTGCTGTTGAAATTCTTGTTTCAAGTTCATTTGTAAATTCTTGTTTACTTAATCCTGGATAGATCGGTGGTAGAATTTGTATAATAGCTTTGCCTGGTCTTTTTTTAAATGATAAAATACTAGCTGGCCAGAATAAGCCAGTATTAACTGCTACTGGTACAATGGGGATTGATAATTGATTGTATATGGCTGTTATACCTGGTTTTATACTAATTTTTTCTCCTGGTATTGTTCTTGACCCTTGCGGAAAAACTATAACCGTCCTTCCTTCTTTTACACGTGATTTTGTTGCACTTAGCATATGTTTTAAAGCTTGGATTTTTTGTTGACGATTGATGAATATCATTTTTATTAGCATAAAATATAGGCCAAAGAACGGCAAATATCTGAGTTCTTTTTTAAGAACATATACTGGATCCTTAAGTGTAGTAAATAATATTAATGTTTCTAAAGGAGATTGATGTTCTGATGCAATAATGTACGAGGAGTCATCTGGTAAATTTTCATAGCCTCGTATTTCATAGTCTACTTTGTCTATAGTTTTGCACAAGAATAATATTACCTTTATACCATAAACTGAACACTTTATTTTTAATGACATTGGGAATATTAGATATAATGGAAGAATCGTTATGGCATGCAGTATTGTAAAAAGCACTGATAATATATAGAATAACATTACGAGTTCAACATTAGTTTTATGCAGTATGATATAATCTGTAGTACTAGACAACAAATAGTTTTTGATATTGTGGCAGTAAATGTCAGTGTTGCTTACCCATAATTTATATCTATATTGCAAGGTTACCACTTAATAAAGTTAAAGTAATCAAACATTTGAACGTTATATTGGTATTGGCTATATTTACCAAAGCTATGGAATATATACTGTATATTTTGTTATTTTAATGAGATTGAGAATATTAAAAATGAATCTTGAGTAGTAGTTTCAATTTGGTTTTTTAATGTAACAATAAAATAGCATGACACATATTTGTGTGTGGATTTGATATGAAAGACTCCATAAAGAATCAGAAGTACTGTTTTGCGTGCTTTCTGTATTGACTTCTCAACATGCTCATTATGAGTTTCAGTACTATGGCACACAAAAGCATTGTTGAGTGGGAAAAGCAAACTAGTAACAGACAATTGACAGATGAACTATTAACGTCACTTAAAATACTGATATAATAAAACTTTTGCTTTGTCATCAATAACAATACATTGAACAAATATATGTTGATATTGTTTTCAGTTTTCAAACTGTACTGACGTTATTTTTTAGCTTTGCAGCCAATGTGGTGTTTCTATTTCTTATGTATTTCTAGTACATACTTAGTAAGTATTACAAAGGTATTTATATCATCTTCTATGTTTGATCATGTACTGGTACGGAAATTTTGCCAAAGAGTGTTTGTAATATGAGTATTTCTATGGAAAAATCAGGTAAAGCTTACAAATTTTGCAATACATTTACCCAGTGTTAAGTAAACAATAATCTGCTATGATTTACAGTATATTGTTATGTGTGTTTGTCAGTCACTTAATTGGTTTCCATGATGAGTAGTGTTTATTAGTAGTATTTAAATTTGTATTGTAGGGAGTGTGTTATTAATGTGTAGTAGAATATCAAATAATAAAAGAAGTGACCTGCAGTATTTTAACTAAAATCTGAAAACTACATTGTGAATCTTGATATGTTAATGTTTGTTTCATATAATGTTATAAGGTGTATTTTGAGAGCAAACAATTGTAAGGGAATAAATGTCAGTTTTACCAATCGTTACTGTTCCTGATAAAAGATTATCACTGTGCTCTGAAGAAGTAAGAGAAGTAGATCAGTCAGTAAAGAAGTTAGTTGATGACATGTTCGAAGCAATGCATGTTAATAAGGGCGTGGGATTGGCTGCTGTTCAAGTTGGTATTCATAAACGTGTTCTTGTTGTTGATGTGCCAGAAGAGTTTAGAGAGACTGATGATATTACAAGTCAAATAGAGGGTTATGAGTTATGTGGTGGTCCTTACTGCATAATCAATCCTAAAATTGTTGATGCTTCACAAGAAAAAGTTACGTTGAGGGAAGGATGTTTGTCTGTTCCTGATTATTTTGATTATGTGGTACGCCCTCAGTATGTTACGGTTCAATACTTGGACTATAATGGCAATGAATGTATAATAAAAGCACAAGGATGGCTTGCTAGATGTTTAGAACATGAAATTGACCATTTGAATGGAATTGTATTCTTAAAATATCTATCTAAGTTTAAACGTGATTTTGCAATAGGAAAAGTCAAAAAAATGAGAAAATCTAACATTTCATGATTATGTGGTGTTTGTTGTGGATGATTTAGACTTATTAGAAGTGTTAAAGTTTTATCATGAAAATGGTGTTGATTGTACATTAGAAGATATACAATATCATGTTTTAAAAAATAAAAACCTATCCTTGCAGGATACTGATAGTATAAAGTCTAACCTAGAAGGGAAAAAGATAAGTATGAAAGAAAATACTGAAACCTACTATTTGTTAAAAGCTCAAAGTCTTGCTGAAAAATGTAATAATATAGAGCAATTAAAAAGTGCGATAGAATCCTTTGATGGGTGTGATATAAAAAACTTAGCAACCAATACTGTGTTTGCTGATGGTAATCCAAAAGCAGAGATGATGTTAATAGGAGAAGCGCCAGGTGCAAATGAGGATTTAAAAGGTATTCCATTCTGTGGTGCTAGTGGGATGTTGCTTGATAAAATGTTAAAAGCAATAGGGTTTGATAGAACTACTGTATATATTAGTAATGCTGTGTTTTGGCGTCCTCCTGGTAATAGAAGGCCAACAGACTTTGAAATAGCAGTATGTAAGCCTTTTGTAGAAAAACATATTGCATTGATTATACCTAAAATGTTAGTACTGGTTGGAAGCACTGCATGTTATGCTATGCTTGATTCTAAAAATCCAATATCTAAGCTTAGAGGCAGGTTTCATTTATATAATAACCAATTTTTACAGAACAGTATTACTACAAGTATTATATTTCACCCATCGTATTTACTACGTCAACCAATGCAAAAACGTATTGCATGGGAGGATTTAAAGCAAATAAAGCGTTATTTTGATGGTTTATGATGTAATTTGTACATGTAACATATTTATATTTAAGATATTGTTTATCTTAGGTTTACCTATTATTTGATTTTAAATGTATAGTACAAATCACAACACGATAAACTCCATTCCATCATGAAAGATATGAGATCAAGACAATGTAGGCTTGTTGAGAGTTTTGCTTTTTGTCTTTATTTAAAACTCATCGTTATGTTAATAAGTAGCTAGTATTGAAATAAGTTGGTATTTTCTTGATTGTATATTGAAACTGGTGGTTTAAAATTATTTCATTTGTGGTTAGAAATTGCAGATGCTAGCATCTTAAGTTTGTCTGTTGTGATAAATTTCATTATTAAACAATACCGATCCATCTTAGCCTTTTATTTTTTTACTTTCATTTAAAATAATAGTTATCTTGATATATCAACTGATATTGAAATATCTTACAGTGAACAGTAAGTAATATATTTTATTACTGTCAAATGTTGCTTTATAAAATGTATAACGCACTATGCTTATTATTTTAAAATGCATTTTGACGGTGCATAAATTGTTATGTCAAAAGTATTGCTGTATTGTTTATTATATGAAAAAATTTAAAATATTCTCTATATTTTGCAAAATTTTGTTGTGTAAGATCAATATCTGTTAACCATACTTGGCATTTTATGTTTATTATAGTTTCTATCAGTTTTTCTTGATGAAATGCATCCAAGTGAGACATTACGTCATCTAGTAATAATATAGGATATTCCCCAATATTTTGTTTAGCTATTACAGAAGATAAAATGAGTGACAATAATAAAATTTTTTGTTCTCCAGTTGAACAGTTGTTGGCTATGAGGGTTTTTTCTAAGTGAAATATTTGAAAATTATCATTATGAACTCCAAAACTCACTAAATTACTTAATGAATCTTTAGCCCTATTTTTTTTTAAGTGCTCTTTATATAGTTCAATTGAATCTTCTTGATCTAATAAGTCAAATACTTGACTTTGAATTTTTATGACAGCTTTAAAAAAAGCATTGGAGTGACTGTTTTGAGATAAACTGCTTTGTAGTATTTGCATAACATTAAATCTTGTACGTGCAATGTTAATACCATTTTCCGCAATAATGCTCTCTAAACTTGATAACCAAAAATTATCTGTAGAGTTATTATGTAATAATCTACTTCTCTCTTGTTTTGCTTTATTGTATTTTATAATGTATGAGGCATATTTTGTATCAAAAATATGTGTTATCCTGTCAAAAAATCTTAATCTTTCACTTTGTGACTTTAAAAATATATGATCCAATTGTGGTATCAACCATGTAATGCTTATAATCTTGTGTAGTGTAATATAATTTTGGCTTTTGTTACTAATGATAATATTACGTTGCTTATTATTCCGTGAAATTACAATTGGATAAATACCATTTTGTGTGTGGATTTGATATGAAAGACTCCATGGAGAATCAGAAGTACTATTTTGCATGCTTTCTGTATTGACTCCTCTAATACCTGTACCTTTTGATAATAAAGAAATAGCTTCTAGTATATTTGTTTTTCCAGCCCCATTTTTGCCCAATAGTACAACTGATTTACTAGAAGTATCCAGTTCAAGGTTTGAGTAATTGCGAAAGTTTACTAATCGCAAATTGTTTATATAGGATTTTTCTATAGGTGGCATCTAATAATCTTCCTTTTTGTTTAGAGTAAAAATTGTATACTTATATTAATTTTTTCTGCAAGAACTACTCATTTATTATATGCTGTACCATAGAAAGTTTTGTATTAATCTTAAGTATTTGAGTGATACAGTTCTTGTATTACATATATTAAGTGTCAATTATATATTTAGAAAATTTTTTAAAACATATAGATTAGTTGATGCATATATTCTGTATAGGTATAAATTTCATGTGTGAAACCTTGTAAAGCAATAAAATTTACTACTGTATAGCTTATTTTGAAGTATTTCATTGTATTTAACTTATAATTTTTGTAATTTGAAAATTAGCTGTGTTTGCAGTTGATTTTACTATTTCAATCCTATAACATGTTTAAAGATATTAGCTACTAGCTTAGTTATAAAGCACCTTATACCAAACATAATTGCTTTATCCATGTGTAGCTATTGTATGTTTTGTTGTTGAATACATTATAGTGGGTTGATCTTTTCAAGTATTGTTTTACTTGTACTATATAAACAATGTAAGAACCATATATAGGTTTATCTTTTCTGTGAATCTAGTGTTTACTTAAAGTTAGAAACTTAGTTTTCAAAACATATCAGAACACAAGAATTTGCAGGCATACTTAGGTTTTACTATGAGGGTCCTATAAAGTAATTATTTCTAGAATATGCGACCTGTTTCCTACTAATACGTAAAGTTTCATTATTACAAATGTCATGTCTTACACACGATATCAGTCCCTCTTTTTGCAGTGGTGCCATTTATAGGATAACTAGAAATTATCTGCAAAATTATTGTGTAATAATCTACTCTCTATTTACAAGTAGACGATGTAATAACTACATAATGGTTTGATTTTTTCTGGAAATCTAATATCTAGAGAATAGAGACCTTAGTTTTCATTTTCAAAAACATATCGTAGCACAAGAGTTGACAGGATATATTAAGTGTGATTTAAACTATAATAGATTTAAACACCATAACATAATCGCTTTTTGAATATGTAATCTGTTTTCTGCTTCATCAAATATATATGAGTTTAGTCCATCTATTATCTCAGATGTTACTTCTTCTCCTCTATGTGCAGGTAAACAATGTAAGAACATATAGTTAGGTTTAGCTTTTTCTAGAAGTTTAGCATTTACTTGATAATTGAAGAATTCAGTTTTTATTTTGTTTTCAAAACCCATTGAAACCCATGAATCTGTAGTTATTATATCTGCATCTGGAATGATATCATAGGGGTTTTTGTTGTATACAACATTTGCTCCTTTTTCATTTACAAGTTTAAGCAATAGGTCAAGGTTTTCTGAATATTCTAAAGTTGAAATATTCAGTTTGAAATTTAATACTGTTGCAGCATGTATCCAAGATACTAACATATTATTAAAATCTCCAATCCAACTTACTGTTGCATTCTCTATAGGACCCATTTTTTCTTCGTAAGTCATAATGTCAGCTAAAACTTGACATGGGTGACTATGCTGTGTAAGACTATTGATCACTGGTACTGTACTATACTTATTTAATTCAAGTAGAGAATCATGCTCTAATATTCTTATGACTATTAAGTCAACGTATCTTGATAAAACTTTAGCTGTATCGTGAATACATTCCCCTCTTATTAATTGAGTATCTTTTCCATTGAGAGTAATAGCATTTCCGCCTAATTGATTAACACCTACTTCAAATGATATCCTTGTCCGTGTTGATGGTTGAAGGAATATTAAGGCTATATTTTTGTTGCTTAAATGTTTACTATACTGGTTAGGGTTTTTTTTGATTATAGCACCGTAATTCAAAATTGTGTTTAGCTCTTCTTTTGTATGTAAATTAAGATCTATGAAAGAATGAATATTTTGTTTATTCATAATATTTTATAACCTAACTCTAGAATTTAACTTTTACTATTGACGTAAAAAATAGTATAACCACTAAAATTATTAATAAAGATAATAGAATATAATTTTTACTTTTTTTGTCTTTTGAGATGCTCACTAAAAAATGCCTTTGTTGTGTAAACTAGATATAAAAGAATGGGCATTTCAACATAAAACACGTATGATGTCAATAGTTTTTACTTGTGTATACTTGATACCTTATATTTATTGTTTAAGCAACTTAATTAATGTTGTTTCCTATACAAAGTTACACAATATACACAAGAGTTGGTTATAAACTTTAAATAGAAACAAAATTTGAATTATTGTGTAGATGAAAAATATCCTTTGAGTGAATACCATAGGTCCTTTAAGAAACTGCTTTCCTTTGAAGAACCAGGAGTTATATATCTGATTTCTGATTCATCAGATTCTACTTTCTTGAGATTAATTGAATTCATGTTATTGAGTGTACTGTCAGTACTACTAGTGCTACTGTTGCTACTGCTACTGTTGTTAGTGCTGATACTGCTGATACTACTGCTATCACTGATATTACTGCTATTACTTGGTGGGGTACTTGTAGTAGCTTGTATTTTATCTTCGAAGCTAGTTTTGCTCCGTATGCTCTTAGTAGTAGCTGTTGTAGAAGTATTTTTCTTATTTTTAGTTTTTGATGTAGATTTTGTAGTTGGTGTTTTGCGTTTTGATAATGTAGTTGTCATATTAGTATACCAGTAATTATACCTAATTTAAATGTTAATGTTATTTTATTAAATAATAGATAATTTATGTGTCAAAAAACACTTACTAGTTAAGTTTGTGCTTTTGTGTGTTTAATCATGCTTGTTCAGTATGTTACTTTATATTGAGCATATGAGAGATTTTATTTATATATAGTAGGTTGTGATCGTTTATGAATTCTTTTGTACCTCAAATTTATAAAAATTACTGAAAATTTTTAAATGTTCTTAATTGTGAAATTATATGTACTAATAGAGTTACAAAGTATAAAATTTGTAAATTTTATATAACATATTTTATAATGCGTATTTTTACAGTTATAGATGCTTATGGATTGCTCTTTAGAGCGTACTATGCATTACCAAATCTGAGTACATCCTATGGATTACCTATTGGTGGAGTTTATGGTTTTATCAACATCTTTTTGAAATATATAGAAAAGCATTCAACTGATTATTTAGTTGTTGTATTTGATACTGGTAGCAAAAATTTTCGTCATGATATATATCCTGAATATAAAAGTAATCGTCCTAAACTTCCTAACGATTTAATATCACAATTTTCATTGTTAAGAGAGGCTGTTAGTGCGTTTAATATTGCTTCTGAAGAAGTTATAGGGTATGAGGCTGATGATGTAATAGCAACTCTTACTAAAAAATACAGTCAGTTACAAGATGTGGAAGTAACAGTTGTAACATCAGATAAGGATTTGCTACAGCTTTTAAATTATGGTATTCGTATATTTGATCCAATAAAAAATAGATACATTGAAGAAGAAGATGTACATAATAAATTTGGTATTTCATCGAATCAATTGTTGGATTTTTTATCTTTAACTGGTGATGCATCAGATAATATACCTGGAGTACCAGGTATTGGTGTGAAAACTGCAGCAAAGTTGCTTAATGATTTTGGATCATTAAATGATCTGTTACTACGTGCGCAAGAAATTAAAACAAATAGGTGTCGAGAATCAATAGTGCAATATAGTGATCAAGCAATATTGTCTCGTCAACTAGTAACTTTATGTGATACTGTAGATATATGTGGGGGTATAGAAAAGTATATTTTTCAAAATTCTGAGATACATGAGCTGACTGCATTTTTAAAGAAATATGAATTACAATCGTTAATTAACAAAGTTAATAAAATTTTTAAGCAAAATGTTCCTTCTACTAATCGGAATCTTAATAATAGTAGTGACATTGTGACAAGTGATAAAGCAATACAGTATTCTGCTGAAGGACTTAGTGTATTTATTGAAAACTGTAAAAGTGAAGGGATAATAGCCTTGCATATAGAAATAGTCGATAATTCGATTGGTAGTATTTCTTTGTCTTATAGGAAAGAGGTGTTTTTTTACATTGATAAAGATCATGTAGATGATGCATTAGAGTTTATTAAGCCAATATTTAGCCTGGGTTACATATTAAAAGTAATATATGATGTAAAAACATTGTTAAAAATCATTCCTAATTTAGATATTGTAGCTTTTAATGACATTATGGTAATGTCATATGTTTTAAATCCTGGTGTGCATGATCATTCATTACAAAATATAATCAGTTATAATGTTGAGCAAAGCATTACTAATATGAATGCGGCAAATTTATTATTGTTGCATGAATTATTGAGAAAAAGTTTGTTTGTAGATAGGCTGTACACTGTTTACGAAAGAGTTGAAAAACCATTGATTCGTGTGTTAGATAATATGGAAAAAATAGGTGTATTAGTTAATGTTGATGTTTTGAAAACATTATCAGCTACTTTTTCAGAAAAAATCAATATGTTGGAAAGTGAAATATATAAGCTTTCAGGTGCAGAATTTAATATAGCATCCTCAAAACAGTTAGGGAATATCTTGTTTGATAAGATGGGTATCAAAAAAGGGAAGAAATTAAGTTCAGGTAATTATAGTACAGATGCTGAAGTGCTAAGTGATCTTGCGTTTAATGATGTTGAAATAGCAGACAAAATATTAAAATGGCGTCACTTGACAAAGTTAAAAACTACTTATACTGATGTTTTAGAGAAGCAGAAGAATAGTAATAGTGGGAGAGTACATACTTTTTATTCTATGGTATCTACTGCTACTGGTCGTTTGAGTTCAAGTAATCCGAATTTACAGAATATTCCAGTTAGAAGTGAAGAAGGTAATTCTATAAGGAGAGCATTTATTGCGAAAAAAGGATATAAGTTGATTTCTGCTGATTATTCACAAATAGAATTGCGTATAATGGCGCATATAGCTGACGTACAAGCATTTAAAAATGCATTTTTTTTAAATCAAGATATACATTCAATAACGGCAAAGCAGATATTTAATACTGAAAAATTGGATAAAAATTTAAGAAGAAGGGCAAAGTCAATAAACTTTGGTATAATTTATGGAATGAGTGCATTTGGATTGGCTAAACAACTTAGTATTTCTAGATCAGAAGCAAGTACATATATCAACAACTATTTTAGATCATATCCAGAAATTCAGTCTTATATGGAAAATATTAAGGCTTATGCAAAAACTCATGGTTATACTCGTACCATTTTTGGTAGAAAATGTTTTGTAAAAGATATTAATAGCGATAATGTTACAGCTAGGAATTTTTCTGAGAGAGCAGCCATCAATGCTCCATTACAAGGAACATCAGCTGATATCATAAAAATGTCTATGATTCATTTGTTTGATAAATTGAAAAATGGTTCACTTATACTTCAAGTACATGATGAGCTACTATTTGAGATTTTAGAAGAACAAGTAGATGATGCAGTAAAAATAATAAGGGAAGTGATGGAGAATATAGTTAAATTGTCAGTACCATTAAAAGTTGATTTTAATATAGGAGATAATTGGGCTGATTTGGTACCATATAATAGCAGTACAACGTAATGATATTTTTATTAGATTTAAAAATACCAAAGTTTGTTTAATTATGTAATATTAAAATTACTTAATGTTATTAAAGCTGTGTAGTAATGGTATTCTATAACTAGTTAACAATCTGCTATCAGTAAGTTATGTACTTAAGAGTATTAAACGGAAATTCCTGAATTTAATTTTGCCTGACAACATATTACTGCTGTTATTGTAATGGTAATATTGAAATCATTTTGTGTGTTAAAATGTGGGAAATAAACATCATTATCTGTAATTAATAATTGTAATTAGTTAGTTACATGTTTAAAAATATTGTAAGTTTAAAGTATTTGTACTTTGATCTCACTAAACATGAATTTATTTAACATTATAAAAATGTTGTTTTAATGGTAACATCAAGGCTGTCTAATGTTATCAAAATCAGTAAAATATTTTTGTTATTAAGTTTATGTAGCAATCAACTATTAAAGTTAATAATGTGTTTGTAATTTAAATATGACTGTAATAGTTTTATGTTATGCAGTGAATTATGCATATTAAAACTTTCTGAGTGGTATGTAGTATATAACATCTATGAAAAATCTTATTTTTTATCTGCATACTTGAAAATTGTATAGAGTTCGGTAGACTGTAAGTCATATATCTCATTATCAAGATTCACGTGTTAAAAAAGAAAAGAATTGTAGAAGTGTCTAGTTCTATATTATCAGCAGATTTTGCTAATTTAAGTAAATCAATAGAAGTGCTTGAAAATGCAAGTGTGGATTATATTCATATAGATGTGATGGATGGTAATTTTGTTCCTAATATTACTATAGGACCTGTTGTTGTGTCGGCAATAAGGGAATGTACAAAAATACCGTTTGATGTGCATCTAATGATAAATTCTCCTAGTAATTATATCGAAACTTTTGTTAATGCAGGTGCAGATATGATTACTGTGCATGCAGAATCTGAGGTGCATTTAGATCGTGTAATAAAGAAGATAAAATCTTATGGTAAGGATGCTGGTTTATCTCTTGTTCCAACATCTCACTATAGTATTTTAGAATATATTATTTTTGAACTTGATCTTGTATTAATTATGACTGTAAATCCTGGCTTTAGTGGACAACAGTTTATTGTATCTCAGTTAGATAAAATTTCACGTGTTCGTAGTATGATAGAAAAATATTCATTAAAAACTAAAATAGCTGTTGATGGTGGTGTTAATATTGACAATGCTAAAAGTGTGATAGAAGCTGGAGCAGATATTTTGGTTGTTGGATCTGCAATTTTTAAGGCAAAAAATGTATTAGATTACGTACAAAAGCTTAAATCTTTTTTGTAGGCTTGTTTGTATTGACTTTATACTTTGAACAAATGATGTGTTAATAAACTATACAAAGCTTATTTTGAAATTTATCTGTGTGTTGTATTAGCATAGTGAAATATTGGTATTATCTAATATATTCATCTTCTAAAGTAAAATTTTATTTGTTGGAGTGTCAGTTTATTCTGCAATATTTTTATATATCCTTTGTTAAGATAGATATAATAATGTCTTATATAGTATATGAGAATGTGTCAATTGTAGATAACTAATGTTGTTATAGTAATATGCTACTGAGCAGTTTTATAAAATCTTAAATTTTTTATATTAAAGTGTTACGTATATAACTTATTAGGTATAATATAATTTATAAACTGGTATTACTTTTGAGTTGCAGGAATACAGATTTTAGTATTATATTAATTTAAATCTTAAATAAATTATTAACTTTTTGATATATTGACTGATTAAAATTTTAAAATGCCTAAATATTGTTTTTAAAGAGATTGTATGATGGTTTTTATATTCTACTGATGTAAGTGTTTTTATTGCTGATTTGATGAGTTTATTGTTACTGGTAAGGTGGATTATAATAAAAGTAATTACATGTAAAGTTTGTTGTATACTTTGTTCAAAGATTTTGGTGTAGCTTTATGCAATTTCTGCGTTTACATTTAGGATTGTTTTGGTTGTTGGAAACTGTTGGTAAATACGTAATCAATTTGATTTTTAATATAGGACATTCTTTTGTTTTTTTTGTAAAATTTGTGTGTAATTGTTTTATGCCTCCTTATTACTACGGAGTTATATTTAAGCAGTTTATAGAAATCTTCTTTTTTTCACTGCCAATAGTTGGAATAACTGCTATATTTACTGGTGCAGTTTTGATTTTGCAGAATTCTTTAATAATACATAATAACGTTTCAGGTGATTTTGTTTCTGGAGTAGTTGTAGTTGCTATAGTGAGAGAATTAGGTCCGGTGTTAATTGGGCTTATTATTGCAGGACGTGTAGGAGCAGCAATTGCTGCTGAAATAGGTACTATGCGTATTACTGAGCAAATAGATGCTTTGTTTACGTTGGATACTAATCCATTTAAATATTTAATCGTTCCCAGAATTATTTCTGCAATGATTGCAATGCCTCTGCTGATTTTGTGTGCTGATTTAATCGGTGCTTATGGTGGCTATATTGTTGGCTCGTATCAGTTGGGCTATACGCCTGAAATATATGTTAGAGGAATAATGAAGTTTTTACATGTTAAAGATGTTATTTTAGGATTAATTAAAGCTACAGTATTTGGTTTTATAATATCCTTTATGGGTTGTTATAGCGGTTATTATTGTAGTGGTGGAGCTAGAGGTGTTGGAATGGCTACTACCTATGTTGTTGTTGTTTCATCTATGTTTATCATCTTACTCAATTATGTAATTACCGTATTTTATTCATAGTAGTTAGTTTTATGCATTACATTTCTTTATCTGACTTGCATATAGATTTTCGTGGACATCAAGTGTTAAAGGGAATAAGTCTTGATATTGCATATGGGGAATCATTAGTTATTGTGGGAGAATCAGGTAGTGGAAAATCTGTATTAACGAAAACAATACTAGGCTTAATTGCTCCTACTTCTGGGAAGGTTGTTATTAGTGGGGTTGATATTAGGCATGATAAAAGCTTAATTAAAAATTTTGGTGTTTTATTTCAAAATTGTGCTTTGTTTGATAGTTTAACAGTGTGTGAAAATATTGCTTTTAACTTACATTACAGATTTAACCGTGATAGAAGTTTGTCAAGGAAGATTGCTGCTTCTGGACTAAACTTAGTAGGATTAGGTGATGATGTATTGGATAGGTATCCTATTGAATTATCTGGTGGTATGAAGAAAAGGATAGCACTGGCTAGGGCGATTGTTAGCGAACCTAAGATTATGATACTCGATGAACCAACGTCGGGATTAGATCCAATAATGTCTGATGTTGTAAATGAGATTATAATAAAGTGTCATAAGGAATTTAACTTAACGGTTATTACTATTACACATGATATTAGTAGTGCCTTTAAAATTGCTAGCAAAATAGCTGTATTGTATAATGGAAAGATTATTGCGTGTGAATCCGTTCAAGATATCAGAAATATAGATAATCAATATGTAAAAAATTTTATATGTCGTAATTAATAGTTAAAATTTTTGTTTTATGTTTCGCAATCAATGGTTAGAATCTTTATAATCATTAAAAAATTAAGGTTTTGTTTTGATTGCAATTAATAAAATGGGAATTTTGTATGATGTGGTGTTTCCATGTTAATGATGCATAAAATAGCTGTAACAAGATATGTTAAACCTCTCATATTGAGTAAGATATTAAATGAAGATAAGTCATTTCTTAAGATGCTGGAATCTTTGGAAAGTGAAGATATTTTACTGCTAAAGAATGAGCTTGGCACGGTATTTTACTATTTAATCATGTCATTGTATGATATATCTGGTATTAAAAATAACTCCAGTAATACTCTCCGAGCTCGGCTTAAAGAATTATTATCAGAAGCAATTGATCAATCTAGTATGGATCAGGGTAGAGTTGTAGCTTCTCAAGTTAGTGATATAAAAGACATTACTAGTAAGTTGAAACTAGCATATCAATCTATTTCTAATAGTGTTTATAGAACGTTATTTAATGTATTAGATAGCGATGAAACTTCAGAAGAAGAAGTGGATCCACAAATTCTACGACAGCGTCAGTTAGAGTATAAAGCTCAGATGTTTGAATGTGTTATACAAGCTGTAAGAATACTGGCTGATAAAATTAATAAAGCTGTTGCTGAACAGAAAATTTCTCCTGAACAAGTTTCTGAATTCTTAGCTTATTCAGATCGACCTTGTGATCCTCTTGTTCCTGATGCTATGAGTGCATTAGCTAAATTATATTTTCTAATAGAGGATCCTCAACTTAGTGAGTTAGCGTATTCATTAGTGAAAGAATTTTTGATAGGGTTTTCTCAATATAGACTTGATAAGTGTGGTAGGAATGCACTGCATTATGCTGTGAATATTTGTAATACAAAAAAGCAAGAGAGTTTTTTATGTGAAATTATACAGCTATTAATATATAACAGGGTAGAGATACTTAATGAATTGGATGTAGATGGCAATAATCCAATGCATTATGTAGCGTGTGCTCCATATTTAAATATGGATATTGTTAAATACTTTTTGAAAAATGCACCTGCAATGATTGTACAACAAAATTCCCATGGAGATACACCGTTGCATATCATGTCATCAGTTTATTTGATTAATTTTGCAAAGATACTTTCATTTTATAACATAACTTATAGAGATAATATGTGGCAGCTAAAAGATGTTATGGATTTATCTCTATCAGAGATGAGAGATGTTGTAATGTCAGTGAGGGGAAGAGATGAAGAGTTATCAAGTGAAATAAAAAATTATCTAGTACAATGTGTGGATGCATATAGATTGCTGCTAACTTCTGTACCTTTGTGGAGATTATTTGAAGTAAGGGATGAGAGAGGGCATACTGTATATGACATAATGACGTCTGCTATTACAAGTGTAGGTGATGGAAATCTTAAGGCATTATTGGAAGATTTTTCTGAAATGAGTAGCAGATTGCCTATATATGATTCTAGAATTCATGCACAGAATGAACTGTGCGTAAAGTTATGTTTTGATAAAAAGAATATTGGTAAAAACAGATATGGGCATAGTTTGTATAAGTATACAAAGTATATTCATGACTTAATATACAGTAAATTTGCTAAAATATCAGAGTCGAGAGCTAGGTGTCACAGTCTTAAAAAAGAACGTAATGGATTTAAATTTGTATCTTTATTTGTTATTGCAGTATTTATACTTTTATGTGTACTGAATGCTGTATTGCATTTTAAAGAAAGGGATATTTTATGGTGTGAAAAAGGTGTTTATAGATCTGTACTATTTGCTGTTATATCAATAGTTTTTTTTACTGCTGTTTGTGTTGCTTATGCTTTGTATGCTAAACAAATAGATTGTTGTAATGATAAAGCAATGATGTATGAGAAAGAAAACATAAGAGGTGTATTATTGTCACATTTGAATATTGAAGCAATAGGTTCTACTAAAGAGATAAATATTACTTAGAAATTTTGCTATAAACTTTTCTTGTATTAGTAAGAAAGTTTAAACAGATTAATACCATTTCTTGGATTTATAAGTAGATAGGATGTAATTTTTACACTACTGGTAAGATTTGATTGTTATGACCATTGAACAAAGAATAAGGTAAAATTAGGTTTTGCTTATCTTTAGTTGTAAATGCTGTAAGAATTTCATATATTTTGTTTTATAAAAGTATGGATTTAAAGGAGGAGTTAGATTTGTCTGTCATTGAATATTTTTTAAGATTATCAGTGTGAAATAGATATAGAATAAAAGAAGCTTGAGTTTCTTTTTAACTATAAAATTCTCTTTTAAAGTTATTAGTGTGTGGAAGGTGAAGTTGACTTGCATTCATTGTAAAGTATATTAAACCTTTTCTTTTAATATGTCATGCTGAGTTGCTTTTATAATCTACTACTCTAATTTTTTTAATACCCTCTGTATAAAATGCAGTCTAGTAGTTTATTTAAACACATCTTGTAATTTGATTCTGAGAAAATGGTTAAACAAGCTTTTGCCTGATCGATATAAGCTGTTGCTATTTCTAATGACTTTTCAATAGCATTGTGTGATTTAATATAGGATATAGCCTGTTCTAAGTTTTGGTTAACAGATATTTGGTCCCAGAATTTTTTTTCTTCTGGTGTTGCGTTTTGATATGCAATAATAACTGGTAAAGTTGTTTTTCCTGTTGAAAGATCATTCCCTAATTTTTTACCAAATTGTGCATTTGAAGCTGTATAGTCGAGAATATCATCCATTATTTGAAAAGCAATACCAAAGTTATTGCCAAAACTTTTTAATGCTTTGCTTTCTTGTAGATTAACTTGGGCAAGGTGAGCAGCAGATTCACAAGTTGCTCCAAACAGAGATGCTGTTTTTGCAGAGATAATTTCAATATATTTTTCTTTGGAAATGTTGATGTTATGACTAGAAAGCATTTGTTGTATCTCTCCTACTACAATAGTATTAGATGTTTGGGAGAGTATGGATAGTATGTTAAGATTCTTACATTCTATAAGCCATTGAAAAGATATAGCAAGCAGAAAATCTCCAACTAAAATGCTTGCTTTGTTTCCCCATATGAAATTGGAAGTTTTTTTCCCTCTTCTAAGGTCACTTTCGTCTATTACATCATCATGTAACAATGTGGCATTATGTATAAATTCAATCGCTGCTGCAATAAGTATTTTATTTTCATTTGTACAGTTTAGCATCTTGCATATGATGAAAAAAATTATAGGACGTATTCTCTTCCCTCCAGATTTAATTAAGTGATGTATAATTTCTGTAATTAGGGCAATGTGTTTATCACTATGCTGTGATATTAAAATTTCCATTGCATCTAAATCTTGCTGAATTAGTGATTTTAATTGTAAAAGTGTATTGTTAAATTCATTTGTCATGTTTAGTAATTCCAAGAGTTTTTATAATATTTGTATTTGTAGTAAAGTTTGTTAACTTTGTATTCATAGAAATATGAAACAATGAGTACAAATATGTGGCACCATGATGATTTATATCATATTTATGTATCAACTTCATTATTAACTCTATTTATATTAGAAGAGTAACAAAGGACATTTACTCTGTGCTTATGAACTATAATAATTTATAAATTCAATAGGATGTGGATGTAGTTGTAGATCTTTTACTTCCAGTGTTTTAAGATTTATATATGAGTCAATTTGATCATTAGTAAACACATTTCCTGCTAGTAAAAATTCTCTATCCTTATCTAAGGATTCTAAAGAATCTTCAAGAGAATTTGCAACAGAACTTAATTGTTGTAATTCTGCTTTATTTAGTGAATATAGGTTTTTATCTATTGCAGGCCCTGGGTGAATTTTATTTTGTATACCATATAAGCCAGCCATTAACTGTGCAGAAAAACATAAATAAGGATTTGCAAGTGGGTCTGGAAAACGTACCTCTATTCTTTTAGCATTAACATCATTTTGTGGTACGTATGGTATACGAATTGCAGCAGACCTATTTTCATATGAGTAAGTTAACCAAGTTGGGGCTTCAAAGTGTGGTACTAATCTTTTATAACTGTTTGTTGAAGGATTCGTGAATGCATTAATTGCTTTTCCATATTTTATAATACCACCTATGTAGTATAAACAGGTGTCTGATATATTTCCATCAGAATTCACAAAAAGGTTGACGTTATCTTTCCACAGAGATTGGTGACAGTGCATACCACTACCATTATCTTTGATAACTGGTTTTGGCATAAAAGTTGCAGTTTTCCCATAAGATGATGTAACTCCATGTACTATGTATTTGCATTTTTGTACATTATCTGCACTAGCAAGTAACTCGTCATACTGAAACCCGACTTCACATTGTGATGCGGCAACTTCATGGTGATGTATTAGAGGTGTAATACCTACTTCTTTGAACATTGTTAACATTTCTGATCTGATGTCGTGTAATGAATCAATAGGAGGAGTTGGCATGTATCCTCCTTTAACTCTTGGACGGTGATTATTGTTAGAAAATTCTCTTCTTTGATACGAAATATCATGTTCTGCTGACTCTATTTTAAAGTAAGAATCGTACATTCCTGTATAAAATTGAACATTGTCGAAGACAAAAAACTCTACTTCTGGTCCAAAATAACACTTATCAGCAATTCCTGTAGAGAGCATATATTCATATGCTTTTTGTGCTGTATATCGTGGATCTTTAGCGTATTGAGATTGATTGTACGGATCTACTATATTACAAATTATGACTAATGTTGATTGAGCAGAGAATGGATCTACAAAAGCTGTACTGATGTCTGGTAATAATATCATGTCAGATTTTTCTATTGACTGCCATCCAGAAATTGATGAGCTGTCAAAATTAATTCCTGTTAAAAGCACTTGTGCATCTGTAGTTTCTGCACTACGTGTTATATGATGCCACCTCCCGTTAGAATCTGTGAATCTTAAATCTATAAAATTTATTGCATTTTTTTTTATGTAGTTTAAAGTATCCTCTGTAGAAAGGAACATGATAAGGTTACCAAGCTTAAAAACAGATAGGATATCAAGTTTCTTGTGTTTTTGCAACATACATAATTTATAATTTGTTATGTAATGTAATTGGTAGATGTATAAGTTTATTGAGTTATGTTGTTACAGAAAATAAAGAAAAATCTTTACTTAATTTTAGGAAGATGATTCAATATTATATACTACTTTTATCTTTGATTAAGATCCCGTAGCTCAGTCGGTAGAGCAATTGACTTTTAATCAGTGTGTCGCGCGTTCGATTCGCGCCGGGATCACTTTTTATTTTTATAATGATCTGTTTCTAAAATGAAGTTAGAGTCTCAATTCTTAAGTTTTTTATATTCTCGTGGATATTTTAATCAATGTACTAACGTTAGTGCATTAGATCAGTTAATGAGTAAACAATGTGTGCCTACATATATAGGGTTTGATTGTACTGCTAAAAGTCTACACGTTGGTAGCTTAGTGCAAATTATGATTTTAAGATACCTTCAAAAGTTTGGTCATAAACCTATAGTATTATTGGGAAATGGTACAACTAAAATAGGGGACCCTTCTGGTAAAGATAAATCGCGAACAATGTTATGTTCTGATGAAATTGAAGAAAATGCATTAGGAATTTATGATGTATTAAAAAAGTTTATTAAGTTTGGGAGTGGGTCCACTGATGGTCTATTGGTATGTAATGCTGAGTGGTTGGATGATTTAAATTACATAGAATTTTTAAGGAACATAGGCAGACATTTTTCTGTCAATAACATGTTGACTTTTGATAGTGTAAGATTGCGTTTAGAAAGGGAGCAGAATCTTAGTTTTTTAGAATTTAATTATATGTTATTACAGTCCTATGATTTTGTAGAGCTTAATAGGCGATATAATTGTTTATTACAAATAGGTGGTTCTGATCAGTGGGGAAACATTGTTAGTGGTGTGGAGTTAGGTAGGAAGTTACAGTTATCAGAACTTTTTGGTCTTACAACTAATTTAGTACTTACAAGTTCTGGTGAAAAGATGGGTAAAACTGCACAAGGTGCAGTATGGCTGAATGGTGATATGTATAGCCCTGTTGATTATTGGCAATATTTTCGTAATGTCAGAGATGAAGATGTTGGACGTTTTTTAAAATTATTTACTGAATTACCTCTTGATAAAATAAAAGAATTAGAGCTTTTGCAAGGACACGAAATTAATGAAGCGAAAAAAATGTTAGCTACTGAAGCTACTAAAATATGTCATGGGGAAGAAATTGCTAAAAATATTGCTGCTGATGCACTTAAAGTTTTTGAGTGTAATGATGATTCCGGTTTGTCAACTTTTTATGTGGATAGATGTGATGTAGATTTAGGATTGCCTATAATAAAATTACTTCAGATATCTGGTCTGGAAAAAAGTAGTAGTAGTGCAAGAAGGCTCATCAATGATAAAGGATGTAAAATTAATGATGTAGTTGTATTAGATGTAAATTACAAATTGTCCTTAGAACATTTTTGTAATGCATCCTATGTTAAATTGAGTTGTGGGAAAAAGCGTCATTTAAAAATAATGTTGAAGAGTAGTTTTTAGTCAAAAACATAGGATAGAAGAAGATATGACAAATTATGAAGAAATATTTGATAACAAGATTAAACGTATAAAGGAAGAAGGTAGATATAGAGAATTTACTGGATTTTCTCGCATTCCTGGTCAATTCCCTTATGCTATTGAGTGTAATGTGAATAATGTAGTAACATTATGGTGCAGCAATGATTATTTAGGTATGGGGCAAAGTGAGCATGTAATGCTTGCTATAAAAAATTATAGCAGTAGTGTTGGTGCTGGTGGTACTAGAAATATTTCTGGTACTACAAAAGAGATTATTGAGCTTGAAGAATCATTAGCCGATTTACATAAAAAACCTGCAGCTTTAACTTTTGTATGTGGTTATGTTGCAAACCAGACTACTATCAGTACATTGCTTTCTGTTATTCCAGATATTGTAGTGTTTTCAGATGAGAAAAATCACTCCTCTATGATAGAGGGAATTAGAGGAAGTAATAGGGCAAAGCATATATTTAAACATAATGATGTTAAACATCTTGAAGCTTTATTAAAGTCTGTTGATAGGTCTTTACCTAAGATTATAATATTTGAATCTTTATATTCTATGGATGGAGATATAGCACCAATTGCAGAAATTTGTGATTTAGCTGATGAATATGGTGCAATGACCTATTTGGATGAAGTACATGCAGTTGGTATGTATGGAAATCATGGTGGTGGTATATCGGAACAGGAAAATATCTCTGATAGAATTACTATTATTCAAGGTACTCTTTCCAAAGCTTTTGGAGTTATGGGTGGATATATTACTGGATCTAAGAGTTTAATAGATGTTGTTAGAAGTTTTGCTCCTGGTTTCATTTTTACTACGGCTTTATCTCCTCTTATTGCGTCTTCTGCTAGAATAAGTGTTGAACATTTAAAAAATAGTTCTGTTGAAAGAGAAAAACAGCGTGAAGTTGTTAACAAAGTAAAGGAATCTTTTTCTAGAACTGGTATTAATTTTTTGAAAACGGATACACATATTATTCCTATTATTATAGGGGATCCAGTAGCTTGTAAAGATATTTCAAAAATATTACTTAATGATTATAAAATATATATACAGTCTATTAATTATCCTACTGTACCTGTTGGTACAGAAAGATTGAGGATTACTCCGACACCTTATCATACAGATGAAATGATAGATATATTAACTCAAGCACTAGTTGATGTTTTGGGTAGATTTAAAATAGTATGTTAAGTAAAGTTAAGTTTCTTGCCAAGCATTTGTGATGTGTATTAATCCTTTTGAAAGTGAAAGAAAGTATAGATCAAATCTTATGTTATATTTTTCAAATTTTGTATAGTAAGTGATAAAGTGTTTTGCTACTCTGATAATTGATTGTTGTTGTTTATAAGTAATAGGAATTTCTGATCTGAGTATACTAGTTTTGACTTCTATAAAAACCAAGGTTTGATTTTTAAATGCAATGATATCAACTTCACCTAAAGTACACTTGTATCTGTGTTTTATAATATGATATCTTTTACACTTTAAGATCCAAATTATAATTACTTCTCCCAAATAACCTATCATGTTGTAGGTAACTTTTAAATAATTCTTTTTGATTTGCATGATGTGGTAAAAATATTAATAAAAGTCAATATATCAAATTTTCTAGTAGAATGGAAATGATTATAAACTATTATGCTTTTTGTACCTATTTGTATGCAGTGCACTTTGTATTGTTTTGCTACTTTAAAATGCCAAATAGTGTAAGTATATCTCAGATAATTTTTTTAGATATATGTTAAAATAGTACTATCAGTAAAAATCAATGTGTTAGATTTTTTGCATCAGGTTTCATTGAATTTATCAGATAGTGTTTTGTGACTGATAATTGTATGTATAATGCAGTATCTTTTATACTTTTAGTACAAATGCCTATCAAGTGTTATATTGTAGCAGTTGCCAAATGGCTTTAGAGCATTGTGAATGTGATTATCAGGGAGGATTGATCTTTATTGTGTATAAAAATGATTTTCAATTGAGTCTGTAGTTTCTTCAATAATGCCCTATGTTTAGTACTTGTATGTAATGATGTATTATTATTGCTGTTTCAAAGTACCAAATAATGTGAATGTATCTCCTGTAATTCTTCCTTTTAAAGCTGATAATAAACTTCACTATTAACAGTGGTTACTTCTTATACATGTCGATAATTCAATATGTAGGATGAATTTGCTCATTGTATTATACACAAGTATAAAAGTGCAATATTAATTAATCAACAATATATAGCGATAAATTTCCTTATCATAGTTTTGACTTTAAAAATGTATTCCATAACGCAACGATGCTTTATTATCAACTCTGATAAAATACATGAACCATTTGTAACAAAGCCATTATAAGTTTACGATAAGCTTTACTACTGATCACATTTAACGATAGTATTTCACACGACATATAAATATGTAGTATTAATAAGTAGCACGTTTACTTAATATAGAGGTAAATGTTCTGTCATGTTGATATATACTATATCATGAAACTATTGATGAAGAGCAGTGTGTTAAATTTTTTGTAGTATCATCAAATTCACGCATTTGTTCAAGTAATATATTTGTATTTGTGTTTTAAAATAGAAATATAATTTTATATTGAAAGTGACATATAGTGTTCTAAAAATGATTGGATAATAATTTTTGTATAAAGCTGTCAGTATAATTATTTCATCTTGTGTTACATTGTGAAAAAGTGTTTTTTCTTGAATAAGACTGCGAAATAACATAGGCTTAGTGAATTAACATATAGTGTTTGATAGTGATTTTTCGTAATGGTACAAATATAAATTTTTCTAAGTACAGGATGTGTGCTATGTTTTGCAGTGGTGTCCTGATGCTTATATCAATATTACTTGTTTTATTTAAGGGTGTATGCTTTGGTACAGATTTTGCAGGTGGTATTGTTATTGAACTTCGTGCAAGTCAAATAGATACTAAAAATGTTACATTGAAGTTGCAAGAAAAAGGTTTTGTAGGGTTTTCTGTACAAAGTTTTAGAAATAATGATAAAGAGTTAATGATTCGTTTTAAGAGTGGAAAAGATGTAAATCATACTGATACTATTGAAAAGATAAAATTAGCATTAGGTGAAATATTAGGTGAAGTAACTTATTTAAAAATAGATTATGTTGGACCACAGGTTGGATATAAGCAGATTTTTGAAGGACTATGTGCAATAATTTTTTCATTGTTAGGAATGTTTTTATATTTGTGGGTAAGATTTCAATGGAGATTTGCATTAGGTGGTGTTTTAGCACTGATACACGATGTAATATTGACGTTAGGTTTGATTAGCTTATGTAATATTGAGTTTAATCTCTCTTCTACTGCTGCAATTTTAACCGTTATTGGCTATTCAGTAAATGATTCTGTGGTAATATATGATAGAATTAGGGAATTACTTAGAAAGAAATTACAAAAAAAGTTATCTGATATAATTAATGTGAGTATTAATGCTACTTTATCTAGAACTATATTAACTTCTGGTACTACCATGTTAGCATCTCTTCCTTTGATATTGTTGTGTCAAGGTACTGTTAGAGAGTTAAGTATTATTGTATTTTTTGGTATAGCTGTTGGTACATATTCTTCAATATTTATAGCAACAGCGTCTTTATCTAATAACGTTATTAAAACTTGAGGTATTTAGGATATTTTTTCTATAAGTACTCAATAATTGATAATCCATGTTATCAAACAGTGTTATTTATTTATGAAATTTTTTTGATAGTAATAAGGTTTAAACTACAATTTTATGTACTGCTAAGTCTTTTTTAGTATTATATATTTGATATATATCTTTAAGGTAAACACAGTTGATAATATTGGTTATGATGAACTTCTATAATAAGTGAATGTAACCAATATTACAACATTGTTTTATGTATTAGCATAGAATTTGAGTCTTTTTTGCAGTGTTATTGATTGTGAAATTTAGTGAAGATTGTTTCACATAAAATGTGGTTGGGTAAATAGTTAATTTATAATGTTTTGATAGTTTAATTGAAGGTTTACAATCTATAGATGATAATGTATTTTATCCAATTTTAAAAATTGCACTATTAATAAAAAAATTGATTGTTCTATAAGTTGTAACTTGTCAATATTACAATTTTTGTTATGTGTAACATAAGGGAAAGATTGATATTGTATAGTGGTATACTTTTTGTGTTAAGAATCAATAGTGAAGCTTATTGTAAACTTATATTAATAATTGGCTTTATTAATATTGCAATGGTTCGTGTATTTGATGATCAGTGTGGAAAATAGTGCTGTTGTGAAGCACATTCTAAAAGTTTAAACTGTGACAAAGAAATTTGTTGCTATGCTATAGACTTGTTGGTCAATTAATGTAGCACCTTTATACTTGTTATAATAGTACAACAAGAAATTCATCCTACTTATTGAATTATCGACATATATAAGAAGTAACCATTGTTAATAGTGAAGTTTATTATCGGCTGTGAACTTATAAAACTTATAATAAGAATATTTATAGCTGTATAAATAAACGTGTTACTTATCAATATTGCACGTTTTTATATTTGTTATGTTGTAACATGTATAATAATGAATTTATTAATTTAACGTGCTGATTTTATATACTTTAATAAAGAATAAGATAATACTTAGTATGGTATGTTATGTATTAGTTTTAAAAATTTAAACTAGTAAGTGCTTGTTACTACAAGATTTGTAGCTTACTCAATACAATATTACTTGATATATTTACAATTAATGGGAGGCCGGAACCGGAATTGAACCGGTATAAAAGGATTTGCAGTCCTCTGCATAAGCCATTCTGCCATCCAGCCTAATAACTATTGTAGATTTTTGCTATTTGTTCTAGCATTAATATAGCATTGTTTTTTGATCTTTGAAAGGAATTACGTCCTATAATTGACCCATCGCCTTTGCCTGATTTGATTGATTGTATTTCTTGCAACAACTCTTCGTCAGTTTTTGCTTCTCCACCTGAGAAAACAACTAATCTCCTCCCTGAAAAGCAAGATAATTTTACGTACTCTACCCTTTGCTTTAAGTCTGAAATATCATAGGGGATAGAATCTCTCTCTATGTGACTTGTTGGTAGCTTAACTTTGATAATGTTTGCACCAAGTGATGCTGCAATATGTGCAGCATATGCTACTATATCTACTGCTGTTTCTCCTTGTTTTGAAATATCATTTCCACGTGGGTATGACCATATCACAACTGCTAAACCTGCTGCTTTTGCTTCTGCAATAAGATCTCTTGTCTCCCTGATCATTGAGAAGAAATTGTGTGAACCTGGATAGATAGTTAATCCTATAGCTGAACACCCTAATCTTAAAGCATCTTTTACAGAAGATGTGACAACTTGGTCAGGAAAACTGTTTTTTGGTGAAAGCAGTATAGAACTATTTATTTTAAGAATAAGAGGTATGAGACCAGCATATGTAGATGCACCGGCTTCAAGCATACCAATTGGAGCTGCGAATGCACTAAACCCTCCTTCAAGTGCTAATTGAAAGTGATAATGTGGATCATAAGACTGATAGTTTTTTGCGAAACTCTTAGTTGGTCCGTGTTCCATGCCTTGATCTACAGGTAGTATTAGCAATTTCCCACTACCTGCAACTTTACCGTGCAATAGCATTCTTGTTAGATTTGCTTTGACACCTGGGTTCTCACTTTCATAGAATCCTAGAATATCTTGTATAGGATTATTGGCTAGCACAAAGTTTCTACATATTAAACAAACACAATAATATTAGCAAATTTTTTATCTACTACAAGAATAAAATAACATGTGTAGTTATTCGAATGCGTGTGTAGAAAATCAGGAAAAAGAATCTAGAATATGTGATTGATAAGTAAAAATATCTGTTAAGCATGTGTTATTTGAAAGTGATATAAGTGTTTTAGTTTATGTGCTATTTATACTGTAATTTGTTAACTTTTATCAAGTGTAGAATAAATAATATAACTTACTGATAAAAGCCATTTTATTGTCTAGATCATGTAATTAATGACTTCATCTAATGGGAAATGTTGGCTGTTTATTATTAATATGTATTAATAAGATTTAATTTTATTTAAAATTGTGTTAAAATCTTTAAGATTTCTGTATTTAACTTGAGTTACATTATGTATCAACAACAACCTAGCATCGAAAGCATAAAAGGATTATTAAATAATGTGTTTGAAGAAGTATCTGAAGTATCCATAGACTACGTTAAAATGTGGGAATATATTTATTGGGCTTGTTTGATACGATCTGATGATTATTTGGATACCATTAACCTGGTTAGACAATGTGACAAGGAACATGACATATTTCATCATGCAGTAATGTGTAATCCTGAAGTGTTTATATCAGAAATAGCAAAGCCGAAGTTTTCCTCAGTGCTACAAAGTATAAAAGATAATCACGAAGATTGTAAAACAATAGAATTATGTTTGTTAAATGGATATGCTTTGTCTGTGATAGTTGCAGATCCATTATTTGAAGAGTTTAGATTAAAGGTTACCAGTATTAGAATAGGGGGCATAAATTTATGCCAAGATATTTATAATGAAGTAAAAGAAAAAAATAGCAGGAGAGGTGTTGATAAGTGTTCTGAAGAAGATGTAGATTTTTTAGTAAGAGGTGTTATGTATGAAAGCCATATTAAAAAATATCTTCATTTATTTCCAAATTTAATTTATCTGGATTGTGTTGTTGCTGAACAAAAGTGTTGTAAGGTTTTGTTTAAAACTTTGAAACATTATACACCTAAATTGTATTATCTTTCTTTAAAATGTGCAAATGCTGTACCTGCTGTTAAGTGGGAAATTGGTGAAGAGTTTAATGATATTCAGTTAAAAGTAAAGGAGCTTTTATTAGTAAACTGTTCTATGGATTTATTGTTGTATTTTCTTGAAATTGAATCTTTATTTATTATTGCGCCACAAAATCTTCCAGAGGATAGGAAAATATTGCTCCATGATTACTATTATAATCCAGACTCAGTTGTGCAATTGTTAGTATCTACTAACAGTTATATGGTAGATTCTGATGGTAAGATATCTTGTGTCCCAGTGGATTATGATATCATGTCTTTTCAGAAGTTGGAAGTGCTTGCTATTAATCCATGTCAAGATATGTCATCAATTCTGTATATGGATGGTTTGTGGGATACTGAAGCTGGGTTAAATTTTGTTGATCAATTGATTACTAGCAGAAAATATAATTTGTTGAGTGGTCTTGTAGATTCTCATCCTAGTCTTTTGAGGAAATTATTTTTTGTTACATCTCCGATTCATAAGATTGATTTATTAGAAGATAATGAAGAGTTATTTCCAAAATTAGTGCCCTGTCATTTTAAAAATGGTGCTTCATTAATTAAAAGTTTAGGAGTTGGATATTTAATACCACATTTTTCATATAGTAAGTTCGGTGCTAGTAAAAGAGATTTAAAACTTATTCAATTAAGATTGAAAATTACTAAAGCACTCAAAGATTTTGAATCAGAATTGTTTGATAATGAGGCAATATATGGTGACATTATAAAATATATCACAAGGTTAGCATATGATGCAAATGGAATAGGAAGTGATCAGTCTGCTTCTGATAAGTTCTTAAAAAATGTTCTTTCAGAAGCACATTTTTATGATTCAGTGAGTCTAGGATATTTAGTAAAAATTGTTTCAGTTAATTTTCCTACAGTGTTCTGTGGTGAATTTTTTGGTAGTTTGCTGGATTATGAAGAAAGTTTACATATTTATCTCGTTAAGGGAATTGAAACATTTATACGTAGAAAATTTGTAGAAGGAAGTATTAAAACTTTGGCAGATTTAAAAGATGCTTTATTAGTGTTTCAAAAAAGTGCACATGGAAAGGCCAATGTTGCAGGTACAAACGAACCTGTGAGTAGAATACTAGATGCAATATTGGCTGGTCCTATAAAACAAAATGTACAAAACCCACATGTATCAGCTAAAGCGTTGTGTATATCAAAATTAGATTTATATGCTAAAGAAATTTTAAATGATGTTGTAGGGATAGCTAATGTTCTACAAATAGATAAAAGTAGAAAAATTACTTCTTTTGTTGAAAGTACTTTGTGTAAGACTATACCTTGCATAATAAGCAATATAACCCGTACTATTGACAATACCTATGCTAGTCTTGCTGATGATTTTTGGGAAGATATATTTGCGTCGTATAATGATGAATTTATTAAGATGTTACCTAACAACTATCAATTTTGTACAGCTTTAGTTACTTGCAGTACGATTGTAAAGAATATTGGAAATGCTAGTTCTTATGTACGTACATTTTTACTACTAGATGAGGTTGGAATAAAATTGGTGGAATTAAGATATGATTATATGAAATTGAGGATGCTAAAACTTAGTCGATATAGTAATAAAATGTTTGCAAGTTTAGCAGTTTTAACATTTTTTAGGCAAGTATTGAACTTTAGTGGGATGAGTGATGAGAAAATACGTGATTATTTAAGTTTTTGTGGTGTGAAAGATTTCGCGAGTATGATTATTGTTATTTCTAATTTGGCATTTAACAAATTGAGAAATTTCAATGAGCAAAAGTTAATTGCAGATCATAGGGATTTAGGATTTTATGAAGATCTTAATCAAGCTTTTATTCAACATAAAATATCTCATGAATTCATGCTGAAAATATTATCTGATGTGTTAGCAAATACTATTACAGAAGTTATGAGATTGTATGAATTGCATTTAGTTCCATTACTTGAAAAAAAGGTGAATCGTTTAATTGGTGTTATTGGTAATCCTGAAGACATGTTACAGATGAAAAATGTAATTAGTTCTTACATAATGTCTATTCGAGATGTTTTTATTGTCAAAAATGATTTGTATCATTTTGTTGACGATGAGATAGTAGATTCAGATGTTGAAATGTTTGATAGAATTCAATCATTTTCTCCTATTTCTCGTAAGGGTTTGCTTGATATTTTAAATGTGATGTTTTGTGCTAAAAATGCAGATGTGGATCTACTGATTGCGCAGCAAAGTAGTTGTGTATTAATGTACTTGCAACCAATGATGCAAGGTGTAAGTTTTTCATTTAAAAGCTTAAATAGTTATAGATTTATTTATAGAGCAATAAACACTATGTACATTCCTTATGAAAATAAGTATAAGTATTCTTTTACTAGATTACAGAGTATAAGTAATGTACCTATTGTATTGGTTTCTTTGTTGTTTCAAAAGATATTTTATTCTTATGCTAAAGATACTATAGACAGACAATTGCTATTTAAAATTCTCTATAAATTTCAACACTATTTTGATTTTCAGTTTATACAGTATTGTTTTATTCTTCCTCAAGTGTTAGAGAATGATGCTAATGTATTCATATATGTCAAGCAATCTCAAAACCTTGTTCAAGTGTTAAGACAGGTTGAGCCAGAAGTTATTATCAGTACGATAGACAATGTGGTGAGATCTGAAGTGGATATTACAGAGTTGTATAATACAGTTCTATCTTCCTTGATTTTATTAAATAAAAGTGCTGTACCAGAACTGAGTAGTAAAGAAAAAGATTATTTTTCTAAAATGATTGATTTGTTTCAGAATAACTTCGAAACACACGGGATACTTGATGGAGATGTGATGAGAATCATATCTATAAAATTAACTTTTGAAGATTGGTCTATCCCACAGTCAAGATGCGTTAGTGACTGTATGGTTGCGAATTTAAGTAATATAAAAGTGTTAAAAAGTATCCAAGAATGCTGTGATCTTTGGGTAGTTGATTTAAGAAATCAAATATTAGAATGTGAGGGATTTCCTAACCTGAATGTTTTGGATATTAGGAATGATTTAGTAAATAAATGTAAAAATGTTGATGGTATCAATGATCTAACTTACCAATTGATTCTAGATAAGTTGAAACCTTCTATCTTACCTGTGCAATACCTTGATGAAATAGCTTGTTGCATAGTATTAGATCTTGTTCAGCATATTGTTGATAATGAGCATATAAATGTTTTTTATGAAAGATTAGTTGATGCACTTGTATCAAGAAAAAAGTTGAGTACCATGCAAAACATTTGTGAAACTGTATTGCAAACATTGAAAGGCTTTTTATTAAATAAAGATGAGTTTTTGATAGGTGTCAGTTCACATAGGCAAACATCACTAGAAAAAGAAGAACAAACGTCTGCTGATAGTTTATTGTCTCAATGCTTTGCTGAGTGGTGTTATGTTATATTAGAAAATCTGTTTAAAGGTAAGGATTTAGCTAATAGTGTTAAATCTTATAGTATTGCTCAATTTGTTAGTGATAATGGATTGCCGGAAAGTGCATTGTTGGATTTAGAAAAAAGAATGAAACAAAGGCAACAGGTTGATAAGTATTTGAGATTAATTGACAGATTTAAATCAATATGTATGAGAAATAATAACGTAGGAATTCAAGACCGTGTAGACACAAGAAGTAGACAAATTTTTAACATTGAAAACAGTCAAATAATTCCTTTGATGCAAAAAAAGCTGTCAATGAATAAAGATAATACTGATGATAATATTTCAAGGTTGTTAAATGACGATCAGTACGATTTTTCTACTTCTCAGGGAAAAAGTACACAGATATTGAAAATTATAGCAATGATGTTTTATTCGTTAAAACCGTGTAATAAACAACCTGTCTCTGTACATCAATATGTTTGTGATAATGTATATATTTCTTTAATGAAAATATCTTTAATAAGTGTGTTTTTTGATAAAGGGATAATATCTGGCTTTGAAATTATTTCAGTAGTACGAGTACTATTGAATATGTTTAGTAGTAATCCTTATTTTGTTAATATGAGATATTTAGATTTCTCGGAAAATATAATGAACTATGTGACAGAGATTCAGTATGGTGATTTCGAAGATAAAACTCCACGAAAGATTTGTAATCTAGGATTTCATTTGGTTTGGGAAATGCTAGGTGTATTGTTGCATGATTTACTTTTAAATTGTTTAAGCGATGTAGATAGCAGTTTGTGTTATGCGGAAGATTATTTTAAAAGATTAAATAACATTGATGATTATACAATGTTATTAGTAAAATTTTATTATAGGAATGTTTTACTTCGGTATAGTGAGCAAAGTTCTGTAGATAGTACTTTGAAATTTCATCCAGTTGTATTTTTATGCAAATTCTTGAAGGTCTTTGACTATGATTTGTTAAAGTATTACTTGCCAGAATGTAATATTACTTTACCCGTAATTAATGGCTCTAAAGGTAAAGTAACAGATGTAGCTGATACTCATAGTTTAAAAGGTGGATCAGAATTACCTGAATTAGATGAGAAAAGTGTAAGTAAAAAACAACGCAGCCGTAAAAAGAGTAAAAAGAAAGAAGAGAAGATTTATGCAAATGTGGTTGGTGATCCAGAGTTAATGTATTGTGATGAAACTGCCAAAGAATTTCTGATTAGTAGGTGTGTGAATGATTTATCAGAAGCAGTAGCATATATTACTGAAGTGAAAGGTAGTGATCATCTGGTTGTAAAAGAAGAAAACTTTGCTGGTGTTACGGATGCTTTAAGTAAGAGTCAGGGACCATCTGAGCCAGAATATAATATTACTTTACACGTAATTAATGGCTCTAAAGGTAAAGTAACAGATGTAACTGATACTCATAGTTTAAAAGGTGGATCAGAATTACCTGAATTAGATGAAAAAAGTGTAAGTAAAAAACAACGCAGCCGTAAAAAGAGTAAAAAGAAAGAAGAGACGATTTATGTAAATGTGGTTGGTGATCTAGAATTAATGTATTGTGATGAAACTGCCAAAGAATTTCTGATTAGTAGGTGTGAGAATAATTTATCAGAAGCAGTAATATATATTCCTGAAGTGAAAGATAGTGATTATCTGGTTGTAAAAGAAGAAAACTTTGCTGGTGTTACGGATGCTTTAAGTAAGAGTCAGGGACCATCTGATCAGGTAGAAAATGAAGAAGTGCGTCAAGACAAGGGAAGTGAAGTACAAAAAAGGTCTAAAAAGAGTAATAAGAAAGCAAAGAAAAGTGCTGTAAGTAAAGATAAAATTGGGAGTTCTGTTCCAGAGAAAGTAGATATACTTTCTGTTGATGAAAGTGTGAGTAACAGAGATGATTTAGAAGAAAAAACAGCTAGTGATGTTAAAGTAGCGGACACTTTACCTAAACAAGAAAAAGAGACTAGTATTATTGTTACAGAAACTTTAGCTAATAAAGAACAAGAATCTTCTAATGTATTAACAAGTGAGCAAGTATTAAAAAAAGCAGAGGATAAAGCACAAAAGAATTCTAAAAAAGGTAATAAGAAAGCAAAGAAAGGTGCTGTAAGTAAAGATAAAATTGAGAGTTCTGTTCTAGAGAAAGTAGATATACTTTCTGTTGATGAAAGTGTGAGTAACAGAGATGATTTAGAAGAAAAAACAGCTAGTGATATTAAAGTAGAGGACACTTTACCTAAACAAGAAAAAGAGACTAGTATTATTGTTACAGAAACTTTAGCTAATAAAGAACAAGAATCTTCTAATGTATTAACAAGTGAGCAAGTATTAAAAAAAGCAGAGGATAAAGCACAAAAGAATTCTAAAAAAGGTAATAAGAAAGCAAAGAAAAGTGCTGTAAGTAAAGATAAAATTGAGAGTTCTGTTCTAGAGAAAGTAGATATACTTTCTGTTGATGAAAGTGTGGGTGACAGAGATGATTTAGAAGCAAAAACAGCTAATGATATTAAAGTAGAGGACACTTTACCTAAACAAGAAAAAGAGACTAGTATTATTGTTACAGAAACTTTAGCTAATAGAGAACAAGAATCTTCTAATGTATTAACAAGTGAGCAAGTGTTTAATAAAAAAATCAGTGAAGTACAATATGATTCCGTAGCTGGTAAGAAGATTGCTGAAAGTAAAGAAAATGAGTTAGTAGAACTGGTTTCTATTGTAGAGGAATCTATTAATGAAAGTCTAAATCACGAAGATAATCTAGAGGGGGATGTAATAGATGGTTGTGTTACTGGATTTAAAAGTAGTGAGATTCTACTTATACAGAATGAAAACAGTGATGGTCAAGAATTGCCTACTAGATCATTAAGTAGGAAAGCAAGTAAGAAAGCACGAAAGCAAGCACTTAAAATGCAAGAAGATTGTCAAAAAAGTAAGAAGAAAACGCAGAAAAACACAAAGCATAATAATGCAAGGAAGATTGTTAAAGCTGAAACAGAGTCTACTTCTATATTAGAAGATCAATATTCAAGTGTTAGTACCGCTTCTAAAAGGCCCATCAGTAATGTTGTAGTACAAAGTAGTGATATAGGTCAAGATTGTAGACAACTTCAAGTTAATTATATCGAAATATGTGATGAGATATTACATACTCATAGATCAGATTTAGAAAAGCTGTTTGGATCATATGATGAGGAAAGACTGAGGGTAATAATTGAATCAATAAGTGTTAAGAATCTTATAAGTCAGAAGATTATAAATTTAGAAATGAAAAGAATGAAACGTATTGCTACTAGCAATACTGGTTTGAATGTAGTAATGCCTTCACTGGAGTATACATCCTCTTTATGTCGTATCAGAAGTAAATCTATGTGTGATTTGAGGTTTTCTCATTTTTTATATAGCGTACAACTGATTGATAGTTTGTTTGAGGTTGTTAACAGTAATTCTGGTTCACGTAAAGTAGTGGTGAAAGGTACTGCTCATAGAGTTCTTAAAAATGTTTTTGGATATAGGAAGGACTATAACTTTTTTGTTATTCTAATGAAAGTGTTTGTATTACTTAACTTGTCAGCTATTGCAATATCGCATAGTGATGTCAATCTTAGGAGAATAAACGTGTACTTTAAACATTCTTGTGACGTCTTTAAGATGGATTTGAATCCTATACTGTTAGAAGTTATACAAGTGTTAGAAAGTATTAAGGGTAAAGAGATTGACTTGTATCAATTGCAGAATTGTATGTCAGGTATATTTTGTAAATTTTTTAAAGAAAGTATGCCTAATGATAATTATTCATTGAGATTTTTAAAATCATTGCTAAGTATCTTATCTATTATTACTGTTGATACAGCTCTGGCTAATGATAATGATTTAAGGATAGTAAGAGATGCTGCAATGTTTGGTTGTATTATCTATATTGGATCTATGTTTCAGCAGTATACTGTACAATATTCTAAGTTAGAGCAGGATAATCATCCTTTCAAGCAATTAACCTGTCAAGATAGATCGTTTTGGTTTATGCAGGAAGATTATAAAAAAGTAGTCAATTTGATAAAATTGTTCAATACTTTTAGGAATAGATTGGTTCATTGTTATGATTCTGAAAATGAAAGATTTGCTGAGCGGTTCAAAGCTCTTTCAAGTCAAGGAAGATGTTTTAATTCTAAGTACGATATAGCAGATATTCTACCTACTGATAAACACAAGTGTTATCATGCGTGGCATGATACAAGTGATTTTTTTGCAACGTTGTCAATTACTGTACTACAGACTGAATTATTATTGATAAATGATAGTGATTGTGATTCTTTAGGATACAGTTTTTTAAATAGAATATATGCTTTCTTTCAAAGGTGTAATATGGATATATATCCTTACGCATTGTCAGAGCGTGTTAATGTAGATACTGATAAAATGCTTGCGTTAATAAGACTTCGTACTGCTTTATCTACATTCTGTAGTAATTCTGCTTCTGGATTTGAGACAAGCAGGCATTATATATTATCTCTTAATCAAACGTTGGAAAAAATGCAGTACTGTTGTGATAATAGGTTATTTAGTACATGTATTAAGAAATATACTGTCATGAGTAAACTTTTAGAACAAGAACGTGCTATATCCTTTGATGCAGATTCGATGACTGATACATCGCCTATTCATGATGGTGTAAATAACTTCCAGTACGATGGAAATAGTGATGTATTGAAAAAACACGATGTAAGATTTGATGATGTTCCTGAGCAGGACACAGTTGTTGATGTCAAGTTAGAAATGTCTACTGACACTGATTTAGTAGAAAGTATGCGTGATGATAGTTTATCTGTGTCTGTAGATTGTGATACTAGTTTTATTGGTAGTACTTTTGAGCAAAGGAATTATACTCCTACTGTAGACCTAAAGGTACCTAGCTGTAGTAGATCATTTGATATAGAAGATGATAGTCGCTTAGCTAATGTTACGAGACAAGGTAATTCTAGTGCAATGCTAGAAGCACCTAGCTATAGTGGATTGCTTGATGTAGAAAGTAGTATTACTGGAAATTATACTTCTAATGCAAGGCTAGAAGGAGTGCCTAGTTATTCAATGCAAAATGCACAATGTGCTAATAATTTACTGAGAAGTGTAGTAAATAATAGTGAAGTTGCTGATTTACCTGTGCAAGAAAATTTACCATTTAGCTCTAATTTGGTAGGTGATGTGCAATATGCTGATAATTTAACAGTGAGTTATCATAGTGATACTGATCTCATTAATTTATCTAAACGAAGAATACGTGGTTATAAAAGACCAAAAAGTAATATCCAGAATACTTATAATCCTTTGGTTTGTGCGAATGATTCTGATTTTATGAAGAGTGCTTATACACATCAAAAAAATAGGACAACTTATGATGCAAGATTAGGTATGCATGATTACAATAGTTCAGTAAAAATAATGCAACCTAGTTATAATTTGCCAAGTAGTCAATTAAGTGAAAATCCTCAAGTGCGGGATTATGCTACTCTTGGTGCAAGACCGGAAACACATTATGGTAGTCAACAGAAAAAGGATGTGCAACATACTACTAATTTACCAAATATAGGTAATAACTCTAGTAGTGTCATTAATAATTGCTTTACACAGGGATATTCAACGTTTTCTAATATCTCGGAAAGTGATATGCGATATGTTGATAATCCGTTAGTAAGTGAGAAGCCTGCTGTTAGTCTTGATGGGCAGCATTATTTAACTCGTAATGCAAGATTAGGTATGCATGATTACAATAGTTCAGTAAAAATAATGCAACCTAGTTGTAATTTGCCAAGTAATCAATTAAGTGAAAATCCTCAAGTGCGGGATTATGCTACTCTTGGTGCAAGACCGGAAACACATTATGGTAGTCAACAGAAAAAGGATGTGCAACATACTACTAATTTACCAAATATAGGTAATAACTCTAGTAGTGTCATTAATAATTGCTTTACACAGGGATATTCAACGTTTTCTAGTATCTCGGGAAGTGATATGCGATATGTTGATAATCCGTTAGTAAGTGAGAAGCCTGCTGTTAGTCTTGATGGGCAGCATTATTTAACTCGTAATGCAAGATTAGGTATGCATGATTACAATAGTTCAGTAAAAATAATGCAACCTAGTTATAATTTGCCAAGTAGTCAATTAAGTGAAAATCCTCAAGTGCGGGATTATGCTACTCTTGGTGCAAGACCGGAAACACATTATGGTAGTCAACAGAAAAAGGATGTGCAACATACTACTAATTTACCAAATATAGGTAATAACTCTAGTAGTGTCATTAATAATTGCTTTACACAGGGATATTCAACGTTTTCTAATATCTCGGAAAGTGATATGCGATATGTTGATAATCCGTTAGTAAGTGAGAAGCCTGCTGTTAGTCTTGATGGGCAGCATTATTTAACTCGTAATGCAAGATTAGGTATGCATGATTACAATAGTTCAGTAAAAATAATGCAACCTAGTTATAATTTGCCAAGTAATCAATTAAGTGAAAATCCTCAAGTGCGGGATTATGCTACTCTTGGTGCAAGACCGGAAACACATTATGGTAGTCAACAAAAAAAGGATGTGCAACATACTACTAATTTACCAAATATAGGTAATAACTCTAGTAGTGTCATTAATAATTGCTTTACACAGGGATATTCAACGTTTTCTAATATCTCGGGAAGTGATATGCGATATGTTGATAATCCGTTAGTAAGTGAGAAGCCTGCTGTTAGTCTTGATGGGCAGCGTTATTTAACTCGTAATACAAGATTAGGTGTACCTAATTATGATGATTCAGTAGGAATGATGCAGTGTAGTGGTAGTTTACCAAGGTGCCAAGTAGGTAATTATCCTACTGTTATCACTAATCCGAATGTACAACAACATGCCACATCCTTGAATACGAGGTTAAGTCTACATGTTTATGATTGTTCTGTGGAAAGTGTATCACATGATGATTTGCAAGTAGATGATTTAATGAATTCCATAGCTAATCCTTGTGTTCAAGGATGTTGTTATCCAGCAGGGTATAAATATATGAGGAATTAATAAGATTGCTGATAGTACTTACGCAGTTGTAGTTAAGAGTTTTACATTATATATTGTTGAGTAAGGTGTCTATAATTGGATTGACAACGCATATCTAATACTGTAATGGTGTATAAGTATTTTTTTTATGTTAAGTAATGCCAATAGAAATATTGATGCCTGCTCTTTCTCCTACCATGAAAAATGGTACTATAAGAAAGTGGTATAAATCAGAGGGGGATATAATCAAGTCAGGGGATATTATAGCTGATATAGAAACTGATAAAGCTGTAATGGAGTTTGAATATACAGATGAAGATGGTATCATTGGCAAAATTTTCTTTGCAGAAGGAAGTAAAGATATAGCAGTTAACCAATTAATAGCATTAATCGCAGTAGATGAGCATGACTTAGTTAATGTGCAATCATATAAAAAAAGAGATGATGTTTCTCAAAATAACTCGAATGCGTTACAAGTTAATCAACAGGTTGTAAGTAGTAATGAAGAAGTATTGGTTAATCAGTCTAATGTATCTGAGAGAATTAAAATTAGTCCTTTAGCTAAAAAGATTGCTGCAGATCTTTGCGTTGATATTAATTTAATAAAAGGTACAGGTCCTTATGGTAGAATTATAAAAGCTGATGTATTAGATGCTGCAAGTCAAAAAAAAGAGCATGTGTCTAGTTCTCCTATGAGTTTTACTGAAATTAGTAGCATGCGTAGAGTAATAGCTGAACGTTTAGTATATTCTAAACAAAGTATTCCTCATTTTTATGTTTCGATAGATTGTATAGTTGATGATTTATTGAAGTTAAGATTAGAAATTAATGCTGAAAATTCTGATACTAAAGTTACAGTCAATGATTTTATTATTAAGGCTGTTGCTATGAGTATTAAAAAATTTCCTGAAATTAATGTATCTTGGTCTGATGATAAAATAGTTGTATTTCATAATGTAGATATTTCTGTTGCTGTATCTATTGATAGTGGGTTAATTACTCCAATTATTTTTAATGCGGATAAAAAATCCTTATTAGAAATATCAAGTGAAGTTAAAACATTGGCTAGTAAAGCTAAATCTGGAAAATTGAGATCTGAAGAATTCCAAGGTGGAGGTTTTACTATTTCTAACCTTGGTATGTTTGGTATAAAAGAATTTTGTGCAATTGTTAATCCTCCTCAATCTTGTATAATGGCTGTTGGGTGTTCTGAAAAAAGAGCAATAGTTGTTGATGATCAAATAAGCATTTCAAATGTTATAACAATAACATTATCTGTAGATCATAGAGTTATTGATGGTGTGTTAGCAGCTAAGTTTTTAAGTTGCTTTAAGTCTTATTTAGAGAAACCATTTTTAATGTTAATATAAAGTTTCTTATTTAGGTTATAGTTTTTTTACAGCTTGCTTTATCTTTTTATGCTTTAATAAAATTTCATCAAGCTTTTTTGTTCTAAATCTTGTTTTGAATGAGTAATTTTTTCTTATGCCTAATTCCCTTTAGTAATATTTATAAGATTTTTCTTTTTAAGTCACTTGGACAGTTGTACTACTTGTATGGTTGTTTATTATGAATTTACTAGAGATGTTAGTTGTTGTTAACTAAGTAAAGTTTTACTTGTAATTTTGCTTTTTAAAAAATTTTGTTAATATATGGAAGATTTAGAACATAACTTTTGGTGTATCATATAAAAATTATGATTTTTAGTAATTACTTGCTAATTTTTTAAGTTCATTTTTTATTATCCTGTTTTTGAATTAGATTTACTCTAAAGTCTTTGTTTTATCATATAAAGTCTTTGTTTTATCATATTTTTCTTAGAAATATTACTGTAAGTATTAAAAAATTATATTATAATTAACACTTATTAATAAAATTATAGTTATTTATGTTGAGTAGCATAGCAAGTCTGAAAGAAGATATTGAGAATATAGCAAAAAGTATAGAAGAATTAATTAGTTCTTATAATGTACCAAATCGTAAGTTAAGTTTAAAAGAGGCAGTAAGATTAGAGAAGATATGTGTTTTAAAATCTGAATTAGATGAGGTTCTCCATATTGGATTGTATGGTAGTAAAGACTTAGTGTTAGAACAACCTGTTTTTGGATATCAGCAACGAAATCAAGGAAAAATAGAGTTTGACAAAGAACACATGTTGTTAGTTTCTATGAGATTTAGTCGGTTAATACTGTATTTTTTAAAAGTTGAGGAGTTGTTGATACGGTTTAGTGATTTAAGAAGTGAAGGACGAGCAGAAAGTAATTCTGTTTGTGCAAATATGGATAATGATGTGAATCTGCTAATACAAGAACTGAGCAAAAGAGGTAAGTTGCTATCGAAGGTATTGGGAGGAAAATCTGACGAAATAGAAGCGAAGGTTGAAAGTTTAGAACAGAATGAAATTACGATACATAGTAAAGCAGTTGATAGTATTGGGGATCAATCTAATGTTCAAGTGAGTTTAATATCTAAAGAATCTGAAGTAGAACTTTTATCTGATGTCAATAACCCTAAGAAAAAGAAAAAAAAGAAACAAAGTAAACAAAAACTAAATGTACAAAATAATTTAGTGCTAGATAGTGTGGAATTAGGATCTTCTGAAGTAATGGCAAGCGTTCAAAATGAAGGCTCAGAACATAGTCAAACGGTTGATAGTGTTGGTGGTGAATCTGATGTTCAAGAACAATGTGTAGGTTTGGAGGAGTCTAGTATTAACGACCTTATGAAACAGGAAAAAGCAGAATTACTTGTACAGAAGCCACATGCATTAAGCATAAACTTTGAACCAAATATATCATCTGATCAATTGAGTAAGGAACAAAGTGTTGAGTTGTTTGAAAAAGCATGGAATGAGCTAACTGTGTTACCTCAAGATATGCAATTAAAACATGAAGAAGATTTGAAATCGAAAGAATTGATGGCAAGGTCTTCTGTTATTGTGGAAAGGGATGAATATTTACGACTTGGTGCAAGACCAAAATATAGTAGTGTAGTAGATAATGTTGTTAATAGACAGCATAGTGATCAAGTATCTGGTGTTAGGTTGAAAAGCGAGAAATCTAGTACAGGTATACAATTACGTGAAGTTAATACAAAGCAATATAAACAAGAAAAGAGTAAAAGCTTAGTGTCTGAAAGATCAGAAATGGGGTCTTCTGACTTGATTATAAAAGCTAAAAGTTCAAAGAAGAATACAAGGCAACTGAACAATAGTACAGGTGATGTTGTTAGTAGTCAGATTAACGAGAAGTTGCAAAATGTAGATTTACCCTCTAAAGCGTCTAAGGGAGATATGCAATTGTCTGGAAATTCAAGAAAGAATGCACAGCTAGCAAATAGTGGTACAGGTATTGCTGATAGTCAACTTAGCGACAAAGTGCACAATATAGATTTACCCTCTAAAGCGTCTAAGGGAGATATGCAATTATCTGGAAATTCAAGAAAGAATGCACAGCTAGCAAATAGTGGTGCAGGTATTGCTGATAGTCAACTTAGCGACAAAGTGCACAATATAGATTTACCCTCTAAAGCGTCTAAGGGAGATATGCAATTATCTGGAAATTCAAGAAAGAATGCACAGCTAGCAAATAGTGGTGCAAGTATTGCTGATAGTCAACTTAGCGACAAAGTGCACAATATAGATTTAACTTCTAGAGAGTCTAAGGAAAGTATACAATTGTCTGAGGTTGATAAACAAAGAACTGCACAAGGAAAATTAGCAACAAATGTGGTATCACAATCATCTGATAAATTGAGTTATGATACACAAGGTAATGTGTTAAAGACAAAACAATCTGCTCAGGTAGAGTTAGTTAGTGTAGATCAAATAGTCATAAGTGGAAAATGCTTACCGTCAGGATATGAAGTATTGAACAGTAGTGTAAGAGTTTTTCAGGATATGCATTGTAATTATTGTATAAATATGCTCCAAAAGATATTTGATCTTGAAGGGAATAAAATTGTTGTTAACTCTGATATTGATTTGTTATTACAAAATGTTTTTCATGGAAATAAAAAGACATGTGTTTTTCTTATTAAGAATTCTATATTAGTGCAGTTTTTTAGTATGTTTGGAATAGAATTTTTAAGTATATTTGTTGGCTCAAAATTGAAAGAAGGTACGGTAGATAAGATGCTAGTAGACATTTTAACTGTTATAAAGAATGGGGTAGATATACATTACAATATATATAAAATATTGTGTAAATTTGTTGTGTTAAAGAAAGTTCCTTGTCAACTTGAGCTTGCTTGGTTTCATGATAATATGAGAATTCTGTATAGTGCTGTTAACGCTTTGAAAGATAAAAGTGCAGATGAAGAGTTGATGAACTTTATTGCTGTGTCTGCTGTGATGTCATATGGTGTGTTACGCCTTGGAAAGAATATGATTTGTAACTATGATGTACAACTCAATAAATATTTTATGGAATCTTGTAAGCAGTATTGTGAATGTGATCTTGGAATACAGGCGTATAATATCTTGTTTGCTTTTGGGCCTTTATATTGTTTAGAAACATATGGTGTTGCGTTGGTGCGTGATTTGTATGTCCCACAATCTGTGATGATGGCATGTTGTCGGCAGAATAGTTGTAATGTTGTAGCATCTGTTGAAAAGCGTGATATTAGCTTTAGTGTTTTTATTCAAGAAATGGTCAAGAGTTTTTATCCTTTAATTGATCGAAATGCTATTTCTCATTATATAGTAAGTATCATGCAATGTTATAAAAATGTAGTGCAGAAGGAGAGTTGTAACACGAGGTAAAATAATAGTAAGATTTTTACATTTTTTATTACATGTAATAATGTTGCACAAGGGTTCTTTAATTTGAAATGGTACACATATGACTAGCATTGTAATAGTGTAATTAAGAAATGTGCAATATTTGTGCCATTGATATAAGGATATTAGAGGTTAGACTGTTGATAAAAGGTTATTTATATACTTTTGAAGAATTGGTGTCCTAAAGTAAGAGATGTTTGTATCAAAGTGGTTGTTTTTATATGGACACATCATTTCAATTCGCCATTCTATATTTAATAAAAATGAAATTATTGTAAGAAAACCTCTTGATAATCCTGCATCTTTTTGGAGTCCAATCCTTAGATATTACTAAAATTAGAGAAAAATGCATTCTTCAATAATTATTATAAATTAAGTATAATATATAAAAAAAGTAGTACAATTACTTAGTATGTTTATGTTATACTTAATTTGTGAGTGTGTGTTTTTATGTTGACTATGTTTGTTTTATCGTTACTTGCTGTATCTGCTATTTTTGGATTTGCGGCTGCAGCATTACTAGAATCTATGATAGGTGGTTCTGGTGAAGAAAAGGAAAGAGAATCTAAAACTATTGCAGAGTCAGATGGTAATCAAGGTGTTGTAAAGGTGTCGGGTCGGGTGCGTCATAGGGATACTGCATCTGATAAACGGAAAAAGGCTGGCAAAAATAAGAAGTTAAAGCATGGGAAATACAATGCTCGAAAGTCTAGTAAATCTGGTCAAGGTGAAAAAAATGCTGACAAAGTTTTGGCTGGTACAGATGTAGTATCTCAAGAAGAAGATAAGGAGAAACATAATTCTAGAAAGCAACGTGCAGGTAAGAGAGTGGGTGTACGATCATCTGATAAAGTTGATCAAGGGCAAGATAAGGAGTGTACTACTGAAATTTCATCTGATAGAAGTGTAAAATCTGCAGCGAAGGGTAAGGAAGTATTAGAGCAAAAAGTGCCGGTGGAAGATGATAAATCTGATAAAGATGTTCAAAGTCCAGGTAAGTCTAGCAAAAAGTTAGAGCAAAGTCCAGGTAAAGAACAACATCTACCTAGTGGTGGTGATATACCTTTACAAAGTGCAGGTGAGCATGCTGATATACCAACTGAAAGTAAAGATGCGAGTGCAGTAAGTAGTGGTGTTTCACAAGCATTTGATGGACAGGATAAATATTTAGCTCTAGGTGCAAGGCCAAAAAAGCGTGCTGAGCCTGTTAAAAGTAAGAAATCAGAACCGACTAAGAAATCTGATGTGCAAGTGGCTATGGCAGTTGATTCAGATCAAGTTAAGAAAGATGATAAAAGTTCTGATAGAAGTGTGAAAGCAGGTAGTAAAGATAAAGAAGAATTAGAGAAGAAAAAGCAATCTAAAAGTTCAAAAGAAGCAGTGATTGTACAATCAGCTAATGGAGTTACAGCTGATAAAGTTAGTCAAAGGCAAGACGAGAAACATAGTGCTGAAACTTCATCTAGTGAGGATGTGGAATCTGCAAAAGAGAGTAAAGAAGTATTAGAGCAGGAAAAATCAGTAGGAGGTGATGAATCTAATAAAGGTGTTCAAAAAGATTCAGAACAGTCAGAAGGGACTAAAAAAGACGTACAATCATCTGAAAAACAAGATAACGCTAGTAAAGATGATATAAAAGCTTCATCTGATGAAAAGGGGGGGGGGGGAAAGCCAAGTAAAAATGTTGGCGCTTCTGATTTAGAAAGTACAGGTGATGATGCAGCATCTGGTGTACAAGAACAATATTTACGTCAAGGTACAAGGCCGAAAGTACGTGCTAGTAAAACTGTTAAAGCTAAGAAACATAAGTCACCTAAGACATCTGTAGAACCTGCTGTTCAATTTTTTGATTGGGATAGTGGGACTTATGATGAGAAAGATCCTTTTCTTGTTAGAGAAGCTGCAAAGAAACTGAGTAAAGATACTAAACCTACAACTGGTGTAGTACAGCCTCAAGCTTTACCTGATGATTCTGAAAGGAAGGATAAGGAATCTGGAAAGCTTGGCATTATAGAACAAAGTTTTGATGATACTGAAGAACAACTTGTTGAATTAGTAAAAGAAATTAGCCTAGGTGAGTTAGGTGCTGCAGCGCCATTAGAAAGTGATGAACAAAGTGGAACTGGTACTATTGACCCAGACACTAGAATTGCTGGGGTAAGTGCAGTATCTGTATTGGTGGATCCCCACAAACCCAGTAAGAAAAATATTTTTTATGGAAAAGCAAGCTTACAATCTTTTAGGCAAAGTCAATACTTAGCATCATCTATTGTAGAATATCGTTGTAAAGTTCAGGAACTTAAAGAAAAATTAAGTGTTTTTCGTGGGATGCAGCTTCAATATTGCTGTCATATGATGCAAAATATGTTTTGTCTAGTAGTAGATAATAAGGTTTGTGTTAATGAAAGTGTGGAAGGTTTATTAAGAAACAAAGTAACGGATTATTCTATACTTGTTTTTTTATTAAAGCTTGGTTGTCTGATGAATTGTGCAGCAATCTTAGGTAAGGTTAAGTTTTTAATTTTCTTGCTTATGATGCACAACTGTGTTGGAAGAAAGCTGTGCTAAATAAAATCTTGAAAAAATTTCTTGTACATGTTGAAAAATCACAATTGAATGAATCTATAATTAATTTTTATTTTTGTCACCTGTTAAGTGAAGATGATAATGCAGTATACAGTGGACGTTTTTATAAAAGAGTATTAAGTACATTGTGTCAGCTCGTAAGATTGAGGCTGTGTGATCCAGACTGTGTAGAGCAACATGATGTGTTGAATCTTGGAATAGTATCTTGTGCAATGATAATGGGTACTATGTATAAACAGTATATAAGCCTGCAGCATTTTTCTGGAGATGTTAAAGGTTATCCTAGTTTTAGTCAAGTGGTTACTTGTATGGGGCCACAAAGACATCATAGAGGTGTTTTTGCACAATTATGCGTTACTATATTGTGTAAGATATGTGGTCTGAATAATTTGCAATATAATGAAGCAGTTTTGTTTAATGGTTTGTATATGCCAGGTGGGCTTATTACGAATGCTTCTGAGCATTTTCTTGGGAAAATTACACAATGTATTAATAATAATGAAATGTTTTTTGGTGTGGTTATTGAGGATCTAGCTACGCAGGTTTGTATGATGCTTGATAGAATGCATTTAGCTGCTGTGAAAGAAGAGATAGAAGCATATTGTGCAGCTTATGACAAAATAATGCATAGTTCTAGTGGTCAAGGTCCTAGTAGATGAAAGTTTATCAATTTTATCACTTTAAAGTTTTTGTCTAATTAAAAATATATTGCAGTATAATTAAAGCACTATATCTGTGTGCTTAATGTAAATTCTGTAAAAAATAATCAAAATGTATTTTATAAAAAGTACTGTAGTAATATTGTACTGTAATTTCATAATATTGCTGTTTATTACAAGTAGAGTTGTTGATTATATATCTTGTGAACATATTGAAAATATTGTAACATAAAGTATTAGGAATTTAACTTCCTTTACTTTCAGTATAAGTGTGTGTTTTTATAACTTAGCATTATGATGTTATTTTGAAATTGCATATGTTAGTGTTATTCTCCACTATTATTTGAATCGGTGGTTGCTAATTCTTAGAGATGGACAGTTGGAAAGAGTCTGTAAGAGCTGTGCGATCAGATATGGTAGATATGGTGTGTAAGCATCAGGTAAATGTCATGTTACAAAGTGATATGTCTAGTTATAGATATTGAAGCTAGTAAAGAGAAGATGCAATCAAAAAGTGGTGAATAAAACGCACAAACAACTGGTGAGATCTGTAGAGGTTGACCTGAAAAAAGTTGTGTAGGTACTGAATCTAGTAAAGATAAAAAATGTTAGAGAAGAGGTAGAAAAAAATGCTATCAGGAAATAATAACCCAAGTAAAAAAGAGTCTCAAGTACAAGATGAAAATACACAATCTAGTGGAGGTGTTCAGGAAGATTCAGAACAGTCAGAAGGGACCAAAAAGGACGTACAATCATCTGAAAAACAAGATAGCGCTAGTAAAGATGATGTAAAAGCTTCATCTGATGAAAGGAAGGGGGGGGGGGGAGAAGAGACAAGTAAAAATGTTGGCGCTTCTGATTTAGAAAGTACAGGTGGTGATGCAGCATCTGGTGTACAAGAACAATATTTACGTCAAGGTGCAAGGCCGAAAGTACGTGCTAGTAGAACTGTTAAAGCTAAGAAACATAAGTCACCTAAGACATCTGTAGCACCTGCTGTTCAATTTTTTGATTGGGATAGTGGAGCTTATTGTGAAGAAGATCCTTTTCTTGTTAAAGAAGCTACAAAGGAACTGAGTAAAGATACTAAACCCACAACTGGTGTAGTACAGCCTCAAGCTACTGAGGGAATTTTACCTGATGATTCTGAAAAGGAGGGTGAAGCATCTAAAAAGCTTGGCATTGTAGAACAAAGTTTTGATGGTGCTGAAGAACAACTTGTTAAATTAGTAGAAGAAATTAGCATAGGTGAGTTAGGGGCTGCAGCGCCATTAGAAAGTGATGAACAAAGTGGAATTGGTACTATTGATCCAGACACTAAAATTGCTGAGGTAAGTGCAGTATCTGTATTGGTGGATCCCCGCAAACCCGATAAGAAAAATATTTTTTATGGAAGAGCAAGCTTGCAAGCTTTCAGGCAAAATCGACTTGTAGCACCATCTGTTGAAGCATATCATATTGGAGTTAGGCAACTTAAAGAAAAATTAAATCCTTTTCGGGAGATGCACCTTCAATATTGCTGTCATATGATGCAAGGGATATTTTGTATGGTAGGTAATAAGGTTCATGTTAATAAAAATGTGGATGATTTCTTAAAAAGCAAAGTAATAGATCATGCCATGCTTGTTTTTGTATTAAAGCTTGGTTGTCTAATGAATTGTGTAGCAATATTAGGTAAGAATAATTTTTTTAGTTCTCTTGCTTATGATGCACAACTGTATTGGGATAAATCTGTGTTAAATACACTCTTGAAAAAATTACTTGCAAGTATTAGTGCAGCACAAATTAGCATACCTGTAGTTAATTTTCATTTTTCTCAGCTGTTGAATCAAGGTGATCAAGCAGCACATAGTGGAACTTTTTATAGAAGAGTATTAAGTGTATTGTGTCAGCTTGTAAGGTTGAGGCTATGTGATCCAAGCTGTGAAAATCAACATAATATGTTAGATCTTGGAATAGTATCTTGTGCAATGATAATGGGTACTATGTATAAACAGTATATAAGCATGCTGCATTTTTCTGGAGATGTTAACGGTCATCCTAGTTTTAGTCAAGTGATTACTTGTATGGGACCACAAAGACCTCATAGAGGTGTTTTTGCACGATTATGCGTTACTATATTGTGTAAGTTATCTGGTATGAATAATTTAAAATATAATAAAGCAGTTTTGTTTAACAGTTTGTATATGCCAGGTGGGCTTATTGCGAATGCTTCTGAACATTTTCTTGGGAAAATTACACAATGTATTAATAATAATGAAATGTTTTTTGGTGTGATTATTGAGGATCTATCTATGCAGGTTTGTATGATGCTTGATAGAATGCATTTAGCTGCTATGGAAGAAGAGATAGAACAATATTGTGTAGCTTATAGTAAGGTAACACATGGTTATAGTAGTCAAGGTCCTAGTAGATGAAAGTTTATCAATTTTATCACTTTAAAGTTTTTGTCTAATTAAAAATATATTGCAGTATAATTAAAGCACTATATCTGTGTGCTTAATGTAAATTCTGTAAAAAATAGTAAAAATGTATTTTATAAAAAGTACTGTAGTAATATTGTGCTGTAATTTCATAATATTGCTGTTTATTGTTGGTGCTTATACATTTAACAATTAATACTTTTAGGATATGACGAGTTTATCAGTACATTATTATCATTGAAAATCCAAAAATACCTTTATTATAGGTTTTATCAGAAATTTTTATTGTTATAACATTAAAAGTGTTAGTATATAACTTGGATGATGAAGCATTTAAATTTCTTTTTATTTTGTGTAAATGTGTGTTTTTATAATTTTTAGTAATGTTATTTTTAGCGGTTATATCTATTGTTGGTAGTGCTGCGGCCGCAGTGTTACTTAGATTGATTATTAATGCTGCTCAAAATGAAAAAAATGAAGAGGAAGAACAGAAGGAGAGTGATAAAGAAAGATGTGTACAAGAGTCTGGTGTGGATAGTCATAGTAATGGTAAAGTGCGTGATAAAAGTACGATGTCTGATAAAAATGTAAGGGGTGGTAAAAAAAAGAGGAGGTCAAGGTCTAATAAGAAGGGTATACAAGAGATCGACAAAACTGATCAAGATAAGCAAAGCAATGCAGGTGCTGCATCTAGTGAAGGTATGAAGGAAAAAAAGTGTGAATTAGAAAAGAAAGATATCAGGATTCCGACTGATATAGAGACAGGTAAGGAAAAAGGTGCTTTTGGTTTACAGTCTACAAGTGATAGTGTTCTAAGTACTGATTTACAAACTCAATATTTAGCTCTAGGTGCAAGGCTAAAGGAGCGTACTAAGTCTGTTAAAAGTAAGAAATCAAAGCCGACTAAGAAATCTGATGTGCAAGTGGCTATGGCAGTTGATTCAGATCAAGTTAAAAAAGATGATAAAAGTTCTGATAGAAGTGTGAGTACAGGTGGCAAAGATAAAGAAAAATTAGAAAAGAAAAGGCAACCTGAAAGTGCAAGAGAAGTGATTGTGCAATCAACTGATAGGGTTACAGCTGATAAAGTTAGTCAAAAGCAAGATGAGGAACGTAGTACTGAAACTTCATCTAGTAAAGATGTAAAATCTACAGAAGGGAGTAAAAGGGGATTAGAGCAGAAAGTGCCAGCAAAAGATGATGAATCTGATGAAGGTGTTCAAAATAAAAATAAGGAACATGATACTAAACCTAATGAACAGGTAGATCAAAGTGCAGATAAAGACTTGCAGCATCAACCTGGTGGTGGACCTATACGAAGTGCAAGTGAGCATTCTGGTACACCGAGTCAAAGTAAAGATACAAGTGCAATAAGTAGTGATGTTTCACAAGCATCTGATGGACAGGATAAATATTTAGCTCTAGGTGCAAGACCGAAAGTACGTACTAGTAAACCTTCTAAAAGTAAAATGCCTAAATCAGCTAAAAAACCTGCTGTTCAATTTTTTGATTGGGATAGTAAATATTATAAGGTACAAGATCCTGTTCTAGTTCAAGCTGGGAAAGAATATAATGCAGATATTAAATCTACAAGTAGTATACTTCCAGCAGATGAAGAAAGTATATCTACATTATTGTATGGCACTAAAGTTCAACAAAAACATAGTGAAAGCACTGATGCAGGTTTGAGTTTTAATGTATTGATTGATAAAACTAGTACTCAAGTAAATGAAGATTTAGTTGGGAAAGGTCAGGATTTTCTCACCATACAATCTATGCGTTTAAAAGAAAGTTCTTTGGATGCACAGGAAATGACTATTCTTAAGTCAGCAGGACAAAGAGTGTCGGATACTGTCATAAGTCCTGTGGAAACACCTGATATTGTACAGGCAGTATGTGATCAGATTATACAGAAAGATGAGTGTGAAGAAACTGCTGATAGTACTCAATTACAGTGTTTAAAATCTGTAAAAATATCTAAAGTTGATGTAAGGGGTAGACAAGAGTCAGTTATTGCTTTTGATCAGAGTGTATTACCATCTGCATTTGAGATTTTAGCATTAGCTAGTAAAAAATCTCAAGCAAAACGGCAAGCACTTAACATTAAATTTTATAATTTTAAAATGATGCATTTGCAATATTGCTATGATATAGCTCAAGAAATGTTTTTTGTTCAAAATAATAAGTTATATACTAAGTACGATCTTTTATCTTTTTTAAGACTTAACATTCAAAATTATGAATTATGTGTTTTTTTGCTTAAGCTTTCTTATGTGTTAAATTGTACTATAGTGATACGTCAACCTACCTTTGCTAAAAATTTAGTTTATAATGCATCTTTTTTTCATGAACCATCAATACTATGTGATTGTATTGGAAAACTTTTTTCTAGCGTACAAAGTGGCTATACATCTATAGAGGTAATGCATAAGATATTATGTAGTTATCATGTTAAAAGATTTCCACAAAATAGTACATTGTATTCAGGAGCATTTTTTTCTGAATTATTAAAAATATTAGGTCATCTTGTATCTATTAGATTAAGTGAGCCAAATTATCTGAATAAAATATTAGACTTTGCAATAGTGAATTGTTCTATGATGCTTGGTAGCATGTATAGTAATTATAGATACCTTACAGGCATTAAAGGAATGATTGCAGATGAAGCTACTTTTAACATGCTAGTTGATCATATGGGATCAACGGGTTCTTGTAAAGGAAAGTTGGGTTTGATGTGTTATCGTGTATTGTGTAATATTTTATATATGTATAATGGGGATTATAATAATGATGTCTTGATATGTGGTATGTACTTACCAGAAAGAGTGGTAAAACAATGTTCTCAGTATTTTTCGGATAAGATAGTAAACAATGTAGTTAATAATACTATGGGTTTTCATGTTATTATGGAAGACATATCTATGCTTATTTGTAGCATGATTGATAGATTTAATTTAGCTGCTTTTGAGAAGGAAATACAAGCATATTCTAACTTATATGATATGATGGTACGTAGTTCTGGTACTCAGAAAGATCAGGGACATGGAAAATAAAAATTTATACTTTGAAAGTTTTGTTTAATCAGGAAATATCGTAAATCAATCTGATGGAAATATGTATATAATAAAGATCATATAAGGCCAATTATAATCTGTGTAAGTAAAGTACTGCAGCTGTTGTTATTTTAATACATGTGAATTACCATTTGTTACATAATATCACTATTGTTAGGATATAAAAAATACATATTTCTTTTAATCATAGATCATAATGATAAACTAATTTATCTGACATTTTATCTTGAGGTTGCTATTGATAAGTTTTAATTAGTATGTCTTTTCTATGGAAATTGAAATGTAATGATGTTACTTATTAAGAATTTAAGTTTTTGTTCTTGTGTTGGTATGTATTTTTATAATATTTTTTTATGATAGTAGCAATAATAGTAGGTGCTGTATCTGTTGTTGGTGCAGCTACAGCGCTAATTAGCATAATATCTAGTTCTGATGAGGATAAAGATAGTACAAAAGCATTAGAACAAGAAAAGAAATCAGAAGATACGAGTAAATCTGATCGTGGTAAAGCAAGTGGTGTGCAAGTTTCACCGGATAAGGTAGTAGAAGATAATAAACCTGTAGAGACTAGTCAAGATTTAGGTGCAACAGGTATAACTCCTGGAGATAATAGTGATAAGCAAGATGCTTTGCAGGCTAGATATTTGCGTGAAGGTGCAAAGCCAAAAGTGCACTCTAGTAAATCTGCTAAAAGCAAGGTAACTAAGCCTACTAAAAAACCTGCAGTTAAGTTTTATGATTGGTCTAAAAAAGAGTATGTAAGTGCTGCTACTACTTTTGTGCAATCTGTGCAGCAACCCAGTAAAGTTGTTGAATCAACATCTGATGTAGTACCACCTAAGGCTCCTAAAGTGATTATACAACCATCATCTTCTGAAGTTAGAGAAGAAGGGGACAAGGATAGAAGTAAGTACATTGAGCCTGAAAAGCTTATTGTTCAGCAAATATTAACACCTGATGTTAGTTTGCAATTAGGTAAAGAAGATAAAGTGCTGAGTGATCCGAATTATGATCCTGAGGTAACTGTTGTTGAATTACTCAAACAAATGAGTTTAGATAAGTTAAGTACTGCAGCTCAGGGCAAGCAAAAAGTCTTTGATGAAACTAAAGAGAAGAAGCATAAAAGTGAGGGTAAATTAAGCTCTGTACCTGTTGTCCATCAGGAGGAAATGTTAACGTCTGATGTGGATTTGCAATTGAGTGAAGATGAGAAGATGCTGAATGATCCAAATTATGATCCTGAAGCAGCTATTATTGAATTACTCAGACAAATGAATGTAGAAAAGTTAGGTGCTACAGCTCAAGGTGAGCAAGAAGTATCTGATACACCTGAGAAATATCGTTATGAAGGCTATAGTGAATTAAGTTCTGTAAAAGTGAGTAGTCTATCTCCAGCTGAGCTTATTGCTTGTAGTGGAAAGCAGTTCAATAATTTCATGGGCAGCACTTGCATAAGGTTACTACAGAAAAGATATAGTAGTAGTGACAAACGCTTTAAGATGTTTTTGCAGAAGTTTAGAAGTATGCAGTTTATATATTGTTGTGAAATACTACAACAGCTTTTTTATGTGCAGTGTAATAGATTGTATGTTACAGACAATACTGAGGTTTTATTGAGAAATTTACAAAATCCGACCTTATGTGTACTAGTACTTAAACTTTGTTTCGCATTATATTGTACAATACCATTAGCCCGACAAGGTTTTTGTGATACTGTAGTCTATAATACGCGTATTTGTGGCAAAAACTTATTGGATATGTTGCTTGTGAAAGTTTATAATGGTGTGCAACATGAAGGGTTCAAGTTTCGTCCTATTAGGCAAATATTATATTGTCAGTATCTCAACAAGTTAAGTTTTAGTAATGTAGTGTTGCATGATGGAGATTTTTTCCTTGGTATATATAGCTTGTTGTGTGAGCTTAGTTATCTCAGAGTAAATAGTATATTACGGTCACATGATATACTGGATTTTGCAATAGTAGGTTGTGCGATTATGTGTGGTAGTATGTATGATAATTATGGATTCTTGATAAATAATAAAACAAGCATTGATGAAGAACATAATATTATGTATTTAGTTGAACATATGGGATCAACAGGTCCTCAAAGAGGAGCTTTTGGTCAAATGTGTTACGATCTGTTATGTCAAGTGCGGTATATGTATAATGCTGGTAATAATCAATTAACTAAGCTTCACAATATGTTATTCCCAAGAGCACTAATAGAACAATGTTCTCCAGGCTTTCGTGAAAGAGCTGAAGAGCATGTAGCTGGTGGTACTATGTCTTTTAACCTGATTATAACAGATATTGCTAGCCGTATTTGTAGAATGATGGATAGATATCACTTGGGTCCTTTTGAGTATGAAGTAAGTTCATATGCTAGACTGTATGATGATATAATGCGTGGTCTTGATAAAGGTACTGGTAATCAAAGATAAAAGTTTTGTCATTCTAAAAGTTTTTGTTCAGTCATGAAGACGTATGTGAGTCAAAGTATAGTGTTTACTTTGGTGGAAGTAATATATTGAATAGAAGATAAACTTAGCTTTGTTTATAAGTTGTATATGAATTTTACAAATACTTTTGAATATAGAGTAAATTCATGTGATAAACTGTGTAATGATGTGGTATGTGGTTCTGATAAAGTGTGATAGTCAAAGATAAAAGTTTTATCATGCTGAAAATTTTACTCAGTTATGAAAACGTATGTAAGTGAAATCTAGAATTTACACGAATATCTTAAATAGAATTCATATAATGTGGTTATTATGTGTTTCAGAGGAGTATTACTGTGGTATTTATTCACAGTATTACTATTGAACAATGTATCCTACTAATTTTAGGAATAAAGAAATTTTTTGTTGTTTATATACTGTAGTAAATAGTTATTAGGGTAAGATTATATAGCTGATTTGTTAATTAGTTTCTTTAGATTTTTTATAAATATAGCTTTATTGTTAATATATCTTGTTAAATTGCTATAAATATAGTATTGATTATAAAAATTTAAACTGTTTTTTAATATAAATATTGGTAGTTATGAAACTTTTAGTGAAAGTATTGCGTAATTTAGTATATAGTGTTAATCAGTATGAAACAAGTGAAGAAAGTTATGAAAAAAAAAAAAAAAAAAAAAAAAAAAAAAAAAGAACAGATAAAAAGTAGTGATGAGAAATCGGAAGGCATTGGTGAACATAATCAATGTCAATCTACAATGTGTGACATAAAAACTTCATCTAAGAGGAATGCAGAAGTAAATGCAACTGGTAACTTGCATAATCATAGTGGTGAGGAATATCTTACTACTTCTGAAGTTAGTGATGCTATACAATCATCTGATTTACAAACTGAGTATTTACGTCAAGGTGCAAGGCCAAAAGTGTATTCTAGTAAACCCAATGACACTAAAGAGACTAATTATATTGAGAAATCTGCGGTTGGGTTTTATGACTGGTCTAGTAAATCTTATAAAGAAATAGAGCCTTTGCTTGTCCAAGTTAAAAAGAGATCTGAAGTAGGAAATATTCAGTCAACAGCTAGCGTAACACAGTCTCAATCTACTAAGGAAGAATTGCTTAAATCTAATAATGTTAAAATTAAACAAGTATCTGGAAAGAAATTAACTTTTAATCATGTATTACTGGAAGCTGATAAGGCAAATGAACAATTAGTTAAAGTAAGTGAAATGGAATACTTAGGATCTATTATACCTAAGAATAAAACATTAAAATCCACAAAATGTACGCAATATGATTTAGAAGATACGTTTTTGTATGATGTAGTTGATTATGAGCAGGAACAAGAAATTGTCAAAATGTTTAAACAAGTGGGGATAGAAGATGTAGATCAATCTTTGATTGGGGTAGATTCATGTGATGTAAGTGTATCAGGAAGTAGTGTAAAAAGATCTAAAAGTGATATTTCGCAGGGTTTAAGTATATGTATAGAATCTCTGAAAATGTCAAGAATAACTGTTAGTCAAACTGTTTCTGATAGTAGAAGTACAGAAAAACTTTTGCGTAAAGGTAATGTGATAAGGTCTAATGGTGTAAAATATAGAGGAAGAATGCAAAAACAATACCAAAGTAGATTGTATAATTTTATGGGAATGCATTTTAATTATAACTGTAATATTATTAAAGAGATTTTTTGTGTGCAGAATAATAAAGTACTTCTTCGTAATAATATAATGAATTTTTTAGTGCATGAAGTGTCAAATTATCAATTGTGTAGTTTTGTACTTCGACTTTATTCTGTATTGCATTGTACATTACTGTTAAATCGATATAAATTTTGTGATAAACTTATTTATAACAGGTATATTACAACTTCAGCACTAGATATGTGCATTGTAGATCTTCTTGCTAATATCCAAAATACAAGCATGTCTTTTTATAGGTTAAAGGAAATTATACATTATCATCATGTTCAGAAGTTTCCTACAGTTATGGGGTATTATAGTAGTAATTTTTTTTCTGATATATTAAAATTATTACGTAATCTTTCGTCTGTTAAGCCAGGTAGCACAAATTATTCACGTAGAGTATTAAACTTTGCAATAGTAAGTTGTGCAATGATCCTTGGTAGTATGTATAGTAAAATTGAAGTTGTTACTTCTAAGGCAAGAGTTGGTGAGGGTAAACATACAGAAGTTTTTGGTTTAATGTGTTACTATGTATTGTATAAAATGCAATATATGTATGATGTGGATAGTAATGTGACAGTTGTAATAGGTAATCTATGTTTTCCTAGTTTGCTGGTAGAACAATGTTCTGTAAATTTTCTTGATATAGCTAAAGTGAAAATTGCTAATGATAATATGAGTTTTGATGTTATTATGAATGATCTAGCAAACAATATTTGTTTGTTAATGACTAAAGATAACTTGGCTGCCTTTGAACAGCATATAAGGGAATATTCTTACATATATGATTTAGATAGATGTCGTGGAAATACAATATAAGGTGTGTAAGATTTATTGTTTAGTTGATAGCGAATTAATCAGAGTTGAGATACTGTGTTTATGGTGTCTTTAATATAAGTTATGTATAGTCATGGTTACTATTTTGTAAAAGCTATAGTAATTTGTCTTATTGTTTAAGAATATTGATCACATTGATACCAATGAGTTGCTGTTTTTAATGTGTAAAAGAGTTTTTACATGTTTCATGTGGTTAAAGGATTAGAATAGTAGTACTATATATTAATTTACCAACTCTAAAACTTTTATTAGTATATCTTGTAAGGATATTGAAAATATTATAATATTAATTATGAAGAATTTAAGTTCTTTTTATTTCAGTGTGTGTTTTTATGATTTCTAGTTATGTTGTTAATATTGTTAACAATTGTATCTTTTATTGGTGGTGCTGCAGCTTCAGCATTGTTGAGATTAATTACTTCTAATACAAGTCAAGATAGTGATAAAGTATCTGGAAAAGATGAGCCAGGAAGTAATGAAGAGAGTTCACAGGAGTTTTTAAAAGCTGGTCAAGATCAAGCTAAAGCTAAAGCTAAAGCAGGTGGTGCAGTAGTTGTATCTGTCCTACAAATGCAAGGTGGGAAGAAAAAGAAGCGTTCAAGGCATAGTAAGCAAATTGTGCAAGGGACTGATAAAACTAGCCAGCAATCTGCAAAAGATGATGCAGATACTGTGTCAGATAAAGATACAAAGAAAGGTAAGGATACTAGAGAAGGTTCAGGGAAAGAAGTACAGTCAGCAGATAGTGAGAAAGGTGTGCAGTGTATTGGTGAAAATGGTCTTGATCAGCTTGTACAGGATGGTGCAGATACTACATCCGATAAAGATGTTAAGAAGAAAGCAAGTACTCAAGATCCGTTAAAGAAAGACGAACAATTAAAAAGTGATAGAAAGGATGTTGAAGGACCTAATAAAACTGTTCAGAGCCAACAAGAAGTGAATGCGTTGCCTGTTAAGGAAAAGGTGGGAGATATTGGAGTTAGTGTTGATCATTCTAGTATGCAACATGCGAATGATCAACAGATTTCAGTCAATGTTGGAAGTGAAGCTTCTCAATATTTACTTCTAGGTGCAAGGCCAAAAGTACGTGTTGGTAAAACTTCTAAAAGTAAGAAATCTAAAGAACCTGCAGTGAAATTTTATGATTGGTCGAGTAAGAATTATCGAGATAAAGATCCTTTTCTTGTACAGGCTGTAGAAGAATCTAGAAAAGGTAGGGCAATAAGCAATGTAGTGACAACTCAAACTTCTGAAAAAGTGTTGCCTGCTGGTGATTTTCAAGTTGAGCAGAAGCATGTGGATAGTGCTACTGATATCAGTGTGGGTCTTGGTGTGTCTCAGCAACCTGGTAGCGATAAAGTTGTAGCAGATGAAAGTTTATTAGTTGAGCAGGAAACTAATATTCATAAGCAGTGTTTATCTCTGAAAGTAGTATCTACACATGAACAAGATATAGTTAGTATTGTAGAACAAGTAAGTTTGGATGAATTGGGTGCTGCAGTTCGCATAGATCCAGCAGCTTCTGATCAAGGTATACATCTAGAAGAAAGTTCTTTAGTGATGCAAGAAGATAGTATGCTTACTACTGTAGAACAAGTGAGTTTGGATAATTTAGGAGCTGCAGCTTGCGTAGTACCTGTAGAAACATCTGATCGGAGTGTACAAGAGAGAAAAGCTAGTGTTAAAGAGACAGGAAATTTGAGTACACATGTAAAATCTGTAGGTATATCGAAAGTTGCTAGTGCAAATGGAAAAAGAACTTTACATAAGAATATATTGTCAGAGTTTATTAAGAGTAGTGCAAAGTCAGCTGTTGGTGAAGACATAGAAAAAAATAAAGCAGACTTCAAACAAAGGATATGTGTTTTTAAAGCTATACATTTTGAATACTGTCGTTCTATTGGTAGAGAACTTTTTGAAGAGCAAAGAGGTAAGATATTGCTTAGGAAGGGTATTATATCTTTTATAAAAAGAGTAATACCAAATAGAAAAATTTGCACTTTTATATTTAAACTTGCTTATATGTTGAATTGCATGGAAATGGTGAATCGACCTGATGTTGCTAATAGTATGATATGTAATTTATTGTTATATAGCAACCAGTCATTGCTTGATGAAAACCTTGTTCAAATCGTTCAGTGTGTACAAAGTGGTGCAAATGTTGAAGAAGCATCAAAAGTATTGCATGGTTGTTGTTTTAAAATGGCAAATTGTGATCATGAATTTTATGATGGGGAATTTTTTAGAAATGTATTAGATGTTTTTCAGAAGCTCATGTTGTTTAGATTAGTTGGTGCAAATTGTCCAAAGAAAGTGTTAGACTTAGTCATAGTAAAGTGTGCTATGATAATTGGTACTATGTATACTGGTTATAGGTGTTTTATTAAATCTCAAGGTGGATTTAGTGATGATGAAAGTATTGCTGCGATAATTGAGCATATGTATGGGGGGGGGGGTGACGCAAAAACAAAGCCCCATGCAGGAAGAGTTGGCGTAATTTGTTGTAATATGCTAGTTAATCTAATGAATATGTATGATCCAGAGTCTAATGGAATAGTGCAAATATCTGGTATATGCTTTCCAGAAAAATTGATATGCCAATGTTCTGAACATTTAAGTAATGAAATTGAAAGGAATATGGCTGAAGGTACTATGGGTTATGAAGTTATTATGGAAAATCTTGCTATGTGTTTATATAGTACGATTGAGAACTTTGACATAGCTGCTTGTAGAGAAGAAACAGAAGTATATTCTGCTATATATAATGAAATAATTCGTAGTTCTGGTGTTAGTAAAGGTAAGTGGCATAATAGATAATAATGTGTTGAAGATTATTGTGAAATGTTGTAATCATTGTTAATAGAAATTATGTTTGCTGTATCCAAAGTGGTAACAACTACTTCACTAATTGAATTCTTTACCGTTTTTTCCTTGTCTAATTCCTTCCCATTTAACTTAATGGATGTTAGGTTGTTGTTGATCTAGAATCCAGGGTTTCTTACTCATTTGTAGTTAGTATTAGTGAAGCTATGCTATTCTTTATCAAGTAACTTCTTGAAAGTTGTTTTAAAGCAAAGGAATTGCTACTTTTGATTGCAAAAATGTCGGAAATGTGGTAATATTAATTGTAAAGAATTTTCACTTCCAGAGAAAATGAGTGTGTTATCGTAATGATTTTTCCTGCAATTGCAGTTGCTACAGTGGCAACAACCCTTACAATAGTTGTATTATGTGATAAAAAAAGTGGAAAGATTGGGAATAAATCAAATATAGACAACATAGAAGCAAGCACAAGTAGTTCTACAGCTACTACCTCAGATGAAGAGTTAGCTGAAGAATTGTCTGGTTTAGATATTGCATCTTCTAAGAGTAGAATTTTAGATAGGGGGGGGGGGGAACTAGCTTAGAAGAGAGTGTAGTAAAATCATCTAAGTCTTTAAGAAAGAGGCGTAGAAAAAAATCAGCATTAAAAGATCCAGATGCGGTTTCTTCTGCTATTGACACAGTAGATCATGCTAGTAGTGGTATATATGATGTTTGTAAAGAGGAAGAGTACGCTGCTGCCGTATTTCAAGTATGTGTATCAGAAAGTAAGTATTTACAGCAGCATGCAAGACCAAAAGTTAGTCAACCTTCTAGGAAACAACAAAAGGATATTAAAAGAACTAGTTCTGTGCAATCTGATACTCATGAAAGTATAGTAAGAGTAGATGTAAGCAATGGAAGTAATGATGAACAATTAAATGATAATAGTGAATTTGCTAAACGCACTGATAAAAGCACTCAAAAAACAAAAGGTAGTGATCGAAAATCTGAATGTTTATTGAAGGACATAGTTGAATCATCAGAGAAAACTTTAGTCACAGAAAGTACAAGTGCTTATTCTCAAGATATTCATGATGCTGAAGAATTCGAATCTAGATTATCCAGTAGTCAGTGGAGTACTGTTCAAAAAGGAACACGTAGTACAACTAAAGGAGATAAGGAACAAAAGAAATTTAGTGGTGATGGTGTTAAGTGTTTAGGTAAAACTGAGGGTGTATACTCAGAAAGTGTAGTTGAATCTTCGGCACAGAGAGTTTCAGTGCCAAAAGGTTCAATAGTAGAAAATAGTAGTCAGTGGGATAAGAAAAATCAAGATATAAAAAACTCTCAATTAAAGCTTCTAAAAGCAGAAAATATTGCTGAAAGTGGTATTATTTCAGGAAGTGGAGAAGAGTGGTCTGTTAAATTTTCAAAAAAAGATTCTAAAAGAAACAAAAAATCACAAACATTTGAAAGTGATGCTACTGTTAAAGCTATTGACGTATCTCATGCTAGCACTGTGGGAGAAGGAAAAGCTAGTCAAGAATTAAGTAGTAAGTATTTACAGCAAGGTGCAAGGCCAAAGGTCCGGTCTCACACTCAAAGTATTAGTGTTGGATTGCCTATAGGAAACGCAAATTCAAAAGATGTAAGTCAGAAAAAAAATGTAAGTTTGTCTACAGTAAATGTTAGTGAAATGAAAGCTCATTCTTGCATGGTTACTGGTATTGGTACTGGTGTACATCTTGAAACTAAGCCCATTGGCAGAAGTGGTGATACATATGGATGTGTGACTAATAAGCAATATCTTGCATCTGTAGACAAATTTAAGATGTCTGTAGAAAAGTTTGCAAAAATGCACATGCAATATATTGCTAATATTGTTTTTGATGTATTTGCAATAGAAAATGGAAATATTATATTCAGGGATGAAATTCAAAATGTTTTGTTAAAAACTACTAAAAATATAGAGTTGTGTTCCTTTGTCATTAAACAAGGGATAATTATGCAAGTGATGTCTAGAGTTTGTAGTTCTAAGCTTTATAATAGTGTGATGTATTGTGCAAGTCATTGGGATAATCAGAAAATCTTGGATGCTGTTTTATTGGAAATCCTTAATCTTGGACCTAATGCTTTGGTGAGTATGCTACCAAGTATGCGTAATGTTTTTTTAAATATGCATGAAGGTATTGAACATAATGTTTTTAGGTTGTATAGCGGTGGTTTTTACTCAGGTTTGTTAAATATGTGCTATGATTTTATAACACAAATAGATAAAAGTCCAGGATTAATGAGATTGTACAATTTTATAATATTATCTAGTCAAATACATTTTGGTACAATGTATGATGTAATATGTAAATCACAAGTTACTGCTGCAGGTGTACAAAATGTGGAAGCAATAAAAAAACTAATTTTCAATGGACATCGTGTAGGCAGCGTTCAGATTTGTCCTACAATTTTTGTGCATCGTTGTTGTGGAGTGAAAAGAACATTTAGGCATCTATACAGTCCAAATTACAAAAACGTTGCATGTACAATAGGTAATCTTAACATTCCAAGTGTTATTATAAAAGAATGTAGTTGTAATATTGATGAAAAAGTTGCTCAGTGTATTGAAGAAAAGACCATGAGTTTTGATGTTTTTGTTGAAGACATGGTGTGTAATTGTGTAAAATCGTTATTATATCAGAATGTAAAACTTTTGCTGGAAAAAGACATAGCATTATACGAAAAAGAAGTAAGAAGTAAATACCAGACTATGGGTAGTACTACATCTTCTCGTATGTTGTAGAGATCAGTGCTTGTATATTCATTAAAATGTCACAATTGACATTATTGGTATTATGGATTCACAGTGACTATGTAAATAAATGCTAACTCAATAGAGTTGCGTTTAGTAGTGTAAATATGTTAATATTAGTAGTAAAGAATCTAAATTTCCAAAGTTAGTGTGTTATTATGCTTGTAGGGATATTCATTGCCGGAGCAGCAGCTTGGGCTATAGTTGTATTATGTAAAAGTAGAAAAACTGGTAATAAATCAAATATAGACAACGTAGAAACAAGTACAAGTGGGGCTGCGGCTACTACTTCAGATGGAGAGTTAAGTGAAGAATTGTCTAGTTTAGATATTGCATCTTCTAAGAGTAGAGTTTTAGATAGAGAGGGGGGGGGGGGAACTAGCTTAGAAGAGAATGTAGTAAAATTATCTGGTAAATCTTCAAGAAAAAGAAATAAGAAGAAATCAACATTGAAAGAGTCAAAGAATGTTGTTCCTGATATTGATGTAAGCAGTGATGTTAATGGTATATCTGGTGCTAATTCTGAAAAAGAAGAAGGATCTTCTAGAACTGAAGAACAAGCAGCTAATTTAGACGCTAAATATTTAAGACAAGGTGCTGAGCCGAAAGTACGTCAACGTACTTCTATTAAGCAAACTAAGGCTGGTGAAAAAACTGGTGCTTTGCAATCTAGTGTTAAGAGTTCTAGTCAAAAAAGTACAAAGACACAAGATGTAGAAAGTAAAACCTCTGACAGTACTGTTGAGTGTTTTGCAAAGGTAGAAGATATTAGTAATTCGGGGAACACTAGTACTATGTCAAAAGATGATGTAACAGTGTCAGTTGAATCTGTGTCATCACAGCACTTACGTACTAGAAATACAGAAGGAAAGATTTCTAGTCACCAAGTTGGACAAAGTTCAGATGTTGAGTCCACTGGGGATCAGCATGCTTCAAAAAAGAAAGGTAAGAAAAAGAAAAAAAAGACACTTTCTGTATTGAGAGGCGTATCGGATGAGACTTTAGACACAGTACATCATACTAGTGGTGCGTTTGAGAGTACTGCAGGAGTTTTTAATCCTGCAAGTGAAGATACAGAAGGCAGTTTAGAGCAGGAATATTTAAGGCAAGGTGCAAAGCCAAAAATGCGTCAACCTGTAGCTAGTAGACAGACAAAAGGTGCTAAGAAAACTGATATAGTGCAATCTGATGTTCAAAAGGATGTAAGCGCACGAAGTTCTGACATTTTGAGTAATGTTAAACAAGATTTGAAGAGTTCGTTTCCTAAATCTTTTGATAGAAGTAATACAAAAGCAAGAAGTGTTGAAAGTGGAGAGAGGCAAGGTGTTCCATCAGAAAGTGCAGTAAAATTTGTAACTAAGACTTTAGCAGAAGCAGATTTAAGAGTTAAAGAATCGGAAATAAGAAAATCTAGTCAAAGGGGAAAAGCACAGGGTTTACATGGTGTAAGTTCTAAACCTTGTGGTGAGGGTTCTATAGAAGTTGTAGATTATAGAGAAGAAAAACGTAGAGCTCGAGTAGAGGATGTACAAGGATTTTTTGGTGGATATTTAAAGACAAGTACTGGAAAGGAGCGCGAATCAAGAAGCTTAGAAGATGTTACTGTTGTTGAATATGTAAGACGAGAAGGAGACTGTGGTGTCGTTAGTCGGGAAGATAGAAAGTCAGAGGTAGATAATGGATATTTACAGCAGGGTGCGAAACCGAAAATTTGTCGGTCCTACTCTATTAAGCAAAGAAAAGATACTGATGCGATACCATCTTGTGTACATAGAGAAGTAGAGAGCAGTGAGAAATTGCCTGGTGTCAGTGAAGGGCAGAAAACTCAAGTACTTACTTCAGTAGAAGCTAGTACACACATGACAATTAAAAGTTTTATTAGAAAACATACTAGTCACCTTTCCGCAAAGGAGTATTTTCAACAAATGGTAAAATTTAGAAAAACTGTAGAACAGTTTGCAGATATGCATTTTGTATATTCTGCTAATTTTATGTTCAATATATTTAATATAGTAGGTAATAGACTTGTATTAAAACCTGAAATTCAAAATAGTCTATTAAAAGTAACTAATAATATAAATCTATGTACTTTTATTATTAAGTTTGGGATAATTAAACAAATGGTAGGTAGATTATGTAATCTTGTTATTCTTAAGTATTTTAAGTATTGTGCCAGTCATTATTATGATCAGAGCCACATGGATGCATTCTTGATAAGTCTAATTAATTTAGGATTTTCTGACTTGAAGACTATTTCTGCACGAGTATGTAATTTCCTTTATTGCTATTCTCAAGAGTTAAAAGACAAGGCTGTTTTTAAGGTACACTCTGATAGTTTTTACTATGACATGTTAGGTATGTATATTGATATTGTAAATTCACGAGTTCAGGATACTCAGTTAAATGACTTAATTGATTTGATAAAGGTATCTTGTATTGTGCAGTTTGGGCATATGTATCATATTATTGTGCAGTCAAAAAGTATCACTACAGAATCCTGTACTGATAAAGAAATACAAGCTCTTATTTTTCAAGAAAGAAGTGTAAAACACATGCTGTTTTATGCTGTAAGGTTTGCGAGGATATGTGATAATGCAAGAATGGCATTTAGTCATTTATATAGTCCAGATGAAAAAAGAAATCCTGTGTGTGTAACATCTGGACTTGCGTTCCCACGCAATATTATTAGACCGTGTAGGGAAATTATTAATGATATTGACCATAATGTTAAAAATGGTACTATGCACTTTGGTGTATTTATGAGTAACATAGCAAATTATACTACAAGCTTATTCTTAAATTCTGAGCTAGAATTTCTTATCCGAAAAGATATAGAAACTTATAGAAAGGTTATAGCAGAACAATACTTAACTATGGGAAGCGCTGCTGAATCTTCTCGTACCCTGTAATATGAGAAATAAGCATAGTGTGCTATAAGCATTATAAACATCACAAATTTACAATGCTTATAGAATGTTGCATTAGTAAGATGTTTTAATAATAGAATAATGTTGATAAAAAGTATCTTTATGTATTTTGTGTTTTCAAATAAAGTGTTATTTTTTCATTATTCAGATGCAGTTATAATTTTTTGCATGTGTGGCATCATAATTTCTATTAATTTCTTAACTAAGTCTGCTTGTTGATTTTGTGATAGTGTTTGTTGCTCTGAGCTAATTGCAGAGTTAATTAATGGTGTTAATACTTTATTTAATTCTGGAATTGCTTGTTTGACTTCATTTTTGATGCATTCTTTCATTTTTGAGTCTATTTTTGTGTTATATCCTTTTTCTACATAGCTCATAGCACTCTCTAAACTTGAGTCTAGTGATAATTCTTCTGTCATGTTTTTGTACCTAAATTTATCGTGATAATTTAAATATTATAGTATATTTATTAATAAAATTATAACTCTTGTTGAGAATTGACTTTTTTGATATAGTTGTAACATGACGTAAGTTCTAGAGTTCTACGTCATTTTCTTTAATGCCTTATTGTAATAAGTTGTATTTTTATGTTGTGTTATGTAAAAAACTATAAGTTTATTGTAGTTAATAAAGTAAATAATATTGGTTTATAGAGTTTATATGATCAGCGCTAAAGGTGTGTTAATTATTGTTATAAATAAGCTTACTAATGTTTATATGTCTGTATTAAGTTAACCATGTACATGTAGCAATTAATTAGGTAGTAGTGCCTGCATGTTTATGGGTTTTGTTTTCTGAATTGTGAGGTAGCATGGAATGTCAAAAGTAGCAATTATTGATTTTGGGTCGCAATTTACGCAATTACTTGCTAGGAGAATAAGAGAACTAAATGTCTATTGTGAAATTTTTACACCTGATGTGGAATTTGATCTTGTAAAAGACAGTAAGGCGTTTATTTTATCTGGAGGACCTAAATCAGTTGCTAGTTTAGCGGAAATACCTAAAATTGTTCATAATATTATTGAGTTAAATAAGAAATCTTCAATTCCAGTGTTAGGTATATGCTATGGATTACAGCTTTTAAGTAATTATTTTAATTCAGCTATTGTATCTGATTGTAGTAAAGAATTTGGTAAAGCTACTTTGAATATTATAAAAGAATCAGAAATCACAAAAAATGTTTGGGAAGTAGGTAAAAGGGTTGATGTATGGATGAGCCATGCAGATAGTGTATATAATGTTCCTCGTGGTTTTGAAGTTATAGCATATAGTGTGTTGAAGAATGTAATTGCAATGATATGCAATGAAGAAAGAAAAATCTACGGCATGCAGTTTCATCCTGAAGTATATCACACTACTGATGGTATAGCATTGCTTAGTAATTTTATAAAGATAGCAGGGTGTAAAACTGATTGGACAATGAATTCCTTTTTGGATGAGCAACAACGTGTTATAAAAAAGCAAGTAGGAGATAAAAAGGTAATAGCAGCTATTAGTGGTGGGGTTGACTCTAGTGTTGCTGCTGCTTTGACTTATCGAGCCATAGGGGATCAATTGCACTGTATCTTTATTGATAATGGTCTGTTACGTTATAATGAAGCAGAAAAAATAAGTCAGTTATTAGTTAATCAATTTCAAATGCCTATCACTATTGTTGATAAATCATCAGTGTTTTTGAATAAACTTAAGTCTATTACTGATCCAGAACAAAAACGGAAAATAATAGGAAAAACATTTATTGAAGTATTTGAAGGAGAGGCAAATAAAATAGGAGGAGTAGAATTTCTAATGCAGGGAACTATATACCCTGATGTCATAGAATCTGGTGGTGCTGTGGGAAAAGAAAGTGTAACTATCAAGTCTCATCATAATGTTGGTGGATTACCTGATGTTATGAGACTGCAGCTTGTTGAGCCTCTAAAGTTGCTGTTTAAAGATGAAGTTAGATTATTGGGAAAGGAGCTTGGAATATCAGATGAAATATTGATGCGCCATCCATTTCCAGGTCCTGGACTAGCAATTAGAATAATAGGTGAAGTTACTCAAGAAAAAATAAAAATGCTACAAGCTGCTGATGATATATATATCAATCTTATAAAGAAGTACAACTTGTATAATATTATATGGCAGGCATTTGCAGTGATATTACCTGTGAAAACAGTAGGTGTTATGGGTGATAGTAGGACTTATGGTTATACTTGTGCTTTAAGAGCTGTTACTTCTAGTGATGGTATGACTGCAGGCTGTTTCCCATTTGGTGTAGATACAGATACTAAGTTAATCTTTTATGAATTTTTGCAGGAAGTAAGTAATGCAATAGTAAATAATGTTGATGGGATTAATAGAGTAGTATATGACACTACATCTAAACCTCCAGCTACAATTGAATGGGAATAGATTTTAAAAATCTTGAAAAGGGAATACAAATTATTAAAAGCTAACATTAGTTTTTTGTTTATATAGTAAGTTGATAATACTCTTGTAAGTGATATTCAATGAATTAATAAAATAGTATATGATCTGTGAATCTAACACTTTGATTGCAATTGAACATTGTGAGAAGTTAGTAGTGCAGTTATCAATGATGTTGAAGCATTAATAAGTTAATATATGACTTACATTTAACCATGCAGTTGCAATTGGATAAAGCTAAATATTTTTGTAATATTGAAAATAAAAGTTGGCTTTTTGGTTATTTATTGAGGTACTGGTACTAATTTTTCATAAATTTGAATTTGTAATGATATTATAAATAGTGGTAAAGTGTCAGGTACGTTTTAGGTATTTTTTATAGTTTAATGTATATATAGTAATCTGGTACATATTTTAACTCTTGCTATTTACAGGTTTTATCAGTAAAACTTGTTAATTTACCGAGATAAGCAGGTATAGATTTTCAAATTATAGTAGAATTCAAGTCTTATTTGGCGTGATAAGACACAAAATATGTAATATGTTTGTTTTAGATTAACATTAAGCTTTCTTTAGAAATTTAAGATGGAGAAGGTATATAACTTGTAAGTATATATAAATATGGTATTAATTTTTTATAGTTGGTGAGAGTATTATATAACTTTGTGTATTGTAAATCTTGTTGATATCTAGTGTATTAAAAAATGATTTATTTTTACGGAAAGTTAAAAATCAGTGTTGATAATATTATCGGTATGAATTTTGTGTGTAAATATCAGAAAAGAATTGGATTTTCAGTTAATATACATAAAGTTTACATTACTTCTGATAAGATTTGAAGTGTTTGAATTTTAATTTTTATCTGTTTGTGTTATATAAGCAAAATATGCGTTATTGTTATTAATTTAGGTGAAAATATGGTCAAAGAAGCAGTATTGGAATTAGATGGTCAAAAAGTGAAATTACCGGTTTTATGTGATACTAATGGAAATAAAGTTATAGATATTACTTCTTTGTATAAAGGTACAGGAATATTAACTTATGATCCAGGATTTATGTCTACTGCTGCTTGTGAGTCCAAGATTACATTTATTGATGGGAATAAGGGGATATTATGCTATAGAGGATATAATATAGCTGATTTAGTTAATAACAATAAGAGTTTTATAGAAATCGTCTATTTATTGTTTTATGGGTCTTTTCCTAGTGTTGATAATTTAAAAGATTTTATGTTACAGATTTCTCAGGAGTATATGCCTCCTGAAATGGTTTGTGATGTTATAAAGTCATTTTCACAAGATTCACATCCTATGACTATATTAATGGCATGTTTTTCTGCATTGGCATCTTATTATCATGACCAAGCAGTTGATAAAGATGGATTAAAACATCCTAAGTTAGCAGTGGCTAAGGTTGCAAGCATAATAGCAATGATTTATAGATACACGACTAATCAGGATTTTATTGAACCTAATCATGGATTGTCTTATAGTGAAAATTTTATACATATGATGTTTGATATTTCTTCTTATAAATTTACTCAAGTTGTTGCTAAAGCTTTGGATGTTATTTTTACATTACATGCTGATCATGAGCAAAATGCTTCTACTGCTACTGTTAGGTTGGCTGGTTCTTCTGGTGCTGACTTATTTGCTTGTTTGGTAGCAGGGATAGCAACTTTATGGGGGCCAGCTCATGGTGGTGCTAATGAAGCTGTGATTAATATGTTAATGGCAATTGAAAAACCAAGTAACGTAAAGCAGTTTATTCAAAAAGTAAAAGATGGTAATAAAAGTACGAGGCTAATGGGTTTTGGTCATAGGGTATATAAAAATTATGATCCACGTGCTAAGATAATTTGTGAAATTTGTAAAGAAGTCTTAAATGATTTAGGTGTAAATGATCCATTATTAGAAATAGCTTTGGAATTGGAAAATATAGCTTTGCAGGATAGTTATTTTATTGAACGTAGCTTGTATCCTAATGTGGATTTTTATTCTGGAATTATTTTAAAAGCTATTGGAATACCAGTGAGAATGTTTACTACATTATTTGCGTTGGCTAGAACATCTGGTTGGTCTGCTCAGTGGTATGAGATGGTGGCAGATAAGAATTATAAAATATGTCGTCCACGTCAGTTATATACTGGTCATATTGCAAAAATCTAGTTTTATATTTATTATATTAAAGTTATTCAATATCTGTTATTGGATTGATATGCATAGGTACTGTAAAGTGCTATGTTGTTTCTATTGGCTTATTGTGACAGAGTAGTTTTGTAATAGAGTATCTGTGATTGGGAATATAACAGTAATGTTGATGTTTAAAGTGTAGATATGATATTAAAAAATGAAATTATAGAATGTAATTATGATATAATGTTAAACAGAATATTTTATCCTATAAATAGTCCTCCTATTAATATTCTTACTTAAATGTTTTATTGGTACTAATGACGATAATTATTGATACATTGAATGATATATTAAAAACACATGAATTAGATATAGAAAATTGGTTTTCTTATAGGTTTACTAAATATCACCCCATAATAAATGTTTCGGTTGATTTAAGGATATCTGATTATAAGATTGCTCCTGTGGATACTAACATTTTTCCTGCAGGTTATAATAATTTTAATCAACAATCTCAAGTTTATACTTCTAGATTATTGAAAGAGTATATAGTTAATTATATGGATTGTAAGAAAGTTTTGATTATTGCAGAGAACCATACTAGAAATCTAAAATATGTAGATAGTTTAATTACTCTAAAAAGTATAGTTAATAATGCAGGTTTTATTGTTGAAGTTGGGATATGTGGTATAAATCAGAATGTAGAGCTTGTTTCTTCTAATGGGGATTTAATAAACTGTCTGTGTCTTGCTAATAATAATGGAGTACTTCAAGCTGGGTGTGGTTTTGTTCCTGATCTTATTTTACTTAATAATGATATGACTAGTGGTATTCCAGAAGTGCTGCGAGGGTTAAAATATCAAAATATTATTCCGTCTTTGTTTTTAGGTTGGTTTAATAGGAGTAAATCTAATCATTTTTCTATTTATCAGGAATTGTGTAAAGAATTTTGTAGTAGTTTTAAAATTGATCCTTGGTTAATTTCAACTTTATTTTCTAGTTGTAGTAATATTTGTTTTATAGATGGACAAGGTATGCATAATATTGCTGATGAAGTTGAAATAATTATTGATAAGATACATAATAAGTTCCAACTATATGGTATTAAGGAACGACCATATGTATTTATAAAAGCTGATAACGGTACTTATGGTATGGGAATTGTAGTAGCTTGCTGTAGAGATGATGTATTGACGCTTAATAAGAAAAGACGTAATAAAATGAAAAAAATCAAGGATAGTGAAGTTGTCAGTAAGGTAATAATACAGGAAGGTATTGCTACTAGAGAAATGTTTAATAATTGTGTTGCAGAGCCATTAATCTATTTTATAGGAAGTACACCTTCATGTTACTTATATAGATATCACAATGTGAAGGATAAATTCTCTAATTTAAATTCTGTAGGCTGTAATTTTATAGATGTGAGCTATCAGAAAGAAAATATGTTGAGTTGGTCTGTAATTGCAAGAATAGCTGCATTAGCTGCAGCAATTGAAATGCATAGTGTAGCAAATGTTAATATTATAAAGCAAAGTGTTTATTAGAATGTGTTACTAAAGAATATAAATTTCTGATAAAACTATGTAATAAAATATTTTATTAAAGATAATGAATTCTGATAGTTCAATATCAAGAATGTGTGATATTACAGGAGTTTCTCGACTAACATTGTAATGTTAGAGTAACTAAGTATAGAGAAATTTATTCAAATGATAAATTTGAAATATAGTTAGTATAATGAAGTTGTTGGATTGTGAAATGTAATAATTTTGCGGTATAAAGTCTGGTATACTGTTTGCAATTGTGATGTAGCTATTATTATTTATACAAAACTTATCTAGTATTATTGTAAGTGAGAACCTTTGAGAATGTTACAGTTGTTTGTTACAATAATAATTGTTGTATTGTTATATTAAATACATAAAACTATGTTAATGTATAACGATGATATTATGTGATGTTTTTACCTGTTAGTTTAATTCCAGTAGCATATGATGGTATAAAATATGGAGTTACAAAATTTATTTGTGATTCTATTTTGACTTAATGAATTTAATTAAAATGTTTATTTAAGGTAGTCTCTATATGTGTTGTGATAATGTATAATTGGGTACTTAATCCATTATTCTTCTTACAGAAATAATCTTATCTTATACTAATGATGTAGTTGGTATTGAATAATTTTATTTCTAATATTAATTTATAAGATGTTTAACCAATACAAACAATATATTTGATTATTAGATTTTGCTATATTCTTATTGTCACTTAATCAGTGGTATTGGTAATATGCTGCAATTTAATAATATAGTTTAAATACTATTCTAATGTCTATTTGAGGAATAATTGCTTATAACATGTACTGTATTTGATTGTATATTATATTGGCTTAAGAGGTATTTATTATGAATGTGTACTACTATATTACTTAATAATATGGCTTATTCTGAGAATTGATTTAACTCAATATGAATATTGTATTAGTATTTTGCAGTGTAATTATTTGCTGATGATCATTGCTGTGATGTAATATTTAAATATTACTTCTTGATTTAGATCTGATTTTTTACACTGTATTTCTATTTCTGCTAGTTTTTTTATGATGTTATTAACTTCAAAATATGAAATTGTAGATATATGTTTCTTTATTGTGGGGATTGATTTGAAAAATATTGGTGGATGAATGGATTTTAATGCTTGGTTTATTGATTCACCATCTTTTACAACCCTTATCAAGTATTCTAGTCTTAGAAAATATTTTATTAGAATCCTTATTAGAGCTATTGGAGTGAATTTATTTTTTAGTAGTATATTAGAAAATTTTGTAAAATTCTCTAGATTTTTTTCTGCAATAGATATGCATAAATCTTCTGATATTGGATCTATTTCTGTCAGTAAGCTTTCTTGAATGTCTTTTGTTGTTAAGTTTTTGTTATTTCCTATGTATAACATGAGTTTTTGAAGTTCTGGTTCTAATGCATTGCAGTTTTGTGATAAGACAGAGCATAGGTACTGCAATGTTGTGCAGTTATAATGTACTTTGTTTTGTGTAAGGAAGTCTGAGATTATAAATGCAAGATTATCATTATCGTCTTTGTAACACCCTATGGATGCAGCATTTAGTGAATTGTCATAGTATTGCCTTAAACTGGAGTCGATGGATAATTCTCCAGATGTTATAATAACATAGTTTCTTCCTATGTTGTTATTTAAAATGTTCTTAAGTTCTTGAGATATAGACTTTTCACCATTGGCTATTATTATCAACTTATTTTTACAAAACATTGATATAGTGGTCAATTCTATAAATAATGTACTTGGGTTTTTATTTACTGTTGGGTAATCTATATTACTTGTAGAAAATTCAGTATTTGTATTGATGTGTTTAATAATTTTTTCTTTATACATGTTAATCTTTCCATAATCATTTCCATAAATGAGTATGTTGTTGAAGGATTGTGGATTGTTAAAAAAAGAATGTAATTTTGATGATGTAATTTTCACTGTGTTTATTTTAATAAGGAAAATGTTAATTTTAAAAATATCTTAGTAGTGTATATCTTGACAACCTATTTTACAGATAAAAATAGCTTATTGTTATTATAAATTGAGATGTAAATTTATGTTGGTGTCAAATTTCTTGTACTATCTAGGTAAATAAATTAAAGATATAGTGTTGTTGTATCATGAGAATGTTTGTAGGTTAATAAACTATTAATTTCCCAATCATGTGATTTTGTAATATTATCTTGGTGATAGTATATTAGTGATATTATTTTATTCTATGTGGTGTGATTGCGATGTTGCTTAAATTTGAATTGATGTTAGCACTACGTTATTTGCAATCTAGCAGTAGTCAGTTTTTATGTTCTATGATTACTATACTGTCTTTAGTAGGGATTACTTTAGGAGTGGCTACTTTGATTATAGTGATGTCTGTGATGAATGGGTTTGGAGAAAAGCTATTGGATTGTGTGGTAGGTTTAAATGGCCATATAGCTATCTATTGTGATGGTAATTTTGATTATGATTACCATGAAATTACAAAATCTATTAAAGAAATTCCTGGTGTGAAATATGCTGTGCCTATTACTGAAAATCAAGCTATGATTAAATCTAGTAGCAGTGTATCTGGAGTTATAGTAAGGGGTATAGAAAAGCAGGATATAGAACGTAATAATATCATAGTAAATAATATAGTTAGAGGTGATATTGCTGAATTTAATGATGGTATTGCTATAGGTATAAAGTTAGCTGAAGTTTTACGTGTAGATTATGGAGATAAACTTACTATCATATCTTCAGAAAGTTTATCTACTGTTATAGGTAATATACCGAGAATGAAAACATATAAAGTTGTTGCGATATTTGATGTTGGAATGTATGAATTTGATAGTAGTTTAGTGTATATGCCTTTACATGCTTCACAGTTGTTTTTCCATTATGATAATAGAGTTAAAAATATAGAAGTGTCGATTTTTGATGGTAATAAATCATCTGAAATGCTAAAGCTGATAGAAAATAAAATAGATATGAAAGGTGAAGACTGGAAAATGCAGCAGGGCAGTTATTTCCATGCGTTGGAAATTGAACGTAATGTAATGTTTTTTATATTGACTTTAATTATAATAGTTGCAACATTTAATATTATTTCAAGCTTGTCTATATTAGTACAAGATAAAAAAGGAGCGATTGCTATAATGCGTACATTAGGTGTGACACGTTGTGGGATACTTAGAATATTTTGTATGTGTGGGGTTTTTATAGGGTTGATAGGCACAGTATTAGGGTGTGTAATAGGAATAGTATTTTCTTTAAATATTAATGCAATTAAAAATATTTTAGAAAAGATTAGTAATAGTAATATTTTTGATCCTATAATTTACTTTTTTGATACTTTACCTTCTGTTTTGTTGGTGGAGGATGTAGTGAAGATATCTTTATTATCATTATTTTTATCGTTAATTGCAGCTATTCTGCCTGCTAGGAAAGCTGCGTGTCAAGATCCAGCAGATATTTTGCGGCATGAATAGTAAGGTGTTAATATGGTAACAAGAGAAATATGGGGATGGTTTTTTATGGTTTTGATAACCACCTCTTGTTCTGTGTGTGCTGTTTTGTCTTACTTAGACATAAAGAAGGGTTTAGTTGAATTTAATCAGCAATTTAATCAGCAGTATAAAAGAGCTATGGAAAATGATGTACGTTCTATTTTAGTACAAGTTAATCAGAGCTTGCTTAATTCATATTTGAGTAAACAGAAAGAAAATTGTCCTGTGCAACGTATAGTTACATCAGAAAATAATGATGTTATAAGCTGTTCTAGTGAAGAATGGCTTGCAAAGCTTTTGTTGTCTGTCATTAATTTAAGAGAAGCATTTTTAGGTGATATATCAGTAAAAAGTATAATCTACTCAATAAAGCCTATGTTACTTAGACTTGATGATAGTCTGATTAATGATGCTGTTGCTGAGATTGAAAGATTAGATAGTAAAAAATTAACTACATTTAATAGGTTGAAATTTTCATTTAAAAAGATTGCTCGTGAATTACATTATTCACGTTCTAATATGGTACAAAAAGTTTTTTTTAAATGGATTGTAGTGAAAAATCAAAACGATGTACTACTTCATAATTTAAAAGAAGTGGAAAGCTACCTAGATGATAATCTTTGGAGTGATGCTTTAACTTTTGCTCAGAAAGAACTGTCATCTGTTGTAGAGCTTGAACTATGGATACAACAGTTAGAAGATATAGTATCTATGGAAAAGAGCATATCTATAATATATGATCAGTTATCACAATATATAATTAAATTACCTGGTGTTTCATGATTACAAGTCTTTTAATATTTGTTATTGTTGCACTAACTATAGGATTATGGGTAATAGATTGCGATGGTATTATCACAATAGATTGGTTAGGCTATGATATTGAGGTGAACATCTTATTTACATTTTTTGTTGTTGCTGTTTTCTTACTTGTTTTAATTCTATTAGTCAGGTTAGTTTTTTGTTTGATTCAGTCTTTATATAGATATAGAAGGGATTCACAAAACAAAAAAATGATCTTATTAGAACAAGGTTACATGTATTTAAATTGTGGGGATGTTGAAAGAGTAGAAAAGATTATAACAAAGTTAGGGAGTTTTGATCATCCATCTTTTTACTTGTTGAAGGGAAGAGTTTGTTTCGATAATAGGAAATATGGATTAGCTGAGAAGTATTTTGGGCAATTTGCAAAAATTGTTCCAATGATAGATGCGTCGTTAGGTGTACATTTATTAAATGTTATTAGTCAAGAAGAAGATCAGATTCAGCAGTTGAGTTTGTTAAGAAAAATGCTAGAAATTTTTTATAAGCAATCTTGGTCAGCTATTTTTAAATTGGAGATATATCGTCTTTCTAGAGATTGGAGTAATGCAATTGAGGAAATAAAGAAAGTAATAAAATTGAAGGTGAACTTACCTTATAATGTTCAAGACATGCTTAACATATTTTATTATGCCTTGGCGAAGCAATGTTACGATGTTCAAAGGTATGATGATGGATTAAAGGTACTTGATAACATTAAAAATTGTCAAAAATATAGTACTCCTATTGTATTACTTAAAGCTCAGTGCTATTTGAACACTGATAGGAAACGTAAAGCAGTTAGTATTCTTGAATATGAATATCGTACTAATCCGCATCCTGATATTGCTAACCTCTATTTAGATATCATGCAGCATAATAGTCATGCTATACATAAGTTATACAGTTTTAACACTGAATATTATTTTAGTATATACCTTATAGCACGAGATGCTATAAATCTAGGTGAGTATGATGCAGCAATGAAATATTTAAATAATGAATTCAAAACTCAAACATATATTTCGTTGTATTTTTTAATGTTAAAACTGAAAGTGTTATCACAAGATTATAATGAACTCTTATATTGGACAGATAAAATTGCAAAAGATGCTATATCAGAACAACATTGGAGCTGTACAAAATGTCAGTGTGTTTCTACACGTTGGCATTATGAATGTGATAATTGCAAAGGGTTTAATACTATAGTTTGGGTTTAAATTATATGGGTGTTGGAGATATTGTATTTTTTATAATATCTTGGTGGATTATTTTATTTTTAATATTACCCATAAAAGTTGAAGTGCCTGATAATCCAGTAATTGGTAGTGCAAGTAGTGCTCCAGTTAAATCTTATTTACTGATTAAATCAATCATTGCAACTGTTACTTCAGCTTTACTTACTGGTTTATATGTTTATTTAAAGATTAAGGGATACATAGATTTTGAATATATATATGATCTCATTACTTTTGTCTGAAAGAGATTATATTGTTAAAGTTTATGCTGGAAGAATATGTAAGTGATAATAGTGAATTTTTTAAAACTCTATAGATACTGCTGGTTGTTTTGTTCATGACATGGCATACTATTCTTGATGTTGTCGATAAAAATGTTACGAAGTATGATTTTGTGACACTGTGATATATTTTTCCCATTGTTGTTGAAAAAGTTATAAAAGATCTGGGCATACAGCTAAGAGAAGTGGGGTATTATCTCTCCAGTTGAGTATAGTACAATGTCAATAATGTATGATATTGTAGAGTTTGCTAGATTTTGAATGTACATCAGTTTAACTTACAACATTTCAATAATGACTCTGATTTGATTATAATAAACTTCAAGTTACAACCAAAGAAGATCTATTAAAGCAATCTCTCTCATATAAAACTGATATTTAAAGTTATTAACATAGGGAAACTTATTCAAGTTAATAGATTGGGAATATAGTGAAGGTAATCGAAGTCTCCGAGTTAAATTATAATATATGATAACTTTGTTAAATTCAGTAAATGTTAAGTTTACTAGTTTTTCTAGATATAGGTGCTAATTGTTTATAATAGTGATAGTAACATTAACCATACAGTGTCTATGTAAACTTTGATAAATGGTGTTATCTAAGTGAAAGGGTTTGAAAGTATTGCAAGCACAGTTGTTTATTATGGTAGTAATTGTTGTCTTGTTTATTAATATATAAAATACTTGACTGCTACTCTGATAATGTATAACATTTTGCTGTTTTATGTTTCCTTTAAAAGCTTATGACTCAGTATAGAGGTGGCTATATAGCATCTTGTTATGCTCAAGCATTGTTTAGTGTATCAGATGTTAACTCTATTTGTAAGGATGTAGAGTTTGTTATAAGTGTTCTTGAAAATGACAATAATGTTGCTATGTTTTTGTCTAGTCCTAGAGTATCAAAAGAAAGTAAAATAAGCCTTATTAAGGTGATTGGTGATTATATTGACTCTATATTAGTCAAGTTCATGATAATTGTTATTGAAAGTAATAGAGGAAATATATTACTACAAATTTTTAGTGCTTTTCTTGATTTAGTAAGAAAATATAATAAAGAAGTTAATATATCTGTTACTTCTTGTGCTTTACTGACAAAACAGGAAGAGGAAGGTATATGTAATGCGTTGCTTGAAAGGTATGGCAAGGTTGTTGGTATCACAAATAACTTAGATCCTAGCATTTTAGGTGGCTTTATTATTAGGGTAAATTTTGACGTTATAGATGTGTCGTTAAATAGTTATTTACAAAGTTTAAGGGAACTTAGTAAAATGTCTGTATGTAGTATAAGTGAATAATAAGGTAAAATAATGAATAATACTATATCTCCAGGTGAAGTGTTAAGAGTTATTAAGGAGCGTATTGAAAATTTTGATAATCAAGTAAAAGCTGATAGTGTAGGTGAAGTTATATCTATTAAAGATGGGATAGCTATAGTATATGGTTTAGAGAAAGCAAAGTTTGGAGAAGTAGTAGTTTTTACTAATGGGGTTACAGGTATAGTATTAGGATTGGATTGTGATACTGCTAGTGTAGTTATATTTGGTAATGAGAGAAGTGTTGGAGAAGGTGATACAGCAAAATGTACAGGGAAATTAATGGATGTCCCTGTTGGATTTGAGCTTTTAGGAAGGGTAGTTGATGCTTTAGGTAACCCTATTGATGGTGCTGGCAATGTTGACAGTAAAATTAGGTTGCCAGTAGAAATTAAAGCACCAGGTATTATTGCAAGACAATCTGTTAGTGAACCTTTGCAGACTGGTATTAAAGTTATAGATATGCTAATACCAATAGGTCGTGGTCAACGTGAATTGATTATAGGTGATAGGAAAACAGGAAAAACTGCAATAGCAATTGATACTATTATTAATCAGAAATTGCATAATGATACTGTTTCAGAAAAGGAAAAAGTATACTGTATTTATGTTGCAATAGGACAAAAAAATTCTGCTATTGCAAGAATAGTTGATAAGCTACGTGTAAGTGGAGCTTTAGAATATACAATTGTTGTTGCTGCTGGAGCTTCTGATACTGTGTCGTTTCAATATCTAGCTCCATATGCTGCTTGTGCAATGGGTGAGTTTTTTAGAGATAATGGAATGCACTGTTTGATTGTGTATGATGATTTATCAAAACATGCTGTTGCTTATAGGCAGATGTCTTTATTGTTAAGGCGTCCTCCTGGTCGTGAAGCGTATCCTGGTGATGTGTTTTTCTTACATTCTAGGTTGTTGGAAAGAGCAGCTAAAATGTCAGATGAAAAAGGTGCGGGTTCGTTGACTGCTTTACCAATAATTGAAACGCAAGCTGGTGATGTGTCTGCTTATGTTCCAACTAATGTAATTTCAATTACTGATGGTCAGATTTTCCTTGAGTCTGAAATTTTTTATAAAGGGTTCCGTCCGGCTGTAAATGTTGGATTATCTGTTTCAAGGGTAGGTTCTGCTGCGCAGATTAAGTCTGTTAAAAAAGTTGCAGGTTCTGTAAAGTTAAGTTTAGCTCAATATAGAGAGTTAGAAGATTTTGCAAAATTTGGGTCTGATATTGATGTGCATTCTAAAAAAGTGCTAGATAGAGGTAGGAGAATGATGGAGTTGTTGAAGCAGAAACAGTATTCTCCATTATCCGTAGCAGAACAGGTTGCTGTGATATTTGCTGGTACAAGTGGTTGTTTAGATGATATTAGTGTGAACAATGTAGGTAAATTTGAGGAAATGCTTTTAAAGGAACTCAATGAAAATTATCCGGATGTGTTAAGTAATATATCGAATAATTTTACTGATGATGTAAAAGACTTGTTATTAGACATTATAAGTAAGGTTACTTCTAGTTTTAAGTAATTCTCTGTTATATGGTATGGCTTATGAATAACTATATGAATGAAAGATTCCCTATTACAAAAAGTGGGTTTGAAAAGCTTGAGTTAGAGTTAGAGTCATTAAAACATGAGAGGCCTAAGATTATTAAATCTATTTCTGAGGCACGTGAATTAGGGGATTTGTCTGAAAATGCAGAATATCATGCTGCTCGTGAAAGACAAGGATTAATAGAAAGTAAGATAATGGAACTGGAGTCAAAGAGATCTAGAGCTGAGGTTATAGATGTGTCAAATCTGTCAGGTGATACTGTTATGTTTGGGGCAACTGTAACTATGTCTATATATGATGAACAAACTGGTAATACTGATGAGGTAGTCTATAAGATTGTTGGTGAATATGAAGTTGACATCTCTAAACAAATGATTTCAATAAAATCTCCTTTGGTTTTATCATTATTAGGAAAAAAGGAAGGTGATGTTGTAGAAGTTAGAACTCCAAAAGGTGATTATAAAATATATAAAATTATAAAGATTGAATTTATATAAAGAAGGTTAGAGAGTTAATGGGTATTATTGTATCAGAAAGTTCAAGTTTTATTTCTCCTATAGAGCATATTATTGAGGATGCTAGACAAGGTAAAATATTCATTTTGATTGATGATGAACAGAGAGAAAATGAAGGTGATTTAGTAATCTTAGCGGAGAAAGTAACGAGTGATGCAATTAATTTCATGATAACTCATGGTAGTGGTATTGTATGTTTATCTATTACAGAAGATTTGATGTGTAAGTTAGGATTGGAGTTTATACCAAAAAGGCATGTTAATGATAATAGCGCATCTTTTGCCACTTCTATAGATGTTCGTTATGGTATTACTACTGGTGTTTCTGCTCATGATAGAGCGAGTACTATCCTTAGGGTTGTTGATCAAAATGTTACGAAGGATGATTTTGTAACACCAGGTCATATTTTCCCAATTGTTGCTAAAAAAGGTGGAGTGCTTGAGAGATCTGGGCATACAGAAGCAAGTGTTGAAATTGCAAAAATTGCAGGGTTAGCTCCAGTAGCTGTAGTATGTGAGTTAATGAATCCTGATGGTACAATGTCAAGGATGCCTGATATTATAGAGTTTTCTCAACGTTATAACGTTAAGGTTACTAGTATAGAAAAGCTTATTCAATATGTAAAAGCACATTAATATGAGGAGTAAAATTTTTCTGTGGACGTCATAATTGAAAATCGTAAAGTAAGATTTAATTATTTTATTATTCAAGAATTTGATGCTGGTATTGTGTTGATTGGTAGTGAAGTAAAGTCTTTACGTCAAAGGAAGGTGAGTATAGCTGAGGCATATGTTACTGAAAAAAATATGGAATTATGGTTATGTAATCTACATATTTCAGAATATAATCATGCAAGTACTAAGAATCATAATCCTACTAGACCTAGAAAGTTATTGTTGAGAAAAAAACAAATATATAAAATATCTGGAAATATAAAAAACGATGGTTTTACTGTTGTACCGTTATCTTTGTATTTCAATGAGAAAGGTCTAGCTAAAGCTAAGATTGTTATTGTAAAAGGGAAAAAGCTTCATGATAAAAGAGAGACTATAAAAACTAGAGATTGGAATAGAGAAAAGAGTCGTGTGTTGCGTGGTAATTAGCATAATGTTCTAAGCTTTACTGTATCTGTTATTCTATAAATTTTTGAAGCAGAAAAATGTGATCAATATAAGATCTGTGTTTCTACTTAGAAAGTTGTAGTATGATGAAGTATAAGATAGGGCTATTTTTAATATCATTGAAGTTTTGAGGTATTGCGAAAATTGACAGAGTATTTCGTATCTATATAGGATTTATTACTCGGAGTTAAAAAAAAGGACGCCAAAAAACATTAAGTATAGTCTTTGACTTTAAATCGCTGAGTAAGTTTAAGTGTTTTCAATACATATGCATTAAGAATTGAATAGTATTGAATAGTAAGTATATGAGATTTACTAAAAGCAAAATTTTCTTCATTCTATCAGTTAGTTATTTTATATCATAATGCTCGTGCATCTTGTACTTAGAGCTCAATGCTAGATTTTCTGCAGCTTGTAATGCCTAATGCGTTTTTGTATATTGAGTAAATTTTCTATACTAATAACCTTAACGTTATAACGTTGAGAAGATTTTGTAATGTTAGGCATTTTAACATTGTACTATCAGAGTTATTAACTGACATATGCTTATTCATCTTATCTCAACCTATCTAAAGATTACTTTTCTACTGCACTACATCACTATTAAAAGCTTGACAATGACATGTATTATTTGCAGTAACAACTTTGCACTTCATCTGTTCAATACCAGACATAGCGTACCTAAAAATTATCTTGCTTACTACACTGTGTACCTATTAAAACAACCACATTCATTATTTACAATAACAATTTTCAACATACTTTATTTATCGATACCTGCACAACTTATTAAAAGTTGCTCTTTTTTCCATTAATCACACCTTAAATATCAACAAAAGTAACTATGTTATGATCTTCTAAGTTATTTTTTACTTTTACAATAACTCTTGGATCTATTTTATAGGATTCTTAATCGAATCAAAGACTGACCATCAATAAAATGCATGATCAATAAAGTTACAAGTTTAGAAAACTTAAAGTTTTATTTTTTGTCTAATCCAACAATAATGATTATTATATTACTACTAAACATTAAGAAAAAGCCTTATATTATTTCCTACTATATTCAAGATTTGTCAGTTTTCAATCCTAATAAACTAGTGAGCATTATTAAACTTTGATAAAAATTTCTGATATTCTTTAAAAGAAGAATTACATTACCTAATTTGCAGAAATTATTTCTTACAATCAACAAAATCAACAAAAGATTTATTGCACTTCACTAACTTTATACACTGTTCTCATAATACATCAAAAATTATTATATTAAGAAGTTTAACCTTATTTGTAGTTAAACTATAAAATAAACAGTTAACTTAAAATAATCTCTAATGTTTTTAAAAGTAAAACTTTAAGCTAGCCATTATCTGTTTATAATTTTATTTCACTATAGAAATTAACAAAAAAGACTTATTGCTATTGCACTAATATTAAATCTTTTTATATCACAACCATAATATTAAGAATTAACTAGACTTGTAGTCAAAATCTACTTATCTCAAAATCCATTGAGTAATAATTTTTGAATAGTAAATATTTTTTACAATTTTATTTACCTGTAAAACTAGCAAAAAGATATAAATTAAGTCTTACATCCCTCATATACTTTTCTTTATGTATGAAAACTATTGTATCAAGTATCACATTAATTATGTGTCAAAAAAGTAACTTACTTAACCTGAGTAGTGGTTTCTAATATTAAAGTTGCATCACTTGAGCTATTAGTAAAATAATTTCACATGCACTCTATATTACAACAAAAAATAATGAAACCCTATAATATGATTGTATCATTTACTATGAAATATTATTCACATACAAGTGGAATCATCAGCTTTCAATTCTTCAAACATCGAAGCTTTTCTTGTAGTAGTGTTAGCGAACAATCCTATAACACCACCAAACGTGATTAACAAAAATCCTATCCATATCAAATTTATAAAAGGCTTATAATATATCTTTACTGCTATACCCATCGCTTTATCTATATCACCAATCACAATATAAACATCAGATAACCAATGTCTATATATAGCACTTTCAGTATTTCTAACTCCTTCAACTATATAAAATCTATTCTCAGGAAATATTTTATCTAATATTTCCCCAGACTTTATTATTAGAAACTTTCCACGTATAGCATTGTAATTTTCATTTTTTACAAAAGATAATTTAGATAAAACAACTTGAAGATTTTTTGTCTTAACAGAGTTGCCTTCCTTCATATAAAGTTCATAAGTTTCGCCCCATACAGTAGATCCAATCACACCAAATATAAAAACAGCAACACCAATGTGTGACACTAGCATGGAATAATATTTTGTAGAGTATGATTTAATTAATCTGGCAGTTTCACAAAATGGCACAGCAAGTATTCTTATTTTCCTACAATAGGTTTCCAGTACAGATAAAAACAATAAAACTGATAATAGAATCATTGCAATAATAAAAAAATTATTATCTATAATAAAAGGAACAATCAATGAAGTTATAAGTCCTGAAAACTTAAAATTCTCTACTAAAATTTTATTTCTCTTTTTGTCCAATCCCATAACAATGATCATCAATAACAAAGTACAAAATATTAAATAGTTAAATAAAGAATTATAATACGGTGCACCTATAGAAATAACATCTCCTGTTATAACTTCTAATACAATAGGATATATAGTACCGATAAATACTATAGTAAAAGCTGTTAACAGCAGAACATTGTTAAACAACAACATTGTTACTTTTGACAAGAGTAAAAAATCATGTTTTTTCTCTTGAGCCTTCTTTGCAAAACAAATGAAACTTACAATCCCACTACTAATTATGATACCAATCAACATTAATATATAGAATCCACACTTTGGATCATTAGCAAAAGCATGAACAGATATTAAAACACCAGATCTCACTAAGAACGTACCAATCAGGCTCATTATAAATGAAAAAATTGATAATAAAATTGCAAAGTTATAAAATATATTAAACTTTCTAACTAAGGGCAGCAAATGAAGTAAAGCTGTTCCAAATAGCCATGGCATAAGTGAAGCATTTTCAACAGGATCCCAAAACCAAAATCCTCCCCAACCTAATTCTCTATAAGCCCACCAGCTACCTAACCCTATTCCTAAAGTTAAAAATGACCACGCTAACAAGACCCACTTATTTATAATAGTTGCCCATTTTACACTATCCTTTTGAACGATTACACCAGCTACAGCAAGGGAAAACACTACACTAAATCCTACATATCCTAAATACAAAATAGGAGGATGTATCATTAACCCAGTATCCTGCAGTATAGGGTTAAACCCTAATCCTTCATATTCAATAGTAGGCATCTTTAGAAAAGGGTTAGATATGAACAAGGTAAATAACAAAAATCCAAAGTTCATTATATGTTGTATTGAAATAGCTATTTTTTTGAGATCTTCCCTTTCAAGAAAAAACTCTAATAGTAAACTATAAAAACTTATTATCCATACCCATAATAAAATAGAGCCTTCATGATTACCCCAAATACCAAATATTTTATATAATAAAGGTTTCGTTGTATGTGAGTTGTAGTACACATTATAAAATGAGAAATCATCAACAATGTGTGTATACAACAGTAAACCCATAGCAGAACTTGTCAGCATAAATATCAATATTGTAAATACCTTTGACCAGCAAAAAGATAAATAAGAAACAAATGGATATACAATTGAAAATACACACGCTATTAAAAGCGGAAGCTCTATTAAATTAATCATTATACATTTTAACAATACTTAAAAAATAAGGATTATTTATTATAAGACTTTAATAAAAACTTGCAAAGCGTAGCTTTATATATAGATACAGATACAAATTTTACAAATCACAGATACTCAAAATTTAATGTAGATCACCACTTCGACAATATATTTTAGAAACATTTCCAATAAATTTTCATCGACAATTAACAAGCTCAACGAAGAACTATTTAGTAATTTACAACTAAACAAACACGTTACTAAAACACAATTTTCCAGCAGCAAGTACCAGCAAGTACTATAAACTCTTTTAAACATAAAAACTCACTAGATATTGACATCATACTTGCAACATACACTAAACAATAATATACACTACGATATTATTACTGTTAGTTATTACTAAACATAAGATTATCACATATACAACGACTTATAAATAATAGTTTGAAATTCTCAATACTTTGCAATATCTATATCAATACAATCAACTAATTACACAATAATAGCATTCCCAATAAGTGGCTGTTATCGATAAGGTTTTATCTATATAAAACTTACGTAATGATTAATATTTACAATTCAGTATGGTCATTACTAATTATCAGTCTTCCACATAGACAGATTTACTTGCCATAACTCTTAAGAATAACAATATTTTTCAATACTTATTACAAATTAACCAATTGTGCAAAATTAGCTTCTTCAATTGTATATAACCCAAAACAATGGTTAATAGTTACAATGTTATTAATATCAACAAACTCATGTCCATGAGGTAATTACTAGCCAACAAGCCTTTAAACACCATACAATCTACAAAGATTCATGAGCTCTCATGCAGTGCTTAATACTATATAATATAAACATGGCATACATCAATAAAAACTGATATAACACCAACAGTATTACAATTAACAAAATTATCATTGTTTCAACAGATGCAATTCTCTATACTTGAGTAAGAAAAGTAAGTAAAATGTTTGATAATGCAGTCTATTTTTAACAATAAATACCAATTCAAAAATATAGAAACAAAATATAATACACTTTGGGACACAACAAAATTATACAAATGGAAAAACTCAGGAACTAATCAATTCGTAATTGATACACCACCTCCAACAATATCTGGACAATTACATATAGGACATGTCTTTAGTTATTGTCATACAGATTTCATAGCAAGATATCAGCGTATGCTTGGAAAAGATGTGTTTTACCCTATAGGGTTTGATGATAATGGTCTACCAACAGAACGATTGGTAGAGAAAACAAAAAAAATACGCGCTACAGACATTAGCCGCAAAGAATTTAAAACAATATGCACACAAGTATCACATGAATTTAGGATACAATTTAAACAACTTTTTCAATCTATTGGAATTAGTTATGATTGGGACTTAGAGTATCATACAATAAGCAAAGATATACAAAAGATATCTCAGACATCATTCATAAACTTATACAACAAAGGAAAATTATACAGAAAACTGCAACCTATATTCTGGGATTGCATTGATAAAACAGCAATAGCACGTGCTGAAGTAGAAGAAAATGAACTATCATCTTTTATGAATACAATTGCATTTTCTACAGAAGCAGGGAAAGCAATCAACATTGCAACAACTCGCCCAGAACTTATGCCAGCTTGTGTTGCTGTATTTTTTAATCCTTCAGATATCAGATATCAGGACTTGCTTGGGCAAAACGCTATAGTACCAATATTTGGCAATAAAGTAAAAATACTATCGGATGATCAAGTGAAGATAGATAAAGGAACTGGGTTAGTAATGTGCTGTACATTTGGAGATGAAATGGATGTATACTGGTGGAATAAGCATAACTTAGACACTAAAATTATTATAAGTAAATCAGGTACAATAGATCACTTAAACACACTACAAGGACAAGATGTATGCAAGCAATTACACGGATTATCAATAACAGAGGCCAGAGCATTAATTATTGAAATATTAGAACGAAATAACTTGCTGATACAGAAACAAGAAATTACTCACAATGTTAAATGTGCGGAAAGGTCAGGAGCACCGATTGAAATATTATTGAGTCACCAATGGTTTATAAAAGTAGTAGACATAAAACATGAATTACTAAAACAAGTACAAAAAATCAATTGGCATCCACAATCTATGCGCAAACAAATAGAGATTTGGATAGAAGGGTTAAACTGGGATTGGTGTATATCACGTCAAAGATATTTTGGAGTACCATTTCCAGTTTGGTATTCCAAAGATGGAAAAATTATCTTACCTGATATTAATAAATTACCAATAGATCCAACCAATGATTTACCAGAAGGATATCAAGATACAGAGATAGAAGTAGAAACCGACGTCATGGATACTTGGGCTACTAGTTCGTTATCAACTCAATTTCATAATATATCTGCAACACCTGCAGATTTACGTGCTCAAAGCCATGAAATAATAAGATCATGGGCGTTTTATACTATTTTGCAAGCATACTATCATAATAATGACATACCATGGAAAAATATAATGATTAGTGGATGGTGCCTTGCAGAAGATAAAACAAAAATGAGTAAATCAAAAGGCAATGTTTTAACACCTAACAAATTACTAGATGAGTATGGTGCAGATGTAGTACGTTACTGGACTGCAAATTCTAAATTAGGTGCAGATACTACATTTTCTAATGAGATTCTAAAACTAGGGAAAAGATTCACCACTAAACTCTGGAATGCAAGTAAATTTGTTTCAATGTTTATTGATCAGTATTCAGAACCAGATCTGCAATACATTACAGAAACAATGGACAAGTGGATACTGTCAAAATTATACAAAGTAATTGTCAAAGCAACAGAAAGCTTCAATTCTTTTGAATACTGCATTGCACTTGACTGCATAGAATCCTTCTTTTGGAAAGATTTTTGTGATAACTATCTTGAGTTATCTAAAAAAAGAGCATATGGAGAACTTATAAGCAAGCAAGAACATCTAAGTGCAGTAAATACTTTATCCTTTGTATTAAGAGAGCTACTCAAAATGTTAGCTCCATTTATGCCGTATGTTACAGAAGAGATATATAGAACACTCTATAGTAGTAACAATTCAATCCACAGCCATAATACTTGGCCTGCTGCAGATGTAAATTTGTACAATGAATCAGATGAATTGTTGGGAGAAACATTTATAGAAATTCTCAATCAAGTAAGGAAGGTAAAAGCTAGTGCTCAATTATCTGTAAAATATAAAATAAATAAACTGATCATCAACAAACATTTTCCAGTTTCATTAGAAAATGATTTAAAAGCAGTTTGTAATGCTGATTGTATAGTCTATGACAATCGACAAAATGACAATAAAGAACAACTCTTAGTTTCAGTGGAATTTGAAAATGTACAAATTACATAAACATTAATGTTGCTATTAAGAAAACAAATTTAGATTTTTTGTAATTTAAAGTAATATAAGTAGATGGTGTGCAAGCAATAATAACATATTATATAAATCTAAACTTTCAGGCAAGCGAATATGAGTAAGATTTATAGTATCAAAGGGGATAAGGTTTTAAATATTATAGTAATAATGCAGTACAGTGGAAAAGTAATTTTTATATAAATTATATAAATAAAATATATAAATTGTTACTGTAAACAATGAGTGTAATTTTTTTCTAATATTTTAGTAGTGATATAGTAACAGTAGAAAAATAATTTTCAGATAAATTAAGTATGATGTTAAGTAAATAAAGCATATAAATTGTTACCGTAAATAATGAGTGTAATTGTTTTGTGTTAATCTTTTAATAGTGATGTAGTGCAGTAGAAAAGTAATTTTTAGATAGATTAAGTATGGTGGTATAAAAATAAGGGTATATAGATTGTTATTGTGAATAATAAGCATAGTTATTATAGTGATGATGTAGTACAGTAGGAAAATAATTTTGAAAATAACAAAATATATATGAGTTATTATAATAGCATAAATGTTAGAATAATTATTACATGGTTGTTTTTTTATATACAGATTGAATAAAAAATAATGTGGGTATGGTGAAATATGAGCAAGTTTATAGTTTTACCTAATAGAAGTATAGTGCTGTTTCATGGACCAGATGCTAGGCAATTACTAAACCGTACTACAACAAATAATGTTTTAAATCTCACTCAGAATAAAGCTGTCTATTCTCTACTTTTAAGTCCTAGTGGCAGGTATATGTATGATTTTTTTGTTGTTCAGTATGAGAAATATATATTGTTGGATTGTTGCAGCATAGATAAAGACGAAATTATCCAAAAATTTTTGTCATACAAATTACAATCAAAAGTAGTTATTAGGGAAAAAAAACATTATAAAGTTGGAGTATTTATTGGTGAAGAATCTAGTAGCAATGTATGTGGATACACTTATTGTGAAGGCAATACTATATTTTTTCAGGATCCTAGGTTATCTACATTGGGATTACGTGTAATATTTGATGAATCTAATGAAGCATTGAGTAATGTAAATAGTGATGCTGAAAGATATAAAGACTATGAAATGTTAAGGATAAATAATACTGTTCCTGATTGTAATAAAGATATGATAAAAGGTACTTCATTTCCTCTACAATTTAGGATGGACGAGTTTAATGCAATTGATTTTAATAAAGGTTGTTACATAGGACAGGAGGTAGTTGCACGTATGTATCGTGCTGGGGTAAAGAAAAAAATATATACTGTAATTTCTGAAAGTGAATCTTTTGATGATACAAAAGTTATGTGGGATCAGAAACAAGTAGGGGAGTTATTATCTAATGTTGGTAATATTGGATTATGTTTATTAGATATTAATTCATGTGATAACTTGTGTGATTTAAAAATTGGTAAAGCGAAAATTAAAGTGCTATTTCATTAATATCATTCTCCTTACTATATAGTAATTATTTTGATTGTAGTGTATTTTTCAATGTTTCTATGAATTAGTATGAGATACAATGAGTTGTTTCCACATTAGTTTTTTTGGCACTTAATCAGTAAGTTATGTAATTATATTATGTATAAAAAAATAGATTTTTAGTATTGAATATAAGCAATTTATCAGGTTTCTAGATTGTGTATTTGTAGTGTTGCTTTCAGTTAATGTGAAATACAAATAAATTGTTTTTTACAGTATCTAATATTTTTTATAGAAGGATCAGTAATTTATGTGGTTGTATCTGGAAAATGGTTTTTCCAAAATAAATATAAAAAATTTGTTAAACACTTATTCTGTTAGATTGTTATGTATCTGTATTGTTTCTGTAAGTTAGGATGGAATGTAATTTTTTATAACTAATTTTTGTGTAAAATAAAGATTTGTGTTTATGTAATTGTTGACAGTGTTATATTAATTCGTTTAGCAATTTATCTATTATGAGATAACTTGACCTGTAAAGTGTTTTAAGAATAAAGAGGCACTTCACATGTGTATAGTGATAAAAATTAACTAAAACGTAACAGATAGCTAATAAATTCGCATTAGTTGATGGTAAAATTGCAGTGTATTTATAAAATAGGGAATGTGATAAACTATATACACTTAATTATAAGATTTTATAAATATATAGTTACACGTACTGATTCTTCTATAACAGTAGATATCGTAAAAATAATTGATTTGTATTTCACATGAACTTTACATAACACTACAGATACGTAATTAGTAATCTCATCAGAAATCTTGATAATTTGCTTACACTTATGCTAAGAACTATTTTTCATGTGCAATATACGCGAATTACTAGCTACATAATTCAAAAAATAATAAAAAGTTAGGCTTTTAACATTACTTATAGCAACTGTACAAGCTTATAGAGTGAAAGTTTAATTAAGAACTCAGCACTTAACATTATGTAAAATTTGCAACATTTAGTGATAAAAGTAGCTTTCTATACATGTATAATTGGATATAGGTTTTTAAAAGTTACTCAATTTTTCCTATAGGATAATCTCCAGTGAAACAAGCATCACAGTATTGAGGAGAACTATTATTCCTAGTTGTGTTATTGATTGCTTTGTAAAGGCCATTTATACTTAGAAAATATATACTATCACAGCCAAGTTCATTTTTGATTTCTGTAGTTGATAACTTATTTGCTATTAACTTTGACTCTTCTGGTGTATCTATTCCGTAAAAGCAAGAGTTTATAGTTGGTGGGCTAGAAATCCTGAGATGTATTTCTTTAACTTGCGCTTTGTGTAGTAATGTTATGATGTTTTTTAATGTTGTACCTCTAACAAGACTGTCATCTATTAGGATTATTATTTTGTCTTTCAAAATAGAAGCATTAGCGTTATGTTTAAGTTTTACTCCCATATTACGAACGTAGTTGCTAGGCTGGATAAAAGTTCTTCCTACGTAATGATTTCTAATAATTCCAAATTCAAAAGGTATTTTTGTATATTCTGAGAATCCTAATGCAGCTGGTACTCCAGAGTCTGGTACTGGTACTACCATATGTGTATCTTTTGGTACAGGATTTTCTATTGCGAGTTCTTTTCCTATGTTTTTACGTATTTCATATACAGATTTATTGTTTATTATACTGTCTGGTCGTGCAAAATATACATATTCGAAAATGCAAAAACTTGATTTTTGTTTTTTAAATGGAAAAGAACTTGTTAGAGTATTATTTTGATCAATTATAATCAGTTCTCCTGGTGATATCTCTCTTACAAATTGTGCTCCAACTATGTCTAGAGAACAAGTTTCTGAAGCTACAATGTATGAATTATCTAATATGCCTAATACTAGAGGTCTAATACCAGCTGGGTCACGGCAGCATATTATGGTACCATTTACAAGAATTACTAGTGAGTATGCACCATTGATAGTTTTTAGTGCATTTGTGATGTTATTTAACAGAGTAGCCTGTGTATTAATAGCGATTAAATGTGCGATTACTTCTGTATCTATGTCGGATGAAAATATGCATCCTTTTTCAGTTAATGAGTTTCTTATTTGTGTTGCGTTGGTAAGATTACCATTATGTGCTATTGCCAATTTCCCGAATTTACAATCTAAAGTTATTGGTTGCACACCAATTTTACTACCACTTGTAGAATAACGTACATGTCCAATCGCAGATTTCCCTAGTAGTAAATTTATTTTGGGTTGCTGATTAAACATGCTATTAACTTGTTCATTGGAATAGTGACAATAAAGCTTGTTATCTTCTGACGTTACTATGCCAAATGATTCTTGACCTCTGTGTTGAAGTGCATGTAGTCCTAAGATACAGTTCACTGCAGCACGTCTGTTGTTTTGTATGGCGAATATACCACATTCTTCATATACTTCTTTAAACTGCATAGTTATTAGAAAATTAGAATTCCGTAAGTTGATATTCTAGCATAGAAAGATAGAAACTTTAATAACTTATATATAAATTATTATTATTAAGCCTGGTGTAGTTATGTAAGTTATATAAATTTTTATTGTTATGACAGTATTTTATGGTATTTCATACAGTGCAAAGAGCTCATTTATTGTGTTCAGAATAGCAATAAAAAAACCATGATATTAGAAATCTATGTTAATTTGGAACAATTTTTGTTGTAAAAATGGTTTCTTTGTTAGGCTTAGTGTTGGGTATTGTATAAGTTATAGAACTCTTGTTGTTATGACAGTATCAGTGCAAAGAGTTCATTTATTGTGTTCAGAATAGCAATAGAAAAACCATGATATTAGAAATCTATGTTAATTTGGAACAATTTTTGTTGTAAAAATGGTTTCTTTGTTATGCTTAGTGTTGGGTATTGTATAAGTTATAGAACTCTTGTTGTTATGACAGTATCAGTGCAAAGAGTTCATTTATTGTGTTCAGAATAGCAATAGAAAAACCATGATATTAGCAATCTTATTGGTTTAGAACAACTTTTTATTGTAAAAATGGTTTCTTTGTTAGGCTTAGTGTTGGGTATTGTATAAGTTATAGAACTCTTGTTGTTGTGACAATATCAGTGCAAAGAGTTCATTTATTGTGTTGTAGCTCAGGATAGCAATAAAAAAACATGATATTAGCAATCTTATTGGTTTAGAACAACTTTTTATTGTAAAAATGGTTTCTTTGTTAGGCTTAGTGTTGGGTATTGTATAAGTTATAGAACTCTTGTTGTTATGACAGTATCAGTGCAAAGAGCTCATTTATTGTGTTCAGAATAGCAATAAAAAAACATTGTATTGGCGATTTATGTTAGTTTATAATACATTTTATCTTAAAAGTAGTTTCTTGTTGAACTTAGTGTGATATGTTGTAAGTGATAGCATTTTTTTATTATTATGGCAGTATTTTATATTATTTATGGAGTGTAAAAAATTTATTTATTGTGTTATGACACAAGAATATGTATAAAAAAGTATAGTATTAGAAAGCTTATTGATTGAGGACATCTTCCTGTTTTAAAAGTGATCTCTAGTTTTTGATTATTAATCTAGAGAGTTATATAAGTGCTGTAATTTTTATTATGTGAAAGTACTTTAGGGCTTAATGCAACACAAAAGATTCATTTATTGTGTTGTGATGCAAAACGTGAATGAAGAGTCGTGTTATTAGTAGATTAATCTGGAATGTCTTCATATTTTAAAGTGTTTCTAACTTTGTCTGTGAATGTTGTGTGATTCTTTTCTAGCAGTAGTGTGATGTGTTCTACTATACTTGATATAGTGTTATTAACTGCATTGAGGTTATGAAAGTGTGATAAAACATAATCTGATAAGTCCATTTTGTTTCTAGGATGTCCTATGCCAAATCTAACCCTCCAGTAATCTTTACCAAGGAAGTTGTCAATTGATTTAAGTCCATTGTGTCCAGCATTGCCACCACTTTTTTTAACTCGTATGGTACAGAAGTCTATTTCTACTTCATCGTGGAAGACTATCATGTTATCTAATGGGATCTTGTATAAACTAACTATGTTCATTATAGGAACACCTGAATTGTTCATAAATGTCCAAGGTTTAACAAGGATAACTCTGTAAGATTCAATGTTGCCGATTGATATCAATGCATTATTTTTCTTCTTGAAATTTGGAAAATGAAATTTATCTAATATTGCATCAATAACCATAAACCCAGCATTGTGCCGAGTTAGTGTATATTGAGTACCGGGGTTACCTAATCCAGCTAATAGATGGAACATGCCTTAAAAACTAGTTTTCTGATGATGGGGCAGCTGTAGGTTCTTGACTACCTTCACCTTCTTTTTCCATACTTGTACTAGATATTGTTACTATTGCTGGATTATGTTCTTTCATAACAACGTTTATTTCTGGAGGTAAATTTAAATCACTTACGTGTATAGAATGCCCTGCAGTTAAATCAGATAAATCTATCTCTATATTTTGTAATATAGCATTTGGTAAACATTTGATAGACAAAGTACGATGTAGTATGTTTAATACACCACCTCTTTTAACACCGATACATTTTTGTTCATTTGTAAATATTAATGGCACTTCTATTTTGATTTCTGTTCCATAATCAATGAACTGAAAGTCTACATGCTGTATTCTGTCAGTTACTGGATGTTTTTGCACATCACGCATCAGCACGTATTCTTTTTTATCCCCTATTTCAAGTTCAATCAGATGTGTTGACAGTGCAGCGGACCTGTGTTTGCTTAGAAACTCTCTATCAGATAAAAATACACTTAGAGAATCCCTATTCTTACCATATACTACTGCTGGTATTCCTCCATTGCGTCTTACAGCACGTGCAGGACCTGTACCTACGTTTTCCCTTAAGCTTGCATTAATTTTAACTATACCTTGATCTGTCATTAAAAAATCCTTTCGAAAACTTTTTTGATTTAATACCTCTGAACTTTATATTCTTACCATATTAAGATGAGATTGCAATATAAAAATTACTGTGCTGTGTTTTATTAAGTATCTAAAATATCTACTTTAAAAATGCAGTTTTTTTATTTCAACAGTAGTAGTAGAAAATGTGTAAAGTTTGTTAGATTAATTTAATATATGAAAAAATATATGATTTGTGTAGTTTGATAATTATGAAGTATATTTTTGTACTATATCACTTATAAGAGGGAGTAAATATATCTAAAGTATTTTATGGAGAACTTGTTATAGCATTCTAGCTAAAATAATGACTCTTACTTTTTTGACTCTAATTCAGTTGGCTTGTAAGTTCTAGCTGTTATCTCAGTTATAATTACTGATTAACAGGTAGTAATAATGTTACATATTAAATAAGTTATTTGATGAATGAGATATATAGTTTATAGGAATAGTAAAGTAACTTAAAGTAATTTTGTGTAACTTAAAAAGTTTAATTGGTGATTGTTATAATGTTCTAGCTAAAGTAATCACTCTTACTTTTTTGACTCTAATTCAGTTGGCTTGTAAGTTCTAGCTGTTATCTCAGTTATAATTACTGATTAACAGGTAGTAATAATGTTACATATTAAATAAGTTATTTGATGAATGAGATATATAATTATAGGAATAGTAAAGTAACTTAAAGTAATTTTGTGTAACTTAAAAAGTTTAATTAGTGATTGTTATAATGTTCTGGCTAAAGTAATCACTCTTACTTTTTTGACTCTAATTCAGTTGGTTTGTAAGTTCTAGCTGTTATCTCAGTTATAATTACTGATTAACAGGTAGTAATAATGTTACATATTAAATAAGTTATTTGATGAATGAGATATATAATTTATAGGAATAGTAAAGTAACTTAAAGTAATTTTGTGTAACTTAAAAAGTTTAATTAGTGATTGTTATAATGTTCTGGCTAAAGTAATTACTCTTACTTCTTTTGCTCCTGCTTCAATTAGTTTATTTGTGCAAGTTCTAGCTGTTATTCCAGTTGTGATTACATCATCAACAAGTAATATGGTTTTGTTGGTAATAAGATGTTGATTTTTTACTATAAAAGCTTGTGTAATGTTCTTTTCTCTCATTTGACTAGATAAACTGTATTGTGGAACTGTGTCTATGATTCTTTTCAGGACAAAAATTTCTAAAGGTATATTGCAATATTTACTTAAAGCTTTAGCAAGTAAAGTTGCTTGGTTATATTTTCTTTGCCTGAGCCTTTTTTTGTGTATTGGAACTGGTATAATAGTAGTAACATTATTAAATAAATCTGGGTTCTTGTTATACATCCACTTCCCGTAGGTTTTAATATGTAGTGTATTGTCAAAAAATTTCAGATTGAGAATCATGTTTTTACTATACTGATTGTATGAAAACACCGATTCTAGTTTTGTAAACTTTGGTGGTGCAACTGTACATTTTCCGCATATTGATAGTCCATCTGGTAATCTACATCCACATCCGATGCAATAATTATCATGTAAAAAATCTATACCGTTTTTACATATACTACATAAATCCAGGTAATGTGGAACTGTACACTCGCAATTTGCACATGTTCTAGGAAAAATTATATTTATAATCTTACCTAACACTAAGATATATTAAAAAACTGTCTTATAAATTCTTCATATATATCAGTGAGCTTGTATATATCATCTACAGGTGCGTGTTCATTAATTTTGTGTGCTGTTTCATTACTTAATCCTAATTCAATTACAGGACAGAAATCTTTTATAAACCTTGCATCTGAAGTACCACCAGATGTACTCAGTATTGCATCTTGTCCAGTAACTTTTTTTATAGCTGAAGATAGCATATCAGAGTGCTTACCAGGATGGGTAATAAATGAGCTACCAGAGACTGCTGTAAATAGTTCATACTTTTCTGTTATTTCAGCACAAATGTTATTAATTATATTAAATAATGATTCAGAGGTATGCATATCATTATATCTAATGTTAAGATTTGCAGTAATTTTATCTGGAATAACATTGGTTGCTGTGTTTCCTACATCAACTGATGTAATTTCGCAATTTGAAGGTTGAAAGTACTCATTTCCATTGTCAAGTACTGTATTACTTATTTTGTATAGGATGCTAATCATGTTATCTACTGGATTTTCTGCAAGATGTGGATAAGCAACATGCCCTTGTACACCATTGCATACTATCTTAAAGTTTATTGATCCTCTACGACCTATTTTTATGGTGTCTCCTACAGAGGATTGACTAGTTGGTTCTCCGACTAGACAGAAATCTATTTTCTTATTGTTATCGGTTAACCATTTTAGTACTGCTGGTGTTCCATATTTAAAATAATTACCTTCTTCATCTCCAGAAATCAGGAAACTAATGGATCCATTTATCTGATTAAAATCTATTCTTGATACTGCTGCTACAAAAGCACATATAGCAGACTTCATATCAACAACGCCACGTCCATACAGAATGTTATCTTCTATTTTCCCAGAAAAAGGGTCAAACTTCCATTTTTCTGAGTCTCCTGTTGGTACTACATCTGTGTGTCCTGCAAAGCATAGATTAGGTGATCCATTCCCTAATTGTGCATATAAATTACGTACTTGTACTTGATCATCTCCAAAAGTTAAAACATGGCATGTGAACCCATATTGTGATAGAGTGTTTGATAAAAAATCTATAGCCCCGTTATCTGTTGGGGTAATACTAGGAAAAGATATTAATTCTTGAGACAGTTTTATTGGGTCAATAGCCATACATAAACTCATATAATAGGATAACATTTAATTGTAGCTTGTTGTAGTCAACTGTCAATATGAGGTGAGTTGTATTCTATTGAATTTTCTATATTTTTATTTAGTATATTTGAGTTAATTTTTTATATGTGTGCAGAAGATTGCAGCATATGTTATAAAATATGATAAATTATGTGTACATAGGCATATTTGTAGAAATACTATTTTCTAGTAGCAAGTATCATAAGTTCTCTACAATAAAAAAACTGACTAAAAAATAAGTATTTAATAATACTCGTAACATATACTAATAGTAATATAGCCCTTATAAAGATACCTTTAGAAATTTTTGTACAAAAAGCATTGTAGATACGACTCCACAACACAGTTTATCTAATCCAAATGAGAAGAAGAGACATTACAAAAGCTTTGTACTAAAGAATTAATAATTATCACTAGGAGTTTTAATGTAAGAAAATATATGATAAATATTGGTAATTTAAAGTTGCATAACTTTCTTATCTTATGCTTAAATTATTCAAAATGTAGTTATTTAGTGAAAGGACTTTGTTTATTTGTTTCTCAAATGAGATCTTTTAAATGTTTGTTTGAAATATTTGTTAATACTGCTTAGTTTTTGATATTTATTCTACAGTGTTGTAAATTGGAATATTAGTAATGTTATTGTAGTGGATACTATCTAAATAAGCTTAACTATGCTAGTATTTATGATTACTTTGCAATTCATAGTTTAAAACATGATTTAACATTGGATGGGAATTTTTTGTTATTAGTTCGTATTTTATGATAGTATATCTCACTTGGATAAATTGAACTGCAATTAATGTTTAGGTGGTTTTTCAGTTAAGAAATTTTGAGTTAAAGTTAGTAATCCTGAGTTACTGCACTAATTTTTTTGTACTGTAGTAACATATTGCATCATATAAGGTTATATATGTTGTTGATTGCTATGAATGAAGTTTTGATTTGTTGATTGATATTGAGATTTGATTATTAGTTGCATGTTGTTTTTAATGGTGCTACTTATACGAGTTTAACTGTGCTAGTATTTATGATGATTTTTCAAGTAATAGTTTTAGGCATGAAATTAGTAATGCTGTTATTAACCTGATTCTTTACTTCACAGTGTAGTAGATATCAATTGAATGAAACTTATACTGTATTATATGGTTTTTTATTCACAATGTTATGTTCTTATATCAGAGAAGTTTGTTATATGTTAAAGCTGTTTATTATGATCATTACCTAAACTTGCTTACTACTAGATTACTCATCTGACTCTTTATTTTTTACAACATCATAATTTACCATTCTAAATCTATCCTTTAATAGCGCAACAGCATGGTTACTAAATCCACTATTGCTTAGTGCTACAGCACCTAACTGTAACCCCACTTCATAAGTTTCAGGAATTAAATAGTGAGCACCTAGTTCTTTGTATATTTCTACATTATTTAGATCAGGTAATCTGACAATAATTATTATGTGTGGAAAATTCTTTGCAACTAATGAAATAATCTTTTTTATGGTTACTTCATTGTTGATTGCTATGATTATCATTCTAGCGCGTGATATTGCCATAGACTGTAAAGTATTTAGTTTTGTCAAGTCTCCAAGATATACAGGATATCCTTCATCTATGCCATCTTTTACTATTTTTGGTTGAATGTCAGATGCAATATAGTTTACATGTTCCGCAACTAACACTTTTGCAACCATACGTCCTACTCTTCCAAAACCTACTACTATAACATGTTGATCTAGATCTTTTGTATCTAAAGTAAGTTCTTGAGAATTTAATGATATTTTCTTTTTAGTGATTAATTTTGATATCCAATCTCCCAGTGCTGCAAGTAGTGGGGTAAAAGCCATAGTGACTGTTGTAATCATCATCAGTGTTTGTGCTAGATCGCTAGATAGTACATTTTTTTCTGCTGCAAGGCCAAATAAAATAAAAGCAAACTCTCCACCTTGAGATAGTAATAATCCTGCTTGTATAGCTGCTGCTAATTGAAATCTAAAGAACCTACATAATATAAAGATTATAAAAGATTTAAGTGCTATTAGAGATATTGAAGCTAATGTTATGATAGGCAACTTATTTAATACAAATTTGATGTCAATTGACATCCCTACTGTCATGAAAAACAATCCTAGTAGTAACCTTTTAAATGGCAGAACAACTTGTTCTACATCGTGTCTATATTCAGTTTCTGCAACAAGTAACCCTGAAACAAATGCTCCTAGTGCCATTGATAAGTTGAAATTTTCTGTAATAAAAGCTGCACCTAAAACAATCAGTAATGTTGTAGCTATGAAAATTTCATTACTCTTCATTGCTGCGATAGTGTTGAACAAAGGTCTAAGCAATAACCTTCCTGTAATAAAAATTAAAGTTAGTGCAATTGCTGCTTTGATGAAAGAGTATAGTAATGATATAGGTATACTATGATGTGATTCCCCTGTTAACAGTGGCAATAGCACAATTAGTGGCACAACTGCAAAATCTTGTAGTAGTAAGACTGCTATAGATAATCTGCCAACTTGAGTTGATTGATAACCTTTTTCTTGTAATACTTGTAATACTATTGCTGTTGAGGAAAGAGCTAAAGCACCTCCTATTATAAGTGATCCTCTAGAATCTATACCAAACTTATTTGAGATATACCATATTACTGATGCTGTTACTATGACCTGTAATGTTCCAAATCCAAAGACATGTAATCGCATTGCAATTAATCTTTCAAATGTTAGCTCAATGCCTATTAAAAATAACAGAAAAACTACTCCGAATTCTCCAAGATTCTGAATGATAACAGATGATTCTACTAAATTTAACCCGTTTGATCCAATAAGAGTTCCTGCAACAAAATATCCTAACACAGGACTAATATTCAACTTCCAAAATAATACAACTATTACTATAGCTGCTGAAAGAAGAGTGATTATATCTAATAAATATTTGGAATCATGCATAGAAATCTCTTAATGTGGAACAAACTGATCATCTTGAGACTTCCATTTTATGGAGCAACCAATACTTGGTTTCTGATTATCAGGTGCTTTACCTGTTTTTGAAATAAATTTCATAGCATTGAACAGATCTCTATCTTCTTGCTTACTATCCACTTGATTTTTTCCTGAGGAATCAAATCTCCCTCTATAGCATAATTCTAGCTTATTGTTGAATCCAAAAAAATCAGGTGTGCATACAGCACCATAGTTTTTTGCAACTGTTTGATCTTCATCTATTAGGTATGGAAAATTAATACCATATTCTTGTGCAAACTTTATCATATTTTCATATGAGTCATCTGGATAAGCGATAGTATCGTTTGGCATAATTGCTATGGTATAAATATTATAATCATTTTTTAATGTGTTAACATCATACACTAGATTGTTTATTATTGCCTTAACATAAGGACAATGATTACATATAAACATTATTAGTAAGCCATTCCCTTTGTGATAACTACTTAAGCTATATAGGTTTCCATCTGTAGATTTTAATGAAAAATCATGTGCAATGACATTTTTATCTACCTGAGGAGTATAAAGCGCTACCATAAACTTATATTTCCAAAACTACAAACAATAAAACTTTCTGTACTATTTTATTCTAGAGTACAATCTCCTAAAGTCAAATCTAATTATAAAAATTATGCTAAAAATCACATAAAGGGTTTTACTACAACCATAATTACGATAATAATTATTAGTAAGGTTACTGATTCATTGAGACACTTGAAATACAGTGAAGACTTAGTGTTGTTTTTAGCAGCAAAGTCTTTCCTATGTTTGAATAGCATAACTTGGATAATGCACATCAATATAACGCATACTATTTTTATCTTAAACCATAAAAAGTAATATGCTTCTGTGATTATGGATAATGCTGTGCCAAGAGCTATACTAGAAATCATTGATGGGTTAATTATGTAAAACAGTAGCTTACTTTCCATTGTATTAAATAAGTTATAGCTGTCAGAATGTAGTGGAACCTGAGCATGATATACATATATTCTAGGTAAATACAACATTCCAGCCATCCAAGTAATAATTGATATTATGTGAAATGCTTCAATCCAATGTTTGTAATCTATCATTATAGAAACCAGTGTGTAAACTTTTGTTGAACCTACATTATATGTTGATTCCTTTATAGATACAATTAGAATATTTATAATAGGTTTGTAAGTTTTTATATTATTTCAGACATAATAGCTTTAGATGTATAGGTGATTTGTACAACTTTAAATATTGAGTATTTATTGCTAGTAATACTAAAGTGTATTTTTATAAGTTTTATGATATGAGTACAGGTTTGTTTGTAGTATTAAGTGAATTGGATAGAAATGTGTTGGGTTTGGAGTGGTATAATATTGTAATAAATATGGCATACTAGCTATGCTAATCAATAATTATGGAAATGCTTTAGAATATTTAACAGGTGAAGCAACATGTTGGAATTTTTCCTAGTTAAATAGTGCGGATTTTTAAGTACTGAATGGTATTGGTATTTACTAATAATAAAATATAAATGTTTCAAGCTATTGTAAAACATCCTATAGATAAGTTATGGAATTTTGAATCTTAGTTTATGTAATGGTTATTTTATGAGTTTAAATTTGTATATTGTTGAGATAGTAAAGATTAGCTCAAGTATCATGAATAATGATTTGACTATACCTAATTTTTATTGATGTAGTGCCTCATTATGTAAAGTTATCGTATAATTGCACTTACTTAAATTGAAGAAGCAATAAAAACAGTATTATAGCTTACTTATAATTACGAAGGCATAAAATTCTTGCTGCTTCTAAAATATCTGTAACTTGTGGTAAAGATAGTTTTTCAAGGTTTGCAGCATAGGGGAGAGGAACATCTTTTCCAGTTACCCTTATTACTGGAGCATCTAGATCATCAAATGCTTGTTCCATTATTAATGCAGCTATTTCAGATCCTATTCCTGAATATGGCCATCCTTCTTCTACTGTAATAATTCTATTTGTTTTTTTGATAGAACATAATATTGTTTCTGTATCAAGTGGACGTAAAGTTCTTAAATCTATAACTTCTGCATTTATACCTTCTTTTTCTAATAGTTCTGCTGCTGCTAATGCATTTTTAACTTGTATAGAAAATGCAGTTATTGTAATATCCATGCCCTCTTTAACTATTGCAGCTTTACCAATTTCAGTTGTATAGTCTGATGTTAGTACTTCATCTTCTATTTCATGTTTATGTCCATATGCAATCTCATTTTCAAGAAATATAACAGGGTTTGGATCCCTTATAGCTGCTTTTAATAAGCCTTTGCAGTCTGCTGCAAAGTATGGTGATATTACTTTTAACCCTGGAACATGTGCATACCATGATGCATAACATTGTGAGTGTTGTGCTCCTACTCTTGCGGCTGCTCCATTAGGCCCCCTAAATACGATAGGGCAATTTAGTTGTCCACCAGACATGTAATTAGTTTTAGCTGCAGAGTTAATAATTTGGTCTATTGCTTGCATAGCAAAGTTGAATGTCATGAATTCTACAATGGGTTTTAATCCACCAAAGGCAGCACCTACTCCTATTCCAGCAAATCCGTGTTCGGTTATTGGTGTATCTATAACTCTTTCTGGACCAAATTGAGCAAGTAGTTCTTGTGTGACTTTATATGCACCTTGGTATTCACCTACTTCTTCTCCCATGATTAATACAGTGTGGTCGCGTTCCATTTCTTCACGTATTGCTGCGCACAGCGCTTCTCTTACAGTTAAACTTTTCATAATTTAACAATCTTAATGACAATCCTGAATAATTATATTTAAAAAAGTACATATGCAAATACAATTTCCAAGCTTATATTTATTTGTTTAAGGAAAGTAATAAAAAATAATGATAAATATGCTTATTTTAGCATAAATTATATATATCATTATTCAGTGAACTAGATAATACTCAAATTGTTTATTTTGAATCCATGTCAGTACTATATAATATACTATAATTTTTACTCTATTTTATTATGTTGTGTATGAAATGCTTGATATTATTGGATATCAAGTATATGCAAAAGTATAGCTTATTTAATTAGAGTCTATGATTGATTGATTTATTTCAACTGGATCGATTGTTGGATTGTTGATCATATTTTCACTAATGTCATGTGATGTTTTAATTTGACTGTATATGACATATCCTATAAACAATATACCGAAGAATACAAGAATGCCAAGTGTGACTGTTTGGTTGATTTTAGCAATATTTTGTTGTTCTGCAAGGAATTTCCAGTGAGTAGCCAGAAAATTATATCCAAAAATACTTAAGCAAGTTAATATAGCTGTGGCAATAGCTGTGCACATAATACTGCTTTTTTGACGTTTTTTATATTTTGACTTATTAGTTAAGAAGGTTTGTAAGTTGTTGCTTGATACAGGTTTATATTTTGGTGTGTGTTCTGGTACTTCAGGGATAGTAGGTAACTGTGTACTTTTATATCTTGGGCGTAATGTTCTACTGCGAGTTGTAGAAAGTGTTTTGGCTGTAGGTGTTGTAACAGGTAAAAGCATTGATGATTGTGTTTGACTAGATGTTTGAGTACGGTGTGTTATTTGTGACGTTGCTTGACTGTCAGGCTGTTGTGTTGTTGGATCTATAACATGTGTCGATTGAACCTGATGGCTAGTTGTAGTACTAACAGGTGGAAGAGAAGTTGGTAGGTCTTGTGAAGGTTCTAATAATAAATCTTTACATGTTAGGTGTAGATTTATTGTGTATTGAGAAAGTATTTGTTCAAGTGTTTGCTCATTGTATTTTTTGTAAAAAATCTTAGAAAAAGCACTCTGTTCAGGTATGCAGCATGCAGTATTTAGTAGTGTCTCTATATTAGTTTCAGGATTAAGTTCTTGTGAGTAACACTTTGGTAGAGTCTCTGGTTGGGGTGTTATATTTTCTTTTAATGAGAATGATATTGATAGTTTTACATGTTGTTCACCATATAAATCTCTAAAAAGACTTGCATAGTATTGTAGCTGTTGACACAACTGTGCTTTTGTAAAGCTACTGTAAGTTAGTGAATAAGTGGCAGTCTGTAAGTCATATGTGTTGTCTTGTATATGAAGAGGGTAGTCTTGCAAATCTGGTAATTCACCTAATGCTGTGTTATCTATTTCATATAGTGCACAGCTAAAATGATTATATTGACATTTACATAAATGTGTTAATGGTGTAAATACTGGAGTATGTTCTGTGTTGTATGTCATTAAGCACATTGATATTTGTGCTTTATTACCTTTGTTTTTTGGGTTTTTGATATGAGCTACAGTTAACCTGAGGCTTTTTTGACAGTTAGGTAATGTAGAGGTTATTGGTGAAGTATTATATAGTCTTATAATAGGATAAAGTTTTAGTATTCCTTGTGTAGTAGCTAAGTTATTTGTGAGATGGGCATTTAATGTATCGATATTAAAAGGAGTATTAAATGTAGTTATAAAACATAAAGTCAATGGTTGATTTGATGTTATACTACAATGTTTTGTTATTTCTTTTTCTAAAGATGTTCTAATAACAGATTTCAATGGATTTGTAATTGTGAGTATCTTACTGGAAGATTGGGTTATAATTTTATCTGGGGTTATTTCGCTACTTTCTGCTTTGTTATTAATGCGTATTTTAAAGGATAGTAAAGATCTTTCTGGTGGTGATGGTTCTTGATCAGGTGAATTTGGATGATATGGTAAAATAAAATTTGAGACTACATAAAATTCTAAGAAGATTACTATAGCTTCACTGAGATTATCTATATTGATTGGTTGATCTTTTGCTGTTTGACATAATGTATAGGATATAGTAAGTTTATCATTTGATGGTTCATGTGATATATTGTGTGAAAATTCTTGGAAAAGTAGTCCTGCTAAACTCGTGATAATCTCGCTATTTTTTTGATTGATAATGGAAGTCTGTTGTTCTTGTGTGGGCATATGGGTTTATTCTTAAATATAAAAAAACAAGTGCCCGAAAGAAGATTTGAACTTCCATAATTATAAAAATTACTAGCACCTGAAGCTAGCGCGTCTACCATTCCGCCATTCGGGCATATAGTAGTTGATTTATTAAGAATTATACTATAACATAAAACTTTGATCAAATTAAATCTTATGGTTATGAATATATCTAACGTAGAACAGATGCTTTTTACTCGTAATCAAATTAATGAGAATACCGTAAATCGTGTTGTTAGCGATTGTTTATGTGCAGCAGATGGAGGAGAATTATTCTTAGAGATGTGTATTTCAGAGGCTCTTGGATTTGAGGATGGAATTCTCAAATATGCTGATTTTAATTCACGTCAAGGATTTGGGTTAAGGTCATTTTGTAAAGAATTAACGGCATTTGTTTGTTCTTCTGAGATTACTGAGCAAGAAATTAGCAATGCTGCAGCTTTGGTCAAATCTATTAATAGTAGTGGTAATGGTGGGGTTATACATTTGAATAAGACAAAACCTGCTCTGTACCCTGAGACTAATCCTTTGCAGAGTATAACTTTTGATATTAAAGTAAAGCTTTTGCAAGAAGTTGAAAGTTATTTACATACTAAAAGTCCATATGTGAAACAAGTCAAGACTGCTTTAAGTGGGCAATGGCAAATGGTTCATATTATTTTGCCTGATGGTAATAAAGTTTATGATATTAGGCCACTTGTAAGATTTAATGTATGTGTTATTTTAGAAAAAGATGGAAGAAAGGAAAGTGGATCTGCTGGTCATGGTGGTAGAGCTTCCTATGAAGAATTTATTGGAGATGGTAAATGGCAAGTAATTGCTGATGAAGCGTTACGTCAAGCGTTAGTTAACTTAGAATCTATCCCTACTCCTGCTGGTGAAATGACGGTGGTATTAGGGCCTGGTTGGCCAGGTGTGTTATTGCATGAAGCTGTAGGTCATGGGTTAGAAGGAGATTTTAATAGAAAAAAGGTTTCTGCTTTTTCAAATTCTATAGGTAAAAAGGTAGCAGCAGATGGTGTAACTGTTGTTGATGATGGCACTATATCGGGACGTAGAGGTTCTATAAATGTGGATGATGAAGGTGTACCATCAAGTTACAATGTATTAATTCAGGATGGTATTTTAGTAAATTATATGCAAGATAGAATGAATGCTAATCTTATGGGAACCACTTCTACTGGTAATGGTCGTAGACAAAGTTATCAAGATGTTGTCATACCAAGAATGACAAATACTTACATGTTACCGGGTAATTATCATCCAGAAGAAATAATTTCAAGTGTTAAGAAAGGAATATATGCAGTGCATTTTTCTGGAGGGCAAGTTGACATTACGTCTGGTAAATTTGTTTTTTCAGCTTCTGAAGGTTATCTAATAGAAGATGGGAAGGTTACACATCCTGTTAAAGGTGCGACAATTATAGGTAATGGCCCTGATGTTTTAACAAAAGTATCTATGATTGGAAATGACTTAGCGCTTGATTCAGGAATTGGTACTTGTTCTAAAAATGGACAAGATCTTCCTGTTGGTGTAGGACAACCAACTCTTAAAATAGATAATATTGTTGTTGGTGGTACAGAGGTTTAATAATTTGCTAAGATTTAAGAAATGAAAAGTAGTTAATGCTCAAATATAAATGTGCTATTATATTTTTTGATTACCAAGTAATCAGATACTTTAATGTTTTAAAATGTTATTAAATATATATCTTCATAATTTATAGATAATATTTATATTTTCAGGGTTTATTTAAAGGGTATTACTGCATCATATATGATTGGTGTTTAAGGTTCAAGGAAGAAAAAGTAACTAATGTCCATATAATGTACTAGTACTTGGTAATACAACTGTACTATCTTAATAATAAGCATTTTTTATGCTAGAATACTATAATAAACTAACATAGTTGACATGGACTTATTAGTTTGTTTAATGAAAAGTTTGTAAATGTAATACCCTCTAAGGTTGTAGCAATGTAAGTACAATAATTAACAGATTAGAAAATTCTAGGCATGTATGATTGTTATGACATTATTTGTTGTGCCTAAAATGTATTATATCTCCATCTTGTACTATATAGTCTCTTCCTTCAAATCTTACTTTTCCGGCTTCTTTGCATTTTGCTTCGCCGTTATATTTTATATAGTCGTCAAAACTAATAAGTTCTGCTTTTATAAACCCTTTTTCAAAATCAGTATGAATTACTCCTGCAGCAGTACTAGCAGTGGATAGTCTCTTTATTGGCCAGGCACGTGCTTCTTGTGGGCCTAGAGTGAAGAATGTAATCATATCTAAAAGATCATACATTGTTTTCACTACAGATGTTGTACCAGATTCTTCTAAATTGAATTCAGATAAAAAAATTTGTTTTTCTTCTTCTGTTTCTAGGCTTGATACATCTGCTTCTAGTTTTGCTGATATACAACAAAATTTGTTGTGCTTTTTTTCTGCCATAAGTCGTACTTTTTCTGATAAAGCATTGCCATGGGTAACGTTAGATTCTTCAACATTACACACATACATCATAGGTTTTGTGGTAATAAGTTGTAATTGTTTTAAATCTTCACCTAAATGTGCTGCATTTTTTGCTAAGTTGCCTGACTCTAAGATACTTAATACTTCTAATATGTTGTCTAATTTTTTTCTTGGTTCTTTATTGCTTTTTACAGCCTTTTCTAGTGCAGGTAGACGGCGTTTTAAACTTTCAATGTCTGCTAAAATTAATTCCATTTCTACAATTTCTGCATCGCTTATTGGATCTACAGTTTGGTTTACATGACTGATATTTTGATCACTAAAACATCTTAGCACATGAATAATGGCGTCTACTTCCCTTATATGGCTTAAAAATTTATTTCCTAATCCTTCCCCTTGGCTTGCTCCACTAACTAATCCTGCAATGTCAACGCATTCTACTTGATTATATATAATTTTTTTAGAAGATGCCATTTGTGCTAATGTTTTTAAGCGGTGATCTTGTACTATTGCTTTGCCTACATTTGGTTCTATTGTGCAAAATGGATAATTTGCAACTTCTGCTACCATAGTTTGTGTTAGTGCGTTAAATAAAGTTGACTTTCCCACATTAGGTAGACCAACAATACCACAGTTTAATCCCATAATAATGATCAGTAATTATAAAATTGGAATTGTAACATTAATTACTTACTTGTGGTACTTATAAATTAAGTAAGCGTGATACTGGTTTACGCTATATGCATAAATATTTTGTGTTAAAATTATGAAAAATCTAGAATCTAGTTGTTTTGATTGTTGTGAGTTAGATATTTTCAGATTTTGAGTATGTAAAAATAGATATTTGCTGTTGTATGTTGAAAATCTATATTATCTTATAAAAGCTTGTTATTGTAATTGATTTTTCATGGCAGTATAGATCTATTAAATGTGTAGCTTGTGTTTTTCTGATGTAATGAAGAAATTTCTAGTGTACTTAGTATTTTTTTAATTATACAATAATAATGTGTAAATATTAAGAAGGATTATTACACGTTCTGTAAGTCAAGTTTATCTGAATAGTACTGCACTATAATTATGTCAAAGTTTGAAGGATTATAAATATTTAGTGCTTGTTGTTTTCAATGATTGTAGTGTAAACATGCTCATGTGTTGATTATGTGTTTTTTTGAGTATGTATAAAAAATAATAAATGTTAGTAGTGTGTTTGTAATACAAGTTTGTTTATATCAATAAGCAATTATTTATCAGTTTAAGTGTGATGGGAACACTCTATTATTGGTGAGAGTTTTTCAGTTACATGACAACGATATGTTGCAAGTATTAAGAAATATTATTACATGTTGTGTGAGTTAAATTTATCTAAGTAGTTATGTCAAAGATTGGAAAGCTATATAGTATTTGTAATTATTCTAGTGTAGACGTATTTAATATGTTTGATTGTTGAAAATTATGATGTTGAAAATGTTAGTGATGTATTATGTAATATAGGTTTATTAATTCCAATAACAATGATACTGTTTTTTAGATCGTATTAAAAATATTTGTTATATAGAAATACTCTTGCTTATTTTTTTCAATTATATCATGGTATGTGAATGTTAAGAGGTATTATTCCATGTTATATGGGTCAAGTTTATCTATGCTGAATAAAGTATTGTTACTGTAATTAGTTTTGTAAACAGCATAAAACTATTGCCTGTGCAGCTATTCCTTCCTTTCTGCCTAGAAATCCTAATTTTTCTGTTGTTGTTGCTTTAACGTTAATACATGATGTATCTATTTTTATAAGATTAGCAATGTATTCTTGCATTTTTAATGCATGTGGCATAATTTTTGGTTGTTCGCATATAATAATTATGTCAGCGTTTGAAATATAATATCCTTTTTCTTGTGCTTTGTTTTTTGCTTCTATTAAAAAGTAATCAGATTTGGCATCTTTCCATTTATTATCTGTATTTGGGAAATGTTGTCCTATACTTCCGCATCCAACTGCTCCTAATATGGCGTCTGTTAATGCGTGTAGTCCTACATCTCCATCTGAATGTGCTACAATTTTTTTGTGATGATTGATTTTTATTCCACATATTGTAATGAATGTATTAGTAGCATCATATTCTATGTTGTCGAATTTGTGTACATCATAACCTATTCCAACCTTAAATGTGGGTTTATTTATGTGTTGCTTCATAGCACAGCATTATCTCGTAAAAAACCAGGTGAATACTTTTATACTGTATTTTTATAAAAATGCCTATTCTATTTATTTATTAATGTACATATAAGTTTTATATGAGAAATTGCTTTTATAGATTTTCTTTGGCTGTAATTTGAAGTTTATTATAATCAAATCAGAGTTATTGTTGAAATGTTATAAGTTAAACTGATGTATTTGAATTACTATTTGGTTTGGTATAAGTTGAGTGTTTTGTAATAATGGGTATGATGTTATGATGTGTTAGGATGTATATCTTTAAAATGCTTTGTTTTATAAACTACTGTAGGTGTAGTTTTAAGATTATTATAAACTTTAGATCTACATTTTGTGTGTGATACTTACTTAAATGTTCATAATGAGAGTTAGTATAAGCAAAATTTTTTATAGAGAGTTTTGTTATTATTTGAGAAAAGAGTGTAATTTATATATAAAACTCTATGTACAAACTTCTGTGGTTATAGTTTTAAAACTACTATTAATGCTTTTAAATCTACATTGTGTGTAATTTACCTAGGTGCTCATGGTTAGAGTTAGTATAAGTTGATGTTTTTATAAAAATCCTTATTATTGTTTGAAAAGAGAGTTTGATTTATATTTTTTATATATAAAACTCTATGTCAAGCTTCTGTAATTGTAGCTTTAAAGCTATTATAGCATTTTCATATTTTGTGTGTAATGTAAAGAGTTTCTCTTGTAATTAGACTAGCATAAAATGACTTTTTAATGAGCTTCCTTATTATTGTTTCAAGAAGGTTATTTAATTTGTGTATTTAGTATATAAGATTGCTCTATGTAGATCTTCTATAGTTGTGATCTTGAAATTATTGTAATCACCTTCGACAGTCATAATTGGAATGTTATAGTGTAGCATGAGAGATGATTCATCAGGGAATTCATTGTAAGGTTCAATATCATATGCAGTTTTATGGTATAATAGTATATCGTTATATTTGTATGCTTGTGGTGTTTGAACGAGTTTGATTGTATCTCTATCTATATTTTTCATAACTGTATTGTCTTCATGTACCATATGTACAGTATCAATTATTGAAAGCACTGGTACTACTCCTGCGTAATGATTTAGTATTGGTTCCATTGTATCCAGTAATTTTAAATCTACAAAAGGACGACAAGCATCGTGTATTATTACAAAATGTGGATTTATGTCTTGAAGGCTCTCTAATCCTATGCGTACAGAGTCTTGCCTGCGTGCTCCTCCGTAGACTGGTGGTAAGAGTTTGTCGTGTTTTGGTAGGCTGCTACTGTATAAGTGTTGGTGTTCTTTCCTTATGACTACTTTTACGTGGCTAATTTTAGGATGTGAGATCATATTATTGATTGTACTACAGAGTATATTGTGATTTCCTAGTAAACAATACTGTTTAGGAGTAATATTCCATTTAAACCTGCTGCTGTTACCTGCTGCAACAATTAATAGTATAAATTTATACATAGATATTGATACTTTGTTACATGATATTTGATTTTAAGTGTATCATTTTAAAAATCTTATGATAATTATACAATATAAATATATTTAAATTGGCTGTCCTATAATTAATAAGTATTTTTTAGTGTGATATTTGTCATACTAGTGTAGTAAATATACACTTTTTACGTGTACTAACACTGTTTTGTGTGTTTATTTTGGATTGTATGACCAATTAAACTCTTTAAAAGTGTGTTAATAGATTATATTGCATAGTGCAAAATTGTAACTTCTATAGTAATATGAAATTATTAACGAAGTATTTATTTATGCACAGTTAGTACATTAGTATATTTTCTGATAATTTTGAAATATTGCCTTGTATTTTGTAAATAGAAAAATTCTGCACTAGTTTGTCAAAAACTTTAGTTATATAAGGTACAGATATGTAAAAATAATCTATTCTTGTTGTCTGGTTATACACCAGTATAAAAAAGTGTCTATTGTTAAATGGCATTGATCAAGATTAAAGAAAGTTATCAGTAGTTATATAGTAAGGATACCTGAAATGCATAGAGAATTATTAGGTAATATACGATTAATATGATCGGTAATTTTCCTTAATTTATGAATAAAATGATAAATAAATTGAATAGGAAATTAATATGTATATATAAAAAGTATTAATATATCGCAGATGTTAGCAGATATAATATGTGTTGTTAAGTAGTGATGTTACATTTATTTTAGTAAAAATTGTCAGGTTTTCGCTGTTTAACAGCAATGGTAAAGTAAAGAAATTAAAGTCTATATTAATAAAAGTAAAATTTATATTTCAAATGCAATTAAGCAATGGAATATTTTACCTGTTATGTGATTGTTGCTTAGGTATAATTCTTTGGTATTGGATGTGTTATATGAAATGCATCATAGTGTGGTAAAAGCAGGTCAAAAGTACTTTTATTACATGTATTGTGTACTTCTGGTATGCTTTAAAAGAGTTGTCATAATTTATGCAATGTATTCACGAGTGATTGATTGTTTGTTATACAATTTATGCAATTACAACATATAGTAAAAAATTGCTTATTTATGATTCAACTTAATAGATTATGTAATATTGTAATATTGGATAATCCTATTGATAATCATGCTAAAATTACTGATAGTATTATTATGTAGAACTTGCAATTTGTGTTATTTTATGATATAATAAAGCAGCAATTTTCTATATTTTTAGTAAACATATTAATTTTTATTAAGTACCATGTATGTTTAATTAATAGTTGTAAAATTATATGCTAGGTAAGGATTATTTCTCTGATCTTGATAAAAGGTTAGTAGCTTTTGCTAAACTTAACAATGGTAAACAAAGATCATCAAAATATCACTTTATGTTAAGTAGTTGTATATTGATAACTGCTATTATTACTGTACTGTCTCTCATAGTATTATATAGTGATAAACAATACTTTTCCTCAATGTTTAAAGGAGGTTTTAAGTTATTCAGTAGTGATACTATACCTTTTTCAATGGCATTAATTGCTATTATTCCTTCTTTATTGTTATTGTTTTTCTTAATTTATAAGGTATGTGCATTTCACGACCTAAATCGTAAGTTAAATAATGAAAGTATTGATATTCTCGGTAAGCTTGAAGAGTGGCAGTATTTTTTACACCTTCAATTAGAGTATAACACTAATAAAATAGAAAATATAGATGAGGTACTTAAATTATTCAAAAAGAAATACAGTAGTTTTGTTAAGCAATGTAGTGATGGATTTGCCAAACTTGAAGAGCAATGTAAGTCTGTTTTAGCAGCTGTTAATTCAACTACACATGGTGTAAACGCTGGTATTTCCAAAATAAACTGTGTAGTTGAAGATGTAAAGTTACAACTTAATGGATTATCTGCTGGTTGTCAAAAATTTTCAGAATCAAGTAGTAATTTATTATCTGCTATTGAGTCTGCAATAAAGACAGAAGGAGTAAATGTAGATGATAGGATAGCATTTCTTCAAAACTTACAAGCTAATTTAGCGTCTGATGTTGATTTAGGTCTTATACAAAATAGAGTACAAAATTTTGTAGCCAGAGTGCGGTCTATTTTAGTAGAAAAGCCATCAATTGTGAAACCAGCTGTTCTTCGTGAGTTATGGTGTTTACAGGAAAGTTTCAATGTAATAATAATGAAAGTACATAAAACGGATCAGTGTGCTCTTGAATTTTTACAGTTAATACAAAATCTAGAACAGGAGATATCGAAATTTTCACTTTCTGCTTCAAAAAAAATTGCTTCCTATAATGGTAATAATAGAAATCTGTTAGAAAAGATGATTAAACTAGAATTACCATTGTTACACATAAATATACTGCGTTTTTTAACAGCAAAACGTGCTGCATTCATTACAAATACTAGTGCTGATATTACACAGTTTATTCAAGAGTATGCTTCTGGTGATTTACAAAGACTATCAGATAGCACTAGTGATTCTATGCTTTCTATAAGTTCTTTTTTGTCACTTCAAGATACTAATGTATCAGATAAGGTATCTAATGATATTAACCCTCAATAATATAAATTTTTTAGTAAATTTCTTATCTATTATATTAATTATACCGCTTATATAGCTAAATATTTCTAATGTATAGAAAAGCATTTCCCTTTGATAATTAATTTTAAGAAGTTGCTATTTGTTGTGGTAATTTATGATAATGTGTGTGTTTTGTGATATAAGTATTTGATTTTTATATTTAGTTAAAGATTGTATAATGCTTGAGATATAAAAAAATTCTTATTGTGTCTCTCAAATAATATTATTGTAGATTAATATCTGGATATATTTTAACAGCATAGGTCAAAGCTTTTCTATTACAATTTTTTTATAAAACTTATAGTGATGTGTCTGGTATCAGTTTTACTGAATCAGATAGATTTTTTCTCCATGTTTTTAGATTGTCTTTGATAATATCATTTTCTAAAGATAAAATAGATGCTGCTATGATAGCTGCGTTGTATGCTCCTGATGATCCTATGGACATTGTTGCAACAGGTATTCCTTTGGGCATTTGTACTATTGATAGCAAGCTATCTATTCCGTTTAAATTACTACTTTTTATTGGTACCCCTATAACTGGTATATGTGTTAAAGATGCTACTAATCCTGGTAAATGCGCTGCTCCTCCTGCTCCTGCTATAATTACTTTAAACCCATTGTCTTCTGCAGATTTTGCAAATGTGTAAAGCCTGTCTGGTGTTCTATGTGCAGATATAATCATTACTTTGTGTGTTATATTGAGTTCTTTTAGTATTGAGATCGAATTATTCATTGTTGGAAAATCTGATTGACTTCCCATGATTACTGCGACGTCTACTGTGTTTTGATTAATTGACATGATGTTTCTCTATAAGATTTTGAATTGTTAATTTTAGTTGTTTTGCATTATTTATGTTGGTTATTGGATGTATCCCATTATATAAGACTGCTATATAAGGGATATGATGATTGAAAACTATACCTTTGTTAGTTAAATATGACAATAGATTTTTTAGGTAACTTGGTGATACATTATATGGTGTGAAGTTGAGAGTACCTTGTTTAGATAGAAAAGATAGTAACTTATTTTTATTTTCATCTAATGAAATGACGATAGGATTGATATTGTCAAAATCAGAGATTAATTTATTGATTTCTGGAATCTTTTTTACGCAACTGCTACACCAAGATGTGTAAATTACTATGACATTTATTTTAGAATCTGTCATTTTAAACATATCTGATAATGCTTGAGCTGAATTAATTTCCTTAATTTTTATCAGTGTATCTGGCATATTACTATGTATTTTGTAGTAAGAAGATATTTTGTTGAAGGTAAGTAAAGCGAATAAAGAGATAATAAATGTAAAAAGTATAAAGTGTTTGTTATTCATAAGCTGTGCCTATTATATGTGTGATACTTCACTTAGTGTGTCAGTATCTTACTATAATATTAAGTTGTTGATTGCTAAAAGATAATTTTACTTTATCGGTGTTATTTTAAGATGATAGTTTGATATAGCTTAATATCTTATTATTGATCTAACATAAGATGATGTTGTAATGCTTACTATAGTGTTGTGAGGAATATGTTTGTTATATTACAGATGAGATATGCTACAGTTTTTTATTAGTATTATTGTGTATATTTTTAGAATATAAGCTTGAACTTTTTATCTTATAATATAGAATAAAAAACATTAAATTTTAAGTTATTTATAATATGACTCAAACTCTTACTAAGTCGAAGATAGCAGAAGTAATTAATAAAGATGTTGGACTATCTCGTGAAGATGCGGCATCTATTGTTGGTGAGGTTTTAGATGAAATGATAAATGCATTAGTTAGAGATCATATATTGAAAATATCTTCTTTTGGTACTTTTAAGTCTTATAAGAAAAAAGCTCGTATGGGTCGTAATCCAAAAACTTCTGAGGCATTTGTTATTAAGGAACGTAATACTGTATCATTTTATCCCTCTATACTTGTTAAACATTCGATTAATAATGATGATGGGGTGGAGTAAAAGGTGAGCTTAATGAGTGGAAAGAAGCTATCGCAAAGTAGTAGTAAGCTTCAGACAATAGGTGAAGTTGCAAAATGCTTGAATGTTGAACAGTATGTATTAAGGTTTTGGGAAGAAAAGTTCCCTCAAATTAATCCTATTAAGCGTCGTGGTAGGAGGTTGTATACGCAGGTTGATGTTGATATTTTGAAATATATTAAACATTTACTATATGATAAAGGGTATAAAATTAAAGGTGTACAACAGGAACTCAGTAAAAAACCTGTTAATATTGATAAAAGTAATGCTAGTGTGAAGCAGAATGTCTATAGAGAAGGGTTGATAAGTTTACTAGATGATATGTTGAACTTAAGGAATGATTTATTAAAAAAGTTTGACGGAATGTAGCGCAGCCTGGTTTAGCGTGTCAGTCTGGGGGGCTGGAGGTCGTGGGTTCGAATCCCATCATTCCGACCATCTTTTTTCGATAGTTAATTTTATGCTATGATGTAATTTGACGAAATTAATGATGTTATGGTTGTACTAGTATTTTATAGTATTATTCATAGATGCAGCTTTTTTGTGTTAAGTTATTTAATTTTTTATCTCCAATTTGTGTAAGTACATATAGCACTGTTTGAAAACTTTGTTATTAAGTTAGGTATTGTTTTTTGATTTTTACAACGAATTATTGCTAATTAAAATAATAAAAAAACTTTTGTTTGATAGTGGATTATGTAGTAGTCATTTGGGAAGTAGTTTTTGTGTTGAGTTTATGTTGGAAGTGCACTTAATAATTATTTTAAGATAGTAATATTATTTTTTTCTGTTTTTTTCAATAATATAAAGTGACAATTTCTGATATATGATAAATACGAAGGAAAATAACATCAAGAAGATGCGGATGGAGTGGGATTCGAACCCACGGTACGCTGTTAACGTACGTCAGTTTTCAAGACTGGTGCCTTAAACCGCTCGGCCATCCATCCGATTTACTTGTAACATAATATTTAAAATCATGCAATATCTCTTTAATTGAGATTCTATGGGACATAATTTGTTCTATATGCTAATTAGATAATATTGTTAATCTAAAACATATGTAATAGTTCTATATATAAATTTATTAATCAATGTAGTATGTTTCTTTTATATCATGGCAAAAGTTAATTTAAAACAAAATTAACACACTAAAATGTATAATAAAACATGCTATTTATACTAATGGGTTATTGTATGCTTCATTTAACAACAGAAATCACAAACATTGATTTTGCTCATGATTTTCATATACATCAAGGTGAAAGATTTGGTGTTTCAAGTGGTGATCTAGAACTTGATATTGAAAACCATCCTGGACATGGTTATCATATTTTATTTAAGAACAATGGCCATGTAATATCAGATTTACATGGTGCTAAAGCTGAAGACTTTAACTTTAATATGAAGGATCATAGTTTGAATGTTTCTTTCTTAATTGATCCAATGGCTCCTTTTCATGAGTTAGATGTTAATAACCATCCTAACTTCTTTATTTCTGTGCATGCTTATCAAGATGGTTGTGATAATTGTGTACATGGAAATCCATCACGTCCTGCTATAGTAAATCAAGCTCAAGTTTTATTACCAAGTGGAGTTACTGAAGATTCTGTTTCTGCTCCAGCTACTGAAGATTCTGTTTCTGCTCCAGCTACTGAAGATTCTGTTTCTGCTCCAGCTACTGAAGATTCTGTTTCTGCTCCAGCTACTGAAGATTCTGTTTCTGCTCCAGCTACTGCAGCAACAGGTTCAACAACATCATATAATCACAACACTGGACTTTTAGATTTAGATTCTGATATTCTTAACATGTTGTACTAATAACTTCTGATAACTGAAATATAACCTGTAAAATATTTCTATTTTCTACTCAAAAATTTAGCTTCTATAAAGCTTTATAGAAGCTAAATCTTGGTATTTTATACAGCTATTATAACCTTATGAAAAGGTATAATATTTTTTGTATAAGTAATATTGAGTATTAAGTTAATCTTTTGTTTAGTTAACAATTAAACTTTTTATTTGTTTTATTGTTATTGTGATAACTTATTGCAATATGTTACTGTGTATTTTTTTCTGAATAATGCAGTTCTAAAATTTTTGCATATGTTTTCAATGTTTTTATACTTCATGTATTTTGCCAAATAAAAAAATTGAATTGCATATTTAATGCTATTTTATCTTTATCAAGTTGTACATACTTTAAGTTTTATAAAACTATAATACAAGTAACATAACTTTCACCAATGTATTAAACTTATAACATTATACTTAGTTTATAAGATTTGTATTGTATGCAACCTAATTAACCTTACTTTTGGAAAGACATATTAAAAATAAGGCTATTATAACTAAATGTACTAAGCAGTTTTACTGCTTAGCAATAAATGTGTTTTTATGACCAACATCCAACGATCTCTTTAATCTCTAATATATGCTTATTAGCAATAGATGCTGCTTTATTGTTACCTGAAACTATTATATTATGCAGATGTTCCTGGTCTTCAAGGAATTCTTTTACTTTTTGTTGTATTGGTGCAACATTAGATATTATTAATTCTGCTAATTGTTCTTTAAATTGCTTTGTATCGAGATTCTCAATATTAGCACATGCTTGTTCTATATTAATATTTAAAAGTGTAGCATATATGCTAACTAGGTTTTTAACTTCAGGTCTACTATCTAGAGTATTAAAGTCAAATCCCATAATAGAATCAGTTGTTGCTTTGCTTATTTTTTTTGAAATCATATCATTGCTATCATATAAGTTAATACGTGTGAAATCTGATGAATCTGATTTACTCATCTTTTTCTTTCCATTTCTTAAACTCATAATCTTTGCTGATTCTTGCACTATCAATGGCTCTGGAATTTGAAAATATTGTGTGTTATACGTAGAATTGAAACTAATAGCGATATCTCTAGTCAATTCTAAGTGTTGTTTTTGATCAACACCTACTGGTACAATATTTGCCTTATATATCAGTATGTCAGCAGCCATTAATACTGGGTAGCTATATAAACCCAAACAAGATGCTGATGCTTTATTACGGCTTTTTTCTTTAAACTGAGTCATTCTGTTTAATTGTCCAGTTGAAGTTATGCAGCTGAGTATCCATAACAATTCTGAATGTGCATTTATAGAAGATTGTATGAATAAGACTGACTTGTTTGGATCAATCCCACATGCTAAGTATGTTGCTAATGTGTTTATAGAGTTTTGCTTTAATTCAGCTGGGTTGTAGCTTTGAGATGTTAAAGTATGTAAATCAGCAAGAAAGAAAAAACACTTATATGAATTTTGTAAGGATACCCAATTACGTATAGAACCTAAATAATTTCCTAGATGTATACTACCGGTTGGTTGTATACCAGATAAAGCAATAGGCGTAGACATAATTATTATCCTCAATAATGTAATTAAGTGATGTATTTTATAGTACATTTATAAGTGATGCACGTATTTTTTTGTATGACACAAGACAATACAAGTGTTGATTAGTATACATTTTATCTTAAATTTCAATGTCTTAAGTAGTAGAAGAAAAAAACTTGTATATATATGCTACACTTTTAGCATTAACATGAAGCAGAAAATACTCCACTAATATAATACAAAACAAATTTGCTTGAGTTTAATAAAATTTAATCACTTTTTTTGGATATTATTACTGAAGCTGGACGTAGTAACTTATCCTTTATTATATATCCAGGTTGCACAACATGTAGAATGGTATTTTCATCTTTATCTTCATCAGTCATTTGAGATACTGCTTTATGAAACTGCGGGTTAAACTTTTCTCCAATTGGATCTATTCTTGTAATATTGTGACGTTCTAGTGTGTTAAGTAATTCTTTGTAAGTCATCAATACTCCAGCATGTATACTGTCGTCTTCCTTTAAATTTTTTAGTGATGTTTCTAGATTATCACAGGAACTTAATAGATCGCGTGCAAAATTGGAAATAGCATAGATAGATGTATCATCTATATTTTTTTGCATAATCCGCTTAACATTTTCCTTGTCAGCTACTGCCAAGCGAAACTGGTTTTGAAAATGTGCTAACTGTTGTTTTAGTTTATCTAGTTCTGATAAATCTTCATTTAATTTTTCTTTTTTCTTATTTAATACTGCTGTAAATTTTCTCTGTGGTTTCTGGTTAGATTGAATTTCTTCACCTGATTTTTCATCGGTTTGAGTTGGGTTGTTTTGTTGACTTTTTGTATTGTTGTCGCTATCACTCATAATTCTAAACTTGTTTATAAACTCTAAGGAATATATAGTAATATTATCAAAAAATATCAAGTGTTATGAGCTTTATTGATAGAGTTTTTCTATATTATTAATATTTTATGATGCATGACGATAAGAAATTTATGTCTTTGGCATTGAGAATTGCAAGGCGTGGCCTTGGTAATGTTTTCCCTAATCCTGCAGTTGGATGTATAGTAGTGAATCGTGGAATAATAGTTGGACGTGGTTGGACACAGGTGGGTGGAAGGCCGCATGCAGAGGTGGTAGCACTAAATAATGCTGGATATCTAGCAAAGGGTGCTACTGTATATGTTACTCTTGAACCATGTTCTCATTATGGAAAGACAGGGCCTTGTGCGTTGAAATTAATAGATGCTGGCATTAAACGTATGGTAATAGCTGCAAGAGATCCTGATGTACGTGTGTCTGGCAATGGAATAAAATTACTGCGTGATGCAAATATAGATGTAAAGTGTGACCTCATGTATAAGGAAGCTCAAGAGCTCAATGTTGGATTCTTTTTTACTAAAATCAAGGGTAGGCCTTTTATTACAGTGAAATTAGCATCTACTTTGGATGGGAAAATAGCTTTAAGTAATGGTAATAGTAAATGGATTACAAATCAGCTGACACGTAATTGGGTGCATAAACAAAGATCTATGTATGATGCGGTTATGGTTGGTAGTAATACTGTAGTTCATGATGATCCAATGTTGAATACTAGAATTCCTGGATTAGAATGTTATTCTCCAGTAAGGATAGTGATTGATCGCTTTGGAAAAATATGTACTTATCATAATATAGTGAAAACTGCTGATATTATTCCTACTTATATTTTAACAGATGATACTTCTAAAACAAAGTTGGGTAAAGCTAAGTATCTGATAGTAACTGGGACAGATAATTTCTTGAAAAATGCAATGAAAGTAATTTCTATGAAAATAGGTATTACTAGATTGTTTGTTGAAGGTGGTAGTATTTTAATAACAGAACTTCTTAAAAGTCAATTAGTTGATAGAATTATATGGTGTAGATCAAATAAGATTTTTGGTGCAAATGCAGTATCATCTGTTGGAGATTTGAATATATTAACACTACAGAATCTTTATAATTTTAGGAAAATAGATACATTGTATTTTGATGATGATGTTGTGGATATTTTAGAAAATTGTAGAAGAGATTGATTTTTTTACTGTAATGATTGTTGTTAAGTGTTCTTATTAAAGTATTTGAGGTAAAAATGTTATGTAATATTAAATAATGTATAGTTGTTGTTTTGTATGCTTAATTTCATATATAAGTTTTGATATATTTTGGTGAATTTTCAATTAGGTTTATAATATTAACAGTAGGAAAAGAGTTGATATGAGTAGTAACTTAAAATCTACTATTGATATATTTACTGTTGCTATAAAATGTATTAACTCAGGGTGTTAATTGGTAGTTATAGGTTTATAGAACTTTATTTTTGTATCTTATTAGTATATACTCAAAATTAGTGTTGTGGTTATGCAATATTAATCATGTTCACTGTGTTAATTATGAAATAAGGTATAGATATGTTACACGTTCAAAATCATGTTGATCAACATACAAATCATATAGAACATGATGATTACCATTTTACTGGTCCTACTAGTTTTGAAGTTAATCTTTCTGAAGAAGAAAAAATGGAGTTACAAGAAGTATCTTCTATTGATAGTGTAGGATGCGAAGATTGTGATCCAAATTGTCGTTATCCTTTAGAATTAGTAGAATGTCAGCGTATTGAGGAAAGACCAGTATGCAATGCAGGTTTAGAGAGCTTGACTGTTGATGCATATCAATTAGGATTGTTGTTAGGTGGTTTTTTAAGTGCTATGAATTACATATCTTATAGCTATCCTTGTTATTATTATGATTGTTGTGATAGAAATTATTACGACTGTTGTCATAAGAATGCGTGTTATTACAACTGTTGTGATTGTGCGTAAATCATGATATTCAGCAAGCGTAAAATTCCTTACTAAAATTTATCAATTGTTTCTATATTTAATGACTGGTGATTTATAGCTTTATATTTCTTTTAGGTTGTTATTTATAAGTTGTAGGTTTTTGTAGGAGTTTTTTTATAGGTTTATTTATGCTGTTTTATAATATGGTATTATAGTCCTGTAGCTTATTGATGTCCATATGTTTTAATTTTTTAACTATGATTCTGATAGTGTAGTTTAATATAATTAAATGTAAAGCAGCATAAATGATTGAAGTTGTTGGGTTAGTAAATATTTAATTTGCTGCTTTAACTTATCTATATTTTATTTAATTAATTTGATTATTTTTTATTGGTGTTGTTGCATTTTCAAAGTTGTTGTAGTGCAATGTTTACTTACTTTGTTATGACTTATCATACTTGTTCAATAATTTTTTGTATTTATTTTGCTTCTTGATAGCTCAATGAAGCTTTTATAAATGATATAAACAATGGATGAGAATGAAAAGGACTTGATTTGAATTCTGGGTGAAACTGTACTCCAATAAACCATGGGTGGTTGTTTAACTCTATAACTTCTATTAAACTATCATCAGTATTGTTTGCTTTGCCTGTAAAAGTTAATCCATGTTGTTCTAGTAAATCTTTATACTGTAAATTGAATGTATATCTGTGCCTTCTTCTTTCATTTATTACTGATTGTTGATATATAGAAAAAATTTTAGAATTTGCATCTAAATAGCACGGACATGATCCTAATTTCATGCTCCCCCCTAAAAAGTTTTGCTGCAATTCTGGTAGTTGGTGTATTACAGGGTTTTTACAATATAAATTAAATTCTGTAGAATTAGCATCTTCTAAGTGAGCTACATTATTTGCAAATTCAACTATAGCAAGCTGCATGCCCATACAAATGCCTAAAAATGGTATCTTATTTAAACGTGCATGTGTTATTGCTGTGATCTTACCTTTAACTCCGTCATCACCAAATCCTCCAGGTATTAATATAGAATCAACATTATCAAATGCATTGATTCCATTACTGTCTAATGAACGTGAATCTATCCATCTTATTGATAACTTTACCCTATTGTGAATTGATGCATGTTCTAGAGCTTCAATTAATGACTTATATGCATCAAGCAGTTTAATATATTTGCCTATTATTGCTACAGTTACTGTTTTTGTTAATGTGTGAGATATATTTAATATATTTTCCCACTTACTTAAGTTTGGATCAGGTGAATTAACATTAAAGTGTTTTAATATTTGTGTGTCTAAATTGTAATTGTGATAAGAAATAGGTAACTCATATATATTTTTTACGTCTAATGCTGGAATAATGTTTGTTGGGGAAACGTTACATAAATTCGCTATCTTATCCCTTTGTTCTTTTGATAATGGTATTTTACTGCGGTACAGTATTATATCTGGCTGTATACCTACAGCACTTAATTCTTTTACTGAATGTTGTGTAGGTTTTGTTTTTAATTCCATTGCTGCATCAATATATGGCACTAAAGTCAAATGGACAAATATAGTGTTATTTTTACTTAGTTTATATCCAATTTGTCTTATAGATTCAAGGAATGGTTGACTCTCAATATCACCTACCGTTCCACCTATTTCGCATATGACAAAATCTAATCCTTCAGTGTTATGTAGAATAAAAGAGTTAATAAGGTCAGTAACATGTGGAATAATCTGTACTGTTTGGCCTAGATAATCTCCTCTTCTTTCTTTTTTCAGTAAGTTGTGATATACTTTACCAGTAGTTATGTTATCATTTTTTGTTGTTTTGACTCCTGTGAAACGTTCATAATGCCCTAAATCTAGGTCTGTTTCTGCTCCATCGTCAGTTACAAAAACTTCTCCATGTTGAATTGGACTCATTGTTCCAGGGTCTATATTAAGATATGGGTCCAACTTACGTAAACAGATCTTAAATCCTCTAGCTTGTAACAGTGCTCCAATGCTAGCTGCAGCTAACCCCTTGCCTAAAGAAGATACTACCCCTCCGGTAACAAAAATAAATCTACTTGAAGTTTGGTTACTCATATACCTTACTGATTAAATGGTACGCTATCTTCGGTATCATGTTCCATAGGAGGCAGGTTATGTGCCTTGCTCATTTCAGCAATTTTTTTAACAATAGACTCCTTGTGTACACTTTTAGCATTTACCCCAACCAATAAAACTGTGTTAATGATAAAAGCAGTTGCAATAGCAACTGTAAGTTTTGTGATAAAATTAGAGGATGACCCAGTTGAAAACATGGAATCCAAGTTACCCTGTGTCCCACCAAATCCACTTAGGTTATCAGATTCTGGTGGTTGTAATAATATTAAGATTACCAATAGAAATACTAGCACTAATTGTATAACTGTTAAAACCATATAGAAAAGACAATGCGATTAAAGTACATTTTATACATTGTTTATTATTTAAAGTCAAGGATTACAGAGGCTATAAAAATGTAGTTTTTATGTTATATTGTATTGTCGTTTGATAATGCAATGGTGTATAACTATATGCCAATTAATTGAGTTTAGTACTTTAATTACTACATTTTTACTATCTGTTGTAACGGTACACTTTGCTTGAAAATAGTAGTTGACTATGTAGTTATCTGTAATAAAAAAATGTAGAATCTTTTTGTGATAGCAATGGATTTTCTATCTGTTAAAATCTGAAAATATGCTAATAGTGAGTTGGTATGGATAATCACAAATGTGTGGAGATTTTTCTTGAGGCAATAACAGCAGAAAAACATATATCTTATAATACTTATCAAAGTTATAAAACTGATTTATTAGGGCTTTGTGAATTTGTTAGTAAGAAGAATCTTTTATTAGTAGATACTAGTATTAATGAATTACAGAATTATATCAGGTTGTTGTATGAGAAGGGGTATAAAGCAAACACTGTATTGAGAAAGATATCAGCTATTAAGAATTTTTATGGGTTTCTATATAGAGATAATATGATTGAAAGTGATCCTACTTTATATCTTGATGCCCCTAAATTATCTCGTTCTCTTCCAAAAGCTTTGAGCTTTGAAGAAATTAGTAGATTACTTGATGTTGCTGCTTTAGATGGTTCACCTGATGGAAGAAGACTTAATGCTATGGTTAACATCTTATATTCCTCAGGTATAAGAATTTCTGAGTTAGTATGTTTAAAGTTTTATTCAGTATTAGAGGCTTTGAAAGATCATAATGCAGAGATCTATCATATAAAAATTAAGGGCAAAGCAAATAAGGAAAGAATAGTTTTATTAAATTTATCTGCTGTGGAGAGTATAAAGAAATATATAGAAATTTATAAATATTTTGTTCCAAATGGATTTGAAGTATCACAATGGCTATTTCCTGGAACAAAATTTGATTATCCTATAACTAGACAAAGAGTAGGGCAGTTGTTAAAAGATTTAGCTATGAATGCTGGTATTGATATTACAAAAATATCTCCACACAAACTTCGACATTCTTTTGCGACACATTTATTAAATAACGGATCAAATATTATTTTTATACAAAAAATGTTGGGACATGCTAATTTATCAACTACGCAAATATATACTCATATTGCTAATGAAAAACTAAAAAATGTGCTGCTAAAATTTCATCCTTTAAACAATGAATAAAATTTGTAATAGAGAAGTATTATTTTCCTACTTAAAATAGTGTGTGAATTTTACTAAAGTTGAATTATCTTTAATTCTCATGCAGGGTAAGATTATAGAGCAATATATTTTTTGTTGTAATATTGTTAGTTACTATTGAATAGGATTATCATATTTTAAGTATGATGCTAAAAATTTAAATTTATAAATTGAAGAAAAAAATTTTATGTTAATAAAAAGAGGAAATTTACTGACTTTATTATTAATACATGGGTTCTGAGAAAATTTTAGATAGATGATTGGTTGTTACGGAAAATTATTGACATTAAAGTATCACTTGATGTTAGGTGGATTAATCACTACTATGGTTATTAATCTTGTTTATTTAAGTTTTAGTGATTTGTAGCAGTTTAGTTAACAAGAGCTTCCTTAATTTAACTGCTAGTTTAATATTAAATTAATAGTATACAAATTCTAAAAAATTTTAGAATGAATATGATGAGTTTCTTTCTTTATAAAAAACCTGTTGTTCTGCTTAAGTTCAATAACTAGTTTACTGGAAGTTTAGGTTTATATGTAAGTAAGTTTTTAAAAAGGTTTGTTGTAGGATTTATAGGAAATCATATTTAGTTATATGGAATTTAATCAACACTACTCAACATGCATGAATTTATCTCAACAATACGACATGCTTTTTGTGCTAGACTTTTGTTGTGTGTAGCTAGGAAGATAGCAATGTTTTTTTCTTTTGCATATTCTTGTAATAAAGAAAAAACTTCAAATGCAGTATTGTTATCTAAACTTCCAGTTGGTTCATCTGCTAAAACTATAAGTGGACAGTTAATTAAACTTCTTGCTATTGCAACTCTTTGTCTTTCTCCTCCAGAAAGTTGTGATATAGACATTGAAAATTTGTCTTGTAATTTTACACGTTCTAAGATTTCCATAGCATTTTTTTTTGCAATGGACTTACTTTTTCCTATGATAATTTGTGGTAACATTACATTTTCTAATACTGAAAATTCTTGTAGTAAATGATGAAATTGATAAATGAACCCTAAAAAATGGCGACGTAAGAAAGTTTTATCTTTATCTGAGGTTTTATTTGAACACTCTATGTTATTTATAAATATATTACCTGAGGATGGAGTGTCTAGTAATCCAGCAATGTGTAACAATGTACTTTTACCAGAACCAGATCTACCGATTAAAGCAACAATTTCTCCTTTTTTTATTTTTATATTTGCATTCGTTATAATAGGTAATTCATTATTTTTTCCGAAAAATTTGCTGATATTAGATAAAGCAAATACTGTAGACATTTTTAATCCTATTATTTTATTTGAATTTTATTGTATGAACATATGTATTTTGTCAAGGTATTGTATGTCTTATATTGTAACTTATCTATACTAAAAAGTAGAAATGTCTTTAAGTTTTGTACTGTTTGTAGTTATGTGAGATTGAATTAAATACTGGCTAGTAAAGACTGATTGACTGTAGTGTAATTTCAAAAGGCTAAATACACTTTTAAAATTTACTCTTAATTTCAGTATGTTGGGGTTTTGTACTAATAGATTGTGCATACATAAATTAGTACATAGGAATTGGTAGTTTACCTAACACTTGTTACTTTAATGATAGTGATTGAAACTAGTATTACATTAATTTACTGTAATGCAAAGTTATAAGAAAGTGATGTATTTAAGTTTATAACATTCAGTTGCGTAAGTAATAGTGCAGAATAAACTTTTGAAGCTAATTTTTATTTAGTGTATTGTAACTGTTTTATAGTGATATACATGAATTTTATTAATATATAAGTTTATTGTGTGTATTTTTTAATTAATGCTTATTTTTAGTTATAAAACTTATATTACGTTAGTTTTATTATAGTACAGGATTACAAGAAAATTGTATCTTCAAATTCTGAGAATGACATAATTTATATAGTTATAGAGAGGTCTAATAATGATGCTTGCGTCATGAATACTTGAGTATGTTAGCTATTGTTGTTGGTTAAAATTGCTTAATATTTGCATTTTGTTAAAAGCTTGACATATTGTACTGTCTAGCAGTATACACAGGAGAGGCTTTAGAAGAAGTGTTAAATGAGTATATTTTATGTTAGATCTTGAGAATAGTAGTTTTGATGGAAAGAAAAAAGAAGCTCTTGAATTTCATTGTAAGGATTCAAAACCTGGAAAAGTTTCTTTATTGCCTACTAAACCATTATTGACACAAAGAGATTTGTCATTAGCGTATTCTCCTGGTGTTGCGGTACCTTGTTTAGAGATAGCTAAAAATCCTGATTTAATATATGAATATACTGCACGTGGAAATTATGTTGCTGTAATTTCAAATGGTACAGCTGTGTTAGGTTTAGGAAATATAGGACCTTTAGCATCAAAGCCTGTCATGGAAGGTAAAGCAGTATTATTTAAGAGGTTTGCTGATATTGATGCAGTTGATATAGAGGTTGACACTTCTGATGTAGATGAATTTATTAATGCTGTAAAATATTTAGGATTGAGTTGGGGTGGAATAAATTTAGAAGATATAAAAGCTCCAGAATGTTTTATCATTGAGAAAAAGTTGAGTGAGATAATGGATATTCCAGTATTTCATGATGATCAGCATGGAACTGCTATTATTGTATCTGCTGGACTTATTAATGCTCTTGATATTACTGGTAAAAACTTTAAAAATGTTAAAATTGTTATAAATGGTGCTGGTGCTGCAGGTATTGCATGTCTTGAAATGATAAAACTAATAGGTGTACCGGCTGATAACATAACTTTATGTGACCAGAATGGAGTAATATATAAAGGTAGACAGCTTGGCATGAATGAATGGAAAGAAAAACATGCTATTGAGACAAAAGATAGATCTTTGAAAGATGCATTGGTTATGGCAGATGTATTCTTAGGGTTATCAGTTAAGGATGTTTTAAGTAAAGATATGTTACTGTCTATGAACAAAGATCCTGTGATTTTTGCTTTAGCAAATCCGGATCCTGAGATTAATCCTGATATTGCGCGTGAAGTTAGACCTGATGCAATTATAGCTACTGGAAGGTCAGACTATAATAATCAGATTAATAATGTTATGGGGTTTCCTTATATATTTCGTGGAGCATTGGATGTACGTGCTAAATCAGTTAATAATGAAATGAAAGTAGCAGCAGCAAATGCAATTGCTATGTTGGCACGTGAGTATGTTAGCGATGAAGTATCTGATGCTTATGGTGGTCGTAAAATGAATTATGGAAAGGATTATATTATACCAACCCCATTTGATCCTAGATTGATCACTATAGTATCTCCTGCGGTTGCAAGGGCTGCTATTGAATCTGGTGTTGCTAGAAAAAAAATAGAAGATTGGGATGAGTATACTAAACAACTAGCGTCAAGGCTATCATCAACTTCTAATATACTCAACATGATGTATAGTGCTGTTAAACGTGATCCTAAGAGAGTTATTTTTTCAGAAGGAGAAGAGGAAAAAGTGATTAAAGCTGCTGTACAGTGGCGTAATCAAGGATATGGGTTGCCTATACTTGTAGGACGTATTGATAAAGTACAAGAAGCATTTGAACGTTTGGGTATTAAAAATATACAAGGTATAGAAATTGCCAATGCAGCAGTTTCAAAACGGAATGATGAATATACAGACTATTTATATAAAAAATTACAACGTGAAGGGTATTTATATAGAAGTTGTGTAAGAGATGTAAAAACAGATCGTAATGTTTTTGCAGCATGTATGCTTGCATGTGGTGATGGGGATGTATTAATTACTGGGTTGACCAGAAGTTATTCTGCTTCTATTAGTGATGTACAGAAGGTAATAGGATCTCAAGGTGTTGTTTTTGGTTTATCAGTCATTGTAATGAAAGAGCGTACTATATTTGTCGCGGATACTGCAATACATGAATCACCAACGCCAGAGCAAATTGCTCAAATAGCAATTCAGGCATCTATACAAGCTAGAAAAATGGGACATGAACCTCGTGTTGGGTTTGTTTCTTCTTCGAACTTTGGTAGTCATTGTCAAGAAGATGCTAGGAAAATGAGAAAGGCTGTAGAAATTTTAGATAGTTGTAATGTTGATTTTGAATACGATGGTGAAATGTCTGTTGATACTGCGCTTAGTTCAGAATTGTTAACATTATATCCTTTTTGTAGGTTGACTGGAGCGGCAAATATTTTAGTTATGCCAACTCTTCATAGTGCAAATATATCTTCTAAACTATTACAACAAGCTGTTGGAGTATCTGTAATAGGACCTGTTTTGATTGGTATGGAAAAGCCAGTGCAAATTGTACAAATGTCTTCTTCAGTTTCTGAGATTCTGAATCTTGCTGTGCTTGCGCCTTCAGTAAATAGTAATGTTCAATCTTGCGATAGTATATAAAAAATAATATTAGGTTAGTAAAGGTTAAGTTGTGCCATGATGTGTCTCTGTGTTAATTATTTATTAAGTGCTGCTATTTATTAAAGTTATGCATTTTCTAATGTTGTTTATGATAGATAGAAAATAAGTATTTTTTTGGTGCGTTGATGAGAATTTTAATATACTCTGGTGGAATTATCTTAACTTTGTTATTATTTTTAATAATTTCTCCTTTTTTTATTAATTGGAATTCTTACTATGCGTCTCATATACTTAAACAAATAGAGGATATATCAGATTATGTCACTGTAAAAGGTGTAGGAAGTGTTACAGGAAAATTGATCTTGCCTAAGATTATAGTGAATAATTTATATATAGAAGGGCATGGAAAATTATCAACACATAAGTCAACAATATTAGTTAATCAGCTTGAATTAAAGATATCATTATTATCTTTATTATTGTTTTCTCCTAAGGTTAATACAATTACTGTTGATGGATTAAGTATTCCACTTGGGAATCTCGTGAGTCTATTTTCTTCATTTCAAGGCAAAAGTTTTAATATAAATACATTTAATATTGTTAATAGTGTTGTTAATACGGATTATGATGGCACATCTTTTAATAGTAAGCCTATATCGATTAAGGAGGGATCTATTAAAACTATAAATGGTGCAAAGGTAATAAATGGATTATTGAGTATTGGTAAAAATGATTATAATTTAGTTGGTGATGTATCAGTCAATGAAGATCATAATAAGATTAATGCAAATGTTTATTCTCAGTCTACAAAGGTTACTTTATCTGGTGTAGCTAGTGGTAATAAATTTGATGGTGTAGTATTAGCTAATGGGACTGATTTTTCACAATTTATTAATGATATTTCTGAAACTAATAAAACTTCTATCTTTTCTTTTATCAATTCAAATGAAGAGTTTTCTTTGTCTGCTAATCTGAAATTATCTGGTCAGTCTTTTGAATTAAATGATTTAAAGGTATCTACTGATAGCATAGATGGTATAGGGAAAATAGTTTGTTCAAGTTATGCATCATGTGATGCTAGTGTTGATTTTTCAAAAATTAATATAGATCATTTGTCTGGCAGTAATAACGGAAGTGATGCATATAGTAAAGAATCACGTACTCTTGACTATTTTAATACTTTGATATCTGAAAATTTGGACTATAAAGTTAAAATTAGTGCTAAGGAAATAAAGTACCATGATGAAGTGTCGAGTAATTTGGCTCTAGATTTTGAAGTGTTAAAAGGAAAGATTAACATTAATAAAATGACAGTGATGTTACCTGGAAATAATAATGTATTATCTATTGAAGGTAGTATTGGTAGTAGTGATTTAATATCTAGTTTTAATGGAAAGCTTAAAGTAGTAGGAGATGATTTTGTTTCTTTTGCAAAATGGTTATTTCCTATACAGATTAATTTAGAGTCGAGTAGTAAATTTTCTATACAAAGTGACTTATATTTAGCACCTAGGGTGTTTTCTTTATCTAATGTTGAAATATTAACTAAAAATTTTGGAGATGCAGAAGGACAGTTAAAAATAAAATATGATAAAAAGAGTAGGTCTGTTTCCGGTAGTATTGGGTTAAGTAATATTGACTTTGATCTGTATAAGGTAAATGAGGAACTAAATCTAGAAAACTTTATGCCAATGAAATGGTTGAAAGATATAAAATATAAAATAAATGTTGAAACCCGTCTGAGTAATTTTCTTATTCAGAAACAGAGAGTTGATAACCTAAGCTTTTTAGTGAGTATAGTGCAAGGTAAGTTTGGTATTGATAAAATACGTTTTAGTGGAGCTGATGGGTCTGATCTTAGTGGATTTGTTAAAGCTTCTATTGGATCTCAAGATCTAAAACCAAAAATATCAGTTAATCTTAAAGGAAATAAATTTAGTACTGCGTTCATAAAATTTCCTGCTTTAATACATGATGTTGTTGATGCATCAAATAAAGTCACTAATATAAAATGGTTAAATCATGATCTAAAATTCTATGGATTAGAACATGTTGATGGTGATATTGATATCAATATTAAAAATTTTGTTGCTAAAAATAATGCTTTAACAGATTTTGTATTCTCATCTAGTTTAAAAGATAGTTTAATGTCTATTAATAAGCTAATGTTTAAGATAGATGATGGATTTGTATCAACTAGTGGTAAGGTAGGTATAGGATCTAATACTTCTTCATTGTCCGCTGTTATATCTGTAGCTAATATTGGATTAAATAATTTACTTCAATATGCGCGTGTTGATGGTGTTACTGGTAATGTCAGTATAAGTGGTAGTATTCAAACTCAGGGTAAGAGTTTGGTTGATTGGGTTAATGCTTTAGAAGGTAAAATGGAAATAGTTGCTAAAGGTGTAAATGTTGATGGTGTAGATTTTAATAAATTTATAATAGACCTATTAGATGCTAAGAGTAAGTCTGATGTTGTGGCATTAACTCAAATTGGCTTGTATGATAACAATACAGTATTTAACTTTATCAATGCTGGTGCTAACATTAGTAGAGGTAATGTTATATCTTCATTGCAATTTGCAATTGATAATGCTAGTGGTGTAGCATCTGCTAATGTTTCTTTATTGCAATTTGCTGTAACATCTAAAGTTAGATTATCGTTCATGCGGCCAGGTGTATCTTTGCCGGCTAATATAGATATGTCATTATATGGTCAATTATGGCAACCTAAGATGAGTTTTAATGTGAATTCTCTTTATGAAGAAATTGTAAAAGGAAACAGTGGTTATGTATCAACTCAGGATGAAGAAGAATTCATAGATTAAACTTTAAAATAATTCAACCTGGTTGTTTAATATAGTGTATAAGATTGTAAACTTTATCCCAATCAAAAGGTTATTAATAATAATGCTTAACTTATGCTTTATTGAAAGAGATGATAAAGTAAATTATTTATCACTGATTTTCAAAAATTTTCTTTGTGAAAAAAACTTATTTATTGATAAAAAATTGAAAAATATACAAAAAGATTTTTATACTGAAAATATTATTTACATGTTTATTGTTTATGAACTTTAATACCATAGTTCTTAATGTTATTTGTGATTCTGATTTCAGGTATTATCATTTGTCTGTAAAGGCAGTGTTGTGGGATTAGAAAGTCTACTATTAGCAACTTGCTTGGTTTTAGTTTAATAGGTTGAGTAAGTTATTGAATTCTTGCAATATACTATTTTCCACTTGTAACTTGTTTAGTGAGTGTGTAAATTGAATATAGAGTTAACATTATCATTTAGAATAATATAAGAGTTATTAACATGTACATAGCTGGTGTGTGTTATATTAGCAAGCTTGAATTTAAAAATATGATGTGCATAATACTGATGCTAAAATTTTAGTAAGTAGAATAATTATTAAATGCAACACATTCCTGAGAAGTGCTAGTAAGTATGAGTATATTTGTGAATAAATTGAATATAGTATTCTATTATATATAATATAAGCTTTAGTAGGATTTATGTAGTTAGTGTGTTTTAGTTTTACTAATTTTAAACATACTTATTCCAAAGTCTAAGAATAATTATTGAATACTTATAATTCACTATTTCACAAGCAATGTCACTTGTTTAGTAAAAATATATTGTGATGAGTAAATTATAGAAAAATATTTATTACGTTGAAATTTAATTATATGAGTCTTAGTAGAATTAATATAATGTGTGTAATAATTTAGTTTAGTGAGTTTAATTTAAAAGGATACTGTTCATAGTTTACTTGTTCTAGTTTAGTAAATATAATAGCTTTTGCAGTGCACAACTGTGTTTCTCAAGTAGTATCAGTTAATATATTGCTGAGTTATTGGATAAATACATTTACATTATCTTTTATTAGTATGAAGTTTGAATAGTATCAACCTTAATATCACTAATATTAACATTATTAATGTAGCATATTTAATTGTGATGAATTTACTTAAATATTTCGAATATATAGTACCTTCACTTATATGATAAGGTAAATATGAGTCAATGATACCTTCAGTCATTATGGGTAAAGCAGTAATAATGCGCCCGTAGCTATCTATTACAGCAGATATGCCACTATTTGCAGCTCTGATAGTGGGTATGCCATTTTCGATACTTCTTACACGATTAATTTCTAAATGTTGATATGGTTGAGAACTGACACCAAACCAGCCATCATTTGTAATATTGACAATCCATTGACCTTTTGTGCATCTGCTTGCAACTTCGTGACTGAAGCTGGATTCGTAACATATTAAAGGAATAAAAGGACTATAATTTAATGATATGGTTCTATTTTTATCTGTTCCTGGACTATAATTGGATTTGCTTGCAATTTTTTCAGGAATCAAATTTACTAATATGGATGGTATAGATTCTCCAAATGGGACAAGGTGAAATTTATCATAGTGATCTATTATTTGTCCATTGCTATTAATGACAAATAATGTGTTATAAAATTTATCGTTTGCGAACCTTGTTCCTCCTGCAATTAAAAACTCTGGAATAGTTAGTTTAAGATAGCTTTGCACTGAATCAATATTTCTGTGAGTCAAGAAAGGAAAAGAGTTTTCTCCCCAGATTACATGTGTTCTTGAATTTAATCCATATTGACTAGTTAATCGTAAATATGTTTGAAATTTATCGTATTCTTGTTCTTCATTTTCATCCCAATTGCTTGCTGTATTGCCTTGTACTATACGTATAGCTACGTCATGATTATACTTTTGATCTTGATTGGTTAATAGTCTGTTATTTCCATAGATAAACATGCTGACTAGTACTAACATAACGATAGCGCATGAAACAGTACTTTTATCTTTTATACATACTCCAGGAGCTGTACTGCAGAATATTGCAAGAAACTCCATACCGTATGTTCCAAATAATGCAGCAGTTTGTAGCATTTCTGTAGAGAAAGCCCAAGAATAAGCGAATAAACTCCAAGGCACTATGTATTCTAATAACATTCCTACAATAGTAAAAGATAACGAAAATGTTATTAACCCTGGTAATTTTTTGTAATTTAGAGCATAACTTGTGGCTGTAGCTGCAGCAAATAATAATGATAAGGATGCTGGAATAATGAGTGTCAAAGGTATCAACGGCCATAGTATTTTACTTTGAGTAATTAGTGGGACATTAATCCAATATAAACTAGTAGTGAAATAACCACAACCAAAGCACCATCCGCAAAAAAAGGCTTGTTTTATATTTTTTGAGTATGATAGTATAATATAGAGTCCAGAGAATGCTATCATCAAAGCAATAAACATGTAAAAGGGTGCCATGGATAACGCTCCTAATATCCCTAGCGTCATTGCTAATGTATAGTTGCATTTTTTATAAAGTTCCTTCAATTTTTTTATCCCTATATTAATACTTAGTTATACTTAATAAAGATTAGTATACTCACTATTGTAAATATTTTTTATGTTATGTAAAGCATAAGGCTTTAATGTATTTATGCATGTAAAGCTTGTTAGTTTTTAATAGATAAAAAATTTAATATTCAATTATGTGTTAGTAAAATCAGGTGATATTTAAGCAAGATATCTATTGAATGTTAATGTATAGTAATAGATTATTATTGCTAAAAGTTTTTTCTGATTAAAATTGCTAATAAAGTAGTTTTGATAATGGTATGTGGTAAATCCATAACTGTAATAATGTGTTTTTATGCAATTGTTTAAATACATAATATATAGATATAATGTATTAGTGATTTCTTAGTAGGTGTTTTTATAGTGCTGTTATTGAGTTTGATTGTATTTAATGCTACAACTTTGTTAAATTAAGTGTAATGCACTTTTGTTAAAAAAAATCAGAGTTTCTTATTTATGTTATAGAGAGTTTATGTATTGTCTATAAGGTAATAAATCTTTTGGATTATTGTTTGTATAAAAATGCTTTATAGCGTTGGCTTTTTCATTCATTGATTTTAATTTAGCAAAAAAAACCATAGAAAGTAGGAGCAGCAATTTATAGTATTTTTGCCCTATAAAATAGTTAATATTATAATTTATGATAAAGGCGCTTGCCTTTTTGATAATATTTTAGTAGGTTTGTCAATCATATATTATTAAGTTTATAGGTATATGTGATGATTAGTTTGTTGCCTATCTTGCAGGTTGTTATACCTTTACTTTCTGCAGTAGGCTGTGCTTTATTAAAGAATGCTAGATTAGTCAAGATAATATCAGCTATTGTAATATTTGTCTCTTTCTCTATTGCAATCATATTATTTTGTCAAATATATCCTAATGGTGTTATTAAATATAGCATAGGTGGGTGGGTAGTACCTTATGGCATAGAACTTAAAGTAAATATATTTAATGCAACAATGCTTGTTCTGGTTGGATTTGTTGCTGTGATGAGCGTTATATATGGCATATATCCTAATACAAAAGAAGTAAATGTTAGTACTATACCGAGTTTCTATTCTATATTCCTGTTATGTTTTAGTGGTTTTTTAGGTATATTAGTTTCAAATGATGTTTTTAATATTTATGTTTTTTTAGAAATATCATCTATCTCTTCTTATATTTTGGTTGCAATGGGACGTGATAAAACTGCTTTGATAGCAGCATTTGATTACTTAGTGGTAGGTACTATTGGTGCGACGTTTTATTTAATAGGAGTAGGATTTTTATATGCTATTACTGGAACTCTGAATGTTGGTGATTTATTTTTAATAGTTCAGGATAAATCTCTAGCAACAAATAAAGCTATACAAATTGGATTATTATTTATAGCAGTAGGTTTATTTGTTAAAGCAGCACTTTTCCCGTTTCATAAGTGGTTAATTCAAGCTTATAATTATGCTCCTACTTTTGTTTCTGTGTTTTTCTCTGGTGTATCTACTAAAGTGATGATCTACTTGGTAATAAAGGTAGTATACGATATTTTTAAAGCTGAATTAGTCTTGATAACTTTACCTTTCAATTTTGTATTTATGTTTTTTGCTGCTTTGTCAGTGATTTTTGCATCTGTATTTGCAATATTGAGTGATAATATAAAAAGGATCTTTGCATATTCAAGTGTCGCTCATCTTGGATACATTGTATTTGCTGTTGGTTTGAACACTTATTATGGGTTAGCGGCTGCTGTAACATATATAATTAATCATAGTTTAGTCAAATCTGCATTATTTATGGTAATAGGTAGTATTTCTTACAATTGTGGGAGCCTTGATCTTAAGGACTGTACAAACATATGGAAAAATATGCCGAAAATTGCATTACCATTTGTTATTTTATGTATAAGTCTTATTGGAATGCCAATAACTTCAGTATTTATTTCTAAGTGGTATATTTTTGATGCAACAATTAAATCTAATTTTTGGTTTGGTATGGTTATGCTACTTGTTGGATCAGGATTATCTGTGATATATGTATGGAATATAATAGAAGCAACATGTTTCAAGTCATCTGATAAACAGAATAAAAAGTTATTTGAAATTCCTAATATTATGGTGCTGTGCATTTGGGTGATAGCGATTTCTTCGATTATTCTTGGACTATATCCAATGCCTTTGACGCTGATTTCTAATAAAATAGCAGAATCACTATTATATTAGACATAAGCATCAAACGGACAATAGAAAAAAGCTATATAGGTTTTAAACTTTTATAAAAAATTTTACATTAAAAAAGAGAAATTATCTACTTCTTCCTTGTGTTTTACTTTCAAAGACTTGAGATACCGACTCAACAATAAAACTAGATTGTTGTTTGTTTTGCGCAGTATTAAGTTCTGGTATGTAATTCTTATTGTGTGGTTTAGCTGGAGAACTACCATTCATATTATTAGCATAATATGATGCTATTGAGCTGTCCTTTTTAGATTTTTTAGCTGCCTTTTGTCTTAAGAAGTATCCCGTACCAATAAGTAATATTACCGCTAGTAGAATATACCACTTTGGATTATCCGTAATATAAAATAAAATGTAATGAAAATAACTCATAACCACTTTCTACCAAAATTATTGCACACTTACTTCATAATAACATTAAGTAATCGGTTAGAATAGTGTTATTTGAGAATATAGTAAGTGGACTATTAAGATTGTAATTATTTTGTTGAATAATGCCATGCTGATACAAGTATAAAAATTTGATCATTTGTTATTTTACAAATCTATTGACTAGCCTTGTCAACATTACATTGAGGTTTAAGTCTGAATTTGTATACTCAATAAACCCTCCAGCAGGAATGGAATCTTGGTTTGATCCAAGTGCAATATCAATGTATCTTCTACCTAAAAAATTAGAGAGAGATAATGATGCTGAACTATCCGAAGGCAATAGCACATTTTTTTGTATACACATTGTCACAATAGGTGTGAAATTTCTGTCAAGTGATATTGATGTTACTGTGCCTATTTTTACTCCAGATAATGTTATATCGTCTCCCATATCTAATCCATCTACACTGGGAAAGTGTGCTTTGACTATGTAGCAACTGTGAGAAGTATTCTTAAAAGGTAATTTTTTAAATGCTATTATTCCAATAGATAATGCGGCTATTAAAACAATAAACCCTGCGAAAATTTCAATTACGTTAGATCGATGCATAAAAAATTACCAATAAAAATTTAATGTTGCTTTGTACCATAAAAAACAGAAGCTTTGTTGGGATGATAAGCATACTGAGTACCAGTTAAATTTGGAAAATGTGGACTTTTTGAAGATTTAGGTGTCTGATTATTTGTATAGTGTAACCATGTATGCCATGATGCAGGAATTTTTGTTGGATCTGCTTTACCATTATATATTACCCACCTTTTTTCAACCCCATTTGCTATTGTAATGTAATAATGATTACCTAAAATATCCTTACCAATTAGTTTTTTGTTTCTTTTTATTAAGAACTGTAAGTTGTGAAAAAATAGCATACTTATAATTGGTAATTTATTTTATGTTAGTATAATGGTTATGATAATACAATACAACTATTAACTAGGTATTTAGTTAATATTTTATGTAATAATTAGCTTAAAATTTGGTAATATTCAATAAGTAATTATGAAATGTCCTTTCTGTAATAATATTAATACTCAGGTAAAAGATTCAAGAGCTATAGAAGATGACATTCTAATTAGAAGAAGAAGAATCTGTCTTGTATGTAATTCTAGATTTACTACAATTGAGAAATTGCTACTTAGGTCATTTATGGTTATTAAGAAAAATGGTGAAACTGAACCATTTAATAAACAAAAATTACTTTCTTCAATTTTAATAGCTACAAAAAAACGTCCTGTTAGCCATGAAGGAATAAATGTAATGGTTAATAATATTTTTTATGAGCTCGAAGGGAAAAAAGAAAATGCTGTTCCAACTGATGTTATTGGTAAAATGGTAATGGATAATCTTTTTAAATTAGATAAAGTTGCGTATGTTAGGTTTGCTTCTGTGTATATGAATTTTAAGAACATAAATGATTTTAGTAATATAATAGCAAAAATAATTAATGAACAAATTCTTTAGTGTGTATTAAGTGTATTAAATTGTATTGTGATAGATTATTATTCTTGAATTGTTAATGAGCTTATGTTATGTATTACCAGTATATTTCTGTTGATAATATATATATGCCACTATGATCATGGGGGTATAGCTCATTTGGTAGAGCATCTGCTTTGCACGCAGAAGGCGAGCGGTTCGAGTCCGCTTACCTCCACGTTCTGTTTGAATCTTAGTAATAAAAGAAAGCCCTAGTATCATAGAACTTTGATATTGTAGGAATTTACTGTAATATTCCAAAATCATGATTCTCAATAAATATATGATTATCTCCATCAATATAAATATTGTCATTTTTTTGTTCTCTACCATAATTTTTGAATATGTTGTTGTATGCAATCAATACTTCATCGTAACTATACTGCTCTTTTACTGCTTCATAGAAATTTAACATTTCTTCATATGTAAGATTAAAAGATACATGATGTTTGTTCTGTTCTATATTATCTACAATACTTACATGTTCTCTAGACAGAGGGAAATATACAATATTTTGTTCTACATTGATATTAGTATTACTTTTGTTAATGTTGTGTTCTTCACTTACTAATTTTTGTAAAGTTGTACTATCTTTTTGAGTATCTAAAGTGTCATGTTTATGTACTGCATTTTGAGTAGGTTGAGGATCATTGGTACTAGCTGTTTCATTTACTGACTTTTGTGATGTTGTACTATCTTTTTGAGTATCTAAAGTGTCATGTTTGTGTACTGCATTTTGAGTAGATTGAGAATCATTGGTACTAGCTGTGTCATTTACTGACTTTTGTGACGTTGTACTATCTTTTTGAGTATCTAAAGTGTCATGTTTATGTACTGCATTTTGAGTAGATTGAGGATCATTGGTACCAGCTGTTTCATTTACTGAATTTTGTAAAGTTGTAGAATTTTTTTCTGGATTCAGTGTATCGTGTTTTTGTGTTGTGTCACTTAATTTCTGATGTGCTATATCTTCTATATGAGTGTTTAGTACTTCATTTGAGAAATCACCTAATGGTAACATGGTTGATAAATACTCTGTAAGTTTTGTATTAGGTAAGTCAAGTATATGATTTCCTTGTTTATCGGAAAAGTATGTTTTAATATGATTTTGTTCATCTGATTTAATAGTGATATATATATTATTTGAACTTAGTTTTTCTTTTATTGGTTCATAGAAGTCTTTGTCTAATCCTATAATAGGTTCATCATAATTAAATACTTGAGTGAAATTCTGATAACACTTGAAAGAGAAGTCATCATAGAAAATCTGTGTATCGTCGTCATTAGAAATTAGTGGTATTTCTTTTCCTTCTAATGTTATGCTAGCAAGATTTTTACTGTTATCATGTTCTGTATGAAGATTGCTTTTTGTGATTTTAAAAATGAATTTCTTATGCATATCTACATAACAATTGTCATTAGGTACATTATTTATTTGAAAGTTAGCAGATGCTAACACTTTTAATGCAGTATTGTAACTTGTAGTTAATGGTTGATCTTGTTTTACATCTGTGAAGAAATACTTACCATCTTGTATTACAAGGAAAATAGGGTTATTTTCCATTTCTGCTTGTAGTATATCATCTCTGATATTGTGTAGATTAATTTTCTCTTGCTCATCTACATGGTGTTTTCTAATATCTGAATAGCTGAGAGTGAATGTGTCATAAGTTGGAGAATTGCGATCTAGATAATGTTTATATTGTAAAGCTTCAGGACTTAATTTTGCGAACTTCTGATTAGAAGAAATATCCAAAATGAGAGCAGTAGAAGCTTTAGTAGTGTTGTTTGGTTGTTCTGAAACTATTTTAAATAATGGAGCACCTTCTTTTAATTGTTGTATATTGTAATATTCTTTCAAGTTAATTTCTGCAGATTTTTCAATTATGTTTTCTGGTTTAATATAGAATTTGTAGTAATTATATCGATATTCTTCCCCATTTTTATCGCATAGTACTAAGTTATAAAAATCTTGAGGTTGTTCATTATTAGTAGTTCTGTATTGCATATGGTCTACTTTAATGTATCGATATTCAGCTGGAATGTTTAAATAGTTATCATAAAAATAGTTGTTATATGGTGCATAGAATTTGTCCCCTACAAAAAAATAATTTTTTGATGGCATTGTTATTTCAGTGTTATCTTCTGTTATGATTTTGACTTTATGTACGTTATGATTGCAGAAGAAATATAAGTTTTCTCCAATATCTAATTTGAAAGAATATTCATGATTTTTTGGTATTGATGTGTTGCTAGTCATATTTCTCTCCTAATGTAAGTTACTATGTAAGTTTAAGTATTTAGTGTAGATTTTCAAGTGAGTTTCATGTTTAAAAGCTTACCTATAATTATTGTGTAGAGCGTAGAATTTGTTGCTTATGAAACAATAGTTTTTTAAGAACAGATAGTGTTAATGTTGTCTTATTCTTTGGTTGAGATTTCATGTAAGTTGTAATAGCAGAAACGTTGTAGTTTTTTTCTGATATCTGATTTAAGAGAAAGTTTCTGCTTGTTTTGATCAATGTTTTGTTTTTCATATTTCTCCTTATGGTGGTATATGATATATACATTTATTCCTAAATATAGATTTTTTATTATAAAAAAAACGTTAATTAATAAAGTTATTAATAATTTCTAATTAAAATATCAATATATTATACTATAAAGATAATTAAATAGTTAATTTATTAATTTTTTTATATTGACATATTAGTATATTTTATATATTATCCTAGCCCAAATTAACATTTATTAACGGACGGGTTTTATGACGATTTTCTTAGAAAGTGATGATGATAAGAGTAACTTTAAGAAGACATTGGAGAACGGTACTAAAGACAAGACAAATCTAGATAATACTTATTATGACTATCATCATGAAGATGATATGGGAAATACTGAATATCATTATGTGAGTTTGGATAGAGTGGATCATGTTAAGATGCCTGAAGAGCCTGTAGGTTATGGTGGAGATACTTTACCTATTGTTCCTACTACAGCTGCTAGTGTATCTGGTAGTGATGCAGGCGTTGCTGTAGGTAATGTTAAAGATTTTGAAGATAATGTTTTTCATCATACATCTACTATAAGAAACGATGAATTGAAGATAGATTTACGAATACATACTTTAAAGGATTTATCTGATAAAAGATTACGTGAAATTGAAAAGGGATTTAATGATACGGTAACAAAATTTAAAAATAATTTTGGGTTAGAACCAAATGATGGAGAAACTATTTTTGATTTATACCTTTTTGATGATAAGGAACAATATAATTATTATGGAAAGCTTTATAACTTAGGAATTAGTGGATCTGGAGGTATGACTTTCTATGGAAATGCTAATGTTCCATATAAAATTTATGTACATCAATATGGTGAAATATTGAATTTAAAACATGAATTAACTCATGCATTAGAAAGTTATGCATCTGGACATAAATTGCATGGTTCTGACGTAAATAGCAGAATATTTACGGAAGGATTAGCTGATTATATCCAAGAAGATAATAGTTTTATTATGAGAGGATTAAAGGATCGAGAGATCACTTCAGATGTATTGAAAGATTCTTCTGGTAATGTAGATCATTTAAGTGGTGTTGCAGTGAATGAAAATCAGAGGTTAAGTTATAGTATAGGACATGCATTTGTAAGCTTTTTACAAGAGAAATATCCTAAGTTAATTTCGGAATATTTAAACGCATTAAAAGAGGATAATATTATTCGTGCTAAAGAAATAATTAGTATGGATAAGTATCCAGATTTTGAGCCGTGGGTGAAGTCTAAAGACATTAGTTTATATTTAGAAAATATGAATGTATTAAAGTTAGGATTAGGTGAGAAAATGTTTTCTGCTGAAAGTGCTAGCTATTTTGAAGATCAAGGTGTCAATAAAGAATATTACCATGAAAATATTTATGATATGAGTGGTAAACTAGTAGGTGAAATGTCACCTGTAGTGCATTATGCACAAAAAAATGTGATTCGTATTTGGAATATTGCAAGTCCTGATATGATAGAGGTGCGACCAGAATATAACTTTCTGAAATTGGTAACTACTCCATCTGGTAAGTCTGCATATGTATATTGTGATAAGAATGGGCATGAGTATTTTAATACTAAAGATTACATAGATTCTGCGTTTAATATATTGGCAAGATATGATGTTAAGCTTCGTGAAAGTAGTGATGCTTTGGATATTAGAGGTCGTTACTCAGATGCTGCTAAAGTGTTTAGTAAGCTGCCTAATGCGGATTTGCTGTTGGATAAGTTTTTAGAAAAAATAGGTTATAGTAGTTATAAGCAGATAATAATGAGTAATCCAGAACAGCTTAATTCTATTAAGGCTTATGTAGTAAAAGAAGTGTTTGAAAATTTTAGGGAATCTGAGGTCAAAAAGGTGTTGAGTGGTGAGTCTCATCCGGAAGTAAGAAATGTATTAATGGATCTTACCTATGTTGATTTAAAGAGTGTTATAGGAGTAAATGGTGCAGATATTGACAGTATTATTTCTAATCCAGATGTAATGTTGCGTACTGCTGTGTTAGGTAAAGGAAATGCAAGTGGGATATCTCTATATGTAGATGATCAGAAAGTTGGTGAGCTGTCAACTGAAGCAGGTTATTGTGTTAAAAATCTTGATACTGGTAAAGTGTATTTTATGTTCCATAATGTTGTTGGAATGATAGCAAGTGGTTATGAAGACAGAGCATATATGGTTGTATTAGAAAAAGATGGTAAGTTTACTACTGCTCTAGTTAATAATATACAAAAAGCAGCAGATGGAAATGTTGTATGGGATAATCAATTTAATCATCCGAATATTAATAACTTGCACTCAAATTATAAGGAGCTGTTGTTAAATGATGCTTCAGTTAAAGATTACTCTCATCTTGCGGATGTGAAATTTAATAAAGATGATACAGTAATTGTTAAAGGTGAATTATTAGATGATAAAGGTACTGTAAGTGTAGATGATGATGTACATCGTGCAGTTGTTAAGCATGATGATCAAATACTACATCAGTTTAAGAGTATGTCTTTTTACATTACTGAACCATCAGCTGATTCAGGTGACAATTATGGAAGTGATTTTTTCATTTCTGATGAAGGAAAAAATCTTAGATTTCAACTTCCTAAAGCTATTACGCATTTGAAATTGGTTAATGTTAATGGAAATAATAAGTTGGTACCATGTACTAAAGATGGGAATGAACATCCTGAAGGTATGCCATCTGATTTAACGGATGAATATAGATATATAGATCCTATTTTTGCTCATACATTTGAGAAACAAAGTTATTCTAAAAATAGTATTAGTGTTGGGTTAGTGGACTTCAGTAAATATAAAGAAGGATCTATGTTTAAATTACAGCATTATTCTGATGATTATCATATTCATAAGGATGAACAAGGTAATGTTATTAGGCCTAATAACAGATCTTACGTTACAAAAGTGGATTTAGTATATGATGATAAAGTTATTGGGATGTTGTCTGATAGTATAAATCAATTTCAGGGTGATATTTTCATTTCTGCAAGCCTTAATTATAGCCACAATGATTTTCTTTCATCTAAGTACTTTCAGAAAGTTAATATTGAGGCGTTAGAAAATGGAATATATAGTGGAAGATATGATGTAGGAGATGGTGACCAAATAGCAGGTCTTAATACTGATACAGGTTATAGTGATAAAGCTATTTTTTACTTTAAAAATGATAGCGCATCTACTGATATGCCGGCTAGTGATGTTACTACTATTTTACCTTATATAAATGAGCTTTAATAGATCTTGAGAAAATGAGCAGCGTATATTTATACGCTGCTTATTAGATAAAGTTGTGTTTGTATGTTGTACAAAAGATATACACAAGTTTGTTTGTATATATTGAAGTACTGCAATGTATTAATTCTAGTAATGTAAAATAGAGTTAATTCTAGTATCATAAATTGAAAGGATGAGTTTTTTTGTAAAAGTAAGTCTTGAAGCGTTCATTAATAGTTTTAGTAAATAGTGTACTATTATTTAATGTAATTATGTTAACTTTATCAAGTAATTAGAATTTGTAATTTAGAGATCATATGTTAACCAATATGATAGCCTATGTAAGCAATGTTGCATTTATTTTATAGTGCTGTATAATTATGTGAATTTAATATCTATGGATTAACAATATGATGAGATTGCTTGCTTGCCTTGGTATTGTAGCTGTTATTATTGTGGCTTTTAATTTTTTAACTAATAAACAACAAGTACAAGATCAGAAACAAGAAGTGCATGTATATTCATCTCGTAAAGAAGAATTATTACATAGCTTATTTGAGCAGTTTACTAAGGAAACTGGTATAAAGGTTAAATACATTAATGATGAAGCTGCACAGTTGATTAATAGGATGGAAAATGAAGGTACTGCTACTTCAGCAGATGTATTTTTAACTGCGGATGCTGTTAACCTTATTCTTGCTAAAAAGAAGGGCTTATTACAACCTATACAATCTGAAGTTTTAAATCAAGCAATTCCTAGTAAGTATAGAGATAGCGAGGGGTTTTGGTTTGGCTTAACTAAGCGTGCAAGAGTAATAGTATATAACAAGGATTTAGTTGAAGATAATGAGTTAAGTACATATGAACACCTAGCAAATACGAAGTGGAAGGATAAAATTTTAGTCAGATCTTCTAGTAGTCCATACAATCAATCGTTAATTGCTTTTATGGTAGCAAATAATGGGGTAGAAAATACTAAGATTTGGGTTAAAGGGTTAGTTGCAAATATGGCTAGAAAGCCTAGTGGTGGAGATATCGATCAAATTTATGCTGTTGCAGCAGATGAGGGAAGTATAGCTATAGTTAATAGTTATTATTTTGGTAGAATTGCAGCTTCTGATAAGAAAAGTGATCAAGCTGTAGTAAAAAAGCTTGGTATTTTTTTCCCTAATCAAGAGACTACTGGTACTATGATCAACATTAGTGGTGGTGCTGTTACAAAGCATGCAAAAAATAAACAAAATGCTATAAAATTATTGGAATTCCTGACTAGTGTAAGAGCACAGAAAGTTTATGCTCAAGTTAATCAAGAATACCCTATTGTAGAAGGTGTAGAACTTTCAGAAGTATTAAAGACTTTTGGTACATTTAAAGAGAGTGATTTGCCTTTGCAGGAATTAGAAAAGCATTTAACTAAATCTGTTGAAATTGCTGATGAGTGTGGTTGGAGATAGTTTTTAGTAGGCATATAGTTACTATACATGTAAGAATCATACAATCTCTTACTAATCTATAAAAACAATCTTATATAAGTGGTTGTAAGTTCTGATATTATGAAGTTTAGTGTTATTATATTAGTAATTTTTGAGTGAATTTTTTGTAGTGAAGCCTTGTACAGTGGTTTATATAAAAATTCTTTCTATTTTATTTTAGATATGGTAAAAAAATCCTAGTTACCAAAAATTTAATGTTTTTATTTGTAGAAATTTACTGTAATAATGCAAAATTATGATTTTTAATAAATACATGGTTGTTTTCATCAATTTATATATTGTCTCTTGTTCTCTAACATAATTTTTGAATATGTTATTGTAGTGAATATTTCGAACTGTACTGATCTTTTATTGCTTCATAGAAATTAACATTTCTTCATATGTTGTGAGAATCAAAAAATACATGATGTGTGGCTAGTTTAGATTATACCTAATATTGACATATTGTATGTGATTTAAGGAATTGAAAATATTTTTTACTTTGTTTTTTTATGTTTCTGTAATGCGGTATTATTTGATTTATAGTATTGTTGAGTACTATAGCATAACTACTTGATCTGATGGGAAAAGATATTTTGGAATTTTTTTATTTACTACTTAAAATTACGTGACACTTTTTATTGAAATATTTTTAATAAACCAGTAAGAAATAGCCTTTACTTATGTTCAATATCTTTAGCAGCATTAAAGACTACATTACAACCTGATAATAGAAAGTAACTCTCTAATGTATAAAACTATGAACTACTAACTTTACTTTGTAGATGGATGACTTGGCTTAAATAACAACTACACAGTAAAAGTGTACATCATACAGTCTCTATATTAATGATGCCTTTCTTTATAAACCAAGCAACCCTATCAGTAGCTTGTGCTCCAACACTTAACCAATATTTTAGCCTATCGACTTTTACCTTAACGAATAACTCATGTTCTTTTGGAAGCATTGGATTGTAAAAACCTAAAGATTCAATAAACTTCCCATCTCTTGATACTCTAGAATCAGCAACAACTACCCTATAAAAAGGACGCTTTTTAGCTCCAAACCTTGCTAATCTTATCTTAACAGACATGAGAATATAACCTTTAAAATATCTTAACTGACACTAGATCATACACATAATAAGGTGAGTAGTCAAATTTAAAAATATGTTTTTAAATATTTAAATTTGATGTTTAAATTATTTTGGAAAAATAAGAAATTTGCAATATGTTATTAAAAACAATATGATTAAGTATTAGACTTGTTTAAGTTATTGAAAAAATGATAGCAAGTGTCCTGTTTATAAATGGGCGTATAGTAGGAGGATATTTAAGTTATATGAATTTAAGAAAAGCTATATTATCGACCATCATCTGTAATACGTTAGTATGGTATGATTATGTGTTGTTTGGAAATTTGGTTAGTGTGATCAGTAAGTTATTTTTTCCGGCAGAAGATAGATATTTCAGTCTTATTATGACATTTAGCATTTTTGCAGTTGGATTTTTAATGCGTCCTTTTGGTGCGAGTATTTTTGGGTATATTGGGGATAAGTATGGAAGAAAAGCAGCATTAACTTTGTCAATCATAGCTATCTCTGTTCCTATTACTTTTATTTCAGTGTTACCAACTTATGATAAAATAGGTATATTATCACCTATATTACTTATAATTTGTCGGTTAATGCAGGGGATATCTTTAGGTGGGGAAGCTGGTAATGCTGCTTTTTTAATAGAACATTCTAAAAAAGGAAAAAATATTGGATTTTTCGGTAGTTTTGAAACTTTAAGTGCTGTTCTTGGTTCTATTATTGCGTTATTTATGATATTATTGTCTCAGTATTTTACAGGAGAAAATTTTGAAATATGGGGTTGGCGTATACCATTTGTAATTGGTTTGTTGTTGGGTCTGATAAGCATTTATATTCGGTGTATTACTGCTGAAAGTCCTGCATATGATACACATAAAGAGAATAATAATCTTTCACAATCTCCAGTATTGGAACTATTTAAGAATTATAAACGTCCTTTGATATTAGCAACTTGTATTGACTGTATAGAAAACTGTTCATTTCATATTTTTATGGTGTTTTTTATTACATTTGTTAAAGAATTCTCAAGTATTCACTTTAGTTTTAATGCTAATACCATGAGTATTATTGAGAGTTTCAATATAATGATTTGTGGAATTTTGAATGTATTTTTCGGATATATTTCAGATTATGTTGGCCGTAGAAGAGTAATGTTAATTGCATCTGTATTGTTATTTTGTGTTGCAATACCAGTATTTTGGTTATTAAGTCAAGGTAGCTATATTAACTTAATTGTAGCTTATCTAATTTTTGTTATTCCATTTTCTGCATCTTTAGGTCCAGCGAGTGGTGCAATGTCTGAATTGTTTCCTACAAAAGTTAGATATACTGGTTTTGGATTGTCACGTAATATTGCTTCAGCTGTAGCTGGTGGTATGGCTCCTGTAATATGTACATGGCTTATAAGAGCAACAGGATTAATATTTATTCCTGGAGTGTATGTCATGTTTTGGGCAGTAGTTGCAATTATTGCGTTATGTCAGATCAAGAAAAAAGATGTGTATGCTGATTGGTAATCTACTACTTGGTAAGATTTAAAATTTATCAATGCATTGCTTATTAGAAGTGTAATTCTAGATGGGTTATAATGTTTTGTATAGCCTCAGTATATCTATCTACTGTTACCAATTTATTGTGATTAGAAAAGTATAGCATACTAATTTTGTGGTTTATGTGTTAACGTGGTTATAATATAGATTAATGGTGTACTATGCTTATTAAGCTTTATTATATTTAATTGGTAGAAATCTATAGTTGGTTTTTGTTAGTGTAAATAATATCGCAATAGAGAAAAATGTGTAATATTATGTATACATTTATCTGTTATTATATACTAGTAGTCATTAAGTGATAGATATTAATTTCACCATTTTGTTATATTAATATAGTTGTAGTATGTACATACTACTGCTTACATATTCTAGTGATATTTGATGTAAGTACTAAAAATTAAGGTTCTAATTTTCTTGCCTCATCTATTAGCATAATGGGTATGCCGTCACGTATTGGAAATGCTAACTTAGCTTTTTGACTGATTAACTCGTTTGTATCTTTATTGTATTGTAGTTTGTCTTTAGTTAATGGGCAAACAAGTATTTCAAGTATTCTATGATCAATCATATTTGAGATAAAGTAAAATTAATTTACTACATTGTAATACTTATTATAGAAATATGAAACTATAGTTTTTTGTGCTTAGTGTTTTAATTGGTAATAATTGAAGAACATAAGTTTATTGAAAAACTTGTTCAATAGGTTAATAAAATTGTTGTACGTTGCTATCAGGTTGTATTGTTATAAAAGTGTTTTTTTATTATCCATGTATATACACTAAAGTGTGCATGATAAAATGAAATGGTTTGAGTTAAAGTTATTTTCTATCGTTATCAGAATATATTTAACTTTTGTGTTGTTCATGATATTTTTATAGTTAATATTATTAAAAAATCATCATATCTAAGCTTTATGCTGTTATCTTTAATATTTGTGGATAATCCTACTGCTGGAAATTTTGTGAAATCTGGATAGTAGTTTTTTGATCTTTTAGGTTAAATATAAAGCTTTTTATCTATATGTGTATACAAGTTAGTATTACGGTATAGTAATTGTAGTACCAGTTTCTTGATTAGTGGCTAATAGTTTTTCTATCATTATGAGCATGTACTTAACTTCTGTGTTGTGTCCATGATATTTTAGATTAAAATATTATCTAAAAAATTATATTAAATCATTATAGGGCCTATAAAATTGATTTTAATTTTTAGTTATATTGCTGCAAATTTTATTAAATCTAATAATGATTTTTTTACATTCTTGGTTTTTAAATCTCCTCTTAGATTGAGTTTTATTTGATATGTGTGCATGTACAAATTAAAATTATAGTATTATGACATAATTTAATTCCTTGTAATTTCTACTATTGCGAATTTTATGAAATCTATTTTTTGACATTATTAAGTTTAGATATTAGTAGAGTTTATACTGTATGTTTGTGTGTCAAATGAAATATAGAATTATGGCATAATAATTGTTGTCCCAGTTTCTTGATTATTAGGGGCTAATAGTTTTTCTATCGTTGTAAGAATGTATTTAACTTCTGCGTTATCCATGATATTTTTATGATTAATATTATCTAAGAAATCACCTGGAATCATTCTGGGACCAATAGCATTGACTTTAATGTTTGGTGATAATTCTACTGCTGCAAATTTTGTTAAATCTAATAGCGATTTTTTTGACATTGTATATGTGAAAGATTTTGTGGCATTTTTTATCACTATTGCGTCAATCATATTAATAATATTTCCTATAGTAATGCATTTTTTTGCAAAATACTGAGTTAAGAATAAAGGAGCTTTTATGTGTAGGTCATAGTTGTATGAAAAATCTTGTATGGAAGTGTTCATTAACGTGTTTTTATAGAATACTGATGCATTGTTAATAAGACAATTACAATAAGGCATAAATTGGAAAGTTTCATCTATAATAAGATTGAGCGAGTTAAATTCCGTTAGATCAGCTTGTATTAGAATGCATTTTCTGTTATATAAATTTTCAATGATGTCCTTTGTTTTTAGTGCTTGACTTTCAGAGGTATTGTAATGAATAGCTATGTCATATCCATTATCAGCTAAGAACATTGCTATTGCTTTGCCTAATCTGCGTGCTCCACCTGTAATTAGTGCGCCTTTATATACTGTTTGTGACATATTAAGTAATTAAATTAGTAAAACAGAAGCCATGGTGGGTTAACCATTGTAATTTGTTGCTGTAGAATTTACGTAAGTCGTTAATGTTGTATTTAATCATGGCAATTCTTTCAATCCCAATGCCAAATGCAAATCCACTGTATTGTTCTGGGTTAATATTTACGTTTGTTAAGACGTTGTGATGAACCATGCCACACCCTAGAATCTCCATCCAATTTTTTTGACTGCATTTTATATCAACTTCTGCTGATGGTTCAGTAAACGGAAAATAGCTATTACGAAATCTTATTTGAATATTTTCTCCGAAAAACTTTTTTAAAAAATAGTTAATGCAATATTTTAGGTGTCCCATATTAATATTTTTATCGATGTATAACCCTTCTATTTGGTGAAACATTGGGCTATGTGTTGCATCCCAGTCGTTTCTGTAAACTTTTCCAGGCGCGATAATTTTAATTGGATAATTTCCATTGTTGGATTCCATTGTTCTAATTTGTACAGAAGAAGTATGTGTACGTAGAACTATTCTTTTGTTGTTTACTAGTTTTTTTAAATAGAAAGTATCATTTTCTTCTCTTGCTGGATGGTGTTTATGTGTATTAAGTGCGTCAAAAACATGAAATTCATCTTCAAGTTCTGGTCCATCAGATAGTTTAAAACCTAAGGATACAAAAATATGTTTTACTTCATGTAGAGTTTTAGAAATTGGATGTAATTTTGCTATTTGTTTTGGGCGTACTGGCAAACTAATATCAATTTTGTCTTCCATTAATTGAGCATCAATTTGTATTTTATGTAGCTTTTCTTTTTGTGAATTCATTAAAGATTTTAGTTCAGCACATATGGAGTTAACAGCACTTCCAATAGATTTTCTTTCTTCTATATTGTTAATTGTTGAAATACTTCTTAAACATGCTGTTATTACACCTGACTTACCAAAGTAGTAAAGCCTTAGACTCTCTAATTCTTCAAGGGAAGAAGTAGATAATATCTTATTAGTAGCTTCTGTTTGTAAACTGTATATATTACTGTGCAACACGAGATTTAGTTAAAGCTTCCTTAGTAATGTCTACAATTTGTTTAAAGTTGTCCTGATTGTTAACTGCCATATCTGCCAGGACTTTTCTATTTAATGTTATATTTGCTAAAGATAAACCATGGATAAAGTCTGAATACAAAAGACCATGCTGTCTTGCAGCAGCATTAATACGCATAATCCATAGACTTCTAAAGAATCTTTTTCTGTTACGTCTGTCACGGTAAGCATATTGTAGTGCCTTTTCTACTCTTTGTAGAGCTATCCTATAACAATTTTTAGAACGCCCACGATAACCCTTTGCTAGCTTAATAACCTTCTTATGCCGTGCTCTTGTTGTAACACCACGCTTAACTCTAGCCATTTTTAACCCCTAAATATTGAAATCACTATCTGCTGTAAGGCATAAAGAGCTTAACTATACGTGAATCAGAAGGATTCATTATAGCGGTACCACGTTGAACGCGAATGCTTCTCTTACTCCTTTTAGTCATGCCATGTCTTTTTGCAGATTGAGTAGACTTTATTTTACCTGTTGCTGTAACACTAAACCTTTTTTTGACAGAAGATTTAGTTTTTAATTTTGGCATCTCTATCCTAATAATAATTTCGCAGAAAGCTAAATCTTAATCTATTCGCGTTAATAGTGTCAAGTATATTTTCTAAATTTTGTTTTTGTAGTTGGTGTTATAGTTGTTAGTATTTTTTTATAAATATATGTTAAAATCTAAGTAGAATGCTCCAATTAACTAAGTACTACGCACTTTGGACATTGTGATAGTTGATGAAGACTATTATATAAGTTATTGCAAAATTATTAGCAATAATTTATATAAGTGTATGTATTACATTAATCAGTAATATATTGTTAATACTTGTATTTTATTTATTTTATATTAAACCTGGTTATTAGTTAAATTGAGAATTTTGGAGAGATTTGTATGTCAAATAGTAATGTTCCTTTATCTCCTAACCCTAAGGGGTCTTCTTCTACTTTAGAAGACTCTGGTCCTTTAATGCCTAGGGCTGTTGCGGTATGGTTAGTAGATAATACTATATTGACTTTTGAGCAAATAGCAAAATTTTGTAACTTACATCTGTTGGAAGTTAAAGGTATTGCTGATGGTGAAGTTGCTAAAGGTGTTGTTGGATGTAATCCAATTACAATGGGACAAGTTACAAAAGAGGAGATTGAATGTTGTCAAAATGATCCTAGTAGAATACCAAGGTTAATTAGTTATAGAAACTTTAAGAAAAGTAAGAAAAGGACTGTTAGGTATACACCTATAGCACGTCGTAGAGATAAACCTGATGCTGTTGCATGGATTTTAAAATATTGTCCTGAAATGCAAGATGTTTGTATTGCAAAGTTGATAGGTACCACAAAGTCAACTATTGCTGCTATTCGAAATAAAGAACATTGGAATTCAAGTAATATTAAACCCAGAGATCCTGTATTGCTTGGTTTATGTACTCAAGTAGATTTAGATGAAGCAATTATGAAAGCTCAAATAGTTGCAGAAAGAGAAAGAAGGGTAAAAAATATCAAGGCTAGTGATTTTTCTATTTCTGATTCAGTATAAAGTTATTTATGTAATAAATGTTTACTTAATTGTAATAAGTGAATATAATTAACTGACAGTACGTCTGTTTAGATGTCACAAGTATATGCTGTTTATTAGTAATTGTATTAATGACGTTTTTTAATATAGGGCTGTTATTTGGTAATCAGTTAGTGTTGATTAAGCTTTTTTATCTTACGCTTTAGTAAAAATTCAGTAGCCTTGACTATAGTTTTTTAGAAATTCTATTGTTTCTATTAATCTAAAGTAGAGTTTTATTTATTGTTAAGTTAATATTAATTATTGAGTAAGATTGTCATAAGAATTCAAAAATTAGTATTGTCTTTGTTATGTTAGCAGTAGTAAAACTTAAGTCTTAATTTTTTAATATTTGATATGGATAAGCGAAAAGATGGTTTTATTTTTATTGTATTGATTTAAATTATAGGTATATAGTGTTAAATGAAAAAAAGAAAAGAACGAGATACGTTAGTAGAAAAAATGCTAATAAGAATATATCAATTCAATCAACGGCAAATATTGTAGATAAATCAGAAGAAGTAGGAGATAAAGAAGAAGTAGAAGGGAGTGCACAAGTAGAAGCACAAGAAGTGAAAGTGTTGGATTTGAGTGAATTGAAAAAGAAAAGTATAGAAGATCTCTTGAAAATAGCAGAAGAACTTGGTGTTGTAAGTAATGGTAGAATGCTTAAACAGGAAATAATCTTTCACTTGATGAAAAAAGTTGTAAATGATGGAGGTGCAGCAATAGGAGGTGGAGTAGTAGAAATATTATCTGATGGATTTGGATTCTTAAGATCTCCAGAAGCGAATTATGCTGCAAGTGGAGATGATGTGTATATTTCTGCAGGTCAAATAAAAAAGTTTAATTTAAGAACTGGTGATATAGTAAGTGGAGAAATAAGAGCTCCTAGTGAAAAAGAAAGATATTTTACTTTAGTAAAAGCACATAGTATAAATTTTACAGATATGGGAAAATTGCAAAGATATGTACACTTTGATGATTTAATCCCATTGTACCCGGAAGAAAGAATACTCTTAGAAACTAATGATCCTGTTAGCTTGAGTAAAAAAGATATAAGTATGAGGGTAATAGATATAGTTGCTCCTTTGGGTAAAGGACAAAGAGCCCTTATAGTTGCTCCACCAAGAGCTGGAAAAACGATAATATTGCAACAAATAGCACATTCAATATCTGTCAATCACCCTGATATAGAGTTAATAGTTTTGTTAATAGGTGAAAGACCAGAAGAAGTTACAGATATGTGTAGATCTGTAAAAGGAGAAGTAGTTAGTTCAACATTTGATGAACCTGGATATAGACATGTACAACTTGCAGAAATTGTGATTGAAAAAGCAAAAAGAATGGTAGAACATAAGAAAAATGTTGTAATACTACTTGATTCAATTACAAGATTAGCAAGGGCATATAATTCAGTGATACCATCATCAGGTAAGGTATTGACTGGAGGTGTGGATTCTAATGCTTTACAAAGACCAAAAAGATTCTTTGGTGCAGCAAGAAATATAGAAAATGGAGGTTCGTTGACGATAATAGCAACTGCTCTAATAGAAACAGGGTCAAAAATGGATGAAGTGATATTTGAAGAATTTAAAGGTACAGGAAATTGTGAAATAATATTGGATAGAAAAATATCTGATAAAAGAGTATATCCAGCAATAGATATTTCAAAATCAGGTACAAGAAAAGAAGATATGTTAATAGATCATGTGTGTTTGAAAAAAGTGTGGTTGTTAAGAAGGTTATTATCATCAATGGGTTCTGTTGAAGCAATGGAATTTTTAAGAGATAAATTGTCTATAACTAAGGATAATAATGAGTTCTTTGATATGATGAATAGCTAAAAATTTGCTTAGTGTTCTGTTGATTGAGTGCTGTGTATTGTTGGATGATAAGTTGTAAGTATAGAAAACTTAGCTTTGTTTGTAAATTCATCTCATTGTCATGTTTTTGACTTATGATGTAACAATTATATAAGATTATTCAAATTTTTAGTGTTCTGTTTTTGCATATTAGATAATGGTGTATTTAATATGCTTTAATGTTAATTAGAATGTTTTGTTGATCTGAATGCTGTTGTACTATTAGATTTAAGTGTAAGACAATTTTTATATCTCAGTTTATTTTGTTTAGTAATATAAATAATATTGCTATTGTATGAAATTGCTTAAGTTTTAAGTAGTTTATTCTTAGATGTGAATTAATGAAAGATTAGTTAGTGCTTACATTAAGACAAATTGTTTATGTAGGAAAATACCTAATTAAAGGTATATTAAAATAAAAAAATATAATGAATGTGCAATTATTATTTATAAATTTATTTAATAATATTTATAGTTTCAAGCTAGTTATTTAAGTTTTTTAATGAAGTTAATAAAATTGATATTCAGCAAAGTATTTAAGTTAATATGTGTGGTTATAGTAGTGAAATCTATATTAGAAAAAGTGCTCAAGTTGATATGGATGATGATAAAAATAAAGTTGAAATATTAAATATTTTTTAATTGTGATTGTATCTTTATTAGAGTAAGTATAGATCAAGAAATTGTATATTATATAAATAATTAGTTGTAAGTCTGATTAATATAAAAGCGATATTTTATGGAGATTTTGAGTAATATATTTGTATATAAGTTAGTTACTTAATATTAACATGCTGATTTATATATTATTTAGATACTATACCTAGATAATTTATTCTATGAAAGCTAATAAGTAGATTGATGTTAATAAATAGTTGGGTATAAGTGTAGATAAAATAGATATTTTATATATGTGAATACTATACTGTTGAATAATAAATTTATTATAGAACTTAGCTTTGTTTATAAATTTGTATACTGATACTTCTGAGTAATAGTGTAGCAATAGATGAAATGGTTTAGCTTTGATGTTTTTATATGTCAGTGGATGGTGTGTTTTATGTGTTGTTGTTAGGTAGGGTGTTTTGTTATCTTGTGTTGTTAAAAAATAAATAGCTGACTAAAAATTTGTTTAGAATATTTGTGTGAGTACTGTGCTTATATATGATAAATTTGTAAATGGAATTAGCTTTGTTTATAAATTTGTATACTGATACTTCTGAGTAATGATGTGGCAATAGATGAAATTGTTCAACTTTGATGTTTTTGTATGTCAGTGGATGGTGTGTTTTATGTGTTGTTGTTAGGTAGAGTGTTTTGTTATCTTGTGTTGTTAAAAAATAAATAGCTGACTAAAAATTTGTTTAGAATATTTGTGTGAGTACTGTGCTTATATATGATAAATTTGTAAATGGAATTAGCTTTGTTTATAAATTTGTATACTGATACTTCTGAGTAATGATGTGGCAATAGATGAAATGGTTTAGCTTTGATGTTTTTATATGTCAGTGGATGGTGTGTTTTATATGTTGTTGTTAGGTAGAGTGTTTTGTTATCTTGTGTTGTTAAAAAATAAATAGCTGACTAAAAATTTGTTTAGAATATTTGTGTGAGTACTGTGCTTATATTTAAAAAGTTTCTGTTTATTTGTATGTTTATCTTTCTATAGATGTGGTATTGTTTCAATATAGTCAAAAATGTAGGATTTCTAGTGTTGTTTTATTGATGAATTCTGTATGGTAGATAAAAAGTTTAAGTCTTAATCGTTAAATATTTTTATGAAGATTTATCAAAAGTGTAATTATTACACAATTTTGACTTGATTTTATATACCTTCTAATATCAGTATAAAAAAGTATATGTTTTACTTAGCAACAGTATCTTATTATGATAGCTATACAGTATAATTAAAATTACATTAAAATAGTAATTTAGCTATTGAGTGACTCATTATTTGATGATAATACTGCTTCATGGAGCATTTCTGACAATGTGGGATGAGGAAATATAGCTGATGTTATGTCCTGATCAGTAATTTCTACTTGTTTCCCGATAATGTACCCATTGATCATTTCTGTAACTTCTGCTCCAATCATATGTGCACCTAGTAATTCTCCAGTAGACTTATCTATTATAACTTTGACAAATCCTTCTACTTCATCTATAGCTACTGCTTTTCCACTGCAATTTGCATTAAATTTTCCAACTTTAAAATTGTAACCTTGGTGTTTTGCTTGATGTTCGGTAAGTCCGATACTAGCTATTTGTGGTATAGAAAATATACAACTGGGTATATTGTTTTTGTTAATAGTGTGTATCTTATGTTGGGGTATTTTATTCTCTGTTGCAGCTATGTTTTCTATGCATAATATTGCTTCATGACTTGCTTTGTGTGCTAGGCATGGAAAGCCAGCAACATCACCTATAGCATAGATTCCTGGTTCATCTGTACAACAATGCTTATCAGTAATGATAAAACCTGCATTGTCTGTTTTAATTTTTGTATTTTCAAGACCAATGTTACTAGAGTTAGGTATTATTCCTACTGCTAATATAACATTATCTACCTGTAAGTCTATTGTATCTGAAATCTGAACTTTAGCGTAATTATTACACTTTTCTAATTTTGTAATTGAGCTACTTGTGTGTATTTTAATCCCTTTATTACTTAAAATGTTATGCATACATTTGGATACTTCATGATCTTCAAGTGGTAATATATTATCTTTTAATTCTACCATAGTGACTTGAGTACCAAATGTATTATAAAAACTTGCAAATTCTATTCCTATAGCTCCACTTCCTATGATAAGTATGGATTCAGGAAATTTGTTTGGTGTCATGGCATTTTTAGCATTCCAAACTATATTATTATCGAAATCTATGCCAGGTATGTTTTTGGCTTGAGATCCTGTTGCAAGAACTATATGTGTTGACGTAATACTAATTCTTTTATTCGAATGATCTGTTATTTCTACAGTTGCGTTACCTAATAATTTTGCAGTGCCATGATAAACTTTTATGTTATTTTTTTTCATAAGTCCACTGATTCCATTGGCTAGCTTTTCAACAACGTTACGTGATCGCTCTATTATTTTATTAAAATCAAATTTTACATCTTTTACTGTAATCCCAAAAATGTCTGCTTTTTTAATGTTGTGATAAACTGATGCAGATTGTAGCAATGACTTTGTTGGTATACATCCCCAATTTAGGCAAACTCCACCTAGTGAATTTTCTTTTTCTACTATTGCAACATCATACCCTAATTGTGCAGCTCTTATTGCTGCTATATATCCTCCTGGTCCACTCCCAATTATGAGAAATTCATGTTTAGTCATGCTTTTATTTATTGATACAAAACGAATAATGATAGTGGAGTGTAATAATATTTGCAAGTGTAACATTTTGAAAGATTGCAAATTTGTATTTATGGATAGAGAGTAATTTTTAATATATTAATAAAAAATTAACTAGAATTATTGATTTGTTAAATATTTATAATATTATTAAGAATTATTAATTCCCTTAGTTTAATTTATGAAAATTTTAATAAGATCAGAAATGGTTACTATAAATAAAGCATCAATGTATAAATACGGTTACTAAGAATGGATAGTTTTTTGAACGCATATAGTGTAGATTTGATTCAGCAAAATAGTACTATATTTTCCTTATATTATGTGAAGCGTGGTTTGGTAGCGAATGATCTAATATGTGAAGTTCATCATGATAATTCCAATTATGCTGTAAAAGTTAATGATGTACCTATACTAGATCATACAGTGAAAAATTATTTACCGAGAATGTTATTTGTAAAAGGTGTGGATAATGACTTTTTGATTGTAGCGGTTTCTGTGAATGAACTTAAACAATATAAGATAAGAAAGAGTTTATTATTGAAAATTTATAAAATAAATTATTTACCTACTATAGCATTACTTGACTTCGATAAGATAAATTTAAGTAGTTCTATACGTTCACTAAGAGAAGAAGTTAAATATCCTGTTGTACTGTATCAGAATCGTCCAGATACCATTATGGTTATTGCAAGGGTGGATAACGATGATAGGGGAAGATCTCCAGATAGATTATATGTAATGTGGAATCTGCGATATCGTGATGGTAGATTTGCAATTATTAAGCCTGCTGCTAGTGAGGGTCAATTTAATAATAGATATTTATTTAAATATTCTGGTTATATAGGGTATGGTAAATATAGTGATAAATTAATTATGGTGTCAGAGGTTAAAGGGCACCTGAAATTACTTTATGTTGGGAAATATCTGTCTCAAGATTATAATTTTTTTTCTAATATATATGAAATCTCAGTTGACTATACTTTAAATTTTGGTGCAAGGAAGTGTATTATAAACTATCGTTATGAATGTAATTTAAGAGATATCGATAAGTATAATATTCCTGTCGGTGGAATTGATGTAATTAATGCTATCAGTAATGGTAAGAGTACTTATTTAGCTTATGTTGGTGTAGTGTCTAATAGTAAGTTTGGTGATGATACTCAATTGGTAATAGTTAGTAATAAACAAGGTAAGCAGGTTACTATATATGATTTTATGCGTGTTGCAGACCGTGTTACATCTTTATATGTAGTACATGTTGATAGTAACATAGTGATGACTACTGTGAGTTCATCTTATATAGTCAGGTATGAGATACCAGAATTGCAGTTAAGAAATGGAAATGTTACACATATTAATATAATGCAATTCTCGCGTCGTGAAATTACAAACGTTGCTAATTTTGCAAATGTTATTACTGGAAATATATCATTTCCAAGTGATAAGTATATTAATGTTACTACTGTAGCTGCTAAGAAATTGTGCAATAGTGTAGAGAATGTGTATTTTAATGTTAGATCAATTCTGTCTGGAGATATTTTTACTACTGAACAAAGTCTTAGTTCTGTTAATGCATCTATGTATGAAACAACTCGATCAGTAATTTCTAGAAGTGAATCTACAAAAATGTCTGTAGAGCCTGTAACTTCTGTATATATGCTTAGTAATACTGAAAAACCTGTGATGGCTGTAGATTATCCTTCTGAAGCATCTAGTACTGTGCAATCAATAATTTCAAAAAGTAGCATTACTGAAGTTGGTATAAAGTCTGCTACTGCTAACTCATTATCATATAACTCTGATAGTACTATGGAATCTGTAAGTACTAGAGATAAGTTTTCTACAATGTCTAGTGCAATTCAATCAATAGCTCCTAAAAGTTATGCTTTAGAGAGAGAAAAAGGTGCTTCTACATCTAGTGCAATACAAGCTGAAATTCAGGGTAGTAGCACTACTGAAGATGTGAAACATTTAAGTTCTGATACAGTATCTAGTATTGGTTTTAGTACTTCTCAAAGTGTTGTAAGATATTATGTAACAGATACTGTCAATTCATTATCAATAGACCGCAACGATGTTGTCTCAAGTATTACTGATGTTACAGCGCATCCTATAACAAATAAAAAGAAATCAAAAATTGTTGATAATAGAAGCAATGTTTCAGATGTTAAATATGGTTCATTGCATAAAAAAGTGAAATATAATGTAAAGCGTAGTACTCTTAAGCCTGGTATTAAAACTTCTATAAAAGAACATACATTTCATAGTGATTTTACACCTACTGATTATGTTTTAGCAAATAGATTGAATCTTACGAATAATGTAAGCATGTCAGATTATTATTTGACAAATAATGGAACAGATGAAAGTAATGTAAGAATGGATAATAGTAAAAATGGTTTATTAATTGGTGTAGTGTGTGCTGTATTTTTTATAGTTATGGTTTTATTTTTCAGTAAGGGTGGCTATGATAGATTAAAACGAGGTGTTATAAGGTGTCTTGGTAATGGTAGGAGAACGAGATGTAGAAGTGCTAATCCTAGAGTATTACCAGTACTTGAATTACATGATTTACGAGAGATTTCAGGTGTAATAATATCTAATAGAGCAGCATATGCAAGTAGTATTAGTTGATAGTATAAGTGTTTTTGTTTGAATATAAAAGAGCATTAGTACTTAATAAATGATATGTAGTAATGTTTCTAGTGTTTTGGTTCTATTATGCCTTTTTATGTGCTTAGTTGATAATGTAGTTATATGAGTAGATTGTGAGACACTTGAATTAATATTATTGACATTTAAGTTGTACTAAATGATATAGTGGTGATTATAAATAAATTATTTTATTTACATAGCATGATTAATAAGATTAGTTAAATTGTACTTTATTGTTATGGCATGTAAAAATATTATTAATTCAAAGATCTAGTTATATTTTTTTCTCATTTTTTTTATTAAGATATCTTTATTTATTACTATTAATAGTAGAGAGATGATTCTTTATTTATATGAATTATTAAATCTAATGTTAATACTATGAATTTTGTGTAGAAGTAATGTCATTTTTTTCTAAAATGTCTAAAAATAGAATCGTTATATCTGTAGGAGATAACGGAGCTGTAGTTCTTAATATTGTAAATAGCGAAGTACGGGATAAATATTTTATTGAAAACAAACAAGATGTAGATTTGTCAAAAGTAGTATCATGTATAATTGAATATAAAACATCTTCAATATATCTTGTATTAAATCATTCTGAACAGATTTATACTGAACATGTAATGCCTACATATAATAGAGTTGTTGCTAAGTCTTTAGTAAAAATGAATCTTAATGATGTCATGGGTGATTATGATATAAGTGATGCATTTTTATTAACAAAGCCTAATGATTCGAATAAGAGTTGTCATTATATGGTTGTAAAAAGTCAGCTGAACAATCTAACGAAGAAATTATTGGAAGTGATTGTTAGTAATTTAGGTAATTTTTGTGGTATATTGTTATTACCTACAGAATTGTCATATCTTTGTGATAGGTTATTAAAATTTTATGGTAAAGATAATGAAGGATGGGTTATACTGATTGCTTATACTAAGACAAATGATTTTAGGAAAATTGTTTTATATCAAGGTAAGATAATACATGTAAGTAATGTTATTATAACTTCAGATGAAACATTACCAAGTATTATTGCAGGTAAAATTTATCAAGAAATATCTAATACAGTTTTGTATCTTGCGAAATTTGGTTATAGTAAAGAATCAATTATTAATTTGTATATTATAACTTCTAGTAATATAAAAACTAGTTTGTTATCATTTGATTTTAAAAATATGGATAGCAGTATTCTAACTCCATATGAATTATCGAAAATTTTAGCATTAAAACAATCTTCAAGTGTTGTAAGTGAGTTTTGTGATACTGTAGTATTATGTGCTATTACAGAAAAAACTCCGCTCAAGGTTTTTCATACTAAAGATACTAGTTTATTCTATAAGATTTTATTTTTTAATAAGTATGTTTTACCTTGTTTGTTATGTTTTATTGCATTGCTGTCTCTACTTAATATCACTTACATGTTCAGTATAAATGATAATTATGATGAAAAAATTGATTTACTGCTTCGTAAAGAAGAATTGGTGTCTAAAGTTGAGAAAATTAGTCAAGATACTACATTAAAACAAGTTAATGAAATGTATGAAACAGTAGATGTATATAAGCTTCTTTTAGCAGATGATTTTTTCTCGTTAGATTTGATTTTGCGATTACGAAAAGTGGATTTAAAAGGGTTTAATGTTAATTACTTGTCATGTAATGCACGTGGTCATGGTATTGCAGTAAAACTGTTATTGAAGTTTGTTGAGGAAAAGCAATTTTCATATTATTTTAACGGCTTGAAAGATAGAATAATGGAGGAATTTAAAGATTATAAAACAGAGGTAATAGATACTTTACCTAATGTTGCAGATAATGAAAAAATTATTGTAGTCAAACTGGCAAAGTAATGTGTAATAATATGTTGAAGAGATATTGCATAATTAAGATATCGATATGTGTTTTGTTGTTAATTACCTTATCTATAACATTACATTACTTATATAAATCTAATGCTTATATATTATGGCATAATTTGCACATTGCTGATGAAATTCAAAAGTTGAATTTTGAGATTATGGATGTTCATAAACATGAAGCAATGCTAAATGATAGTGGAATTTTATGGCAAGAAATATCTACATCAAATATATATAGTACTAATACTTTTTATGAAGAAAATTTAGGTAAGTTGATAACTAATTTATGTAAGAAATATTATTTGTTTAATTCTCAAATAAACATCTCCAGTCCTAAAATAGTTAATCATTTGTATAATAAACAGTATATAGACGTAATTAAGAGCCGTGTTGATATTAATTTTTCATCTATTAGTGATGAATATGTATTTTTATTCCTTAACGCAGTACGTCATGATGTTTCTGGATATGTTAAAGTTGTTAATTTTAATATTGAAAAAAAGACTGATATTACAAACGAAGTATTACATTCTGCATTGAAAGGTGAAACTGTGGCTACTATAAGTGGTCGTATTTCATTTGATTTATATAGTATAGTTGGTAGGTTTATTGATGAGAGTTAGTGTAATATTATCAGCGATAGTTTTATACTTAATGTTGAATGTTGGATGTGAAGCTAATACACATGATTGTCTTGGTCTTGTATACGCATTGAATCATTGTACAAGTTATGCTTGTGAGATGGATTTTTCTAATGATAAAATTCAATATACAGTTTTTGGATTGAGGAATAATAATTGTAAGTTAATGGAAAAAGATGCTTCAGGTATGATGTTGTGTTATATACCGCAGGATGAATTAAAAGTGATGTCTGAGTATTTAGTAAGGGTAATTACCAATAATTTGAATGTTGATACTTACAAAATTGAGCGTATGTTATTTGAATTGTGTAACTTTTATTATGTAATGCAAGATAGTTTAATTCCAGAAAATGAAGAAGTGAATGAACAAAATGCATTGCAAGTAACACGTGCTGCAGAATTGAAAAGAAGGAATATTAACATTAGTAAAATAAAGAGTATATTTTTTCGAGATGAAGATATTATGAAATTACATTCCATATATGCCCAAAATCAGAATATGAAATAAGATTAGTTAACATATGTGTAGCAGTATAAAAGTAATGAATAATTTGTAGGATAAGTTATTTGTGAAGTGTTAGTGAAGGTTTAATATTATCTTGTGTACTTAATATCATAATGTTTTTACTGCTTTTATAGTATTTTACGTAAACTATCGTAGGTATGTTGTGGTTAATTTTATATTATCTTTTTGGTGTACTTTATATGTAATTTATATGCTTGACTAATGAAATTACTAGTGGTATTGATCACTGATAAGTACATTTGTTTTTTATGAAAGTAACTATTCTTGGATGTGGGTCATCTAGCGGTGTACCAGTGGTAGGCTGTAGATGTGATACCTGTAGTTCAAGCTTGAAGTATAATAAGCGCATGAGATCATCTATACTTGTTGAGAGTGCTGATGTACAGCTACTTGTTGATACTACACCTGACTTAAGATTTCAAGCACTACAAAATAACTTATCATCTGTTGATGCGGTATTATATACTCATTTTCATGCAGATCATTGTGATGGTATTGCCGATCTGCAGCAATTTTTACCTAAACATGATGTAAACAATATACCTATATACAGTGATATAACTACTTTATGTTTGTTGACTGCTAGTAATTCATATTTTTTTATTCCTAGCGGACATGCTTCTGTTTCGAAAAAGTGCAGTTATTTGAAGGCTAATGTAATATATTACTATAAAGAATTTGTTGTTAAAGATTTTCATATATTAGCTATAAAGCAAATACATGGTGTTAACAGTTCTAATGGATTTATATTTAATAATGTGATGGCGTATTGTACTGATGTTAAATCTTTTCCAGAAGAATCTTGGAAATTTTTATATAAGAAGAAAGTATTAATAATAGGATGTTTAAAATATGATGCAAGTTTTGGACATGCTCATGTAGATTTATGTTTAGATTGGGTAAAAGAGTTAAGGCCAGAAGTTGCTATCCTAACTCATATGAGTCATGATCTTGAGTATTATTCTTTAATTGATTATATAAAAAGTCATTCTAAAGATAATATAATAGTTGGTTATGATGGTATGCAGTTTAATATCCAGTAGTATAGTAAAATGATGGGTAGCTAGTGTTAGGGTATCAGTTAATAAGTAAAACTTGCTTTTTATAATTAAGTATAATCTTAATATGTGTGCTACAAAGGTTTAGATCATTTTAGTAATGATAATTTCATTGTATTTTGATGACTTAAATATTTAATAGGATAATGTTATTTCTAATTTGGTGTTTTTATTATAGCATTATACAACTTCACAAAGGAAGTTTTGTTGTTTGTTAAGTGAGTATTAAAGCAGAAGATGTTATATGTCAGTTAATATTTTTTGTGTTGAATACAGTGTGCAATAATTATACAAACTTTTTTCCTTTGTTAGATTTAGAGATAATTAATTGTTCATTTATGGACCAGTTATGTTAGATAAATGAATGTTATTTGTTGGTATTTATAAAGCGTAAAGCTCTATGTTTTGATCAAGGTTTTTCACTTTAATGCTTATTGTGTATATATGAATTGAAGTGTGTTAAGTAAGAAAGTTGTTGTATGTAAATTGGTGTTTTTTTTCATACAGATTAGTATTGTTTTACTCATTTTATCTTTTGATTAGATTTTTAGATTATTTTTGTAACAATAGTTTATTGTCTTACTTTGCATTTATTGAAGCAATGGATGTTGTGTTTAGGTAATGTTTTAGTTGTAAGAGATAGAGTTACATTACTTTACAGGAGGGGATCTTTTTTGTGAAGTAGTATTAATGTAACATTTAATATCAAAAAAAGAGATAAATATACATATTTAATCTGTGATATTGTATTTTATTGCTTCGTTTAAGCTTAATGGGAGTTTTTCAAGGTTGTATTGTATATCTGAAGAGATTCCGTAAGTTTTTGGCGGTGGTTGTATTTTGTTTTCTATACCATAAATTATTCCTTGTAAAATTGATGTGATAGCTTGTTTATAGTTACAGTCTGCTCCAGGTACTCGGTGTTCTATTCTGCATTTTGTTGGATCTGTACTAGTACTTGGTATACGAATAGAAGTGCTTCTGTTATTCCCTCCCCAGCTTATAGTTGTTGGTGTATCTATGTCGGCGTGTATGTATCTTAAATAAGAATTATTATTTGGAGCAAAGAAAATCATATGTTTTTTCATTAGAGAGCATAGTCCTCCTATGCTGTATAATAGATAGTTACTCATTTTGTTATTTTGATTGTAAAATAAGTTATTATGATTGGCATCAAGTAGATTTATATGAATGTGAAATGCGCTGCCTGGTTTATCTAAGTATGGTTTTGCAGCAAAGTTTATACTTCCTCCGAAATGATTTATACTATCTTCTAAAACTTCTTTGATCAGGTTAATTTCAAGAATGAGATTTAAAATATTGGTAGTTGTTGATGTTTGTATTTCGTATTGTAAGTTGTCTTGTTCTTTTATTATATTGCAGTTAAAGTGAAATATTTTTTTCTTGATATTAGTAATTAGTAAACTGATATCATTTGGCTCCACATTGTCAAAATAAAATTCTAATTCTATGCCTATTAATGGTATAGCATTAAGATTTGTATTAAGATAATTTAGTGTATAGTTTAACATATAAAACTAATGGATTTTAATGGACCTTGTTGCTTTTTTTGTAATACATAATGCAATTAAGTTAAGAAGCCATGTTATTATGAATAGTGTAAGTCCTAAGGCGTACGCAGATGAAGTTTGAATACTATTAAAATTTTGATCTCCTGTTAAAATTGTTGCAATTTGTACTGTGATTGTTGTTACAGCATGTAGCGGATTGAAGCTTAAATGTGCTGTTATACCTGCTGCCATTAATACAATCATTGTTTCTCCAATTACTCTTGAAATTGATAATATGATTGAACTGATAATGTTTGGTAATGCATATGGAATTATAATATTCCAAATAGTATCTGATCTTGATGCACCAAGTGCCATTGATCCATATCGTAGGTTTTTAGGAACAGAGTGTATGGCATTTTCTATCATAGAGGTAATAAATGGAAGGATCATTATTCCTATTACTAGTCCTGCTACTAATGCATTTTCTGATTGTGTATTAAGATGATAATATTTTGCTAAGCTTCTGATTGATGGAGATAAAAATACTACAGCAAAGTATCCATATACTACTGTGGGAATTCCTGCTAGTATTTCAAGAATTGTGTTTGTTATATATCTTATTTTTTTACTTGCATATTCACTGATATAAATTGCAGAGAATAACCCTAATGGTACAGCTATAGTTATTGCAACAATTACTATCAGTAATGTGCCGCTTAATAATGGTAATATTCCAAATGACCCTACTGGTTTCCCATCTATGATTTCTGGATCTGGTTGCCAGTTAGTTCCGAATAAGAAGTCAGTAAGTGGTATTTTACTGAAAAATAGGGCTGATTCATATGTTAAACATAATACTATGCATATTACAACAAGCGATAGTAATCCTACTGAAGAAAACATGATACATTTAAGTAGTATGAATTCTTTGTCTATGTATATTGCTATTAATACTAAAACTAATACTATAAATGTGATAATGATAGAGACTGTATTAATGTGTTCTGTGTAGAATGAATAGCATACAAAGAATGGATAGGTTATATTGAGACAGGTAATAATGTTAAATTTGTCTTCAAAGTTAAGTTTTATTTTATGGTAGTTCCCTATTAATAATGTAATGGACAATAATATTGTAGTGAGTATCATATTTTTATAAATAAAGTTCACAAGTTTTTTACTTATGTAATTTAGGAATTTTACCTTTATTATATAAGTGGATTTATTTTATCACTTTTATAGTGCTTTGTAATATCAAATGTATACTTTTGTTATGTAACTTATATTTTACAATGAATAAAATTATGAAAGAAAGCAACTTAGTTGGGGATATTAGGAAATTATTTGTAGATTTTTTTATAAAGAATGGTCATCAGCTTTTTCCATCTTCTCCATTAATAGTAAAAGATGATCCATCTTTGTTGTTTACTAATGCTGGTATGGTACAATTTAAACATGTATTTACTGATGCTAGTAATGCAAATGTAGGTACTGCTGTATCAAGTCAAAAATGCTTGAGGGTAGGTGGTAAACATAATGATTTAGAAAATGTTGGATATACAAATAGACATCATACTTTTTTTGAAATGCTTGGTAACTTTAGTTTTGGTGATTACTTTAAGGAATTTGCAGTAGAGTTAGCATGGAGTTTTGTAACTAAAGAACTTGCTTTAAATAAGGACAAGCTTTATTTTACAGTTTATCATGAGGATCAAGAAACATTTGATTTATGGAAGAAAATTAGTGGGTTTTCTGAGAATAGAATAATCAAGATAAAAACTAATGATAATTTCTGGAGTATGGGGAGTACAGGACCGTGTGGTCCTTGTTCAGAGATTTTCTATGATTATGGAGAAGATATAGAGGGTGGATTACCAGGTACTCCAGAGGAGGATGGTGCAAGGTTTACAGAGATCTGGAACTTGGTATTTATGCAATATAATAGAAAATCAGATGGTGAATTATGTGCGCTGCCAAAAAAATGCATAGATACTGGTATGGGACTTGAAAGAATTTCAGCTGTGATGCAAGGTGTGCATGATAATTATGATATAAATTTGTTTAAGGATTTAATAAAGGTATCAAAGAAGCAATCAGGTAATACTAATAATGAACTTGCTCATAGAGTTATTGCAGACCATGTGCGTTCAGCAGCGTTTTTAATAGCAGAAGGACTAACACCAGGTAATGAAGGTAGAGATTATATTTTACGTCGTATAATTAGAAGAGCAGCTCGTTATGTATACATGTTAAAATATGATGGAGCATTAATGTACCAAATTTTTCCTAGCTTAATTGATGAAAAAAGTTATGCATATATGGCAGACTATTATCCAGAATTAATTAATGCTAAGGATTTAATAATATCAATTTTGAAAATAGAGGAAGAAAATTTTAAAGATACTTTAGTTAAGGCATTGCCATTGCTTGAGAAAGAGTTAGTAGGTTTATCTTCAGGTGGTGTCTTGCCTGGTGATATTGCTTTTAAATTGTATGATACTTATGGGTTTCCGGTTGATATTACTTTAGATATTATAAAAGAGAAAGGAATAAAGTTTGATGAACAAGGCTTTTATGATCAAATGGACAAGCAAAAAGAGAGGTCCAAGCTTAATCATTCTATAAAATCTGTTCAGCAATTAAAAGGTAAGTTATGGGTAGATATTAAAGAGCATTATGGTGGTACGAAATTTGTTGGATATGAGCAATATAGTACCAGGGCTAAAGTTCTATCAATCATTTATGAAGGGGATAAGAGTACTGAAGTAGCTAATGTTGGAGATAGAGTTAATGTATTGTTAGATATAACACCATTTTATGCTGAGTCCGGAGGACAAAAGGGTGATACTGGTGTATTCAATGTCATTGTAAGACAAGGAAAAGAGCTATTAAGTTGTGATGATGTTGTTGAAGTGTTGGATACGAAGAAAGTACTTGATACACTTTATATTCATGAGTGTGTTATCAAAACAGGATCCTTGATTGTTGGTGATATAATTTGTGCGGAAGTTAATTGTGAAAAAAGAAAAAATTTATGTGCTAATCATTCAGCAACACATTTGTTACATTATGTTTTAAAATCAGTAATAGATCGTAGTATTATACAAAAGGGATCATTAGTAAGTGATGATAAGTTAAGGTTTGATTTTAGTTATGGTGTTGCATTGACAAAAGAACAGTTAACTTTAATTGAAGATAAGATGTTTTCTTTAATACGTAATAATAGTCCTGTTGTTACTCATATATGTGACTTAAAAGAAGCAATTGCTGATGGAGCTGTTGCACTATTTACTGAAAAATATGAAGATCATGGAGTAAGAGTAATTAACATAGGAGATTCAAAAGAGTTATGTTGTGGTACTCATGTTAGATATACTGGTGAAATAGGATGCTTCAAGATAGTATCAGAAGCTAGTGTCGCTTGTGGAGTGCGTAGAATAGAAGCAGTTACAGGTCAGCATGCTATTGACTATTTTAGAGAGCAAGAGAAAATGTTACATTTGATTGCTGAGAGTGTTAAGTCTCCTATAGACAATATATTGATACAAATAGATAAACTTAATAGAAATAATCAAGAGCTAAAGCAGAAATTATCAGATGCTTATTTTAGTGTGATTAATTTGCAGGGTATCGCTACTGACAAAATAGGAAGTATTGATTTCTTGTATAGCAGTTTAAATTCTGTGCCAATTGATGTTGTAAGAAAATTTATTAATGAGCACCTTGTTAATGATATGATAATGTTCTTTTCTAATGTTGTAGGTCGTAATGTTATGTATGTTATAGGTGTTGCAAGCAATTTACATAGTAAAATTAAAGCTACAGATTTTGTGGAAATAATAGGTGAAGTTATAAAGAGCAAGGGTGGAGGTAATAATCAATTAGCTCAAATTAGTGGAGAGTATATTAAAGAAGTAGATGTCATATTTCATGTAAAAAATAAGTTGATTAATGTTTTGAGAAATTAGTGATCATGCTTTAGTGCATTTTTTTATAAAAATAGATTTTAGTTTTTTCTTTTATCTTCGGAATATTGAGTATGGTAGTATATATGCTTTTGCAAGAAGATTTGTGTGACACAATAAAATATCTATATTGATTTATGCAAAGCATTGGATAATATAAATAAAGGTACAAGCAGTATTCAATGAATTAAAATTTAATTGTTAAGAGTATTATGTCTATTGTACATGTAGGTATCATATGTTCTTTTTTTTATGTAAGCTTATGATTTTTTAAAAGTTATTGAGTCTGAAATGTTAATTGTGGTAGAGAGTTTTAGTATATGTAAGCTGAACACCATATTTAACTAGAGTTCCAGTTAATAGATGATAATGCTTTGTGTATCATATGTGCTATAAACTATATAGCTTTATATGATAATATTTTTGAAAAATATATCAGCAAAGATTTTATTGTTTGTGAGATATTAGATAACATATAGATAGTGTTTAATTGTCTTAAATTTATAAATGGTAAAATTTGTATATATGAGTAGTTTATATTAAATCTTGATGGTGATGGGATACATTTACAGTAAGCAGTATAAATATATTTTATGATCTTGAATTTAGGCTAATAAAGTGAAATTTTGTTGATGTATGTGGTGCAAACTGTAATATCATATTATATTTTGGTAAAGTAGGCTGTAATTTTTTAAAAGAGTTATTTAGATTAAGTATTAAATAATAGAGTACATTGTAGTAAATACTGAGTGAAAATATATTTTAATTAGCTTGAATTTGTAGCTGACAAAGTGGAATTTTGTATACCATATGTAGTAGAGTTTTTGTGTGACTTCATATTGTGTTATGGTAAGGTAAGATTTTTTAGTGTTAGTAAGTCTCAAATGATAATAGAAAACTTACTATATGTAAAACAGTAAGCAATATGTAGATAGTATTTAATTCACTTAATTTTTGAATAAAGTGTGATTCTGTATAGTTTTATATGGCTTGTATTTTGTTGTAATCTTGTTGAAAGATATTCTGTATAGTAGTAAGATTTTATTGTGTGTAATTCACTAAATAATATGTAGGTAATGCTCAATTGGCTTAAATTTATGACTAAATAAAGTATGAGATTTTTCGCACATGTGAGTACAAACTGTATGACTTCACGTTTATTTTTAAAGAAGTATTGTAGTTTTTTTCAATATAGATCATTTGATATATAGAAATCTGTATTGCAAATATATGCTAGAAATAAAGACTTATGATATTCTACGCTGTAAATGTAAGAATAATAGTTATTATTAAACTTACTTGTAGTATGCATGCAGGAAATAGTATGTTATATTTTACAATAGGTTAGTTAGTATTTTGCATATAATATAAATTTTCATAGAAAAGTTTGTATACTCTTTTTCTAAGTCTATAGTTCTAAAATGATTTATCTATTTGAATGTAAAGTGGAATTATAATAAAATCTGGATTTGTTATAAGTGTTGAAAAGCTAGTTACGTATAATTAAATACTTTGATAGAGTATTATGTAAATTATTCTGTTTAGTCAACTTTGAATGATTATGGAGTTATAGACTGAAATTTTATTAATATAGAGTACATTGTGAGTGTATAGCAAATTATAAATTTATGAAAAGAATGTAATACATGAAGAAGTAGTAATATTTTTACGTAATTGGTTTATAGAAAGTTTGAACGGTCAGTGATTAAAAAACTGATTTAGAGTAATATAACTCTAGTATTAATAGCTGTGAATTGATAGCTATAAGAAGTGTTTTTGTATCATGTAAAAAAATTTTGAGTTTGTGAGTGATAAGTCATGACATGTAGAAGTATTATTAGAACTTATATGTGATTAGTGTAGTAATGACTATGCTCTATTTATATGATACAAAGTCTTATGTTGATGGTTAGCATGACTTGATTTGTGTGAGTTTGATCTGTCAAATACGATAATATTTTTTATATTACACTTGTTGCAGAATGTTGAATATGGTTATTGATAATGAAATAAATCTCTATAACTAAACAATATCTTTTTATCTTACAATGACAATAATTTTAAAACAATAATGGTAATACTATCCATCTGATAAAATAAATTTTACTGCGAATATCTAATTGATAACCTTAAAATGTCACAACATTATGTTTGTTATTCCGTAATAGTGTAAGTACTAGCATAATTTTGAAATAATGTAAAAACATTATGCAAAATAAAACATTACTCAGAAAATTAATATAGAAACTTACACGCTTCAAAAAGCTATTACAAAATACCTTGTAAGGACAGGACTAGTTTTTATATTTATTATTCATAGCTTCCAACATTGTTTTTCCAATAACTGCTGGTGTTTCAGCAATAACAATACCAGCGTTTTTCATAGCTTCTATTTTACTTTCAGCACTGCCTGAAGTACCTGAAGAAATTGCTCCAGCATGACCCATACGCTTTCCTGGAGGTGCAGTTTTTCCAGCAATGAATCCAACTACAGGCTTATCAGTTCCTGATAGTTTTATAAATTCTGCAGCTTCTTCTTCTTCTGATCCTCCAATTTCTCCAATCATGATAATACCGTGTGTATCTGGATCGTTTATAAATAGTTTTATGCAATCTGTGAAAGACATACCATGTATAGGATCTCCACCTATACCAATACATGTTGACTGCCCTAATCCAACTTCTGTAGTTTGTGCTACTGCTTCGTATGTAAGTGTACCGGAACGTGATATTACACCTATATGACCACGTTTATGTATGTATCCAGGCATAATACCAATTTTACATTCTTCTGGAGTAATAATGCCAGGACAGTTAGGTCCTATTAATATGCTGTTTGAACTTAATAAAGCACGTTTTACTTGTACCATATCTAAAATAGGAATACCTTCTGTGATACAAATGATGAGCTCTATACCAGCTTCAATTGCTTCTAATATTGCATCAGCTGCATAGGGTGCTGGAACATAAATAACAGTAGCATTTGCACCTGTATCTAACTTTGCTTGCTTTACAGTATTAAAAACTGGGAGATTTAAATGAGATGTGCCACCTTTTCCAGGTGTTACTCCACCTACCATATTTGTTCCATAAGCAATAGCTTGTTCTGAATGAAATGTACCATGGGCACCAGTGAACCCTTGGCATATAACTTTTGTATTCCTATCTACTAAAACGGACATATTGCCTCTATTTTTTTACTATATTAACTATGTTGTATGCTGCTTCGCTTAAGTCGTTTGCTGTAATAATATTTAGGCTTGAATCATCTAGTAACTTTTTTCCTAATTCAAAGTTTGTTCCAGATAGCCTTACAACTAATGGAACATTAATTCTAATCTCTTCTATTGCAGCAATAATACCATTAGCAATGATATCACAACGCATGATACCACCAAATATATTAACTAGTATCCCATCAACTTTATCTGATAAAATGATTTTAAATGCTTCAGTAACAGTCTTTTGGCTTGCTCCTCCACCAACATCTAAAAAGTTTGCTGGTTCAGCTCCATAGTATTTAATAATATCCATAGTTGCCATAGCAAGACCTGCACCATTAACCATACAGCCAATGTTGCCATCCATCTTAATGTAATTTAAACCGTACTTAGAAGCTTCTATTTCTTCTTTAATTTCTTCATCGTAATCACGTAATTCTTGAATGTCAGGATGACGATATAATGCATTGTCATCAAAATTTATTTTTGCATCAAGAGCAATGAAATTTCCTGAGGATGTCTCAACTAAAGGATTGATTTCTACTTGATTAGCATCAGTGCTTAACATAACTTTATATATTTTCTCAGCTATATCAGAAATTTTTCTTGTTTGATCTAAGCTTAAGTTGCTATCAAAACATAAGTTACGTCCATGGAAACTTTGAAATCCGAATAGTGGATCAATGTTACACACAATAACTTTTTCTGGAGAAGTTGAAGCTACTTCTTCTATATCAACACCACCTTCAGTTGAAAATATTATACTTACTTGACTTTGTTTTCGATTTACAATAGCACTAATGTAATATTCCTTCTTTATATCACATCCTTCTTCTAGGTATACTTTCCTTACTTTTTGTCCATCCTTTGAAGTTTGATGAGTAACTAAAGTTGATCCTAACATGTTTTTTATGGATGCCTTAGCTTCGTCTGATGTACGACATACTACAACTCCACCAGCTTTACCTCTGCCGCCAGCGTGGATTTGTGCTTTAACGACAATTACTTTTGAGTGTAATTTACTTATAGCATCATCAACTTCGCTTAACGAATGTACTATAGCTCCTTTTGGAACACTAACACCAAACCTACTCAGTATATGTTTTGCCTGATATTCATGAATATTCATATTAATATACCTTACTTGATACTTTAATTACTAAATTTAATATGTAGATAATATAAGAGCTACAGTACACAACTTTGTACTTACTCGTTAGTACTGTTATCATTAACTTGAGAAGGCCTCTTCACCTGAAAATGTCTAGCACTAACTTGAAATTTAGTAAACTGCGGCTCGTAAGGTACTTTGTGCAATTTTTTTCTTCTCCTTTCACAATCATCCTTTTTTCTTGCACGTTTTTCTGACGGTTTCTCGTGATGAGTAATTTTCATTTGCCTAGGTTTCCCCTCACGTTGTAATTTCTTTTTGAGGGTACGTATACCTTGTTCTATATCTCCATGGTAAACTATAACTTCAACCAAAGAAAGTCCTCCTATATAGATAAATCGAGCAGTAATGATACCAATAACAAGTTAATTATGTCAAATTCTTTTTAAGAAATTATGATTATAACAACACCAATAGCTTATACTTTAATTATAAATAAAGCTATATTTATGATGTATACTATTTTTTGTCTAGTATGTTAGTAATACGATTTTTAGTGTCTAACAAATCTTTGTCTGATAAAGGGATGAACCCTAACCCAATTAAGTATCCGTTTTTACCAATTGATTCTTCTCTTAAAATAACTTTAATGAATTCCTTGATACTACTAGAAAGATTAATGTGTTCTTGTTTTATATATAGATATATAGGTCTTGATAAAATATATTTTCCTGAAGAAATAGTTTCATAATTGGGTTCAACTCCTGCTATTTTGTTTGCATGTATTTTATCTTGATTTTTAATTAAAAAGCTAAAGCTCAATATACCAAATGCATCATGATTTTTTGCAATCTTTTGTATGATGATATTTTCATTTGCTGCTACTTCAATATACTTTCCATCATTGCGCATTATACCGCATGCACGTTGCCTTCTTTTTAAATCAGGATATACGTCGATAAAATTCTGATTATGTATACAAGACGCTTGCATTATCTCTTCTACTAGTATATTGTAAGTCCCAGTGTTTTTATATGGACCATAAACTTCTATATCAGTATTCGGTAATCTATTGTTAATTTCAGACCAATACCTAAAGTAATTGGTTGACATGGTTTCAACATATTCATTTGATGTAGAGTATTTACTCAATGCTTTAAATAGATCTTGCTTTGTAAAGTCAAGTTTATTGCTATCTTTGGAATTTGCTATTACTATTCCATCATACCCTATAATAATCTCTATGATATTTTCAATATTATTGCTCTTGCATAATTTAACTTCTGCATCCTTAATTTTTCTGGATGACATTACTATATCTGGAGTATTTTTCCCTACGCCTTCACAAAACATGCTGAATCCCATACCACTACCTACCGATTCTATGATAGGAGTTCCATAGTCTGAAAACCTTCCAAATTCTTCTGCTATAGCTGAAATGAATGGTGATGCTGTTGACGACCCAACAACTCGTATTTGCTGTGCATTTACATTAAATGCCAATGTTATTAGCACTAAAAATACTAAAAAAAACCTACTCATCCAACGTATTCCATGAATTTATAAAAAGTGTGTACTATTCTCTTTAATTAATTATTAAATTACAGATACTGCTTAACTAAAGATAGTAACTTATCTACTTGATTTTCTTGTGATTTTAAATCTGGAATGAAGTGTGAAAGATATGATCCTTTTTTGTCAATAAGGTACATTATTGCAGAATGGTTAATTTGATGATCTTTATCTGCTTGTCCAACATATATTTTATAATTTTTAATTATTTGATTAATGTCTTCAGTATTTCCTGTTAACATTTGAATTCTTGAATCAAAATGTTCATGAAATTCTTTTAATTTTTCTACAGTATCATTTTTTGGATCAATTGTAATAAAAATTACTTGTAATTTGTCTGCATTATTACCAAGTTGTGCAAGTGCTTCAGATACTAATCCCAATTCTGCAGGGCAAATGCTTTTACATGCAGAGAATCCAAACAAAACTAACATGTGTTTCCCTAGGAAATCTTGGCTGGTTACTGTTTTACCGTCTTGATTGATTAAGCTAAAGCTAGATTGAATACCGTCTTCATTTGGTATAGTAGTATTAGGTGTATCATGATGTTTTGTTTGAAATATGCCTTGTTTTGTAATATAGGAATACCCTAAAAATATTGCTGCAAATAGTAAGCAGACATTAAGTATGAATTTGATAGCTTTCATTAATATGCTCCAATTATATAAACGTTTAGTATAGAGATACTAGACATATGCTATATCAGAGTAATATTATGTCAAGTTACTTAAGATTTTTTATACTATATTACTTTTATTAGTATTTTAGTTGTGAAAAAGAAGAGTTAAAGTTTTACGTAGTGATTGCAGTTGCAGTGTGTTTATTTGTGACACTATACGTCATGAGTTTGTGATAAATAAAAGTCTTCTGATAAAGTGAAAGAGAATGGTATAGATTTTACTTAACTTATGAATAAAATACGGTAACATTTGTTACTATAATGTATACATGTTAATTGTTTTGTATTGTGTTGATTTTTTGAACAGAAGTTATGTAGTTACATGCTTGTGATATGAGTCCATTAATTACCTGTTCAGTAGTTTGTATTTCACGTACCATACCTACACTTTGTCCAGCCATAAGAGAACCATTTGTAATATCACCATCTATTACTGCTTTTCTCAATGCTCCAGCCCAGAATTTTTCTATGCTAAGTTGACCAGCTTCTTTTGATATTTTTCCTTGATGATATAAGTTAATTATTTCTTTTTGTAATTCTAAAAATTTTACACTGGCATCATTTTTTATAGCTCTGACTGGTATTACTGGAAAGTCTTTACTTAATTGTGAAGATGACATTGCATCTCTAGAAGAGGATTTGATAAATATTTCCTTAAAGTTTTGATGTGCACGTGACTCATGTGTACATACAAAAAGCGTGCCAATTTGACAACCACTTGCTCCCATTATTAGATAGTGTGCCATCATTTCACCCCTTCCAATGCCTCCGGCGATAAAGATAGGGATTTTTTTCAGTGATTCTTCTTCTCTGAAATACGGTAATATTTCTTGTGCAAGTACAGAAGTGCTTACAGGACCTATATGTCCACCTGCTTCCATACCTTCTATTATTAGTGCATCTACTCCTGTTCTTACTAATCTTTTCCCAATTGATAAGGATGATGCAAAACACATGATTTTGATTTTTGCGTCTTTAATGTGTGTGATAGTTTTGTTATTAGGTATACCGCCTGCTAGTACTATGTGAGTGACCCTTTTTTCTATGCAAACTTCAATTAGCTCGTTTAAGCTTGGGTGCATTATAATGAGATTTACACCGAAAGGATTATTAGTTAATTGTTGAGTAAGCTCTATTTCTTTTCTTAATTCATCAGGATCAATAGACCCACAGGCTAAGACACCAAATCCTCCAGCATTTGATATTGCAGAGACTAAGTAAGGATCTGAAACCCAACTCATTGCTCCACCCATAATTGCAAAGTTACTTCCTAAAAATTCTATACCTATTTTCCACAGTTCTGACAGCATGATTACTCTTATATTATACGATTGAAAATATTATCTTTATCTATAAATTTGTGTTTTAATGCTGCTAATATATGCATAATTATTAAAATAGACAACATATATGCACATATATTGTGACACTGTTGTGCAATATTAGCTATGTTCTTATTATTTTCAATGAGCAGTGGTACATCAAATGAAAAAATCTTTATTGCTCTTCCAGAAGCTGAAGACATAACATACCCAGACATAGCCATTGTTATAGAAGTAATATATAAGCCTAAATGTGTAATTTTAGACACTAAAATGAGATAATGTGGGAAACTGTTAGGATATGGAGGTATAATTGAACTGAATCTGCATACTAAACGTAATATTAGTAAAGACAGTAAAATAATGCCTATTGCTTTATGTAATGTATATAGTTCTCCTATAGGGTAATTGCTGGGGAACACATCCATTTTTAGGCAGAATCCCATGATCACCATCAGTATTATTGGTATGCCAGTTAACCAATGCATTATTCTAACTAAACTATGATACTTAGTCATTTATACTACCTTTTAAATGTAGAGCGTAAAACTTGTGTATACCATACATAGAGAAATATTATCAATAAAATATTTTATAATGTTTTGAGTGACTGATGAATGTTGTCTATGTATAATGAAATGTATGATTAATGATAATTAATTCTCTAATATAGTGTCGTTTGTAAATCTTTCGAAGAATATTTTTCTATGCATATTAATTGGTATGTTTATAGCACCAATATTGTCATTAATTTCTATCATATTTACTGAGCATAAAACGATAAATTTGTTAACTTCTGTTTTACCTAACTATACTTTTAATACTGTTGTGTTAATGTTAGGAGTTGGTACAATAGCACTTGTGATTGGAATATCAGCAGCTTGGTTTGTAACTTATTATTCATTTTTTGGACGTAGGTTTTTTGAAATAGCACTGTTTTTGCCACTTTCAATACCAGGGTATATAGTTGCATATGTTTATGTGAATATTTTTGAATTTTCTGGTCCTTTACAGATTTTTTTAAGAGAAACTTTTCACTGGAGTAAGGGCGATTATTATTTTCCTACTGTTAAATCTTTAGAGTGGGGAATAATTATTATAGGATTTAATTTATATCCATATGTGTACATGTTAGTTAGAACAGGGTTGATAGCTATACGTGGTACTGTTGCAGTTGCTACTACATTATGTCCTTCTAGATGTAAAATTTTAACTGCTATTGCTTTACCTGTAGTGCGTCCAGCTATTGCTGCTAGTGTTTCATTTGTGCTAATGGAAGTGATATCTGACTTTGGTACACCTCAGTTTCTTGCAATAGATACTTTTACTAGTGGGATATATAGGAGTTGGTTTTTATTACATGATAAATATTCTGCTTGTTTATTTGCTTTTATTGCATTGTTTTTTATATTTTTGCTTATTATATTTGAAAAGTTATTTCGTGGTAAAGGAATATCTTATTCTACGATAAAGATGAATACAGAATATTATCATACTTGGCAGGTTAACAGTAAACTGAAACTGACACTAATATATTGTGTTTGTTCAATACCAATATTAATAGGTTTTGTTATACCTGTTGTGCCTTTATTATACTGGACTGTTGAAAGAATTGGAACGTTAGTGACTAATACTAGATTCTATATGTCTGTATTTAACAGTATAAGTATAGCATTCATAACGTCAGTTATTGCTGTTATAATATCAATTGTTATGTCATATATTATAAGAAAAAGAGAATCATTATCTTATGCGATAAGATTTATTGTTATGGGTTATGCTATCCCTAATACTATTGTTGCTGTAAGTGTTATGGTATTACTTGGTAATATATCGCATTTTGTTAACTCATATTTTTCATTTGCACTTATTGGAACAACATTTGGATTAATATATGCGTATGTTTTTAGATTTCTTGCTGTATCTTTAGGGCCTATAGAATCTGGGTTAAATAAAATTCCAAGAGAGATAGATTGGTCATCTTTATTAATGGGTCATAATGTAATTTCTACGTGTTTTAATGTACATATTCCTATGATTAGAAAAAGTATATTAGTTGGATTTCTATTAGTATTTGTTGATGTTATAAAAGAATTAGCGGCTACGTTAATTATCAGGCCATTTAATTTTGATACTATGGCTACTCTAATGTATGAGCTTATTAGTGATGAGAGATATGCTGATGCAGCTCCATATGCTTTAGTTATAGTGCTCATTGGTTTAATATCGGTAGTGATATTATGTAAACTGTTTCAATATGATAAACCTGAATGTAGTAAAGTAATGTTGTAAATACTCATAATTATAATGTTTTAATTTTGATTCTAATTCACTTACATTAACTGTATGATGATAGATATAAAATGATACATACTAGTATTTTTTAGTTATAACACTAGTGATTTTAATAATAGTAGTTGTGCTGTCTGAAGTGTTTCAACATGATTATCAAGTTATACTACTAAAGTCATATTATAGTAATGGTTGTATTAAGTACATTTGTAGCTTCTATTTTTGTTGTGTGTGGAATTGTTGTTACCTCATATAATGTTAGTATGAAATAACAGTCAAATATTTTAATATTATAGCACATTTCTCATTGAAATTAGATAAGCCTAATGTTTTCTGATCATTATTTAGTATCTATTGAACATGCTTGTTAAATATTACATTGCAATTGTTATATAAAAACTATCACTATGTATTTGCAAAATTCAAGTAACGTTATTTCTTGTTTTTCATAAACACTTTTCGGACTGTACTAACTATTAATAGCACATCAGTAAAATATTAAATAAAATAGCTATGTGTCATTTTGCTATATTTAGTGCTACTACACAAAATATTTCACATAACATTTTTAACATAACTATTGGCTCTAAGCCCAGTAATGTGGCTAAAGCGTATGAAGAATACATAATAATATCCTGCAGATGCGCTCGTGTATTAGTGTAGTTATGATATCAAAAATAAGATGTTACAGTTACTAAAGTTTATAATATGGTCTTACTATACTTAGGTTTATCATATGAAACATTTTACATAATATAGTTACCAATACTAAGCATATGAATAATATAACAGTATCATAAATCTTCACATAACTGACAGGTTTATATGAATGAATTATTGTCAAGATTAAAACATTATAATTATGAGTATTTACAACATTACTTTACTACATTCAGGTTTATCATATTGAAATATCTTGCGTAATATCACTACTAGTGTATTAACTCAACTAATACTATAATAAAGCATATGAAGTATCAGCATGTCCTTTATTACTGATGAATTCATCTATTGAAAAGTAATATACTGAATAATATTAAGGTTAAAATATCACCATTACCAGGTTTTATAAAAAGCTTCTACCAAATTTTGTTGTTTAGCAGTGCTGGTTTTGTCCTATAATACTTGGTTATAAATTAATATAATAATTGTTGTACTAAATACTATTACTGTATATTTCTATAGTACTAAGTTTCATATTATTTCTCATCTTTCATTAAAAGCTTTTTCAAAAGTACTTGTTATAGGAGTAAATAAATAATTAAGCAAAGTACGAGATTGAGTAATTATAAAAACTTCTGCTGGCATTCCAGGATACAACTTTAGATTTCTAAGTTTTTCAGATTGTTCTTTTGGTATTATTACTTGTATTTTATAATAACGCATTCCGTTGATTTCACTTAAGGCGTCAGCTGATACTTGTACTACTATTCCATTTACTAGTCCAATTTTACGTATATTGTAAGCGCTGAGACGTACTTTAGCTTTTAATCCTCTGTATTTTTCATACGATACTATATTTTTATCTTTCATTTGTGCTGATAGAATTTCTTCTATATGTCTTGTTTGTATTTTTGCATCTATGACTAAATCATCATTTAATGGTACAACATTTGTAATAGGAGCACCTGGTGGTATAACACCTCCTTCTGTATGGTATTTTAATCCAGTGATAACACCTGCATGTGGTGATCTTATTGTAGTTCTGTCTAATATGTCTTGTGCAGTTTTCATCCTTTCTTTTAAATCTGTAATTGCAGATGTGATATCTTTGAGGTCAAGATTGATTTTATTTTGTACATTATTTGTAATGTTAATTATTTCTAATTTGTTTTCTCCAATTTTTTGATTTACTGATGCAATAGCGGATTTGAGCTGACCGATTTTCCCCTCAGATTCAGCATATTGGCGTTCAAGTGCAATGATATATGGCTTACTAATATACCCGGTTTCTAAAAGATTTTTCTTTGTTTCTAATTCTTCACTGATCAGTTTATGTTGAGTTGTTGCTGAAGTTAATTGTGCTGATAATCCAGATAGTTCTTGACGTAGCTGTTTTGTACGTTGTTGTAAAATGTCTATTTGTCCAGATATGTTTTTCTTATGAGATTCAAATAATTGTTGTTGATTTTGTATTATTTGGTCTCTTGTTTTTTCATCTGATAGATTCTTGATAGTATTTGGAAAATCTATAGATTCACGATCATATTTTATAGCTATTAATCTGGCTTCCGTTGCAAGTAAATCAAGCATTCGTTCTTTTATAATATCTAAATTGGCTTGAGCTGTAGTGTTATGTAAATATATTATTGGTTGATTTTTTTGTACTAGTTCCCCTTCTTTAACTAATATTTTATCGATCAAACCGCCTTCTAGGTGTTGTACTATTTGTTTTTCTGATGAGGAAATAACTTCTCCTTGTGCAATAACTGAACCATCTAATGGTGCTACTGCAGCCCATATTCCAAATACACCAAAAAATAGTAAGATAATTATAAACCCACTAAATAATGGGCCCCAGGATACTTTTAATACTTCATTTATTGTGCCTTTTCTATTGTACTTGAATAGAAAGTTTACAATATTATCTACAATAGATAGTGATTTTGTTAAGGTGCTAGACATTTGTTCCTCTACATTGTTCTCTATGTGTAGTGTGTTATGTCCTAAAAGTTTTGGTAATGAGAATCCTACTTTTATAAAATCTTTGAGTTTTTTATACATAAATATAATACGATAAGTGTAACATTTAATTTATAGCATATTTGGTAAACATTATAATGCACTATTTATCAGATAAATATCTTAAAATATCTTTACTTATTCCAATATTTTATGTTGAATGTATGAGATTTTCATAATACTATCTGTTGTACAATAAATTATTTATCATCTAATATCTTTCCTATTACAATTTTGAATTAACATAGTCATGTTGATCTTGTAATGGAATACAGTGTAGCACTTTGAGTGTAGGATGTGAATTAATTTAATCACAATTTGTTAGATGTGTAGTATATGTATTTCTTTTGATTTATCATGAGTGATTTAGTTTTGGTATTTATAAGTATGTTAAGTAATTTTGTTTTATAGTAACAACTTTTATTCAGCATCAAATTTAACTTTAAATATATTAAATTTTTCTGTTTTATTAAATATGTAAGATTTTAGTTTGTGTATTTGTATGACATTATTGATACGTCTTTCTAAAAAAAGTATGGTATCAGAATGGTTGTCAGAAAAATCATTGATAAAATACATAACGGTACTTGCATATACGATAGCTAGTGTACTTCTTTTTGTATAGTAGTTAAAATCAGTTGATCTGTCACCTATTAAGTCCCAAATATAATCTACTACTTTATACAGAAATTTAGCAGCAAAACACATGTTATATGGTGCTGCAGACAATATATGTTTTAATAGCTCTCTGTAATTTGGTAATGATGTATAATATATTAAGCATAAGTGAACTGCATGTTGTATTTTTTCACGTATTTTAAAATTATTTACGTTATCTGTTTCATAAAATTTAGTTGTTATAAAGTTAATCAAATCATCGTTTATACTATTCAATACATCATATATTCCATTATGGAATTTGTAAAATTCTTCATCTAAATCAAGATCGGTACAGGCTTTTAATAATGTATCATTTGATAATCCATAAAATGGTATTAGTGCTATAGTTGCTTTTATTATTGATGATTGATTGTTCATGACATTTTAATTTAGAAAACCATATTATACATATACAATGTTAAAATTGTTGTGACAAGTTTGTAGTCCATAAGTATTGAAACATCCATAAATTAATAAGTATTATTATTAATTAGGTCATATTTGTGAAGCAATAAATAGTGTATGAATTTATTAAAATGTCAATTGTGTATGTAATTTTGTTGTTGTGTAAACAGTGAGGATGAGTGTATTTATGCGTAATTTTATGTTTATAAATGTTATTCATTTTAGTAGTGGTATAAAATAAATAGGTTATCTTCGTAAGAAAAACAAATAGTACAACACCTAGAAGGCGGTTTGATCGATAAAATATTAGTTAAAAAATGAGAATTAGTATAAAAACTTATGGTTATTTATAAGCCAACTTTTATAGTCTGTAGTTTGTGTGTTATTATATTACAAGTTTTCATTAGTTTGAATATGTTTGTTGAATACTTACGGTTTAGCCATCTTGTGTTAGATAATATTGCTTTGAATGTGTAAAAATTGTCGGCTAGTTTATAATATAAAATACAGTTGATATGTTATTGTAATTACAATTTTAAAGAATTCTCTACCTTAGAATGTATGGTTGAATACTTATAATTTAACTCTCTTATGTTAAAGATCATTGTTTTGAATGTATAAACATTGTTATATAGTTTGTAATAAAAAATACAATTGCATTGATTGTACTACAAATTTTAAAGGTTTTAGTTTCTTAAATGTAGTTTCATTTATAATAGTGTTTTTAGGTTAACCAATGATTTTAATGCTGTGTGCGAATATTAATTTATGTATTCTAGTTGTACTTCAATAAATGGTTTATTTTTAATATCATATTTTAAAGCATTGAAAACTATGTTTTCTACATGTTGTTTTATATTGTTTATTTTTTTAGAGTAAAGATCACTACTAATTTTTGATAAGATTTTTTTTGTAATTGCTTGATTATCAGAATGGTCAAGTACTCCTGGAGCAAAGATCCTTGGTTCTTTAAGTAATGCTTTTTTATTATTTAAAACCAGTGTTACTATAATTATTCCTGAATCTCGCATCCTTTTTCTCATAGATATCACATTTCCTTGTGGATGATGTAAGAAATTGCCGTCAACTCCAAAGTACCCAGCTTTTACAGAATTAACTTTTTGTTTTTTTATTATGTTTATTACGTCTCCTGGATGAACGATGATAGCTTTTTCTACATTGCATTGTTCTGCAACTTTGGCATGCTCATGCATATGTATATATTCTCCATGTACAGGAATAGAGAGTTTAGGCCTTATTAATGAATACATAGTTGATACTTCAATTTTTGATGGGTGACCTGATACATGTACATATTCCATGAATTCTGTAATAACATTAACTCCCATGTTAATAAATTTGTTGAATACACTATATATACGTTTTTCATTTCCTGGGATTATCTTAGAAGAAAAGATTATAGTATCTCCATGCTCTAATTTTGTTAATGAATGAGAATTGTTAGCAAGTTTGGCAGTTGCTGCTAATGCTTCACCTTGGCAACCAGTACAAAGAAGTAAAACTTGATTTCTTGGTAATTTGTTTGCTTGGTTGATATCGATAAATTGTGATATATCTTGTAGGTACCCACTACCTTGTGCAGCTTGTGTGATCCTTACAAGGGACTTTCCTAATATTACTACTTTTCTGCCTAATTTTTCTGCAATGTGTACTATTGTTTGAATTCTTGCAATGTTAGAAGCAAACAAAGATACAGCTACTTTTTGCTTACAGTCTTTTATTATATTAAATAAACTTTCTTCTAGGTCACCTTCGGAGCCGGATTTGTTCTTAGTGAATATATTAGTTGAGTCACATACAAGTGCTAATACACCTTCATCTCCTAATTCTTTTAATCTTTGTGTGTTTGATATAGGCCCAATAATTGGGTTGTCGTCTAATTTCCAATCTCCTGTATGCACTATTACCCCTTTTTCAGTATGTAATGCGATTGCATTCATTTCTGGAATTGAGTGTGTTAAGTTAATAAACTCAAGAGAAAATGGACCGAGTTTTAATCTTTTTGTGATATCAATTTCTGTTATATTAACTTTAAGTTGATATTCTTTCAATTTTGCTTGTAATAAAGCAGATGTGAATTTTGTTGCATATATTGGGCACTGTAAATCGCTCCATAGGTATTGTATACCTCCTATATGATCTTCATGAGCATGTGTTAGTACTATCCCAAGTAAATTTTTCCTATTTTTTTTTATAAAGCTGATGTCAGCGACAATCATGTCGATTCCTGGCATATTATCATCAGCAAATCCTGCTCCGAAATCAATAATTATCCATTTACCATCAAGATGATATAGGTTAACGTTCATCCCTATTTGTCCTACACCACCTAAAGGTACGAATAATAAATCTTTAGTATTCATTTTTAAGCACATTACAAAAACTTAATTAGTAGCATATCGTATTTATTGTTTAAAGAAAAGTATTAGAATCATTAATTATTATTAATTCATATAATAAATATGCTGCAGAAAATTCTGCATTTGTTATTAGAATCAGTAATAAAAGAAAGTAATTTTATAATTAATATTTTGAGCATTTTGATTAATTGTACGTATTAGAAAGTGGGACCTGAGTATATTTTTAATAAAAATATATTGAGTTTAATTATTTGTTAGCATAGGTATTTATTAAACAATAACTTAAAATAATATAATAAATAGATAATTTTCTTTACTTAAATTGATTTGTGTAAATTGTGTTGTGTACAGTTAAGACGAGCAATTATAAAAATAATCATAGTTTTTATATGATAATAAAATATGATGATAGATAACATTTTATTGGTATTACGTACCTCTTTGTTGTGTATATAATCTATTACACTTATGTTGTTTAATGGTGTACAAGAAATATTGCTTTTAAAATTATATGGTGTAAAGTTATAGATTATAATATCTTTAGCATATTATGCTTTTGTTTTAAAGTGTGAGTTTTAGGTTCTATGACTTTACTATTAGATATAAGCATTTAGTGCTGTAAGTTTTATTGTTCATGAGGTTTATCTTAGTATTATTACTTAGAAAAAGGTGTGTAAGATGAAGGTTATGCTAATTAAGATAAAATGTTTTTTTGTGTTGCTAATTTTATTATCTATATCTGCTGATGCTAAACCGTTATTTACTTGGTCTCAGGTTACAAGTAATGATAAGTTGAGTGTTAGAGTTGTTGTTCCAGAAGGTGAGAATTGTCCTATAGTAAATGTAGATGGTAAAAAATTAGAGATGACTGTGAGAGCATTTCCACAGAAGGGTGTTTTTGATGATAAAGTTTGTGAGTTATTAGTGCCTCAGACGTCAGAAGAAATATTCGTTGATGGTATGGAAGTTCCTGTTATAAATAAAGAGATTAGAAAGATAGCAATTATCGCTGATACTGGTTGTATAGTGTCATTTTGGCGTGGGAAATTATATCAACAACGTTGTACATCTTCAGAAGAATGGCCTTTGAAGAAAATATTATCAAATATTGCCCAGCATTATCCTGATTTGATAGTTCATGTTGGAGATTATTTATATAGAGCAGGTAAATGTGTTGATGTAGAAAAATGTGGCAATGTTCGTGGTGGGGATAATAGTGAAGCTTGGAAAGCTGATTGGTTAGGCCCGTCAGTTTTAATTGCTGATAAAGCTCCATTTTTGTTTGTTCGAGGTAATCATGAGAATTGTGATAGATCCTACATGGGATGGTTTAGATATTTAGATCCTCATCAGTATCCATCTTCTTCTGATAAATGTAATAATTTTACTGACTCATGGATGTTTAATGCTAGCAGACTAAATAGTGGTAATTTGGATTTTTATGTTTTTGATTCATCTTTTGGTGATGAAAAAAATGTTCTTGATTCAGATATTCAAAATTTAAAAGAGCAATTTTTACCACTCTTGAAAAGTAAGTCTTCTAATATATGGTTTTTGACTCATCGTCCTCTATGGTCGTATTCTACTCATATAAAAGGAGGGGATATTTATTATGGTAATGTATCACAGAAAAAAGCTTTTGGAGATTTGTTTCCTGATAACGTTTCTGTGGTTCTATCAGGGCATATGCACTTGTCTCAGGTATTAGATTTAGAGTCTACAAACAAAGAAAAATATGTTCCGATGCAGATAATAGCTGGTAATGGAGGCGCATTACTTCATGGTGTTCCTGAAGATAAGTTATTGTTTAAAAATGTTAGAATTGGTGATGTTATTGCGAATACAATTACAAATGAATTAGATTTTGGTTTTGCAATAGTTACAATGCAGGAGCCTGGACTTACTGGTGATGTGATAGTTACGCTCTATAATGCATCTGGGAAAGAGGTGAGACAATTTCATGTTCAACAATAGTGTATGAATTATGTCGATATATGTAATGTATTTGCTTGATATGTTGTTTTAAAACTTAGAAAAAGCTGAATATAATAGTTGCAAATAATTTTTAATAGTATATTTATAGAGAGTGCTTAAGTGTTTTGTATTATAAGTCTGTATAGTTTGTGAAAATCGTTAAATTTCTATTGACTAAGGTTCATGATTCTTTTATAAGTAACGCATGCTTCTATTAAAAATATGGTGCTATTTGTATTTGTTTTATATAAACTGTAAGGTTATTACATTATGCCAACAATAAATCAATTAGTTCGCAAGCCGCGAAAGTCTCGTTCTGCATTAAATAAGGCGCCTGCACTTCAACATAATCCACAGAAGAGAGCAGTATGTGTCAAGGTATATACTACTACTCCCAAAAAACCAAATTCAGCTTTACGTAAAGTTGCTCGTGTAAAAATTGCAGGTTATGGTAGTGAAGTTATAGCTTATATACCTGGTGAAGGACATAATCTACAAGAGCATTCAGTTGTTTTAATAAGGGGTGGGCGTGTAAAAGATTTACCTGGTGTTCGTTATCATATTATACGTGGTGCATTAGATTCTAGGGGAGTACAAAACAGGAAGAAAGCACGCTCAAAGTATGGTGTGAAGAAAAGTTAATTAATGTGGTAATGTATGTCTCGTCGTCGTAGGGCAAGTAAAAGAGTTATTTCTCCCGATTCAAAATATAATAGTGTATTGTTAGCACGCTTTATTAATGTTATTATGCGCTCTGGTGAAAGATCTATAGCTGAAAAAATAGTATATGGAGCCTTAAATAAGGCGGAAGCTCGTCTTGGTGAGGGTGCTATGTCAATTTTTAATGCTGCCCTAAATAACGTAATGCCACAAATGGAAGTTCGTTCTCGTAGAATAGGTGGTGTAACATATCAAGTTCCTGTTGAAGTAAAAGAAGATAGAGCAGTCTCATTAGCTTTACGTTGGATTTTTAAAGCTGCAGCAGCAGCTAGAAAGCGTAGTAATAAGATGTATATGGATTGTTTATGTAATGAACTATTAGAAGCTTATAATAAGCGCGGTGGTGCATATAAGATGAGAGAAGAAAAATATAAAATGGCTGAAGCAAATAAGGCATTTTCTCATTTTCGCTTTAATTAATATTAATTTTTGGAGATAATAGTGAACATAGATAACGAGTTATCTAAGTGTAGGAATATAGGTATTATGGCACATATAGATGCTGGGAAGACTACTACTACTGAACGTATACTTTTTTATACTGGTAAACAAAATAGAATTGGTGAGGTACATGAAGGTGCTGCATCTATGGATTGGATGGAGCAAGAAAAAGAAAGAGGTATTACGATAACTTCTGCAGCTACTACATGTTTTTGGAACGGGCACAGGATTAATATTATTGATACTCCTGGTCATGTTGATTTTACTATAGAAGTAGAAAGGTCACTGCGTGTTTTAGATGGTGCTGTAGCTGTATTTGATGGTGTTGCAGGTGTTGAGCCTCAATCAGAGACAGTGTGGCGTCAAGCTGATAAATATAATGTCCCCAGAATTTGTTTTATGAATAAAATGGATAGGATGGGTGCAGACTTTTATCGATGTGTTGATATGCTAGTTGATCGCCTAGGTGCTACTCCATTAGTATTGCAATTGCCAATAGGATCTGAAAAAGATTTTGTTGGTGTTGTTGATTTATTAGAGATGAGATCTATTATATGGGATGAAGATTCTCTTGGCGCTAGTTTCCACTATGGAGAAATTCCTAAAGATATGATTGATAAGGCACAAGAGTATAGGAATAAGCTTTTAGAAAGTGCTGTTGAGCTCAATGATGAAGCAATGAATTTGTATTTTGAAGGTAAAGAGATATCTGTTTCTTTGCTAAAGAGCTGTATTCGTACAGGTGTAATTCAGTCAAAATTTGTTCCTGTTTTATGCGGATCTGCTTTTAAGAATAGGGGGGTACAGCCTTTATTAGATGCTGTTGTTGATTTTCTACCTGCACCTAATGATATTCCTGTGATTGAAGCACTTGATGTAAAAACTTCTAATACTATAAATGTTAAGACTTCTGCTGGTGGTAAGTTTGTTGCATTAGCGTTTAAGGTAATGACTGATAAATTTGTTGGTAGTTTGACTTTCATAAGAATTTATTCAGGAAAGTTATCAAGCAAGACCACGGTATTAAATGCAGTAAAAGACTCTACTGAGTCTATAGGTAGAATTTTGTTGATGCATGCTAATAATAGGGAAGATATTACTGAGGCACAAGCTGGTGATATTGTTGCTTTGGCTGGATTAAAGAAGACAGTTACTGGAGACACTTTATGTGCTTTGGATTACCCTGTTATTTTAGAACGCATGGAATTTCCTGAACCTGTTATGGAAATTGCAGTGGAACCAAAATCTACAGCAGATCAGGAAAAGATGGGTATAGCTTTGAGTAGATTAGTTGCAGAAGACCCATCACTTGGTATGTATGTAAATCCTGAAAGTGGGCAAACTATTTTAAAAGGAATGGGTGAATTACATCTTGAAGTAATTGTAGATAGAATGCGCCGTGAGTTTAATGTTGAAGCTAATATAGGTGCTCCGCAAGTTGCTTATAGGGAGACTATTACTAAATCTGTTGAGATTGAATATATTCATAAAAAGCAAACGGGTGGTGCTGGGCAATTTGCAAAAGTAAACATATTGTTTGAACCATTACCTCCTGGGTCTGGTTTTCAATTTGAGAGCAAGATTACTGGTGGGGCAATACCTAAAGAATATATACCAGGTGTTCAAAGTGGATTGGAAAACATAAGAGGCAGTGGTATGTTAGCAGGGTTTCCTGTTATTGATTTTAAAGCGACATTATTTGATGGTGCATTTCATGAGGTGGATTCTAGTCCTTTAGCATTTGAATTAGCTGCAAAAGGTGCTTTTAGAGATATGGTAAATAAAGCTGGTGCAATATTACTTGAGCCTATTATGAAGGTTGAAATAATAACTCCTGATGAGTATATGGGAGATGTTATAGGAGATATTAATAGTAGAAGAGGTAGGGTTGCTGAGATGCAAGATCGTCATAATACTAAAGTAATATTAGCATTTATTCCTTTAGCAAAAATGTTTGGTTATGTTAAGGATTTACGCTCTATGTCTCAGGGTAGAGCACAATATAGCATGTATTTTTCTTGCTATGAACAAGTACCTGATAATATAGTAGCTAATGAAATAAAAACTAAGTAATATGGGTGTAATGTTATGGTAGAAGAAAGGAAGCCGCATATAAATGTAGGGACAATAGGGCATGTTGATCATGGTAAGACAACATTGACAGCAGCATTAACAACAGTGTTGGCAAAAAGGTTGAGTGGAGAAGGGAATAAAAGTGTAAAATATGATGAAATAGATAAAGCACCAGAAGAAAAAGCAAGAGGAATAACCATTTCAACAGCACATGTAGAATATGAAACAGAAAATAGACATTATGCCCATGTTGATTGTCCAGGACATGCTGATTATATAAAAAATATGATAACAGGTGCTGCACAAATGGATGCAGCAATATTAGTAGTGTCTGCAACTGATGGAGCAATGCCACAAACAAGAGAACATATATTATTAGCAAAGCAAGTAGGTGTAAAAGATATAGTAGTGTGGATGAATAAGTGTGATGTTGTAGATGATGAAGAAATGTTGTCATTAGTTGAAATGGAAATAAGGGAATTGTTATCAAAATATGGGTATCCTGGGGATGATATAGATGTAGTTAGAGGATCTGCAGTTAAAGCATTAGAAGAAGAAACAGGCTCAGGTGTGTGGAGTGAAAAAATAATGGAATTGATGAATGCTTTAGAAAAAATAAGTTTACCAGTAAGAGAAAAAGATAAGCCATTTTTAATGTCAATAGAAGATGTGTTTTCAATACCTGGAAGAGGTACAGTAGTAACAGGAAGAATAGAAAGAGGAGTAATTAGAGTAGGGGATAAAATAGAGATAGTAGGATTGCGTGAGATACAAAGTACAGTATGTACAGGTGTTGAAATGTTTCATAAAGCATTAGATGCAGGAGAAGCAGGGGATAATGCTGGAATATTGTTAAGAGGGATAAAAAAAGAAGATGTAGAAAGAGGGCAAGTATTGAGTGCACCTGGACAGATACATTCATATAAGAGATTTAAGGCAGAGGTATATATATTGAAAAAAGAAGAAGGAGGAAGACATACTCCATTTTTCTCAAATTACCAGCCGCAATTTTATGTTAGAACAACAGATGTAACAGGGAATATAAAGTTACCAGAAGGAGTAGAAATGGTAATGCCAGGGGATAATATAAATATCGAAGTGAGTTTGGATAAGCCTGTTGCTATTGATCAAGGATTGAGATTTGCAATTCGTGAAGGTGGTAGAACTGTAGGCTCAGGTATTATTACTGAAATTTTGGAGTAGTAGTGGTACATAGATATTTTTTAGTAGGAGTGTAGCTCAATTGGCTAGAGCGTCAGTCTCCAAAACTGAAGGTTATGGGTTCGATTCCTATCACTCCTGCCATTAATTTTAGTAGTACGACGTGTAGGTAGTTTGATAATGAGTAATGTTACTAAGTTTTTACTTGGAGTGAAACAAGAGGCTTTGCAGGTTTCTTGGGCTTCTAAGAATGAAGTTGTAGGTTTTTTATTTGTAGTAATACTAATAATTACTTTTATGTCTATTTTATTTTGTAGTGTAGATTTTTTATTTTTAAAATTTATAAAGATAATACTTGGAGTAATTTATGAAATATGAGTGGTATATTATTCAGGTATCATCTGGTAGCGAGGAAAAAGTTTGTCAAGCTATTTTGGAAAATTCTTGTGTGTTAGGTTTAGGGGAAAATTTCCGTGAAGTTTTTATTCCATATGAAGAAGTTACCCGTGTTAAACATAATAAAAAGATATTGGTAAAAAGGAAGTTGTCACCAGGATATGTGTTTTTGTATATGAATTTAAATGAGAATTCGATAAATTTTGTTAAGAGTATACCTAGGGTATTAAATTTCTTAAACAATGATTTTGGTGTTCCTAAGGTTATTTCGGATAGTGAAATGGAATCTATGCGTAAAAAGATGTGTCAAAGTGTAGTTGATGATACTAATGTTGTTAGTTTTGAAATTGGTGATGAAGTAGTCATTAATGACGGGTTATTTCAAGATTTCAATGGTAAGGTTGAATATATTAATGACGATAAAAAAATAGCGGGAGTCAGTGTTATGATATTTGGTAGGCTGACTAAAATAGAATTTAAGTTAGAGCATATACAAAAAGTGGAGGCGCAATCATGAGTGCTGTTTTAATATCTAAGATAAATTTAATGATAGAAGCTGGGAAAGCTAATCCTGGACCTAAAATTGCTTCTGTCTTAGGGCCTCGTGGTATACCGATGCCTAAGTTTTGTAAGGAATTTAATGATATTACAAGTAGTGAAGGCAATCAATACAAGGTTGGTGATTTAGTTACTGCTAGGATCTCTATTTATAATGACAAATCTTATAGTTTTACAATAAGTGATTCTCCAGTGTCGTACTTATTAAAAAAAGCTGCTGCAATTGATAAAGGTGCAGTAAATCCTGGAAAAGATAATGTTGGAAAAGTTAAGATGTCAGATATTTATGAGATAGCTAAGCGTAAAATGTCTGATATGAATGCTGATACTGTTGAAGCTGCAGCTAAGATGGTTATTGGTACAGCATCTTCTATGGGTATTGTTGTAGTAGAAGGGTGAGTTAAGGTATAGTAGGGTAAGTAATATGAGTTCATTGGTTAGTAATGAAGTTTATGATGTTGAGTCAGGTTTAAGAAAGGTTATAGAGTCTGCTAAAGCTAATTTTTGTGAGTCTGTGGATGTTGCAATAAATCTTAATATTAATAGTTCAAAGTCTGATGAACAAGTTAGGGGATGTGTTGTATTGCCTAAGGGATTAGGAAGAGAAGTGCGAGTTGCAGTGTTTGCTAAAGGTGGGCATTTAGAAATGGCTAGGGAAGCTATGGCTAATATTGTTGGGGATGAAGAGCTGATCGAAGAGGTAAAGAAAAAGCAGTGCAAGTTAGATGTAGATTGGTGTCTTACTACTCCAGATTTTATGGCATCAGTTTCTTCTATTGCTAAGATATTAGGTCCAAAGGGGTTAATGCCAAATCCTAAATTTAATACAGTAACTTTTGAACTTGCTAAGGCTATTAAAATAATAAAGTCTGGTCAGATTAGATTTAAGTCTGATAAAACTGGTATTGTGCATGCAAAAATTGGTAATGTTAAATTTTCTATTGAGGATTTGTTGGAAAACTTTAATGCAGTAATTAATGCAGTTAAGCAATGTAAGCCTGCTTCTATAAAAGGTTTATATTTTAAAGATGTATTTGTTATTTCGACTATGGGGAAATCTGTTAAAGTAGAAAATTTAAATAATTAATGTTGGAGTAAAGATAGTGAAGCGTAGTGATAAAGAGTTGCATTTAAGCAAAGTAGAAGGGTTGTTTAGTAAGTTTAAGTATTTTATAATTGCTAATTTTCAAGGTATGGTGGCTAATGATTTCTTTTCTTTAAGAAAGGAATTAAAAATGGCTAATAGCGGTTTAATGGTAGTGAAAAATAGCTTATCTCGTATTGCTTTAAAAAAAATGGGTAGAGAAGAATTATCTGCTAAATTTTTTGGTTCCATATTTATTGTTTATTCAGATGATATAATATTAATTTCAAAGATTCTTGCAAAATTTATGAAGGATAATAAAAGCAAGATAAGTTTATTATGTGCATATGATAGCAATGAGATATTGGACAGTGAGAAAGTTTTATACTTTGCTAGTTTACCATCTCTAAGAGAATTACATGCACAAATAATGAGTATGATATCTTATAATATTCCGGTGAGATTGGCTTTATGTTTAAAAGCTCTTGGTAATAAAGAGTGATACTATATTTTAATTTTATACTTTTTTGTTTTTTTATGATTTGGAGTTAATTTTTATGAGTACTGTTGATATAGATAGTTTGGTAGAGCAAATTTGTAGCTTAGATTTGTGCAAGGCAGCAGAATTAGTGGATAAAATGGAACAAAAATTAGGATTTCCTAAAGGTGGTTTATTAACGGCTGTTCCAGCAGCAGGGGGTGGTCAAGCTGAAAGTAGTGCTGCAGAAGAAAAAACAGATTTTTCTGTTATTTTTGATAGTTATGCTGCAGATAAGAAAATTTCTGTTATTAAAGCTGTAAGAGAATGTACTAACTTAGGTTTAAAAGAAGCAAAAGAATTTGTTGAGAAAGAGGGTGCGAAAGAATTAATAGAGGGTAAAAAGTATAAGAAAGAGGAAGCTGAAGAAATTAAGAAAAAACTTGAAGATGCTGGAGCGAAAGTCATTATTAAGTAGTTTTTTTATAGCTTTTATTTGTAATTTATTAATCTTGAGGGATTTTAATGTCTTCTTCTGTAACTCCTACTAAATATGTATTAAATTCTTTTAATTCAGTTCCTAGGTTATCTTATGCTAAATCAATAGATATAAAAGATTCTTTGACTGATTTAATAAAGATACAGAGGGATTCATATAATGCATTTATTGGTGTAGGTCAGAATACTGAGAGTGGTATAAAGAATATTTTTGAATCTATGTTTCCTATAGAGGATTTATTAGGTAGGGCTGTTCTTGAATTTGTCAGTTATAGTATTGGTGAACCGCAATATGATGAATATGAGTGTATAAAAAGAGGTATTACATTTTCTGTTCCTATACGTATAGTGTTGCGTTTTATAGTGTGGAAGGTACAGGAAGTATCTTTTAAGGAAGTAAAGTATGTAGTAGATGAAGAGACTTCAGAAAAGAGTATAAAGTACATAAAAGAACAGGAAGTTTCTATAGGAGATCTTCCTACAATGACTCCTCATGGAACGTTTATCATAAATGGAATAGAAAGAGTAATAGTATCACAAATGCATCGTTCTCCAGGGGTCTTTTTTGATAGTGATAAAGGAAAAACTTATAGTTCTGGAAAGTTAATTTATTCAGCGAGGATTATTCCTTACAGAGGTTCATGGTTAGATTTTGAATTTGATATAAAAGATATACTTTATTTCCGTATTGATAGAAAGAGAAAGTTACCAGTTTCTTTGCTTTTAAGAGCTTTAGGTTTATCTAATAATGATATTTTAAACACTTTTTATGATAAGATACGTTATGTAAAATGTGAGAAAGGGTGGATAGTACCTTTTGTTGTTGATAGGTTTAGAGGTGTTAGGCTATCACATGATCTAGTTGATGTCAATGGTAATGTATTGGTGAAAGCTAATACAAGAATTACCTTAAGGATGGCTAAAAAGTTGGCTAATGATGGGCTTACAGAGTACTTGGTGCCATTTGCTGAAATTCAAGGGTTATTTATTGCTAATGATTTGTTTGATCCTAGTGGTAATGCTTTGATTATATCTGCAGGTGAGAATATTACTAGTGAACATATAAATAAGTTAGAATTATTTGATATAAAAGAAATCTTTGTTTTAAATATAGATTTTCTAACAGTTGGTCCATATATTTTAAATACTTTATTTTTAGATAAAAATGTAACTTATGAGGATGCACTTTTTGAGATATATAAGGTTTTACGTTCTGGTGAATCACCTAGTTTGGATACGATAAAAGCTTTTTTTGATGGATTGTTTTTTGAAAAAGAAAGATATGATTTATCTACTGTTGGAAGAATAAAGTTAAACGATCATCTTGGGTTAAATGTTAGTGAAGATATTACAGTATTGACTAAAGATGATATAATTCATGTTATAAAAAAGTTAGTTCTGTTAAGGGATGGTGAAGGTTCTGTTGATGATATAGATCACCTTGGTAATCGTAGGGTAAGATCTGTTGGTGAATTTATTGAAAATCAATTTAGAATTGGGATATTGAGACTTGAAAGAATGATTATGGATTACATGTCTTCTGTAAATTTTGATAATGCAATGCCATGTGATTTTGTAAATCCTAAGATTTTAGCTACAGTTTTAAAAGATTTCTTTAGTTCTTCACAGCTTTCTCAGTTTATGGATCAGACTAATCCGTTATCTGAAGTTACACATAAGCGTAGATTGTCTGCTTTGGGCCCTGGTGGTTTGACTAGAGAAAGAGCAGGGTTTGAAGTTAGAGATGTACATCCAACACATTATGGAAGAATTTGTCCGATTGAAACTCCAGAAGGTCAAAATATTGGGTTAATTAGTAGTTTAGCTATCTATGCTCGTATTAATAAGCATGGGTTTATTGAAAGTCCTTATAGAAAAGTTGATAAAGGAGTTGTTACTGATAAAGTTGAGTATTTACTAGCTATGCAAGAAAGTAATTATTATATAGCAGATGCTAGTGCTACTCTTGATGAAAACAATCAGTTTGTTGATGATATGCTTTATTGTAGGCATGATGGAAATTTTGTAATGGTTAAAAGGGAGGAAGTTGATTATATAGATGTTTCTCCAAAACAAATTGTTTCAGTTGCTGCATCTTTAATACCTTTCTTGGAAAATAATGATGCGAACCGTGCTTTAATGGGTTCTAATATGCAGCGTCAAGCAGTTCCGCTATTGAAAGCAGATGCTCCTTTGATCGGTACTGGTATGGAATCAATAGTCGCTGCTGGATCTGGTACAGTTGTTTTAGCTAAACGTGGAGGTATTGTTCATAGAGTAGATGGGTTGTATATAGTTATTCGTGCTTTTGATCAAGAGAAAAATGAGTATTTGGGTGTTGATGTTTATAATTTGAGAAAATTTCAACGTTCTAATCATAATACTTGTATTAATCAGCGACCTTTAGTTAAACCTGGAGATTATGTAAAAGCAAATGATGTAATAGCTGATGGATCAGCAATTGATCAAGGTGAACTTGCTTTAGGTAAAAATGTGCTAGTGGCTTTCATGTCGTGGCAGGGTTATAATTTTGAGGATTCAATAGTTATTTCAAGTGAAGTTGTAAAAAAGGATGTCTTTACTTCAATACATATAGAAGAATTTGAATGTGTAGTTAGAGATACTACACTTGGTCCAGAAAAGATTATGAGATCTGTTCCTGATATCAATGAGGATAGTTTATCTCATTTAGATGATGTTGGTATTGTGAACATTGGTGCTGAAGTTTCTGCTGGGGATATTTTGGTTGGTAAAGTTACTCCTCGTCCACCGATTTCTTTACCACCAGAAACAAAGTTATTAGTGACTATTTTTGGTGAAAAAGTATTTGATTGTGTGGATTCTTCTTTATATTTACCTCTTGATGTTGAAGGTACAGTAGTTGATGTTCATGTTTTTGTACGTCGTGGTGTTGAAGAAAATGACAGATCTCTCTTAATTAAGCAAAATGAAATTAATGGGTTCATAAAAGAGAGAGATTATGAAATTGATGTAGTTAGTGAATATTTTTATGATGAATTAAAGAGGGTTTTAGTAAATTCTGGTGTCCAATGTAATAATCAGAATGTAAATGATTATTTAGAATCTACTCCAAAAAAAGATTGGTGGAATGTTAATTTGTCTGATGAGACTGTATTGTTACAGATTAATAACTTAAGGGAAAAATTTGACTCAATGATTCAAAATGCTCATAGTAAGTTTGATCAAAAGATAGATAAGTTGAATTATGGTTATGATTTACCTCAAGGTGTTTTGTGTATAGTTAAAGTTTTTGTTGCAGTAAAACATAATCTGCAGCCAGGTGATAAAATGTCTGGTAGGCATGGTAATAAAGGTGTAATTTCTCGTATTGTACCTGTTGAAGATATGCCATATTTAGAAGATGGAACTCCTGTTGATATTATACTTAATTCTTTAGGTGTACCTTCTCGTATGAATGTTGGTCAAATTTTAGAAACGCACTTTGGATGGGCGTCTGTTAACTTGGGTAAAAAGATAGGTCATATATTAGATAACATTGATGAATTGACAATATCTCATTTAAGAAACTTTTTAGATCAAGTATATGATGGACAAGATTTAAAGTATAATATTCAGTCTATGAGTGATGAGGACCTTTTGGCTTTTGCAGAAAGGTTACGTGGTGGTGTACCAATGGCAGCTCCAGTATTTGAAGGGCCAAAGGATAGTCAGATTTCTAACTTATTAAAATTAGCTGATTTAGATGTTTCAGGACAAGTAGATCTTTATGATGGAAGGATTGGTGAAAAATTTGATCGTAAAGTTACTGTAGGGTACATATATATGTTAAAGTTACATCACTTAGTTGATGATAAAATACATGCAAGGTCTGTAGGTCCATATGGATTGGTTACTCAGCAACCTTTAGGTGGGAAATCTCATTTTGGTGGTCAGCGTTTTGGAGAAATGGAATGTTGGGCACTGCAAGCTTATGGAGCTGCTTATACTTTACAAGAAATGCTTACAGTTAAATCTGATGATATTGTTGGAAGGGTTAAAATTTATGAGTCTATCATTAAAGGAGATAGTAATTTTGAGTGTGGTATACCAGAGTCGTTTAATGTGATGGTGAAAGAGTTAAGATCATTATGTTTGGATGTTGCTTTAAAGCAAGATAAGGATTTCTTAAGTAGTGAAGTAAACAATTAATAATTAAGGGTAGTAGTATATGAAGATGTTGGATTTGTATGGCTATACTAGTATTGCACAATCATTTGATAAGATTTGTATATCTATAGCTAGTCCTGAAAGCATTAGAGCAATGTCGTATGGTGAGATTAAAGATATTTCTACTACTAATTACCGTACGTTTAAAGTGGAAAAAGGAGGTCTTTTTTGTCCTAAAATTTTTGGACCTGTAAATGATGATGAATGTTTGTGCGGTAAGTACAGAAAAAAACGTTATAGAGGAGTAATTTGTGAAAAGTGTGGAGTTGAGGTTACTTCTTCAAAGGTGCGTAGAGAAAGAATGGGTCATATAGAACTTGTGTCACCTGTAGCACATGTTTGGTTCCTAAAGTCTTTGCCGTCTCGTATAGGTGCATTGCTTGATATGCCACTTAAGTTAATAGAAAGTATCCTATATAGTGGTGATTTTGTGGTAATTGACCCTATTGCGACTCCATTATCTAAGGGTGAGGTGATAAGTGAGAGTGCATACAATCAAGCAAAGGATAATTATGGTGAGGATAGTTTTCTTGCTCTTACTGGAGCTGAGGCTATTAGGGAATTGCTGGTGCGATTGGATTTACATGCAATTAATGCAAATCTTAGAACGGAGTTAGAGTCTACAACTTCAGAAATGAAGCGTAAGAAAATAGTCAAAAGGTTACGTATTGTTGAAAATTTTATAAATTCTGGTAATAAACCTGAATGGATGATATTAACTGTTATCCCAATTTTACCACCTGATTTAAGACCGCTAGTTTCTTTGGAAAATGGAAGACCAGCAGTTTCTGATTTAAATCATCATTATCGGACTATTATTAATCGTAATAATAGATTAGGTAAGTTATTAAAATTGAATCCACCTGCAATTATGATTCGTAATGAAAAGAGAATGCTGCAGGAAGCTGTAGATGCTCTTTTTGATAGTACACGTCGTAGTTATGTTTCTAATAAAGCAGGAAGTGTAGGATACAAGAAATCATTAAGTGATATGTTAAAAGGTAAGCAAGGACGCTTTAGGCAAAACTTGCTAGGGAAAAGGGTAGATTATTCTGGCAGATCAGTAATTGTTGTAGGTCCTAACTTAAAATTACATCAGTGTGGGTTACCAAAGAAAATGGCTCTTGAATTGTTTAAGCCGTTTATTTGTTCTAAGCTGAAAATGTATGGTATTGTGCCAACAGTAAAGTTAGCAAATAAGATGATACAAAATGAAAAACCAGAAGTCTGGGATATTCTGGATGAAGTAATACATGAACATCCAATATTATTAAATAGAGCTCCTACTTTGCATAGGCTAGGGATACAAGCCTTTGATCCAGTATTAATAGAAGGGAAAGCAATACAATTACATCCTTTAGTATGTAGTGCTTTTAATGCTGATTTTGATGGAGATCAAATGGCTGTACATATCCCATTGTCATTAGAAGCACAGCTTGAAGCTAGAATATTAATGATGTCTACTAATAATATCTTAAGTCCTTCTAATGGTAAGCCAATAATTGTTCCTTCAAAAGATATAGTACTTGGTATATATTACTTAACTTTACAAGATCAAGCACAGTCTGAAGATGAAGTTTTATTCTTTGGTGATTTTAGTCATGTGGAATATGCTTTACACAATAAGGATGTCCATCTATGTAGTAAAATTAAATATAGGATGACTTATTGTAATTATGATGTAGAAGGGAATAAGCCTTCATATTATTCTAAAATTATTGAAACTACTCCTGGTAGGTTGATATTATGGCAAATATTTCCACAACATAAGAATTTAACTTTTGATTTAATAAATCAAGTTTTGACTGTAAAAGAAATTACATCAATAGTTGACTTAGTATATAGAAACTGTGGTCAAAGTGAAACTGTTGAATTTTCAGATAAATTAATGTCTCTTGGGTTTAAGTATGCTTCACAATCTGGTATTTCATTTGGATGTAAAGATATGATTATCCCAGATACTAAGACAATGCATGTAGATAATGCTAGTGATAAAATAAAAGAGTTTGCTGTGCAGTATCAGGATGGTTTAATTACAAGAAGTGAAAGATATAATAAAGTAATAGATGAGTGGTCTAAATGTACTGATCTAATAGCTAAAGATATGATGAAAGCTATTTCTGTATATGATGAAGAAAATAAGTTGAATTCTATTTATATGATGGCACATTCTGGGGCTAGAGGATCTGCATCGCAGATGAAACAGTTATCTGGGATGAGAGGATTAATGGCTAAGCCTTCAGGTGAGATTATTGAAACTCCAATAATATCTAACTTCCGTGAAGGGTTGAATGTGTTTGAATATTTCAATTCAACTCATGGGGCAAGAAAAGGATTAGCAGATACTGCTTTAAAGACTGCAAATTCTGGTTACTTGACTCGTAGGCTTGTTGATGTTGCTCAAGATTGTATAGTTGTTGAATATGATTGCAAAACACACAATGGATTTGCGATAAGGTCTGTTGTTGAAGGTGGTGCTGTAGTTGAAACATTAGATAATATTATACTTGGAAGGGTTGCTGCTGTTGATGTATATAACCCTATTACTGAAGAGTTGCTTGTTAAAGCTGGAGAATTAATAGATGAAGCTAAAGTTGAGAAGATAAAAATAGCAGGATTAGATGCTGTGAAGGTAAGATCACCTCTTACTTGTGAAGCTAAAAAAGGTATTTGTGCTTTATGTTATGGTAGAGACCTTGCTATTGGTGATGTTGTGTCAATAGGTGAAGCTGTTGGTGTGATAGCTGCTCAATCTGTTGGTGAACCTGGTACTCAATTAACTATGCGTACTTTCCACGTGGGTGGTACTGCAATGAGAGGTGTTGAAACTTCCAACTTAATAGCATTATTAGATGCTAAAGCAAAATTAGTGAATAGTAATGTTGTTGAAGATAAACATGGTAATAAGATTGTCATGAGTAGATCTTGTGAAATAGTATTGCTTGATAGTGTTGGAAATGAAAAAATGCGTCATAATATACCTTATGGAGCAAGACTTTATGTTAACGATGGTCAATTTGTAAAAATTACAGAAAAAATTGCTGAATGGGATCCTTATACAATGCCTATTATTACAGAAAAGACTGGTATTATTAAGTATATGGATTTAATAGATGGTGTATCTATCAATGAAGTATTAGATGAGTCTACTGGTATTTCTAATAGAGTAGTAGTTGATTGGAAATTACATTTACAAGGTGCTAACCTGAGACCTAGACTAGTTTTAGTTGATGATAATGGTAATATAATTACATTATCTAATGGACTAGAAGCAAATTATTTCATACCGATAGGAGCAGTATTAAATGTACAAGATGGGCAAAAAGTTCATGCTGGTGATGTTATAACAAGGATTCCAAGAGAATCTATAAAAACTAGAGATATTACAGGAGGGTTGCCTAGAGTAATTGAGTTATTTGAAGCACGTCGTCCGAAAGAACATGCTATAGTAAGTGATATTGATGGTTATGTTGAGTTTGGAAAAGATTATTATAGGTCTAAAAGACGTATATTTATTAAGCCTGTAGATGATAAATTGACACCTGTTGAGTATTTGGTGCCTAAAGGTAAGCATACTATTGTGAATGAAGGTGACTTTGTACACAAAGGAGATTTATTAATGGATGGTGATCCTGATCCTCATGATATCTTGCGTGTTTTAGGTGTTGAAGCACTGGCAAATTATATGATCTCTGAGATCCAACAGGTTTATAGGCTACAAGGTGTACGTATTGATAATAAGCATATAGAAATAATCTTAAGACAAATGTTGCAAAAAGTTGAGATATTTGAACCAGGGGATACTATGTATTTAGTTGGAGAGAATATAGATATGGAAGAAGTAATAAAGACCAATAACAGCATGGTAAAGATGGGCAAATCTCCTGCTAAGTATGCTCCAATACTTCAAGGTATTACTAGAGCAAGTCTTGATACTAATTCATTTGTTTCTGCAGCGTCATTCCAGGAGACTACGAAAGTTTTAACAGAAGCAGCATTTTCTGGTAAGGAAGATTCTTTATATGGATTAAAGGAAAATGTAATAGTAGGTAGATTAATACCTGCGGGTACTGGTTTCTTAATGAATAAGATAAAGAAACTGTCTTTATTGAATAAGGAAGATTATTCTATGTATTATGATAGTGAATATCAAGATCCTGCATTGTTACAATCTGATAGTAACAACTTTGGTCATGACTTGCCAAAAGGTAATAATAATATTGTTGATTATTAGTATTTTAAAGGGCAGACTAGATAGTTTTTTGGTGTTGAGGAATTTTAATTTTTTTGGTCTGTGTGAATTAATAAGTAACTGTAACGTGATTTACTACTTGTATTTTCTAATGTTATCTATGTTTATTTGATAGAGAATCAACAGTATGTGTCTTAATAGTTGTTAAATTTTGATAGATATATGCAGTTTATATTTCATATGCAGTATTATGGCAAAAAAGTACTGAATTAAAAATAGATGATCTACAGCAATTGCTTAATTTTCAAAGTAGAAGTTTTTTAGTATTATGGATTCTCATATATTAGAAGATATTGCATTAGTGTTTTATGTGATAAAAATTAATAGTCTACATGAAAAACATTATGTTTATTACTATATTTATAACGTATTGTTTATTTTTAAAATAAGAATTTTAGTTATAGGTTACTTTCAATTGAGTAATAGTAAAATCTAGTAAAGTACTGCTATTGTTATCATGTTTAAAATATGTTATTTAGCTCCTTAAAATAAAATTTGTGGTTTTAAGTCAAAATTTGTTAGTAAAATCTATCGCAAGATTTCTATTATTGTTATGCTTAAAGATGTCTGCTTTATTTGTGAATAATAATGAATCTTAGTATTGTGTATGTTGCATATGTCGTAACAGTTTAAGAAAATGGATTGTTGATTGAGAATTAATATAAAAATTTTGGTTATTAAGATACTTAAAGTTGTTGAGTTGATTTACGTAAAGTAAAAATTGAGTTTTAATTGTTTGTGTTTTTCATATATCGTAAAAGTGTTAAATACTAAATTATTAAGTGAAAATTATAAAAGTCTTTGTAATCATTAGCTCTAGAGCTGTTTGATTGGTCTGTTAGAGTAAGAATTGGGTTGTAGTATTATAGAATTTTGATATGTTAGTAAAGTGTTATATAGAAACCTATTTCATTAAAAATTAGTTATATTTGTAAAACTACTTTCAAGTTATGTTATTTGGTTTATCAATGTGAAGATAGAATTTTAATGCTGTAGTAATATGTTAGATGGGATATTAAATCAAGAACTTATTAACTTAAAGAAAAATAATTTATATAGAGAACTTTCTACTATCACTAGATCTGAATCAGGTTGCTTTGTTGCTCAAAATGATCAGAACTTGATTTCTTTTTCTTGTAATGATTATTTAGGGTTAGTAGGGCATCCTTTATTAAAGGAAGCAGCTATAAATGCAGTGAATAGTTATGGTGTAGGTGCTGGTGCTTCACGTATGATTACTGGCAATAATGTTATTTATCAATGTTTAGAAAAAAAATTGGCAAAAATATATAATACAGAAATGGCTTTAGTGTTTAGTAGTGGTTACTTAGCTAATGTAGGTGTTATTGCTGCTTTGACACATAGACATGATATGATCATTTCTGACAAATTAGTGCATTCTTCTATTATTGATGGTATTAAACTTTCTGGTGCTAAGAACTATAGATTTGAACATAATGATTACAAAGATTGTGAGAATATATTAAAAGAGTTTAGGAAGTTGCATAAGCATTGTCTTATTATAGTTGAGCAAGTATATAGTATGAATGGAGATATTGCTCCAATTGATCATCTGAAAAAGTTAGCAGAAAAATATGAAGCATGGCTTATTACTGATTGTGCACATAGTTTTGGGTTAATGCATTGTACTAATTCAGATGTATATGTTGGTACTTTGTCTAAGGCAGCTGGTGTTTTGGGTGGTTATGTGTGTGCATCAGAAGTTGTTATAAAGTATATACAGAATAAAGCTAGAACTTTTATATATACTACTGCTCTTCCTCCAATGGTTGTTGCAGCTGCAAATGCTGCGTTAGATATCATAGGTGGATCTGTTACTGATATTCCTATTAAATTAGCGAAGTTTTTTTGTAAAAATCTAAATCTTGCTGAGCCAGAAAGTCATATAGTGCTATTGATTATGGAAAGTGTAAATAAAGTTTTGCATGCGCAACAGGTTTTAAAACAAGAGGGGTTTCTTGTTATTGCGATACGTCCTCCTACTGTACAAACTCCAAGACTTAGATTTGTATTTAGTGTGAATCATAACTTGTCAGATATAGAAAAATTATGTTATGTGATAAAACAAAAAAAATTAATATAGATACTATAAAAATTATAATTTGTAGTTGTTGATTGAGTATGTGAATAACATGGGATGTTTTTACTTGTTGTATCTGAAGTTAATATAGGTGACTTGGTATCTTAATATTATTTGATATTAATATCAGTAATGCTGTATTGTATAATTCATGAATTCTGTGTGGTATGTAAATATTATAGTTTCTTTGTAGTGTCTATACTTCTAAGATGTTTATTTCAAATTTGTGTTTAGTGTAAATTACAGATTATCATGCATAAAGATAAGGTTATGTGAATATGTAAAGTTATTATGGTTGTCATTTTTGAATATTATTGCGGATTTATAAGCTTTATATTTGCTGTATTTAAAGTGATGCATAATTTTGGTATCTTAACTTATTTGGTGCTAATATTAGTGAGATTGTTTAATATAATCTATAGAGTTTATGTTGTAATGTAGCTGAAATAATTGAGTATCCATTGTATAAAATGTCTAGTATAGATTAAAAATAGGAAATTGAAATTTTGTTTACATTGTATGAATAATCTATATGATTGGAAATATATTGGGGCCGTAGCTCAGTAGGATAGAGCATTAGATTCCTAATCTGGAGGTCGTGCGTTCAAATCGCACCGGTCCCGTGGGATATATAAAGTGCGTCTTGTAAATGATAGAAATTTATAGTTTGTTATTTATTGATAGTTTAGTAGCTGCTCTTATTTTGCCTTTAAACAAAGTGTTGATATTTAAAATCATGACTTATTTTGGTGGATATAGTTATGCTTTAATGCTTTTAGTATCAACATTAGGAACAGTTGTAGGTGGTATTATTAACTGTATATTGGGTAGAATGATAATTTTTGCACGTGTAGAATATCATAAGATGCAAGATGATTATGGAAGGTTAGGTTATTATATCAAGTTAGTATTGATGTTATTAACTTTGTTATGTTCTTGGATTCCAGTGTGGGGTGGTATCATTAATGTGTTATCTGGGTACTTTAAAGTAAGGATGTTGAATTTAATAGTATTACTTTTTATTTCTTATTTGGGATATTTTATTCATTGTATAATGATATTATAGGTCATTTAGTAGTTCACTAAAGCTTAAATAGGATTATAAAAAGCTTATGTCAAATTAGAATTTATAGTAATTTTTCAGTACACTTCTTTTCATAGATTATCTATTGTTTTATGATTTGATGATGAATTACTAAATATTGTGTTAAGGATTTTGCATGAATGTTATGTTTTTTTATGTAAATGTTATATGAACTGGATTGAGTACAGCACTGTAAATTTTATCATCTCAGGTTTTTTTGTGAATCAATTAGCTTTGTCTATTTTTACTATGAGGTTTTTAGTATTTATAATCTGATGATTAATGAAACATAAATATAGTGTTTGTAGCTAGTACAATAGGAATATATTTTTTTAAAGTTATATAATTAAATATGTGCAGGTTTATATTATAAAATTTTCTAATAGATCAGTTGAATACTGTTATGGAATTTGGCGTTATATGATTTTTATATTTTTTAGATGAATTAATTAAATACAAAGATTGTAAAATATTACATTTTAAAACTTTTATTAATGTATCGTATTCTATGTTTATTTACTATAAAGTTTGGTAATTCCTGGTAATGGTGCAAATGTATTTCTGTGATGTATAGTTTTTCCATATTTATATAAAGATTCTAAGTGATGTTTAGTTCCATACCCTTTATTTTTATTCCACTGATACTCTGGATATTGTGTATGTAATGTTTCCATAAGTTTATCTCTTGTAACTTTTGCGATTATAGATGCTGCTGCGATTGATACACTTATGTTATCTCCATCTACAATGGCTTTTCTATTCCATGGTAAATCTGGTACTTTATTTCCGTCTACTATTACATAGTCTATATCGCAATTTAATCCGTTAAGTGCTCTTTGCATTGCAAGATGTGTAGCGTTTAATATGTTGTGTTGATCTATTTCATATACATCTGCAAACCCTATACTCCATTTTACAATTGAGGTTATTGTATTATAGACCTCTATCCTTTTTTTTGGAGTAAGTTTTTTTGAGTCTTTAATGTTGTATATTATTTCGTTGTCATGTCTTAAGAAAAAGGAAGCAGCTGATACTACAGGGCCAGCTAATGACCCGTATCCTACTTCATCAACTCCAACAATAATGCAATTTTTTTTATTTATTGATTTTGATATTTCATTTTCTATTGAGAAGTCTGGCATAGTAGGCTTTTTGATTAATATGGTAGAAATTTATTTATACTTGAGATTCACTGCTAAGGAAAGTTTTTAGTGGTAAATAAAGTGAAGTTTTATATTGAACTTTTTTAAAAGTATAAATATTTTTATCAGATTTGTTATTGTTGGTGTGAATGCTCTGCAAAAGTTAGAGCTTATATGTGAGTATTTTTATTGTGAGGGTATTAGTATTTAGTTTTCTATGAATATTATTAAAAATTACATATTATTTTAATTAATTATCATAAAATTATAAAATGATATTAGTATTTTTACTTATTATATTAATTTTTTATGTTGACTTGTTATTTTTTATTATTTATATAGTGGCATATTTCTTATTAGTTGGTATTAAAATATGTAGAGAAACTTATGAAGTGGTATTGTATAGGTTAAAAAGCATTTGATAATCAGCATTAGTGTTGCTTTATCATAGAAACTTATACATCTGTGTGTTAATGACATAATCGTAATGTGTTTTGATTATAAGTGTTGCAATGTATTTTTAATAAATTAATATTATGGAAAAGCGAGATTTTGGATTATTTGTTATTGATAATTGTGGTCTAAGTAAGATCTCATGCAGTTAAAATATATTTACTGTATATAGCCTAAATTAGCTTTGTAATAATAGACTATCATGTAATGTTTTTAACTATATAGTTAAAAATAATTATTTAAGTAAGTAGTATTCTTATCAATAATGTAATCTTGTGGTGTTTATTAAAATGGTAAATAAGCTGATATTCAAGAGGCTATTATGCTTAACTAATATTGATAAGATATGTGAATTTATTGTTAGATTTATTTCAAGATAATTTATAGGCAGTGCTCTTGTGAATTATATGAAAAATAAGGACGAGGACTTTTGTATGTATGTGGTAAAAATATTAATAACTAGAATCAAATTATTAACTAACTTAGGTATGCACTCATGTTAGCACGTTTTGATACTAGTAATAAAAAATTGTCTTCTGTTCCGGAATCTAGCACGCAGGATAGTGAAAATGGTAATGTTTCATTGAGAAATGATTCTGTTAATCAAAGAACTGCCGATCAGTATTTTTCTGTGTTTAATCTTCAACATGATGTTCTGGAGAATTTGAATAATGTTCTACTCTCCTATTATGAAGAGACATTTAGTTTTATTAGTCTAGTAGAAAAAAATGAATCCTTTTTTTTAAAGACTATATGCTCTTCTTGTATTACAAATTTTTTTTATGACTTAAGATTTTTCATATATAATTTGAACACTCTTGTTAATAATCCAACATTGAAATTGGATATACCGGATGTAGTAATTAGTAAAGATACGCTATGTCAATCATGCGCAACTTTTGTATTACATTATGAGAATATACTGTTACACAGAACAAGTACAACTATGCCTTCATGGCAAACAGTTGTATGTGATGATAGTCACACTACTATTCAAACAAATGCTGTTGGTGAACAACAAAATAGAAGTATTAATGACAATATGTTGTTTATTAGTGAGCAAATGGATTTTGTATTATCTATAACGGGGCAAATACATGCTATTTTATTAAGGTTGCAACAGGGAAAGGCTAGCTATAAGGAGCTTTTAGAAAAATCTACTGATTTGGTGGTTTTATATAATAAATGCAATGTAGAACTGAAGATTAATACTTTAACGATGTTTTTGAAACACATATTAAGTGAGTTGATAGAATGTCGTAGTATATTTAACGTAATGTTGTTATGCAATAAAGATAAGCAAGCAGAATTATTGGATAGAGAATTACAAATATGTCGGAATGACAGTAATCTTAGGCTAGTTAGGATTTTAATTTTAAATCGAGTATTGAGTCGTGAAAATTGTCGTACAAGATTATTTGGTGACCGTAATATAGCTCATTCAACACAACGTGTATTTAATCCAAAGGAGCAAATAAATAGTGATTCTGTTGACATGCATCTAATGTCAGATGTTAAGCATGTTAAGTCAGAGGTGTCTAATTCTGATGTTTTTGCATGTAATAGTGGTAATGGTGGAAATTTCAAGAAAACAACTGATCAACTGATTCAAGGTCAAAGTGATGATGTACATCATTATTATGAGCTTGAGTGTGGTAGTGAGATATATACTGCGATGTCAAATGTAGGTAAAGAATGGGATCAAAATGTACACAGTAACAGTAAGTGTGATGATGATCCTGCGATGCACGATTATTATAGTATTGACCATGAAGCTAGTGGACTTGATGGAACAACACCTACTTTTGTATCAGTTCCAAAAGATATGTTAAGTGATACTCAGAGTAGTAGTGCTACTAAGGGAGATAGAATACTTGATTATAAGTTGAGTTATGAAGAATCTGATAAAGCCAGTGAAGCATGTGCTGTAATATCAAGTGTAAATGAAACACGTGATCAAGGTATGCACAGTGGCAGTGAGTATAATAATGGTTCTGCGATGCACGATTATTATAACATTAGATATAAAGCTAGTGAACTTGATGGAACAATACCTATTTTTGTATCAGGTCCAGAAGATATGTTAAGTGATACTCAGAGTAGTAGTGCTACTAAGAGAGATAGAGTACTTGATTATAACTTGAGTTATGAAGAATCTGGTAAATCCAGTGAAGCATGTGCTGTAATGGCAAGTGTAGATAAAACATGTGATCAAAGTATATGCCGTAGCGGTGAGTATGAGAATAATCCTGCAGTGTGCGGTTATAGTATTGACCATGAAGCTAGTGGACTTGATGGAACAACACCTGCTTTTGTATCAGGTCCAAAGGATATGTTAGGTGATACTCGTAGTAATAGTACTACTAAAAGAGATGGAATCCCTGATAGAAGTGATGTAAATCATAGTATTGTAGAATACATGAAAAGTGAGGAAGGTAGAAGATATTTATTAGACACATTGATTAGAGAGGCAGGTGATATGAATCAGTTAGTCAAAATATTAGCTGCAGAGTTGGGTAAAGAAGCTTTGGTTGATATATTGCCTAATATGTCATTAGCTTATATTGAGTGTGTTTTAAGTAATGATAATACTAGTGTTACTCATAGGCGTGTTGATGGAAACTTTGTGAGACCTTGTGGAGGTGGTGCATTTTTAAAAATGCAGTTGTTGCAAGATTTTATCTCTTGTGTAAATGTTGAAAGTAATAACAAGATTGAAGAAAGTGCATCATCAAAGGAATTATTTGATAAAAAAAGTGATAGGTGTGTCAGTGTAGTAAGTAAAGATAAACTAAAAATTGGTAGTGCTGTATCAAGAAGTTACTCAGATGCAAAATTGGTAAAGAAAGAACGGTATGTTAGAAGGAAGTTGTCTTGCCGAAATAATAATGCGGAAGATAATGTAAATTTAAGTAATACTTTAAGTAGTCAAATTAAAGAATTTGTCTCCTTTGGTACTTTAGATTGTATGGATGTGTCTAATCCTTCTTCTAGCAAACAAGATCTAAGTTCTCAAGCGTCGAGTTGCCAAAGTAATAAACGAGATGTTTCAGCTGAAAATCTTCCAGTTGTGAGTGGATGTATGGTTGACCCAGTAGCTTTAGTAGATCAGTATGCAGTTCATACTAATAAAGTGTTAGAAAATTTTATAAAAGATATGATTGATGGTTTAAATAAATCTATAGATCAATATTTAAGATTTACAGATAAGTTGCAAAAAGAATCTAATCTGCTAAATTGGGTTTTGTATTTTTTAATAAATAAAAACAGTTTTAGTGCTTGTAAGTCTGCTATCTTAGAGGATTTAAAGCCGTGCTTTTTATATTATAACCTGATTACTTCAATTCCTGATTTGGATTTACATGTTAAAAAACTAGATGCGTCTTGGGTAGATTCTTATGTAAAATCTTTACATACTTTGGTGCATAAATCTCAGATAAATGGTGTAAGTTTTGGTGTCAGTAAAGATTATGTAATACGTAGACTGTCCAAATATCAAATGCAAGTATATGATGTTAAAAGATTAAGTCAATCTTTTGAAGTATTTAACTCAATAAGTTTCAGTAAGCAAAATCTTGATTCATTTGTGATAAAAAATAAGGTAATTATTTCGTTAAAATATTTTAAAACTAATGAAATATGTTCTGAGTTAGATGGTGCTCGTTATGGTGGTATGATTATCAAAGGAGATATTCCTAAAAAGTTAATTCTAATTTGTAATAATCTTACTTTGTATGGAAATGTTAAAGGAAAAGTAATATCATCATATGGTGAATTAATAAAAATTGTAGGGTCAGTTACTGGAGGTCTTCTGATTAATGAAGAATCTGCAAGTGATAGTTCTACGGTTAGTGTTGATAATTATGTGCAAGATAGATCAGCGATTGAAGTTGAGGATTCTATAGAATATAGAAATGTTCCTTGTATGGTAGAGATCTGTGGAAATGTTGCTGGTACTGTGATTGTAAAAAATAGTGATATTATAGTAAATGGTAAAGTGAGTAACAAAGGATCTGTAATTTCTAAATTTGGAAAATGTGCATGTTTTGTTAATACAATTGCAGGTTCTATTATGTTAAAAAGAACAAAGTATGCAATTTTTAATGATGTTGTGTATAGTACTACACATTTAATTGTTGAGGAATGTGATGTTTATCTTAGGAAAGAAAAAAAGTTACAATTAGATCTAGGATTTATTGATTCTAAATTTATTCCATTATCTGAAGGTTTTAAACTTGATGTATCAAGATTAAAGAAAATGATAGATGAAAAAAATAAGCGTAATTCTAATGATGATGGTGCAACTGTATCTACAAAACCTCAAAGAAGTAAGGGTAATATTGTTAGAAGTAAAAATATTCATAGTTTTTTTAGTAATGTTAGAGTTAACAGTATGTCAGAACTAATGGCAATATGAACTTTAGTTTTGTTAATAATGTGAACCCTCGTATTGTAAAGTTGTAAGGAATCTAATAGTTTTTAGTAAGTTTGCATTAGTGGAGTCTTTTTAAGATATTCGAAAAAATAGTATTATCAATTTCTTGTAGCAATTTGTTAATGAGTGTTGATGGTCTGTATAATTATGGTAATTTTATCCACATTTTGGAATTATGACTACTAAAAATTTAAAGTGTTTATTTAGAGATTTCTTTTATAATATCTGTGAGTTTTGATTTTAAGATATGAACTACACTCAAGAAGTATTTGTGCGAGTAAATAGTGGTTTATAGTTTTTTATAGTGGGGTTTATTGGAAAAGTTTTGAATGGTTTGTTGTTGTGTGTTGATTTTTATCAATATAATACTTTAGTTTTATAGTTTATATTATAGGAAAGTTCTGAACTTGTAGTAGTGATTTTTGGGAAAGGTTATAAATTTGTAGCTTTATTATCAATATCTACTACACCAGACATTGATTCTTCATCTATAGCTAAGACTGTTATTTTATATGGTGTAGTATCTGTAACATCTATGCTTACTGTACCGGGAGTAAATGTTATAGAATTTGCAACTATTAGTGCATTTAAACCTGTAGTTTGTTTGGTTTGTATTACTTTAAAGATTGATGGATTAATCCTTGTTCTAAAGTTCCATACTTTTTTTATTATATGTATGTTAGATAATATAACTTGTTGAATAAGCCATGAAAAATAGGATAGAAAGTGCAATATCTGAGTTCTTGATTGATGGTAAATGTAGTTCTCATTTGATGGTATAGCATTCTTTAATATTCTTGTTATAAGTAATGTAGTTATGCAGCTTACAGCACCTAATGTTATGAAAAATAAGTCAAAGTATCCTGATAAAGTCAACCAAAATATGAACAATATAAAAAATTTCTTCACTGCTTTTTATTATTAAAGTATTTGATTACAAGTAATATTAGCACAAAACATTATAATTATTTATTGCTAAATCACTATAGTGTTTTATTATAACATACTCAATTCTGAGAACACTGTATAATAGTTTATTGATAGTATGCAAGTGATTTATGTAATTAATGTAGTGTTAATATTCTTTATAACTGGAGTTTTATTACATGATGTTTATAGCATTAGTGGTGATAAAGTTGTAGAGTTTAATTTATTAGATAATGTTGAATTTGTTAAAAGTAGTGATAATTTTTCTGGAGATTTAAAGAATAAAATAAGCTTGGTTCAAGTAGATAATAGTGCTATATCTGTTGTGGATTTACAAGATTGGTATTATCGTTTGTTAAAGCAGGAGGAAAGCTTAAAAAGTAAAGAAACTTTATTAAGAGATGTTGAAAAACACAATAATGAGCAGATTTTATACTTAGAGAATGTGAAAAAAGTGTTAGCATCATTAGTTAAGGTTGATGATCAAAAAGAAAGAATACACAGTTTAGTAAAAATATACGAAAATATGCCTGTTGAGTTAGCTGCGGAAATATTTGGATTATTGGATATAAATTCACTAATGTCGATAGCGAATAATATTGATAGAGTAACTTTATCAAATATATTATTACATGTAAGTCCAAATGTAACTGAAATGATTAAAAAGGCATCTACAAGTGTATCTAAATGTGATTGTAGTAGTAATATTTCTTAAAGATTGGATTTTATAGTTTTGCATTTTATTAAATTAGCATTCAATAGGTTTTTAAATTTAGTTGTAGTTGTGGTCTTTGTGTAAAAATGCTATGCAATAAAAACTGTAATGGTAGTGGTAGTTTATTATAGTTATTATAAATTTTTGCATTTTTATTTAGGTAGTTTTTTGTCTGATATTGAGTGTAAGGTGTTTGTATAATGATAAGTTATGGTAATTTTTTTAAAATAAGATAGTTAATACTAATAGCTTAATTGAATTTTATATTTAAGTTGAAAACTAACATTAATGTTTTTTTATTGTATTGATCTTACGTAAATATAGTTGTTGGTTTTGTAATGGATGAATGAAAAGCAGTGTTTAATGCAGAGTAGTATTAATTCTTACTTTTAAAGTCTTGTCTTGTATGATGTTAAGGTTACGAGTCGCTGATATTATGATAACATATGTTTTACGATGGGTAAATGAATACAATGCTTAGCTTTAGGACAATATTTCTTTTGGAGTCTGATAATACTAATATAACAAGTTATGCAGTTTTGTTATCTTGTTGATTATAAATTTGCTAATCTTATGTAACATGTACTTTTGCAGAGTGTGGGGTAATGTTTGAATTAAATAATGATTACTGTTAAACCCTAAAATTATGTCTGAAAGGTTTTTATCAGTTTGTTAAATTGAGTAACTTATTCGTTTAATCAATGAGTTATGATTTGTATGTGAATTTATAGTAAATGCGGATAGTAAATCTAAAAAGTGTTACTAATTAGGCTGATCTCTAGCTTTAGGCAAGATGTTTACTGTTGACACTTTTTTACATGTTTGTAGTTACATTTAAATGCTAATTGTTCTTGAAATACTTGAGGCATATTTTATTGTTCCGGGTTGTGATTTGTGTTCTAATCAACCTTATATCATTACTTTGATAGGTTTTTAAATTGTTACTATTTCCGTAATATTGTAGTTGTGGAAATAAATTTTGAATCAAATACTGTTTTGTGCTGTGTTATTAGACAGCATATTATGTAAATATAAAATACCTTTGATAGTGAGATCTGTTTCAATGTTATTAATAGCAGTTTTGTGGTCAAAGAATAAGTAAGAGTTTCCTCCTGTTGCTATTACATGTAGATCTTTTTTTTCTTCTTTGATGATTTTTTCAATCATTCCATTAACCATTGTTATATATCCCCAGTATACTCCTGATTCCATAGCATGATATATATTATTATGTACTACTTTATCTTGTTTTGATACTGATACCTCTGGTAATAATGCAGTGAATTGTCTCATACTTTTTGCTAGAATATGTGCTCCAGGTGCTATTACTTGTCCATATATACATTTATCTTTATTAAGTAAGTTAAATACTGTTGCAGTTCCCATTCCTATTATTAATAAGTCTTTATTGGGATATATATTACTTGCTGCAATTATATCTGCTAATCTGTCTGACCCTAATGCTTTATTTTGGAGGTTTATTTTAATATTAAAAATGTCTGCGTGATTGTTATCTAGTATTATAGGATTTATATTGAAGTAGTTTTTACTTAGTTCTAGCATTGGTTTTGTTATGCTTGGAACTACACTTGATATAATAATATTATTTATGTTTTTAAAATCTGTATTTAATTGATTTATTATGTTATTTAAATAAAAAAAATATTGATCTGCTGTTTTTGCTTGTTGTGAAGCTATTCTTATTATTTTGAGTATTCTATTACTTGTACAGATTGCAAATTTTATATTTGTATTCCCTACATCTATTGCTATTAGCATATTTTTCTACTAATGATTACATCCTATTGCGTCACTTACTTTAGTGAATCCGTCTGCAGCTAAAAGTTCAGCTAATTCTAAGCTGATTTTATTAGCTATGTTGAATCCATTGTACACTATGGCAGTGTATAGCTGTATTAAGGATGCACCAGCTTTTATTTTTTCATATGCATGGTATCCACTACTTACTCCACCACATCCTATTAATAAAAGTTTACCTTGTGAAACTTGATATATTTCAGATAGTACTTGTGTTGATAAGTCAAAAAGTGGCTTCCCGCTTAACCCCCCGCGTATATTTATGTCTGTATTGAGTAGTGTTTTATGCTGTAATGAAGTATTGCTTATTATTAGTCCACTAATTTTATATTGTAGGGCTAAATCTACAATATCTTGCTTTTTGTTGTCATTGATGTCTGGTGAAATTTTTAACATTATAGGTATGGATTCTGCATAATCTGCTGACTTGCGAACTTGAGATATAGCTGTTAGTAGTTCTAATAATAAATCTTTTTTTTGAAATTCGTGTAACCCTGGAGTATTAGGGGATGAGATGTTAAGTGTAATGTAATTACTTAAGCCATAGACTTTCTGTACTAGGTCAAAATAATCTTGAATAGGGTTTTTTGATTTTTTGTTAAATCCTATATTAATACCGAATATACAGTGGTTGAGTTCGATATTATCTACTTTCTTTATTAAAAAATCTACTCCTTTATTATTGAAGCCTAGACTATTAATTAGTGCTTCTTTATTGATTAGTCTGTGTATGCGTGGTTTTTTGTTACCTCTTTGTGGATATTTTGTAATTGTTCCAACTTCAACGAAACCAAATCCATTAGCAAGTAAAGGTTGTATTACTTCTGCATTCTTGTCAAATCCAGCTGCTACTCCTATAGGACTTTTAATGATTTTGTTAAAGGCTCGGATGTTAAGTGACCTTGGAATGTCAACTTTCTTTACAGGAATAAAGTTATTTTTTAATGCAAAAATTGTTATTTTGTGCGCAATTTCTGGTGGTATGCAAAACAGTGGGTTAGTGAATATCTGTTTAAATGACACAATACTTAATGGTTAGTTGATATACATATACACTGATTATATCAGTTTTTTATAAAAATACTACTTGTATAACTAATAAATGTGTATAACAACTGTTAAGATAATGAAATATATAGAATTATACTGTAAATTGCTTATACTAAAAGTTGAGGGGAATATAATATGAATATCTTATCTGTTGATAATGTTCAAGATTTACGAAATTTGCATGCTATATCTCATCCTATTGAGAAGATAGATCAAGAAATTATAGCGTTAGCTAATGATATGATGAAAGTTATGGAAGATAGTAAGACTGTAGGATTATCTGCAGTGCAACTTGGTAATCATAGTAGAATGTTTACCATAAATATGTTTAGTGGATTGTTTGATGTTACACAGGATATAAAGGTTTTATCTGGACACCATTCTTTACATGGTAAAAATATGGTATGTATAAATCCTGAGGTTCTTAGTTTTTCTGCTGAAACTGTTGATTTATTTGAAGGTTGTTCTTCAGCTAAGTCTTATGGGTTAATTAATATTACTAGACCAAAGCATATGGATTTTAGATATACAGATTTATTAGGAAATAAATGTGTTGTTAGAGTTTATGGATGGCTTTCTAGATGTATACAACATGAACTTGATCATTTAAATGGAATATTATTAGCTAATGTTGTAGATAACATAAAAAATAATTGTGTTAATAGTATTTCTTATGAGGATCATAGCGTTATACATATACTGCTTGTGAACAAAAAATAATGTTCTTATTTGTAAGAAGTTATGTAAGCAATACTATATTTAACAAGAAGTAGCGAATTTTTGAAAAGTTACATTATTGTATAAAGCAAAATATATATTTGATAAAGCTAGTGTGTGTGTTTACAAATGAAAATTAGCAGTTAATCTATAAATTATTAATCTAGTTAGGTTATATAGTTTTATGGTGCATTGAGTATCAAATAGTGTTCCGATTGAAAGGATATACTTGATTATTAGTTTATGAGATTAGTATTGAGTTTATGTGGTTAAGTATAGAGATATAACAAAAAATATGATAAGAGTGCTAGTAGAGTTGTAAGGATAATTACCTGCTTAAATATGGCTATATCTTTTTTATTATGTATGTTATTTGTAGAAATGAAATGCATTTTACAATGGTATAGTTTTTATATATTGATGGATATAGCGTTAATGTGAATGTGTTCATATTGTTAGGTTTTATCAATTGTTTTTATGGTGTGTGATATGCAAAAGTTTTTGTAAAGTTGAGTATTATCGGTAATTGATAAATATTATTATTTATACGACTAATATATTCATTATTTTTATAACTCAAGCTATCACGACAAGTTTGTAATCTGTGCAGTAATAAGGTTAGTTTGCTGTTATATTATGAAAGCAATTATATATTATTTTTGTCTGTTTGTGAGAATTTAATATTGCTAAGGTATGCTTTACCTTTCTTTATTGCTTCTATTACATTAGTAGGTGCAGTACCTCCATAACTGGTTCTGCTAGCAACTGAATTTTCTACTGATAATACTGAAAATACAGTGTCATTTATGGAAGGAATAATTGTTTTTATTTGTTCTAATGTTAATTCATGTAATTTGCATTGATTATGTTCAGCAAGTTTAACTATTTGACCAGTCGTTTCATGGGCCTCTCTAAATGAAAGATTAAGATTTTTTACTAACCAGTCTGCAAGATCTGTTGCTGTTGAATAATCATGTTCTGCTGCTTTTAGCATGTTGTTTTTATTAATTATTATGTTACTTAGCATGTTGTTCATTGCTTCTATGCATAGCATTAAATTGTTTGTAGCATCAAATAATGCTTCCTTATCTTCTTGCATATCTTTGCTGTATGCTAACGGTAATCCTTTCATGACTACTAATATTTGATTTAATGATGCAAAAATTCTTCCAGTTTTTCCTCTGATAAGCTCTGCTGCATCTGGGTTCTTCTTTTGTGGCATTATTGAGCTGCCAGTTGTAATATTATCGGAAAGTGTGATGAACTTAAAGTTATAACTGCACCAAAGTATGATCTCTTCTGCTAATCTTGATAAATGCATTATACAAATTGAAGCATTTGATAGAAATTCAATAGCATAGTCTCTATCTGATACTGCATCTATAGAATTTTCTGTTGGACTGTAGAATCCTAGTTCTTGTGCAACGAAGTGTCTATCTATTGGAAAAGATGTTCCTGCTAATGCTGCAGATCCTAAAGGACATTGATTCATGCGTTTGTATAAATCTTGCCAGCGTGAGAAATCTCTTTTGAACATTTCAAAATATGCCATTAAGTGGTGACCTAATGTTACAGGTTGAGCAATTTGTAGATGTGTAAATCCTGGCATGATGGTATTGTAATGGGATTCAGCAAGATTAATGATGGTGTCTTGTAATTCATGTAAGTAGTGTTCTATTTTTACTATTGACTTACGTATCCAAAGTTTGAAGTCTGTTGCAACTTGATCGTTACGTGATCTTGCAGTATGCAATTTCCCTGCAATATTCCCTACCATTTTCTTTAAATTATGTTCTATATTCATGTGTATGTCTTCTAGATCAGTACTAAACTCGAAAGTACCAGATGAAATTTGATTTTGTATCACCTCTAATCCATGAATTATAAGTTGACCTTCATATTTACTAATGATTCTTTGATTAACTAGCATTTTGCAATGTGCTATTGATCCTGCTATATCTTCTTCGTATAATGTTTTGTCAAATGATATTGATTCATTAATCTTTTTCATAATATCACTAGAGGATGTAGTAAATCTTCCTCCCCATAAAGGATTTTTCATATGATTATTTCTAATTATGACTTATTGGTAACATTATCTTGTAAATGATTCAAAATTACAACGATATTTAAGTTTTTATACAATTGTTTTTATATCTTGAATGAATTATTGTGAAATGATTCAATTATCATATTGTCTATATATCAAATAAATAATTACTTTGATATGTATTGTTATATTCAAGAATATTGTATAAAATTTACATTTTGCTAATGCATTGTAGGTGTGGAAGTGTAATATTAAGTGTGTGGTTTTGTTATATAGGAACAGTTATGGTATCTCTAATACTTATCTAGTTGTTTTTACAAAGAATTATGTATATTTGAGTTTATATTTTGTTAAGATGTGGGAGATGTAATGAGTATAGTTATTGATGGGCCGAGTTTCATTTCTGGTGATGCTGCTAATATTTTAGTTGTATTACTACATGGTAGAGGTGCAACTGGTGACAGTATAATGTCAGTTGGTCATTTAATGAGTGGCCTATTACTTAACGCTTATTTTGTTGCTCCTAATGCTCCTATGAAGTATGGAGATACAGGTTATGCGTGGTTTAATGGACGTGATTTTTCTGAAGATGTTATATTTGCTGATATGGAAAAAGCAGCCTTAATTGTGAATAATTTTATAGATTTACAATTGAAAAACACTGGTTTAACTGATGATAAATTAGTTTTAGCTGGATTTTCTCAAGGTGCAATGTTAGCAGTACATATAGCATTGTTGAGAAAAAGAAAATGTGCTTCTGTTATATCTTATTCAGGAGCTATAATATGTCCAAATTACTTAAAATATAAGATGAATGTAAAACCTGATATTTGTATCATTCATGGTACGGATGATCAGGTGGTACCATTTTCATTTTTTGATGCTGCTGTTGGATTTTTGTCTAGCAACAATGTGCCTATAGAAAGTCATGCTATTTCTGGTTTGGATCATAGTATAAATAATGTTTGTATAGAATTAAGTGCAAAGTTCATAACTGATAGACTTTCTTGAATTTCTAATTTTACTTAACAACTATCTTTAGTGTTTCAGATAAACTTCTGTGTGTTTTATTACTAATATAAAATTTATGTAGATGAATGCTTTTTTTATATAGTTTTTATCTCATTGTTAGTGATTAGTTGAAAAGATAATAGATATTGTAGAGATAGCTAAAAATATAAGAAAATTGGTGTGACATTGTATTGAGAATTGATCATGCAAAGGTTGTCTTGAGATTATTTTAAGTATGAAATAATATAAGTTAAATAGTTTACAAAAAGTGGCTATAGTACTGAATATATACAATAAAAAGTTGTATATATTGGTTGTATTGTTCTATATTATTTCAAATCTAATATAATGTTATTATATATATATAGTAAGAGAATTCTAAAAATAGGAGTTAGTAATGACTAAGTATGTGTTATCAGTAGATGGTGGAGGAGTTAGAGGTATAGTTGCTGCAACTATATTGCAAGAGATAGAAAAAAGAATAAATAAGCCATTATGTAAAGTATTTGATTTGGTATCTGGTAGTTCAGTTGGCAGTCTTATATGTGGTGCACTTTGTGTAAAGAATGCTGATGGTACTCCAAGATATAGTGCATGTGATTTGTTAGAACTAATATTGATGTATGCTGGTAAGATTTTTTGTAATTCTACTGTAAGAAATGCTTTATCATTAGTGTTTGGTCCTAAATACTCTGATAAAAATTTAAATGCAGTACTTCAAGAAATATTTGGTGATGTTACAATAAAGGACTTGATAGCGGATTTTATTGTGCCAAGTTATGATTTGTGTTCTAATCAGACTATAATGTTTAGAAGTTGGATAGATAAATATAGTGATATAAAAGTATGTGATGTTACAAGGGCTGCTGTAGCTGCTCCTACTTATTTTACTCCAAAAAAAATGATTGTGGATAATAAAAAGCAGTTATTAGTAGATAGTGCAATTGTTTGTAATAATCCTGTCATAGCTGCATATTCTGCAGCACAAGTGTTGTACCCAAATGAAAAGATATGTTGTTTGTCTGTTGGATGTGGTACTGTTAGTCAAAGTTTTTCAGATTTGCAAAATTCTTTGTTATATTGGTCACGTAAAATACTATGTGTTATTATTGATGCTGGTTTAGAAGCTATAGATTACGAAATGGCTAGACTTGTGAAAGGAGAAGATTCATATTGTAGAATTTCTGGTGATATAGTGTATTCTGCATGTGATTTTGGTGATGCTTCTCAGGAGAATATAAAAAATCTCAAGAAAGATGCTCAAAAGATTTTGCAAGAAAATGAAAAGAATATAAATGATTTTTGTGATATGCTACTTAGTGATGATACAATTAAGAATTTATAGTTTTATATCAATTTTAAAAAAGTGTGTTATACACTTTTGATGTGTGATAGTGTTATTATAGTTAAAACATATTTTGGTGGGATTTTGTGGAATATCACTTAATTGCTGTATCAGTAAGTATGTGATATAGTAGAAATTGGTGTGAATATGAATATTTTAATGTGGTGGGACTTATTTAGCTATATTTTTTACGATGACATAATTATTTTGTATTAGGAATAAGATGATGTTTTGAAAATATACTTCTCTAAGGATGAGGGTTTTTGTTATGCACTATAAGAGGATTAATATTTAATATATGTGAAGTATTTTATAGTAATGATATTTGATAATAATTTTAGGTAGATTTATTAAACAAGCAATATTGTCTTATTATACATGTAATATAAACATTAATTTACTATATTTGTCTTAATTAGTGTTAAGGGTAGAATATGATTAAGAGAGATCCCATTAAATTGTTTGATTTATGGTATGATGAGGTGTTAGCCTTTCCTTTTAAAGGTAAAGATCCTACAGCAATGGTGCTTGCGACTTGTAATAAAGATTTAAAGCCTTCGGCAAGAGTTGTTCTATTAAAAAAGCACAGTGATCAGGGTTTTATATTTTTTACGAATATAAATAGTCGTAAAGGCAAGGAAATAACGGACAATCCTTTTGCTGCTCTTGTTTTTGATTGGAGTTATATTGCTAAACAAGTTAGGATTGAAGGTAAAGTAAAGATACTGCCTTGTCAAGATGCAGATGAATATTATGCGTCTAGGCCTGTTGGTAGTAAAATAGGTGCCTGGTGTTCTAAACAATCTAGTGTCTTAGAGGATAGAATGAGTTTTCTTAAATCAATAGAAAAGATGACAGCAGAGTTTCATGGGAAGTCAATACCTAGGCCAGATTATTGGGTTGGAGTGGTAGTTGTTCCAATGTTAATGGAATTTTGGCAGGAGGGTTTAAACAGAATCCACACTAGATATCAATATACTAGAAGTAATAATATGGATGTATGGAATGTTGTGGAATTATATCCATAATAAATGATGATTAGCTGATGAGATTATAGGTTTCTCTGTAGAGTAAAAAACACAGTTATTTTGCTATAGCTGATGTAGTGTTTTAAAAGAAAATTTTAGAATAGCTTACCTAGAAAGTTAGTAGGCTTTCTATTTTTGTAATGTTGATAGTGTGTTTAACATTATAGATAAAGTATTTGTGGTGCTATATGAGATCAATATGCTAGTAATCATGTATTGAATATGTGAAATTGATGATTAAACAAGTGATTAGAATATAATATTTATTTTTCTGAAACTTACATAGTTATTTAATAAAGGAATTCTAAAGTCCAACCCTCAATGTCATTCCTATTGATGTAATATTCATGAGATGTTGTAGATCTATATGTTAAAAAGTTTGATGGATTGTTCTGGAAATAGTAGTATTGTTTAATTTGCTGTGTGCTTAAATGGGATTTATCTTAAGTTAAAAGATTCACAATGCAAGTATAAGTATATTGAATATATGTGATTATATTAGTGATTGTAGAGTAAACAATACACTTAAATTTATTTTGAAAGAATAGAATTTACATATACTAGTTAAGTGCTTTTAAATCTTTATATGGTACCCTGTTAGTATTAGTGTTGTGCCTTTGGTTTATTTAAAGCACTTAAATTTCACATTATATGTATTAATATACTTAGACACTTGATTATAATAAGTTCATAGAAGTTGATCAAGTAAGTATAATGTTATCTATTTTCATTTTTGAGTATATTATGAATTGTAAGTTATTTTGTTATAGAAAAAAATAGTTTCTGATACTCTGCTTTTGTATAAAGTGAAAATGAAATTGAATGTGTTAGCTTGATTTCTTCTTCTAAGATTTTGTGTAGTCTTTTGTGTCGGTTGATTTTACTTGTTTTTAAAAAATCATCAGATACCACTTGTATTTTTAAATGTGAAATATTGGAAATAGAATGAAAATTATGTCCATTATGTTTTGATGATTCGTCTGTTATTTCAAGTGTGAGTACATTTAGCGCAGATGTAATTTTATTTTCTATTTTTTGAATAATATCCATTGGTTCCTACAATACTGACTTTAATATATTATAACATTTTTTCTAGGTTGTGTGTTTTTTTATATGAATAAAAACTCAGTAAGTAAGTACTTAATATTAACAGAAACTTTAAAATGTGGGAAAGCGTGTGTATTAGTAAATTAATTTGTTAATAAAATTGTAAATATCATTACTAAATGATTCTTAATTTAGTATACAAGTTAAAGTTTTTTATCTAATATGTGTATGAATTTGATATATGGTGAATTTTTTATTATTTGAGGAATAATATTATGAAATTTTATAAATTTATTTATTTTTGCTTTTTGCTATTACCTCTCAATTTGATAGCATGTCAACCTGTTGAAACTCCTGATCAGTGTACTCATAATCCATCTGGGATAAATCCTTTTTTCAAGGCTGGTAAATACGACAAATGTGATGACTTGCCTGTTGCTCCTATGCTTAATAAATTTGATAAAGCTGTATTAGATATTTGTGGTGATTGGGGTAGTACTCCAAAGAGAGAAGATTTTAAGAATCTATTGGATAAAAAAGAATATAAGAATTATATTGATGAAATATATGAGGGCTTAGATCGCCAAGTGTTTACTCCAGATGCAGATCTTGATACATTCAAAAAAGAATTAACAGAATTATGGTTCAATAATCATGGATTTACTCATGTTATGTGTGGACAACCTAGACGTGGTAGATTAGGTGGAATGCATTTTTTTGGACGTTATTTGCAAGCTCAGAAAAATCAGTGGGTTGGTAGATATTATGATGATGATCTTATGGATGAAATTAGTGATAAGGTGTTTTTAGTTGGAGTTGCGTTTAAAAATTCTAGAGGTCAATTAACAGTTGATCCTAAAAAAAGCTATGATCTCTTACACGCTAATGAAATCATATTGCATGCTACTAGAGCTTACAAGGGATTATCTAAAAATTCACAATTAGTAGAAAAAGCAAATGGAAGATGTATTTATGATAATGAAGATGTAAATTATGTGTTTGTAGCACGTAAAAACTCTATTGTTACGTTTTTTGCAGCTTTTAACCCAACTTGTACAAGAGGTCAGACAGAATGTGCTTGTGTCAGATAATATAGAATTAATATTTTATTACTGCTACATGTTATATATATTATGAATTGCATATAGTTGTGTAGCAGTAAATTTTAGCTTGATATTAAAGTGCAAAGTTTTTAGAGTATTGAAATTTGAACACTGATTATATTGCTATACTAAAACAGCCTGTTGTAGTTTTATCTGTAGAAAAATAGTAGAGTTTAAGTGTTACCTTAAGAAATTTATTTCTTAAGGATTTTTTATTCTTTGAATTTAAAGAATTCTGAATATAGTATTATTTAGTTAATTTTATATTAGTAATAGTTTACTTTTTTAGATTATATATGAGTTTTTTATTGTTAAGTTTTAGTACAATGCTTTTATTAAAGTACTTTTGTATGTTATTTCAGTATTGCTATATATTATTAGTATGTAAGTCTAATATTATAGCATCTTTGAGAAGATATGCTGTAATTTGTGATATGAAAGTAAATAGTTGTCTCTAATAAAATAATTAGCAGTTATACTAAATTTGTATAGTTGGAGTATAAGGAATGTTTGTATTTTTGTAGAATAAATGTAAAGGTAATGTTATGAATTTTTGTAAATATATATTGTTATTTATAATTTTTTTGCCATTTAGCTTAGTAGCTTGTTCAGATGTTTATCCACCTCTTGAGGTTTTAAAAAATCAAGACGATGTAAAAAATTCTTATAAGTGTTTAAGGAATCAATCTATCATGAATCCTTTTTTTAATATGGATAAAGATAGTGATAATGATTGTGATTTACCTGTTGTTCCAGAGCTTAATAAGTTTGATAGAGCTGTTTTAAATGTTTGTGGTAATTGGATTAATACTCCTAGAGCAGATCTTTTTAAAGTGATGTTAGATAATACTGAGTATAAGGAATATGTTGAAAAGCTTTATGAAGATTTAAATCATGAGGTGTTTACTCCTAATGCAGATCTTGCTCAGTTTAAGGATGAACTGACAAAATTATGGTTTGATCAGCACGCTTTTGCTCATATTATGTGTGGACAGCCTGATATACTTAAATTAGGAGGTATGCATTTTTTTGGACGTTATATTCAAGCTCAAGAGAATCATTGGGCTGGTAGACACTATGATAGTGCTGTAGTTGATGAAGTCAGTGATAAAGTTTATACAATTGGAGTAATATTTAGAAATCCTAATAATTACTTAGTTATTGATCCTAGAAAGGGTTGTGATTTTCTACATGCTGATGAGATTATATTAAATGCTACAAAAGCTTATAAAGCATTTTCTAAACATAGAGAATTAGGTGGGGATGTTTTAAAAAAATGTCTTTATAAAAATGATGGTGTAGATTATACGTTTGTAGCAAAGGATAATGCTATTTTTACTTTCTATTCAACTTTAACACCACAATGTGATCCTGGAGAAACAGAATGTGAATGTGAAAAATAATGTGAATGTGAAAAATAAGAAATTTTGCTACTATTTATCAGCATGATCAGATTATGATAAATAGTAGCTTTTTTTATTTCTACTATAGGTTAGAAATATTTGCTTAAATGTTAAAATTTCTTAAGTTTTGTAAATAGGTGTAAGAATGATCTGGTTTATTACATTGGCTTAAATATTATCAGCTGAATAACTAATTTGTTGAAATAAATGTCAAGCAGTTCTTTTGTATTAGTGAAAATTGTTTTTGAATTTCATATTGCGTAATTATAGTTAAACAAATATCACATTATTGTTGTTTTTATAAATGTTAGTAATTTATTGATTTTATCAAGTTGCATATAAGTGCTTGAGTATGGGAATTAGTATGTTAGTAATATTCAATTAATAATCATTTAAAGTCATCAGAGGGCAATTTATCACATTTTTGTTTACAATCATTTTTATTACTAAAAATTGCTTTTTGGTTTGTTGTTATGAATTATTATTGTATATCTATCTATTATAAGTATAACATGATATGCAATATTAAAAACTCTTGCTGAATTGTGTATCGTTCTGTGTAGTAAATTGCTTGTTAATTGGTAATTATGAGTCAAATATTTGTTCATCTTAGATCTCATAGTGATTACTCATTGCTTCATGGGATGGTAAAAATAGAGTCTTTAGTGAACTTGTGTGTGCAACATAATATGCCTGCGTTGGCATTGACAGATTCAGGTAATTTGTTTGGGTCTTTGGAATTTTCTGATTGTGCTTCTAATTCAGGTATACAGCCTATTATAGGTTGTAATATAATGATAAGTTATAATGGTGATAATATTGGAGAACTAATATTATTAGTTAAAAATCAAGTAGGGTACAGTAATATTGTTAATCTTGTTAGTAATTCATTTAGAAATGATCAGTCCGGTAAAATTAATAGAATAGATTTAAATACACTTATTAGCCTAAAAGATGGGATTATCGTTCTAACAGGAGGACATGATGGGTTTTTAGCTCAACTTTTATTGGGAAATGTAATTGACTATGGCATTATAGATAAATTATTACTTGCTTTTAAAGGTAATCTTTATGTTGAACTTCAACGTCATAATATTGAGGAAGAAAAGCTAATAGAAAGAACACTTATTAAGTTTGCTTATGAAAAGGATGTCCCATTAGTCGCAACAAATGATATACTATTTGCAAGAAGAGAAGATTTTTTAGCTCATGATGTCTTATCTTGCATATCAGATGGTAATTATATTGCTCAAGAAGATAGAAAAATGTTTACAGAAGAGCATTATTTTAAGTCTTCTAATGAGATGCATGAATTATTTGTGGATATTCCTGAGGCAATTTCTAATACTGTATTAATAGCTCAGCGTTGTTCTTTTATGCCAGAAATTAGGAAACCAATGTTACCTCATTTTCCTTGTTCTAGCGGTAGAAATGAAAGTCAAGAATTAATAAGCCAAGCAATTGATGGTTTGAATAGTCGTTTGAAAGATAGCAATTTGTCTAAAGAACAAACATCTAAGTATTATGAAAGATTGCATTATGAATTAGATATTATTATTTCAATGGATTATGCAGGATACTTTTTAATAGTATCGGATTTTATATGTTGGAGTAAAAGGAATGATATAATGGTAGGCCCTGGTAGGGGTTCTGGTGCTGGTTCTCTTGTTGCTTGGTCTTTACAGATTACTGATCTTGATCCTATAGAATTTGGTTTAATTTTTGAAAGGTTTTTAAATCCTGATCGTATTTCAATGCCGGACTTTGATATTGATTTTTGTCAGGAAGGCAGAGATCACGTTATAGAATATGTAAGAAAAAAATATGGTTATGTTGCTCATATTATAACTTTTGGTAAATTGCAGGCTAAAGCTGTGCTTCGTGATGTTGGTAGAGTTATGCAGATGCCTTATTTTCAAGTAGATAGAATTTGTAAAATGATTCCTCATAATCCAGTTAGACCTGTTACTTTATCTGAAGCGATAGAGATGGATAAAAATTTACAGAAAGAACGTGATGATGATGAGACAGTTGCTAAATTATTAGAAATATCATTAAAGCTTGAAGGACTTTATCGTCATGTTTCAATACATGCTGCAGGTATTGTAATTTGTGATAGAAGATTAGAAGAATTGCTGCCTTTATATTATGATAATGTGTCTTTTCTTCCTATTACACAGTATAATATGAAATATACTGAAAAGGCTGGATTAGTTAAATTTGATTTTTTAGGATTACGTACATTAACTGTTATAAATCAAATTTGTCATTTGGTGAATAATGGAGGCCAAAATGTTGATATATCACGTATTCCTTTAAATGATAAAAAAACATATGAAATGTTATCTGCTGGTGATTCTGTTGGTGTGTTTCAGCTTGAAAGTTCAGGTATGAGAGAAGTAATTAGTAAACTAAAACCAGATAATATAAATGATATTATTGCGTTAATTTCTCTTTATAGACCAGGTCCTATGGATAACATATCTATATACATAGCGCGTAAACATGGGTTTGAAAAGCCAGATTATATACATCCAATTCTTGAAGGTGTTCTTAAAGAGACTTTTGGCGTTATCATTTACCAAGAACAGGTCATGGAAATTGCCAAGATCATGGCTGGATATAGTTTAGGTGAAGCAGATTTGTTAAGACGTGCAATGGGTAAGAAAATCAAAGAGGAAATGGATAATCAACGTAGAGCATTTATAAGTGGTGCTATTAATAATGGAATAGAAGAAGAAAAGGCAAGCTATATTTTTGATCTGGTGGCGAAATTTGCAGGTTATGGATTTAATAAATCTCATGCTGCAGCTTATGCATTAATTAGTTATCAAACTGCTTATTTAAAAGCTAATTATACATTAGAGTTTTTTACTGCATCTATGAATTTAGATATAACAGATAAAGATAAGTTAGAAATGTTATGTCATCAAGCAAAGTTGCATGGTATAAAGATATTGCCGCCGGATATTAATACTTCTAAAGTATTCTTTACTATTGAAGGATCGTCATCTATTAGATATGCTCTTGGAGCTCTTAAAAATGTAGGGCAACACTCAGCAAAAGAAATAGTAGATGATATTGCCTATAAAGATATATGGGATTTTATTGATAGGGTAAGTACCAAATGTGTACATAAGAGAATACTAGAAAGTATTATTAAGGCTGGAGTTCTAGATAGTATTCATAGTAACAGAAAGCAGCTTTTTGAGTCAGTTTTTCTGTTTTTAGACATTATTGAATATAATAAATATAATGCTAATTTTAATCAGTTCAGTTTATTTACTGATAGGGCTCATTATAAATTATCAGAGACTGATGATTGGACTAAAGAAGAGAAATTAGATAATGAATTTTCTTCTATAGGGTTTTATCTTAATCATCATCCTATGGAAAACTATAAGTGTCTTTTGGAAAAGTTGAATATAGGATTTATTAACTATGATGATAGGTCTGCTTATAATAATAGAATTGTAGGGATAATTTCTAGTGTTAAAGTACGTTCTGCAAGTAGGGATAAATTTGCAGTTGTGACTCTTTCTGATCCTTATAATATTCATGAAATAGCTTTTTATAATGGTAGTGTAATAGAGGACAATAAGGATTTATTTACTAGTGGTGCGCCTGTTATTATTGAAATGGATAATGATTTTTATAGCACTGCAGCAAGATTACTTGGTAAGAATATATATAGCTTTGAAAGTAAAATATCCTCTATTATCAAAAGCATGGTTATATATATCAGTGTTGAAGACAGTGTGATAATAAAAGAGTTATCAAGTTTATTAAAGGATAATGGCTCTACTGTTGTATTGATTAATGTGCTACTACCTGATGATCATGTGACAATCCAATTACCAAATAGTTTTTTAATTACTCCTTTAATTTTTATGCAAATTTTCAAATTAAGTTGGGTAAGGGATATTGAAATTAATAGCATTACAAATGAACATATTTGATTTATTGGTGATTTTGTGAAAGAATTTTTATTGGTATTAGTTGACTAATTATGTTGAGTGCTGATAATTGTGATATTATAAATGTTTGTACTTTCTCGTATTAATGATTAAGTAAGTGTGTAGGATTGCGTTCAATGAACTAATTTTTAGTGTTGTTAACATTTTAGTGGTATCTAGTGATATTGATAGTATCTCTAGCGCTCTTGTGTATTCTGATATTATTGGAATATTAAATTAATGAATGTGATGTCGTTATATTCTACTAAGTTATACTCTATAGTAGGTTGATGTTTATGGTTCTGATATCTGAGAAAATATATCATATGTGTGGTCATGTAGATATACTAAAAGATAATTTAATGTCACATGCAACTTTAGTGTTAGCATCTCAGGTAATAGGTGTGACTAAGATTTATGACCTTGTATTTAATGATGATATAATGTTAACCATAAAGGCTTTAGATTTGCTTGGTGTTAAAATTAAATATAACAAGAGTAGTAAAGTTTGTACTGTTGAAGGAATGGGTGTAGGAGGGTTTCTTTGTCCAAAAGATGCATTGTATTTAAATAATCCAGCTATTTATATGATGATAGGCTGCTTAGCTAGTTGTCCTTTTACATCTTTTTTGTATGGGAATAGTAACATAAGTATTAGTAAGGTAATGAAACCATTATTATTAATGGGTGCTAGATTTATTGCAAATGATAATAAATTTCCAGCTGCTTTAGTTGGATATATAGATATGTTACCTATAAGGTATGTAGCTAAAGATGATGAAACAAAAATGGCAATGATATTTGCTGCGTTGAATACGTTTGGTACTACAACTATAATTAGTACTACTGGTAAAGATAGTATTGTACCTATACTTCAATATCTTAATGTAGGGATAGAGTGCTTTATAAATAAGAATTATGTCATTAATATATCTGGCCAACGGGAATTGTACTCCAAAGATATGTGTATTCCGAATGATTTTTTTTGTATGTTATCTTTTATAGCTGTAGCTTTAGTTTTAAAAGAATCAGAGATCACTATATTAAATGTCTTACTAACTGATAGAATAAAGAGTTTTTGTAAAGTTTTAATAGAAATGGGAGGTAATCTTTTTTTTGTTAATCATAGAAACAATGCAATTGGAGAAAAAGTTGCAGATCTTTTGATTAAAGGTAGTGTTTTACAAGGCATGAAGTGTTTGCATAATAATGACTTTGATATAGATGAGTATTTATTTATTGTGATAATAGCTGCATATGCTGATGGTATAACAGTTTTGAGTAATGTATTAGATCATATACTTATGGATAAAAGATTGAAAACTGTAATAAATGAATTAGTGAAAGCTGGAATAAGAATAGATATAGAAGGAAATAGGTTAATTATTTATGGTTGCTCTGATAATATTTTAGATTGGAATCTAGTAGATGCATGTTACGATTTTAAAATGACAATATTATTTTTAGTCATAGGTATGATTTCTAAGAATGTTATAAAAATAAAAAATATTAGAAAAACAAGAGATTTGCTTACAATAATTGAGTTATTTAATAAGCATGGAGCTGGTATTAAGATCATCTAATTTTTTATTTTAAAATTAATGTTAAAAAATGTATTGACATTAAATGTATATTAATTGATAATTCAACCCATGGCTAAATGTCATAAATGATGAAGTTGTTTGAATAGTTTAAGTTTATAGAATAGAAATAAAGGCGGCGATGCATAATAGCTAATTTATTTTATCGTGCATCAAAGTATTTTATTTGTTTGTTTGCATGAGTCCAAGCCATAATGTATATGGTTTTGTCAAACTTGAGAGTTTGATCCTGGCTCAGAACGAACGCTGGCGGCAAGCCTAACACATGCAAGTCGAACGGACAATTATTTATAGCCTCTGGCTATAGGAAATTGTTAGTGGCAGACGGGTGAGTAATGCGTAGGAATCTACCTAGTAGTACGGAATAGCCATTAGAAATGGTGGGTAATACTGTATAATCCCCGAGGGGGAAAGATTTATCGCTATTAGATGAGCCTACGTTAGATTAGCTAGTTGGTGAGGTAATGGCTTACCAAGGCTATGATCTATAGCTGGTCTGAGAGGACGATCAGCCACACTGGAACTGAGATACGGTCCAGACTCCTACGGGAGGCAGCAGTGGGGAATATTGGACAATGGGCGAAAGCCTGATCCAGCTATGCCGCGTGAGTGAAGAAGGCCTTCGGGTTGTAAAACTCTTTCAATAGGGAAGATAATGACGGTACCTATAGAAGAAGTCCCGGCAAACTCTGTGCCAGCAGCCGCGGTAATACGGAGGGGGCAAGCGTTGTTCGGAATTATTGGGCGTAAAGGGCACGTAGGTGGACTAGTAAGTTAAAAGTGAAATACCAAAGCTTAACTTTGGAGCGGCTTTTAATACTGCTAGACTAGAGGTCGAAAGAGGATAGCGGAATTCCTAGTGTAGAGGTGAAATTCGTAGATATTAGGAGGAACACCAGTGGCGAAGGCGGCTATCTGGTTCGATACTGACACTGAGGTGCGAAAGCGTGGGGAGCAAACAGGATTAGATACCCTGGTAGTCCACGCTGTAAACGATGAGTGCTAAATGTGAGGATTTTATCTTTGTATTGTAGCTAACGCGTTAAGCACTCCGCCTGGGGACTACGGTCGCAAGACTAAAACTCAAAGGAATTGACGGGGACCCGCAACAAGCGGTGGAGCATGTGGTTTAATTCGATGCTACGCGAAAAACCTTACCACTTTTTGACATGAAGGTCGTATCCCTCCTAACAGGGGGAGTCAGTTCGGCTGGACCTTACACAGGTGCTGCATGGTTGTCGTCAGCTCGTGTCGTGAGATGTTGGGTTAAGTCCCGCAACGAGCGCAACCCTCATTCTTAGTTACCAACAGGTAATGCTGGGCACTCTAAGGAAACTGCCAGTGATAAACTGGAGGAAGGTGGGGATGATGTCAAATCAGCACGGCCCTTATAGGGTGGGCTACACACGTGCTACAATGGCAACTACAATAGGTTGCGAGACCGCAAGGTTTAGCTAATCCATAAAAGTTGTCTCAGTTCGGATTGTTCTCTGAAACTCGAGAGCATGAAGTCGGAATCGCTAGTAATCGTGGATCATCACGCCACGGTGAATACGTTCTCGGGTCTTGTACACACTGCCCGTCACGCCATGGGAATTGGCTTAACTCGAAGCTGGTGTGCTAACCGCAAGGAAGCAGCCATTTAAGGTTGGGTTAGTGACTAGGGTGAAGTCGTAACAAGGTAGCTGTAGGTGAACCTGCGGCTGGATTACCTCCTTTTAGGCTTTCTTATCGTATATTATTTTTTAGTAATGTTTTTTGATAAGGTGCTACGCCGTCTTTGTTTCTATTTTATTTTTACTGTCTTAGCTTAATATTTAAGTGTTAGGTTATATTTTTTGTAGTTTTAAGTATAAGTTTCTTTAAAATTTGTTTCATTTTTTTAATTTGATAATGTCAAAAGTTAGGCCTTTATCTCCACATCTGCAAATATATAAGGTTGTATATAAGCTATCTATTATGCATAGATTTACTGGCATGCTGTTGTTTGTAGGTCTATTTATAATTTCATGGGGTATTATTGCTGCCTTTTTATTTCCTAAAATTATATATGAGATTTATAATTTTTTTTCTACTTGTTATTTAGCATTGTATTCTTTCAAGTTGATTGCGTTTATATGGTTAAATATATTTTCCTATCATTATTTGAATGGTATAAGGCATTTGTTATGGGATTTAGGGTTCTGTTTAACTAAATCTGCAGTGAAGGTTACTGGTATAATTGTTGTGTGTTTATGTATAATCTCTTCTTTTATACTTTATAGTTTATTCCTGAGTTGATGGTATAGTTATTTATGGTTAGTCATTCAGTTTATCATTGGTTGATTCAAAGGGCTACAGCTTTTGTTTTACTTCCTCTTTCCATGTGGTTTTTGTTTAAGTTTGTTGCTGTTGTTTCTTTAATATTTAAGTCTTTGCCAGATCTTCATTTATGTTTTTCTAGTATAGGTATAACTGACCTTGTTGTTTTATTATGCTTTTTTGTTTTTGCGTTTTATCATGGAGTTTTAGGTATACAAGTTATATTAGAAGACTATATACATTCTTCTATATTAAGGACATCGGTATTTCTTGTTATTAAAGTGATTGTAGTTTTAACAGTATTGTTTTTGGTGTTTATAGTTTTGTATAATACGTTATTTATGTATTAATTACGTTTGTTGTCTGTAGTTTATTAATAATATAAAGTTTTTTAGTTAATAATTTTTTTCTTTTTTCTGTATACTATAAACTTAATGTTTTGTAATTGGTAGATCTGTTTTTATATAAGATATTTGTATCTATCTCTATGTTATTATTCTTAATGTTAATTTTTTTACTATTATATTGTATAATGTAGTAAGTATTTATATTTTTATAATTAGTATTGACATATGTTAGGTAATTTTTTTAGTAGTGTTGGGCGTGGTTTTAGAGCAGTACAAAATTATCCTTTAATAGTTTTTAATGCGTTACGTAGGGCATATAGTTATTTTGGTGTTGTGCCGTTACTTCGTCTCTTGCCCATGTTTGGTACTAATCAAGCAGTAACTTGCAGAGCACGATTTCCAGCATTGCATAAAAATCAAACATGCAAATATGTGTCTAGTAGATGTTGTCAAAAAGGAATAGACTTTTACGGTGATCATGTAGTATATCAAGGGAAACTATATCCTATTATTCCATTAAAGACTCCCGATGGAGGTCCAGTCTATAATGTGCAAGGACATAGATTGTTTGCTATAAATACTGCTCATAATAATTATAAAGATTTTGAAGGTAAAATAGAAAAGAATAAGGTGTTGGTTGTAGCTTATGATGGGAATAGGGTTGTTGATCCAGTACAGGGTAAAGGTAGTAGAGAAGTAATGTTAAGTGCTAAGCATAAAAACATTTATCCTTTTTCTTTTTCTATTGTTAATCATGAGACTGGACAACGGGATCTTGTGCTATCCTTTCTTATGTTACCATTAAATTTATCTGGGTTAGCAGTTGGGTGTGCAGGTAGATTGGTAGCTTCAGTAATAGCTGGTGTTGGTAAATGTTGTGAAAAAGCTGCTGGACTTATGTCTAAAAATATGGATAGGGATATAATTCATCAAAGTTCTGGTGTTGTAACAGGTGGTAATAAACCATATTTTAGAACCCTTGCTGTGTTTTTATTATCTATGATGGCGAATAGCTTAGAATGCACTGCTTCTATTGTAAAAAATTCTGCTGATTTTTCTGAATCTATAATTAGATTCCCTAGTGGAATAATGAATGGTATACATAACGGAAATATGAGATGTTTACCAGTAACTGCAGGACTTGCAGCTATTGCTCAATCTTCTAAATCTTTGTTTGTGGGTATGAAAAATTCTGGGTTATCTCTTGTTAGAGAATGTGTACTGTTTAAAGCTAGAATGACTGGAGATACTGGGACTTTGAGGGAACATGTAGGTAATGCTGGGTTGGTTGCAGAACAACCACAGGATGTACAAGAACAACAAGGCAAAGAAGAAGCGCAACGCAAAAAGAAAAAGATGAGTCGTCGTGATTTAGAAGCAGTAAAACAACTTGGTGAGTCTCTTAGTTCACAAATTTTGTGTGGTACAGAAGAAGATATAAGAAAAGAACTAACTAAGCAAAGAAAAGCATCTACTAAAACTGTACAATGATTTGTTGATAAGAAACATCAGATATTCCAACTATAATGTTGTTGTTTATTATATGATTATTGGAAAATCATAAGAATATTAAAAGTAGTATCACTAAGTGGTTGGTTACTTATTATGTTATAATACTATCTGTATTGTTGTTTACAAATCCATTTGTTGTAATTTATTAATTGAAATGTGTGTATAGTTATAGTGCAAAGTTATATTTTAAGTTTGAATTATAAGTTTATAATGTGAATAACTTAGAATAAAAAATATAGATTTTGTTAAAAGGTAGTGTTTATTACATTGTAATTATGAAATACAGGATTGTTTCCCTTTCCTATTTGTGGGACTGTTTTGATAGTTTTAAGAATATATTGGATAGCTAAGTTTACACTTTCTTGTACTGAAATTTTTTGTGATATAAAGCTTGCAATAGCTGAAGATAAAGTACAACCTGTACCGTGTAACTCTCCATCAAAAATTCTTTGATGTGGAAAGTTCAAAATTTGATTGTCTTCTGTCAGTAAAATATTATTTATAGTCTCTTGGTTAATATGCCCACCTTTAATCAAAACATATTTTGCTCCAAGTGACTTAATTTGTTGACTTGCTTTTATCATGTCATCTTGGTTGATAATTTTAGTTTGAGCTAGAACTTCTGCTTCTGTTATATTTGGTGTAATAATTGTTGCTCTGTAAATTATGTGTTTTATAAAATCAAAAATTGCACTATTGTCCATTAATCTAAAGTTTGATGTTGATATCATTACTGGGTCTACAACGATAGGAATGTGTGGTAAAGATTGTGCTACTGCTATAATTGCTTCAGAAGAGGGTAGCATCCCAATTTTAATGGCATCTATGTCGATATCAGATAAAACAGCTTCTATTTGTTGCTTAATGATATTTTGTGGCATGTTATATACATTATAAACTTGAGAAGTATTTTGTGCTGTAACTGATGTGATACAACTTGCTGCATAGCAGCCTAGTGCTGAAATAGTTTTTATATCTGCTTGAATACCAGCGCCGCCACATGAATCGGATCCAGCTATGGTTAGTACTTTCCCTTTGTATTGATGTTTAGTCATTTTTCTCTATTATAGATTTTACAAACGGAATAGTAACACCATTGTTATAGTAAGGTAAATTTCTATCTATGCATTTTACTATATTACTTAGATTTTGAAAAGAGCGTTCTGTATTATTGAGGATATAGTTTATAACTTTTAGCTCTATGTGTATTTGTTTATCAGCAAATAATTTTATAAGCATAATTTTTAGTAATTCTTCATCTGGGTTTGCTAATTTTGCGCTCATAGTATGTAATATACGAGATTTTAAATCTTTTATATGATAATTGAGTAATCTAGGAGCTATGGAAGAAGTCATGAGCAGTAGCTTTTTATTTTCTTTTATATAATTGTAATAATGTAGTATAGATAGTTCATTGTCTATGTTATCTATGTTTTCTATGATAAAGGCATTATTGTTTGATATTATATCTCCTATATCTTCTTTAGTATTGATTAGGTATTGATCAATAAAAATAGCATTTTTAAGTTTTTGCCATATATGTGCAAGGTGAGTTTTTCCTGAGCCTGATTTTCCATATAGAATGAAAGAATTCCATTCTTGGTTCATTAACATATTATATGTTGCTTTGTTTTGCTCTAACAGTATGTAGTCATGATAGTGATATGAATAACTATCTTCAAGATCAAATAGTGTTAGTTGCATTTATTAATTACCAATTTGTGAGTTTATTATTTAGTATTATAATAGTAATATTGTTGATACTACCATGCTAGTAAATTTACGTATATATTCTTGCCAAAAATGTTGTTTTATGAATATAGTCTAGTAATCTATAGGTGTAGAAGGAAGGTAAATCTGTTAATTGCATGTGTGTGTAGATAATGTTATTCAGTAGATTTTTTTCATTTACAATATTCTTTAATAAGTATATTGCAGTGATAAATTCGTAAAAATAAATTGACATGTATTGATAAAGTTATGATACTAAAGTTTACACAGTTTTGTATTTTGCAAAGCTTAGGTGTTTATGTCATGTTGTACTTAAAAGTATTTTTTTGATACTTTTATGTATGTTTTAGTTTGATTATCAATAAGGGTATATGGCAGTACAAAGAAAATATAGAGCAAGTCGTAGATTAGGTGTAAGCCTTTGGGGGAGATCTAAAGATCCGTTTAATACAAGGAATTATCCACCTGGTCAGCATGGTAATATGGGTTATAAGAAGCCATCTGATTTCGGTAAGCAGTTTGCAGCGCATAAGAAGTTTAAGTTTTATTATGCTATAAGTAGTAAACAGATGCGCAATGTTTTCTTGAAAGCATATAAGAAAAGAGGCGATACTGGAGATAATTTTGTTGGGCTATTGGAATCTAGGTTATCAAGTATTCTATATAATTCTGGGCTTGTACCGACTATTTTTTCTGCAAGGCAACTAATATCTCATAAGCATGTTTTAGTTAACGGTAAGACAGTAAACATATCGAGTTATATTGTAAAGGTAGGTGATGTAGTTACCCTTAAAGAAAAGGCAAAGAATTTACCTGCAGTGATTGCTGCGATACAATCTCAAGAGCATAAGGTACCTGACTATTTGGAAGTTGATACTCAAGAGAAGTCGGTGAGGTATTTAAGAGTGCCTAAGTATTGTGAAGTTCCATATCCAGCTACTATGGAAGTTAATTTAGTTATAGAATTTTACTCTAGATAATCTATAGCGCCCACGTGGCGGAATCGGTAGACGCTGCGGACTTAAAATCCGTTGACCGTAAGGTCGTGGGAGTTCAAGTCTCCCCATGGGCACCAGAATGGTTTAGTGTTTTGTTATGTACTGTGTTGTTCAATTAATTCTTAGTATAAGTCTGATCAATGCTAAGAATAATTATCTTGTTGAACAATAGTTAAGCTAGTTTAAAACTGTATTTGGTGGATTATAGTGTATTGTTATGTTTGTGTAGTGAATTAAGATAAAGGTCATTACTTCTGATGTTAGTTCTGTAATTAAAAGATATTTTAACTTATATTAAACTCAAGCATATTGTAGTATGTGTACATCATAAAACGTATACTTAGTTAACCTCTGGTGTAAACTGGAGTGTTATATAAGTAAGTTTAGAATTTACATAGATTATTTTTATTTAATAAAGTAATGTAAGTTTAGATAATAATTAAAAAGCACATTACTGTGATAGAAGTTAAGCTATGGTTTTACGAAGAGCTGATACAGTAATGTACCTATAGTTATAAAGTTTATTATTTTTTTACGCATGTTGTAGCAAAAGTAAGTTGTAATAATATAAATGTTAATGATTTTAGAAATGATTAATTTACTCAATAATGGATAAGTTAATATAAATATTAGTTAGTGAATTATAATGTATGTGATATTTGTGATAGGTAATTAGAATAAAAGTCATGATTCCTGATATAAATCCTATAATTAAAAAATATTTTAACTTTATTAAGCTCAAGCATATTGTATAGTATATGCCCATAATGAAACTTAATTGTCGTTTAATATAAGCTAATATGATAGATAAATTTGTAATTTATATACTTAGTTTAATATATTGATGTAAATTTGAATGATAATTAAAATAAGTTCATTACTTGAATTGCAGTTAGTAGAGTTAATGTTAACCTATGTTTGTAAGATATCTTGTTATTGTCTTTATACATATTATAAAGTAAGTTGTAGTTGATATAAACCCCACTGTTAAAGTTAATATAGACTTTGATAATGCTAGGTTGGACAATAGTTAAGCTGATGTAATTTATAGTTTATTATGTAGCTTCTCCTGAATAATAGTAAAATTATTGAAAACTATAAGAAAATAAATTTTTTGTTTATATATTAGATATGACATAAAAGGTATCTATCATGCAATTGTTAAAAGCATTAAGTGACTTGATGTAGTTACCTTTTTATTAAGTAATTAGACTAAATTATGGTAAGTTGAATATATATCTATGCAAAAAATGCTAAGATAGTATAATGTAAAAAAATTTATAAGCTTGAGCTGATGGGTGAGCAACTTTGTAAGCTAATTGATAAGTATGTAACACGTGGTGTTATTATTCTAATAATTATACTTGCAATTTTTATTATTAAGCCTGTATTTGCTCCATGTTGTAGTGCTATAATAATGGCTTATTTGCTTAATCCATTGGTAAACAAGTTGCAGAATATAGGGTTATCACGTCAGTTTTCTGTGGCTGTAATTTTGCTATCTTCAGTGTGTATAATTATAGCATTTTTGATTAGTTTTATACCTATTGCTTATTCGCAATTATTATCGCTTGTAAGGTTTCTTATAGAGAGAATACCATTAATTCACAAGGATAGCATAACTGCTTTTCTTCAAAAATATAATATAGTTGAATATGAAGAGGTGTCTAATGTAATGAGGTTATCGCAATTATCTTTTGAGAATTTGTTGAGTTATGAAAATATAAAACCTCTTATTGGTGTTTTGGTAGGTATACTGAAAAGCTTAGATAATATATTATTTGGGGCAATAAACTCTAGTATCAGTATAAGTTATACAGTTTCTATCATATTAATTACTCCTATATTGTTGTTCTATATATTATGTAATTGGCCGTCAATTGTTGAATATTCAAATTCTCTGATTCCTGTAAAATATCAGAGTGTTGCTAAGCTATATACGGAAAGAATAGACAAAATAATTTCAGCTTACATTAGAGGTCAATTAAGTGTGTGTTTCATTATGGGCATATACTATACAATATGTTTGAGTTTAATAAAGTTAAAATATTTTTTAATTATAGGATTTATATCAGGAATTATGACTTTTATTCCATATGTTGGACCTATTTCATGTGTAGTATTAAGTTTTGTAATAACAATGTTACAATTTAATAGTTGGACAATATGTGGGATAGTTTTGGTAATGTTTATTATTGGGCAGTTAGTTGAGTCAAATATCATTACTCCACTATTAATAGGAAAAAGTATAGATATACATCCTATATGGATAATTATTGGAATGATAACATGTGGGTCACAAATTGGATTTACAGGTATATTATTATCAATTCCTATCACAGCAATAGTTGGAGTATTTGTTAAGTCGTTTATAAGTTACTATATGGGTAGTGAGTTTTACAGAAATACTAGTTGAAAGACTTATGTGGCAGTAGTTATTGTTTAATCATTATTTGTGGTTGCTAATAGGTAGTGAGTTTTACAGACTACTGATAAAATTTTTACAATAAAGTTCATGTTGTACTGTTATGAATTACAACATAGACAGTGGATTTTACAGAAATACTAGTTGAAAGACTTATGTGGCAGTAGTTATTGTTTAATCATTATTTGTAGTTGCTAAATAGGTAGTGAGTTTTACAGGCTACTGATAAAATTTTTACAATAAAGTTCATGTTACACTGTTATAAGTTACAACATAGACAGTGGATTTTATATTAGTGAAAAACTTATTATGGCATAGTTATTGTTTAATCATTATTTGTAGTTGCTGAATAGGTGGTGAGTTTTGCAGGCTACTGATAAAATTTTTATAATAAAGTTCATGTTACACTGTTATAAGTTACAACATAGACAGTGGATTTTATATTAGTGAAAAACTTATTATGGCATAGTTATTGTTTAATCATTATTTGTAGTTGCTAAATAGGTGGTGAGTTTTGCAAAATGCTGATTGAAATTTTTGCAATAAAGTTCATGTTGTACTGTTATGAATTACAACATAGACAGTGGATTTTATATTAGTGAAAAACTTATTATGGCATAGTTATTGTTTAATCATTATTTGTAGTTGCTGAATAGGTGGTGAGTTTTGCAAAATGCTGATTGAAATTTTTGCAATAAAGTTCATGTTGTACTGTTATGAATTACAACATAGACAGTGGATTTTATATTAGTGAAAAACTTATTATGGCATAGTTATTGTTTAATCATTATTTGTAGTTGCTGAATAGGTGGTGAGTTTTGCAAAATGCTGATTGAAATTTTTGCAATAATAGTTCATGTTACACTGTTATAAGTTACAACATAGACAGTGGATTTTACAGAAATACTAGTTGAAAGACTTATGTGGCAGTAGTTATTGTTTAATCATTATTTGTGGTTGCTAAATAGGTAGTGAGTTTTGCAGGCTACTGATAAAATTTTTACAATAAAGTTCATGTTGTACTGTTATGAATTACAACATAGACAATGGATTTTATATTAGTGGAAAACTTATTATGGCATAGTTATTGTTTAATCATTATTTGTAGTTGCTAAATAGGTAGTGAGTTTTACAGGCTACTGATAAAATTTTTACAATAAAGTTCATGTTGTACTGTTATGAATTACAACATAGACAGTGGATTTTACAAGAATATTAGTGAAAGAGACTTATGCTGCAATAGTTAAGTTAGGTTTATGATTTGTATTGCTAAATAAATAGTGAGTGTTGCAGAAAACTAATGAAGGACCTGTTATCTCAAATTGAGATTGAGTATTTATAGCTACTACATAGACAGTAATTTTACAAAGTACTGAAGATTTGAGTATAGTTGGATAATGTTGGACTAGTTTGCATGATGAAATATTCTGTCTTATGAAGTTATACTATATTAGAATTGTGTTTGATAAAACATCTTAAGCAAAATTAAAAAAGCATTGGGTATATGGGTACGTGACTATTAATTTTAAATTTATTGCTGTTTTTTAAAAGAGTATAGTTGAAAGTATTTATTGTTCTTCTTTAATACTGTTGAAGATGTGTACGGTAGTTAATTTCTTTATATTTCTTATTAACCCCAAAGTTATATAAAGATCATGTGCTACAAGAATAACTGAAAGTAAAATATCATTTATAATTTGAAATGATGTGTAATAAGTTTTCTTTCTTTGTGTAGGTAATGTAATATATTTGTATTTTTAATCTGAATGTTTTTATTTCAATGTTAATATTCTGTGATGTAGTTTAGCTTGTGTAATTATATTTTATGTATTAAATGGAATTTATATTCTCAAAAAAAGGTATTTTATATGAAATGGAATGATATTGAAAGTGTTGCAATGTCTTTGGAAGATCATTACCCTAGACATGATATATTTGGTACTAGGTTTACAGATTTGCGTTTAATGATTTTAGGGTTGCCAGACTTTGATGATGATAAGGATGGTTGTAATGAGAAAATTCTAGAATCTATACAATTGGCTTGGAGTGAGGAACGTGAAAATAAGTAGATTTTTAATTGCACTTTTCAATAGTTGGATAATTATTTATTGTATATAAAGGTTAGTTCTTGTTTGAAGTTTGGGATAACTATAACTTTGAGTGTGATGTTGTCTTTTAAAATCATTGTTCCATGATATGGTTCAGTAACCTGCTTAAATATTTCATGTTGTTGTTGATGTATTAAATCTAATTTTTCTTTATCTAATAAATTACTATCTTCATATATTTTTTGTAAAATGCTTGAATAATTTGGATTAGTATCTAACCATGAAGAGTTTAATTGCCAAAGTTTTGTGAAAATTTTATTGTAGAATATAATTGATCCATCTCTATTATATATTGCTACAGCATTCGGAAGATTGTTTAATAGATTTGTCTGTAAAGTAGTGTAGTTTTTAAGTTCTTGAGTAAAATAGTTGAGTCGAGTTATATCTTCTCCGTATCCAATAAATTCTGTAGAGTTTTTTATGGGGATTTCTATCATGTTGTATAGTTTTCTTTCATTATTAATGATAGCATATTGTACTTTTTGATTTATTGTATTATTTTTTTTACTGATGAACTGTGGATTTTGATCTATGTCTATATTGATATTATGTTGTACAAGTTCTGAGTAAAATGAGTTGTGAGTCTTGATTTTGAAATCTTTGTCCCTTTTCCATAAGGGGTATGGTAGATTATTTAATATGTCAGTATAGTTTAGTAAGTTTTCTTTTAATGTTGTGTTTTCGTATTCTAAACTTGTTATTGCTAATTTATAGTTTGTTATGTTTTGTACCCAAAGCAATACGCCCATTATTTGGCCATTGTTATCAACTATACTTTGTCCATAACAAGTACAGTATATTTCTGTGTCTTGACCTTTTAAATCTATAGTAAATGATTTATTAACTTTTTTTGCTTCAGCAAATTTTTTTTGTAATTCTTTTGATTCTTCAAAAAAATCAGCAAACTCGTCAAAAGAATAAAAGACTGTATTAAGTAAAATTTGTAAATTTGGGGAAAATCTTTCTATACGTCGCTTTTCATCCCAAAGATAGAATCCATCTCCTAAGGTTGATAATAAACTGTTAATAAGATTATTGTTGTGTTTTAACGCACAAATATTAACGTTAGCGCGGTAATAAGCATTTATTAATAAACCTAAAACAAATATTAACAAAAAAATGGTAATGTAAATAAACATAATAATGTATCTTCTTGAATTTATTATAATTTTGTAAAACTCTATGCCAAAGATGTGTATAGAGATAAACTACCAAGCATTTTAAATCCTAATCTCTTATACAAGTTTACAGAAGGCTTCATACATTGAGCTACAGCATAAGAGCAATTATATTGTTTTTTTGCTATTTTAATTCTTTCTAATACCATTTGACTTGCTATTCCTTGATTACGATATTCTGAAAACACACCATCACTATACAATCCAACGACTTTGTCTTGTACATACATGCCACATATTCCTACTTTGATATTGTTACACTTTACTAGGAAAAATTTTAATTTTGAATTATTAATATCATGGTGGTTGGCTAACCCTCTTAAAAAAGTTGTAATTTCATTTTGTTGACTGTAAAATATTTTTGAGGCACTTTTGTCAAGTTCTAATAATTTCTCTTCATTGTTTACTATATCCAACGTAATGCTTGGGCCTTTTATAGGTGGCATGATATAGTTTTCTATATTTGCAATTGCTTTTTTTGGTGGGCTGACATTTACTAACCCTAGTTTTTCAAGAGTTGACTTTAACTTTTTCATGTGTGGTTCTACTGGCCAAGTTGCGTCAATTTTTCTTTTTTTTAAGAATTCTAAAACCTCTATTATGTTTTTTTCATTGCATTCAGTTGTGTTATCATAAAAAGCAAAGTTGAGTAAGGAACTCTTGCTATCATTAATAGTAAGTGTAATGTTTTGAAAATGATGAATTTCTAAATTTGATATTTGCATTGTATGTATCATATAATCTTTTAAGTTACTTACTACCAAAGAAGAAATGTGTCCGTTTTCCACTCTAAGTACCTATTTTTGCAATAATAAATGTAGTGCATATAGAAGACATAATACCTGCAAGAATATCATCTAGTATTATGCCTGGAGTTCCAGATATTCGCTCAATAATGTTTATCGGCCATATTTTTGTGATATCGAATATTCTAAAAAATATAAAGCTAATGATGAATGTTTTTATGTAATGTGATGTGTATGCAACATGAAATGTTTGAGGTATGTAATGGTAATACCTAAAAAAAAATATAGGAAGAGAAAAAGCTATTGATTGTCCTATTACTTCATCTATTACAATTTCTTTAGGATCGATTTTATTTGGGTAATCTAATAAATATTTTGGGATTGCAAGGCATCCTAAAATAGTTATTAATGTAATGGTTAGTATACCAAATAAATTGCTTAGTATGACAGCAGGAAAAAGCAGTACTGTAGCAAAGCTAGCAACAGTTCCTGGGGCTTTAGTTATATTACCACAACCAAACCATGTAGCTACCATCATATATAATTGCATTCCACCTCTACATGAAAAACAAATAAATTAACCCTACAATAAAGTACTTAAACTATATATTAAGTAACAAGCTTAAACTTCTTATACAAAAGTATAGGTGTATAGTTATCAGTGTTTTAACCAATGATCGTTTACAGGATACTTATGACAAGGAGAACTACTGTTTACTGAATTGATACATGGACTTTTAATTCTACGCTCTCTTTTTGAAAAAGTTATACAACCGGATACAGTACACATTAGTACTATAAGAAGAAGAATTTTTAATAATCTCATGTGATATCACCTTGCAGCATGAAAACTCCATAATTATGCTAATCTAGCATCAACTTTATTGTATAATTGATAGTGTTAATAGTCAAGATTACCATATTGAAAAAATATTAAATTGCTTTAATCTAAAAATGAGCATTTTATGTTAATACAATATTAATAAATAGTAATTGACAGTAACTTTGTGTGTATTTGAATTTGACAAACAAGCAATCGAAGTTTAGTCTAATTGTTTAGAAGTAGTAATCTTAAGGTCCCGTAGCTCAGTTGGTAGAGCAATTGGCTCTTAATCAATGTGTCGTGTGTTCGAACCACACCGGGATCACTTCTTGAAAGTTGGTAATGTTTATAATATAGTTAAATGATCGTTATTATAAGGATAGTATAATTAAATGCTTGTATTATGTTTGTGTTATACTTGATTATAAAATCTTGAGGATTGTATCATAGGTGTCTATAATTTAGTGTTTGATTATTTAATTAGTATTGTAGCGGTGATTTTTGAGCGGATATGGCGGAATTGGTAGACGTGCTAGGTTTAGGTCCTAGTAAGATAAAACTTGTGGGGGTTCAAGTCCCTCTATCCGCACTTTAGGGATCGGTAAAGGTATTTTATATGCTTGATTGTTATGTAGTTAAAGAAGTTTCAAATGATAAGTTGAAGTGGGAATATGAGTTTGTTATTGATAAAAAATATTTTTTAGATCAGCTAGATTCTAAATTGTCAGAAATTGCTAAGAATGTAAAAGTACCTGGATTTAGGGTGGGTAAAGCTTCTATTGATTTAGTAAAGAAAGAATATTTAAATGATGTTATGACTGATGTAGTGAGAAAAACTATTGAGAGTACATCTTCTGATTTTGTAAAAAGTAATAAATTTGGTGAAATAATATCCTCGAATATTGATATTGTTTCTTATCCTAACTATTACTCTGATAACGACAGTAAAGAGGAAAATTTAGTTTATAAACTAAGTTTTGAAGTTATGCCTGAAGCTCCATTGATGGATATTGATAGTATAGTTTTAAATGGTATAGAAGTTGATATTCAAGAATCTGATGTCAGTGAGTTTATAGAAAATTTGAAAAAGCAAAGACCTAATTTTATCGTAGTAAATGGTGCAGAGTATGCTGTTCAAGAAGGTGATAAGGTAGTTATTGATTATCAAAATAAAGTTAAAGGTAAAATTTTAAGAGGTGGTAGTGCTAAGGATTTTGCATTGGTAATAGGTAAAGGTGTAGCTTTAAAAGAATTTGAGAATCAGTTATTGGGTATGAGGGTTGGAGAAACAAAAAGTTTCCCTTTGACGTTTCCTGATGATTATAGTGTTGCATATCTTGCTGGAAAAACTACAGACATGTCGGTTGTTGTTAAAAGTATATATGTTGTAAAAGATGTTCAAGATAATGAATCTGTGGCAAGGAGTTATGGGTTTAAAGATGTTGCTGAGATGGAAAATTTTGTTAGGAAACAAATAGGACAACAATTTGACCAAATGGTTCTTACCATAATGAAGAAAGAATTGTTTGATTATATGGATAATACATATTCTATAGATGTCCCAGAGTGTGTTGTGAAGCAAGAGATTACAAAGATAAATAAAGAAATACTTGATTCTGGTGAAGATATACAAATTGATGTAGAAAAAGAAGCAGTTAGACGAGTAAAACTTGGTATGTTGCTAATAAGGATGTCTCGTCATAATAATATTACTATTAAAAATGAAGATGTGCTGAGTTTTATAAAAAACAATTATACAGACTATGGAGTAGATATTAATAATGTATTAAAAATGCTTCAGTCTAATAAAAATTTTGCCAATTATATTAGTGGGAAAGTACTTGAAGATAAGGTGATTAACTATATAATAAAGCTAGTCAAGAAGGACAGGAAGGTTATGACAACTAAAGAAATAAACCTTATGTTTGAAAATATATAGTTGTAAAATTATATTGTATAGACTAATTTAATACGGCGTTTGTTACTGGTTATAAAGAAGAGGAGATGCTATGACTTTAGTGCCTATGGTAGTTGAGCAAACTAGTCGAGGTGAACGTGCATATGATATATATTCACGGTTGTTAAAAGAAAGAATAATCTTTATAACTGGACCAATAGAAGATCAAATGGCGAGCTTAGTGGTTGCACAGCTTGTATTCTTAGAAGCTGAAAACCCAGAGAAGGAAATATGTATGTATATTAATTCTCCAGGTGGTGTTGTTACAGCTGGATTATCAATATATGATACTATGCAGTACATAAAACCTAAAGTGTCTACATTGTGTTTGGGACAGGCTGCTTCTATGGGATCTCTGTTATTGGCTGCTGGAGAACCAGGAATGCGTTATGCCCTTCCTAATTCTAGAATTATGATACATCAGCCTTCAGGTGGTTTTCAAGGTCAGGCAACTGATATAGAAATACATGCTAAAGAAATCTTAGATATTAAAAGTAGGCTTAATGATATTTATGTAAAACATACAGGAAGAGATTTGCCAGAAGTTGTTGCAAATATGGAGCGTGATAATTTTATGCGAGCTGAGAAAGCTAAAGATTTTGGTATTATTGATAAGGTGATTGAGAAGCGTCTTGATATTGAGGAGAGTAATTAATATTGGAGAGATATGGCAGATAGTGAAAAAAATTCTTGTAGCTGTTCTTTCTGTGGAAAGATTCATAGTGAAGTACGTAAATTAATTGCTGGACCATCAGTTTTTATTTGTAATGAGTGTATTGATTTATGTAGTGGTATACTACAAGAAGAGGGTAGATCTTATAAGAAAACAGATACCCTTGATTTAAAACCAAAAGAAATAAAAAAGGTTCTTGATGAATATGTTATAGGTCAAGAACATTCTAAGAAAGTTTTATCAGTTGCTGTATATAATCACTATAAACGTTTATCAAACTCAGGTGTTATTAGTGAAGTTGAAATTTCTAAATCAAATGTTTTATTGATTGGGCCAACTGGATCTGGAAAGACTTTATTAGCTCGTACTTTGGCTAGAGTTTTGCAAGTTCCTTTTGCAATGGCTGATGCTACAACCTTAACAGAAGCGGGATATGTTGGAGAAGATGTAGAGAATATATTATTGAAGTTGTTGCAAGCAGCTAATTTTAATGTTGATGCAGCACAACGTGGTATAATTTATATTGATGAAGTGGATAAAATATCTAGAAAATCTGAAAATACTTCTATTACTCGTGATGTGTCTGGTGAAGGTGTACAACAAGCTTTATTGAAAGTTATAGAAGGTACTGTTTCTTCTGTACCGCCTCAAGGTGGTAGAAAACATCCGCATCAAGAGTTTATACAAATAAATACTGATAATATTTTATTTATATTTGGTGGTGCATTTGATGGATTAGATAAAATTATAGAGTCTCGTCATAGAGGTAGTAGTATGGGATTTGAAGCGAATGTACAGAAAGTGTCAAAGAATAAAGACATTTTTTGTTACACTGAACCAGAAGATTTAGTAAAATTTGGTTTAATTCCGGAATTTGTTGGTAGGATTCCTGTTATTACATCTTTAAGTGAGCTTAATGAGAGTACTTTATGCCGTATTTTAGTTGAACCAAAAAATTCTTTAGTAAAACAATATAAGAAACTTTTTGAGATGGATAATATTGATCTGCAGTTTGATGATAGTGCATTATCAGAGATTGCAAAAAAAGCTGCTGTAAGAAAAACTGGGGCTAGGGGATTAAGGGCTATTTTAGAAGCATTATTGCTTGATTTAATGTTTGAAAGTCCTGGTGATGTTGGTATTAATCAAGTAGTAATTAGTAAGAAGATGGTTGAAGAATTAATGGTAAACTCGCGCTTGTTTTTAAAACATTAAAGGTATTATATGAAAAATAAAGCTTTACTACCAGTACTCACATTGCGTGATACTATAGTATTCCCTCAAGTAATAATACCATTGTTTGTTGGAAGAGAACGATCTATTAATGCCTTAGAGTATGCTGCTCAGCACAATAATTGCAAAATTTTATTATTGACCCAAATTGATGGTTCAGTTGATAATCCTACTGCTGATGATTTATATAAAGTAGGGACAGTAGCGGAAATAGTGCAGTTATTAAGATTGCCTGATGGTGCAGTAAAAATTCTAATTAAAGGAGAAAATAGAGCTAAAGTCATAGATATTGTTGAAGATAATATGTTTTTCAAAGCAAATGTATCTGTTGTATATGAAAGTGATTTGGTAATCGATGATAAACTTGAGGCATTGAAGAGATCAGTATTGAGTGAATTTGATAGCTGGAATAAATTAAGTAAAAAAATACAAGCAGAGGCTGCAGCATCAATTTATGATATGAAAGAGTTGGGTAACTTAGCAGATGTTATAGCATCACATCTAAGTATAAAAATTTCAGATAAACAGCAGGTTCTTGAAACGTTTAATGTTACTAAAAGGTTGGAAAAAATATATGATTTTTTAAAATTGGAAATTAGTGTATTAAACGTTCAGAAAAAAATTCGTAATCGTGTTAAGTCTCAATTTGAAACAACTCAAAGGGTTTATTACTTGAATGAGCAATTAAAAGCTATACAAAAAGAATTGGAAGAAAGTGATAGTTCAAGTGTAGATATAGATTCTGCTAGTGAGTTTGAAAAGAGAATAAATTCTACTCCATTGTCTGATGAAGCTAAAGAACGTCTTACTGCTGATTTAAAGAGATATAAAAAAATGAATTTTATGTCTCCTGAGGCTAATATAATATCTAGCTATCTTCATTGGGTACTTGATTTGCCATGGGGTAAATATTCAAATGCCAAAATTAATATGAATAATTCCATAAAAATATTAGATAATAACCATTATGGAATGCATAAGATAAAAGAAAGAATATTAGAGTTTTTGGCTGTTTTAAAGCGTCTTAAAAAGCCTAAAGGACCTATATTATGTTTGGTTGGCCCTCCTGGTGTGGGTAAAACTTCGCTTGCTAGATCAATTGCTGAAGCAACAGGTAGAAATTTTATACATATGTCTTTAGGTGGGATACATGATGAATCTGAAATAAGGGGACATCGTAGAACTTATGTAGGTGCAATGCCTGGTAAGATCATAAAAGAAATGAAGAAAGCAAAAACATGTAATCCTTTGTTTTTGTTAGATGAAATAGATAAAATAGGGTCTGATTTTCGTGGTGACCCTACAGCTGCGTTACTTGAGGTATTGGATCCTGAGCATAACAAACATTTTGTTGATCATTATATAGAAGTAGAATTTGATCTTTCGAATGTTATGTTCATTGCGACAGCGAACACTTTGAATTTAAGTAAGCCGTTAATCGATCGTATGGAGATAATCAATATATCTGGGTATACAGAAAATGAAAAATTAGAAATTGCTAAGGCACATTTAATTCCAAAGTTATATAAAGATCATGGGCTACAAGAAAAAGAGTGGAGCATTTCTGATGATGCAATATATCACCTGATAAGGATGTATACTAGAGAAAGTGGTGTGCGGAATTTTAAAAGAGAAATTGCTAATCTTATGAGAAAAGCAGTAAAGGAAATATTGATTAACAAAGAAGTAAAAAGTATCTCTATAGACATGGATAATATTGAAAAATATGCAGGTGTAAGGAAGTTTACTTTTGGGATGATAGAAAAAGAAAATCTAGTAGGCATGGTAACAGGGTTAGCCTATACTGATTCAGGTGGAGATATTCTAACAATAGAGTCTGTGTTAATGTCTGGTAAAGGTGAAGTCAAATACACTGGTAAGTTAGGTGAAATAATGCAAGAATCTGTTAAGGCTGCATATAGTTATGTTCGTTCTAGATGCTTAAGCTTTGGAATAAATCCTAAGAAATTCCTAGAAAATGATATACATGTTCATGTTCCTGAAGGTGCAGTTCCAAAGGATGGACCATCAGCAGGGGTAGCTATGTGTACTTCAATTGTGTCATTAATGACTAATATTCCAGTAAAAAATACTGTTGCTATGACTGGTGAGGTGACTTTGAGGGGAAGAGTTTTACCTATTGGTGGTTTGCGTGAAAAATTATTAGCTGCATTAAGAAGTGGTATAAAGACAGTGATATTACCATCTAGAAATGAAAAGGATATAGTAGAAATTCCAGATAATATTAAAGAGGGGTTAGAGCTAGTTTTTGTTTCTAGTGTTGATGAAGTAATTAGTGCAGCATTAGCTAATCAAGTTGTTGATATTGTAAAACAGGATCATATTGTAGCGCAAGATATGGTTGAAATAGATGATTTAGATGCAATACAGCATTAAATTTAGACAAGTTTTATGATAATTAAGAAAGTTGAATGTTTTTGCTAATTTTTTAGGGGGTGGATCTTGTATTTTTAAATATTAGCTGCTGACTTTATGTATTTGAAATTATTATAGATTTTTACATGCAAAGTTTATAGTGTTTTAGCACTGATAGGATTATGAATCTAATCTGAAAATAATTTGAAAGTTTAAAGATACTGTTTAATAATAAATCAGTTGTGATTTTTCCAATCTAGCTTACCAATGAGCTTGTGTTATAACTTTGAAGAATATGTTTATAATCTTATGTTATACCAAAATTTATCGCAAATATATTGCAGCTATTGCATTGGCTGTATTTATTATCTTATGATTACCTTGTAATAAATAGAGTGTGGGAAGTGATCCTTCAACATTATTTTTAGAAGATATATTGTCTGTTCCCATGTACAAAACTAATCAATACCCTCATTACCACAAATTTAAGAAAAGTGCTGAATTAGCTGTTGCGTTGCTTGCATTATTATCTAGGTATTCATTTTAGTAATAAAAAAGATTTTGCAAGCCATTCTTCACTTATACCTCTGCTGTGATAGTTACTAGCACTAGAAGTAGATAGCGGTTATGTGTTATAGATGTGGTTTTATATATTGAATGTGATATAAGACATTGTTATGTTTGATGTAATTCAGTTTATGTTATGAACTCTATTAATAGCAATTTTATGTTTGCATATGTTGTTTAATAAGTAAAGAAGTGTTTTATATGAGATTAAGTTATGTGTTGATGTGCTGTTAATAAAGAATATATAGTTTTAAGTATTGTTTATGTGTAATGTTACGATGTGTCTACCATTTGCTATTATATTGTTTTGTTACTAGTAGATAATTTAATGTATTGAATATAGTATGTTGAATGCGATATAAGGCATGTTATGTAATATTTCAGTTTATGTCATTAAGCTCTGTTAATAATGATAGATGGGTTTATATAAATGCAATATAGACAAGAATTCTGTATGGTACCAGATTTCAATTATGTATTGTTAATGGGAGAATTTATAAGTGTTATTTGTTATGCAATGTGCATTTTGATGTTATGTTATTTTGGTAGTGTTGTGATAGTATGTGTATTTCGTGTAGGTATGTTAAATACAGTGTAGTGTATTTTGAGACAATAATTTGTATACTGGTTCAGTAGGTGGTTTTATTATATTTAATTTTGTATGGTTAAGTTGAAAGTATTTATTGTAAAGTGAGGTCTGCTAGTATTTGGAGAAAATGCCTTATAAATTGTGATGTTTTTGATAAATTTGTAGAGTGATAAGACATTTTCTCTTTTATATAGGTTGTGTTGTGATTAGTAAGTGAAATACTATAGGTAATTATATTTTTAATAATTATAACATTAACTTTTTATTGTAAATTACTGTAGTATATGGTAAATAAATCTGTCAGCTATGTTTAGGGGCTGTAGCTCAGTTGGTTAGCAGCGGGTCGCTCATAACGATCAGGTCGTAGGTTCAAGTCCTACCGGCCCCACTTTATGTACTTCTCTTGAAATTGGTTCTAAGTTTATATAAATTTTCTTTAAGAACGTAAAGCTTATAACGTATGTCTTTCTCATGAGTTAACTTATACAATTTCATATCTTAGTATTATTTATGTTGGTAATCTGTTTTATGAATTTTCTTTATAAATTCTAGTAATAAATTAGTGTCTAGCTTGCTTTGTATGTATATTTGATATAAATATGCTGTGTATCACTGAGTATATTTTACTATGAAGATAATATTTATGGGTTCTCCTGAATTTTCTGTGTCAGCACTTTCTTATCTTTTAGAGAATGAAAGTCATGAAGTTGTTGCTGTGTATACAAAGATTCCTAAGCCTGCTGGAAGAAGAGGTAGAATACTTACTAAGACACCTGTTCATATTATTGCAGAGCAAAATAATATAGAGGTTAATACCCCAAAATCTTTAAAACATGATGCTGAACAAGAGAAGATTTTATCTTTAAATCCTGATGTTATTGTGGTTGTTGCATATGGGTTAATTATTCCGCAGGGTGTGTTATCAATCCCTAAGTACGGATGTATTAATATACACCCATCTCTATTACCAAGATGGCGTGGTGCAGCACCTATACATTATGCAATTTTGTCTGGTGATGATAAGACTGGAGTTACTATTATACAAATGAATGAACTATTAGATGAAGGGGATATTTTGTTACAAAGGGATATTCCTATAGATGAGCAAGATAATATTGATACTTTGAGTAAGAAACTTGCTCACTTGGGAAGTTCAATGTTAATTGAAGTGTTGGATAACATCGATAACTTAGTTCCTATTAAACAAAATAATGATGATGCGACATATGCGCATAAAATAATAGATTTTCATATAGACTTTAATGAAGCAGCTGATGTTATATGTAGAAAGGTTAGAGCTTTATATCCTAGAGCTTTTTTGTTATTTAATGGAAAAAGATTAAGAATATTAAAGACTAGTTATTATTCTGATAGCAGTGTGCAAGATTTAAAACCTGGTGCAGTTATTGATTCTCATATGAATATTAAATGTAAAGATGGTGTTTTAGTGCCGCTTGTAGTACAGATGGAAGGAAAAAATCCTTGTAATATTGACGATTTTATACTGGGTTATAATGTATTAAATTGTTCTATTGCTTGATATAACTGTATAAGGTGAGAAAATATGCATATTTTACTGTGTGTTAGTATGGTATTCCGTAATACTTTATCTTTAGTATAAATTTTATATATGTTAGTTTTGTATTAATTAAATACTTAGCTTTAATCAGAAAATGAAAATAGCGCTGTATCATGTTGTATTGAGTTTATAGTTGGCTATGCTCAATTGACAGTGTTACCTTTATAAAATATATTAGAATATATTTGAGTATTAAAGAGAAACCTGATATGGGGTATGTTGTTTCAACTTTTTATCGTTTTGTACACTTGTCTAATTATTATGATATTCAATCTGTATTGAAAGAGTTTTGTGTACAACATGATATAAAAGGTACTATAATTTTGGCTGAACAAGGAATTAATGCTACAATAGCAGGTGCTCAGAGTGCATTAAATCAGTTTTTCTCTTTTCTAGATCTGGATAATAGATTAAAGGACATTCAACATCATGAGAGTTTTTCTACACATAATCCTTTTTCTAAAATGAAAGTTAAATTAAGGAATGAGCTGGTCCGTTTGGGTATTGAAAATTTTGATAATTCTGTCTGTGGAGAATATGTTAGTCCACAGAATTGGGATGATTTAATTTCTAGGTCTGATGTTTATACTATAGATACTAGGAATACTTATGAAATTAATTTTGGAAAGTTTAAAAATGCAATAAATCCTCAAACGAAATGTTTTCGTGATTTTCCAGAGTGGGCTGTCTCTTGGGCATCTGATAAAGTAAATCAAGATCCTATTATTGCAATGTATTGTACAGGTGGTATTAGATGTGAAAAATCTACAGCTTTTATGAAGAATTTAGGATTTAATAAGGTATATCATTTAAAAGGAGGAATATTAGAGTATTTTAAAAGTACTAAAAATACAAATAATCTTTGGGAAGGTGATTGTTTTACTTTTGATGATAGGATTGTAGTTGATGACAATTTAGTTCCTGGCCGTGTGAAATGTGTTTCATGTGATGTTCATGTTACTCGAGAAGAAATGAAATCTGTAACACGAGGTAATGTTTTATGCTTTAATTGTAGAGAAGTTGCAAAAGTGTAAGTTTTTTTACTTAGTTTGTACTTGGTTCCTGTCTTCTATGGTCTTTAAAAACATTTTAATAGTGAAAAAGCTAGTATACTGAGGTCTTGCTAATTAGTGTAACCTACTGAAAAGGTTTTTTGTAGGTTTTTATAAATTTGACAATCAATATATTATTGGGTTTTTTGAAAATCATATGAGTCAATTGCTTCATGAGCTGTTCTTTATAGTGTTTAAAAATGTTTGAGTAATAAGGAAATTTAGTTGGTAATATTGCTAATTAAGTAAGGTTATGTTTTTACTATCAGTATTTTTTATAAGTTCTTTTAGTTAACTTTATTATTTGATTTTATACTGGTATTAGTCTCTAGATTCATCATCATTGATGATTAATGTTGCTTAGTATTTAAAAGATATATAAGGTAATATTTTAATGAAAAGTTTATAATTTAGAATTACTTATTTTATACTTTGTCTATATAATTAAGTAAGAGCAGTTTTTTTGGATAAATCTTTTATATTCTACTAATCATCTTTTTATATGAACGCTTCTGTTGTTTTAAATTTGCATTTAATTTCTGATTCTACATGTGAAACTGTTGCTGCAGTAGCTAAATCTGCATTGGAACACTTTAGATCTATCGAAGTGAATGAGTTTGTGTGGTCATTCATTAACAGTTGTGAGCAGATAGACAAAATAATGTCATTGATTGAGCATGATAAATATAATTTTATCATGTATACAATGTTTGATGATGACATAAGAAGATATTTAAAACAAAAAGCTGAGGTGCAAGAAATACCCTGTATTCCTGTATTATCACGTGTTATTAGAGAACTTTCCTGTTATTTACATGTTAAAAAAGATCCATATGTTAATACTGGTATGGGATTAGATGATGAATATTTCACGCGTATAGATGCAATCAACTATACAATTGCACATGATGATGGGCAGAATCTTTGGGATATAGATAAAGCTGATATAATTATCTTAGGTGTCTCTAGGACTTCAAAATCTCCTACTAGTATATACTTAGCTTATCGTGGATATAGGGTAGTGAATATACCATTAGTAAATTCTATTAACTTGTCTGTAGATTTATCAAGTATGAAAAATAAACTTATTGTTGGTTTAACTATTGATATTGATAGATTAATAGAGATAAGAAAAACAAGGTTAGTTTCTATGAGAAACCAAAACAATTGTCAGTATGTTGACTATGAACATGTATTAGTTGAGATTAAAGAAACAAAAAGAATATGTATGCAAAATGGTTGGCCTATTATAGATGTTACACAAAAATCTGTTGAAGAAATAGCTGCAACAATTATTCAGTATTTTAACAAAATGCAACATTAATAATAAATATTTTATTTATATCAACTTGCATAAGAACATAATTATAGTAATGCTTCTTCTAGTCTATCAACAATAAATTTTCTATAATAGCTTTCCATAATTTTCTGTAATGATTATACATGTAACATTAAGTGGAATGATATTTTAATTTTATATAAGATAGTAGTGAATGACATTATATTTTTATTATAGTAATAACTTGATGTATCATGTTACTCAATATAATTTATTGTTATAGAATACGTTGATATATAAGTGATGTTTAATTATTGTGATACATGATGTGACGTAGAATTGGCATATAGATTTATGTTTGAGTTGATGTACTTGCATTGATAACTAATATATAGACCCACATTTTTGTATAAACTCATACGTAGCCTCAGCTGGGTTGTTATTACTCAGAACTGCAGATACAACAGCTACACCATTTACTCCAGTTTTTATTACTGAATCAACATTTAACAGATTAATCCCACCAATAGCTATAATACTAGAACGTAAGTTTTTTACCCAATAACTTAGTAAATCAACACCTTGTGGCATAAAATCCATATTCTTTAATGTAGTTGTGAAAATAGGTCCAAATGCAATATATGAGGGACGTAGATATCTAGCTATCGCTAATTCATGATAACAATGAGTACTAATACCTAACCTTAATCCTGCATTAAATATTTCATTAAAATTTGCATCTTTTAGATCTTTCTGACCCAAATGCACACCATAAGCTTTATATTTTATTGCAAGTTGCCAATAATCATTAATAAATAACTTTATATTACTTTGATTTGCAAGACACACACCTTCTTTTATTTGATTTTCTATATTTTCTATAGGTTTATCTTTAATTCTTAACTGTACTACTTTCACTCCTAAATTAATCACATACCTTAACCAATACAAATCTGGTACTATTTGATAAAACCTTATGGGATCGATTATAGCAGGGAAATTTTTTTCAAATCGAGTATCCTTATCAATCATAATATTTGGAAAACATTTCTCATCTAAAAAACTAGTGCTTTCAACAGATTGATTAGTACAAGCCCTAGCTATAACTAGAGTATCTTTTTGAAAATCCAAAGGATTTAAGCATTTACTTTCTAATGTACATGCCTTTTTATATTCAAGTAAAAACTTTGCATTATCATTATATGGTTCACTCTTATATGAAATCCATAATCCTTCCTGCCCATTAAAATAATAGTCCAAGCATTTATTGTTACTTCTATCTGTAACATCAATGGCATATATACTTTTCTTCTTTATAGAGTACAATAAACTCACACTTTTAATGATATCATCAAGGTTTTTCAATTGTGAAGTATGACTATACTGTACTAAATCGTCCTTACCTATGATATATATTTCATTGCACTCAAACATAAAATCTATATGCCAACTCTACGTCACATCATGTATCACAATAATTAAACATCACTTATATATCAACGTATTCTATAACAATAAATTATATTGAGTAACATGATACATCAAGTTATTACTATAATAAAAATATAATGTCATTCACTACTATCTTATATAAAGTTGCAATATTATTGCGCTTAATGTTACATGTATAATCATTACAGAAAATTATGGAAAGCTATTATAGAAAATTTATTGTTGATAGACTAGAAAAAGCATTACTATAATGATGTTCTTATGCAAGTTGATATAAATAAAATATTTATTATTAATGTTGCATTTTGTTAAAATACTGAATAATTGTTGCAGCTATTTCTTCAACAGATTTTTGTGTAACATCTATAATAGGCCAACCATTTTGCATACATATTCTTTTTGTTTCTTTAATCTCAACTAATACATGTTCATAGTTAACATACTGACAATTGTTTTGGTTTCTCATAGAAACTTTTTTCTTATCTCTTTGGTATGTCAATTATGATTGTTAATGTAGATATGCTTGTTAGTAAATAGATATTCTATTGTTATAGTGATTAGAAATTACTATGTTAATGGTGAGTATATTAATTTATGTATGCTATGGTTACTGTTTAAAAATGGTATAATCATAATGCTAGTGGCTTGAGATACTGTTTGTAATTCTTAATGCTTATTGGTTCAGTATTTTTATGTCATTATGATATTTTGATTTAACATTTTTTATATTCTATGGTTGTTTATATTACTTTTGTATACAATTTTCTAATATTTACAATGCTTTGATACTGATTTTAAAGTGTGTGGATATAATGTAATTTTAAAAGTGTAAGATTTTGTACATAAAATTTATATGATGTTGCCATTACCCTATTTATATAGATGCTTGTGGGTTTAAATGAAATACATCCGTAAGATTATTTTTGTGAGAAGTTTGTGTAATATTACACTATGCTAATTTGTCTAATGTTAAAACTTTAGAATATAGTATATATTTAATGATATTTTGAAATGCTTACTATTTATCTTTTGTAAGTTTTATGTTGTTGACTATACAAATTTATTTAATGATTACAATACTTATGTACTAAATTTAAAATTTATGTAATGTGGTATTTTAAGATTATCTGCTTGTTACTTGTGCTCATTTACTAAATATAAGATATGCTTAAATGTTTTGAACAAAATTATATTTAATTATGAATATGTTGTAGTGTTATAACATAAAGTATCATTGTTAATGGATATGGGCTTTGTTTATTCTTCTTTGTGTTTTTCAATTGATGTTGGGGATATGTCAACTTGAATGCTGGAGATTGTATGACCACTCTTCTTGAGTATTTTAAATGCTAACCCATATAGTAGAAACTCTTCTCCTTCTTCAGGTATACGTTCAACTTCATATACAATTGCTCCTGCTAATGTTGATGCTTCTTCATCAGGTAAATTCCAACGTAATTGTCTATTGATATCTCTAATGGAAGTGAACCCATTAATATGATATATGTTTTCAGAGATTTGTTTTATTGGAGCTTCTGTTGTTATATCATGTTCATCTGTAATATCTCCTACTATTTCTTCAATAACATCTTCTAGTGTTACTATTCCTTGTAGGGCTCCGTATTCATCTATGACTAAAGCAAGATGCTTCCTATTTTTTAAAAAGTTATGCAGTTGAACACTTAATAAGGTTGTATCTGGAACAAACCATGGTTTTGTCATTATTCTGTGTATATCTTCTTGAGTGATGCTTTTACCTTTTTCTCGTATTAGTGTTATTACATCCTTGACATGTACTACTCCTATGATTTGATCTTCTTGGTTTTTCCATAATGGTATTCTGCTATGAGAGCTTGCTAGTATTTTTTTTATTAGATCATTTATATTTGTGTCTATATTAAAAGCTAATATATTTTTTCTGTGTGTCATTACTTGTGAAATCTCTGTTTCTGCTAAGTCTAATATGCTGCTTAACATATCTAAATCTTGTTTAAGCATAGTTCCTTTACTATCGTGTAATGATATTAAATCTCTCATAGCTTCTGCTGCTGAAATGATTTCTTTATCCTTATGCATACCTAAAATTTTTAAGATAAAGTCTATCATGTATTGTATTGATAGTGTTATTGGTGATAGAACTAATACACAAAATGATAGTGGGCATGATATAAGTAAAGCTATCTTTTCTGGATTAAGTATTGCGTAACTTTTTGGTAATGCTTCGGAAAATATTAATATAAAAAATGTCATGATAACAGTGGAAAATAATATTCCTTGCGGACCTAAGATTTCAATAAAAATTGCTGTTGCAATAGAAGAGGCAGTGATATTTATAATAGTGTTACCTATCAATACAGTATTAATGACGATCTTTTTCTTTTGACTTAATGTGTTGATTATTTTGGCTCGTTTGTTACCCTGTAGCATTAACCTATGTACAAGTGAGCTACTGATTGAAGTAATACTTGTTTCTGCAGCAGAGAAGAATGCAGATAAAATTAATAGTATAAGTATACTAAGTATTGAAGTTAATAACAAACCCATCGAGGATCAAATATTAAAGTAAACTTTATATAATAAATAATACTATTGAGTTTTTCAAGTTGAATTTTTCTCTTTTGATTGACTATAGTTTTAGTGTATTGTACACTCAAAGTTTTATATTAAGAGAACTATTATTTTATGCATCCTTTAGTATATTTACTTGATACATTATTAAGTATTTATAATTTCTCTTTGGTGCTATGGATAATACTAAGCTGGCTGATATTTTTGAATATTGTGAATAGATATAATGAAATTGTTAGTAATGTCTTTTTGTTATTGTCTAAATTGATGTCTCCTGCTTTGAATTTTGTAAGAAAGATTTTTCCTTTTACTGTTTCGTATAATTTTGATCTTTCTCCTCTTATATTGTTGATATTTATTAATTTTGTGAGATATGCTTTGCGTTACTATTTTGGGTAAGATAGTTGTGAGTATGAAATCTATACTAAATAAAACATTTTTCTATTTAAAAATATCTTTATTGTCTTTTATTACAGCATTTGTTTCTTTATCAATTTTTACTTATCACTATGATGATTTATCTTTCAATATAGCAACTGATGCTCCTGTGAAAAACTGGGGTGGAGTTGTTGGGTCTCATGTAGCTGACATTTTGATACAAATATTTGGAGTAGCGAGTTTTATACTCATTCCTTTAATGATTTTTTATGTTGTTAGTGTTTTCTATTGTGTTAAGCGAAACCTTGTTCTGTACTTGATTAGTAATTTAATTACTGTGATTGGTGTAAGCGGGTTAGTATCTTCTTTTAAAGTTATGTATAAATATCATTATGGTGGTGTTTTAGGTATTTATTTTCAAAGTTGTCCAATAATTGTTTTGCTACCTATAATAGCAATAGGTATTGTTGGTGTTGTTGGTTGGCAAAAAATTCTATATTTTTATGACCTGTTGTTGAATATACCTAGTAGAATAATAAATCACGTAAATAATGTTAATAACTCTATTATAAAAAAAGAAGTACCTGAAAATGTAGGGCAAGTTCAGGAATTTTATAATGCTGAGGAAGATTCATTAAATGAAGAAGAAGAGTTAGAAGACGATTTAACAGACGAATTTGCCGATAAGTTTACAGAAGGGTTTGATGAAGGATTTACAAGGGAGTTGACAGAAGAGTTAATGGAAGGATCAATTCGAGAATCAGTAAGTGAATCAGTTGAAGAATTGGTAGAAGAATTCGATTTTGCAGATGAAGAAGAATTGGATTTTCATGCTGAAGAGGAAAATGAAGAAGATCATAATGAAGAAAATCATCCGGAAGTTGATGATGCTCAATATGATGATGAAGAGGAAGAAGAAGATAGTTATGATGAATATGAAGGTGATAATGATGATGAGAAAGAAGATGATTACATTGAAGATGAGTATGATGAAGAAAGGGTAGTTGATAGTACACCTCAAATGAGTTTTCCAGTGAAGCTTCAGGAGATAAATCCTCCTATGAGTACTCAGATAATTAGAGAAAAAAAAAAGAGTAAAGAATTTATTTTACCTAGTGTTGATTATTTATCTAAACCTAATCCAATAAATCAAAGAAAATTTCATCCGGATGATAATGTTGCTAGTTTGCTTGATAAGGTACTTAAGGATTTTTCCATACATGGAAAAATAGTTAATATTAGGTATGGTCCTGTGGTAACATTATATGAGTTTGAACCATCTGCTGGTACTAAGTCATCCAGGGTCATAGGATTGTCCGATGATATTGCTCGTTCTATGAGTGCATTGTCAGCTCGTATATCGGTTATTCCAGGTAGGAATGTTATGGGAATAGAATTACCTAATCACTACAGGGAAATAGTAATGTTGCGTGATTTATTTGAAAGTGCGCAGTATAGAGATTCTAAGCTTAAGTTACCTATAGCTTTAGGAAAAGGTATAGATGGAGAAGTAGTAATAGCTGATCTAGTTAAAATGCCGCATCTGCTTATTGCTGGTACTACAGGTTCCGGGAAATCTGTAGCGATTAATACTATGATTTTATCTTTGATTTATAGTTTGACTCCAGATCAATGTAAAATGATTATGATCGATCCTAAGGTTTTGGAGTTATCTGTTTACAATTCTATACCGCATTTGTTAACTCCGGTAGTAACTGAATCTAGAAAAGCTGTTGCTGCTTTGAAATGGGTGGTCAGTGAAATGGAAAATAGATATCGCCTCATGTCTGATGTTGGAGCACGTAATGTTGTTGGTTATAATGATAAAATTAAAGAAGCAATTAGTGAAAATAGGACTTTAGAAAAGATATTACAGACTGGATTTGATAAAGAAACAGGGGAAGCAATTTTTGAAAAAGTGGTAATAGAGCCTCGAATTTTTCCTTATATAGTAGTTATAGTAGATGAAATGGCAGATTTAATGCTTGTTGCTGGAAAAGAGATTGAATCTTCAATACAAAGATTATCTCAAATGGCAAGAGCTGCTGGTATTCATATAATTATGGCGACTCAGCGTCCTTCTGTTGATGTAATCACAGGTGTAATAAAAGCAAATTTTCCAACGAGAATTAGTTTTGCTGTAACATCAAAGATAGATAGTAGAACTATTCTTGGTGAGCAAGGAGCAGAACAGTTGCTTGGTATGGGAGATATGCTATATATGGTATCTGGTGGTAGAGTAATACGTGTTCATGGAGCTTTTGTAAGTGATAATGAAGTACAGGATATAGTTGAGTATTTAAAGTCTCAGGGAACTCCTGAATATATAGAAGGTATCACTCAAGTTCAGCAAGATTATGATTATTGCATAGATGATAATTTACCTGAACGGGATGATGAGTTATATCAACAAGCAGTGTCGATAGTAATGAGGGATAGAAGAACATCTGTTAGTTATATACAAAGGCAACTAAGAATAGGCTTTAACAGAGCTGCAAATTTAGTAGAACGTATGGAAAGAGATGGTGTGATTGGTATTGCAAATACTGGTAAAAGAGAAATACTGCTTGAATAATTTTGTGATATAAAAATATCTGCAATTATAGAGCTATTATATAGAGTTCAGTTTATTGTAGTAAAGCTTTGGAGTAGTAAGTACATAATAGAGTGAATGTGTGTAAGCTATTGTGAATCATAATCAAATGTTATTATATAATTCAGAAGTATTTTTAATACTTTGATTTGTTATTTTATATTATTAACTATTTAGAAAGTGTTATGTTACTAGGTAATACTTAGCTTGTTTAAACATTGTGTGAAGTTTTAGAGTAAGTACATAATAAAGTGAATGTGGTAAGCTATTGTGAATCATAATCAAATGTATTATATAATTCAGAAGTATTTTTAATACTTTGATTTGTTATTTTATATTATTTAACTATTTAGAAAGTGTTATGTTACTAGGTAATACTTAACTTGTTTAAACATTGTGTGAAGTTTTAGAGTAAGTACATAATAAAGTGAATGTGTGTAAGCTATTGTGAATCGTAATCAAATGTTATTATATAATTCAGAAGTATTTTTAATACTTTGATTTGTTATTTATATTATTTAACTATTTAGAAAGTGTTATGTTATTAGGTAGTACTTAACTTGTTTAAACATTGTGTGAAGTTTTAGAGTAAGTACATATAGAGTGAGTGTGTGTAAGCTATTGTGAATCATAATCAAATGTTATTATATAATTCAGAAGTATTTTTAATACTTTGATTTGTTATTGGGCTATTTAGGAAGTGTTATTTTACTATGGAATGCTTAGCTTATTATAAGCATTATCATAAGATTTTATAGTAAATGCATTTGTAAGATGCTGTAATAATCATTAAGTATTGTTGAGTAATTTATAAATATGTTAATAATGATCTGTTACTTAATATTATTGAATCATTAGATCAATGTTATGTTATTAAATAATGTTCAGTTTATTGGTAAATATATATGAAGTTTCATAGTAAATAAATGATATAAGCTGATTGAATAACGATCAAACATTATTGTATAACTCATGTACTAACTAGTTTGTCGCTTTACTGTTATAAAATTTACTAACTTAATGTCAAAGAATATTCTAGCTTTATATCATGCTTTATAGTAAAAGTATAATAAACATGTGTTGTAAAAGCTTTATGTGTTAGAAAGCCAAAACCATAGCTTTTAGATATATAGAATATAAAATAGTTATGGTATTTGTTTAATTGTAGAGTAACTACTTAATAAAATAATATAAGAATTGGTCAAACATCTGCTGTAATGATAAAAGTGTAGTTAATATAAGTTGTATGAGATTTAAAATATGTTAAGAAAGTCGAAATTACAAATTTTTGTTTTGTAAATATTGAAGATGGATTTCAAATGTAAAAATTAATGATAGTATGAATAACTACATGATATATATAATTTTTGTTATATGGTTTTTTTGTTTGAAAATAGAGAGTAATAACGGATCATTTTATTATTAAGCTATTTGTAGTCTATTAGAAAGTAAGAAGTACTCGGATAACTAATTAACATTCAAATGCTGCTTTATTATAACATTTGTTAGGTTGTGACACGTGTTTAAATTTAAGATATTTGAGCTTCACGGAACATTCTATCTATAGCTTTATCATCTAGTAGGCTACTAGGGGTAGCTTGAGGATCAGATTTTTCAGCTTTTTTGTCAAGGTACTTTTCTATAAAAAATGCTGCAATAAACATAACTACTGCTGCCAGCTCTAGGCCAAGTACAATAGCATCTTGAAAATCATAGATATTTTGCATCTTTCCACCAAGCATAACTGCTTCAGCTACATGGCAACCGCAATGGATTGCTTCAAATAGTAAAATAATAGTGCATAAAACTGTGAAATTACTAGCGTGTCTTTTTTCTTTGTTAGAAGTAGCTGTTTTTCTTGATATATTTGCATCTGATAATCTTAAAGCGCAAGAAATAAAAGCTAAAAAAGGTGCAATAACTGCAAGACATAAACTTGCAAGTTCAAGCGCTGGAGTACCAGTACCTACAGTAATCATTACTAATGATGCAGCAGAAACTATTATCCATAAGATTTCTGAGATAATAGTTATAGTATTTTCGGAAATTTGAATATTAGCTTGTTTTTGTTTTAATTTATCATATCCTAACAACCCTTCATTTATGCTTCTTTCTGCTTCCTTGTTTGGACCTGTTGATGTTTCTTGAAGCTTTTTCTTACTGTTTAACGACTGCTTGATTGCAAGTATTGAACTTGCCATCATGGATAATGAAACAATTATAGATATGGCATAAAATGCAGTAGCTACTATGTGCTTAATACGTTCGGGTACATAAACATAGGTTGAAACTAAATTAAATATAGCAGATGCAGCTTCTATTAATAGCCCAGCAAAAGAGATTGCTAAAAACAATGTGTTAAAGTCTATTTTATCTAATTTTTTATCATGTGTTGGCTGTGTTTCTGATGTGACCACAGAGGATTCTTTGACTATTTCTGTAGATTGTTGTGTATCGTGCACTTCATCTTTATTATTCTGTGTATCATCAGTAATGTTGTCGTTTTGTAATACCATAGATATACCCATTGATTAAAAACAGGTGAAGCAATAACTTTATGTTGAGTAACTGTAAGCGCTGCATAAAAAACCTGCTTGAATAATAACATGTCAGTTGTTAAGAATCAAGCTAATTTTTTATTAACTATATTTACTTTTTAAATAACCTTCTAGTATAGCAACACCTTCGTCAAGTTCTTGTTGGTTAATTATTAAAGGAGGTATAACTCTGATAACATTACCACTAGCGGTGCTAGTAAGTAATCCATAGTCTATTAATTCATACATTAACTCTCTGGCATTAACATTGGTGTTGAATTTCATTCCTATCATGAGCCCTTTACCTTTTACTTGCTCAATTATTGGAAATTTATTAGCTAAATCTTTTAATTTTTTGTATAGATAATGGCCGTTTTTAGTGACATTTTCTAAAAAACCATCTTTTAAAATTTCTTCAACTACAACCATGCCAATGGTAGTTGCTAGAGGATTTCCTCCAAAAGTAGAGCCATGCATACCAACACTCATGAATTGAGCAGCATTGTTAGTTGATAGGGATGCTGATATAGGGAATCCTCCACCTAATCCTTTTGCAATACAACATATATCTGGAGTGACCCCAACATGTTCGTATGCAAAGAACTTTCCTGTTCTTCCAGCACCGCATTGTACACAATCAAAAATTAGTAATATATCATTTTGGTCACAAATTGCACGTAACTCTTTTAGAAAAGAACTGTCAAGTACATTTATTCCTCCTTCACCTTGAATGGGTTCTAATAATATAGCTCCTGTATGTTCATTGATTGCGTTTTTTATAGATGTAATATCAGGATTTACGCTATCAAACCATTCAACATATGGTTTAAGTAGTGGGGAAAACTTACTTGGTTCGTTTGCTGAGCACGCTGCATATGTTCTTCCATGGAAAGATCCCTTCATCGTAATAAACCTATAACGCTGATTATTACCTTTCCCACATTGATATGATCTTGCTATTTTAATGCAGCAATCTACAGATTCTGCCCCTGAGTTATTGAAGAATACTTTATCAGCAAAACTAATATCCACCAGCTTTTGTGCCAACTTTATGGCTTCTGGTATTGTATGTAAATTTGATAAATGCCATAGCTTTTCACCTTGTGTTTTTAGTGCATTTACTAGTACTGGGTGAGCATGTCCTAAAGAGCTAGTAGCTATTCCTGCATGAAAATCTAGGTATTTTCTTCCATCATAACCATATAAATACACACCTTTTCCGTGTGAAAAAGTAACACTAGATGGTGAATAAACAGGTAAAAGCGGTGAATTACTCATTGCTAATTAGCTCCAAATTTTAAAAAGGTTAAGATTTAAGTAGTAAAACCTACAGTTATGTGAATGTAACATGATATTGTTATATGTCAACTAAGAAAAAGTTTATAAATAACATCATATACATATTATCATGATATGAGCGACTGGGTATATATTATGAAGTATTTTAGAGTTTTATTATTGGTGTTCTTAGTTATTACTTTGTTTTTTGCAGTTGGTTATACACATATATATTTAAAAGATGATTATTTATATGAAGTATCAAAAGAAATAAATGTAAATATTAAATCAGTACTTGTTAATTCTGTTATTAATAAATACGCTCAATTATTAGCAAAGGCTCCAAGTCATGTGGCAACTAATACTTATTATATGAACTTATTAATAAAACTGCGTGCTGAATTTTTGAAAGCGTTAGGTGAAATAAAAGGGTTTTATGTCATTTTGTATAATGTAGATGGGAATATAATATTTTCTAATAGAAACAGTGATGATATTGCAGATCAAGATTTGCTATTGCATTCTGAAGACATGGCTTCATTATTGAAGGGAGAATATGTAGATCATAAAGTAAATAATAGTGCAATTACTGAATCTATATTTCCTATATTTCCATTAGACAATAAAGAGAGTCATCCTTTAATGTTTTTAAAGATAATTAAAAATTCGGGAAATTTATCTAGTTTTATTGTAAATTTTTATACTATCTTTTTAATAATAGTTATATTAGTCATTATTATATTCGTTGTTGTGACATTGTGTATATATTATAAAAATACTAAAATACTGAGTAAGCAGTATGATGCTAATCTAAAGTTAAAAGAAGCGAAAGAAGTAGCGGAGCAAGAAAATATAAGCAAATCCCAATTTCTTGCTAATGTTAGTCATGAACTACGTACTCCATTAAACTCTATTATTGGATTTTCTGAAATGATGAAAAGTGAATCTATGGGTGCCATAGATAATGTTCATTACAAAGAATATATAAATGATATTCATAATTCTGGTGTTCATTTATTAAGTTTAATTAATGATATTTTGGATTTTTCTAAGGTTGAAGCTAATAAATTAGTTGTGGAGTTTGTAAAGTTTGATTTAAGTAAAATTATTTCTTCATGTTTTAACATGATGGTTCCAAGAGCTGAGCAGGCAAAAGTCAAACTTGAAAAAGTATTGCCGTCTAATAAAGTCATAATGGTTGCAGATCCTAAAAGAATGAAACAGGTTATAATTAATTTATTATCTAATGCGATAAAATTTACACCAGAAAATGGAGTTGTGAAATTAGTAGTGGAATATAACATTGAAGAGAAATTAATTGATATTGAAGTTATTGATAATGGTATAGGTATAGCACAACAAGACTTATATAAAGTGATGTCTATTTTTGGACAAGTAGATAGTAGACATGCTCGTAAATATGAAGGTACAGGGTTAGGTTTGCCATTAAGTAAGAAATTGGTTGAATTAATGGATGGTGTTTTCAAGATAAAAAGTGAACCTAATTTAGGTACTATAGTAACATTGACGTTCCCATATACTGATACACTTGAAGAAAAAAGCTTTTGATTAATTAAAAGAATAAGTGGTATATTTGTTTTTTATAGATATGTGTTTTCTAGTACTATTAATCTTGCAACATTATTTATTTGAAATGGTTATAGTATTTTTAATTGTAGTAAGTGAAATAGATTGATAAGATTAGGTTGTAGAATTGTTTCAATGTATGATCTTAGTGATTTACTTAAGATTATGTAGTGAGTATTTTGACTGTATCATTAAAGAGACATTGTTATTTTCTATAAGCTTGTAGCTATATATTATAATTATCAGTGTTAGCATATGTCAATTATACTATTAGACCCTAGGACAATTAATAGAATTGCTGCAGGAGAGGTTATAGAATGTCCAGCTAGTGTAGTTAAAGAATTAGTTGAGAATTCAATAGATGCTAATGCTACTACTATTGATGTTGCAATAGAACGTGGTGGACGTAATTTAATAGTTGTTAGTGATAATGGTATTGGAATAAAGAAGGAAGATATAGAAATTGCGTTTGCTCGTCATGCTACTTCTAAGCTTCCTGATGGTGATTTAGCTAAAGTCAAATCTTTGGGTTTCAGAGGTGAAGGATTAACTTCTATAGCAGCTGTTGCTAAGGTGAAAATGATCTCAAAGTATCAGGATTCTGATACTGCATGGTTAATAGTATTTGAAGGCGGAGATAAAACGCAAGAATTAACACCGGATTCACTTTCTTGTGGCACATATATGGAGGTGAGAGATTTATTTTTTGCTACGCCTAATAGATTAAAGTTCCTGAAGACAGAGAAAGCAGAAGTTCAATCTATTATAGATATGATTAATAAGTTGGCTATGGTTAATCATGGTATAATGTTTTCATTGTCTGTTGATAATAAACAAGTGTTTAAATATTTAAGGCAACAATCAAATATTGATAGATTATCTGAAATAAAAGCTTTGGGGATAGAGTTTTGTAAAAATTCTTTGCCAATAAGTGTAAAAGAAGAACAGATCGAGTTATCAGGGTACATTGGATCTCCTACACTCAGTCGTAGTAAATCAAGTCTTATATATACTTTTGTTAATGGTCGTCCTGTTTATGATAGTTTACTTATAGGAGCAGTGAGATATGCTTACAGTGATTTTATAGAGAGAGATAAATATCCAGTTGTTGTATTGTATCTTAATATTCCGTGTGATCAAGTTGATTCTAATGTTCACCCAAATAAATCTGAAGTTAGATTTCAAGATAAAAAGTTAGTATATAGAGTTGTAGTTAATGCAATTAAAGAAGTGTTATCTATTAACATGAATGCAAAATTAAAGTCTATTAATGAATTTGAAAGTGATCATTTTGTTCGAGATAATATTGTAAGTATGAATCACTCGCGTAACGTTGGTAATGATGTCACTTTTGAACTTCTGAAACGTCTTAAAGCTAAACAACAACCGTTTAATGTACAAGAGTGTAATTCTACAGATATGGAAGCAAATAATTTGTTAGATGATAACAATTCTTTTTGTAAAAATTTGAAAAATGTTCAATCTGAATATGAGGTCGTTTACAAAAATTTTGAAGAATCTGTTAATTGTAAAAAATCAGAAAGATTTAATGTATTTGAAGAAGAAAAAGATGCTATTAATTTAAGCAACAACGCACTACAAGATTTATCTAATGTAAATGATTTTAACATAGGTGTTGTCAGTGGAAGTATGGGATTAGAAAATGATAAGTTGAGTCAAGTAAGTTATAAAAAGATAGAAAATGGTTCGTTAATTGATAATCATCTGTTGGGTTATGCTTTATGCCAAATACACAGTAGATATATCGTGTCCCAAACTCAGGATGCTATTATCATTGTTGATCAACATGCAGCTCATGAAAGATTAACTTATGAATATATGAAGCAAGTTATGGAAAAAGAGGGTATTAAACGTCAAATGCTATTAATACCTGAAGTTATTGAAATGAATAACCATCTTGATTTGGAGCTACTTGTTGAATATAAAGCAAAGTTATTGAAACTTGGATTACTTATTGAACCACTTGGTAATTTGTCAGTAATAGTAAGAGAAGTACCAGCAATTTTTGGAAGTTTTGATGTTAAGTCGCTTATTATTAATATAGTTGATAGTATTATAGAAGTGGGTGACACTTTATTCTTAGATGATAAAATTAAAGATATATGTGGTACAATAGCGTGTTATAGTTCTATTAGGAGTGGTAGAAAATTAAAAATTGAGGAGATGAATGCTATTTTAAGAAGTATGGAAAATACTGCACATTCTGGGCAATGTAACCATGGTAGACCAACTTATGTTGAACTTAGTTTAGTTGAGTTAGATAAACTTTTTGCAAGAAGATAATAAATTATATATGTTAGTAAATATACTTTAAAAGTAGTCATCTATATGGTTCATATTAATTTGCTAATTAATGAGTTGATTAACAGTTATATGAGTTTTTCTTCTTTTTTTGGTTAGTAAAATTAATTGTGTTCTAATATTGTATTTATTAGATATGTGCTTTTTTGCTCTCTTGTGTAAGAAATTAGTATATTAGGAATTGAGGAATGCAATTTCATTTATGTCTTTGTAAATTAGTTTTCAAAACAAGTGTTATATTAATTAGTATCTTTATGTTCTTGTCATGTAGTATTTAATGGTAAGTTTATTTAAGAATTTGCAGAATTGTCTAGTATACTAGAATAACTTTATTATGTGTGATTTTTCTATACTGTATAAAATGTTATTTGGGTTAAGCTTGTATAGGATTATGTTCCTTCTATTTTACTGTTCTGTAGTTGTTGATTATGGATATATTGTAATGACTTATTAGTGTGTATAATGTGTGTAATTTAGTTGAGTATTAGTAAGATTTGTAATTGGCTAGAATCATATACATAATTTTTATGTACTGTAATGGTATTATGTGAAAACGTTGAAGAAAATAATTTTAGTATTATATAGCTGAAATTTCTATAGTTTATTGGTTCTAATTTGTGATGTATTGCGTAAGTTGTTGAAATAAAGTGTTAAGTTTTGATTGCAAGGTTTTCTAGTGTATTGGAATCTTTCATTATGTATAATCCTTCTGTGTTATAATAATGTTTTTTATATTAAGTGTTGGGTTTGATACACTTTTAAAATTTCTATAGTTGTTGTTTTATGTTTCTATAATGTATTGCGATGACTTGGTTATGCAAGACACTTTTACATATCATTACTTGTCTGTTGATAGATTATACTTTATTTGAATTTATATCCCTAAAGCTTTTTAAAAATTAGGTTGTTATTAGTCTTATTATTTGCTCAAATAGAAGTTACTTATTCAGTGTAAGAAACAACATTGCGAATAAATGCGCCTATAGAAGTAGTTGCTGTAGTGTAGTCATAGAAAAGTATTATATGAAGATGTGTACGGTAAATTTGTGTAAATTACTAATAGAGTAATTTTATTTTGGAATTTTAATATTCTTAGAATTTTTAATGTATTAGAGCAACTTTGTTATTAGGAAATCTTTCTATTTTTTTTGATTCTTCTAGCTCAGTTAATGCTATCAAAATGTTGCTTATATTTAAGTTAGTAGATGTAATAATTTCTTCTATTTCAATTGGACTATGACTGATATGTTGTAAGATGATATCTTTTGTGTTATTGATTTCATTAAAATGATAGTTATTTTGTACAGTGTTATCAAACAGTGAATTTTGAATGTAGGTGTTATGTCTGTTAAATTGTAAGTTTTCTATTATATCTTCTGTTGATTCTACTAATTTTGCTCCATTTTTTATTAAACTGTTGCTTCCCCTACATCTGTGGTCAAGTGGTGATCCAGGTACTGCAAATACTTCTCTATTTTGTTCTAATGCGAAATTTGCTGTAATAAGTGATCCTGATTGTATTGAAGCTTCAACAACTACTATTCCAAGTGATAATCCAGATATTATGCGGTTACGTTGTGGGAATAGTTGTGCTCTTGGTAATGTTGCAAAAGGAAATTCTGTAATGATTAATCCTCCTTTATCTATTATAGTTTTATATAAGTGTGTATTTTCTTGTGGATATACTATATTAATTCCACTAGCCATAACAGCAATTGTTGGTAGTTGTTGAAAGATTATACTATGTGCAGATTTATCTATTCCTCTTGCTAATCCAGATACTATTACAAAACCAGAATTAGCTAATTCATATGATAACTTATAAGCAAAATTTTTTCCATTGATTGATGGGTTTCTACTTCCTACTATACCAATGATTTTTTCTTTTAATATAGATGTGTTGCCTAATACTGTTAAAACTGGTGGGTAATCATGGATGTGGCGTAAAGCTTTTGGATAATCTTGATCAAATACTGTAATTATTTTACCACCAATCTTGTTGGTGTTTTCGATTTCTAATTCTGCTGTTTCAATAGAGCATATATTGTATAGTTTATCATTTGTATTAGATTTTTTTATTAAATTTGGCAGTACTTCTAATGTGTGTTGACAGGTTTTGTATAATTTGACTAATGCATGAAATGTTGATGGACCTATATTTGGTGTTCTTATTAATCTGATACATGATATAAACTCTTGATAAGATAATTCTTTCTTAGTTTTCATAATTAATTTCACATTTATGTTTAATAATATAAATTAAAATATTAACCAATAATAATCAAACAATTAGTGAAAGTTCTATAATAAATAAAGATGATAATTATCAACTAAGAAGTGTGTTATTAAAATCATGTCACTAGTTATGCATTTTAAAAACACACTTAAACTTGATTTATCAACATAAAACAAGTTTATATGTTATCAAATATGAAGTATAGAAGCAAGACTTTATAATTTCCCAAAAACTAATGATATATTTACTCCACCAAAGCCGAAAGAATTAGAAAGACAATAATTAATCTTATGTTCCTGTGCATTGAGTGGAACGAGATTTAATTGTGGATCCTCTGATGATTCATATAAGTTTAATGTAGGGGGTGTAATGCTTGTATTCATAGCAAGTATAGAAAAGATAGCTTCAACGCTTCCTGCTGCTCCAAGTAGGTGACCTATAGAAGATTTAGTTGATGATATTGGAACTTTGTAGATGCTTTCTTTAAATATACTTTTTATTGCTTGAATTTCTGTACTGTCTCCTAGAGGAGTAGAAGTGCCATGTGCGTTTATATAATTGATAGACTCTGGATTTAATTGTGCGCTAGATAACGCTAGTTCCATAGCTTTCATCCCTCCTTTGCCTTCTGGATGAGGTGCTGATATATGATATGCATCTGATGTCATGCCATATCCTAACAGTTCTCCGTATATTTTTGCTCCACGTTTTTTTGCATGCTCATAATCTTCTAATATAACTATTCCTGCACCTTCTCCCATGACAAACCCATCTCTTTGTTTATCCCAAGGTCGTGATGCTAGCTCTGGAGTATCATTGAATTTTGTTGATAATGCTTTCATAGCTGAAAATCCTGCAATTCCTATGCGGCATACCGCACCTTCAGCTCCACCTGCTATTATTACATCTGCTTCACCAGATTGAATCACTCTTGCTGCATTACCTATAGCTTGTGCTCCTGTAGAGCATGCAGTTACTACTGCGTCAGTCAACCCTGTGAACCCATACTTTATAGATATATGACCAGAGACAAGATTAATTAAACTTGCTGGTATGAAGAAAGGACTAATCCTTCTGGGACCTCTCTCTTGTAAGCATATAACTGTTTTTTCTATAAATGGAAGACCACCTATTCCTGATCCTACTATTACTCCTACTCTGTCATAATCAAGATCTTTACAATCAAGTAAATTAGAATCGTTAACTGCTTGTGTGGCAGCTGCTATGCCAAAATGAATAAAGTTATCCATTTTTTTTAAGTCTTTTTCTGGAATGTAGTCTGCAGCATTAAAAACGTATTCTTCAGATTCAGACTTCATTATTACTTGTCCAGCTATCTTACAGTCAAGGTCAGATGTGTCAAATCTATTAATTTTGCTTATGCCTGATACTCCATTAGATAAAAGGTCCCATACTGTTTTTACATCACTTCCTAAAGAAGTAACCAATCCTAAACCAGTGATCACGATTCTTCTTGTTGTCATAGCAAGTTACCTTAATTAGTTTTTGCTTGATATTTTATTACGTATATATTCTTCTATTTTATCTATAGTTTCTAGTTCTTGTGCTTCTTCATCAGAAATTTCTATAGAGAAGTGATCTTCTAAGCACATTACCAAGTCTACAAAATCAAGGCTATCAAGATTCAGATCTTTTGCTAAATTTGTGCTACCAGAGAGTGTAGCTTTTTGCTCATCTTTGAGCTTTAAACAATCAATGACGATTTTAGTCACAGTATCTTTAATAGATTCTAACTTTCCATCATTACTTTCCATAATTTACCCATTAAAAATTGAAACCATACATGTTTATTAAATAATCAGTCTGCAAGCAAAGAATGCTGTGAAAATCGCCTCAATACATGCAATGTAAATCTACAATAAACAACAATTTAGAAACCCAATAAATAAAACTTTTGTAATTAATATTTTATACAGTTAATGAAATGATACTTAACTATTACGTAAATATATAGTATACAGTGGCAAGAATCAACTTATTTAATTTCTAATATCTGTAATCATATTAATGTTAATTTGATACTTGAGATAGATATTAAACATGCATGTTATACACTGATACATTTGTGTATAAAGTAAATGGTATTCCTACTTTTAATTAATAATTAATTAAAATATGTGAAATTATTTTTTAACTTGTATGGTTGTAGTAGTTATCCTATAACTGTGATAAATGTGGTAAAAAATTTTATATAGTTTAATTTATTAAGCATTCACGCATATATTATTATAAGATCTTGTAGTACTTTGTTATTAATGTGTGTTGCGTTTCTTGTTATCTGCACTAGATTTCAAGGATTCTTTATTATTAGGTATTTTGGATATATGCATGTGATGTTGTGTAATCTGTGTATATATTGAGATTAGTGTTAGTAATACTGTTTTATTGTGAAGTTTTGTGTATTTTACTAAATTATTATTTGTTGTTTTATAATGTCAAAATTAATATACATTTTTTAATTGGCTAAGTTTTATGAACATTTATTATATATTATTATTATAATATTATTTTAGTTTCTTGAATATTATTCATGTATTTGTCTGCTTTTTCATAATTTATGTTAATATACACTTTTGAAATTCTAAGAATATTTAAAAATATATTACTATTAATGAGTTTTTATTTTGTATTACTCAAATGCCTGTTATTATTTATTATAGTAAAGTTAAAATGATTAGAGTATTCTGATTGTTTTGAATAATGTGGGGTTTGATATTGATTTTCTGATAACTTTACTAATCTAGTGTATTAAGTTGATGCATGTTTTTGTACAGTAACTTGGTAATATTAATGTTTTACATAAGGATATTATCACTTAATTAATATGTATTACTTAGGAATCCTGTTAAGTAATCAATATAATAGGTTTGACATATTTGTGTAACTAGTATATTGATTATTAACAAAATCAAAATGTTATTTATTGATATTTTGGTTCTGTGTATTCACATGTTCAGCGTTAGGGTCATTTAATTCTGTATTAATAAGAGCTACTATATCTCTTGCTATACGTCTTAATAAGCTAGGTATTGCCTCTATATCTACTTCAACTGTTTCTGTATTATCACTTGAAACATGTGAACTATTATTTGAAATATCATTACTTTGATTACTAGGTTCTTCTAGTTCTTCCTGTTGTATTGCATCAGTAATATCTGTTTCTATTTGAGCATTTGGTTCTTCCTGTGTTGTGTTAACATGCAAATCTTTACGGTTTTCTATTAAAATACCAACATTTTTTTCTGCTTGAATAATTGTGTTTCTTAGTATCTCTTGCTCAATATTGTTAATCTTGTTTTGTGTTTTAGCAATGGAATATCCTTTTAAGATGTCTTGCATGGCTGCACTATGGTCAATTAATACTCTAGGACGGCTTATATCATTATATATGTTGGCTTCTGCTAGTACTTGTTCACGTTTTTGTATCATATATTCAATAGCTCTTTCTTCTTGAGTGATAAGACTTTCTGGATCTTCTGGATATATTTCATTGATATTTTGTAGTGTTACCATTGCATTAATGTTGGTTATTGCAGTGGCATTAGCTGCTTCTATCTGAGCATTTGGATTATCTGGTTCTTGCATTGCATCGGCAATAACTTCCTCTGCTTGAATATTTGGATTTACTTGTATTTCTGGATTATTAATTAATTGTTCTTCGATATTAAGATTGTTGGCATTTTCTTCTATCGTATCGTTAATAATAATATTATCTTCAATTACGTTAGCTGCTTCTATCTGAACATTTGGATTATATGGTTCTTGTATTGCATCGGCAATGACTTCCTCTGCTTGGATATTTGGATTTACTTGTATTTCTGGATTATTAATTAATTGTTCTTCGATATTAAGATTGTTGGCATTTTCTTCTATCGTATTGTTAATAATAATATTATCTTCAATTACGTTAGCTGCTTCTATCTGAGCATTTGGATTATATGGTTCTTGTATTGCATCGGCAATAACTTCCTCTGCTTGAATATTTGGATTTACTTGTATTTCTGGATTATTAATTAATTGTTCTTCGATATTAAGATTGTTGTCATTTTCTTCTATCGTATCGTTAATAATATTATCTTCAGTTGCATTAGCTGCTTCTATCTGAGCATTTGGATTATATGGTTCTTGTATTGCATCGGCAATAACTTCCTCTGCTTGGATATTTGGATTTACTTGTATTTCTGGATTATTAATTAATTGTTCTTCGATATTGAGATTGTTGGCATTTTCTTCTGGACTATAGCTATTGTTGGCCCCTTGAAGTGTTTGTGTGATGTTATCATTTTGTGTTCTATTTAGCATAATACTTCTTCCATAATATTAATAATTAAGTGTTTACCAATATATTAAAATCTTTTAAATATTAGATAACACTTTAATTTAACATTTATGAAAAATTAGTCAATATTTAATAAAAATGTTAAAAATCATATCTTTTTTCTATAAAAAATAGTTAATAAATATATAGTTGTACTAAAAACTTATGTAGTTAATGTAGCTTATTAATATTTATTTACTATAAATTAAGTACTATTGTTGTATTGGGTTCTGATGAAATATTAATTTAGTATGATTATTTAAAATCTATAATGTCTACTTTAGCACAATTATTAAGATATATTTCATAGTGTTAACTTATGAAATATATCTCAAATTAAGATAAAGATAGTTGATATGTTAAATAATGGTACTAGTATATCGCAAGATGCAAATGATGATATAGTAGACAGTTTATCTGATAATAATGATGGTCATAGTAAAATTGTGTTGTCCGAATTAGATCTTGCAAAATTAAATCAAGTAAAAACACAAGGAATACCTTCTAATCGATTACATCCTCTAAACAGATTGTTGGCTGATGCTTCATTAACTAATAACTTTTCCACATTTTTTAAAGAACTTTCATCATTTTTGAGGTGTGGGAAAAAAAAGAGGATTAAACAATGTTGTCAGTTTGTTATATTTAAAAATGAAAAAGGACATTACAGTATTGAAGGTAGTGTTAGTTCAATATATTCAAATCACGCTTTAGCAAAACAAGTTTTACAAGGTCAGCTTTATGTATGTGATCTTGGTAGTTTAGCGTTGGTATTTCCTGATAATTCAGAAGAAAGGGAAGCTTTTTTGACATTGATCTTTAATAGTACTTTTAGTCAAAAAAAGACTGAAATAAGTGAATTTGAAATCAAGTGTTTTAGTAATGATGTTGTAAACTATAATGCTATACATTTCAATACAGAATCTCTGCAGTATGCGTTAGAACATGAAGATGTACAAGCAGTTAAAGTAATATCTGGTTTTTTAAACAAACTTAAAGAACGCGATAATGTATTGAAAAGAGTAATTGAAAATGCGTTAATTAAAGTAATACAGCAAAGAAATAACGTTTCTGATAATCTTTTAGAATGTATTAATTGTCTTCTAGATATCAAAATTGAAAGTTTTGATTTAGATGCTGAAGAAAATCAACTTGTTGCAGAAAAATTGAGACACTTTACTCGCATTGTGTGTGGAGATGATGTGTTGTTGTCTAGAATATGTAAAGCAGCGTATGAAAATATAGTAAAGGTTGTATGCTTAGTTGAATTAGAAGAAGCAAAAAGAATTAAATCAGAATATGTGAAATCCGGTTTGTTAGAGACTTACTATTACCATGATAGGGATATGCGGCTAGTTAATATGTACTATGGTCCAGATAAGGATAATATTCTCTTTGTATTAGTACAATCAGATAGCATAGGTCTATTAAGGCTTCTGTTTGAGAAGTATAAACTAGATGTTAATACTGTGAATGCTTACGGTTATACAGTACTACATTTTGCAGCTTTGTATAATGCAAAAAGATGTGCAAAGTTTTTGTTGGAGAGTGAGTCAAAAATTTTTCATCAACCTGCTAAATCTCAATTAACGCCATTTCATTTAGCTGCAGGTTCTAATGCATTGAGTGTGTTAAAGTTGTTAGCGAGGCATAAGCCAGATGCTATATATGATAAAGATAGTATGGGCAGAAATATTATGCATCATGCTGCTATTGGTGGTGCTCTTGATACTCTATTATATAGTCTGAGTCTTGGTATAGATGTTAATGCTCAAGCAATTGTACGTGATGATAATGGTGAAATAGATGAACTGATGAATGCTGGTAGAAGTTGTACAGCATTACATTTTGCGATTGAAGAAGGGAAATTAGGTGTAGTAAATTGTTTGTTATCATGTCGTGATATAGATTTATCGATTGAAAATAGTGAAGGTTGTACTCCTATAACTACTGTAGATCATAATGGTGGTAATTTATTGCATCAGTGTGTTTTGTTTAATGATGTGGGACTGTTAACAAAAGTTTTAAGATTAGGTTGGCAGGGCGTTATTTTAGAAAAGAATTGTGCAGGTCAGACTGCTTTTGATCTTGCTATTAAGCATGGCAGAACTGTATGTGCTGGACTATTGTTACCGATTTTATGCGAACAACTAAAATGTAAAGGTAGTGAATGGAAGAAAATTTTTGAAAATAGCGATAGTAATGGCGATACTTTATTACATCAAGCTATATTATCACGTAATGTTACTTTAGTGAAAAAAATACTATCTTTTCATGATATTAGATTGATGGATGTAAATAAAGATAATGAAACTCCTTTAGATATAGCAATAAAAGTTGGTAGTGCTGAGATTATAAGTCTTCTAATTAAAGATAATAGGCAAAGTTTGATTTCTGAAAGTGGTAGTAGCTATATAATGAAATTAATGAATAAAGGGTTAATGACAAGAGGAATTTATCAAATTATTAAGAGTAGGTGCTTGAAAAAAAAGAGGTGTAGTTATGCTAAATTAGGTGTATCATTTATATTGACTTTTGTACTAATCACATGTATTGCAGTATTTTGTATTCTGAAATATAACCAGGAACTACAAAATGCATTTGGCATAGATGGCAATACACAAATATTTTTTATTGCTATTACTGTCTTTTTACTATCTGTAATTTGTGTAGGATGTTGTTTATTTGCTACATATCATATTAGATTGACAGAACGTGAAAAATTGTTGCGTATTGAAATTAGTGATACTCACTTTTCTACAGCTGCGAATAGTTCAGTTTCTGCTGCTTCTGTTAGTAGTGAATATATAGATGCACGTCAATCATCTTCAGCGTCATCTACTGAAGGAAGTGGTGAGAGAGAAATGCAAAATGAAATAGTAAAAACACACCAAGACGCCAGCAAACTAGAAAGATTAACATTAAAGAATAATGCTTTTACTGAAGGAAGTGGTGAGAGAGAAATGCAAAATGAAATAGTAAAAACACACCAAGACGCCAGCAAACTAGAAAGATTAACATTAAAGAATAATGCTTTACAAGAAAGGTGTGGTAATATGCACAGAAGGCCATCAAAACTAATACACCCACAAGTTTTATCTTCTACAGAATTAGCAGAACAAGGGCGATGTGATATTACTTTAACTTCTCTTCACTAAACAGTACGTGCTTTCTTACTACAGGGTCATACTTGCGAAAAGAGAGTTTGTTAATTAACTTTTTAGGATTGCGCTTTTTTACATAGAAAAAACCAGTTTTTGCACTGCTTGCTAGTTTCACAAGTAAAGTAGAACCTTTTTTAGCCATAAACAACAAGTAACTTAAGTGATAACCTGTTAAGCATATTAATAAATTGCTTACTAGTCAAGTAACTATTTGTTGTTAGTGATATTAAATATTAATCAACATTAATTATATTTTGTATTTTCTTTTTATCAGTTAAAATATAGAATTTTAGCTTTAACTAGTAGTGTTTGTTTATGTTAGTTTCTTGGCTTCAAATCTTGATTAAAATTATAGGTAAGATATTACCAACTAGATTAATAAGCACTTTTTTAGGTACAGGATATTTACCAGCATGGCAAAGTCATTGGGCTGCGGTATTATCTTTAATATTAGCTTATATATTATTTTATTTGATATATGGAATGTATTATGTACAGTATGGATTGTTAGTCACAGCTGCTGTGATAGCTGCATTTTTTTTTAAAATATCTTTAGTACTTGTTGTAGTTGCTATAATATCAATCTTTATATTTCAGTCTCATAGTTCTGCTGATAGTAGAACTGATATTATAGTAGTACAAATAGCATTAGGGCAACTTTTGGTTGTTGCATTAGCTATGCCTGCAATACTTGCAGTATATAACTACTTATCGATATTTTATGGAAGAATATGTGAGGGTATTTTTATATGTCCTACTTGGTTTAATGAATTTATGCGTTTTTTAATATTTTTTTTGATACCATTTGTCTTTTTTAATATAATTGAGATAATAAAACCTTGGCCTATCTCTAATTTTCAAATATCATATAATAATTGTTTTTCTATAGTATCTGAAGGTTTAATATTAGTACTTTATACGTTGTTGGTTATGTATCTTGCTGCATTTATATGTTTTGACTTAACTGTTCATGATGCAGTAGCACTGAATGAATATATTTTTACTTTGATGAGATTCAGGTAAGATAATGGGTATAGTAAAAAATTACGGTGTAACTTTACTTTTTATAGCAAGTGTTGTTGCACTATCTGTAGCATATATAAGTCAATATTTATTTGGTATGCTTCCTTGTAAATTGTGTTTATATGAGCGTATACCATACTTTATTAATATTGGATTGTTTATTGTCTATTTGTTTAAGCCTTCCAAAATAGTGTTTTTTGTCATGTGTTTGTGTTATGTGTGTAATATATTCATTTCAGGTTATCATGTTGCTCTTGAACATGATTGGGTAGCAGATATTGTAGGGTGTACAGACAATACACAATCTTTGAGTTTTGAAGATATTAAAAGTTCTTTACTGGATGTGAATGTAATAGTATCCTGTGCTCGTCCTAGTGTTGTATTTATGGGTTTGTCTATGGCAGAATGCAATCTTATATATTGTGTATTATGTTTTACATTAGGTATTCATTTATTTGTGAAGCAATATGTTACAAGAAAATAGTCTATTAGAACAGTCTATTCGTGTAAATCATGCTGGAGAATATGGGGCAGTGTGTATATACTCTGGTCAAGAGTTAGTTTTTCGTAAAATGTCTATTGGTAAGAAAATTTCAGAAATGAAAAAGCAGGAACAGCAACATTTTAGTTATTTTAATTCTGTGATGAAAGATAGAAAAATACGTCCTACTGTTTTTTTACCAATATGGCATGTTATGGGAGTAATGTTAGGTATTACTACAGCTTTGATAGGGGAAGATGCTGCTATGGCGTGTACTGTTGCTGTAGAAGAAGTAATCAGTGATCATTATCAAGATCAAATTACTACTTTAGATGATGGTGAGTTGAAAGATAAGATTATACAATTTCGTAATGAAGAAATAGAACATCATGATACTGCTATGTGTCATAATTCTGGTAATGCTGGTAACTATAATGTCTTATCTTTTTTTATAAAGAAAGCATGTAAGGTTGCTATTTGTATTTCTAAAGTTATATAGTTCTTTATAGTACTGATACTCACTTAGTGTAAATGTACTGTAGTGTTGTGTAAATTATTTTCCTTCTATATAGTTATTGATGTTGTTTTGAATATAAAGTCTGTAGTTATTGTACTTATTATAAAGTATATCAAAAGTTTTAAAACTGTAATGTTAGTTGGTGAATCTTATATATAAATAGTTAATATTACTGTTCAGTAATTGTGTAAAACTAAAGATCATGGTTCTGGTAACACTATATATGATTAATATCTTATCTTTTTTTATGGTAATTCTATTAGTGTATTATGTGTGTTTCTGAGTTATGTGGTACTGTAGTTTTACTTAAAATATAGGAATGTATTAAAGCAACAGAAGATGAATTATTTTAAGTAGTACAGTTGTGAAGATTCTGATACGTTTTTGTAATATATTAATTATCTGCTAATTTAGAGGATAAAGAATATTCATCTGCTGTTGCAAAGATACTTTTGTATTGTATGTAATGATGATATGTTATTATCTAGAATATGTAAAATTCAAAATATAGTAAAGGTTGTATATAAGAAAAGAAATATACCCAGTATTATTATGTGAATCTGTTTTGGTGATGATTTGTGTAAAGTCTAATTGATATATGATTACCATGGTGCTAAGTGTTATATTAAAAATAATGTTGTTTTATAAAAGTACCTAGCTGGTCTTATTGTATGTGTAAGTGACTTTTTTATTGTGTTTTATTAAAAGCTATTAGTGCTTTAACATAAATATTTTAAAGTGCATTGGTTGCTTTTTTGATCTTGCAGATATTGTAGGGTACACAGATAATACATACTCTTTGAGTTTTGATGATATTAAAGTTTTTTATTGAATGTGAAATAATAGTATCCTGTGCTTGTCCTGGTGTTGTATTTAGGGATTGTCTATGAAGAATACAATCTTTATATAATGTGTACTATGTTTACATTAGGCATTCATTTTATTTATGAGCAATATTTTACAAGGAAATAATCTATTAGAGTGTCTATCTGGTAAATCATGCTAGAGTGACATATAACTGTGCTCAAGAATTAGTTTTTTGTGAAATTAAGTTGGAAAAATTATCTCTATGTCGCTTTGTCTTGTCATTTTTTAGGTAGATATTTATAAATATTTTTTGGTGCTTAACATATCCACCCACCACCGAGCATTCTATCTCCATCATATACAACACATGCTTGCCCAGGAGTTACTGTACAATATGTATCTTGTAGTATTACAGTTGCCTTGTTCATGTCATTTGGGTAGATGATTGCTGTACTACCGGAGTGGGATGATCTTAATTTTACTTTTACACTTAGTCCACTGTATGGAATTTTATCTTTAAGTAGCCAGTTTATGTCTTCTATGTGTAATTTGTTTTGCAATAATGCGGATTTTGGACCTACTGTTACTTCATTGGTGTCTGGGTTTAATTTTGTAACATATAATGGTTCTTTGGATGCTAATCCAATACCTCTTCTTTGTCCAATTGTGAAGTTTACTATACCATTATGTTCTCCTAATATATTTCCATTGGTATCTATAATGTGACCTTTTTTTACAGTTTGTGGTCTTAGGTGTGCAATTGTATTTTTATATGTGTCTGTGACAAAACATATATTTTGACTATCTGGTTTGGCTGCTACTGACAAGTTAAAGTACTTTGCTAATTTTCTTATGTTATCTTTATGAAAATTTCCTAATGGGAACCTAAGAAACTTTAGCTGTTCTATTGTAGTTGCAAATAAAAAATAACTTTGATCTTTTTTTGTGTCTTTACTTGAGTATACATATATCTCATCATCTTGTTCTACTTTTCTGATGTAATGGCCAGTTACTAGAACATCTGCACCAAGTGATTTAGTTGTGTTGAGTAAATCTCTAAATTTGATAACTTGGTTACATTTTACACATGGTATGGGTGTTTTCCCTTGTGTATAGGTGTCTATAAAGTTTTCTATTACTTCTTCTCTAAATGCTTTTTCATAGTTGAGAGTGTAGTGAGGGAAACCCATACTTGATGCGACTTGTTTTGCATCTTGAGTATCTGTGCTGCCACAACATCCTCCTTTCCCACTGGTATTATTGTATAGTTGTAAAGTGATACCAATAACTTTGTATCCTAATTTATGAAGTAATGCTGCTGCTACTGAACTATCAACGCCACCAGACATAGCAACAACTACAGTTGTTGATGAAGGTGACTTATTTTTAACGAGTGGGTCTATTTTAAAATCATCAAGCATTGTTCATGAAATATCTTTTTTTCATTATAACATGTAAGTTTGATATATGAAATATGTAATTACCTTGTTAGTAAAGTGATATATTATTTATTAAGTGGGCTTCTCTATTAATATTATTGATATATTTTTGTAAGTTTATTTATTAGAAGATATGAATTTATCATGTTTTATTAAAGGTGTTATTTTGAGTATTATTGTGTTACAAGTATTATTTTTATATTTGTAATATAGTTTAAAAGTTTTCGATAAATTTATGGCTAATTGATATTATTTAGTGAATTTGTGCAGTACGTTATTTTAGATATAGCAGTATTGTGAAAATAATTTTTATATTTTGTAATAATGTATAGATTTTAGCTTATGTGACTTTGTATAACGAGTTGATGCTATGAGTTTATATATGATGAGTGTTATATGTGTAAACTTATGAAATTACGTTGAAAAAATTATTACATTTATTTGATTGACAATTAGAACAGATCATTGAGATCAGGCTCAGTGAATAATTTAGTGTCTGATAAGTTCTTTAGTATGTTATGTACATCATGATAGTGTATTTGATGTTTTTCTATAAGCTCATTGATATTTTTTATAATACCTGAATTTTTAATTTCTGACAGATTATCTTCTCTGATGAATTGTTGTATTGTAGTATCGCATTCTATAATTTCATATAGATGTAAATTATCAATAGAGACTTTATTGATAAAAACTTGTGTTATTATTGCTACTAGATGTGTTGAAAGTATTTTTAAAATGGATTTTTTGTGTGAAAATAATGCTGAAATTCCTTCTAAAGCACATGAGCATGAGATTGTATCAGTAAATGCTATAACTGATAATCCCATATTAATACACATAATGGCTGTGTTTACTAAATTAATGTTATTAAAATTACTGAAAAGTACAATGTCAGCTGATTGATTTTTAATAAATGTAGATTCAGCCTGTGATAAATTATATATACTGATTAGTGCTTTATTAGCTTTTTGAATTGACATTTTGTTATTGGTAAAAACCAATACGTGTTTTTTTTGGTTATTATTAATCTGATGTAGAATGGATAATAAGGTGTTTGTATTACATATATTACCAGTAAATAATATTAGCCCTTTTGAGTATATACTAATTATTCTATTAAGTTCTTTTTCAAATTCTGGTGCTAGTGTGAGTTCATTTATTATAATATCAACTGTAATTTTGAAAGATTGACTAGTGTGTGAAATATATATATATAGTTGATGAGAGTCATTAAAGTTAAGTGTGGTATTAAAAAATTTTTGGGCCATATATATCTTGTATTCTTCTGCTTTTAATATTGATTTTATAATTTCTTCTATCTCTTCTTTGAGTAGGCTTTTAGTATGTAGAAATTCTATATTGTTAAATCTCCTAATAGCTGGAGGATTATTTGGTGTTAAGTATAAGTAATTAGATGAGTATCCTATGGATGATTGTATGAGTTGTTTGAAAAGTAACATATCTTAATTGTTCTAATAATGGTTAATTTGGTATGTAATTTCACAATGAAATCTATATTAATACTATTATGATATTGCTAATTTTATCTAAAATGTTGTAATACAATGATAGTTAACTAAGATCTATACTGGCAACTTTTAATAATATAGCACGCCATTTGTGATATATTTTGTATTTTAAATATGTTGTTGTCTTAAATTACTTGGAAGCTACAATCAATGACCTGTGTAAAGTATATAGAATGTTTCAAAAGTTTAGTAATATTTTAGTATATGTTCTTAATAACAATTGTGGATTTTTTTGATGCATATGAATGCTTTTGTTAGATATGTAATATGTTATAGAGCCTAAAATTTAGTAACTTAATATATCTTTTTGTTTTCTATTGTGGAAATAGTGATAAATATTTTATTTTTTGTGATATGGATGTGCTACTGTGGTACTCTGTACATTTTGTAAAGATTGTCTGCAATGTTGTAATATGTTGTATGATGTAAAATTTGGTAGTTGGTATACTACTTTATCGTGGCTTTTTTCTATTAATATGGCATTTTTTATATTTTTGTTATAACGTTTTACTGGTTTCGTCTTGGTAACATATTGCTTCATATCTTCAGGAAGATGTAATGTTAATTTTATGTTTTTGTATGAAATAGGACTATAAATGTCATTTGGTGTTGATAGCATTGAAAATGTTAACTGAGACTTGATTTTATATTTTGGTGCATCAGTATTGTCGATGTCATTTATATGAGTTACAATTATATCATTTTCAATCTCTTGTGTTATTGTATGATTATTTATTAAGTGTAAGGATGTTGTAGTATTCATTCCTTGTATGACATAGTCATACCTTACTTTTATATTTGGATTAAAAATGTTATTTATTATATTGTATGAAGTACTTAAATATCCTCCTTGATGAAAGTGTGTCACTAATTCATGTATAATATTTTGTTGAATTGCTATATCTGTATCTATTTTTGAGAAAATGTTATTTAAAATTGCAGCTCCATGAATTCTATTTGATAAATTTAAATTACTTTTTTGTGCATAATGTACATTTATATTTGATAAGTATGATGAATGTATGTCTGTAAATTGGTCTTGTTGTTGACTGTGTATGTAACTTAAGGACATGTTTTCTATTGCATTTCTATCAGTTTGTTGGTCTTGAATTGTAATATCAGTTCGGTGAAGATCAGTAAGAAATGTTGTTCCAGTTATTATATCAGAATTTGTGATGTCATTTTTCTCATCATCTGAAGTAGAAAGCATAAGCTTTGGCATATCTTCTGCTGAGACAGAAGAAAAATACTGTTGAAAAATTTCTGATTTTGCAATTTTATTGTTTTTTCTAGAACATAAAAATATTATGATTAACATTGATATGAAAAGTATAAATAGTGCTGTTAAAGCGATTGATATAGTGATTATATCATACATAAAAAATTTCCATTAAGTTTTATGCAATATAGAAGCTACTTTACTGATTCGTTATTTGGTTTTATTAAATTTCTCGGGTTAAACAGTTATTACTTAAGATATTGCATTAATAAAAATTAATAACATTATATCCCATTGTGCTCATTTGGTAAATATATATTGATATAATATTATATTATTTACTAAAATGTTGAAGGTTGTATTCATATTTATTGATAAAGTTAATGTTGTTTTAATGTTTCACAGTGTTCAATAGAAATTGAATTATTACGAAGTATAAAATCTAAGTTTTTTCTGTTTATTAATGAAGGAATATTAAGGTTTGGTAATGAATATATGAGGCGTGTTTCATTATCTACAGTTTTTGTCCTATTAATTAGCGTAATATTACTATTGTAAGATTCATTAGTAATATCTGAAGTTGTAATATACTTTTTCATTTCTTCAGGTACTATTATCTCTAAAGTAATATCTTTGTAAAGTGTATGAGAAAAGTTAGAACAGTCTTTTGATGATATAGTAAATGTTAGCTTCCCTTGGAGAGAACTTACTGTAGATTTTTCACTAATTTCACTTTTAGTATCTGCATACTTATACATTTCAATATCTGAAGCAATACAACATGTTATTTCTTCTTCATTTTCTATAGTAAATGATGCTTTATTGTTTTTGGAATGTGTGCTTGGGAAAAAATCTTTACATTTTTTAAAAATTGTTGTTAAGAATTCTCCTGGCATAACGAAGTTGCCTGCCTGGTTACAATGACTTACTAATTCATGTATTATGTTTATACTGGGTGTTGTATTAGTAATGCTTTTAAATGCAGCTTCAAAAATTGCAGCCATGACTATCCTATTCTGGAATATGTTATAACATGTTTTATCACTTATATTTAACGCTTGTATTATAACTTCTTTATGTTTCATTATTAATCTATAGTATAAGTTATCTGTTTGTTTTATACCGTTTTTTAACATTTTTTTTAATATAAGAGTGTTCTTGGAAAAGTCATTTATATTGATTTGTATGTCATTTATATAATATTTGATACCAGTAAAATCTCGGTGTGATGTGTTGCCTTTTATAGCATTAGTGTTTGGTTGCTTTTCACAAGTAAGTGCAAACATTGATTTTTTTATACTTGCTTCTGGTAACCTAATACATATATCGAATGGAATATTATTATGATGTTTTAAGTATTTGGTTAAAATATATATTAATAATATAGTAAATATTAAAAATGCTATTGCTAAACCGGCAATTATTATTTTAGTATTATCATTCATAATTAAATTCCTAAATATATATGTAATATTAATTAAACAATATTTACTGTTATCTATTATTAACTATAAAGTAAGAATAAGCATCACCAAAAGGTTGCAATAGTATTTTTTTTGCAGCATTTGCTACTTGTTTTATTTCTGTTATTTGTTTTTTTGCATGTCTTTGTTGTTGTGAAAAATAATTACGGCCTTGTGTTGTTATAAAGTGAGATGATGCGTCACCTAAAACTTGTAATGGCTTTTTTCTAGTATTTGCTGCCTGTTCTTTTTGTTTTTGTGATTCTTGATAGTCTTGCTGTGGTAGTGATTGTGTAGTTATATCATTTAATAGCTTATGTTTTAATATATCTTGAATATTGGATATTTTTTCCCTAACACTTACTTCTTGTTTTGTTTTTGTTGTTTGCTCTCCTTCTTGCACTTTTTGTTCTTGTAGTTCTAAATAGTGATAATTTTGCTTTGGCAGTAATGGTGTAATTACAAGATTTGGTAGTTTGTATTCTATCAAGTATTGAGTATCAGATATTTGTTGTTTGTTAGCTAACATTGCATAGTTAGGATCCTCTGGTATATCATTAATAATAGGGCCTGTGTTTATGCAATCTGCTAATTTTATGGGAATATACAATTTGAGATTTGTATCTTGATAGCATATAGAATAATTGCTTCCTTGACTTGTGCATGATATGTAAAAGGAAAATGTTATATCAATTGGATATTTTATAGTTAGTGTTTCAGCTGTAGATAGTAACACTTTTGTTGTAATATCAACTTTAATTCTATCTCGTGTATTTGTTAATCTAAAGTTTAATTTTGTAATGTTAGAATTTTGAGAAATATTTATTTTTGTAATATTTGGTGTTTTGTGTAGCATGTGATAAAGAGTTTTGTATGCTAATATGTTATAACCATCCCAGCGGAGGTTGGTTATAATTTCCTGTATTATTTCTGGTCTAGGTGGAAGAAAATCTTGGTCTGTTGATGTCTTACAAAACACTGTAAACATCGTGTCAAGGATTGCTGACCATCCAATTCTATGATGATATGTGTTATTGAAACAGTGACTAGAATGTTGTTCTGGTGTCTTTAATATCCTGAATAAATAACTAGTGTATTTTCTGGTATTTTTAATAAATAGTTCATGTGCGTCCTGAAAATATGAGTATGTTTTATAGTGAGTGTCATGTATTAAAATATGGGGTTTTATGTCTTGATCACATGGTGTTTGTCCATTACTGGGTGATGTAACATATGATCCTAATGCTTCTCCTGTAATAACTTGTTGCTTATGGTGATCTGATATAGAGATTATATTTTGTACTAAGCTTCTTGATATATTTTTTGGATATATACTTATTGTATTATCTTGATGCAATGTGTTGTATTGGTGCAGTTGGTGACAATTGTAAGTGTATATCATTCTGAAAACTAATACAACCAATACTACTAAAAGCAATATTAATAATGAAACTATTGCTGCTAGTGCATATCGGATATTATTATCATGCATGTATGCTTTATTAAAAAATTAACTAATGAAAATATTAATATATATTTAAAAATAATTAAAGTTATTTTTTTGTTAAGCTATCTATAATGCTTCTATTGTTTACTAAATATTCTTAATTTTATTAAGTACTTAAGTTTTTTAGTAATGTGATATTATAGTATATCTATACTATTTAAAGTTGAATATATAAGTTGTGTGATAATAATTATTTTGAGTGTATTAGTTTATATGTTGATTTGTAAATAGCTGAAAATGTGCAATAATTGGTGATGTAAGATGTGAATAGTATTAAAAATATCTGATAGAATTTTTAGATTGCTTGTGATTTATCTTTAAACAAAGATTCAACTGTTGGGTTTGGTATGCAATAATTTAATAACAAAATATCATTATTGTATTCGTGTTGGTTGTTGTAATTTAGTGTAGCATAATTAGGATTTTGTATTATGTTAGAAAATAGTGCGTCTTCTACTGTAATTTTTTCTTGTGTAGTATATTGCTTCATACTATTAGGGATAAGTAAATTTAAACTTGTGTAATTATATGATATGGTGCTGTCGCATGTCTTTGAGTTTTTTGTACATGATATGTCAAAAGAGAGTGTAGCATTAAAATTGTGTATTTTATTGGGTGTAGTAACTTCAGATAATGAAATGTAAGTATTTATACTTATATTTATTAAATTGTCATTGTATACTCTAAATAGTATATGTGTAGATTTTGCTTTAATAATGTGGGTTAGTTTTTTCCCTACATTAAAAATATTATTTAATATTTTTATTGTTGCTTGTGCATATGTATTTTGATAGAAGTGATAAACTATTTCATGTATTATATCTGGGTGAATTTCTGAATTATTAAATTTTACAAACATCTCATCTAAAGTTGCAGCTAGAGCTATTATATGGCGGTATTGTTTAAAATTATTGTCAGTTTTTCTTATTTTTAATATCTGTGATATATATTGAAAATGTTTATTAATATATGGATTTGATGTATTTTTTAATTGATAAGATTGTAATACTTTAGGAAATTGTTCAAATAATCTATCATCTAGATCATATATGCTTATGCTTAATCGCTTTGAAAAAATATTGTGGAATGGGTTTGTGATATTTTGTTGTTCATAGTTTGTTGGATAAAATATAGTTTGTATAAAATCTCTAGATATATTAGTTAGCTGTTTATCGAAAAATAATTTGTTAGATCTTTTATTCATATTTTTGATAAATAACAATGTAATTGTTAGTATGATTAATGCTGTAGTGATGCTGATTATCAAAATTGTATTATACATGTTCTGTACTATATAATATGTTGTATGTGTATATTACCATAATATTTCTAATAAATTAATATTTTTCTTTAAAATCTATATATTATATAGTATAAAAATAGAGTAAACTTTTTTATATTACTTAATAATTCATAAATTGAATAAACTAGTACTCTATGTTGTAAAAATATGTATTACTGATTTATTGTGAAGTATCTAGTATTTTAGTCTGGGTAAGTTTTGCTTGATAAGTTATTGATAGTACATGTTTATTAACGTTTTTTAATATTAGTTTATACTAGTCTTACAATGTAGGATAAATTTTATATTTGTGAAAACTTAGTGGGTTTAAATGCTTTCTGAGTATATGGTAAAATACTGTAGAGTATGGATATTTTGTCTGTATGGTATTGTTTAATTATTGATATACTATATAAGTATAATATCTTGTAATAGTGATTCTATAGATACTATATTATAGAAGGAAGGATAGTGTGTAATGTTCAATTTTGTATGTTGTTTCCTTTTATGTATTTGATTTTTTCCTGTTTCTGAATTGTGTGTTAAAGTGGTTTGTAATTTTGATGTGATGTCACTTAAGTTTGTATTTTTTTGTTGCATGATGATTTATTGTGAATTGAGTATCAAATCTCCAGCATTGTATGCTAGTGTGTTTTTTATTGTTATTAAAGAGTTTCAAAGTTGGAAACATGTTAGAGTGGTTTATTGATCTACATGAAAGATTATAAACTGTAATATTTCATTTTGTGATAATGTAATGTTTATCTTGCTATTATATAAAAATTTTTAAAAAGACAAGCATATTAAGGTGAGCTAATTAAATGTATAGAAATTATGTTACATACTTTCTATTACAACAGTAGTCTTACTTTGCTGTGTAAGAAAATTTCTGTATTTCACTGTATTTTTAAATATAAGAATATGATAATACTAGTATGTGGGTAGGTTTACTATATAGGATGTATACTTTATTATAAGGAACGTGAAGTAGTTTTGGGACTACCAAATAATTGTGCTTTTTGTTTATTTAACTTTGTATTAGGAGTAACAGTGTCTTGTGTATTTTGATTATCTGCTTCAGAATCTTGTTGGTGTTGATTGTCTGTTTTAAGTGCTGAAAGTGATGTTTGATTTATGTTGTCCTCTGTGTTTTCTTTCTGAATGTCCTCTAATTCATTAATTTCTTCTGTTATAGGCGGTGTACTTGGTACAGGGTGAACCATTGCAGAAACTGTAATTTTATTATTTTGTTCTTCATGATCTTGAGCCCTAGGTTTTTGACTGTGTCTTGATGATTCTTCTACTTCTTTGTCTGTAATATCTTCTTTTGTATTTTCTATTGTATTTCGTAGTCTATGTTGTGTTAATAATACTGATGTACAAGTATAATCTGGTATATTATATTCTATAGTAGATATTGTATCGTTATTTTTTATTTGATATTTATTGGTGCTATTAAAGGGACTTCTAGTAAGGATTGATTTTACTCTACGAATTGAGTTGCGCAAGGGAGTAAACATGTTTCTCACAAAGACCATCGTAGGGCTGCATAGCTGTGATGATATTTGTGTTGGTAACTCGAGTTTTATTTTAGGGTTATTGTATGTTATTAAATTATACTGATCCACATTAATATTGAATGTTAATGTTCCAGTTGACCGACAAACACTATTTCCAGATGCTATGTCTCTGAAGTCTATGTTTTCATTATATTCTACTCTTAATTCTGTGTTTGAGATTACTTCAATTTTAGTATCAAAATTTTTTGGAGCTGGGAGAATAGAATTTTCAGGGAATATTCTTTTTTGTATATCTTCTCCAATGTAACGCATCAGCTCTGTACATAATGAACCATGTAAAGATGTTTGATTCATCATTGTTATGCACTCATCTATAAGGAGTGGATGAACTTGTTTGTTAGCGATAGTATTAAATGTTGAATTAAACATTGAATGTAGTATTATACGATGTTCATCGCCTTCTAGTGGTTTTTTGTTACTTCTATTGAAATCAGCAATCAGTTTAGTGAGGTTAGTGGATAACCTATTTACCAAGATGCTATCTCTTGGTATATCTTTCCACGCTTGTTCGCCTGTTCTGCAAACATCGTATTTTGTATTTCTAATTTTTTGGATGTTAAATCTATCTAATGCTTGCATGAATGATGGTTTAGATAGCCTTTGTGTAATATTTCTGAATAGACTTAGCATAGGAATTCTATTAATAGTTGCAATACTTATAATATGTTATAATATTTTAGGTGTAATACTTTAATAATTAATAAATTATATTATGGAATTTGGCATATCAGTGATTGAAACAATTATTTGTTGTGTGATACAAAATATTAGAAGTATTACTATGTAATATTAAGTTGTACTAGGCGATTGTATGATTTATAGTAGCCCTTACAAACATTTTAATGCAGTTATTGTTTGTGTTGTTCAATTTAAGATATTTAATGTTGTTCTGTGAAGTTATAGTAGTAAATTAGCAGATATGTTAGTAATAACTTGAAATATTTTTTATAACTTGTACATGTGCTGCAGGTAATTCTTTAATAAACCTTGATATTTTCATTTGTTGACGCCAGTTATTGATATCTCGTACTGCTGCACATGATATGAATAATTGTTCACGTGCTCGTGTTATTCCAACATAAGCTAACCTTCTTTCTTCTTCTAGTGCTTCTCCTGTTCTATCTTGTAAAGATTTTTCGTGTGGAAATATTCCTTCTTCCCATCCAGGTAAAAATACTATAGGGAATTCTAGTCCTTTTGCTGCATGTAATGTCATAATATATGTGTAATTGTTGTTGTAATCTAATGAATCCATTTCTGTTACAAGACTGATGTGTTCTAAAAATTCGTTTACATCGTTAAAACTTAATAGTGCAGAGAAAAGTTCTTTTATATTTTCTATTCTTGCCAGCCCATTTTCTCCTTCATTTTCTAACATGTCTATGTACCCTGAGTCATATGCTATCATTTTGACAGTATTTGATATTGAATCAGATAACAAGGATTCCTTCCAAGAGTCAATCTTGTTAAGTAAGTGATTTAGAGATCTGGATACTTTGTCAGATAATTGATTGCCTGATACTAAAAGTTTTGCAGCATTTAAAAAGTATGTATTATTCTGTTTAGCACATAAATATATTTTATTAAGAGTTGATGCTCCTATATGACGTTTAGGTTTATTAATTATTCTTTCGAAAGCAATGTCGTTGTTGGGATTTGCAGTTATTTTTAAGTAGGCGATAATATCTCTAATTTCTTGTCTGTCGTAAAATCTTGTACCACCAATTATTTTATATGGTATGTTGTACTTGATAAAATATTCCTCGAATATTCTTGTTTGAAATCCTGCTCTTACTAAAATTGCTGTTTCATTAAACTGATAGTCATGTGAATTTTTAATGTACTCACATATGTACTGTGCTTCTGCTTTGCTATCCCAAAATTTCATTAAATTGACTTTTTGTCCTTTCTCATTTGTTGTCCATAGTTTTTTCCCTAACCGTGATTTATTGTTGTTTATTATTGCTGTAGCAACATTTAGGATATTGGATGTTGATCTATAGTTGCATTCTAGTCTTACGACTTTTGCATTTGGGAAATCATCAGAAAATTTTAAAATATTTCCTACTTCTGCTCCACGCCAGCTATATATTGATTGATCATCATCTCCAACACAGCATAAGTTTTTATACTTTTGTGCTAATAATCTTAACCATAAATATTGAATTGTATTGATGTCTTGATACTCATCGACCATTATGTACTTAAATTGTTCTTGATAGTGAGATAATATATCATGTTGTGTAGTGAGTATTTGAATGTTGTATAGTAATAAATCTCCAAAATCAACACAATTTAAAAACTTTAATCTTTCTTGATATACATGATATGTACTTAATGCAACCGTATTGATAGGTTTGTATAACTCTGTTTCGGTTATATTATTTGCCATAAGGCCCCTGTCTTTCCATCTTTGTATTTTATTTAATATGATTTTATGAGCATCTAATCCATATTCAGGGTGCATATCATTGACAATATTTTTTATTACTTGTAGCTGATCATCTGTATTAATGATTGTAAAATCATTTTTTAATCCAACTATTTCAGCATGTAGTCTTAGAATTTTTGTTGCTATTGCATGAAAAGTCCCTAGCCAAATATTATATGCAGGTGTCATTTCATTAATCCTAGCAAGCATTTCGTTTGCTGCTTTATTGGTGAATGTTACTGCGAGAATTTGATTAGGTAATGCAAAATTATTATTGATTATGTATGCTATTCTTGATGTCACAGTTCTAGTTTTACCTGTACCTGCTCCTGCCAATATTAATATTGGACCATTTATGTTAATAACAGCTTCTTTTTGATCTTCATTAAGTGAAGTAATGTAATCTTCCATAATGCAATAAATTAATCATTATCTTGAGTATGTTATATTCTTTTTCTTATACAGTCAAAGTAAGATCTTAATTGTATTTATGAAAGATTTTCTAGTCATAGTAGAATATAACAGATAGTAGACTGTAATGTGTTTATTGCAGAATTATGAAAGTATATATTTTTGTGTTTTCATATAAAAGCTATATATTTGCCTAAAAAATTAATACTTTTTATTAAAAATGAATTTTAGATTGATGTAATTTTTATTTACTACATCATTGAATTTCAACTTTAAGATTGTAGGCTTATTTTATAAGTACAATTGTTTAGTGTGATTGTACTGATCTCAGTTTATCTTTTGAAATAGAAGTATTGGTTGTTTGTTTTGTAAACAATTACTTGACCTTAATGTGCTTGAGAATTAAGATGTTTGATATATTTTTAATGTTAGTTAATAAGTATTAGATGAGTGATCTCAATAATGTCATATCGGTTTCTATAGAGCAGGAATTAGAAGATTCTTACTTGTCTTACGCAATGAGCGTGATAATTAGTAGAGCAATTCCTGATATAAGAGATGGATTGAAACCTGTTCATAGAAGGATTTTGTATTCTATGTATAAATCAGGTTATGATTATGGTAAGCCATATAAAAAAGCTGCACGTGTTGTTGGGGATGTAATGGGGAAATATCATCCTCATGCAGATGCAGCAATTTATGATTCATTAGTAAGGATGGCTCAGGATTTTTCTTTATTATTACCATTGATTGATAGTCAAGGTAATTTTGGATCTATAGATGGTGATCCTCCAGCTTCTATGCGTTATACAGAAGCTAGATTGGCAAGGGCGGCACATTTTTTATTAAATGATATAGATGAAGATACTGTAGATTTTCGTCCTAATTATGATGAAAATGAAGTAGAACCAGTGGTATTGCCTGCAGAGTTTCCTAACATATTAGTGAATGGTGCTGGTGGTGTTGCTGTTGGCATGTCAACTAATATTCCTTCGCATAATTTGGGGGAAGTAGTAGATGCTTGTATAGCATATATAGATAATCCTGAAATTACTTTTGATGAATTAATTAATATAGTTCGTGGTCCTGATTTCCCTACTGGTGGTACTATTTTAGGTGATGCTGGTATACGTTCTGCTTTTATGACAGGGAAAGGAACGATTATTGTTCAAGGTAAAACTCATTTAGAGGATTTGCCATCTGGTAAACAAGCTATAATTATTGATGAAATTCCTTATCAGGTAAATAAGGCAAAGCTTATTGAGCGTATTCATGAGTTAGTTAAAGAAAAAAAAATAGAGGGAATATTAGATTTACGAGATGAATCTAATAAAATGGGAATCCGAGTTGCAATTGAGTTAAAAAAGCAGGTGTCTCACCAGGTTGTGTTGAATCAAATTTTAGGATTAACTCCACTAAGAACGACTTTCAGTATTAATACACTTGTATTAGAGAATAATAAACCAAAGGTAATGTCATTATTGGACATTATATCCACATTTGTTGAGTATAGGAGAGAAGTTTTAACGCGTCGTACGCAATTTAGATTGAGGAAAGTTCGAGAAAAAGCTCATTTATACATAGGAATGTATATTGCTGTATTAAATATTGATAAAGTGATTTCTATTATTAGGTCATCTCGTGATACAGCAGAGGCTACTAAAAGATTACTTGAATGTAAGTGGGATGCTTTGACGTCTGTTAGAGAAATGATAGAACTTGTTGCTGATACTAAAAGCCTTGTAGTTGATGATGTGTGTCAGTTAACAGGAGTGCAAGTTAAGTCAATATTGGAAATGAAGTTGCAGCGTCTTACAAACTTAGAAAAGGAGAAGTTGGAGCTTGACTTAAAATCAATGGTGTCCATGATTAGACAGTATACTGAACTTCTTAAAAACAAGGAAGCTTTGCTAAAGCTTATTAAGGATGGGTTAATAGATGTTAAAACTAAACTAGCTGTACCTAGAAGAACTACTATAGATTACTCACATTTTGAAACTGACGTTGAAGATCTTATTCCAAAAGAAGATATGGTAGTTACTGTAACTATGAGTGGGTACATTAAACGAGCTAAACTTTCAAATTATCGTGCTCAAAGAAGGGGTGGAAAAGGAAGAATAGGGCAGGCTATAAAAGAAGAAGATGTAATAACTAATCTTTTTGTAGTTAATACTCATACTAGTGTACTTTTCTTTTCTAATATTGGTAGAGTATACAAATTAAAAGTTTATAAACTTCCTTTAGGTGAACCTACATCACGTGGTAGATCTTTGGTAAATATTTTCCCACTTAGTGAAAATGAATCAATAACTAGTGTAATGTCTCTGCCTGATAATGTAGAAGATGCTGAATCATTAAATATTGTATTTGCAACTGCTTCAGGGAATTTAAGACGTAATGCACTTGCAGATTTTCAATATGTACCTAGTAATGGTAAGATAGCTATGGTACTTGATGAAGGGGATACTTTGATATCTGTAAAAGTATGTAAAGAAGAAGATCATGTTTTGTTGTCTACAAGATTAGGAAAAAGTATTAGGTTTTCTGTAAGTAATGTGCGCCAATTTAAAGGTAGAATGTCTGATGGAGTCAGAGCTATTAAATTGTCTTCGCAGGACAATGTAATTTCCATGTCGATATTACTAGCTATGGATATAGGTTCAGAAAAGAAAGATCTATATTTGAAAGTACCTTTAGATAAGCGTATAGCTGTTAAAGAAGAAGGTTTTATTGGAACAGGTATAGTTAAGATATTAGCTGATCTTGGGTTGGATCAAGACACTTTTATGACTATGGTCCAGAATGAGCAATTTATTTTAACTGTTACTGAAAATGGCTTTGGAAAGAGGACTTCTGCGTATGAGTATCGTACTACTTTAAGGGGTGGAGTAGGTGTTGTTAATATCCTAACAACTACAAGAAATGGGAATGTAGTAGCTAGTTTCCCTGTTGAATCTAATGATCATATAATGTTAATTACTGATAAAGGTAAGTTAATACGTATTGCTGTAAGTGATATCAGAATTATTGGTAGAAGTACCCAAGGTGTTACTTTGTTTAAAACTGAGAAACATGAAAAAGTTGTTTCTGTAGCAAAAATAATTGATGCTAAGGATGATTCTGAGATTGATGATGATGTATAAGTTATATATGCAGATAAATGAATGAGAGAAAAATAGATTTGCTCTTTTCTAAATTTCAAGGACATAATCCTCACCCAAAGATAGAGCTGAGGTACACTAATGATTTTACTTTGTTGGTAGCGATAGTTTTATCTGCGCGTACTACTGATGTTAGTGTAAATAAAATTACGAGTAGATTATTTAAAATTGTGGATACTCCAAAGAAAATGTTAGATCTTGGAGAAAATGGGCTGAAAGGTTATATAAATACCATAGGATTGTATAATGCCAAATCTAAGAATATTATTGCATTAAGCGAAATTATTATCAATCAATACAACGGTGCTGTTCCTTTAGATTTTAATGCACTTGTTGAGTTACCAGGTGTAGGAAGAAAGAGTGCAAATGTTTTTTTAAACACATGGTTAAAATTGCCATCTGTTGCTGTTGATACTCATGTATTTAGAGTGAGTAATAGAATAGGTTTGGTAAATGAAAATAATGTATTAAAGACAGAGTATGCATTGTTAAATGTGATACCAAAAAAGTGGTTATTATATGCACATCATTGGTTGGTATTGCATGGGAGATATATATGTAAATCTAGGAAACCATTATGTAATCAGTGTATCGTTAAAGATTTGTGTGAATATGAAAGTAAAAGTTGTTGTGTTTGATAGATTGATAATGAGAGATATGTTGATATTTTTTATTCTTGCCTAAAATGATTGACTATGTACATTTATTTTCTTACAGTGATACCATCTTGATAGTTTGTTGGACATTTTATGAGATTAAGCTTAGTTAAGACTCTCTCAAAGTTGAAATGGGTATGTGTTGTTGCGGTGATGTCATTAATAGTATTTGCTGGAATGGTTTCATGGGTAAATAGTCGTAATGAGAAGGTATCACAACACATGGGTGATATGATGTATGATGCGTTAATGAATGAAATTAGCGATGATGAAATGATAAAAATATTGAATGATGTTGCTAAAATTGATGAATCTAGTTACCAATATTTAGCTAAATTTAAATTAGCAAGCATGTATGGTGAAGATAAAACAGAGGAAGCACAATCAATATATGCTGATTTGGCTGCTGATAAACGTCTTACTCCTGAATTAAGAGAATTGGCAGAGTATTTAGAGGTTATAACATTGCTTAAAGGAAATAATTTAGATTTATTGAAAAACAAGGTTCAACAGTTTTTATCTAAAAGATCTGAAGTTTACACATCATCTATAAAAGAAGCAATAGCAGTGTCTATGTTGAAAAATAATGATATAAGTGGTGCCGTTGGAGTAATAAAGGAAATAGTAGTTAGTGCAGATTCTGAACCTATTGTATATAAAAATGCAATGGATTTGCTGCAAATTTATGAAAATTAGTAGTTTCAAAGCTTGAAAATTATTACTGTAGTTATTACTTATTTATTTATAGTAGTTTGAGAGGGTTAATATGCAAGATGTTGTAAATTCTGAGAAATTGAAGTTTGATGCCGAAGTGGGCAAAGTATTAAAGCTTGTTATACACTCTCTTTATACTAATAAAGATATTTTTTTGAGAGAATTAATATCTAATGCTTCAGATGCATGTGATAAATTGCGTTATGAATCTTTATCTAATCAAGATTTAATAGATGGAGATACTGACTTTAAGATTGTGATTAGTGTAGATCAGGATAAGAACAGGTTGTATATATCTGATAATGGTATTGGAATGAATAGACAAGACCTAATAGACAATTTAGGTACTATAGCGCATTCTGGTACACAAAGATTTTTGGATGCAATAAATAATGAAACTTCTTCTCAAGGTGTTGTTGAATTGATAGGTAAGTTTGGTGTAGGATTTTATTCTGCATTTATGGTGGCAAGTGAAGTTATAGTTGAGTCCCGTAAAGCTGGAGAATCTATAGGATACCAGTGGAGGTCTGCTGGTGATGGTGAGTTTATCATTTCTCAGCTAGAAGATGGTCAATTTCCTCGTGGTACTAAGATTACTTTGATATTAAAAACTGAAGAATCTGAATTTGTTGATAAGTTTCGTATAGAACATATTGTTACTACATATTCTTATCATATTAATTATCCAGTTTATTTCTTAAATGATGCAGGGGAGGAAGAAAAGTTAAATAGTGATGCTGCGATTTGGACAAAGTCAAAAGATGAAATATCTGCGCAAGAGCATCAGAATTTTTTCCGTAGTGTAGCTCATGTTGGTGGTGAACCTTGGATGATATTGCATAATAAGAATGAGGGTGTAATAGAATATACTAATTTGTTGTATATACCATCTATTAAACCATTTGATTTGTTTCACCCTGATAGGAAATGTTCGGTAAAGCTGTATGTTAATAAAGTGTTTATTACTGAAGATAATGTACAAATTATACCTCAATATTTAAGATTTCTAAAAGGTATAATAGATTCTTCAGATCTACCTTTAAATATTAGTCGTGAAACTTTACAAAATAATAAGGTTATTGAGAAAATCAAACAATCTATAGTAAAAAGGGTGTTATCAGAACTTAAGAAGAAAGCTGAAAATGATATTAATGATTACAAAAAATTTTGGGAGAATTTTGGATCAGTATTGAAAGAAGGTTTATGTGAATCTATGAATACTGAGTTTAGAGAAGAATTATTATCAGCTTGTCGTTTTTATAGTACTAATAGCGATGATTCATTGATTAGTCTAGAGGATTATATTGAAAGAATGAAAGAAGGTCAGGATAATATTTATTATTTGACTGGTAATGATTTAGATTCTATCAAAAAAAGTCCTCAATTAGAGGGATTTGTAAGCCGTGGCATAGAAGTTATATTGTTAATTGATCCTGTAGATGATTTTTGGACAAATGTAGTAACTGATTATCAGAGAGTGCCTTTGAAGTCGGTTATTAGAGCAGATGAAGATTTAGAGAAACTCGCTCATCTTAAAAAAGATGAAGAAGTTGGAGAAAGTAAAGATGAAAATCCTGATTCTAAAGAAAAGGTAGATGCATTTGTGAAATATGCGATTCAAGTGCTTGATAAATTAGTTAGTGGAGTTAGAGTTTCAAAGAAACTAACAAATAGTCCAGTATGTTTGGCTGTAGCTGATGGTTCTATGGATATTAGAATGGAGAGGTTTTTAAGAGAGCAGAAGCAGTTGAATTATAAAAGTACAAAGATTTTAGAAATTAATCCTAAGCATCCTATTGTTAGCAGAATGATAGATGAATATGCTAATACTGGGGAAAATGCAGTTTTAGATAACATGTTACATTTGTTATTAGGTCAAGCATGTATTCTTGAAGGAGAAGAACTTGAGGATGTTAGTAGTTTTGCTGAAAGAATGAATAATGTTTTAGTCAAGGTGTATCAATAATACTCTATAAGTATGTTGAGGGTTAATATTGCATATTTGTAACTGAGTAATTAAAACTTGGTAAGTTGGGTGTGTATTATTCTGTTTAGAATATATATCTGTTCCATTGCTGAAGTGAATAGTTAATGAATATTGAATTAGCTTTAATCTTATACGTATTGTGTTTTATAAGCTTATATTGGAATATTGTATAGCTTCATTTAAGTGATACGAATATTAAGCTTCTAATAACTTACTATTATCATGAGTATGATAAATTAGTAGTTGTATAAATAGTTGTGAAGTTTGTTCAGGATTAAAATGTTATTCAGTAGGTCAGACTGAGAAATTTCTAACTCGGTATTACACACTAATTTTCAGAGTTTAAGTAACATTATTAACATTGTGTAGTATTAAATTATATATTATGTTTAAAGCTTATGTTATTGATAGGTAAAATTTAGAAATTTCTGACTCAGTGTTGCATTGTTTTTCAAGATTTAAGTAACGTACTAATCGTTTGTTAATAATGTATAAGTAGTGTGTTATATTCATTTAAACTATTATATTGAAAAGAATAATATTATTTTGCTTGGATGTATGTTGATGTTATTACTAAAATCATAGATAAGAATTTAATACAAAAGATTTGATGTTAAAGACATATGTGCTGATTTTATGTATATGTTTTGGTGAATATGCAATTTTTCATATAGTGTGTAGAGCTTTCAATAACGTATTATTGTTATTAATAAAATGATATTAGTATTAAGTATTAGATTAATGTGTTGTTAAATAAGAGAGAGCTAGAAGCAATGTGATGATTAAAAATCATAGTGTTTTGGGCAAAGATTATTAATAGTGTGTTATTGTTTGGTAAATAGGTGAGCATATTGGTACTACAAAAATTTTATGTTAACTTACATGTTACATTTTTTTTGAATATGTGTTAGTGAGTTATAAAGAACTAGGTGGATGTGGTAATTTTGCTAAATAATGGATGGTGATGTAGTTAATATTTGCCAATAATTGGTTAGTACTTATGTGATATTTAGTAAGCTGATGTTTTTTTCTTTATTTACAATTGCTTAATTTTGATGATGATAACTTATCGTTGTATAAAAACCACTTGCAATCAATTAAAGAAATGTATAAAATTAATACATGTGTGTAGTTAAACTAGTTTGTGTCTAAATTAGGCGGAGGCCCTGCCTTACTTTTGTAAGATAAAGTGTGTGTTACCTAATGGTTATGCATTGATAGTAAGGTAGGACCGTATTTATTAATCTTCTTAATTAATATAATAGGATTATAATTAAAAAATAATAAATAGTCAATAATAATTATTTATTATTTTAATATAAAATTATCTTATTCATATTTTATTTAATTATTTTTTTAATCAGTTAATAATTTATTTAATAAAGTTGTTGTTTTTCTTTTACTTATAGTTAAAAAATTAATAACTTAGTGACATCATATGTTAATTAATATTAAAAGCTGAATTGACAATAGTTATTGATCTTGAAAAACCTTATCAAATATCATATCTATGTGTTGTGTATAGTAGTTAAGATTGAACAAATCTTCTAAATTTTTACTGTTTATGTATTTTAATACTTGTGGATCTCTTTTGAGTTCATCTAAAAAATGAGAATTGTTATTCCATGTTTCTAGTGCTCTTTCTTGAATTATTTTATAAGCTGTTTCTCTATTTAGTCCGTGTTTTACTAATTCAAGCAATACTCTTTGAGAAAATATCAAACCTTTAGATTGTTTTAGGTTTTTGTCCATATTATTAGGATATATAATCATATTATTCAGTAAATCTGCTAATCTTGCAAGTGCAAAATCTGCTACTATACAGGCGTCTGGTGCAATACATCTTTCTACTGAAGAATGTGATATATCCCTTTCATGCCATAGTGCAACATTTTCTAATGCTGGTGCTACATAACTGCGTATCATTCTAGCAAGACCTGTTAAGTTTTCACTTAATATAGGGTTTTTTTTGTGAGGCATTGCAGAACTTCCTTTTTGCCCACTTGAAAAATACTCTGTTACTTCTAACGTTTCAGTTTTTTGTAGGTGCCGAATTTCTATTGCTATATTTTCTATAGAAGATGCAATAACTCCTAAAGTTGCAAAAAACATTGCGTGACGATCTCTTGGTATTACTTGGGAAGATATGGATTCTGATTTAAGATTTAGTGCCTTTGCTACGTAATTTTCAACAAATGGATCAATGTTAGCGAAATTACCCATGGCTCCTGAAATCTTACATACTGATATTTCATCTTGAGCTATTTTTAATCTGTTGTAATTACGTTTAAATTCTGCATAAAATCTTGCAAGTTTTAAACCAAATGTTATTGGTTCTGCATGTATACCATGGCTACGTCCCATGCACAGCATGTATTTTGTTTCTATGGATTTTTGTTTTAAAATACTTAATATGATTTCTATATCATGTAATAATAACTCACAGGATTGTTTTAATTGTACAGATAAACATGTATCTAATACGTCAGAACTTGTCATTCCATAGTGTAGATATCTTATGTCTGAGTTAGTAGATTCTGCTATATATGTTAAAAATGCTATTACATCGTGTTTTACTACTGATTCTATTTCATTTATGCGATTAATATCAAAATGTTCAGTTTTATTTTTTAGATTATCAAGTATATAACTAGGTATTATACCTAATTTTACTTGTGCTTCACATGCGTAATATTCTATATCCAGCCATATTTTAAACTTATTGTTGTCTTCCCAGATTGATGACATTTTAGGTCTGCTGTAACGTTTTATCATTTTTTATCTCCAAGATTTCAATTTTTTATTGTAAGTGCCTAGATATTATTTTGTTGTGATAGATATACAAGCACTTGGTGATATTTATGATTATATGGTATATCAGTTTGTACTTTATAGTGCATTATTTTTTATTTTATAATTATTTTGATGTTTAGACATTCTTATAGTTATGTATTGTTAGAATAGTTGTTGGTATGCTATAAAAAAGATTGTTATAATTTTCTTGCACTGTAATGGTTATTATCTTATCATCTTAAATTGAAGTGATCTATACTATGCGGGAGTAGCTCAGTTGGTAGAGCATTACCTTGCCAAGGTAAAGGCCGAGGGTTCGAACCCCTTCTCCCGCTCCATCCATAAATGTTTTTGCATTATTTATTTTACTGTTGATATTTTGTGTTATAGTAAAAAGTTCCAATAAAATTTAGTAATGTATTACTGAAATACAGATTTTTTGTTATTTAATAGAAGTTTTAAATGTTTTGATAAGTAATACTGATACTACAAAGTAAAAAGTACATTATAATTAAGTGCATTAGAATTTTTATACATCAGTTTCTTTGAGTACTATGTAGAATTTGTAGAAAACTACATTAATCGCTGCAATTGTAAAATTATATTAGGTTATTGAGCATGGTTTTCACTAATACTGCTGATAAGTGCAAGTAAAGCATGTAAGCTTGTAGTACATTAAGTCTATGTTACTACTGAATCACTACTAGGATCTTGTTGTAGTTGTGTTACAATATAGTAAAGAATAAATACTATTAGTACTGTAAGGCATGCAGGTTTTCTACAAACCTGCATATCCTTTATACAATTGCCATTTATCAAGTTTTTATTGTTGTTGTTGATGAAACTGTCCTTGACTAACGCCACTTATAGATGCTAATGCTACTTGTGAACTTGGATTAGTATCATCTTCTGATGGTGTATTTTCTCCTTCATTACTGCCAGTGCTTTGTTGTACAAATATAGGTGATAATGAATGTACACTTACAGTACTGCTACGTCGTGTACTAGATATTAAAGTTACTCCTGGTATGCCAGATGCAGGTACATGTGTTTGTGTACTTGATAGTTGATTATCATTAGGTTGTTGTTGGTCCTGTGTGGACTGTATATAACTTTCTCTTGCTGCATGATGCATGACATTGGTGGTAAGATGTTGTGTTGTTAATGCTGATTGTTGTTGTGTAGTGCATATTCTTTGTGCATCTGTTGAAAGCTGTATATGTTGTTCTAATGCTTGTAAGTCTGCTTGTGCAAACTCAAGAAAGCTAAGTAATCTAGGTGATGGTTGTGGTTGTGGTTGTTGAGGCATGTCTGGTATTGTGAAGGTTTCATCTTCAACTTGAATATCATCTGTCTGTGCTATATGAGACAATAGTTGTACATTTTGTGTGTCAGGACTTAATTTTTTCTTCTTTTGTTGTTTTGTTTTATCTTGTTGAGAACCTTCTCCAGTATATATTGATTTTGGTTGTTTCTTATGTAATGGTTTGCGAGCTTTCCTTCTTTCTGGCTCTGATGAGAAATCTTGCCTGCTTTGGTGAAGAAAAGTATATTTATAAGAACTTGATAATTCTTGTTCTGTACTTTCTGTTGTAGGTGTTTGTTGAGATGATTCAAGTGGTCTCATACCTAACAAGCTTACTCCTTCTTCATTTGCGGACGCAATTTCTTGTTCTAGTTGCTCTGTTGAAAGTGTCGTTGTATCTTGACTTATACTATATCTGGGTTTTCTACTTGCACGTTTCTTTTGAGCTTCTTTGTAGTCTTCTTCTAAAAGTATAGATATTGGGATTATGTATCGTGCATCGTCAAATCTTCTATGAAGTTCTGGAGCAAGCAATGCAAGTGCTCCTCTATATTCTAAAACATTTTGTGTGACATTTTCAATTGCGGTTAAGTGTTCTTCCAAGATTGTACACTCATTAAATAGTCGTGATGATCTTGCATCAACATTTGAAGTTACGATTACATCTATTGCTGTGAGGAGATTCATGTAACGTAGTTGCGCTCCAAAAGTGTCATATAGCGGTAATAGTGGTACTGTACCTGTTATCCTCACCAAGTTTGTTATTACCAAGCTTTCAAGTCTTGGATTATAAAGCATGTTACCATGTATTCTGTTCATGAATATTGGTCTTATTGCTCCAAGAGTCCTTGCGAATTTTACAAAGAATGTGAATCCAATGTTCTTGAAGTTGAACAATGCTACATCAGTATATTCAAGTGCAAGTATTGTACCAGCAGTACCAAGAGAAAACATGGTATCTGTGCGAAACCGTCTTGCATTACGACTACTGAACCTTTGTCTAACATTGTGAACATATTCGAACTTGCATGGTTCCTCGATTGCTGAAGATGGTGTAAAGTATCTAAAAATACTCCATTTAAAAATTGCATCCTTTACAGCATGAGATATGCAATCAGCAGGTTGCAAAGCAAGATTACCAAACCAACGGAACAGTAGTATACTTTGGAAAGTTAAATCGTTTAGTATTTCTTCTCTTGTTGGATTATGGTTTTCAAGATAACGACGTATGAATACTCTTCTGTGTATGCCAAGAACTGTAGGAGGTAATGCAAAAGCTAATTGTATGCATGATAAGAGAGTTGTAAAGTAAGAAGGAATCCCGTTAGCTAGACCATTCCATTCTGGAAAATATTCAGAAGAATGTGTAGGTACGAATACTGTGGCATTGTTGGTAGTGTTATTGAGAACTGTATTTACTGTACTGCTGTATTCTCTAGTGTGATTAAGAGAAAAAGTTATGTTAAATCTAGTTCGTAGATCATCTCTTGCTCTGTTAACTACAAATTCACTAAATTCGCGTGCAAAAAAAGTTGACAGTACAGCACAAGCGTATGCTGGTGAAATGAATGCGAGACGCTCGTTCCAGCGTATAGCTGTTGTAAATGCTGTATGACGATTTGGATGTGCTACAGCATATGCTGCACGTGCTTCAGCTACATGTCTTTCTCTAGTTTGGTATAATATAGCTGTTGACACTAATCTAATAGCTGTGCTAGCTTCTATGTCAATCTGTTCACCATGGTCTACATGTGACTCAGGATCAGCTTGTCTAAGAATAGCATGTGCTAATCCTCTTAGAAGAACTGTTTGCAAAGAAAGTGGCGCGTCTGTACTAAGCACAATTCTTGCTTCTTCAGCTAATGTTTCTATGTCAAAATTCTGTAATGCTCTTATACGTGATAAGAATTGATCATAACATGCAATATTTCGTGGATCAAAAGTATGTGAAAATTGTGGACATGACCTTAATATATCTGTGATACTTTGGAGAGAGTGTACTGCTTCACCAGTATTACACATTTGATCTGATATATGTCCTATTAGACCGTAAAAGAGTGTAAATAACACTGATACCCCGGCTTCTTCTAGTGTATACCTGAAATCAAGTTCAAGTGCTTCTAGTACAGCTGCAAAGTCTTCAAATGTAATTGACTGTAAAATTACTATTTCAGTTAATGCTTCAGTTATAACGATAGAACTTTCATGAGAATTATTTTTCCTATTAAATGCAAGAAATCTTATCTGATCTATACAATATCTGAGAGGACTACGTAGAAAAGTTCGATGTGTAGCTCGGTACTTTTTTATTAGATTAAGTATTTGCTTATAAAGTTTGTCTTGATTGGAAGTAAGTATCTTTCTAGGTTCCATATTTATCCTCCATTAGTTGACCATTTTGTTAATAACTACATAACATATTGAATCAATAAATTATGCAATTGTAGTGTTATAAAGGTACAAGCCTAATGCTGATGTACTTTTATTTAACAGGTACTATGTTATGTTTGAATAAAACGATACAGAAAACTCAGTTTTTTATACTTATAAGTTAGATATTGAAAAAAAGAGACTCTTGAAATGTTACTAGACCGCTATCCTATTTATTGTATACCACAAAACATTAGCAAAACACCTGCAAATAACTAGCTTAGCATTTCAACTAAATTATTAAGAAAAACGCCACGTAAACATAATTAATACTCTCACACATTAAATTGTGATATTTTAATTGTATATCAGTTGTATATATTTAGTCAATATTATTTTATTATTATTGCAAATCAGTTGCTTTAATGCAATATAGTATAGTGTGAGTGGCTTATATATGTACTATTGCAATGTTGTATATTGTAGTTATTTGAAATAACTGAAGATTAATGTGTTTATTGGTGTAGTGATTACTAACAATAATATGTAATTTTGTTTTTTCTTGACTTGTGTAATATTATGTTATATCGAGCATAACTAGCTTAGCGTTTTTATTTTTTAGGGTGTGTAGTTTTAGTAATTAGTTAATATGATTAAGTATTATATAAAGTTATAATTAACTTTATGTAATGTTGAATATTTCACCTGATGTGATGCACGTGGTTTTATCTTCTTGTTGCATTATCATATTGCCCTTCATGTCTATTGTCACAAATTTCCCAGTATAAGTATTGTTGTGGCTTTTGACTGTAATTTTGCTGTTTAGATGACATGTTTGTTTAAGCCATAGATCTTTTATCTTTGTAAATCCATAGTTAATGTAGTACTTTCTCAAATTGTTAAAATGATTAATTACTTTTTCTAGCAATTCCAAATTAGATAAAGTAAAGTTAATATTGTGTTGTTTAATTGTTGTTGCATATTCTGGTGCTTTATACATATTAATTCCTATACCAACTACTATCCACTTTTGTGGTGCATTATTTAATGTTTTGCTTTCTAATAATATTCCGGATATTTTCTTGCTATTTATTAGTACATCATTGGGCCATTTATATTGTACTTTTGAAATTTCTTTATTTTCTAGTATTTCTTCAAGTGTTTTTCCAACAGATAATGCTGCAATAAATGGTATAGGAAATATTTCTACAAATTTTGTGATGATAATACTGAAATATAAATTGCCTTTGGGAGAGTGCCATATGCGTTCATATCTGCCTCGTCCTTTAATTTGTTCATCAGATATAATTATTGTACCATCTTTAGCGCCACATTCTGCAAGCTTAATTGCTTCATAATTTGTACTATATAAAATTTTATGATGTTCTAAAGAATATCCATTTGGTAGGTTAATATTTGATTTCATATTGCAAAAGTTCTAGTAAATTATAAACTTTGTGTTCAACTATATAGTGAATAGCATTATATGTCGTGAATTTTATTATATAAACCCTCGAATTGAACATTGTAACTTACAATATTTAAAAACACACGGGTTGAAGTAAGGTAGTAGTAATTACAATACTAAACTCAAATGCCTTTTCAATGTGCTGAGTTTAATCACATAAGGATAATAGCATGTAATTTCAAAATTCCAGGTTATTGTAGTGTATTGAAGTGGTGATCCGCAAGTTATAGAAAGAATTATTGTTACTTACAGTCTTTGAACATACAGTAATATGGAAGCAAGATAGTTACCATATTCAATTCAGATATCTTTTAAATGTGCTGAGCCTAATGAATAATATATATCACTTCAAAACTCTAGGTTATAGTTTACTTTAGTGGTTATTCCAAAGTTGTAATAAGTTTAGCTTACTGTATTTTAAAACACATAGTAATATAGAAGTAGAGTAGTTGTCATGTTCAATTCATATGTCTTTAAATGTACTTAATTAGTAACTAAAATAATATGTAACTCAGAAATCTAGTTTGTTATAGTGTACTGGAGGTGTTATTCCAATTACTTTATCGTTTAATATATCGCTAAATGATGGCTTAGATTTTATTACAGAATACCATTCTTTTAGTGTAGCTGTTAAATGCCATGGAAAAATATTCATGAAATCTAGCACTGATATATGGGCAGCTAGTGTGATATCTGCCAGTGTGAATTCATTGCAAGCAATCCAACTACTAGCATTGAGGAGCCGTTCTATGTATCTAACATGCGGAAGTAAATTTTGTCTTGCAGCTTGAATAAATCTAGAATCTGGACTTGCATTTTTTATATAATACTTTGATATTTTCTCATTTATTATGTATCTTGTAATCTCATGATAAAATTTATAATCAATCCAGTATATTAGTTTACGTACTATTGACCTTGTATATAGTGAACTTCCAAGTAGTGATGCACTATCATATAATTCTTCAATATATTCGCAAATTGCTTGACTATCTGCTATTACATGTTGCCCACTTATTAATACAGGAACTTGGCATACAGGGTTGATCTTTATGAATCCTTCACGCTTTTTCCAAGGATTTTCTTCTATTTGATGAAAATTAAATTTCTTTTCTTTAAGAAAGATACGTACTTTTCTAGAAAATGGACAAAGTGGAAAATGGTATAGTGTATCCATAGTAAGTTTCATGTATACAAATGGTTTAATTTATAACAGACTTAGTAATCTCATGCAATGTAATATTTGGACTTATTGTTTGTAAAATTACATATGAAATTTTTTTGTATATTACTCAATAATTACAATTATTTTCTCTTGGATGTGTTAATTTTTTTGTTAAGTATAGAGTTTAGTGTAAGATTCTTTATAGTTTTACTATAGTGTTATAGTAATTTAAACTGTGTTGTTGAAGGATTTATGTGAGTTGTATACTCTGAGAAGGAATGAATAAAAATTTTTTTTATTGTATGTAGATTAGTATAAGATTATTTATTATGATTTTACTACACTTATCTGATTTTGATAAGTGTTTAGAAGAAAATTTGATCAAGCATTTATTATTTTGTTTTCCAGAAATTAATTATCTGAATGATTTGTTTATTGTAATAGTCTTGTAAAATCTGATTTAATATGATTACCTTTTCTCGTGGAATACATACATCTTTGCAGACTGCATATCTGATACGTAAAGTGGTATTTAATTCTTTGTTATCTTTAAATACTAATGATATAGGGAATACTACAAGGTCTTTGTAAATATTGCTGTGAAATGTATTGTTGCTTACAGTATCTGTATGTTGTAATGGTTTAGGCCAATGTATATCTACTTTTTTAAATATATCATCTTGCCACTGAAAAACTGTTGGTAACCCAAGATCTCCAGGTGTATGATAATAAATATGCCAGCCATTTTGTATTGTGACTTTAATCGCTGCTTCAATGGTTTTATTTTTCATATCTAAAGATCCTATGAGTAAATTCATATTTACTAGATTTATAACATTTGATGCGTAACATTCATTTGTTACAAATAAAGTTATTAAAATTGTTAGGATGAATTTTAACATGATACTCCTAAACTATTGCCTATAAAACAAGCAGCCTATATTGTTTTCTTTAGTATACATGTATTATGGTATAAAATCATTAATTATTATTTGTTGTCATTTTTTAATATTAATTGATTGTAAGTACCAAAGAGATTTTTATAAAAGATGTTTAATATAATTGCTTTTGTATTACTTGCATAGCGTGGAAAAAAAGATTAACATCTAAATGAAGTCTTGACATTTATTTTGTGAAATGTGCTCATGGATTACATGAGTTCCAGTCACATAATTCACTATATGGCATTAGCTTGTTAAAGGTCTATTGATGGTAGGTTTACAATTAGAAAATGTCTTTTACAAATATAAAAAAGGTCAATTTTTATTAAATGACATTAATATAAATTGTAAGCAAGGTGAAGTTGTTTGTCTTCTTGGTCCTTCTGGATGTGGTAAATCTACAATCCTAAAACTAATTGCTGGGTTAGAAGATTTACAATATGGTTCTATATGTATAAATGGTAAGGTTGTAGTTGACAGTAATTTCTGTATGCCTACTGAAAAGCGTAATGTTGGCTTAATATTTCAACATCCTTCTCTATTTCCACATCAGACTGTTATTGAAAATGTAATGTTTGCTGTTAAAGATTCTTCTAAAACACAAAAATTTAATATCGCATTAAGTATATTACAGTCTATTAATATGGTTGCATATAAAGATATGTATCCTGATATGCTTTCTGGAGGACAACAGCAGTTAATTACTATTGCTAGAGTAATTGCTCAAAGGCCGGAGGTAATATTATTGGATGAGCCATTTTCTAGCCTTGATACAGCATTGCGAATTAATATTAGAAGACATGTGTTATCATTATTAAAATCTAAAAAAATCACTGTATTGCTTGTTACTCATGATCCGGAGGAAGCACTTGAAGTTGCTGATACAGTGTATATTATGCGGGATGGATATATAGTTCAGCATGGTACGCCATATGAGATATATTATAACCCTAGAGATCATATGTTAGCGCAATTTTTTGGTGAGGTTAATCATTTTGTTTGTACAGTAAAAGATTATTGTATAGAATTGCCGATAGGGAAAATACCAGCGCAATCTTTCGCTAATGGGGAAGAAGTAGTAGTTTGTATAAGACCTGAGGCAATAATTTCTCATTCAAATAATGGGATAAAAGCTGTAGTAAAACAGATAAAATTTTTTAATAATATGGTCTGTGTTTGTGTAGGTGATTGTTTGTATTGGATGAGATTTGCTAATGTAGTTTTACCGCAGATTGGTGATACTATATTTATCTTGCTTGACTTAAATAAAATTTTATTATTTAAGGTATAGTTTTATATTTTATAGGAGTTTTATTATGACTTTAGGTCCATGGCAAATTTTTTTAATTTTAGTGATAATTTTAGTACTTTTTGGTGCAGGTAGATTACCAGATGTTATGAGTGATTTAGGCAAAGGTATCCGTAATTTAAAACAAGAATTGAAAGATAATAAGTTAGCATCAACGGAAGACGAGCCAAATCGTTAGCTGGGTTTATAAGATTTTTTTATTAAGTAAGATCATCCTTAATATAACTTGCCGTATAATTTTATGTCCTAACTTTTTATATTGATATATAAGGTCATAAGTCCTTTATTTGATGGTAAAGGATGTTTTGTTATTTTTCAGATTTTTAATGTGCATTATTAATGGATCTGTGTAAAATTAGCTAATATTGTGTATACATTATATGTAAGTTATTTAGCTGTTGGTTACTAGGGAGGTGGTGTGGATATTAATAAATTGATTAATATGTTTGCAAAATTACCTAATTTTGGACCATCTTCTTCCAGAAGGATTGTGCTGCATTTACTTCGGAATAAAGAGGAGGTAATGTTGCCTTTAGCTTCTGGAATTCAGGATTTAGCATTTCAGACTAAGGAGTGTTCTGTATGCTTCAATATAGATGTAAAATCACCGTGTAGTATCTGTTCTGATACTAAACGTGATCATCAGTTATTATGTATAGTAGAAGAGCTGGGAGATTTATGGGCATTTGAGAAAGGAAAAATATATCAAGGAGTATACCATGTGTTAGGAGGGACTTTATCTGCAATTTATGGTATAGGACCTGATCAATTGAACTTAGATAATATTGTAGAAAGAATAAAAAAGTTTGACATAAAAGAAGTAATAATAGGTATAGGTAATACCATGGATGGGCAGGTAACTACTCATTATATAACTCAGATAGTTAAGGGATTAGGTATTAAGATAACTAGGTTAGCCTGTGGTATACCTATGGGTGGAGAAATAGATTATTTAGATGAAGGCACTTTAAGTGCAGCTTTGTCTTCTCGTTATGTTATATCTTAGATAAAAACTTGATATAATTCAAATAATTAAAAACATTAAGATAACTGGATTAACCTGTGGTATACCTATGGGTGGAGAAATAGATTATTTAGATGAAGGCACTTTAAGTGCAGCTTTGTCTTCTCGTTATGTTATATCTTAGATAAAAACTTGATATAATTCAAATAATTAAAAACATTAAGATAACTGGATTAACCTGTGATATAGCCTATGGGTGGAGAAATAGATTATTTAGATGAAGGCACTTTAAGTGCAGCTTTGTCTTCTCGTTATGTTATATCTTAGATAAAAACTTGATATAATTCAAATAATTAAAAACATTAAGATAACTGGATTAACCTGTGGTATACCTATGGGCGGAGAAATAGATTATTTAGATGAAGGCACTTTAAGTGCAGCTTTGTCTTCTCGTTATGTTATATCTTAGATAAAAACTTGATATAATTCAAATAATTAAAAACATTAAGATAACTGGATTAACCTGTGGTATACCTATGGGCGGAGAAATAGATTATTTAGATGAAGGTACTTTAAGTGCAGCTTTGCCTTCTCGTTATGTTATATCTTAGATAAAAACTTGATATAACTCAAATAATTAAAAACGTTAAGATAACTGGATTAACCTGTGGTATACCTGTGGATGGAGAATAGATTATTTAGGTGAAAGCACTTTTAGATGGATAAGCTTTTATTTTGAATTGAAATAGTTTGTGTATCGAAAATTTGTTTGTGTCATTATAAAAACTCAAGATTATTCTTTGTCGTGTTGAGTTAAAATTTATTTTTTTATAAAAACCTTATGTATTATCTAGATCTATGTTTATAATCCATAAATTTTAGCTATTCCTGTGACAAGCAATGTACCAAATTGTCTGTGATGTTTTGCATGATATTAAAATATGCATTATCTTCTGATGTGTTGCCTATTGGGTCAAGTACTTGAAATTTTACTTGATATTTTGAAAATAAATTCTTGACTTTATCATTTGAAGATTCAGAAAAAATGCATTTTATTTTATTTTGAGTAACAATTTTTTTTATGTGCATTAATCTTTTTACACTAATATTTGTGTCATGGCTTGAAGAAAGTGCTGCTATAAAATTTAATCCGAAATATTTTTCAAAATATTGATAAGCATCATGAGTAACTATATAAGGTTTCGTTTTGACAGAACTGAGCATGTTACTTATTGTTTCTGTCTGTTGAGTAATTTGTGTAAGTGTTAAGTTTGCATTGTTAGTGTATTTTTCTGCATTCTCTGGGTCTGTTTGACATAAAACTAGCATTATATGCTTTACTATACTTTTTGCATTTTCTGGATTTAACCAAATGTGTAAATCATTTGATGTTGTGTGAATTTTATAAGAAAAATTGGTATCATATCTTGATGGTAACAGTTCTACTACTTCTGAAAGCCTAACTAACTTTTTGTTATGTATTTTGTTTATGAAAGTTTCAAGGTGATTGTCTACATAAAATATGATGTCGCTGTCTTGTAATTTCCTTTTATCTGATGGCTTTAACATGTAGTCATGTATAGAAACTGATTCATTAATTAAAAGAATGGGTTTTGTTACACCATTAGTGACAGCATTAACTAGTGAATATATTGGGTTTATGGTTGCTATAATTCTTGGTACAGAATATCCTATAGTAGAGTCTAGTAATGTATAAAAAAATAAGAGAAAGACTATATGTTTCATAGGTTATTAAATAAAAGTAAAATTCTTGCATGTGATGATAAATCAGTCAATGACTATATTATAAATGTGAAAAATCTGTCATTTTTTTATTCTAAAAAGAAAGTTATAGATAATATTAGTTTTCGTGTGAAATTTGGTGAAATTATTACAATTTTAGGACCAAATGGTGGAGGAAAAACAACATTAATTCGTATCTTAGTTGGGATATATAAGAATTATGTAGGACTTGTAGAATATGCAAAAGATTTTACTATAGGGTATTTGCCACAACATTTTAGTGTTAATTCTCTGATTCCAATGACAGTAGAGTATTTTTTGAATTCTAGTTATACTAATAGAAAAAGGAAGTTAGGGGTTGGTGATGTATTAAAGGATGTTAATATTGAGAAAATATTGGATCGGCAAATGTCAGAAATATCTTATGGAGAGTTACAATTAGTTTTACTTGCAAGGTGTTTGATGTTAAATCCTGATTTAATAATTTTGGATGAGCCTGTGAGTTGTATGGATATTAATGCAAAAAATAGCTTTTATAAGTTAATCAATAAGCTAATTTCTATATATAACTTAAGTGTAATCATGACCTCTCATGACTTACATTTTGTAATGTCAAATTCCTATCGTGTTATATGTATTAATAAAAGTGTTTATTGCGAAGGATCACCAAGTGAAATTGTGAAAAATGAAAAGTTCTTAAAAATGTTTTCATCTTATGCTTAGTATTTTCTCTAGTATAATTTCTTTACTTAATATATTGAGTATTTTAGTAAGGTATAACGTATTACCTTATACCTATTTTTTTGCTGACAGATCAATTAGAAGAAAATCCCAAGGAGAGAGGGTAACTATGGCTTTACAAAGGCTTGGGCCAATTTTTATTAAATTTGGTCAATCTATGTCTTCTAGGGCTGATATTATTGGGGAAGAGATAGCAAATCACTTGTTGTGTTTATGTGATAAGTTACCAGCTTTTCCTTATGCGGATGTTGTAAGAATTATTGAAGAAGATTTTAAATGTAATATAAGTGAAATGTTTTGTGAATTTGAACAAAAGCCAATTGCTGCTGCATCTATTGCACAGGTGCATAAGGCTAAGGATATTGATGGAAATGTAAGAGCTGTAAAAGTTTTAAGGCCAAAAATTGAAAAAATTTTTGAAAGAGATATTAAACTAATGTTTTGGCTTGCAAGATTGGCGCAGTACTTTAGTAGATTTAGAAGATTTCAATTATTACAGCTTGTACAAACGTTTCGTGAAATCTGTAGAATGGAAATAGATCTACGTTTTGAAGCTGCAAATGCTGAGGAATTGAGATCTAATATTCAAGATGATGATGGATGTTATGTACCAGAAGTGGATTGGACTAAGACAACTAGACGTGTCTTAACTTTAGAGTGGGTAGATGCTGTACCAATATATAGTGTTTATAAGTCGGAAAATTGTGAAACATTGGTCAGGAATTTGATATTTTGTTTTTGTAATCAAGTGTATAGGGATAGATTCTTTCATGCAGATATGCATCCTGGTAATCTTATGGTAGATACAAAAGGAAGAATTGTAATTATAGATTTTGGTATTGTAGGAAGGTTAGATAAAGCTACCTGTATGTATGTTACTGAAATACTTGTAGGTTTTTTAAAAAAAGATTATCAATATGTTGCTGATATTCATTATAGAGCAGGATATGTTGATGCAAAATATAGTAGTTTTATTACAGCATGCCGTGCCATAGGTGAACCTATAGTTGGTAAAAATGCAGAAAATATATCTATTTCAATGTTATTAACTCAGTTATTTAAAATTACTAGTGATTTTGATATGAAATTACAGCCTCAGCTTTTTCTATTACAAAAAACTACAGTATTGGTAGAAGGTGTATGTAGACAATTATGTCCTGAAATTAATATGTGGAAGGTAGCGGAATTGTGGATGGAAAAGTATTCTATTGAGAAAAATAAGTATATTCAAAAGTTAAAAAGGTCTTACATATGTCAAACTATAAATGATATACCTTCGTTTATGAAAAAAGTTGATAAGAGTTTGGATGTAATTAGTAATTATCAAGAACTAAATAAAGCAAATATTGGTATTAATAGAGATATTATCTGGGCATTAATAGTTGGTGGTTTAATTATTAAACTCATTATAGGATGATTTATTATATAAATATGTAATGTTGTTATAGGTGGAGTAATTAGTAATCATCTGGTATTTTAGTTAATAGTAAGTTGAGATATTATATAAATGAGGTAGTGTTGATTGGTTGTTAGATAATGAAGTTTTCATTATTAGGTGTTGGATTATGAGATTGTTGGTTAGCTGAATTATAAAAAAGTTTTGATAATAATTTAGTATGATGAGTAATTATCAAGCACTGAATAAAGTAAAAGCTAGTATTGATTATATTTTAATTCCAAACTAATGATTGGATGACTGATTATTCTATGTTGTAAATGGATATAGTACTTAATAATAACTTGATACTTTTTAATGGTAAGTTGAGGTACTATGTGATTATATGATGTGTTAATTGTTTATTAGGTAATGATTTTTGAAGTGTTTAATATATATTGTTTATTAGTGAATTAAAATAATTGTTTTTGGAATTGTATAACAGTGAATATAAGGAAGAAATTCTAAGTCTGGTTTCTGTGTAACGAGGATAATTTTAATGTGTTATCTTTAATATTTCTAATGTACTTACTAAAATAGTCTTTTTAATGTTATGTTGCTTTTAATTTCAGTGTATATTGCTAATAAAAGCTTGCTTGTGAAGTAACATGAAAAATGAGTGGTTTGATTTTTGGTATGTTATTTATTTTTTGATTAGTTATTTTTATTGGAATTACTGTAATAAATTTTTGGATTTATAATAATTATTGATAAATTTTGAAGAATATTTCTTAATAGTTTAATTAATGTTATTTGATATTTATAATGTGTTTTTATCCTATTTTTAATTGGATTATAGGTGTATTAGTACTTGTTTGTGGTGGTAATTTTCAGATTGCTTATTCTGTAATAAATCCATATGTAAGTGAAGATTTGAATTTAAATATTGCGCAAACTGCATTAGCGGCATCAATTCATATGTGGTCTTTTTCTGTATTTCAACTATTTACTGGGTCAGTGTTGGATTATTATGATGCGAAAAAAGTACTACCAATATCTATTATAATAACATCTATAGGTACTTTTTTATTTTCTTATTCAGATTATACGATCTGTTTTTTTGTGTCACAGGTTTTTTTAGGATTGGGTGCATCTTTTGGTTTTGTAGGTGCAGGTTATATTAGCTATAGGTTCTTTTCTCCTTTAAAATCAGGGATAATGTTTGGTCTAGTTCAAACAGTGTATAGCTTATCTTCTTTATTAATGGAGTATACCTACACATACTTAACTTCATCAGGATTATCTTGGAGAGATATAATAAAGTATATAGAATATGCTGAGATTGTTGTACTTATTTTAACTTTATTTCTAGTGAGTAGTAAAAAATCAATATATTTAAAAAATAATAGTTTGAGTATAAGCAGTGTTTTATTACAAGTATTTAAACATATTGTTGAAGTAGTACGAGTAAAAAATATATGGCTATTTACAATAGTTGGTAGTTTAATGTTTGGAGTGTTTTTATCGATAGCTATATTATGGGGGCAAAAGTTATTGATGGCTATGAATTTAGATAGCTATTATTCTGGTGTTGTACATTCTATAATATGGATAGGTTTTGCTATTGGTTGTCCTTTAGTAAATACGATTTCTAATGCATTGAAAAATAGAAAATATGTATTTATGGGGTTTTGTTTACTACAATGTGTTAGTTTGACTTTATTGTTATATAGTAATAATGTCTACCTTTTGTGCTTTTTAATATTTATTTTTGGATGTGCATCTGGTGGGCATATGTTGAACTTTTCTATTGGTACAGACGTTGTAGATGAAAGTAAAGTAGGAACTGTGTGTTCAATAATCAATGGATTAATGTGTATTGTAGGTGGTGTAATTATGTTTTTAGTAGGACTTGCACTGGAGTATCAAAATAAATATGATATAATACACATAAGCTTATCTATGCCAATACTTATTTTTCTATCATTTTGTGTATTATTTTTTTGTCGTGATACTTTCTCTATGAAATGATATTTTATATATTTGAATACAGTGTTTTAAGTTATTGAAAGGTTGTTTTTAATGGAGTCGTGCTGTAGGATAAGATGTTGTTTATAGTTTGATATTTTTAATATAAGCGTCTCGAAAATAATAGCAATGTATACGCAGTGTGTTTAGTTTATGAAATTACTCAATTATTATTTTTTTAGATATTTTCAAGTAAGAGTTTCCACCTTTTAAAGTTTAATAGCAAAGGTTGAAATTAGTTGATGAGTTGCTTTAACAAAATTTATCATAAAGTGTAGTGCGTTGATAAGTATGCAATAGAATCTAAATAGATATTTTTAGTTGAATATGTGAATTTATAATGTGTACTGAAGTTATGTTTACATAGAAAAAGTTTTTAAGTTGGATATAACTTGGATACAGTGTTTGAAACAGTTGATGAATATTTGATCAAGCTGTTAATGATCAAACCATATGTTTTTATAATGTATAGTTAAGATAGATTTGCTTGAAGCTGTAAGAGTTTTATCTGAGTGTGTACATTTTAGTAAGGTGTTATTTGTTATGCTACAGTCTCATAGCAATCTTATATTTTAAATTTTCTATTGCTTGATTATAAAAAATATTTTCTGATATTTTAATAAAGTTATTAAAGTAGAAGAGTTTACTATGTTATATATGTTTTGCATAATATGCAGTTAGGTAGTTTTCTTCAAAATTTAAAAGTTTTATCTTGTTGTATCAGCATTTAAGTGAGGTGTTATTTGTTATGCTACAGTCTTAATAACAATCTTATATTTTTTGAATTTTCCAGTACTTAATTGTAATATTTAAAAATATTGATTAGTGTGTGAATAAAATTATTAAAGAAGTTTGCATGTATTTGTAGGTGTCTTTATATACTTTATATATACTATAGCATAGGTTATATGTCTGTATTTAAGTATTTAGTCTTGCAGTGCATAGTAATGAAATATTGTGATATGTTAAAAGTGCAGTATTTTTGATAGTGTATTAGTTTTTTGTGAGTTTAGCATACTGAAAGTAGAGTTTTTTATATTATCATTTGAATGATTGTGTGCATAAACTGTGTTATTGCTACATTTAGCAGACAACACCAGTTAAACTGTTTTGATGTGCATCTATTATTTTGATAGGTGATATACTGTTGTAAAATTGGCTTGGATTATCTGTATTAATATAGCATGATTGCATATATGCTGTTTTACCTATAATTTGATTGTCAAATTTTCCTTTTTTACTACTGAACAATACTGTGCAAGTTTCTCCAATCATGCTTCTGTTAAAAGCAAGTTGTTGTTCTCTTAGTAGTTTTTGTAACCTGAGAAGACGTTCAGATTTTATCTCTTCTGGTACTTGATTTGGATACTCTGCGCCAGGTGTTCCTGGTCTTGGACTATATTTGAAACTATATGCTTGTGAGAATTTTACTTTTTCTACAAGTTTTATTGTGTTTTCAAAATCCTCTTCTGTTTCTCCTGGAAACCCAACTATAAAATCTGATGAAAAAGCAATGTCAGGGCGTTGTTTTCTTAAGTGACTAATAATATCTATATACTCTTCAGCAGTGTGCTTCCTATTCATTTTTTTTAGAATTCTATCTGATCCTGATTGTACTGGTAAATGGACAAATGGCATCAATTTTTCTTCAAGTTTATGTGCTTCATATAAAGATTGATGCATATCACGTGGGTGTGATGTAGTATACCTTATGCGTTCTATATTTGGTATTTTTGCAATATGTTGGATTAATTTGCCTAGATCCCATTCGCATCCTTTGTATGTTCCATGGTATGCGTTTACATTTTGTCCAATTAGTGTTATTTCTTTTATGCCTGAATCTGCTAAAACAAGTGCTTCATTGAATATTGCTTCTACTGTTCTTGAGTATTCTTCACCACGTGTGTAAGGTACTACACAGAATGTACAAAACTTATTACATCCTTCTTGTACTGAAATAAAAGCAGAAGTTTCTTGATTTTTTGTGTATTCTTCTACTGGAATTGCATCAAATTTTGATATTACAGGAAAATCAATATTGATAACTTGTTTTTTTATTCTATGGGCTTTTACAAGAAGTTCAGGAAGTGTATGTATACTTTGTGGTCCTACTACTATATCGACAAATGGACTTCGCTCAAATATTTCTTCACCTTCAGCTTGTGCTACACATCCAGCAACTACTATGGTTAAATCTTTATTTTCTTGTATTTTCCTTATTTTTCCTAATTCTGAATATAACTTTTCAGATGCTTTCTCTCTAATGTGACAAGTATTTAATATTACAACGTCTGCTTCTGATGGTTCACTTACTACAGTAAATCCAAGTGGCTTAATGATGTTTTCCATAATTAGAGAGTCATAGACGTTCATTTGACACCCGTATGACTTGATATATAAACCTTTCATTGATCGTATAAAATAAGACTCATTTTACTCTATTAAGCATATAGTGATTAATGAGTCAAAACAATAATTTTTATTGTGTTAAATTATTGAATATTTATGAAAAGTTTTTAGACTTAGTAAAACTAGTTATAGCTGAATAGTATAATTTATTTTGGTTTTAATTTATTCATAGTTTTAAACTACTTCAAGTATTTCTATTTATAAATGTTATGAACCATTCTTACGCAGAAAATATGGTTTCTGTATCAGTATTATAAAAAATGAAATTTTTGTATGATGTATTGATAGTGAATGGTTTTGAAAATATTTTGTTTTTAATAGGTTATTTATAAGTTATTGAATTGCAGTTTGTGAAGTAATGTTATCAGCTACTTGTTTACATGTTATATGAGGATTTTAATATATATCCTAATATTGATTTTCCTTTGCGTAAAATTGAGATATTGTTCTACAATAAACTAGAGCTATAACTTATTTGTGATATTTGTAAATAGGTGTTAATCTACTTCTTTTCCTCTTAAATTAGAGGTTAATGTGTTTAGATATTGGTGTTGCTCTTATAGAATCTTGTATTTTGTTTACAGATAATTTACTATAAAGATTGATTTAAAATTTATCAAATAGCTACAGGGATGATTCTATGTATATTGTGTTAGACTTTTGTGAGATACTCTGATATTGATTTTGTTCTTGTGCAAAATTGAAATCTTACATTTTTTTGCAATGATGTTGTACATAACTTATTGAATTGCAATTTCTGCAGTAGCTTCATAAGCATATTCCTATACATATGACATAAAGTTTTAATATTTTCTAATATTAGTTTTTTATAAATTGAAATCTTGTATTTTGTTTACAGATAGCCTGTCTATAATTATTGATTTGAAATTTATAAAGTAGCTTCATAAACTGCTCCTCTTCCTATTACATTAGAGTTTTGATATATCCTAATATTGATTTTTGCTTGTATGGAATTGAAATCTTGTTGTTGTTGTGTAGCAGAATATGTAAATGTTGAATTGTCTTTTATTGTAATTGTGCGTTTTACTATATTTTGGTTGTCTAAAACTTCAATATCGTAACTTTCAAATTTTTCATCTATAGGTGTGCCAATGTTATCTTTCCATTCTCCATTTATACGTACTCTTCTTATCCAGCTAATTGTTAAGTTGTTGTATATATCACGTTTTCCTTTGACATGTGTTACAGGTAGTGGCTTCAAGTTGTTAGCACGATATGTATATATTAATTGTTTTGTGTAAGATGTAGATTTTTTGAATATTACTTTATATATCAGTGATTTGTTTATTGATGACTGATTGATTTTAAGATAGGGTAGGTTGTCTAATAATATAAAAAATTCTTCTTTTTTATGTTTATCAATATATTTTTCTGTGCCAAATCTTCCTCTAAGCATATAATTTAGTTGATATGTGTTTTGTCTGATTTGTATGACATTTTGGAATTGTATTACTTCATTCCCAATTAATGCTAGGTTACTATTGTTATTTGCAAATAAAGATTTAATAGAGTGTAGTTGTCCAGTTTTCAAAAAGATTGTAATTTTGTTTGCTTCATCTGGTATAGCGATTGGTCCTATATCTAAATTGTGTAGAGTGATTCCAGTAGTTGCTTCTGTATCTATAGGTAAAACATCTTTATAGTGTTCATTTTGATTTCCATATGAATAAAGAATACTTCCTTCCCAATTTTCTTTAATCCTAGTAATTGCAAAATATAATACATTATCTATGTTGTTAATACATGGTAGATCAAGTATTTGTACAGGAGTTTCTATAGTGTGTTTCTCAGGATTATCATTGAAGTCATTGTTAGTGATAAAGGATTGGTTAGTTAGTGTGTGATTATAAATAATTCCTTCTATATTAATTGATAGGTTATTTATATAGATATTTATAATTTTGATTTTGTATGAGAAGTTGTTGTATTCTACTTGTATGACATCATTAGTATCAAGCCAAACATATTTTATTGGTAAAGCAAGGTAAAAGCTGTATTTATTATTTGATTTTTTGTTTAAAATATTTTCTGCTATAGTTTTTGCTTGGTCATTACTTAAAACAACTGGGACTTGAATAGTTTGTGTTATTGTATTTTGTAAGTTATGTGTTTTAACTCGCTGTGAACTTATATTGTATTCATTGTTTTTGTTAATGTACATAAAGTTAATACTATTCACTAGATTAAATGGCTTTGTTTTTGTAAGTTTTTGTGTATTGTTTTTATTGTTAAGTAAAATGTCATCTGATGGTATATTGTATTGTGTTGGTTGATTTTCCTGAATGATTGATAACTTATTATCTTGTTCTACTATTTCAAAATTATATAAGTCTTTTAATGAGTTAAGTATAGATTTTGCGCTTTGTGTCTCAGTAATTATATATCCATCTATTTCGTTGTGTAAGTTTTGTATATTTATTTGATTATTTTCTAATCCTGTATTTTTTAATAAGTCATAGATTATATTAGATATTTCTAGTAGTGATAGTTTTTCTTGTATCCAGAGGCCTATTTGCCAATTTTTAGCATCTTTCCATATGTTTTGTAATTGAGGAAAATAAGGATATGGTCTTACATCCCATCCCCAAAGAAACATTTGTTCTACTATATTGGAGTTATTCCATGTTTTAATAGTACCACTTATTGCAATTTTTTGTGCGCGAAAGTCTGCATGTCCTTTTGAAAAGATTGGCTTTTTGTTATATTGAGAATCTATAGATATGCTAGGTTGGCTTGTACAATTATCTATGCTTTGGAAGCCGTATTGTGTAAACCATATTTTTTTTGATTTTGGAATCCAAGAAGTGATGGTATTGTCTGGATTAATGTGATATCGATTCCACCATTTCTCGATATCTTTCCAAGAATATTGGTTGTTATTTTCAATGTACGGTATTTTCCCTTGTTTTTTTTCTGGATCAGTATAAAAGTAATCATATCCTTCTCCTGAATGCCATCCATTGATAATGTCTTGTTCTGTAAATCCATTTGTGGGTTGAGGAGTATCAGTAAGTGGGAAGTATGCATTTATTCCTATTACGTCGATATCTTTTGATGACCAAAGTGTATCCATATTATAATATCCATTATGGGAATGATATTCTCTCCAATCTGCTGCATATGTTACAATAGTGTTATTGCCAACCTGATTTTTTACGTAATTTGCTAACTTTGTAAGTTCTACTACTGCTGGATAATGATTATGGTTGTTTTTTATGCTTGTTAGTCCAATGAACCCTGATCCAATTATAAAAGCATCTATTATATCTTTAGTTAAATTACAATAATGCTTAATGAATGGATTATATTGCTTATTAAAAAAAGTTGTAATATGTTCTACATCTCCTGTTAGATTGCCTATCCATTTGTTATCTTGGGTATCTGCTAATAGCATAGGGTATAGTAGTACTTTATAACCTCTTGTTTTAAGTTCATTGATGTATCTAATTAAAGATTTATCATTGGTGGTACCGCAACTACTATATAAAGTACTGTTATTGTAGTTGGAGATTTTTCTTGCTGATTCTCTATTTATTCCTGCGACATTCCAATTATCAGGAATTGTAGTGGCGTCAAATTTGAATTCAACTGCTGGATAAATATTGCAATCTTTAATATTTAAGCTATCTGTGTACCAATTTACAATTACAGATATCCACTGTACATTTGGTAAAGTTTCTTGTAATTGATCTAATGAAATTAAAGCATCTGCTTTTTTTTGTTGACTATGATTGTTAATTTTTTGTGCCTCTCCATAAGGTATGTACTGATTTCCAATCTTCTGTTGAAAAACTTTCATTTGTATTTTTGTGTCATATGCAAATTCTCCAGATCCTGGTATAATATGTATACTTTTAATTTTATGTGTTATATGGTCTTGGTAAGTATAATTGAAAGGATATGCTGTTACTTCAAATGTAAAATTGGGTATTTTATATTCTGTTAAAGGAAGGTTCTCTATGACTATGTATGAAAGACCACGATATGCTGGTGTATCACCCATTAATTTTAGCATTAGTGAATCAGGCTCTTGATCTTCTGTACCTTGGTAAAATCTATATTTTAATGTATTTAAGTCTAATAATTGTGAATTAGCCCATATTTTTGAAATTTTTTTTACGTAACCTTTACATATTGCGATTGCTAAGCTTGTAGAATATTTGTATTGTGTAGAACTGTGAGTTGTAGGTTTTTTGTTTGGATTATTTATAATTACTATATCTTCATCTGTAGTGATTTTAATTTTGTCCATCCATATTATATTTCCTGCTATACGCATACTTCCATATAACATAGGTATCATTTTTCCATATGTGGATGTTTGAATTTTTAAATGATTGATTTTTGGTATGTGTTTAGTTTGGGTATTATTACCTAAGATATGGGTTTGTATATCTTGATTTGTGATGTTACTTAATTCTGATGAGAGCAATTTTGCTATAGATTCTTTAATAGTATTAATAATAGTTGATAATATGGTTGTTGACATAAGTGTAACTCCTGGAAAAACTCAAAAGAAAATATTTTTTTAAGTACATGATGTTGATAGCGTAAAAAGAAGGTTTAGTTTAGATTGGATTGTAGATGTTAAACCTTGTGTAATACTAGTGCTTGTTTTATAGTTTGTAATGTTATGTTAGTCTTTTAATTATTTTCATAACTTTATTAACAAGGAATTTGCCGGTGGTATTGCTTTAATACAAGGTGTTCAATTTTTTATATAAGTATAATTGATAGGTTTGATTTATAAAGGTGTCAGTGTTAAGTATTCGATTATATATATTTTAAAAATTTTCTAACAGTTTATTTCAGAGTAATTTACTATGCATATAATGTATTTTCTTAGCCTTGAGGTTATATCATTGTAATGCACTAGTGTTTAATATGTTTAGAAGTTAATAAGATTTAGCTCTATAGTATCAGTAATCAATATTGAGGATTCACGATAACGGAGTATTTGCAGTTTCAGTAAAGTTCTTATTTCATATTTAATTTAATATTCCATGATTGATCTGAGTGGTTTTCGCTAAATCTTTGTCATATTATATCCTTTGTTCTAAGTCCAATCATATTATCTCACAAAGAGGTATGTGAATTTATTGTGACATTGTTGTACTTACTATACAAAATAAGAATATTAGTAAAAGTTCTATCAATTAATTAATATGTTTGTATTCTGTCTTATCTCTTATTTATCATAGTATTTCGGTATAACACTTATTACCCAACTTGTGTGAGAATATAAAAATACTGATCTTTTTTAGTATAAACACTTGATTCTTGTTAATAAAGAACATTATTTAAATGTTTAGATACTTATTAGCAGAATCAAAATTATGATTTTTTTTAATGTATTTCTGGGATATGAGGTTCTCCTCTAAAGTTTTTGCTGTTGTTAAACCTATTGCTACATGTGGTAAAGCTTTTATCACAACCAGCAACTATAGAAAACGTGTCATGTACTGATATTTTTTTTGGTAATGTATTGTAAAATTTTATATATGCTTGATTGTGAGATTTAACTTCTACAGTAGAGTTGTTATTTTCTCCTCCTATAAATGTAATAAATCCGTATGTGTAATAATTGTCAATGTTTATCAAGTTAATGCATTCAAATTCTTGATCACTTATTACTCGAGTAATACTGTAAATGTTGGTAAATTCTTCTTTGTTTAATTTACATTTGTTATCGCAGAATTGTGCTCGACATGATGATGAAAAAGAATCTCCGATGTTTCTAGATAAAATGTTATATAAACTACTAAGTTCTGCTATTAGTTTATCATTAATAAGTGTTATTTCATCAATGTTACCATAAAATAGTATGACACTACCTTGAGTAAGATCTGTGTAATTTACAAGAAATATTTTAACTATAGCAGAATCATATAATCCGGATATTATTTCTTCTTTTATTATATTGTTGTTTATTGTAGTTTCTATTTTTGTACTATTACCATAGTTAAAATTATATTTTAATGTATCTATGATTAGTTCAGGAGTTGCTTCATAAGTAATATTGTCTATGTGTAGGTTTTGATCAAAATTAGTTAATCCTATTATTTTTTTGTTTTGCAAGATAATTTGTATGCAGTGTGCAATAGTTAATATTTCAGATGATAGATGCTGTTGTAATTTAGGATTGATATTTTTCATGTATGTCTTTGGGATATAGTAATAGTTAAGATTATAGAATCTTCAGTAAACGTAATTTTATGTAGTATGATACTGATAATATCGATTTTTTTTGAAAACTAATGAAGAATTTTTTGATTAAAAAGTTAATCAATATAACATATGGAAGAATGGATAACTAAAGGGAATACTGAATGTTTTCTAAAATATAAGAACACCACAAATATATCAGAATGGGATTATTTCATCAAGCATATTTTATTAATTCGGGATATAGTGCTGTAAATTTGTTTCATAATAATTTTTACTTTTATGTTAAACTATTTTTGTAATGTTCAATTATTCGTCATTAAGTTATCATGTTGTAATTTTTACCTTTGAATTATTGTGTATTTAAGCAATAATAAATGTCATAATTACTGGAAAGCTCATAATGTTAAAGAGTGAGAGAAAATCATATTTTATTGTTGATAAATGTAATATGTATTCTAATTCTAAGGTAGAAAAAAAATTTTTATTGTATAAGGTGATTTATGAGTAATTCTCAAGTTTGTTATAACATTTATAATGTTAGTAAAAAGTTGAGTATTAGCAGTTTAGTGCATTATTACTGTCATGCAATTGAGGTATTATTTTTTGAATTTGATAGATATATTACTGTGAGGTTATTTTCTGTAATTCTGTGTATTATTTGTGCTTTAAGTAATATGAACTTGCACGATAGAGGATTTGTTGAAATTTAGAAATGGTAAAAACATGAAAGATGTGACTTGTTTATTTACTGATAATGTAGATGTTATAGAGGATATTTATAAGCGTTATCAGAAAGATAGTAATTCTGTTTCTTCTGAGTGGCGTAATTTTTTTTCTATGGGTTTATATGTTCAGGAAAATATTAACCCTATTGATCAGTCGAATAGTGTTAATATCATTGATAGTTATAACTCTAAAATTTTAGAATTATTGAATTTTTTTAGATCTTATGGGCATGCTGTTGCTGATTTGGACCCTTTAAAATTACAGGTGACTGGTGATTTAGATTATAATAAGTATATTGATTTAAGTGAGATAAAACCTTCTACTAAATTTAATTCTGTATTAGGATTAGATAATCCTACTTTAAGTGATGTCATTGATACTTTAAAATCTATTTATTGTGGTAAACTTGGTTATGAGTTTATGCATATTAGAAATCATGAAGAAAGGTTGTGGTTACAGAACAAAATTGAAAGTGTTTGTAACAAAATATCAAATGATGAAAAAAAGGAAATATTGCAACATTTAATGGAAGTAGAATGTTTTGAACAATTCCTTCATACTAGATATCCAGGATATAAAAGGTTCTCTATAGAAGGGGGAGACTCTTTAGTTGTTGCTATAGAAAAAATAATAGATTTATCTACTGTGTTTAATTTTCGTGAAATAGTGATAGGTATGTCTCATCGTGGTAGGTTAAGTGTATTAACAAAAGTGATGAAGAAACCATATAGAGCTATGATATATGAATTTAAAGGTGGAACTGCTTATCCAAAAGATCTGGATGTTTCTGGTGATGTGAAATATCACTTAGGTTATTCTGCTGATCGTCAATTGTCTACTGATAAGATTGTACATTTATCTTTGTGTCCTAATCCTTCTCACTTAGAGTCTGTAAATCCAGTTGTTATGGGCAAAGTTAGAGCAAAACAAGATGTGTTACAAGATTGTGATAAGCCTTCTATAGTTGGAATATTAGTACATGGTGATGCTTCTGTGATAGGTCAGGGGGTTGTTGCTGAAACGTTAACTTTAAGTAATTTAACTGGATATGGGATTTGTGGTGTCATACATATAATAGTTAATAATCAAATAGGTTTTACAACAAATCCAAAAGATTCTAGATCTTCTTTTTATTGTTCAGATATAGCGAAGTTAATAGATGCTCCAGTTTTTCATGTTAATGGAGATTCTCCTGAAGATATAGTGGCTGCTATTAAGTTGGCTGTAGAATATAGACAAAAGTTCAATAAAGATGTGGTTATTGATATAGTATGTTATCGTCGTTATGGGCATAATGAAGGTGATGAACCTTTATTTACTCAGCCTGTAATGTATGATTGTATTACGAAGCATAAAACTCCTATGAAGCTTTATAAAGAGCAATTAATTAATGAAAACATTATTACAGAAGAGGAATGCAAAGTTTTACAAACTGAATTCAATAATATGCTTAGTGAAGAGTTTGTTCAATCTGAAAAATATATTCCTAAACAAGCTGATTGGTTAAAAGGTAATTGGACTAACTTCAGAAGGCCTGTACCTGGTAATTTTGAGGATTATTTGTCTGATACTGGAGTAGATGAACAAAAATTATTTAAATTAGCTCATGCGCTAGTAAATGTTCCGAAGGAATTTAATGGTAATAAAAAAATATTGAAGATATTGTCAACACGTTTTGATATGGTATCTTCTGGTGAAAATATTGATTGGGCAACTGGTGAAGCTTTAGCTTTTGCGTCTTTGTTATCAGAAAATGTGAGAGTTAGATTATCTGGTCAAGATTGTTGTAGGGGTACATTCTCGCATAGACATGCGGTATTGATAGATCAAGTTACTGGAAATTCCTATGTCCCTTTGAATAATTTAGGCATACCACAGGCAAATTTTGAAGTATTTAATAGTCCATTATCAGAATATGCTGTTATGGGATTTGAATATGGATATAGTACTGATTCTACTTCAACTTTAGTTATGTGGGAAGCTCAGTTTGGTGATTTTGCAAATGGTGCGCAGATTATTGTTGATCAGTTTATTTCTTCTGCAGAAACTAAATGGTTACGTTGTAGTGGATTAGTATTATTACTTCCTCATGGATATGAGGGGCAAGGACCAGAGCATAGTTCTGCTAGAATAGAAAGGTATTTGCAATTATGTGCAGAAGATAATATGCAGGTTGTAAACTGTACAACTCCTGCAAGTTATTTCCATGTGTTACGTAGACAAATATGTAGAGATTTTCGTAAACCTCTTGTTATATTTACTCCTAAGTCCTTATTACGTCATAAAATGGCAGTATCTAAATTATCTGATTTTACAGGTTCTTTTGTTCCTGTTATTGGTGAGGTGTATCCATTATCTAGTAATGATAAAGTGCGGAGAGTTGTAATATGTAGTGGGAAAGTCTATTTTGATATTATTGAAGCTAGAGATAAACATAAAATAGATAATATAGCTGTAATACGTTTAGAGCAGTATTATCCTTTTCCAGAGGATCAATTAGCAAATGAATTAAAACATTATCAGAATGCTGAGGTGGTATGGTGTCAGGAAGAACCAATGAATATGGGAGCGTGGGGATTTGTGAATAGTTATGTTGAGAGAGTATTGATGAAAATAAATATAAAATCTAAGCGGCCATTATGTGTTTCTCGTCCTGCTTCTGCTGCTACTGCAGCTGGGTATGCAAGTATGCATAGTAATGAGCAGAATGATATTTTATCACGTGTATTAAGTTGAAGTGTGATAAGTTACTGTATAGTAATTACATTATGTTTTCAATATGACAGAAATCTCTTTTATTATGTAAATAATAATTAAAAGGATTCCTGTATATTGTTAACGTTGCAAGTAGATCGCAAATTATATAAAAGATATTAGTATAATAAGGTCTGTTAAAGTGTAAATTTTAGTGTAATGATATTTGTAATATAGTTTACTCATAATGTATTACTATAATACTGAAGCATAATTTATTTATGGAATTAATTGAATTTAAAATTCGAATTACAATTTATATTAGTTTGACGTAAGTGTTGTATGGTTTTTATATTTGAGTAGTAAAGAGAAGTTAATGGCTTTTAGAAAGTTTGTTGATTTTTTATTCTGTAATTTTTAGAAACCTGATGGCATTATCATTAATTACTGCTCCTCCTACTCTTTTTGTTGTGTAGAATTTAACGAATGGTTTGCTTGTAAAAGGGTCTCTTAATGTTCTGATAGAACGGTTTTCTACTATTTTGTATGCATTCTTAAAATCTGCAAGTGCTATAATTGGCAATGATTTTTTATTTAATTGAGGCATATCAGATGTTTGATATACTGGTAGTCCCATTAATGTGTCTGGATTTCCTGGAGTTAGCCCTGGATGCCAAATGTATTGCCCGGATGTTAGTTTTAGAGATCTAATTGCTTCTAATACACTTCTATGCATTATGAATGCTGCTTTTGTAGCAAAGTATTCATCAAGTGAATAGTATAGTTTAATAATTGTATCGCTGTTTAATGTTTTGGATTCTATAGTGTTCTCTTCTTTAGCATACGTTAAAATTCCGTATGGTTTATTATTTCCGTCACCAGAGATAAAAGCAGTATTTTCTGCTCTGCTGAATGCATCAACTAGATGATTAATTAACCAACTGGCTATGTCTATTGTAGAGTCTTCCAATAATTTTTTTGTGATTTTTGGTTGAGCATATAATTCGTGTAAATTAATAGTAACTTTATCAATTTTTGGTGGTTTTGTTTCATCTGTATCTTGACTACTTGTTCTCCAGTTAACATTTGTTTGGTTATTGTCCGAGATAAAGCAATCCAAGCTGTCACCGGATATTTTTTCTATGGAACATAGTTGTCGCATTACTGAGTTCTGAGTTAAGTTTTTTTCTATGTAGGATGATATATTATGTGGTACTGAATATGATTCATCTAATGCCTCTTCGGTAGCGCTTTTAATTTCATCAATACCTTTACATAGGTATTGGGTAAACATCTTGTAATTATGATCTTCATTGTAATGTTTATTGTCATAAGTAATAGGACGCTGTGATGATATTTCTAGTTGATCTAATCTTTGGTTTTGTATGTCTAATATATTTTCTGTTTTTTCTAATTTTTCTAATATAGAAGGGTATATTGCACTTTTTGCACTAATATCTGATAGTTTTTTTTCATTTTGAGTTTTAAACTCTTCCCATGAAGCTGTAAGATTATTTAAAGATTCTTGAATTTCTAACGTTGATGTTGTCATGCTTGCTCCATTAATTTATTATGTAGGAGGTATCACAGCATAGAAAGTATAGAAAATATTGATTAAGAGTGAATTTTATAGAGTATTTTGTAAAGCTGTGACCCTTGTCTGAATTATATTATACAAAATATGCCATGTCAAGCATATTAGGTATTAGAAAACAATACAAGAATATTGAGGTAATAAAAGTGTATTGTTAGAACGTATGTCTAGCATGCATGTACAAAAATATTGGTAGTTTACAAAGTATTTTATTAAATATATGATCTTTTACTATTATTATGTATTCACAAATATGCTATGTTAAGCATATTGTTAGATATAAAAGCAAAAAATCTTACTTAGTAATAAGTATATATTATATTGTTGGAACAGGTATCACAGCGTGAAAGTATAAAAAATATGAGTAATTTTTATAAAATATTTTATAAAGCTGTGACACTTGCTCTTGCTATATTTGACAGAGATATACTATAATCAGCACATTGTATGTAAAAAAACACAACAATGTTACTGGTGTGTAAAAATATGTGTTTTAGATTAAGTTTAGCTCTTTTAACATATTTTCTACTTTTAATTTATTTTCCTGAGTTAGCTCTACTAATGGCAATCTTACTGTTGGAGATATGCCTTTGATTAAGCTCATTGCGTATTTTGTTGGAGAGGGATTTGATTGGCAAAACAATACTTTTGATAACTTAAATATTGATGCATTTGCATCCATAGCTTCTTTTATATTATGAGCAAAGAATGCATTGTGCATATCAGAATATATTTTAGGTATTACATTTGAAACTGCAGAAATACATCCAGTACCACCACCTTGAGCATAAAAGCCCAAACTTGTAGCGTCATTTCCTGTGAATAATGCGAATTCTTTATCTATGAGTAATTTTAAATTAAGTGGTCTGCTTACGTCTCCAGTTGCGTCTTTAATACCTATGATTCTTGGTAAAGATAGGATTCGTGCAAGTAGTACATCATTTGGGTCAATGGCAGTTCTTTGAGGTATATTATATATAATAATAGGAACATCTGTGGCGTCATGTACTGCTTTAAAATGTTGAAATATTCCTTCGTCGCTTGGTCTATTATAGTATGGTACAACTACTAATGCTGCATCTACATTTAAAGATTGAACGTATAATGTACGTTTAATAGTTTCTTGCGTACAATTTGATCCAGATCCTGCTATTATTGGCACACGTTTGTTTGTAACTTTCACGCATAGTTCAATGACTCTACAATATTCTTCAAAGCTTAAAGTAGAGTATTCGCCGGTAGTTCCACATGGAACTAACCCATGAATGTTATTGCTAATTTGGTGCTCAATTAATTTACTAAATGTGTCTTCGTCTATAGAGAAATCGTTCTTAAAAGGTGTTATCAGTGCTGTAAAGATACCACTTAGTTTCACTTTAGACATACGACCTACCTTAATATAAATGATGTAATTATATTTGACTATTATTATTGTTTAAGTATCCTAAAAATTCAAGATAATTTTCTTTGGCTACACATTTATTTTTTCTTTCATGATATGAGAGTTATTAAGATATTAGGTTAGAAATTTATTTTTGGTAAAATATCTTAACATTAGTTTTTACACAATTTCTAGGTTTGTATATCAATTTATTTGTAATTTGTTTTATTAATCAATCTTATAATTATTTATGAAATTGTATTTTAAGTATACTGTATTTACAGATTTACATTCTGATAAGTAGTATTTATTATAATGAGTATCTAATGTGTGTAATAATATAAACTTAGTTTATAGTGTAGTTTTGTGGTTAAGTAATATAAAGTTATTACTAGAAATATCTTTATTATGAAAGCTGTGTTTTTACTGGTGGTGTGTATTGTAATGATGATTATTTAATAATCTCAAATGTGTAAACTTAGTTTATAATGTAGTCACTATAGTCTGAAAATACTAGAATCAATAATTACTCATATTACCTTTACTCTAAAAGATGTATTTTTTTGATAACACATTGGAAATATCATTATTTTTCATAAACATAATACAATATACAAATTTGTGTGAGTGATGCAAAGAATTATTATGAAGTGCCTTTCTATTTATTTTAATATGTTATACATGTAGCTGTGACACATTTAATTTATAGTTGTTTACCACCTAAGATATGCACATGAAAATGTGGAATGATTTGTCCTCCTTGTTTTCCATGGTTTGTTACAATTCTATAGCCAGTTTTATCTAATTGAAGTTTGTGTGTAATTTTCTTTACTACAGAAAAGAAATGTTTAATATCTTCTGCTGAAGAATTGCTAAAATCATCAAATGATATGTAATCACTCTTTGGGATTACTAAAACATGTATGGGAGCTTGTGGATGTATGTCGTGAAATGCTAACACTGACTCGTCTTCATATACTATATTACATGGAAGCTCTTTTCTCAGAATTTTTGCAAAGACGTTATCTTTATCATAGGAGTTATTACCTTCTTGCATGTGCTTTTCCTGTATTGTGTATTGGTATGCCTGTATTAGTGGAATTACCTTGCATATGTTCTTCTTCATTGATATTGGTTGGTAAATCTCTTGCTATTTCTTCAACTGCTTGTTGCATGCTAGGAGACATGGGTTGTGGAAATAGTGGCTCAGGCCTGTGCTGCATCAAGATTTGTTGTTGTAGCTTTTGTAACATCTCTGAACTTTGTAAAGGCCCTCTAGTATTATAAGGCATGTTTCTAGGATTTGTAAGTGAAAAATCACTGTCTGACATAGTACTTGATTCAGGTGCTGGATATAAATCACTGCGTTGTTCTTTTTTTGGTGATACTACATCGCTATTTTGTGCTGGAGCTGATGATACAACATCTTTATCATCTGTTGTATCTTTACTGTCAGTGTTGGTTTTTTTATCTTGTATATCTGCTGAGCTAACTTTTGGGTCAGTGGATGTTTTGTATAATCTTTGAGCAAAAGTTTTGGCTAGTTTTGAGTCTGTGATGCCTAAACTTTGTAGAACTATTTTTACTTCTTGTTCTATTTGTTCTTTTGATTTTCCAGAAACGTCTAGTTCTACAGTTAGCCCTTGTTTATAACTTCCTGCTGTAGAATCTAGTGTAACTTTTCCACATATTATTTTTAGTTGTGAGTCAAGTTCTTTTAGTTTTTGAAAATACTGATCTGCAGTTTTGCTGGCAATTAACTCTCTAGTTGCTGCTACAGGTGTGATTAGTGATGCTAATGCATCTTTTCTGGTTTCGTCAACTTCTCCTTCTTTATTTTGTTCTTGCCATGCTGCAAATTTTTGTAAAGCTTGGTATGGTAATTTATAAGAAGGTACTTTAAGAGCAACTTCAGTTTCATGTCCTGCTACTCTTGTTCTGCCTGGTAATTCGACACCCAATTTGTAAGTTCTATCATGCATTTTCAAGTCAAAGTTTTTCTCTCTAGATGACTTTTGACCTGGAACAATGCTCTTAAGCATACCTTCGAGATGCTTACCTACACTTTCTTGATGAGGTAGTTTGCTGGTGGTGGGTGTTACAGCTGCTTTTATAATAACACTTGCGCCTTTCTTTAAGAAACCAAACATTTAGATACCATAATTAATATTTAGATAAAGCTACATATTAGTAGTTATAAAATACAAATAGTAATATGTCATTATGTATTGTTAATATTTTTATTAAAATGTTTATTGTTCAATTTACAGTCTACCCATTATCTTTTTTTAGTAACTGCATATAATATACTGTATGATAAGTGTTAACAATAGGTAAAAAGTGAATCATGATAGAAAAATAACTCCTATAATGCAGCAGTATATGATGTTAAAAAATCAGTATAAGGAGTGTTTGTTATTTTATAGGTTAGGTGATTTTTATGAGTTATTTTTTGATGATGCAATAGAGACATCTAAGGTATTGAATATTGTTCTGACAAAAAAAGGAAATGTACCTATGTGTGGTGTTCCTTTTCATAGTAGTGAGTCTTATTTGAATAGATTAGTAAAGTTAGGTTATAAAGTAGCAATTTGTGAGCAGTTGGAAACACCAGAAGAAGCAAAGAAGAGAGGTTATAAAGCTTTAGTAAAACGTGATGTTGTAAGAATTGTTACTCCAGGTACTATATTAGAAGATTCTTTGCTTGAAGCAAAAGAGAATAATTATTTATGTTGTATAGTTAATGTTAATGATAACTATGCTATTGCATGGTTAGAATTATCTACTGGATTGTTTCATTATAATACAACAGACTTACGTAAGATTGATAGTGATTTATTGAGAATTAATCCAAAGGAAGTTTTGATTTCTGATAAATTAGTAGAGTTAGATTTGATATATTCTACTTTAAAAAAGTATAAATTTTCTATAACTCAGTATTCCAGTAGTTTTTTTGATACAAGTAGGTCTTATAATACTTTATGTAGTGTTTATGGAATCTCTACTTTAAAGGGATTAGGTGATTTAAAAGATGAAGAGATAGCTGTATGTGGTTCTTTATTAGAATATGTTAAAGCCACGCAAAAAGGTAATTTACCTAAATTAGAGTTTCCTAAGGCTTATGGAGATCGTGATTTTATGTTTATAGATGCTGCAGCATTGAGAAATCTTGAGTTATTTAATACACAGTCTGGGGATTTGGAAGGCTCATTGATTTCCTCTATAGATTATACAATTACAGCATGTGGTGGAAGATTGTTAAAACGATGTTTATCTGCTCCTTTAGCGTGTTCTTATGCGATAAATCGTAGGTTAGACATAGTTGAATTTTTTGTGAATAATAAAGTTTTGTATAAAAATGTTAGGGAAACGTTAAGAGGTATTGCTGATATAGAACGTATTTTGACCAGAGTCAAGGTTGGTAGATGTTCTCCTAAAGACTTGTATGCTTTAAAGTTAACATTAGATAAGACGTGTATATTAGTTAATTTGCTAAGTAAGTTTGATACTAGTGTTGTGAGTGATTTTTGTACAAGATTGGGAAGATATGATGATTTATGTAAAACTCTTAGTAATGTATTAATACCAAACAATGTTAGTAACGTTAAAGATGGTGGCTTTATTAAGCCTGATTATGATGTACAATTGTCAGAGTATATATATATTCAAAATTATAGTAATAATTTGATTCAAGAATTGCGAGATAAATATCGTAATATTACCAATATTCAAAATTTAAAAATATTATATAATAATATTTTAGGTTATTATGTTGAAGTTTCAGCAAACCATTTAATTAATGATAAAGACTTTATTCACAGGCAGACTCTAGCTAATAGTATCAGGTATACAACAAGTGAACTAAAAGCATTAGAAAGCAAAATAATTTCTGCTAGAGATGCAGCAATTAGTTTAGAGGTAAAGATTTTTGGTCAGTTGTGTACACGTATTATTGAGCATGCAGATGAAATTACTATGACTGCTCATGCTGTTTCAGAAATAGATATGTTAACTTCTTTTGCTGAGTTAGCAATACAATATTCTTATACTAGACCTGTAGTTGATGATAGTTATGAATTTAATATTCAAAAAGGTAGGCATCCTGTGGTTGAGCGCAATGGTAAATTTGTTGCTAACGATATTGACCTTGCACAAATGCAAAGAGTACATTTAATAACTGGACCTAATATGGCTGGTAAGAGTACTTTTTTGAGACAAAATGCACTTATAGGTATTTTAGCACATATTGGTTCATTTGTTCCTGCGTATAGTGCTCATATAGGAGTTATTGATAAAATATTTAGTAGAGTTGGAGCTTCTGATAATATTGCATTTGGCTATTCTACATTTATGGTAGAGATGACAGAAACTGCTGCAATAATTAATCAAGCTACAGATAAATCTTTTGTAATACTTGATGAAATTGGTAGAGGAACTGGAACGTATGATGGTTTGTCAATTGCATGGTCGGTTATTGAGCAGATCCACAATGTTAATAAAAGTAGAGCAATTTTTGCAACTCATTATCATGAGTTATCGAAATTAGACGAATGTTTAGAGAATATAAAGTGTTTCTGTATGAAAGTGGAAGAATGGAATGGTAAGGTTGTATTTTTACATGAAATTATACCTGGATCAACTAATAAGTCTTACGGAATACATGTTGCAAAGTTAGCAGGGTTTCCGCAGTCTGTCCTAGACAGAGCAGAAGATCTGATGAATAAGTTAAAAGCAAATGAAGATTTGTTGACTTAGATAGTATTGTGTTCAAATTTTCTATTAGTTTTATTATATATTTTAATTTTTTTGTAATGCTTAGTGAATGATTAAGTAAATAAGGTATGTTATATTTAAAATGTATATAAAATAATTGTATAGGAAATCTGTAATTTACTGAGTTATAAATACTTATGTCTTGGATTGGTTGAATATTATTCAATGGCTGTAATAGATCATTTCTTATATTTGCTATCACTACTGCTTATGCGTGTTGATACAAATGCTTAGCTATTTTGTGTGTGTATAGAAAAGGTAAGATAAAAAATTTGTCTTTACATAAGCACTTTGAGTATTGAGTGAAGTCATTCAGTTACTAATATACATATTATCTACTGCTTGTTTTCATTAAATACAAGTAATTATCTTACATATGTCATGATAAGAAAAAGATATGATAAATATAATAGTACAATTTCTATACCAATAGTCTTGCTGTTGCATATTTTTCTATGACTGAGCCAGCATCATTATTTGAGAGTGTGTAGTTGTAGTTTGTTACTTGTCAATACCTTGAATTGTTAATTGGTAAGATACTATTTAGTTGGTTTTATATTTTGAGTTGATGCTGATTTTTTTGATACAAATTAAGATAATAGATTTTATGTTGAATGACGTAAAAAATCTGTAATTTGCTAATAACATTTTGAAGTATTGAGTTGGCAGAGGTGTGTTATTCATTAGTAAATGTGTTATTTTTGTATTACTGTTTACTTTTAACAGATACAAGTGATTGTTTATTTTAAAAGTGTGTATGAGAAGATTATATAGAAAGTAATATTTATACTTAATTTTTGATACATATATAGCAGATTGTCTTAAGAATGCTGAAAAAAAGTTGTATAAAATACGAAGCTCATTATAAAAGCTTAAAAGTATTAATAGGTGTGTTATTTTAATTCATGTTGTACTAATGCTTATTCTAAAATTGATATGACCTGTTTAAATGTAATAAAATAGTAGTATAAAAATTATATAGTTTACTTATCAATATTTGCGCTATTAGGTATATATTCTATTTGTTAGTATGAGTGCATTATTTAATTGCAGTGAGTATTCATATTACTTTGTAAGACTTACTTAGATTCATGTATATTTAGTTAACTTTTGCTTACTAGTTGATAGATAAATTTTTTATCAGTTGATAAGTGGTCCAGTAGGAGCTTGTTCTCTTTTGAATTGAGATTTTTTTATTAAATGTACTATGTAGTTAACATCTTGAAAATTGTATCCTTTTTTAATGACATCTTCTACAGAATAGTTTTTGTCAATAAGTAATGTAAGTACTGAATCTAATGTTGTGTAATCCGGTAAGGTATCTTGATCTTTTTGATTATAGCATAGTTCAGCAGATGGATGTTTCTCTATGATTTGAGATGGAATCACATCTATTTTCTGACATAAACTGTTTTTTGGTATATTTTTGTTCCTCCATTTACTGAGTTCATATACTTTGGTTTTGTATATATCTTTTATTGGAGCAAAACCTCCACACATATCTCCGTATAATGTTGCATACCCAACAAATATCTCTGATTTGTTACCTGTTGATAATAGCATAAATTTGAACTTATTGCTTAGCGCCATTAATATTATACCCCTAATTCTAGCTTGTAAATTTTCTTCTGTGACATCTTCTTCAGTATTTGCAAAAGTGTTTTGTAAAACTGCTAGTGAATTTTGAAATATCTTTTCTATTGGTAATATATCATATGAAATCTCTAATCTCTTAGCACATTCTTGAGAATCAGTTATACTAGTTTGAGATGTATATTTTGTTGGTAACATAAACGAGTGTACGTTTTTTGGTCCAAGTGCATCAGCTGCAATTGAAGCTACAAGTGCAGAATCTATACCTCCAGATAGTCCTATAATAATACTTGCCATAGAATTTTTATAAACATAGTCTCTTAATGCTAACATCAGTGCTTGATAATCTGACTCAATATTGTCACATGTTGTCATATAGTGAGTTTGTTTCGCAAAATCTATGCTGTAAATATTACTATCTTCTTGCCACATATTTAAGAAATTGTACTGACCATTGAAAGTAAAGAATGACTTTCCATGAAAGACTCGGTTGTTATATCCTCCTACTTGATTGATGTATACTGCATATTTGTCACATGTGAGTTTTGAAATCATGTTATCTCTTGAATTTGTCTCTTGTGTATATGGTGTGTTATCCATTATTAACAATAATGTGTCTTTAGTGTAGGAAGGTAATGTTGGTATTTTCGATATAGGTAATAGTGATACGTTTATTTTATTAATTGTAAATGTAGCTGCAATATCAGAAAACTGGTATTCTGTTGAAAATTCTATCAATGCTTCAATTTTGCCGTTTTTTATTAAATAAATTATTTCAAAAATTTTGTTATTTTGTTGTTTGATACTTCCAATAATTATTGCTGTATTCTTATTATAAGTTTGTAATGCTAGTTTATTAATTGCGTGGTCGCATTGATTGAAGAAATCTTTAGATAAATATGGTATTTTTTGTATATATCCTGGTATTGAATATCTTGCAAATATAGCTAAATCTGCCGCTTTCTTTACCGATTCTGTGTATAGTTTTGTAATTTTATCATAGTTATAATCAATATTTTCAGGGTTGTAATTTAATTGTGCAATAAAGATTGATGGGTAGTACATAGTATTATTTTATTCACTCATTGACTAATGTTTATCATATTAATGTAATGTGTGCTATTATACTTTTTTAATATTAAAACTTATGAGCAGTGTATCTATTAATTTATACTACATGCTGAACAATTAACAGTTATATGTTTAAACTAACATAACAATTATATGCTGACACTGTTCTTAAAAGTATTTGCTACAGCAGCATATGTAATGATGCTTTTTGCTACTGTAAGTTTGAAACCTAATAAAGACTCATAAATAGCTAGATCATGATCTAATAGATGTAAACCATAATACTTTTAAGTATTAAAGATTATAAGAAGTGTATCTATTAATTGATGCTACATTCTGAATAATTAACGATTGCAATTCAAGCTAACAGATAATTATATACTAAATCCTATTTTTAAGCATATTTGCTATATCTAATGCAGCATATGTAATGATGCTTTTTGCTCCTGCACGTTTGAAACCTAATAAGGACTCATAAATAGCTAGATCGTAATCTAATAGGTGATGTTGTGATGCAGCTTTAATCATTGCATATTCACCACTTACTTGATATGCGAACACTGGTGTTTGGTACCTACTACTAATACACTTAATTACATCTAAATATGGCATGCCTGGTTTTATCATCACAATGTCTGCACTTTCATCAATGTCCATTTGTACTTCAAGTATTGCTTCATTTATGTTTGAAATATCTAGTTGATATGTACTTTTATCTATTGTTTGTGATCTTGAAACAGATCCTACAGCTTCACGAAATGGTTTATAAAAGCTAGAACAATATTTTACAGAATAAGATAATATACATACATCCTGAAAAGTGCAGTTATCTAGAACATTCCTAATTTCTTTAATTCTTCCATCCATCATGTCTGATGGTGCTACAATATCACAACCTGCAGCTGCTAATACTAAAGCCTGCTTACATAATGCTTTTATGGTTAAATCATTGTCAATTTTATCATTGACTACAATGCCATCATGACCTGAGCTCGTATAAGGATCTAGTGCAACATCAGCTATTATACCAATGTTTGGTATGTATTTTTTGATTTCACTTATTGCCCTATACATTAAATTTTCTGGATTAAATGCTTCTTCTGCATTTTCAGATTTTAGATGTTTTTCTACTACTGGAAACAGTGCTATAGCATTTATCCCTAAATTTGCAGCTTGCTCAACTACATTTAATAATTCGGTAATTGAATATCTCTTTATGTCTGGTAATTGTTTTATAGGTTCTGATATTCCGTCTCTGTCATGTACAAAAAGTGGTAATATTAGATCATTGATTGATAGGCTGGTTTCTCTTACTAAATTACGTAGCCATCCATTCAAGCGTTTGCGTCTTAATCTAGTGCTAGGAAATTGCATATGTTCAACTTATTGTGTAGTATATGTATATTTATTTAATCTTTTGATAAATAAGTATCAACAAATTTTTAAAAATAGATAAGGATTGGAATATTTGTTTACTAATGGTAGTTTGAAATATTTTAGCAAATTTGTAGTGTTATGTGCAATTAATTTGATATAAGATTTGTCACTTTTTTTATAATGTTGTAATTTTTTTGTATAGCGTATTTCAATGAGAAAAGTTTTTTCAGTATATCCTGCAGAATCATTTTTAACTGTAGTGGCAAAGTTTGTATTTGATGTTTTTAATGATACTTTTTCTAATGTAATAATTATAGTTCCTAATCAAGAAGATGTTGAATTGTTATGTAATGAATTAAAACTTTACTTTTCTGACACTGTTTTTGGTAAAATAAAAATTATGTCATTAGCAGATATAGACCAAGATTTATTAGTAGGTAATCATGGCTCTATAAAAATTATGAGTCCGATAAGAAAGCTTTTATTATTGATGGAATTCATAAAATTATGGAACTCTGAAAATGATGAAGATTACCCATTAACTATGAGTTATGAGCTGGCTACATTGTTGAATGAGATAAATGTACATTGTATAGAGTTGTCAAATTTAGAGAATCTATTTGATTGTGATTTACCAGTACATTGTCAAAAGACAGCGAAATTTCTTTTTAGGTTATCTAAGAAATGGAGAGAGGTTTTAAAAGAAGAAGGAGTACTAGATATATTAGAACATAGGAGTTTATATATAAATAGTTTAATTGAGTATTTGGAGAAAGAGTCATTAAATAGTACTGTCATTTTTGCTGGAATGGCATTTGATGAGTTTTTTATCAACTTTATTCAAGCACTATATAAATTATCTAATACTAAAATTATACTTCCTTATGTGGATATGACTATTTGTCAAAGTGAGTGGGAGTTATTAGATGAATGCCATTATCAGTATTGCATAAAGAATGTGTTAGATGTTTTGATGATTAATAGAGATGATATCATTTTTTTAGGTAGTCCAAGTAGTTCTATATTTGTAAATAGTGTATTTAATTTTAATTTATTTTTAGAAGCATATCATAGGAATGAAATTCAAAATTATGATGATTATAATCGTGTTAAATTGATAACTTGCGTTTCAGATGAAGACGAAGCACAGATTGTGTCTACTCTGGTTAAAGAAAATTCTTGTAATGATCTTACTATATTTACAAATAATTTATTGTTGAGTAAAAGAATAAATTCTATCTTAGATTCTCAAAATTTATTAGATAAATCAGACAATAGTTACCTGATATTATCTTTCGTATTATATATATTAGAAGTTGCAATAAGTAATTGGAATCCTATATCTTTATTATCATTACTTAAGCACCCTTTTGTTACTTTAGAATATGTTAAGGAAGATTATGAAGCTTTAGTATCAGATTTTGAATTAAAAGTTATAAGGTGTTATTCTAGCTGTGATTTTGCTAGTATTGAAAGTAATATAAAAGAACATGTTCCAGATTTGTTATTTTTTTGGGAAAAAATAACAAGTATTATGCTTCCTTTAGTTAATGTAAGATATGAAAAAATATCTTCTATAGTTAAAGCTCATATTACCTGCATGAATAATTTATTAAAAGGTAATACTGTAGTTAGTCTCAATGATAGTAATAAAATTGAAGAGTTTTTTAATAGTTTAAAGAACTCATGTAATGGCATAAAAATATATGGGATAGATTTATACTATGAGATCTTATTATCAATTTTGCGTAGTAATTTTTTTTCAGAAAATTATAAATTATCTTGTCTCAACTTGTCTAAGAAAAAAGTCGTAATTTTTGCTGGATTTAATGAAATAAATTATGGTGTAAATTCGTTTAATACACTATTAAACGGGTGGATACGTGCTAAATTAGGATTGCCTTCTATTCAAAAAGAGAGAGGTTATTTCGCATATTTATTACATAGCTTTTTTTATGCAGATAAAATTTATATTACTCAATCTTTGAAAAGCTTTGGTAAAATAAATGAGGAATCTGTATGGGTTAGGCGGTTAAAAATTCTAGGTGAGCTTTATGATATAGAAGATTTGAAATGTGCGATGCATTTGAGAACACAAGATAAGTCTTTGTTTGATGATGTAAAAAATTTGGTATATTTGAGACCCAACCCTAATCCAGAGCTTGATAAAAGATTAGGTGCATTTAATATCTTATCATCAACTGCTTTGGAAACTTTAGTAAAGAATCCTTATGTGTTTTATTTGAGCAGTATTTTGAATATTTTACCGTGTAGAGGTATTAATGAAAAATTTTCTATGCGTGATTTCGGAATTATTGTGCATAACATTTTACATAAATATTTATTAAATAATAAGAGTAAGTGTCAATGTAAGGATTTAGTAGAAATTGCTGTATCGGAGTTGTTGGATAAATATAAAAACTTTCCTCAGGTTGAAACTATTTTATGGCCTAAATTTCAAAAGATAGCTGAGCAATTTTTTGAAATGAATTTAGAAAGGGATCACTATATTGATGAAATTATGACAGAGCGTTTTTTTTCTTGGAAAATCAATAGTAATATAAAAGTAGTGTCTAAATGTGATAGAGTAGAGTGTTTGCGAGATGGTAGTGTTGTTATTATTGATTATAAGACAGGTATGATCCCTTCGCAGTCAGATATTAATTACGGCATTTCCTTACAAATGATAATACAAGCATTAACGGTAAAACAAAGTCTAAAAAAGGATATATCAGGGTTAATGTACTGGAAGATGAGTTCAGAAGATATGAAAATAATTTCTATAGATAATTATGTTGAACTTATGAAGCAATTGGAGATTGATTTGGAACAGCTAATATTAAATTATGTTACTTTCATGAAACCATTTACTGCATCTTGTGATATGTCTAGATATACTGATTATGATCTTTTAACTCGTATTAAGGAATGGATGTATTTTGTCTAATGTATTAACCTCTCATGAATATATAAAATTGTTAAAACTTTATATATTTTATGTACTTTACTGAATAACTTATAGTTTTTAATGTAAAAAGTGATACATTATTAAATTACTTATCATGTAGAATTGTATAAGTTAAAGGATATATTAAATTATTTGAGTAGTATGATATAAAAAATAAAGTAACTGTCATGAAGTAGAAATATATTATAAAAATGTATTAAGTAATGTAAATGATATCAAGTTACTAGTTGAAGTGATGTTTTATATTTTAAATTCCGAAAGATGTACTGTATGTCTGTAAAATGGTGAAGATAAGAATTAGTGAAGTTCTTACATTATTTAAAAATATTTTTTTATTTATGCAATGTGTTACATATTATCATCATTATTTATATAAATGTGTGTTTTATTGGCAAAGAGTATATTAATCATATTATATTGAAGTGTATAAACGATATGGCAATAGATATATCGTTAAAATTGATTAAGTATTTCTCATGTTAAATAATTATTGACATGAAAAGTAAATAACAGTAACTTTTTAGTTCTTTTTTATAGTTTTGGTATCTAAAATGTCACATAGTCTTAATAAGAAAGCGATTTTTTCTTTGCTTTTATGTGCTTTTATAGAGTGTTATGATTTTTTAGTATACGGAAATTTTGGACGTATATTTAGTCAGATATTTTTTTCTCAAATTAATAATGAAAGTCTGTCACTAATATTATCATTTGCTATATTTGCAATAGCTTTTTTTGTTAGGCCTATTGGATCATTGTTATTTGGATATATTGGAGATAAATATGGAAGGAAAGTTTCTTTATTTGTTTCTGCTTCTATGCTTATTCTATCAGTTGGAGGTATTGCATTTTTACCTACTGTTGATTCTATAGGTGTGTTAGCACCTATTTTATTGGTATTGTTGCGTACTTTACAAGGTTTGTCTTTTGGAGGAGAAGTGGGTGCTATTGTTTTGATAGCAGAAAGTGTAAGTAAAAATAAAGTTCCTGCACTATTAAGTTTACATTTTGCATTGGCAATAATTGGCGGTGCAACTGGGTCTTTCATTTTTAAGTTATGTTATAACTTTATTCCAGAAGTACAATTTTATTCTTGGGGCTGGAGAATACCATTTATTATAGGGTTAATTATGTCTATAATATTACCTTTTTTACGTCATTCTATTGAGGAAAGTAGGCAGTATTTAGATTATACATCTGGTAAAAAAGTTTCTAAAGTTCCCATTTTAGATATAGTATTACGTTACAAAAAAATTTGTATTATTACATTTAGCTTAATAGGAGCTGCTAATGCATTGTTTTATATGTTTTTTGTATTTTTAGATGTACAACAACAATTAAGTATAATGGGTTACTGTTTATTGATATTAACAATGTTAGCATCAGGCTTTATATCTTTTCTTCTTTTTCAAATATACAAGCCTGAAAATGTGGTATTTATCATTCAAGTTGTATTTATTACATGTGTATCTCCTGCTGTATGTTTCTTAGGTCTTAATTCTGTAATTAGTTATTTTATCTTAGCAGTTATATTAGGTTTGTACGCAACTCCTTTATTATCTATGTTAGTGTTTTTATTGCCAGTTAGTATAAGACAAACTGGATTCTCAATGTGTTATAGTATTGCAGTTGCGGTGTTTGGTGGCGCTACTCCTGCAGTATGCTTATGGTTAAGTGAAATTACTCAGTCAAGTATCTCTCCTATAATTTATTTAGATTGCTGTGCACTATTATCTTTAGTTGGTATTTTGTGTTTAAAACAACATAATGCCAAGAAGTGTGAACAAGTAATGTATGCATGAATTGCATTGCTTATTAGATGTTAGCTTTGATGATTACTTTATAGTTAGTAGTGTAAGTTATATGTGGTTGGTGGCAGGTATTTTTAAGGTAATTGCCTAGTTAGTGTATAGATTTTGATTAATGCATGTTTAAAAAAAATAATAAGTTTTGGTAGGAATATTTGCAAGAGAGTTTTGCTATTTGTTTAAATATTAATCTGTATGCGTTCTAGAAAATAATATGTTTGCCATAATAATATTACAAATCATGTTTTTCTATTTTCAGTAAGTAATCTGCAAACATAATTTTGGTTATTAGTAATGTAATGTTTAATTTATGGGCAATTATCTTTTTAAAGTGATTCTTGGATAATATAAATTTTTGAATTATGAATGTTTTAAAAAATAATGTGTTTGTAAAATGAGTTGTAAATATAGTAATAATCTTGATTGTTGTTGACCAAGTGGACAGGTGATTAATAGGTGACTGTATTGTTAAGTAAATATTGATAGTGTAGGTTTTGAAATTGAGTGTGTTATAAAAGTAACAATTTATTATTGAAATGTAATTTATGTTGTTGTAAGTTTCAAAAGTAGATTCAAGTAATTAAGCAATATGATAAGCAGTTGATTGTGTTTTGAGGTAAATATTGGTTATGTATTGTAAATGTACGTAGGAGTTAGTAGTACAATAAATTTTTGTTAGTTATAAGTATAGTTTGGTATTTTATAGTATATTGTCTTATTTAAGTAGTGTGTAGTGTTGTATAGATTGTGAGGAATCTGGGTGGATTATTTAGTTACTTGATTTTGATTGACATTAATAACCGATGATTATAGTTATGATGAAATCAGTATTTAATGAGTCGCATATATGTCAACGCGTTCTAGTGTTAAGCCTATATTATCAATACTTATATGTGCGTTCGTAGAATGTTATGATTTTTTGATCTATGGAAATTTTAGCAGAATGTTTAGTAAAATGTTTTTTGCACATATCACTGAAGATTTTGCTATGGTGTTATCACTTATGTCATTTGGAATGGCTTTTTTTGTGAGACCTTTTGGATCATTATTATTTGGCTACATTGGTGATAAGTATGGTAGAAAAACTGCTTTATTTAGTTCTGCAACTTTGCTTATTATATCTGTAGGTGGTATAGCTTTTTTACCACTTTTTGAAACTATAGGTGTATTATCTCCTATTTTGTTGATAGTATTTCGTGTGTTGCAGGGATTATCTTTTGCTGGGGAAATAGGTGCTGTAGTTTTGATGGTAGAAAATGCAAAAAATACTCGTAATATTATTTATGCAATGTATAGTCATTTTATTGTAGGAATATTTGGTGGTGCAGTTGGATGTTATATTTTTAAACTATGTAATAACTTGATTCCTGAATATCAATTTTATTCTTGGGGGTGGAGAATTCCATTTATTGTGGGATTATTAATGTCTTTTTCATTGCCTTTTTTGCGTAATTCTATAGAGGAAAGTAGAGAGTATTTGTATTATAATAATAAAAATAAAATTTCAAAAGTACCTATTGTAGATATAATATTGAATTATAAGTATCCTTTTATAATGGTATGCATTTTTGTGCCTTTTTGTAATGCTTTGTTTTACACTTTTTTTGTATTTTTGGAAGTGCAAAGCAAAGTTAATGTGCTGATATATTCTTTGTTGATTTTAACAATAGTTTTATCAGGTTATCTAATTTCTCTTATATGTAGAGTGTATAAAACTACAACTGTTGTGTTCAGTGCAAATATATTTTTTATTGTCATTATATCTCCTCTTATATGGTTTTTTGGTGAATCTATTTTTACTTATTTTTTGACAGCATTGTCTTTGGGTATGGCTTCTACACCTCTTAGTGCTATACTTATGCTATTGTTTCCAGCAAATGTTAGACAAACTGGTTATTCAGTTGCTTTTAGTATTGGAATAGGGTGTTTTGGTATGTTAACTCCAATGATTTTCTTATGGTTGTCGCAGTTAGGTTTATCTACTGTATTTTGCATGGATCTTTATGCATTATTTTCTTTATATGGTTTTTATTGTCTCAAGAAAGATAAGAATGTTATTAAATATGAGAGTACGTTTAAATAATTTATATTGATTAAAATTTATGTGATTTAAGAATATTTAGTAGACTTTTTGATTATATTTTTTATGTAATTATTTATAATGTATTTACCAATGTTGTAGTATTTTGTGATTAGTGTTATATCATTTTATTTTTAGGTGATAGTAGTACCCTGTATAGTATTGAGATTTCAAGATTTTTTTATTAATTATATTAAGTGTATTAGAAGTGTGTAAGCCTTATTTATGTTATTTGTGACAGGGTAGAATTCTATGATTGTGTTGTTGATTATTAAATATTGAGGCTTAATGTATATTAGGAACAACAACTCAACTGTGCTGTACTCTTAAAAGAATTGATTATGTAATAATTTTTATAGCAGTAATTTTAGTAGAAAATTGAGTGTTGATGTATGAAGTAGTAATTTGGGAACTAAAGTAGCATTAATTATAATATTTTTGGGATATTGTGGTAGTTCTTTTATACAGTGAATTTATAAATTATGGAATGTGTTGCTTAGTATGATGAGTGCATAATTAATAATATGCGTATGATTTATAATATTCTATGGTAACAGTTAATATTGTAATGCAGTTTTTGTATGACAGAGGTTAGTGTAAATTAAAATATCTGATATATGAGATTTTGATACTGAAATAGTATTGTCTTATAATAACTGTACCTTTCATATATTTGTTATACTTAGTATTTTAATAATAACTGCTTGAGAAAAGTTGGCAATACAATGTTTAATATAACGTAGTAATATACCATGTATTTGAAAGTTCATACGTTACTGATAATGTGAGATGTTATTTTTTAACAGTAACTACACTGTAAACTAATGTTTTTATTTATATTGAAATGCAATAAAATTTTCTCAAATGGGTAAACTAAGAGAATTATATAATATAGTGATAAATAACTTGTATTGTTACTAAAATGGTATTTCGTCGTCAATAATTATGTCATCACAACTGCTATCTTGAAAATTTTCTTTGCTAAAGCTTTCTGTAGAATACTCATTGGGTATAGCATTATTATCCATAGTATTATTTTTAGCATCTAACATATACAATGCTGAGTTAAATCCTTGTAGAATTACTTCTGTTGTATAGCGATCTACGTTATTTTGGTCTGTCCATTTTCTTGTTCTTAATGATCCTTCTATATAGATCTTGCTGCCTTTACGTACACAGTTTTTTATAATTTTGACTAAACCTTCATTAAATACTACTATATTATGCCATTCTGTTTTTTCTGTACGTATACCAGATGTCTTGTCTACCCAGCTTTCTGATGTTGCAATGGAAAAACTTGCCATTTCTTTCCCATTTTGCATTACTCTAATATCTGGGTCTTTGCCTAGATTGCCTATTAAAATTACTTTATTTACGCCGATAGTGGACATAGTTGTATTTTCATAATGAATTAACAAGCATTATTATCGTATTTTATTAACAAATCAGTCAATAATTTTGTTATTAATATTGCTAAAAAAATAGACTAATGGTACAGAATGGTGTTATCTAGAGTATTTACTTTTTGATTGTGGTTCACAATGGATAATTCATTACCGGTAATAAGGAGCAAAACAATAAACAGTGTTTTTAAAGTCATGGGTGAAATGGCTGATGCAATATTTTCTTGGGTTGGTAGTATTAATAAGGATTTAACCAGGGATCAAGATATTAGCAATCTTTATGAGAAAATGAAAGAATGTGTTAATCCAAAGGGTGGGGAAATTAAAGCAAGGTATAATACTATATCTCTTGGTAATTTATATTTGAACTTATCTGATGTTGGTAAAATAGCGTTTTTTAAATTGTTAGAAGGAAAATTTAGTGCTGATAGAATTGCGATAGATGAAAAGATAGGTGATTATATACGTGAGACAGATGAAAATAAGAAAAGAAAATGTGAATTTGAATTGATGACAGTTTTGGAATCTCCCAGATTTCATATACTTAAACAATTTATTTCATTACCTGATGGTTTAAAGTTTATTGTTGACATGAGAGCTGATGTAATGCGCTTGAAGGATAAATGTCAATTGTTTTTTTCTCTAGAAAAAGATTTAAGGCATATATTATCTACTTGGTTTGATGTTGGACTTCTGGATTTGCATCAAATTACATGGGATTCCCCTGCTTCTTTATTGGAAAAGTTGATTTTATATGAAGCAGTTCATGCAATTTCTTCATGGGATGACTTACGAGATAGATTAGATTCAGATCGGAGATGCTTTGCTTTTTTCCACTATAAAATGTCAGTTGAACCTTTAATTTTTGTGGAGGTAGCTCTTGTTGATGAAATGGCTACTAGTATACAAATGTTATTAGATTCTCATGTTCCACCTAAAGATCCGAAGAATGCAAAAGTTGCTATTTTTTATTCTATTTCAAATACACAGAGAGGGCTTTCTGGAATAAGCTTAGGTAACTTTTTAATAAAACGTGTTGTTAATAAATTGTCAGAAGAGTTTCAACATATTAAAATTTATGCAACTCTTTCTCCGATACCTGGGTTTGTTAGATGGCTTACAAAAACTTTACCAGATAATCTTGAATTACTAAATGATCTTAAAGTTAATATATCTATTGATGATATAATATCATATGTGAATAATAAGCAGTATGCTGATTTGACTCAGGATATTAAAAGTTTGTTTCTAAAATTATGTGCTTATTATTTAGTAAAAGCTAAAAGTGTTGATAGAGCATTAGATCCAGTAGCACATTTTCATTTAAGTAATGGTGCGATTATCAAGCAATTAAACTGGATGGCTGATATTTCTGAAAAGGGTTTGAGTAGTTCAATGGGTATTATGGTAAATTATCATTATGAATTATCTAAAATAGATGATAATTATGAAAACTATGTCATTAATAAAGAGATTAATTGTTCAAAAGAAGTATTGTCACTATTAAAGCGTTGATTTAATATGTTTTATTTAAATGATATGTTTTTATGAGAGTTATTAAAGGAAATAAATGTGATTGGGAAGTAGTGATAGGACTGGAGGTTCATGCACAAGTTATTTCTAATTCTAAGTTATTTTCTGGTGCTTCAGCAAAAACTTATGATGCTCCCCCTAATACACAAGTGTCACTTTTTGATGTAGCGATGCCAGGTATGTTGCCTGTACTTAATGAGTACTGTATTTACCAAGCTGTAAAAACTGGGATTGCTTTATCTTGTAAAATTAGTAAATATTCAGCATTTGATAGAAAAAATTATTTTTATCCTGATTTGCCTGCTGGTTATCAAATAACGCAGTTTTATTACCCGATAGCTACAGAAGGTAAAGTTGTTTTAGAAGATCATAATGCTAAGGAAGTTCGTATTGCAAGGATTCATCTTGAACAAGATGCTGGAAAAAGTATACATGAATTTAGTCAGACTTATATAGATTTCAATAGGGCAGGTGTTGCATTAATGGAAATAGTATCAGAACCTGATTTAAGATCTGTTGAGGAAGTTGCAGAATATCTAAAGAAATTGCGTATGATATTACGTTTTATAGGTACATGTGATGGGGATATGGAAAAGGGTTCTTTTCGTTGTGATGCAAATGTTTCAGTAAGGCCTTTTGGTAGCAATGAACTTGGAGTAAGGTCTGAAATAAAAAATCTAAATTCTATTCGTTATGTTATGCAGGCAATAGAGTATGAGGCAAATAAACAGGTCAATATTTTGGAAAATAATGAAATATTTACTCAAAATACATTATTGTTTGATGTTTCATTAGGACAAACGAGAGTCATTAGAACTAAAGAAGATGCTCATGATTATAGATATTTTCCAGATCCTGATTTGTTCCCAGTAAAAATTGATGACCAATATATAGATCATGTAAAATCTTTGTTACCAGAATTACCTTTGCAAAAAAGAGACCGTTATATTAATGATTTTAATCTAAATAAATCTGATGCAGATATTTTATCTTCCGATAAAGATGTTGCTATGTATTTTGAAAAAGTTGTAGAAAAGCATGATGCTAGACTTGCAGCATCTTGGATAATAGGTGAGCTTTTTGGTAGATTAAATAAGCTTGGAATTACTATTGATGAATCTTCAGTAAAAGCTGAGCATTTAATACAATTACTTGATTTAATAGTTGATAATACTATTTCTGGGAAGATAGCAAAGCAAGTATTTGATATGATGTTTGAATCAGGTAAGCTCCCTGCATTAATAGTTAGTGAGCATGGATTAAAACAAGTAGATGATGCAGATGTATTGTATGTGGTTGTAGAAAAGATTTTGAAAGATAATGCAAGTAAGGTTGAAGAATATAAACAAGGCAAGGAAAAATTGTTTGGATATTTTGTAGGGCAGGTAATGAAAGAAACACAAGGTAAAGCAAATCCTGAAATGGTAAATTCTATTATCAAACAACAATTAGAAAGTAAGTAGTTGATAGTAAGCTGTTATTGTTGTTTAAAAAATTTGTTTTGGTATAAGAAAATTTGTTCTTTAATTCCTCGTCATTATTCCTACTAATTTGTGTTGTTAAATTCATTGTTTTTATATGATGATTTTAAGATAAGTAAAATAATAACAATATGTCTACTTAAATATTCAGTGGTTTAATACTTTAAATGTTTTGTATTAAAGTAAGTTGTAATAAATTTATCTACTATTGTTTAATGTGTGGTGTTTGTTACTAAATTTATTATAATATTGAATTGATTATGTGTGTTATGGTTTTGATTAGGAAATAACAACGGTGTATGTGTTTCAACATTTGATAATGTAGAGTTTTGAATGTTTGTATTATTAGGTATATTGTATAATAGATTTATATATATAGAAAAATTTAATCATTGAAGTTCATTTTGCAATATGCTTTTTATTATGAGTAAGATATTTTGATAAATTTATGGTTGGTTATTATCAATTTCAGACAATCTGTTTTATATAACTGAAATTGGTAGAATTACTTTACTTGTGAAATAAAATTAATTGCTGAATTTGTGTGTTAGTCTAATAATGCTAACTTATCATAATGTTATGTAAGTTATTTAATTTAATATATTAAAGTATTATATTGTTATGAGCTTAGATAATGAGATTTTATATGTGAGCTGAGTAAGATTAATTTTTGTTGAATTTAGTTAATAGCTGAAGTTCAATTTGTGATTTCATTACAAGATTTGTTTTGTATCTGAAATGGCAGGTAGCTAAGTATTATTGAAAATTAAAAAATATTCTTTATTGGCTAAATATAATTGATTTAAATTGATGCTATAAACTTAATGATTTCTCAATAAAGGAATACTGATTGGATATGGTAAAGTTTTTTAGTAGAATATATTAAAAGTATAGGAATTACTGTAAATTTAAAGTAATGTAAACTTGAAAACTTTTTTAGTGTTTTTATATTGTTTAATTGAAAGAATTATTAAATTGTGTTATTAAAACTTGTGTATAAAATTATTAATTAAATAAAAGATTAAAACCTTATTGACAACTTCTCTTATGCTGATTAGCATTGTAGATCTTACATATCGGGGGTGTAGCTCAGTTGGTTAGAGCGCAAGCCTGTCACGCTTGAGGCCGCGAGTTCGAGTCTCGTCACTCCCGCGTCTTGGAAATTTTTTATTATAATTTTGTAACTTGTTGGTTTTGTAGTATTGTAAGGGAATGTCTAGAAATAAGGAGATATTGGTGCTTGCTAGTGATATAATGAAAGGGAAAAAAGGATTAATCATTGGGATTGCTAATGATAAGTCTTTAGCGTGGGGTATTGCTAAAACTTTAGCTATGCATGGAGCAGATATAGCAGTAACTTATTTATCTGATGTTTTCAAGAAAAGAATAGATCCTTTAGTAGAATCTATAGGTGTAAAGTTAGTCTTGCAATGTGATGTATCTAAAGAAGATTCTGTGGATACTATGTTTGAGCAGTTGAATGATAAGTGGGAAAACATAGATTTCTTAGTACATGCTGTTGCGTTTTCTGATAAAAATGAGCTAAAAGGTAGGTATATTGATACATCATTAGATAATTTTTTGACGTCTATGCATATATCATGTTATTCGCTTACTTATCTTGCTAAGAAAGTAGAAAAGATGATGCGTAATGGCGGTAGTATCTTAACGTTATCTTATTATGGTGCGCAGAAAGTTATGCCTCACTATAATGTTATGGGGGTATGTAAAGCAGCTTTAGAGGCAAGTGTAAAGTATCTAGCTGTTGATCTAGGTTCTCAGAATATTAGGGTTAATGCTATTTCTGCTGGGCCAGTAAGAACTTTGGCATCTTCTGGAATAGGTGATTTTCATTATATACTAACGTGGAATAAATATAATGCACCGTTAAGACGTAATACTACAATAGAAGATGTAGGTGGAGCAGCACTTTATTTATTGAGTGATTTAGGTAAAGGTACAACAGGAGAAATTTTGTATGTTGATAGTGGATATCATGCTATAGGTATGAAAGCAATAGATGCTCCTGATATTAATTATGTTGAGGCAAAATAAAGTAGGTACAGTATTATAATATTATGAAATTATGATATTTGTATCTAACTAGGTTTTTTATTTGTTATTCTTCTATTTTTCTAGAGTTATATTGTATTATTTGTTTTATAAGTTTATTTTTGGTTGTATATTGCTATATTTAATATAAGGTTTTAGTGTCTTTTTGGAAATTGATAGATGAGTTTATTTTTCTATTGTATAATACAAGGGATCATAACTCTCAGTAATTGTTGTACTAATGGGATTTATGATTTTTCAAGTTATGATTGTAGTTTTGGATTGGCTATATGAATGATAGTAATACTGTGCTTTTAGGGGATTGTATGAAAGAAGGGCTTCAATCCGATAATCGTGTAATTTGGAAAGATATTCAAAGTAAATTACATAAGTTTTATGGTAATGCCATATATGATAGTTGGTTAAGTGTATTAGTATATGTTAATAATGAGGGGGGTAAGGTTTTGCTATCTGCGCCTACTAGATTCATAAAAGAATGGATATTAGTACATTACTTAGATCAAATTTTAAAATACTGGCAAGACGAGGACAAAAGTGTTTGTTCTGTAGACATTTGTGTTGTGAATAATCAGGATACTAATTTAATAGTTAATGTCAAAGATCAACAAGGTAATGAAATAAGGAATAATTATGATCATTTAAGTTCTCCATTGGATCCCAGATTTACTTTTGATAATTTTGTAGTGGGGAAGCCAAATGAACTTGCTTTTGCTGCTGCGAGAAGAGTAGCAGAGTCTAATGATCCAATATCTGGAAGTAATCCTTTATTTCTATATGGTGGTGTTGGTCTTGGAAAGACTCATTTAATGCATGCTATTGCTTGGTATATTATAAAATCTTCTTCAAAAAGAAAAATAGCTTATCTTTCAGCAGAGAAGTTTATGTATCAGTATGTTACAGCGTTGAGGAGTAAGGATATAATGCTATTTAAGGAACAATTTCGTTCTGTTGATATTTTGATGGTTGATGATGTTCAATTTATTAGTGGTAAAGACAGTACTCAAGAAGAGTTTTTTCATACTTTTAATGCATTAATAGATCAAAATAAGCAATTGGTCATATCTGCTGATAGATCACCTAGTGATTTAGATGGAGTTGAAGAAAGAATAAAATCAAGGTTAGGTTGGGGATTAGTAGCTGATATTAATGAGACAACTTTTGAATTGCGGTTGGGTATATTGCAGTTAAAGGTTGAAAAGATGGGTATTAATATACCAAATAAAGTATTAGAATTTTTAGCAAAAAATATCAAATCTAACATTAGAGAATTAGAAGGTGCACTTAATAAAGTAGTTGCACATTCTTCACTAGTAGGGTGTAGTATTACTTTGGATTCAGCAAGTGATATCTTATCTGATCTATTACGTGCAAATCATAAATCAGTGACATTAGAATGTATTCAAAAGAAAGTTGCTGAGTTCTTTAATATTAAGATGACAGATATGTATTCTACTAGAAGATTAAGAACTCTAGCTCGTCCTAGACAAGTAGCAATGTATTTGTCAAAGAAACTAACCCAAAAGAGTTTACCAGAAATTGGGAAAAGTTTTGGTGGTAGAGACCATGCAACAGTAATTCATGCTGTTAAACAAATAGAAAAGCTAATAGAAACAGATGATAAGTTAAGAGATGACATTAATTTATTGACTAGAATGTTAAGATAAGTTGTACTTATTTATTGTAAATCAATATGAGTGCATTGCTGTGTGTAACTACTATTCCTGTAATATTGGTATGTATTGATTTGATGTTGCTTGGTAAGTTTGTAGATCTGTGAAGTTATCTGGTTCTTTTTAATAATGCTTTTGTAGTAGATTACGCTTACTGTTTCATGTTGTTTTGACTTGTTAGTTTAATGTTGTAATGTAATTTATTTTGTTATGTATTTTTTAGTAATAATAAGTTGTTACTACCTTTTTAATCATCTGTTGTGTAATATTTCTAAAATATTGTTTTTTTAAATAAAAGTAAGTTACTAATACATTTTTAATTATTTTGATATGTAATTCTGTAATGTGCTTCCTGTGATTATTGTTATTGGTTTACTAGTTGTACTGATGTATTAATAAAATTTTTGACATCTAGTTTTTAATAAGAATAAGTTGCTAATACCTTCTGATATTTAGTTTTCTCAAATATTTATGAAATCATTATATTAGCTTTTTTGTATTGTTTTAATGTATTAGTAAAGTATTAAGAGTTTTTATTATTCATTTTTGAATGAGTGTAGGTTTGTAATAACTTCTTATTGTACTGTAATATACTGGTTGGTTTTGTTTATATTGTTTTATACAATCCTAGTATATTAAGGCTTTTTATTATTCAGATTTATTAAAAGTTATATGTGTCTATATTGTTATGATGTATGAGAATATGTCTCTGTTATTCTTCATTTAATTATATAGTGTTACAATGTTTTTTTGATTACTCTTTTTTAGTTATTAATGTTGTAATATCCATAATTTTTTATTAGTTTTGTGTTTTATAATTTTTTGCTAGTAGGTGATGTGCTTTGTTGTTCACTTTCTTCCTTTTTTTGTCGTTCTAACATTGCAGTGTAGTTTTGTTGTCCTTCAGCTGTAACTGGTTGTCTTATTATTCCTTCTTGAAACGGACTATGCACACTTCCTTCTTTGTCTTTATCTTCTGTAACTAGAGAGAACAAGCTTTTTCCAGTAATAGCTATCAGCAATATTGGTACAAGTGGTGGTATAAACCCTTCCAACCCAATTGCAAGAGCTCCTAGTATAAAATAATAGGAATTAAATGGGTTTATTACTGTTTGGACTAGCTTTTCATCCATGGATACCATGTGTTGTTTACCTTCTGGTTTATCAGCTCCAAATTTTTTCCTTAGAGATGCTATTGGATTTGCAATATCTATTCCTGTAAGTTCTTCTGCTTTCTCGCGTACCTTTTCCATTGAAAAGCCTTTGCTTTCCTTAACATATTCTGCTACAGCAGCTTGTCTGCTCTGTTGTTGTTGTTCTGTTAGATCTGTTTTTAAATGTGAACAAGATATTATTACTTCAAGCAATTCTTTAAAATCATCATCTGACATATCTTTTATGATACTGTTAATTTCAGTTAGTAGTGAAATCTTATACATTCCATGCAGTATCATGCTTTGCCTGTCATATCCTAGAGACTTTATGCGTTGATTTAATATTTTTACTTTGTTGCCTATTTGGCTAATCAGGAACATTTCAATCCCATGATTAACTTTGTAATCAGCGTAAGATGATGCCTTATAAAAGAACTCTGGACTTGAGATATGTTTTTGAATTTCTTCAGGTGTTTTATTCTGATCAGTTAATTTTTTTTCTTCTTTTTTTACGTATCCAGTTAACAATTGACTCCTGTACTCCTTTAATTCTTTACTTGAGCTATTCATTAGCTCTAGCAGATGTTCTGCAGATAATGTATTATCCTTGGAATATATTGTTTTTAAATCTCGTTTGGGATAGAACATTTTTTTAAAAAATTAACTTATTGATGATGCATAATTATACATAAAGATTTTTATGCAATCAATAAACATGTTATGTTTGTATTTTGTACAATACTACTAAAATTGAAATATCTTGAAATTATGAGATATACTCATTAATAGTTTGATAGTAATAGTGTGTATTATGTCATTTGAAAATTGGTTTAGTATATTTTAATAATATGTTTGAATTATTTACATTAACTCACCTATTGGTTTTAAATCTTGCTTGGGGTAGCACATTTTTGGGAAAATAAACTTATTAATAATGTCTAATTATACATAAAGATCTTTATGTGATCAATAAACATATTATGCTTTATATAATACTATATTAAGTTGAAATATATTAAAATTATAGGATGTATTCATTAATAATTTGATAGCAATAAAATCTAGCTTACATTGTGTAATTGAGAAATAAATTTTTTGATATTTTATTTAAAGTTTTCATATTAACTAGATTATTGTCATCGTAAATGTGATTTATTAGTATTACATTATCATTAATTTGCTATTTATGTAGTATATGAAATTGAATATTATTATGTGTTCTTTAATAAGTTTATTGTTGTGAGACAGTTAAAAATAGGATTATTAGGTGGATCTTTTAACCCTCCACATTATGGTCATTTATATATAACTCAAGAGGCTATTAAAAGATTAGATTTGGATTGTGTATGGTGGTTAGTTGTATCGCGTAACCCTTTAAAATTTAATGGTGGCTATAGTATTGAAGATAGAGTAACTTTATCATTGCAATTAGTTGCTAGCTATCCAAAAGTACGTGTTATCAAAGTGACAGAGTGTTACAGTTACAATGTTGTGACAAGGTTATGTAAAAAATTTGTGAATGTTAAATTTGTGTGGTTAATGGGAGATGACAATCTTTTTTCTTTTCATTATTGGTATAGATGGAAAGCTTTTTGTAAACTGTTACCGATTGTTGTGTTTGAACGTAGTAAGAACATATATCGGTGCTTAGGTACTCCTTTTGTTAGTTATATGAGAAATGCGTATTGTGTTGATTTTCACTTGTTATTAAATTGTAGATATGGGTGGATACTTGTTAGGTTAATGCCATGTAATGTTTCATCTTCTCAAATTAGAGGATATACTTTAAATAAAATATAGTATTTGTATCAAATTGGTAATATATAATATTATTTTAACTTAGGTCGTATGAGAGGTTCTTATGTCAAGTATTGCCTTAGGTGTTAATATTGATCATATTGCAACGTTGCGCAATGCAAGGAATGTTGATTATCCGTGTATTATTGAAGTAGCAAATATAGCGGTAAATAATGGTGCAGATTTTATAACTGTTCATTTAAGAGAAGATCGCAGGCATATCATGGATGATGATGTTTTTAGATTAAAGAGCAGTTTAAAGGTTCCATTGAACTTAGAAATTGCTGCAACTGATGAGATGTTGTCAATAGCAATAGAAGTAAAGCCAAAATGTGTTTGCCTGGTTCCTGAGAAAAGGCAAGAACTTACAACTGAAGGTGGCCTAGATGTAGGAAGTATCTTTTCTTATCTAGTATCATTTATTGAGAAATTACACTCTTATGATATAGATGTTACATTATTTATTGAGCCTGATATATCTCAAATTGACCTTGCAAAGAAATTACATGCAAATAATGTGGAACTACATACTGGTAAGTATTGTAATAACGCTACACAAAATGAACTATCTAAAATAATAAAAGCTGCTGAACACTGCCATCACCAGAACATAACCTGCCATGCTGGACATGGCTTGAATTATCAAAGTGCTGCTACTATAGCAAAAGTACCATATATATCAGCACTTAACATAGGGCATTTTTTAATTTGTGAAGCTGTACTACATGGTATAGGTAAATCCATTTATAAAATGAAACAGGTCATTGCTAGTACAGATTAATTATCTAGAGAGTTAATGGCATTTGATAATTTCTTACTTGATCTGAACCTTACTCTTTTTTTAGGGGCTAGTGTTTCTAATTTTCCAGTTTTAGGATTGTGATATTTTTTTTCTGCACATTGAATAACATGTAATGTTCCAACATTGTGTAACCTAATTAGATGAGAATTTTCTAATGCATTTTGTATACTTAACATTACTAGATCATAAGCTTGGCTTGATACCTTTTTTGTTAGTCCTAGCTCTCCCATAAGTGTTCTCACTACCATATCCTTACTCATAACTTAAACTCCTAATTTTACATAACTGAACAAGATTTAGGATATTAGGTTAGTTTGTATAGTCAACTAAATTTATTGTTATTACTTAAAGCATTATTAATTAATCTGCAATTTTAAGTAGATAGTAAGGCTTTTTGTAAATTTTTTTGATGACTTTATTATTATATTATTAGAAATATAAAATTTAATAAGTATTTTTATAACCACAGGAACTAAGCAATTTTTTCAGTGCTTTTGATGCTTATTTGTTTTTAACCTCTATGTTTTTAGTATACTAATGTTGTTTTGGATTGCAAAATTTTAATACTAGTGTCTCTGGATCTTAAAAAATTGACTCTAATTTATATTAAATAAATCATAATATTGACCAAGTTTAACATTACTGATTTTTTATCTAATTGGAATTTTTTTGCGTAAGATATTAAGTGTTGTATTTGAAGTAATTTTGATAGTAATTTGTCAACATCAACTTTTTTGTTTTTTATATTGTCAACTAGGGTATTATAATTACTTAAGCTTGTTGTTATACCTAATATTTCTTTTGCTAAATTTGATACAATAGTAAGTAATATGTATTCTATTTTATAAAAACTAATGTCAGTTGTTATTATATTCTCTATTATTTTACTATCATATTGATGAGTAAGTATTGATATGAGACTTTCATGTAGTGCAATTTCTTTTTCAATGTGTTGATCTACCATTCCTGGAGTTCCTGGGTAAATATGACTTACTTTTTCATAATCTAAATGTGGAAAATTGTTTTTAATTACTTGTTGTGTTTGTTTTGGATTAAGATCTGATAATCCTAATGTAAAACATCTTGATCTTATAACTACTGGTACTTCATGTAGGTTATGGCTAATTAGGATTATGATAGAATTTGTTGGTGTTTCTTCTAGAATTTTAAGCATTGCATTGATAGCATTAATAGTTAAGCTATCTATACTGTCTATTATTACTATTCTGTATTTGAATCTTGCTGTGGTTAAATAGAGGAAGTTTTTTATATTTCTAATTTTTTCTATGCCTATTATCTCTTCATTATCATTAATTATTAGGAGATCAGGATTGCAGTAATTTGAATTTGGTGATTGGGTTAGATATTGAGCAAAATTATATGCTAGTGTTGCTTTGCCAATGCCTTTATTACCATAGAGTAGCCATGATTGTATATGGGTATTATTTATAAGTGTATTTTTTGCTAATGTATGTCCTATAATTTTATTCATATTTAAAAATTGAGATATCTTTAATATAAATTTGGTAGCATCACTCCTCAAACTAATAAATTATTCTTAGTTACAATGTTTGATCAGTATGACTTGGATATTTTTTTTTGTAAATACTGATTTTGTTACTCTACAATATTAACTTATTAAAGTCATTTTGTTTAGTAAGTATAAAATTGTTTGTAGTTGTTAGTGATGTGATGATAGAAATATGATATGCTGTCTTAACATTGCAATGATAATGTTAGTTACTTACTGAACTTTCGAATTATGTGTAAAACATGTTTTTTATATTACAAGTATTGGGTTTATTTGTTCAATATGAAATTATTTATGGTGATTGTTAGGTGATAACAAGAGTATGATATAATTATGTTGTTTGTGAGATGATTATATTAGTGGTTAAGTGAAATTTCAAAGTATGTCTGTATGTAAAACATGCTTTTTATCTTACTAAAATTATCTTATAGAGTATGTAAACCTGTTTATATCAATATGTGTAATGTGATAAATTTATATGTTAGCTGTGTAATTAGTTACATTATTAGCTAACTTATATTGCAATATACTTTGTATGTAAATATACTATTTTATATGATAGGTATCAGCTAATTTGTAAAATATTTTGTATTATAGTCAGTAGTTTCTTTTCTGCTACTGCTCCTGCTCTTAATATTTTATATGATGTTAAATCAATAACTGTTGATTCAGTACCGTTTACTAAACTATCGTCTTCTATTGTTACTGAAATATGTTTTTTTATTGTTTCGTGAATTTGATGTGCAGCAGTTACGCTAGGTTGTCCAGAAATATTAATACTTGTTCCTACAACTGGGTTCTCAATTTTATTTACAATCTCTAAAGCTATTGGGTGATTAGGAATCCTTATACCAATAGTGTTATTGAAAAATTGTCTGGGTAATTTGTGATAGTTATGAATTGGCAATACAAAGGTTATAGGTCCTGGAGAAAGTTTTTGTATTATTTTAATAGCATGATCTGTAAGATTAGAAAATTGCTTGATTTTATTAATATTACCAACTAGTAATGATAAGGGTTTATTGTAAGATCTGCCTTTTATTTGATATATTTTTTGTATTGCTTCAATACTATACGCGTCTCCAGCTAATGCATATACAGTTTCTGTGGGAAAGGCTATTAAGTGTTTATTATTTAATGCTTGTATTGCTTTTAATATCATTTTATGTCTAGCTTTGATTTGTCTGTATGTTAAATATTAAGTATATGATTTTTATGATAAAGTGTCATATAAATGTGTTTTTTATATATTAGTGATTATTAAGCTTTTTAAATATTGTACATTGTTAATTTGCAAGTAAGCTGATTAGTTATCTGTAGAAGAAAATTTGTGCTTAATTTATGGATTAAAAATAATAAATTTATATATTTAGTGAAAGTAATTTTATAATTATGGTGATTTTTGGATTAACTGGTGGAATAGGATCTGGTAAAAGTTTAGTTGCTAGCTATTTTAGCACGTTTTTTAAAGCAAAGATATTTGATGCTGATAAAGTTGTGCATGAGTTGTATAAATATGACAGCGATGTTATAAGACTTGTTAGTGAGTATTTTCCAGATTCTGTGGATAATGGAATTGTTGATAGAAACAATTTAAGACAGCATTTTTTGACTGATAATCATTTGTGGGTTGAGTTTCAGTCAGTAATTCATGCTATTGTTTTAAAAAAGAAAAAAGATTTTATCATGCTTCATAATAGGAGATCAGTGAGATATGTAGTACTTGATATTCCTCTACTAATAGAATCTAATTTTTATAGTTGTTGTGATTTTATTATTCATGTAACAACAAGTAGATTATTGCAAATGCAGAGAGTGTTACGTCGTGGTCTGTCTATAAAGGAGTTTGAATCAATTAGATGCAAGCAGTTGTCTGAAAGTAGTAGGAAAAAATTTGCAAATTTTACTATTAGGACTGGATTAAGTAAGAAAGATATATTATTTCAAATTAAAAAAATCATGCTTAATGTGAATAATAAATGTAATATGGATTAGAAGAGTATTACAGTTGAAGTATAAGCAAGTTATGTAAAGATATTTCTACTATATATTGTTTTGTAATGCTATATTAAGTGTTATATATGTTAAATAGTAAGACATATTAATATAGTAAATATAGATTACTGGTGGTGTTTTTTTACATGAATATTTAGCTATGTAATATAGAAGTTCATATAATGTGGAATTTAATTTGAACAATAGTATAGTTAATAATAATGGGTATATAAGCTTACATTTTGAATATCAGATATATTATTAAATAAAGTACTTTCTAGTGTTAATTTTAGTTGATGTATTGCGTTCATAAATAAAGCTTTTGATATAACAAAAGTCAATTAGATTATATAATATTTTTATCTGGAAAAGACTTATAGTATAGATTTTACAGTTTTATGATTAATTGATAAATAAAATTTGTATATGCTAATTCTTGTATGTAATCTCATTGATTTATTAATTTGTGGAAATTTTGTATAATGAAAAATAATCAGATTTCCCATTCTTGTATAGTATGGCTTTGTCTTAATGACTTTGCAGTTTTTGGATAGTGTACGGAAATCATTTATATTTAGTGAGCTTATTAATAATATCTTGTTATTGTTAAGTGTTATTCTTTGTTTTGCCATTGAATAAAAGTGAGAAAAATTTATATTTTTGATAGGTTTTTCTAAAGTATTTTTTAGTGTTTTGGTCGATAGATTAATAAAATTGATAATATAGTTTAAAACTGGTTGTATGTTTATTCAGTTAATTTATTTTGGTCAAATGTATTAGCCTGATATGGTGACTATATTTAGCAAGACTTTTCTTGTATTGTAGGGTTTTATTTCAAGTATTTGAAAATTTATGGGTAATGGTTTGGTAAGGTTGATCATGTTATTTAAGACTGAGTTTTATATAATCCTGTTAAAATTAAAGAAATGTATGTTTATATTATAATTGATCAAGGCACTTTATTATTACTGTTGAATGGGAATGTAAAAATTTGGTAGTTTTCAATAAAAGAAATTCTACTAAAATATTTGTTAATTAATAAATTAGTTAAACTAATAATATAGTTCAAAGCTGGTTGTATATTTATCCAGTAGAATGTTCTTTTAAATGATGTGTTAGTTTCATTGAGCAAAATTTTGGGCCACACATTGAACAGAAATGAGCAGATTTTGCGTGCTCAGATGGTAGAGATTCGTCGTGTAAAGATCTTGCTGTTTCTGGATCAAGAGATAAGTTGAATTGATCGTGCCATTTAAAGTTAAACCTTGCGTAACTTAGTGCATAATCACGTATATAAGCAGATGGGTTTCCTTTTGCTAGGTCTGCTGCATGTGCTGCTATCTTATATGCAATAACTCCGTCTTTTACATCTTGAATATTAGGTAATCCTAAGTGTTCTTTTGGTGTAACATAACATAGCATAGAAGTCCCATACCAGCCTGTAATTGCTGCACCTATTGCACTTGTTATGTGATCATAACCTGGTGCAATATCTGTAGTCAGTGGACCTAATGTGTAAAATGGTGCTTCTTTACAAAAGTGAATTTGTTTTTCCATATTCTCTTTTATTAGGTGCATAGGTACATGTCCTGGACCCTCTATCATAGCTTGACAATCATGTTGCCATGCAATATCTGTCAGTTCACCTAATGTCTTGAGTTCTAAAAATTGTGCTGTATCATTTGCATCTGCTATTGATCCTGGTCTTAACCCATCTCCTAATGAGAAAGCAATGTCATAGCGTTTCATAATGTCACATATTTCCTCGAAATTTGTATAAAGGAAATTTTCCTTATTATGTATGGTACACCAATGTGCCATAATAGCTCCACCCCTTGATACAATACCAGTAAGCCTATTATCTGTATGGCTGATGTAATTTTTTAATACTCCTGCATGTATTGTAAAATAATCAACACCTTGTTCTGCTTGCTCTATTAATGTTTCTTTAAAAACGTTAAAATTTAAATCTCCCACTACACCATTTACCTTATTTAAGGCTTGATATATAGGTACAGTTCCTATTGGTACTGGACTATTTCTAATAATCCATTCTCGGATGTCATGTATGTTATTTCCTGTAGATAAATCCATTACTGTGTCTGCACCATATGTAATTGCATGGATCATTTTTTGAACTTCTTCTTCAATATTTGAACTAACTACTGAATTACCAATGTTAGCATTGATTTTTACTAAGAAATTTTTACCTATGATCATCGGTTCTGATTCAGGATGATTTATATTTGCTGGAATGATTGCTCTACCAGATGCTACTTCTTGTCGTACAAATTCTGGAGTAATTTCTGGGCTCATAACAGTTGGTTTATAAGAAAGGATTTTCTGTCTTAATGAATTTTCTCTTATTGCTATATATTCCATTTCTGGAGTAATAATATTATTTCTTGCGTAAAAAATCTGAGTTACTGGTTTAGTACTGTTTGCTCTTAAAACTTTATTGCTTTGTGATGTGAATATATGCTCTGAGTTTAAAACTGGTTGCCTCTCATAATATTCTACGTCTTGTCTATCTATAATCCAATTGAGCCTTAACTTTGTAATACCATGGTTAATGTCAACTTCAACGTTTTGATCTGTATGTAATCCACCAGTATCATATACTAGTATTGATTCAGTATTATCATTAAAGTGGATCTTACGCATTCCTACTTTGATATTGTTGTAAATTGTACCTGGAATGTATTCTTTAGTTGAAGAAGGAAATACGGTATTAATAAAGTCTACTTTCATTTTTACTAGAAAAATATTATATAAAATCATGTAGTATATATTGTTTTAATATGAATGTCTATATTTGTAAAAATTTAAACTTTATATAAGTCTAGCTTACTCTTAACTTGTATGTGTTTTTTAAACTGAAGATTGATATAGTGTGGTTCTGATTTATATTACTAAAGATTTATAAATTGCGCTTTTTGTTTTTACTTTTTAGTAGTACATAAAATGCTCCTTTTCCTCCATGTGAGTTAATAGCTTCTCTATAGTAGAGTATTATTTTTGCTATTTGTTCATTTTGTAACCACTTACTAAAATTGCTTTTTATGCTGTTACTATTATTTTTATTGGTACTTCCCCATCCTGTGATGATTAGTAGACACTTATTTGATAAATTATAATTTTTAACAATAAAATCTAGTAATTTATCATAAGCAGAGTCTAATGTATAGCCATGTAGATCAAGTGTAGCATCTATGTAATACTTTCCCTTGTCAATTTTCTTTTTAGTATGATTATTAAGATTTAGACCACTACTGATGTCATATGTACTATTAGAGCAAGTTTGTATAGATGAAATGCCGGTATTGTATGTAATATTAGAGTTAGTTTGTATGGGTATAAGATGATTGGTATGTCTATCGTTTGATGAAATACAATATTGATTATTGTCTATATGTTTTTTATATGGAACCTTATTGTTGTAAATCGGAGTAACAATTAAAGTGATAGAATCCCAAGACACTATATCATCACACGATGAACTATTTGGCGTTTCTCTTTTTGATTTTTTAAGCATATAACTCACTTCTTAACTTATATGTAAAACTAAAAGTCTATGAAACCAAGAGTAACAACATATATAATGGATAGCTTTACTAATATTACTAAGAGTCTGTATTACTAGTATTTCTATTTTCTGGAGTGGAAAAAAAGTTATCTCTGCCTAAAAGATTACTGCCCTGATTGTTTGAGTTATTTCCTAATTCATTAAAACTACTAGTTATTGCATTTTGTTGAAATATGTCAATTTTTGATTTATTAGTAACACATTGTTCATCTGAATTAATAAATTTTTCCATATATTTTCTACATCTCTGTACTGACAAGTTGAACAAAGAAGATACATCTAGTTGTTTTGCTGCTATCTCTTTTAATGCAATAACAGTATTTTTGCCATTTTTGTGCTTTATTACTGGACATGCTCCAGAATTTAGGTCATGAGCCCTTTGACTTGCTAGTATTACTAGCTTAAACTTATTATTAGTACGACCCATACATTCTTCAACTGTAAGACGTGCCATTAACAAACCAATTATAAATAAAAAACTTATTTTATCATATATGAAAAATTATGCAACAGAGCAATATTCATATATGCATTTGTTTATATTAATCTCCTTTTTGTACTATTACAAGATTAATGGACTCTAGTGAATTTTCTGTAATGCTGTCTTTGTTAATCAATGCTATTTCTGAGTTATTAATAGTGATGGTGATATTTACCTCGCATTTTAGGCGTAACAGAAATATAAGTAACCTTTCTAATGAAAATCCTGCTGTTTTACCATTACTAATCTGTGATATTTTTGGTTGATCTACTCCTAGTATTTTTGCAGTGGTTACTTGATTCCAGTGATTTTTATATGTTATGTCCTTTATTAACTTTAGTATTTTATACTTAATTCCATAATCATTTTGGTTACTTATTGTTGTCATAATCTTATACCGTAATCTAGGAAGATAGAAATATCTTTATAAATTAATTTATATGTTAAAAATGTCATATTAAATCATTTAAAAGTTCATTAATATAAAGCATTTTTTTATATATTTTCATTTATATTACTCAATTATATAAATATATGATTAATATTTTGATAAAATTTATAATATAAAAGAAATAACTTTTTTATACCTTCATCTTATTCTCTTATTTTTAATGTTTAGCTTTATAAATCAATTTATAATATTAGAAATATTATATTAAATCACTTTATAATTTATTGATAATGAAGTATATAATTTGTGAATTTTTATCCATTGATTAATTTATAAATATAAAAAATCTATATTTTAATAATTTTGGTACTAAAGTAAAGAAATTGTTCATAGTCTTTTTAGTATTGATAGATTTGTGTTGCTTAAATTATCTAGTAGAATACTATACAAGAGCTAATCTAATCTTAAGAAAATTTTAAATGGTATGCCATGCATTACGATTTCAAAAAAGTAGAACAGGATATACAAAAAAAATGGAATTTTTATACTGATGTCAAAAAAGCACAGTGTTACGTTTTGGAAATGTTCCCTTATCCTTCTGGTAACATACATATGGGTCATTTGAGGAATTATACTATAGGAGATGTAATCGCTAGATATAAACGTGCTTGTGGTATTAATGTTTTTCATCCGATAGGATGGGATGCTTTTGGGTTACCAGCAGAGAATGCTGCATTATCTTATAATATAAATCCGCAAACTTGGACTAAGAACAATATTGATAATATGAGATGTCAGTTGAAATCTATAGGATTGTCCTATGATTGGAATAAAGAATTAGCTACTTGTGATGCAGATTATTATAAACATGAACAGGCATTTTTTCTTGATTTTTTAAAATGTGGTTTAGCTTATCGCAAGGAATCATTGGTTAATTGGGATCCTATAGATCAGACTGTACTAGCTAATGAACAGGTGATAGATGGAAAAGGATGGCGTTCTGGTGCTGTAGTAGAAAAGAGAAAATTATCGCAGTGGTTTCTTAAAATTACTGATTTTGCAGAAGAGTTATTAAATGATTTGAAAGTACTGGATAAGTGGCCAGAAAAAGTAAAACTTATGCAAGAAAGGTGGATTGGTAGATCTGAAGGTGTAGTAGTAGATTTTGAAATTTTGAATATTAATAAAACATTACAGGTTTTTACTACATGTCCTCATACACTATTTGGAGCATCATTTATTGCAGTATCTTTTGACCATCCTATTTTACAATGTGTTAGTGATTCAGATATTATTCAACAGATCAATGATTTTGATAAGAACAATTTGATCACTGATGCATCGAGTACAGTAGAAAAATTTGGGATAAATTCTGGCTTAGTTGTAAAACATCCTTTTCTGTGTATGAATTTACCGGTTTATGTTGTTAATTTTGTATTAATGGATTATGCAACTGGAGCAGTTTTTGGATGTCCTGCTCATGATCAGCGTGATTTTGAATTTGCAAAAAAATATAATCTACAAATCAAACAAGTAGTTTTCCCTGAAATAGATATAGATTTAGGGAAAGAAGCTTATGTTGGTTCAGGTACCATGAAAAACTCTGATTTTTTAGATGGTATGACTGTAGATGAAGCAAAAGAAGCTATGATTGCAAAACTGCAATTATTAGGGATAGGGGATAAGATGACCTATTATAGAATACATGATTGGGGAATATCTAGGCAGCGTTATTGGGGTTGTCCTATACCTATAATATATTGTGAAAAATGTGGTACAGTACCTGTCAGTAGGAAAGACTTGCCAGTCACTTTACCTCAAGATGTTGATTTTACAAAATCTGGTAATCCTCTGGATAATCATCCTACTTGGAAGTATGTAAAATGTCCATCTTGTGGTATGGATGCTGAACGTGAAACAGATACTTTTGATACTTTTTTTGAATCTTCTTGGTATTTTGCTGCGTTTTGTGGAACTAGTAGTGGAATAGATAAAGATACATGTAACATGTTATTGCCTGTAGATTATTATATTGGTGGAATAGAACATGCAGTACTGCATTTATTGTATTCCAGATTTTTTTGTAGGGCATTAACTAAATGTGGATATTTTAATGTAAAAGAACCTTTCTCTAGTCTAATAACACAAGGCATGGTTTGTCATGCTACTTATTCAGATGCACAAGGTAACTACTTATTTCCTGAAGAAGCAAGGAAAATGATGGAAGAAGGTCAGCATGTAAATGTTGGTAGAGCAGAAAAAATGAGTAAATCCAAAAAAAATGTAGTAAACCTTGAATATATTATTGATAAATATGGGGCAGATACAGCAAGATTGTTCATACTGTCTGACACTCCTCCTGACCGTGATATAGAATGGTTGGATGATGGTATAGAAGGTGCAAGTAAGTATCTTAGTAAATTATGGCGGATGATAGTTTCTTATGATCAAATTAACTTAAATTTTAATGTGGAAGATATACCAGAAGATGCTATTAAATATAGAAGGTGTGTGCATAAAATTGTAAGTGATATTACAAGTGATTTAGAGTTTTGTCGTTTAAATTGTGCTGTTGCTAAGTTTAGGGAGTTAAGCAATATTCTGAGTGAAATGATAAGAACTTCAGTAAACTCTGATGTAGTTAGTGAAGCAATATGTATTTTAATTAGAGTGATAGAACCTTTTATTCCACATATAGCTGAGAAATTGTGGGAAAATATAGGAGGTAAAGATATGTTGTGGAATCAGATGTGGCCTAAAGCGGATACAGAATTACTTATTGAAAGAAATGTTAATATTGCTGTTCAAGTCAATGGTAAGTTTATTAGGACATTAACAGTTGCTAACAATATTGATAATGATCAACTGAAATCTATGGCTTTAGAGATGGCTAAAAATAAAATAGGTAACAGTGTGGTAAAGAATGTATATATTATTCCAAAACGGGCAGTTAATATTGTTATTGAAAAACTAAGTTAAAAGAATAGATGTTAGTTATTGATAGTATGTGTTAGTTTTTTTGTAGAATGTTTTGTTTAAAAAATTGTTGATAATTTATATTGATAACAGTTAGCTTAAATAAATTTATAACTTGAGAATCAGTAAAGATAGGAAAGCAACTTATAGAGGATGTGTATCAGAAGCATATAGTAAGTATTGTTATAAATATTGTTGTGATGATAGCTACATTTTATAGAGTAGCTTTTACGTTGAAGAAATTATGAGAGATTACTGATCTTTTTGTTAGTTCTTTAGAATGTTTTATTGAGAGTATTGGACTTATAATATTTCTAAAATTAGTGGTAACTTATTTAGTTGTGTGGTTGGTTAATGTATGTTTTGTGAAATTCTAAGTCTCATAACTAGAATTTTAGTTACTGTGTCAGTTGATGTATGAATGATTATTTGTAAAAGAAATTAGTTCTGTTGTGTATGATTCTACACAAGTGGTTGTGAGTGCTTGGTTGTCTGTTTATAATGAGAGCTTTTGTAACATTTTGATGGCTATAAATTAATCTTATGTATTATTATGAGCTTGTTAGATGGTTTTTAATATCTAAAATATTTTTTAAGTTATTGTAAGTATATATGATAGTAGATTCACATTGTCACTTAAATTATTTTAATCCGGATGAAATAAAGGGTATAGTACTACGTGCAGAAGAAAATAATGTAAAATTGATGCAAACTGTCTGTACTACCATGTCTGAATTCTCAAACTTAGTAAGCATTGCAGAAAGTTATAAGCAAGTTTATCTTTCAGTTGGTGTACATCCTACTAATAGTGCAAATGGAGAATCTGTTTCAGTTGATGAATTAGTAACTTTAGCTCAACATAGTAAGGTGATTGGATTAGGTGAAACTGGTTTAGATTTTTATAAATGTAGTGATATAGGAGAGCAAGAACGGAATTTCTTAGCTCATATTAATGCATCTAGGGAGACTAGGTTACCTGTGATAATTCATTCAAGAAGTGCGGATGAAAGGATGATAGAAATTTTAGAATCAGAAATGAGAGAAAGTCCATTCTTGGGTCTGATGCATTGTTTTGCGTCATCACGTGAATTAGCAATTAAGGCAATAGAATTAGGGTTATATATATCTTTTTCAGGAATAGTGACTTTTAAGAATGCTAAAATTGTTCAGGAAGTAGCTGGATTTGTGCCTAAAGATATGGTTTTAGTAGAAACTGATTCTCCATTTTTATCTCCTGAACCTTATCGTGGACAAAAGAATGAACCATCTAGAACAAAATTTGTTGTTGAGTATTTAGCCAAGTTATGGGATATGGATATTGAAGAAATTAGTAATTTAACTACGAATAATTTTTTTAGGCTGTTTAAAAAATGCTCAGCACATTTTCACTCGTAATTGTTTGTATATTTGAGTAGTAGGAATGTATATCGAAATAATTATATAGTAAGATTTTTAAGGAGACCTTAAATATTGATAGGATTTTTATATTGTTTATGGATAATGTGAACTTTGTAAGGTGCTGTATTTATTTTTAAGTTATGTTTAGATTTTTATTTCTTATATTGTATATAAGGTAATATAGTTAGTATTAATTAAATTATTAAAGATTAGCTTAATATTGAAGGTAATACTAAAAAATATTTTTTAAGGAAATTTATGTGGTGTAATCCAATTATTTGTGCTTTAGACACTTATGATATTAATCATGCATTGCGGTTGACAAAAATGCTTTATGGTAAAATATCAATGGTAAAATTAGGATTGGAATTTTTTACTGCACATGGGTTATCTGGTGTGCAAGCAGTCTCTGATTGTGGTATTCCAATATTTCTTGACTTAAAATTACATGATATTCCTAATACTGTTGGTAAGGCTATATCAGTGATTAAATCTTTAAATATTGCTATGCTTACTATTCATATTAGTGGTGGTAGAGATATGATGCTAAGTGCTATAGATAGTATATTTGGTAGTATGATAAAATTAATAGGTGTCACTGTGTTAACAAGTATTGATGATTCTGATTTAAAAGACATCGGTATTGATAGATCATCTATTCAACATGTAATGCTGTTGTCTAAAGTGGCTCAAGAAATTGGATTATATGGCATAGTTTGTTCTGCTTTTGAGGTACAGGAAGTACGTAATCAGTGTGGCAAAGATTTTAAACTTGTAGTTCCTGGTATAAGATTTGAAGATGATTATAGTGATCAAAAGAGAGTGAAAAATCCCAAAGATGCGATTCTAGCTGGTGCAGATTATTTAGTAATTGGTCGTCCAATTACTATGAGTAGTGATCCTATACAAACAGTTGATGCAATTTTATCTTCAATTAATTTATAAAATGATGTTAGAAATTGTAAATGTTAAGTTATAAAAGGTTAGGAATTGTTATTATTGAGATGTTATGAACTAATAAAATTTTGCTGGATTTTAGGTAATTAATGTATAAGAATAAGTTTGATTTATTAATTAAAGTAGTACATATAAGATTAAATTTAGTTAAAAGTTGGTAATAATGCTTTTATGAATATTTTGTTATCAAACTATTAATGTTTTTTGTATACTACTGTCTTGTTATATTAGTATGTATTAGATATATAATGATAGTTGTTGTTATGTATTTAAAAGCTATATATTATGTTACGACCTGTTTAATTATGATGGAATAGATATATTATGAAGGTATTATTGACTAATGATGATGGATTCCATGCAACTGGTATTAAAGTTCTGAAAGAAATAATAATAGAATCTGGTATTGCATCAGAAGTATGGATCGCTGCTCCAGCAAGCAACTGTAGTGGTTATGGAAGATCAATAGGTGTAAAAACTGCAACTGATGTATACCAAATAGGTGACACTGAGTTTATTGTTAACAGTACTCCATCTACTAGTGCTTTTCTTGGATTGAGAGAGATTACTGGTAAGAAACCAGATTTGGTTTTATCTGGTATAAATAGCGGGATTAATGTTGGAAATGATATAGGATACTCTGGTACAATAGGTGCTGCAGCGGAAGGTGCTATGATGAATATTCCATCAATTGCTATAAGTCAAGAATACGATGGTAAGCATGGAGAAATAAATTGGATAAATCCACAGAAATTCTTAAAAAAGATTATAAATATGTTATTGGAAGTTCCTTTTTGGAATAAGTCTACTATAATGAATGTGAACTTTCCTTTAGTTCCAGCAAAGGGTATTAAATTTACAAGTCAAGGGGAGTATATTCCATCTAATAAAATAGAAAAGAAAAGAAATGTTAGTGGTAGTATATCTTATACAGTACATAGAATTGCACCTGATAAAGGTAATAGGGGTTACTCTGATGATAGTATTAAGGCAATAGATGATGGTTATATTACAATTACACCACTAAAGCTTGATATGACAGATTTTGATGCGTTAGAATCTTTAATTGCACTTTATAAGGACTGTACGATATGATGTTCTTGGTTTTTGCTTATACTGTAAGTATTGGTTTATTGATTGGATTAAGTTGTTTTGTAATTTTTGATTATAGTAAAAGCAAAAAAATTCTAGAGAGTATTGATCGGAAATATGAAAAGAAAACATAAGAGATTGCTTTTTATTATTGTGACGTTTATTATATTTGGTTCGTCTGTTGTTATTGTACTGAATAAGCTGAGAAGTAATATATCATTTTTTTTTACTCCAACTGAAGTTTTATCAGGTAGTATTAATGTTAGTAGCAATGATATTAGAATAGGTGGTATGGTAATAAGTGGTAGTCTGAAAAGATATGATAACTTGATTTCTTTCTTTATAACAGATCTAGAAAGTCAAATTAAAGTAGTATATCAAGGAATACTACCTCCTTTGTTTTCGGAAGGTAGTTGGGTAGTAGCAAAAGGTAAGATGGTTAACGGTGAATTTAATGCGAATGAGATTTTAGCTAAGCATGATGAAAATTATAAACCTGGTAAATATAGAGCAAAATGAATTATCAGACATAAAATCAAGAATTAATTATGCTATAGTATTTATATTAAAATCAGTGATTTTTTAGTAATTGTTTAAGTACTATCAGTTTTATTTGGTGAATTATGTAATTTGCAATTGTTGTTGGAAAAATCTATAAGTAATATTTTAATATAATTTTTGTGGTTAATTGGCAATAGTATTCTATTTATCACTTAATGCTATGTTATAGAAGAGTTTAATTCTTAAAGTCTTTTTGTAAGGTTTACAGTTTTATGTACTTTTCTTTTTTTTCAGTATGTACAATATTCTCGATATAATAAATTTTATTCATTATTTAGTTCTTCTATATTGTGATGCAATCAAATTTGCTTCTGTATCCAAAATAATCTAAATATCTTAGAATTTTATATGAAAAAATTAGTGAGGTATACTTCATTATAAGGTTGTCATATGCGTAAAGCTTTATGTACTCTTTTTTTAGATGTTTACAATATTATGGTGGGTATTTTTATTCATTACTTACTTCTTTCCATGGGGATAGGAAATCAAAAGACCGAAAGTCTTGCTGTAGATTTACAGCTTCATATGTTACTTCTTTTTTTAATATGTCATACCGTACTTCTTTATAACCAGTTAGAGGAAAGTCCTTTAACATTGGATGACCAGAGAAACCGTAATCTGTTAAGATTCTTCGTAAATCTGGATTATTAGCAAATATTATTCCATACATGTCAAATACTTCTCTTTCAAACCATCCCGCAGCGCTGAACAGGTTAGTGATAGATGGAATGCTCTCATTTTCTTGTAGAGGTACTTTGCAGAATATTCTTATATTATTGATTATACTTAGTAATGAATAAACTACTTCAAATCTAGCTGGCCTGCTTGGATAATCTATTGCAAAAATATCAATTAATATATGAAATTTACATTTTGTATCATTACGTAAAAACAAAATATGACTGTAAATGTCATTTACATTTGAATTTAACTCTAAATTTATGCTGTCTTTTATAGTGCACTTTACATTTATGGATGTGTTGATATGTGCAATGATATTATCTATTGCATTATTGTTATCTGACATCATGTACCCCTTTTAATCTTTTTTTCTTTTACTATACATTATTTTTCTGAATTAAGGTATTACATTAATTTTTCTATATTTAAGTATTAGTATATTTTGTTAGTATAACTTATGTGTTTTTTTCAATAGAAATGTAAATAACACAGTTTATTAAATTAAAGTTATAATATTTATTTTGGAATAGAGAAGTGTAAAATATTCTTCATGTTTTTGTTATGGTATAAGTCTTATTTAGTATTAGTGTAAGTATGTATGAGTGATATGTTTTCATATAAAGGATTAGTGTATTTATTACTTACTTTAGAATAATGGACTTATTTGTTAGTGTTACTTTTAGACTTTCGATTGATAGAAATACTTCCTCTATTGATTTTTTGTTGAAGACACAATATTCCATATAATAATGCTTCTGCTGTTGGTGGGCAGCCTGGTACATAAATATCTACTGGCACTATACGATCACAACCTCTAACTACTGAATATGAATAATGATAATACCCACCACCATTAGCACAACTACCCATTGAAATAACATAGCGTGGTTCAGTCATCTGGTCATATACTTTTCGTAATGCAGGAGCCATTTTGTTGGTTAATGTTCCAGCAACAATCATTACATCTGCTTGCCTAGGACTTGCACGGAACATAATACCATATCTATCTAGATCATATCTACTTGCTGCAGTGTGCATCATTTCTACAGCGCAACATGCTAATCCAAATGTCATAGGCCATAAAGAATTTGATCTTGCCCAGTTTGATATATAGTCTATTAAATCAGAAAACTGCGTTACCATAAAACCTTGATGGTTATAACTTTGCCAGAATTGATTATTTAAAACAGAATTGTTTGTCATATTTATTACTCCCATTCCAGCGCACCTTTACTCCACTCATATATAAACCCTACTGTCAGTATAGCTAGGAAAATCATCATAGACCAAAAGCCATTTACTCCTATATCTGAAAGGCAAATGGACCATGGGAATAAAAATGCTATTTCTAAGTCAAATATAATGAATAATATTGCAACTAAATAAAACCGAACATCAAAAATTTTTCTTGAACTTCCAAGTGGTGCAAATCCGCATTCATAAGGAGAGAGTTTCTCTAAATCTGGATTACACTTAGCTAAAAGCATTGGTAAAACAGCAAAAAGAAATGATATAAAACCTGCAACTGCTAAGAAGATTAAAACCGGAACATATTCTGCAATATTAAGCATTTGTGTCATATATATACTTTAGTGAATAATTAAATACTTACAGAGTTTTAACTTTATGTCAATTTATTAACATATATTACACACCCTTTACTTTTTAATCATATCACTAATTATAGATAAAGTATAATGTATAATTAGTATAAAAAAGGTAAAATAGCTGATTTTATTGTATATTTTATTTTCTATATTGGAATAGTGGAGTTATTTATCAGTTTTTTCATAACTATGTTTAATAGATTGATATATAGTTATAACTATCAATATATTAGAGATTAATTTATCAGATTTAATAAATATTCAAAGATGGAGTATATTAAATTTATATAAATAATGTATAAGTTTGATTACATATTTAAATAATGTTTTAAATATTGCCCAGTTATACTGTTTGGATTCTTTGCTATCTCTTGAGAGGTGCCACTAGCTACTACTCTCCCACCATCCTCTCCTCCATTGGGTCCTATGTCTATTATATATTCAGCTGTTTTGATAACATGTAAATTGTGTTCTATCACTATTATTGTATTGCCCATGTCACGTAATTTGTGTAGTACATGTAATAGATTGTCTATATCTGCAAAATGCAATCCTGTGGTTGGTTCATCTAAAATATATAATGTTTTTCCTGTAGAACGTTTCGATAATTCTCTTGATAATTTTATTCTTTGTGCTTCGCCACCTGATAATGTATTAGAGGTTTGACCGATTTTGATATAGCCCATTCCTACACTTCGTAAAGAATCTAATTTTTCTTTAATTAGTGGTATATCTATGAAGAATTCATGTGCTTGGTCAACTGTCATGTTTAGTACATCAGCTATGGATTTACCTTGATGAGTTACTTCTAGTGTTTCTTTGTTATAACGTAACCCTTTACACTGTTCACACTTAACATGTACATCAGGTAAAAAATGCATTTCGATTTTTACATATCCATCTCCTTTACATGCTTCACATCTTCCTCCTTTGGTATTGAATGAGAATCTACTAATAGTATATCCTCGTGCTTTAGATAGTGGTAATCCTGCGAACCATGATCTTATATGTAGGAATAAACCTGTATAGGTTGCTGAATTTGATAGAGGAGTTCTACCAATTGGTGTTTGATCTATTTCAATTACTTTATCTATATGTTCTAATCCTGATATAGATATACATTTCCCATAACTACAGTTTGCGTTGTTTAATTTATTGATTGCATATTTATATAGAGTATCATTTATTAAACTTGATTTACCACTTCCAGATACTCCTGTAATACAAGTAAAAGCATTGAGAGGAATTTTTACATTGATGTTCTGTAAGTTGTTTTCATGAGCTCCAATAATTTCTATCCATTTATTAAAAGTTTTCTGCTTTTTAAAGTTAGGTATCGTCTTCTTATTGCTAAGGTATTGACCAGTGATACTGTTATTATTTTCCATGATTTCTTTTGGAGTACCGTGTGCAATTATGTAACCTCCATTTTGTCCTGCTTCTGGTCCTATATCTACTACATAATCTGCATTTGTAATTGTCTCTTCATCATGTTCTACAACAATTACTGTATTTCCTATATCACGTAATGTTTTAAGAGTATTAATTAACAGTGTATTATCACGTTGGTGTAACCCAATTGAAGGTTCATCTAACACATAAATTATTCCTGTTAGTCCGGATCCAATTTGTGATGCTAATTTTATTCTTTGGCTTTCTCCTCCAGATAATGTTGCTGATTCACGGTCAAGTGTAAGATAACCTAACCCAACATTTTTTAAGAATGTTAATCTTTTTATTATTTCTTCTAGTAATTTATATGCAATATGCTTTTGTTTTTCATTTAGCTTAGATGGAAGTGCTTTACACCATGATATTGCTTCTACAACGGATAATTTTGTGAATTCTCCAATGTGCTTGTTATCAATTTTTACTGATAATGCTTCTGGTCTTAATCTAAACCCTTGACATTCGCTGCATGTATTGATGGATAAGTATTGTTCAGCTAATTTTTCTATGGCTATATCTTCTTTGTTATTGAGAATATTCATAATGCCTTCAAATGGCTTATTTTTTTGGTAATTTGTAGATGTTTGTGTTTTGCTACCGAATAAAATTATATCTTTAATATTCTTATCTAGCTCTTTCCATGGTTTTGTTAAATCAACATTGTAATATTTTGAAAGGGATAAGATAATGCTTGCGTAATAATAACTAAATTGAGATTTAGCTTTGTGATGTAGAACTTTTATATCAATTGGACCTATTGGGTGTATTGCTCCTTCTAAAATTGACAAATTATCATTTATAACTAGGTTTTGGTCAATATTGTATTTTTTACCTATTCCACTACAAGCTTTGCATGATCCATATGATGTATTAAATGAAAATAATCTTGGTTCTATTTCTTCTATACTAAAACCTGTTTCAGGACATGCAAAATTTTCTGAAAAAACTAGTATCTGATTTTTATGATATGTTTCACTTTTACATTCTTCTGGCAAATCAAGTATTTCTATTTGAATAATACCATTACCTATGTTTAAAGCAGTTTTTATATTTTCAGTGATCTTTTCAATAGAATCTTCTGATACTAATATTTGATTTACAACTACATGAATATCATGACATTTATTTCTGTCTAGCGATGGTATGTTATTTATGTCATAAGTGATGTTATTTATTTTTAATAGTTTATAATGTTGTTTTTTTAGATCATATATTTCTTTAATATGCTCTCCTTTTTTCCCCCTTATTAGTATTCCTAAAATTGAAATTTTTGTACCTAATGGTAATTTAAATATAGTTTCTACTATCTGAGCAAGTGATTGCTTTGTTATGGGTAATCCTGTAGTTGGAGAATACGGAATTCCTATATTAGAATACATAATTCTTAGGTAGTCATAAATTTCTGTAATAGTTGATACAGTTGACCTTGAATTTTTAGATGAAAATTTTTGACTGATTGCAATAGTTGGAGAAAGTCCTGTAATTGATTCTACATCTGGTTTTGTACATAAATCTAAAAATTGACGTGCATAAGATGATAAACTTTCTACATATCTACGTTGCCCTTCTGCATATATTGTATCAAATGCAAGGCTAGATTTTCCAGACCCGCTGACTCCTGTTATTACAATTAATTTATTTTTTGGAAGATCTATGTTTATGTTCCGTAGGTTGTGTTCCTTGGCATTGCGTATACTAATAAAATTAGCCATATTTTAGTTTACCATATTAACTATTAAGTGAAGACATAGGAGTGTTAATAATATATTAAGATAAGTAATTTTCCAATTAATTTTAAAAATTGTAAAATTTATTTTTTTGTTTGTAATTTTGTTGAGGAATTTTTAAATTTAATCTTAGTACAATAATGTATTTGATGTATACTTTTGTACTGGTTACACTTACATTGTGCATATATCAGATGTTATTATACTCTGTTATTGGTATTCTTTTATGTTATCAGATGTTATGTATTATTGAAGACAGCGGAATTTTCTGATTGTTCTACGTGATGGAAATTATTGATGTCATTATCAAATGTAAGACGTGCTGTAAGTTTTACTTGGTTTAGTATTGCATTAATAAAATTAACTTCTGTTTTTTCTAGTATATGACTCGCTATATTAACGTATTCATTTATAATGATTACTGCATCTGTGTTAGAACAAATTAATTCACAAACTGCAGTTTTAATAATTGAAAGACTGATTAAATTTATGCGGTCTATAGACCATTTCTCGTTTAAAAATGTTGCAATAGTTGAGTTAATCGTATTAAAAGTTAACAACATTGTGTTCATGATTTTGATTAACAGTTGATTATCTATTTGTATTAAATCTAACACTTCTTTCATTTCATATAAGTAATCTATCAGGTTATCAATGTCATTTATAGTATAATTATTAAATATCATGGAATAAGTTCCTTGTATGGCAAGAAACCTAGTTGTTGTTTTTTTTGAATGCCACAATGGCTGATAGCATATGTTATCTTTCATAATGTTAACTTAAAAATTTATTGTGTAGCTCAATCATAGTTAATGCAGCTTTAGCAGCATTTCCACCAACATTTTTTTTATGCATGTCTGCTCTTACCATTGCTAGTTCTAAATTTTCAGCTGTAATAACTCCAAAACCCATAGGAACAGCATGATTAGCCGCGATTTCACTAAGAGACCCTGCTACCCCTTTGCAAACATAATAATAATGATCTGTTTCTCCTTTTATAACACAGCCTAAAGCAATGTATCCATCATATTTATATTTGTCACTCATTATTGCAAATACTATAGCTGCTGGTATTTCAAAAGAACCTGGAACATATACTACATCATGTTTTACAGGTTTTGAGTATTTTTTTAGTTGATCTACTGCTCCATCTAGTAAGAGATTTGTTATTTCAGGATAAAATTGTGATACTACTATTAGTATGTTATACTCATTAGACATATTAACTCTCCTGTTTTACTACTTTCTGAAAATTAAATTTTTTACTTGCATATTGCTTTATTATTAACTGTTGAATTATAGTAATTGAATTGCTACATATCCAGTAAATAATTAATCCTGCTGGGAATGATGAAAAGATGAATATAAAAATATATGGTAAAAACTTCATGAAATTTGCTTGAACTTTATCTTGATTTAAAGAATTACTATTATTTAGCTTTTGTTGAATTACCATGGTTATTCCTAATATAACTGGCAAAATTCCAATGCATATTGGAACATTGAATTTTAATAGTCCAAACATTGTTAATACATTTGCAGTATCAAAGCTTGATAGATCTTTTATCCATAAATAAAATGGAGCATGTCTCATTTCAATTGTAACGAACAATACTTTATACAGTGCGAAAAATACTGGTATTTGTATCAGTATTGGAACGAATCCGGACATAGGATTGACATTGTTTTTTTTAAAAATAGCAGATATTTCTTTGCTCATTTTATCATTATCATTTTTATGTAACTCTTTTATTTTTAAGATGTCTGGTTGTAAATATTTTAGTTTTAGCATAGAAACATATGCTTTATATGATAAAGGAAACATTATTAGCTTTATTACTACCGTTAATAATAATATAGCAAGTCCAAAGTTTCCTATAGCATCGTAAAAGTATTCTAATAGCAGGAAAACAGGTTTAGTAATGAAATATAAAACCCCAAAATCTACTGCTTTATCGAATAACGCAATGTTTAGGTTATCTTTATATTTATCTAATAATTTTAATTCTTTAGCTCCAGCAAATAAATAGCTAGTACTGGTGACTGTTTTGTTTGGATGTGCAATGTAATTATCATGACTAAAATCTACCTGAAAACGGTCTTCACTGTTATGTTTAGCATGCTTAACATGAAAGTTGACTTTACTTTTTTGTAAGACATTTGGTATTAATGCTGTAAACCAATATTTATCACCAATCCCAATCCATTGATTCTGATCATCATTTCTGTCTTGTGATTGGATTCTTATGTTTTTCTCTTTTGTGATTGTTTTATATGTCCATTCTTTAAGTGTATTACTGAAACTTCCTACAGCTCCTTCATGTGATATCCAATAAGATTTTTCTGTAGTATGTTTAGATCTATTAATTCTACCATATGGGATTAAATTTACTATGGAGTTAGTATTGTTTGTAACCATTTGTTCTATTTTGAACATGTAATCGTTGTCTAGTGTTATTCTAATTTTAAAGATAATGCCTTCCTTATTATCCCATGTTAAAGTTGCTGGATTATTTGGTGATAAAGTTGGTTGATCTGAGTTCCAAATTGAGGAGTGATTAGGTAAAGTAATTTTATGTTGAGGATCTATCCATCCAAATTCAATGAAATATACTCCTTCTGTTTCTTCTGGTGATAATAATATTATACCATCGGAATTGCTATCTGGTGTAACATGATAGTTTTTAAATATTAGATCGTCAAACTGTGCACCTTTTAATGATATTGACCCATGTATTTTTTTATTGGACAGATTCAGCCTTATATCAGTATTACTTCCTATGATTTCAGCACGTGTCTTGTGTGTGAAACTATCATCAATTTCTGGAATCATAGTATCAGAATTTGTATTGTCTTCTATAATGTGTTGTGTAGTGAAAAATTTATCGTATATAAACCTCCACCCAGTCATAATTAACACAGATAAAATAACAGCTAATATTAAATTACGAACTTCTACCATATTGCCTAACGAGCATCTTAATAGGGTTTAGTTTAGCATATAGCGCTGTTTAAATCAATAAGGCAATGTAATATAAAGTTAACTATATATTGGCATAAGTTATTGAGAAATATTGTATTGTTTAATATATAAAAAGCTTTTGTGAGATTTTAGGTAATGTATTGAGCAAAATATTATATAATCATTATCTTAATGGTTGAATTTAAATTGTAATTTTAAAGATATTTATTTAGTTGTTGTATTATATGTTTTAATGTGTATTGTAGGAATAATCTGAATTTTTGTGTTAAGTTTGTATTGGTGTTGTATGGTGGTTAAATAAGTTGAGAAAAGATTATGTTTTACTTAAGTATGTTTTAAGCTCTTGGTTTATAATGTTGCTTAATAGAATTATAGTGATTCCATTAGGTATTGTGAGAAATATAAAAAGCAGATCTCCTAATTGGGATATGGGTATTATATTTTTTGATAAACCACTTATTATTATTATGCACATTATAAGCGTTCTACATAGTCCAACATGACATGAGTTACCAAGTATATATTTCCAAGATATTTCACAGTAATATGAATATGTGATTATTGATGAAAATGAAAAAGCGAATATGATGAATGGAAATATCATATACTGACAAATTGGGCAAATATTAGAAAATATATTGTTAATTGTGATGACGTTGTGACTGCTGCTGATAGTGCTATAAGATCCAGTTAATATTACAACAATTCCTGTGATAAATGATACAAGTACAGTGTCAATAAATGGTTCAAGCATTGCAATACATCCAACTCTTGCAGGTTCAGTTTCATTTGTTGAGGAATGTATAATAGGGGATGTACCAACACCAGCTTCGTTTGCAAAAATTGATCTTCTAACTCCGGCAATAAGGGATCCTATTGCTCCTCCAGTCATGCTATTTCCTTCTAACATACCATGTATCATTATGTTGAATGTGGAAAATAACTGATCTGAATTACTTATAATAACAGCTGTACATATTGTGATGTATAGTACAACCATTATAGGCGATAATTTTGTCATAATTTTTGCAATGCGTGTTATTCCTCCTATTATTACTAATCCACTTAGTAATGTTAATATTAATACAATAACACTGCTGTTAACTTGATGAAAAGTGTTACTTAAGAGAACAGTTGCTTGATTTGATTGAAATGATATACCTCCAAAAGACATTGCTATTATCATTGTAACAGCATAAATGTATGCTACTATTTTTCCGGTTTTTGGTAATCCTAATTCAACTAAACCACATCTGATATATTGAAAAGGTCCTCCTATATTGTTTTTCTTTTCTATTAGATAATATTTAAATCCTAGAGTTACTTCAGCAAATTTTACTGACATGCCTAAAATACCAATTATTATCATCCACAGTACTGCTCCTGGACCTCCTGTAGAAATTGCTATAACTACTCCTGAAATTGTTCCTAATCCTATAGTACCAGATATTGCAGTGATAAATGCTTGAATGTTAGAGATGGTATTATTATCTTTTTTATTTTGTGGCTTAACTAGAACCTGTAGTGCATGTTTAAAAAGCCTTATGTTAACAAATTTGAATTTTAATGTACAAAATATTCCTAAATATATTACCCATAAGATAATTAATGGAATCCGAAATATTGTAAAAGAAAAAATAGACTCTAGTGTTCTAGATACATATGGAAAAAAATCTGTTAATTCAAGTGTTGTCATGATACAAAAATGAGATTGATCTTACATATTTATTTTAGTTTTGTTTTTGTACATAATATATATGTATACTGAACTACTTATAGGTATTGATAATATATACATTATTCCAAATACTGGAAATGTTAGCCATGGTTTTGTTATTGCAAATACAATAAATATACCAAATAGTAAAATAAATATATAAGATAAATTTTTTGGTATATAGAGATGTTTTGCTGAAAATGTAGGAATGTTACTTACTAATAAAAATGCAATGATAGCAAAATATATTGCTACATTATTTTGGTCTGATAAGTTTTCAACTAACCAATGATTGTCGTGATAATAAAATGTCAACATTATTGGAATTAATGATAGTACTGCTCCTAGTGGAGCAGGTACTCCTACAAAGAAAAATTTGTGCCAGTCTAATTTTTTTTCTTCATATAAAGACACATTGAACCTTGCAAGTCTAATCGACATGCACATTACAAACATCATTACTAGCATCCAACCTATGACTTTAATTTGTTTAAGTGACCAAAAATATATCAAGAAAGCGGGAGCAGCACCAAAATTTAAGAAATCTGCAAAAGAGTCAAGATGTGCACCAAAACCACTAGTAGAATTTAGTAACCTAGCAATCCTACCATCCATGCCATCTATTAATGCTGCAATGATAATAAACATAACAGCAGATTCCCATTTGCCAATAAAAGTGAATTTTATAGAAGTCAAACCAGCACATAAGCCTAATAAAGTTACTATGTTTGGAAATAACCTAGCAATAGGAAAAAATTTGCTGCTTTGTTCTTCTTTCATATAGGATGGTTATATAGATTTAACTGTTAACTGTTTAGGAGCTTCTTTTAGATATGCTAAAATGGTTTCACCAGCAATAACTGTTTGTCCTTTAAATACTGATATATGTGTAGATAAAGGTAAATATATGTTAACACGGCTACCGAATCTAATAATACCGAATTTTTCACCCAAGTTAACATTTTGTCCTTGATAAGCATTACATACTATACGTCGTGCTATTAACCCTGCAATTTGATCAAGAATGATTAAATGTTTATCAAGGTTAGATTCTATAATCAATCTTTGTCTTTCATTTAACTCACTTGACTTGTCTAATGATGCCGATATGAACCTACCAGGTATGTACTCTGTAGATTTAATAGTGCCTGATACTGGAATTCTATTTACGTGAACGTTCAGTATATTTAAAAAAATGCTGATGCATACTACTTGTGTAGAGCTGTCTATAGGAGAATTAACTTCTTTGATATCTAATATTAAGCCATCAGCTGGACTGGTAATTAAATTATCTCCTTCTGGTACTACACGTATAGGGTCACGAAAAAAGAATATGCATAACAATGACATAGCTAAACAAACTATTCCTAAGCTGCAAGAAATAGCAAATCCAATACAAGATGCAAGAAATGATATCATTATGAATATATATCCTTCCTTATGAATATTGTGGATCAAATTAAAAAGCATTACTCAACCTCAGACTTTTTGAAGAATTATAAACTTTGCTATATTTTATGCAATTAATATTTGATAAATTTTGTTTAATTTATAGTGATAATGTTGTAATTTTAAACATTAAGTTTAGTTGTTAAGATTTATTGATATTAAAATATGATCTTTGCTTACTATAATTAAGTACGCTAGTTTAAAGTTTTTTTGTACTTTACTCAAATATTGGATGTGTAAGTTTTGAATTTCATGCTAATTTAGTGAACTTATGCTGTGTGAATTTGATTAATCTTTAAATGAAAAATTTATAACTTGAGATGTTGTTTGTGTAAATGTTGAAGCAGTAATCTATGTTTTTAACATACTTATTATTAATATCTACTGTGATATTTCAATAATAAACGACAGCACTCCTTTTTCGCACTGCAATGCCTATAGTAGAGAAAAGAATTAACCAATTTACATTTGTATTAGCAGTATGTTATGATTGTACTTTTAATGCATATCTTTATTCTGTAAAATGCATTTGTTTAGATAGAGTATTTTCAGATTCTTTACACAGATTACAGTAATTAAAGAACCATTAAAACTTGTAAATCTTTGAACAGTCTTTGCAGATTTAGTTAGACTGACATTGAAAAGTTTAATGTCAAGTGATAAGTAGCTTATAAAAAAAATATGTTATTTAAGCTTATGTAAGCAATGTTTTATCCATTGTTTAGTGCATTTTTCTTGTAAAGTATTTTGTTTAAGTCTTTCATTTAAGAATTTGAAATCCACGTAGTTTGCATATTGATCTTGATTATTGCAACTATACACAAAACTTTCTTGTTTTGTTATTGGATCAATGTGTTTTTGTAAGCATTGAGCACATATTTCTTTCATCATACATTGCATAAGAGAATTAATTGAAGCTATAACTTTAACTTCTTTTTTGAAAAGAGTTTGTAATTGATTGAATATAGAATATGATACTGCATCCATCATATAGCTTGATCCAATAATTATAATTCTGTCTATAGAATGTAATGGTATGTCGCTAGTTTCTGATAAATTGTTGTTGTATTGAAGAATTGCATCTATGATATTGCCCTGATAAGATTTATCTTGGGTTCTTCTAGGTTCAATCTTGGTTTCATCACAACACCATACTACAGTACTTGATGATTCTTCTATAGATGATCTTTCAAATACATCTTCTACTTTTTTATATCCTGCAAAATATAGAACTTTGCAATTGTTTGATAATAATGCTTTGCCTATTGAAAATAACACTGCATTACCTACTCCTCCACCTATTAACATTATATTTTGATTGTGAGGAATTTCTGTTGGAGTACCAGTTGGCCCCATGAAAATGATTGGTTCATTTTTTTTAAGGTAATTGCATAAGTGACTAGATCCTCCTGTATTCAGTACTATAGTTGAGATTAGTCCTTTGCTTTTATCTACTGAAACTCCTGTTAATGCTATGCTTTCCATTGATAATTGTGTATTTTCTGTGTTTAAACTGTTGTATTCGAAGTTTTGTAACCTGTAAAATTGTCCAGGTTTAAAATTAGCTGCTGCAAGAGGTGCTAAAATGGTAAGTTTAGTAATAGTCTTTGTAATGTTTTCTATATCTATTACATATGCTTTTAATTTGTGGTTTAATGTTGTAAGTAAATTAGTATATTTTGATGGTGGGCACTGATTTAATACTTTTGTTATAATTGGATATCCATTTTTAGCGCTTGCCATTGCTTTAACGACACTTCCTCTATATGGTAGATGGAGATCTCCAAAAATACTGATTTTTTTGTCAGGTGATATGAATATGCTATCTTTTTTTGTGAATTTTGGAGATGTTGTTATTTTTGTACTTATGCCTTGTAAATCAAAGGTATGGGTAAAATCTTGATCCAATCCACAAAATTGTTGGTTTTCTTTTATACTTGTTAAGTTTGGTTTAGTACCTACTGCTATTATAATTGTTTTCGCATTGAGTGTTTTTTTGTTATTATACTGATCAGTAAATTTAATGTTGCTTATGTGATTGTACTGATCTGTTATCATTTCATATGGTTGTAGATTTTCTATAAAGTATATTCCTTCTGCAAGTGCATTGTTTATTTCATAGCTATTTAGTTTATAACTTGGTGCATGTAATAACTTGTTTCTATAGACAATAGTGACTCCTCCCCATGATTGTAATAATTCTATAATTTTTGCTTGTCTGTTTTCTATTTTTGCTAATGTTTTTTCTTTTCTTATTTGCATCGCATGATTTAAGAATTCGTTTGCAATAATTTTTTCTTCTTCTGTCCAGTTTTGTTCAATATATGATTTACCATAATTTTCTATCAGTGCTTCATGTCTTGTAAGAAATTTTTCTACTTGTAGTGGATAGTATGCAAGAGCTTCTGTTGCTGCATCTATTGCTGTTAATCCTCCACCTATAACAATGATTGGCATTCTAATTTGTAAATTTGCAATCGAAGTTGCTCTTGCAGCACCAGTAAGTTGTAATGACATTAGAAAATCTGATGCCATACGTACTCCTCTTGCTAAGGAGTTAGGTATGTTGATTATATTAGGACTGCCAGATCCTGTTGCAAGAGCAATATGATGAAATCCTATCTCGAAAGCATTTTCTATTGTTAATGTACTACCAAATCTTACTCCGCCATACATTGAAAAATTTTTTCTTCTTTCTAATATTAATCTGGCTATTTTTAAGTAGTTTTTATTCCATCTTGCTGTAATACCATATTCAGATACTCCTCCAAATCCATAAGGTGTGCGCTCACTTAAATTGTCATATAGTTCAGTCTCTACATTTTTAATTAAATTAAATTCTGTTTTTTCTCCGGATTGAGTAACTCCAGAAATATTTTCTGGAAGAGGTTCTATTTTAAGTCCTTCTATTGCAATAACAGTATGTCCATCATTTAATAAGTGGTGTGACAAGTTAATTCCTGCTGGACCTAGCCCTATAACTAGTACGTTTTTGTCTGTATTAGTTTTAGGTAATGGACGTTCAAAATTTATAGGATTCCACCTAGTAAGTAATGAATATATTTCAAATCCGTAAGGTAAACTTAGTACATTGTCGATAATTTGAGTTTCAACCATTGGTATATCAACAGGATCTTGTTTTTGGTAAATGCATGATTTAGTACAATCATTACAAATGTGATATCCTGTTAGGATGCATAATGGATTATCAATCATGATGATTGCTAATGCTGCTATAGGGTAGCCTTGAGATTTTACTAGATTCATTTCTGAGATTTTTTGTTCTAAAGGACACCCATGTAATTCTGTTGATAGTATTGATTTCTTAAATTCATTGTTGTTTTCTAATAATCCTTTTGAGCAACTGTCTTTATTTTGTTTATGGCAAAAAATGCAATAATGAGAATTATTTAAAGCATTATATAAAGTAGGTTGTTTGTGTGTAAGATTAAATCCATCTCTACGTTTAATGCGTTTTGATGTCATTGCAATTGTGTCATTATTAACAGTTTTTGTGATTGTTGGGACTAAGTTATAAACGTCTGTTTTGTTAGGTACACTAAATAGAATGCTATGTGATCCTGAATGTATCATATATGCAGCATATCTAGCTGTAATATCTAGTTTTTCTGAATGATTTTCTTTATCTTCTAGCCATAATAGTGTTTGTTTTGCAAATTTTTTGTCTTCAATAGGGAATAGGAATAACTCTCTTATTTGTTCTGTGATTTCTGATATGTTTAAGCTGTTTATATCTGGATATTTTTTTAAAGCATAACGTTGTATGAATAATCTTTTACATTTGTATATTTCTGAAAATTCTTTATGTGTATTCTGTTGTATTATTATTTCATTTTCAATGCTAAATAATTTTGATATAAAATCTTCAACTATATATGAAAGTTCTATAATAATGCATGATGTGTTATTAGATTTACTTTCATTATTTCGTTCTCTGATTAGTGTGTCATATAAGTTTTGGTTGTGAGATTGTAGGTAGCATAAAAATAGGTTATCTAGTTTTACTAAACCTTCTCTGGTATATAAATTCTGTACAGTAAGTTCAAAGTTTAACATATTTTTTAAAATTAGTATAACATATCAACTGATGTATGAAAATGCTATATTATAAATCTCTAGTACTAGTAGTATATCAAGAAAGAAGGAGCAGCACCAAAATTTAAGAAATCTGCAAAAGAATCAAAGTATACACCAAAGCCACAGTAGATTCGATAATCTAGAGATTGCATTCATGTTATCTGTTTGTTTGAAGAAAAAGTCATCTTATACATTTAGGGATATATGACTTGATCACGATACATTACATAAAGGACTGACTATAGTTGTGGTAGAACTTAGAAATGTTATGGAATAGTGTAAAAGAAATACATACATTAGTTATCAATTGTCGATTTCAAATAGAAATTAGTACAACAATAATAATAAACATAACAGCAGATTCCCATTTGCCAATAAAGGTGAATTTTATAGAAGTCAAACCAGCACATAAGCCTAATAAAATTACTATGTTTGGAAATAACCTAGCAATAGGAAAAAATTTGCTGCTTTGTTCTTCTTTCATATAGGATGGTTATATAGATTTAACTGTTAACTGTTTAGGAGCTTCTTTTAGATATGCTAAAATGGTTTCACCAGCAATAACTGTTTGTCCTTTAAATACTGATATATGTGTAGATAAAGGTAAATATATGTTAACACGGCTACCGAATCTAATAATACCGAATTTTTCACCCAAGTTAACATTTTGTCCTTGATAAGCATTACATACTATACGTCGTGCTATTAACCCTGCAATTTGATCAAGAATGATTAAATGTTTATCAAGGTTAGATTCTATAATCAATCTTTGTCTTTCATTTGACTTGTCTAATGATGCTAATGTAAATTTGCTAGTGTTATATAGAAAATTGTGATGCATAATTTGTTTATTAATGGTAAAAGTGCATGTTAATCTATAAATTATAAAATTGCTCACATCAATAAATGTTACATGTATCAGATATAATTAGTTGGTGTGGGCTTATTCTGTATCTTATCTAGAGTTATTTGGTTGTTAAATTTATTAGATGTTATAGGTATAATTTAAAGAATGAAGAGTATTATAGAATGCGTTTTTATTGTATGTGTGGTATAAACATTTGTAATCAATAAGGCGTTGATTTTTCTTGAATTACTTGTGCTTTAAGACTAAAATTTCAGAATTGTAATTTTTGTTTATTAAAGAATGGCAGAAAGAGGGAGTGATATTAGACCTGGGCATATATTAGAACATAATAATGCTTTATATCTGGTTGTAAAGGTTATGCATACTCAGCCAGGTAAAGGTGGTGCCTATATACAAGCTGAAATGAAAAACTTAAAAACTGGTGCTAAGCAATATGAAAGGTTTCGTACAGATGGAGATATAAAACGGGCTATTGTTGATGAGTCTGATTATCAGTATATTTATGGTGATGGCTCAATGATTACTGTTATGCACCTTAAAACTTATGAGCAAATTACAATTAGTAAAGATATATTGGGGGATAAGAGTATATATCTGCAAGATAATATTGTTATTACATTAGTATTTTATAATGGTGAAATAATATCTGCTAAAGTTCCAGATTATGTTACTCTTCGAGTGATTGAAACTGAAGCTGTGATTAAAGGGCAAACGGTATCCTCATCTTCTTATAAAGTGGCAATGCTAGAAAATAATCAACGTATTAGTGTTCCTACGTTTATTAAGCCTGGAGATAAGATAGTTGTTTATACTCCGGATGATAGCTATTATGAACGTGCTAAGGGATAAATATATTTTAGAATGCATTATTACAAGTATGGTGTTTTATTCAGCATATGTTGAATATGCAGTTGTTATATTTGTGTCTAAAAAAATTATAAGTAAACAGTTATGTAGCTGTTTATTGAGTTCTAAAATATGATTAATGGTTACTTAATATTATAAAACTGTATAAAAAAAAAGGGGTTGTAAATGTCTGTAATTTTTTCTTCTGTTACCAATATTATGCTAAAGTCGGTACGACAATCGTCTAGAGCTTTAATTAGGGATTTTAGTGAAATTCGGTATATGCAATCTTCTTATACTGCTGCAAGTAATTTTACTAGATCTGCTTATTTGAGGTCTAAAAAAATTATTACTGATGGGTTATACAATTACAGACAAGATTATGGTGTTGTCTTTGATGATACTAGAGATGTATCTGATGTTGGAGAAAATTTTTGGTTTGTTAATCCAATAGATAGTAAAACTAATTTTATAAGTTACTTGCCTTATTTTGCGACTTTAATAGCTTTTTTTCGTCAAGGAGAACCTGTTGCTGCGATAATTGATGCTCCGATACTTAAAGAAACATTTTATGTAGAAAGAGGAGTAGGTGCTTTTTCAGAGAATGTACAATCACGTTATATAAAACTGCATGTAGGTAATAAACAAACTGTCAGTAGAGCTGTTATTGATTTTGTCATTACACATCTTAGTATTGATATGATTGATAGTCAGCTTAATTCTCAAGCTGTTATAATACGTGCTATGGGATCTATGGCATTAGGATTTGCTTATTTATGTTCAGCATCTTATGATGCATTGATTTATTCTAATCTTAATAAGTATCAAGCTGCTGTTGGAAAGTTATTTGTTGAAGAAAGTAAAGGGAAGATAGTATGTGATAATGAGTTATTTATAGCTAGCAATTTTGCATTATGTGATTATTTAAGGAAAAAGTTTAACAGTGATAAATAGCTTAGTTTTTCTCTTAAGTTTATGAAGATAGTGAAGTTAGTATATAGTAGTTATAGCTTGTAATGTATTTTATATGAAGAAGAAAATTTGAACATGACAAATAGATTATTAGTCAGGTTGTTTATTAAATGAAATGAAGTGATATATGAAAGTTATTTTCGTAATTTGTCATTTTGTTATTTAAGAAATGAGTTTACTATATACAAGTAAGTATTGGTTTTACTATACTATTTTTCTTTTATGGTCATTTTATTTTTTAAGGAATTGCTAATAACATGATTATATGTTAAACGTTTGATTATTTTTAAATTATTTAGTTTGTCCTTTTATTATCCATTAGTTTGTGTGTTAGTAAATGAAAATTGATTAGAAAAGTTTTTAATTAGCAGAAATTATATCTAGTAGTCCATATGGTTGATTTATGAATGAATTTTAGTTTATCATAGTTTCTGGATACTAAATTAGAAACTCTAATGTAGTGATATTGTTAATTTTAAGATTTATATGAAGGATTATGTGCTGCTTTAAAAAATTTAGATAACGTTGTAAGAATTATCATTAGTAGTATATATGATTGATTTGTGAATAAATTTTGATTTGTTGTATAGTAGGTGAGGAACTCTGATTTAGTAATATGACTAATTTTAGCATGAAAGATTTATGTAAAGATATATACTATTTTAGAAAGTTGAATAATGGTTGGTAAATATTATACTGTAAAAGAAGATGATCAAGATGTAAGGGTAGATAAATTTGTTAGAAGAGTGTTAAAAATTCCTCAGTCTTTAGTAGAGAAATTTTTACGTAAAGGTATAGTTTTACTTGATAATGCAAAGGTAAAGTCTAATACAAGGATTAAAACTGGAAATGTAATTTACATAAAGTGTAATACTATAATTGGTGAAGAAATACACACTAAAAGAATTTGTAAAACTGACAGTTCTTATCTAATTAATTTGATTAGTAATAGCATTTTGTATGAAGATGATGATGTGTTGATTATTAATAAACCTGCTGGAGTATCTGTTCAAGGAGGTACGAAGGTTAGAATTAGCATAAGTGATATTTTAGATAAGATTAGAGATGGTGAATCTATGAGAATTGTTCATAGATTAGATAAAGATACGAGTGGGATTTTGATGTTAGCTCGTAATGCAAGAGCATCTAGGTTAATTATGCATGAGTTCAAGAATAGAAGGGTAGAAAAGAAATATTTGGCATTGACACAAGGAATTCCAAAAAATGATGTTGGTGAAATTAATCATTCCATTACCAAGAAAAAGCATAATTTTTATGAAAATATTGGTACTGGTAATTCAATTTTTCAAGAAGCTATAACTTCATTTTTTGTATTGAAGAAGTTACCTTATGATATTGGATTACTTGAATTAAAGCCTAAAACTGGTAGAAAACATCAGATTAGGATACACCTTTCACATATTGGATGTTCTATTATTGGGGATAAAAAGTATGGGAAGTTTTGTAATCATGTGTTAAATGATCACTTACAATTACATGCACATTTTTTATCAATTGATATAGGAAATAAAAAATTATCATTTACTGCTCCTATGCCAGATTATATGAAAGATACAATTATGAATTTAGAAAAATTGTTATAGTATTAATATAATATATAGGTAAAAAATTTTTATTTTGTTAAAAGAAATTGTGTTGTAAATGTACTATATTGTTATATTCAATTGTTGTAATTGAAAAAAACTTTAGTTTATTGGTTTGCATATGTAAATTATTATTTCTTATTATTTAATAATATTCTGTGGTTACATTACTAAAATATGTTAGTTTATATATAGATAAAAATCATAAAACTTATATACAACAAATGATGATGTAAAGTGTTATGAATTTGTTAATTCTATGTAGTATTATATGAAAGATGTATGTACCTTTAAAACATTATTGTAATGTAAGTTTTATGTATAAGTATAAAATTTTTCATTAAGAAAGATGATATAACAATGTATATGAGTATTAGGGATTGTTTTGTCAATTATGTAATGTGTTTCTCTATTAAATACTATTAATGGTTACTAAGGATATGAAAAATACATTATATAAACTTAGAAAAGTTGCGTTTATATGTAAAAATTTATAGTATAGAAAAATATTCTAATGATGTAATATAGGTGGTATATTTTCATTAAAATTAATCTGTAATATAAAAGCAAATACTTGTAAAATTCTATTGTAAGTATATCACAACTTTATTCCTTCCTGTATTTTTTGCTTCGTATAAGCATTTGTCAGCTCTATCTATTAATTGTTTGATATTGTCAACATCAGATTTTTGTACTTCTACTACACCAATGCTAACGGTTTTATTTATATCACCTATGCTTGTTTTAAATGGAGTATCTTTTATTACAGTAAGAATTCGTCTTGCTATTTGTTCTGCTGTACTAATTGTTGTATCTGGTAATATTACAACAAATTCTTCTCCACCAAATCTTGCAAGTAAGTCTGTAATACGTATATTATCTGATACTCGTTTTTTAAACTGTTGTAGTAATTCATCCCCAACAGTATGCCCAAATGTATCATTTACTTCTTTAAAATGATCAATGTCTAGTATCATTAAGGATAGGTTTTTTTCTTTCTGTAGTGATTCGTTAATGATATTATGGAAATGCATGTCAAAGTAGCGTCTATTATAACATCCTGTTAAAGGATCAGTTATAGCCATTGTCATGCTAGTATCTACATTTATCCTTAATGCATCTTGGTATCTTTTTCTTTTTACTTGTACATTTACTCTTGCAATCAGTTCATTGCTGTCTACAGGAGTTGTAATGTAATCGTGAATTCCTATGTCAAATGCTTTGCTTAATAATTTTGGATCTTCATTTTCATCAAGTAAAACTAAAATTGGAGTGTAACGTGTTTCAATTTTGTTACGCAGCTGAGAACACAACCTTAGCCCATCTCCAGAGAATTCCAGATCAGTAATTATTAAATCATAATTCTGTATGTTACTTAAATTTAATGCTTGATCTATGTCATGTGAAACTACAGTTTGTTGAAAGGACTTTTGCAAAATGTTGTTGATGTGTTCAGAGCGTATCACATCTTCATCTACAATTAAAATACTAGCATTATCAATTTTATTTGCGTAATCCATCATGTTATTGTTTAGCACACTCATATCTGCATTTGTTTTGCCTCTTAATCTTAATTCATCTATTACCATTTTGAATCTTGTTAGTGATCTAATTCGTGCAAATAGCGCTGTGTCATTTATTGGTTTTGTTAAAAAGTCATCTGCACCATAGCTGAGACCACTTACTCTATTGTCTGATGTATTGTCAAGAGCTGTGACCATTACTATTGGAATGTATGTTGTTGCTGGGTTAGATTTTAATCTTTTGCATGTTTCATACCCGTCCATTTCTGGCATCATAACATCTAATAGAATGATATCTGGATGTTTTTCTTCAGCAATTTTTATTGCATCCATGCCATTTGTTGCAGTTAGAACATTGTAATATTCACTCATGAGTTTTGCTTGCAACAGTTTAATGTTTGCAGGTAAGTCATCTACTATTAACACTTTTGCAGTCATAGGTTTTCTTTTACTTATTTGTTATCTTTTTTTACTTCATAGCTTTTGTATGTTTTGCCATCATCTCCTATTATTTCTTTAATGACGACGTTGTTGTTTTGTTCTTCTGTGCAATCGTTGTAAACTTTGTTAAAATAATTTAGAATTTCTCCTTTTACTTCTACAAATTTTTTGTAGTAGAACCCTAAACTTTTTGTGACAAGTGGCAGTTTTTTAGGATCAATTACTAAACATGCTACTAAAATTATAACAATAACTTCCGATATACCAACACCAAGCATTGAGAACTATTTTAATTAATGAACATATCAAGCGACTTTATTATAAGCATTAATTTACTTAAATCAAGTTGAGTTGTGTTGATTTCATTTAAAAAGTTGTAATACCTATTTAGCTTTTCTTGATTTTTTATATACCATTCTTGAATTATATCATTAATTATACTATCTACCTTATCTAACTTTATTGCCAAGGATAAAGTTGGTTCTGCTTGTTTTAGAATATTTTCTGTTATTGTAGATTGATAATCATTTAATTCGTCAAGTAGGTTTCTAATAGCAATACGTTGCCAATATGAAGAATTGTGTTCCATGTGTGCTGCAAAATCACGTATACGACTGAAATTTAATAACGATCTTAACTGAAAGTATATTTTCCCTATAGTTAATAGCGGTAGATTTGAACTGTTTGTTAGGTGTATTATATCAAGAGAAATAGTCAGGAATTTTAATTTTGTAATTTTTTTTGCAATTGATTTATTAATATTATATTCCATTAAAGAAGATAAAGTGTTGTTGTATATTTCTAAAGATTCATTGCATAAAATACTTTCTATATTTTCTTCAATTAAAGATATCTGGGATGATAATTCTTCTAATTTTGTATCTATATTTGTAAATTTGCACGAATTCCTGAGAAACCAGAATGTGATTTGCCCTATAAATTTTTGTACTTCTCTGATTAATGAAGTGTATATATTGATATGAATTTTGCTATCTAATTCGTCTAGTGTTTTCCATATTTCGTATAGGTTATATATGTGTGTTGTTATAACGTATATTTTAATTACATCTTCAACAGTGATACCAATATTTTCAATTATGTGATTAACAAAGATACAACCCATTCTATTGACTATGTCATTCACTATGCATGTTGCTAATATCTCTTTTTTTAAAGGGTGTTGTCTTATATATTGTGAAAAATTATCTCTTATGTATTGAGGGAAGTAAGATAATAAGTATTGTGATTCATAAAGATTGAGTAAATGACTTGAATGATGAAAAATATTGGAAAGCATGACTTCATTTTTTATGAAAGTTCTAGTGTATGCAATCAATATAGCAATTTGAGGGCAGGTGAATCCCTTCATTCCTGCACTCATTTTTGTAATTTCTTCATCACTTGGTAAGAATTCTATGTCTCGATTTAATACTTGAATTTTTTCTAAATATTTTAGTAATCTGTGATGTTGTTCTATTCTATTTTGTGCCTGTATACATTCTAACATTAAGGCTTTTGTTTCTAGTTTGTTGTGTGATTCTAAAACTATTGATGGAACTGCATCCATTATATCATCTAATATCTTATTACGTTCAGCTAAAGATATATAGTTATTTTTCATTGCAAGTCTTAAGCATATTTTAATGTTGATCTCAAAATCAGAACATATTACCCCTCCAGAATTGTCTGTGAAGTCAGTGTTGATTTTGCCTCCACTGTGTGCATATTCAACTCTTCCAGTTTGTGTAACACCTAAGTTTCCACCTTCTATTATCATTGCTGCTTTTACTTCAGATCCATTAATTCTCAGAGCATCATTAGCTTTATCTGATACTTCAGCATTAGTTTCTTGTGAGGATTTGATATATGTTCCTATCCCACCATTCCATATCATATCAACTTCTGCTTTTAATAAGTGTCTAATGAGTGTATTTGGAGAAACTTGGTCTTCTTCAATATTAAATAGTTCTTTTATTTCTGGTGTTAAATCTAATATTTTAGAATTGCGGCTGAAGACTTTGCCACCTTTTGAGATACAAGATTTATCATAATCTTCCCATGAGGAATTGGGCAAGTTAAATAGCCTTTTGCGTTCAAGGAAACTTTTTGTTGGATCAGGTGATGGATCAATAAAAATATGGTTATGGTTAAATGCTCCAATGAGATGTATCTTATCAGATAATAACATACCATTGCCAAATACATCTCCAGACATATCTCCAATACCAATTACTGTGAATGGTTCATTACGTATATCTTTATCCATCAGCCAAAAATGCCTTTGAGCTGCTACCCATGCTCCTTTAGCTGTAATACCCATTTTTTTGTGGTCAAATCCTATTGATCCTCCAGATGCAAAAGCATCTCCTAACCAAAAATTATATTCTTCAGAAATTTCATTTGCATAATCAGAAAATGTAGCAGTTCCTTTATCTGCTGCAACTACAAGATATGGGTCGTATTCGTCGTATTTTATAATATTATCAGGTGTAACATATTTATCATCAATCATGTTATCTGTGATGTCTAGTATACCACGCAGGAAGTTTTTGTAGCATTCTACTGCGGTGCTTTTTAGCAGAGCTCCATTTTTGGGTGGGCGTTTTAAGATGAACCCTCCTTTAGATCCTACTGGTACAATGACTGAATTTTTTGTCATTTGTGCTTTCATTAGCCCTAGTATTTCTGTACGGAAATCTTCTGTTCTGTCAGACCACCTAATTCCTCCGCGTGCAACTTTTCCACCACGTAGATGTATACCTTCAAATAGATTGGAGTATACATATATTTCTCTGAAAGGGCAAGGTAACGGTATATTTGGTACTTTACTTGAATCTAGTTTTATAGATAGATAATCTTTTCCTTGGTAATAATTTGTACGTAAAATTGCTAGAATCAAAGCATATATGGACCTTAAAATGTGATCATGTACTACATCTGTAATTTCTGATAATAGCTCGTTAATTTTACTTTGTATAGCACTGGATTCTTCGTTGTTGGCTAGTGTTGGGTTAAATCTAGCATTAAATAACTTAATAAAGTTGAGTAAGATTTTTGGATATTTAATAGCAACTTTTTGAGTATAAATTTGACTGTAGTTAAATGATACTTGCTTTAAGTATCTACTTAGTGCTCTTATTAGCATAACTTCTTTCCACTGTAAGTTAGCTAATATGACTAAGCTATTGAAGTAATCATTTTCTATTTCTTTTGCAAAGATTTTTTTAATAGTAGTTTCAAATTGTTGTTTAATATTATTATGATCAAAAGATTGTTTAGTATTTGATAGTATAAAGTGGTGTAAGTATATGGTAATTTTAGCTGTGATGGTATAGCTATGATGTAAGATTATATTTGTGCCCATTTTTTTTACTATATTTAGTATTTTTGAAAGTTGAAGATTGCTTTCTTGAGGTATGTATATTTTTAGTTGATAATGGACACTATTTTTTATTAAGTAAAGATCGGCTTCGCTAGTATTATATTTGCAAACCTGTTCTAATTTTGTAATATCATGATAAGCACTTTTTGGGTTAAAGTATTCTTGGTAACTTGGTGGAAATGCTGTTAAATATTGTAGAAATGGATTAATAGACCCTAAGTTACAACGCATGACATCTTGTAGTTTATCTTCCCATCTTCTAGATGCTGCGATCAATTTTGCTTCAATTTCTGATTCTGAAAAATTACTGAATAGCTTATCTTGTGCTTTGAGTATAAACTGTAATCTAACTAAATTGTACTCATTCAACATATTGTATTGATTATTAACAACTTTACCTGTAAGCATCTGTTCTAATATATAACTCATTTTATTTGCTAGTTCAGTGCTTGCTAATGCTTTAGGTACAAAAATGATGCAATTTACAAAACTGTGGTTTTGGTCTTTTATTATAAAAAGTTTTATCTTTGGATTATTGGCTAAGGATAATATACCAATTGAAATTTCAAATAATTCTTCTTCGGAAAATTGAAATAATTCATCTCTAGAGAATCTTTGCAATATATCAACTAATGCTTTGTTACTATGTCCACCTTTAGTAAACCCTGATTTCTTTTCTACAGCTTTTATTTTACTTCTAATGAGTGGAATGGCGTTTGCATCTTGAAATGAAATAATGGAAGCAAAAAAACCATAGAAACGATGCTCTTTTATCAAAATATTATCTTTATTAAATATTCTTAGCCCAATGCAAATCATGTATTCATGTCTATGTACTGTAGATAGGATATTAGATTGTATAATATATATATGTTGCTTAGATTTAGGTAAGTCTTTACTAAGTTCATCTGATGTGTTGATTTTCTGTAATCCGAGACTAGAGTTATTGTTAATTGATAATTTGTTTTGATCTACAATATATTCTTCATGTCCTAAAAAAATGAAATTATCTTTTCTTAACCATTCTAAAAATGTAATTTCTTCTTCTATGGAATTAGCATGAAAAGATTTCATTGCATTTAATGCTGAATCAAAATGTTGTAGCATTAATTTCCAATCGTTAACACACTGACTAACTAGTTTTAAATTTTTTTCTATTTCATGTTTAAGTGATTTATGAGATCCTTCATCTATGTGACTGATAATGAAATATACTATTGATTCTCTTGTTTCATCATTTGAACAAGATTGTGCAGATGATATTGTATGTATATGTTTGTCTTTACGTTCAATATTTAAAACGGCATTTGTATAGTGATATATGAATGCATTGTGTTTTTTTATTGTAATAATAATAGAATCTATTATAAATGGTAAGTTATCGTTTATTATTTCAACTATAGTTACATTCTTTGTTATATCATTATCTGTTTGTTCTGTGTTGAATACTTTGACCTTGCTTTCGTTATGTTGTTTCATTTTGACAAGTTCATACAGGTCACGCGCTATGAATAAAAAAAATTTATTATCTAGTGTTATGTCATTATCATAGGACGAGCTATAAAACTCTTTAATAAAGCTTTTTAATAGATGATCATCATCTTCTTCTATTAGTTCTAAAACTGAAATGATTTTTTGATTAAAGTTTTTATACATTTTTTTTAATTGTACTAGTTGACAATAGTAATAATAAATTATTTTCCTTAAAATACTATTATACTTCTTTAAGGTACAATGCAATTAATTGCAATTAATTTTTAAAATGCTGAATGTTAATTATTTGTAGTTAATTTTATTGGTATATAAGTTATAAAAAATTTAAATATAATGTTGTAATGTGAAGTAAAGAATTTATAAATTAATATTAAATACTATATATATTTAAAATGATTTGGATATACTACATTTTAATCTAACTTTTTTATTGCGAATGGAATTATAATAAATTATATAAGAATGTTGCTTGATTATTATTATAACTGTAATGTGTATTAGCTTAGGTGTTATTCTTTCTTAAGAATGCAGTTATGTACATATTGATTAAAAAGATATCAGAAAAGTTGTTAAGTAATATTTTACTACTTTATAGATTTATGATTAGTAAGATAAGTGTTACTGGCTGTACGTCTTGTTAACTATACGTGTTATTTCTTCTTAAGAATGTTGTTATATAGTTTTTGAAATGAGTTTATAAGATATGTCACAAGAAAAAAATAAAGCAGTTTCAGATCTATTAGAGGAAGTTACAAATAACACTGATGTAGATAGAATTACATTATTTGAGTTGAAGTCTGCACTTCATGCTCGTGGTTTTGGAATATTAATGTTGTTGTTTTCATTGCCGCTTTCTATTCCTTTGCCTGTTCCTCCAGGGTATACAACAATATTTTCAATTCCTTTACTTATGTTTGCATTTCAAATGTTATTAGGCTTTCAAGTACCTTGGATGCCTAGTTGGTTGGAAAAAAAGTCTTTTAAACGTACAACTTTAGCTTTGATTATTGAGAAAACTGCTCCTATATTAAGAAAAGCAGAAAAACTTACAAAACCTCGCTTATTGTTTATATTTAATAGTGTTGGTGAAAAAGTTATAGCGTTTATTTCTCTTTTGTGTGCTGTGTCAATAGCTATTCCTTTGCCGTTGACAAATTTTATTCCAGCTGGTGGTGTGTCAATTATGTCTTTGGGTCTATTGAATAAAGATGGTATGATGGTTATTCTTGGAGTATTGCTATCATTATTTGGTATTGTTGTTACTACTATGGTAATTATTCTAGGTCCTAAACTTGTTGTGAGTATGTTTTCTTTTTTATCGAAATTTACATGATCATATATAATACTTTAACTGGCATTAAAGAACCTTTTATTCCTTTGAATGTTGATAATATCAAGGTCTATGTTTGTGGTCCTACTGTCTATAATTTTGTGCATATTGGAAATGCTAGGTCAATAGTTATATATGATGTACTGTTTAGGTTACTGAAATTACTATATCCTAGTGTAACTTATGTGAGAAATATTACTGATATTGATGATAAGATTATTAACGTTGCACAAAGTAATGGACAAAATATATGTGAAGTTACTTCGGTTTACATAAAAGCGTTCCATGAAGATATGAAGATGCTGAATTGTTTGGAACCTACTTATGAGCCAAAAGCGACAGATAATATAAATGTTATGATAAATTTAATACAAAAACTCATAGATCATGGTCATGCATATGTTGATAATGCTACTGTGTTTTTTAATGTAGAATCTTATCCTTCATATGGTCAGTTATCTAAGCGTAATATTAAAGAACTGATTTATGGTAGTAGGGTGGATATAGAGTTAGGTAAAAAACATCCAGGGGATTTTGTTTTGTGGAAGCCTGCAACTGAAGTAGATAATAAATTAATGAGTTGCTGGCCTAGTCCTTGGGGATTAGGTAGACCAGGTTGGCATATAGAATGTTCAGCTATGAGTTATTGTTATTTGAGTGAAAATTTTGATATTCATGGTGGTGGTGCGGATTTGCAATTTCCTCACCATGAAAATGAAATAGCTCAAAGTTGTTGTGCATTTCCCGGTAGCTATTACGCTAAGTATTGGATTCATAATGGATTTCTCACAGTTAATGGTGAGAAAATGAGTAAATCTTTGGGGAATGTTTTAACAGTAAGGCAGCTATTAGAGTCTGGGGTTAAAGGAGAATTGATAAGGTATGTTTTATTGAATACTCATTATAGAAAACCTTTAGATTGGTTTAATATGACATTAGTTAGTGCTCAAGAATCACTTAACCGTATGTATACTGCTTTAAGTTCTGTAAATGTTGACTTATCGTTGGATGATGATGTTGAATTATCTAGTGATGTTGTTGATTGTTTAAAAGATGATATTAATACTCCAAAAGCTATTTCAGTATTACATGAAATGGTTACAGAGATTAATAAGACATCTGATGTTATGAAAAAAACATCTTTGGCTAAAACTCTTATTAAAACTGCAAATTTTCTTGGTATTTTGCAGCATTCTTGGCAAGATTGGTTTAGAGTTAATGAAAATGATCAGGAGATTGATAAGTTAATAGATGAAAGAAGGATAGCAAGAGCAAATAATGATTTTAAAAAGGCAGATGATATACGACAACTTTTGTTAAGTAAAGGAATAGTACTTTCTGATAATAAAGATGGAACTACGCATTGGTATAAAAAATAACATAGTATGTTGACATTGTTTATTTGCATTAGAAGTATATTCTATAAATTTAAGCATTCATAAAAAAGTTAAGGATTAATTAGTTAATTTATAACAGTGGTGTAATACTAGCATGATAATGGTGGTAACAGTAGGTCTGTCAAGTAATAGGAGTATTAAGTTTGAAACATGAATGGTGGGATACAGATACTTGGTTGGGTTGTGATTATGTGATTACTATCAGTGCGACATTAGAATATATACCTTCAAATTTTCACGCTGCTGTACTTAGCAGTGAGTGGGTTGTTGAATGAGTGTGTAGGTTTTATTTCATGTGCTCATAATAACAATGGATCTGCTAAATAAGGAAGTATTACTGAAAGTTTTTGAAGACATGAGTGAGGAATGCAGCTGCTTGGTTGGGTTGTGATTACATGATTGCCATCAATGCGACATCTAGAATGTATACCTGTGATTTTCACGCTGCTGTACTTAGCAGTGAGTGGGTTGTTGAATGAGTGTGTAGGTTTTATTTCATATGCTCATAGTAACAATGGATCTGCTAAATAAGGAAGTATTACTGAAAGTTTTTGAAGACATGAGTGAGGAATGCAGCTACTTGGTTGGGTTGTGATTATGTGATTACTATCAGTGCGACATTGAATATATACCTGCAAATTTTCACGCTGCTATACTTAGCAGTGAGTGGGTTGTTGAATGAGTGTGTAGGTTTTATTTCATATGCTCATAATAACAATGGATCTGCTAAATAAGGAAGTATTACTGAAAGTTTTTGAAGACATGAGTGAGGAATGCAGCTACTTGGTTGGGTTGTGATTACATGATTGCCATCAATGCGACATTAGAATATATACCTGCAAATTTTCACGCTGCTATACTTAGCAGTGAGTGGGTTGTTGAATGAGTGTGTAGGTTTTATTTCATATGCTCATAATAACAATGGATCTGCTAAATAAGGAAGTATTACTGAAAGTTTTTGCAGACATGAGTGAGGAATGCAGCTGCTTGGTTGGGTTGTGATTACATGATTGCCATCAATGCGACATCTAGAATGTATACCTGTGATTTTCACTGTGCCATATTTAGCGGTTAATGGACTATTGATTGCTACTTCTGTTGTGAGATCGTTAGAGTGAGGTTTTATTTCAATTGATCCAGTGTTTGCTGTGATTTCTGCTTTGTTAACTTTTCCTGTGATTTCAATTGATCCAGCATTTGTACTAATTTTTGATAGCTTCTTGATTTCTCCATTAATTTTAATATTACCCCTATTCGTATGCAATATTCCGAAAAAACTACCAATTATGGTTACATCTGTATCATGAAATATTAAATATGCATGTTCTATAGCATCACTGTATATTACTACTTCGTTGACACCAAATTTAGATTTGAGATTTGTACCGTTAGATGTAATATTTGTTAGGTGAAGTGCTATGTTGTTATTTAGGTTTCTTAGGATTAATTTTTTGTCTTTTATATGTACATCATGAATGAATGTTGTGGCGCCATAATCAAAAAAAGTTATAGGTAGCCTATTTTCTGCTTCTATATTATCAATGATGTTTACATGATTCAGATAGTGTATAGTATTTTTGGAAAATGGTATAGCATGTTTAGTGCTGTTTTGACTTGTGATGGCTTTTGTAGATGTTTGTGGGTGTGTTTTATTAAGTGATGTTGTTGCTGAACTTGTTTCATCTGGATTTGTAATAAATTTATTACCATTAATGTAGCAATAGTTGTGTTTACCTGTGATTTCTATTGTGCCATATTTAGCAATGATTAAAGAATCACTAGCTATGGTTGTGTTGGCGTTGCTATTACTGGGCTTAATTCTAATGAGTCCAGTATTTGTTGTAAGCCTAGATTTTTTAATTTCTCCTATAACTGTAATATTTCCTGTATGTGTATGTATAAGACCTTGAAATTTACCAAATATAGTTATATTTGTATTATAAAGTATTAGTTGTGCATATTCTGTTTGACTGTGTATTGCTATTTCATCTATATGAAATTTTTTTATGAAATCTTTACCATTATTTGTACGTGTTGTTAAATAAACTCCTATGAATTTGTTTAATTTTTCAATTATTAATTTTTTATCTTTTATGAATACATTGTGAAAAGGTAGGTTAATACTATGGTCAATCCTAATATTTGGTAATGTATTTTGGTTTATATTACATAGTTTGTCTATGATGTCTGTATACTGTATTTTACCCTGGAAGAGCAATTCAGCATTTTTATATGTAGGTTGCTTGGTAGGCCATTCTATAGATGCAATAATAGCATAATATTGTAATTTTGCATTAAAGAGCTCTATTTTTAATGCATCTATATTATTTGTATGTTGGTTATTAATAAAATCTTCTGAAGAAAATGATGAAATAGTTTGTGGAGTTTGACAGAGGTTTGTTTGTCGAGTTATTATTGAACTTCGTTTTATATTTGTACAAAAGTTAGAATTAATAATTAATTCATTAGGTAATTTTTGATTAATTATTTTACCATTAATGCTTACAACTCCAAATATGGAGACTACATTTTTACTACAGTCTTCTTTTGCATTAGTAATAGTAATACTACCGTATTTACTAAAAATGTTACCATATACTGTTCCAGAGATTGTAATATCGCTTGTTTCTAGGAATATATCTACATATTCTGGTATGTTGCAGTTTATATTGATATCACATCCATTATCTAATAAAGGACTAAAGGTGTAAGACATGTTTTGTTGAGTAATATTGAGTTTTCTTAGTGTAATATGTTGTAGAGTTGTGCTTAATAGGTCATAACCTTTTTCTGTAAAGTATAATTCTTGTATTTCATATAAATTTTTTAAATATTTTGCGTATGAAGAAAAAGTTTTTTTTTGTACATGATGATGAAGTATTTCTCCTAGCTTCTGAATTATATTTTTTCTAGTATTGTCTGTTAGGAATAATGCTTCTTCACTATATGTTTTTATAGTTTCTGTATCAAAGCATTGATCAATAAGTGATGATAATAGGTAATATTGAATTCTGTACTTTAAGTTGTTATCTATTATAATGTCTTGTTTGTTAGGACTAAGATTAAATTTTTGTCTAGTGAGAATACTACTACCATCATTACTTGCAACTGATAGTTGATGATTATGGTATAATTTATGTAATTCTTTCACACTATTCCATGACATTTCTGAAGTTCTATCATCAACTATAGTTAACCCTTTTGGTAAATAGTGTATTGCGATCAAGTCATTATATTCTTTTAATATATCAATTACTTTTTCTTTAAATAAAGTGAAGTCTGGTTCAACATCTAATAGTAATGTGACACATAATGGAGTAATATTAGTCATATCTAGAAGAGGATCATCAATCTTTTCTGATACAGTATCTTTTATATACTGTTTTAACTTTCTTTTATCTATGGCTTCTCTTTGTTGATCTCTTGTTAGCATGATTTATATAAATAATTAAATAAATTTAGAATTATTATGTATAGATAGAAATAATTTAATATGCAAATTATTTTTTTAATATTTTAAATAAAAAATATCATTCTATATATAAAAAAACTAATATATATAGTGTTATTATTAAGACAATTTATATTTTAATTAGATACTTTTTTACTGAATATGTGTTGTTTTTAGCATATATGAATATTTAATATTTATATATTTTAATAAAAAATCTTAGTTGATTTTTATATCAAATAGTTGTTATAGTTCTCACTGGGTTTAGTTTATAATCCGATATTGTTATTTTGGTAGTAATTGAAATGTCATTGTTAAGTTCTCGACCAATTTATAAACCTTTTAATTATCCTTGGGCATATGATGCTTGGTTATGTCAACAAAGAATACACTGGTTACCTGAAGAAGTGCCACTTGCAGATGATGTTCAAGATTGGAAAACAGTGCTTTCTGAAAAAGAGAAGAATCTTTTAGTGCAAATTTTTCGTTTTTTTACTCAGGCTGATATTGAAGTTAATAATTGTTATATGAGACATTATTCTAATATCTTTAAGCCTACTGAAGTCTGTATGATGCTTGCTGCATTTTCAAATATGGAAACTATACATATAGCTGCTTATTCATATTTGTTGGATACTATTGGAATGCCTGAAATTGAGTATCAAGCATTTTTAAAGTTTGAGGTCATGAAGAAAAAATATGATTATATGCAGAAGTTTGAAGAATGTAGAAAAAATGATAAAAGACATGTAGCAAAGACTTTAGCAGTTTTTGGTGCTTTTACAGAAGGACTTCAGTTATTTGCTTCGTTTGCAATTTTATTGAATTTTCAACGTTTTGGAAAAATGAAAGGTATGGGACAAATTATAGCTTGGTCTGTAAGAGATGAAACATTACATACTGAGTCAATAATTAGGTTGTTTAATACTTTTGTTCAAGAGAATTATGAGATATGGGATGATTCATTAAAACATGAGCTGTACGAAGCTTGTAAAATTATTGTATCCTTAGAAGATGAATTTATTAATTTAGCATTTGCATGTGGAGATGTTGAAGGTTTATCTGCTAAAGAAGTCAAAAAATATATTAGGTATATTGCTAATAGAAGGTTGTTACAATTAAATTTGGAACCTATATATGATGCAAATAAAAATCCTTTATTGTGGTTAGATGAGATTTTAAATGGAGTAGAGCATACTAATTTTTTTGAAAATAGAGTAACAGAATATGCTCGTGCTGCTACGGAAGGAACGTGGGAAGAAGCATTTGAGGATAACTGATATTCTTAGGTAATGTACTAGTACTATTAATGGAAGATTTCTATTTATTTTCTCTGATATAGATTGTGTCTATTATTGTGAAAAACAAGTAATGAAAATACCAAATGCTGTTCAATAATTGTTTCTGTGTCATTTCATTAAGATATACATAGTAAGAGATTACTGTATAGGTTTATATCGATTTGGTATAATAAGTAATATAAAAAACTGATAAGTATTTTGCAGTAACTGCACTTGCTTAATAGTGCATGAAGTGTGATAATTCTAATTTTTTAGTTATATATAAAGCTTGTTGTTTTGCTTAATCATGTTGTACAGTCAAGCATATTTTAGTGTGCTATACATTCTAAAAATATTAGTAAATTTATCAAAATGTATAAGAATCAAGAGCATAAAGTAATTTATTTTGTGTTATTAAAAAGTGTATATTGAAGTGTTATTAGTAAGTATATTTGCTTTTCTATTGGTAATTAAGTTTGTTGTTTTTTTTACATCATGTGTATTTTATTATGTTACTAAGTTTTAAAAATGCTTGATGATTTTGAGATATTAATTGTATTGTATGCAATTACTAAAACTGTCTGTAAAAGTATATTTGTGGGATGCATGTAAGATGTCAATGCTGTTTAGTATAAATTATTTTAATTGAGAATTCTATACAAGAATTTTTTTGAGTTCTATGGTGTTAGCATTATAAAATGTACTTCATTATTCTTCATATGTTTAATAAATGAGTAGTGATTAAATCATACATACGTAATTTGCAAATAAACGCCTTTTTTTATGTTAGTGAATGTGATTTTAATGTGCTCTTTAGTTGCCAATGATAAATCTTTGCATTAAAAATATCAAGTAGTGGCATTCATTAATCTTTAGAATTTTTGTGTGCAGCAACTGTTAAAGCATATACACATAGATCTGCAAAACAAATACCATTTTTTTGTGCTAATGCATATAATTTTGATAAACTATCTTTAATTTTTTCTGGTATAGTACCGCCGCGTTCCTTGGATAACCAATTATCTTGATGCTGTACAGGATGATTTTCTGGTTTTGGTTCTCCAATGTATATTGCAAATGGAGAACTCTGTCCATTAAAATCACATGGGACAATAAATTTCTTTATTCCTGGCATCTTATTACCTTAAGTAACCTGAATGTTGAGTTTTTTGTTTATGTTGTATATTGTGTAAAATTATTTGAGCTATATTCTTTTTTATTTTAGATTCTGGTGCAACTAAAACTCCTTCTCTCACTAGAACTTCTGCAATTGATATTACCTCTTCAAATAAATTGACATCATTATTAACTAAGTTTAATAGCAAATGATATGCTGTTTCATAGCTAATTTCTTCATCATATTGTGTGACATCATTTTGAGGTATAGTGTTGTAACTATATCTACTATCTTGTGATAATATTTCTTCATTGGTTATTGGTTGTTCTGATGCATCTATTAATGTTATATTTGAATTATTACATGTATGTAGCAGGTTGGTTACTGTATTGTGACCATATTCTTGATCTATTAAATTTCTTACATTATCTTTATGTTGTATAGTAAAAGAAATGTTAACGTCTGGACTGCTATGCGCATTGCATTTATCTTTAATGGCAGCCAGCATGCTGTGTAAGCTACAGATGCCATCACCTATATAGTTTAAAAACTGTACATTTAGTTGTTTTTGAAAGATAGATGACATCATAATATTAAATAAATTTACAATCCGCTCTACTCTTTATATCATAATTATGTAAATAATACATTAATTAATTATGTATTCTTATTTAAAGGAAGTAATATTTAGTTCTGGTGGTGCTATTTCAATAGAACAATTTATGCAAGTTGCTCTTTATGACGTGCATCATGGCTATTATATGACACAAATGCCTTTTGGTGCGCATGGGGATTTTATTACTGCTCCTGAAATATCTCAGTTGTTTGGTGAAATTATAGCATTATGGGTATTATTAAGTTGGCAAAAGATTGGTGCTCCATCTAAATTTGTTGTAGTAGAATTAGGACCTGGTAGAGGAACATTAATAAATGATGTTATTAGAATTCTAAAAAGGTTTGAACAATGTTATGCAGCAATGAGTGTTTATCTTGTTGAAATAAGTCCTGTTTTAGAAAATGTGCAAAGGGATATTTTAAAAAATGAGAAGGTATTTTGGTGTAGAAATGTAAGTGATGTTCCAGATTGTCCTATCTTAATTATTGCTAATGAGTTTTTTGATGCTTTACCTATAAGGCAATTTACTTATTTTGATAATACTTGGTATGAAACGTATGTTACACTGGAAAATGATGAATTTAAGATTATTTATAAGAGTGTTGATGAGAGATTTGAGGTATCAAGTGATATTGAGAAACCAGTAGTAGAAACATGTAATGAAGCTATATCTATAGTTAAATATATAGAGAATAAAATTTTACAAAATAGTGGAGCAGCAGTGATTATTGATTATGGATATGTGAATTGTCCATATAAAAGTACTATACAGTCTGTAAAGTGTCATAAATATAATGATTTACTTAAAAATATAGGAAAGAGTGATATAACTTCACATGTAAATTTTGCTGTACTACGTGATAGTTTATCTACTCTTGATTCAGTTATTATGAATCAGAGAGATTTTTTATATAGTTTTGGTATTAAAGAAAGGCTAAGAATACTTATTGAAAATGCAACTGAAGTGCAAAGACAAAATTTAATAACAGGTTTTTTGAGATTGACTGAAAATATGGGTAGTATGTTTAAAGTATTGTTGATTAATTCTTAATTAAGAAAACTGTAACTTGTAAGATTGTTTATTTGTTTAATGCAGCAATACGTGTTTCACAAGTGATGGTAGTAAGTAATTTTAATGATCTTTATATATTTCTATATGTTTTTGCATTTTTGTGTTCATGGTAATGTTAGTAGAAATCACTTATTCATTAATACTATCTTATGTTATTTTTTATGATAGCATCAGTAGTTATTTTTCATGTAATACAGTTGTGTTTTATATAATGGTCAAGCATATGTTATTGATTAATAGTATAAAATAAATTACTAGTTTTACATAAGTTTGATACATGATGTTTAACTTGGGTTATATTAGTAGTAATTATTTTGAGTACTGTTTCTTTGTTATTATAGTGTGTTGTTAAGCATATGGCAAATATGAATATAATATTTACTTATTCAAATACTAACGTTAGTTAGCAAGAGCATGTTATATCATTCTAAGAAGTGACTATACTTAGTTTTATTCAATAATAAAAATAAATGCTTTTTAAGACTTGAGATATAGGACTGGATTTAATTGTAATAACCTTTTATGATTATATCATGAGTTATGGTTCATTTAATCATAATAATATTATTAAACTTGTCTATAGCATATGACATGAATGTTGTTGATATCATTAAAAGTAAGGTTAAGTTATCTGACGTTGTTGGACAAAGAGTTAAACTAACTAAGAGAGGTAATAGTGTTATTGGATTGTGCCCATTTCATGGTGAGAAAACACCATCTTTCACTGTAAGTGATGAAAAAGGATTATATTACTGCTTTGGTTGTGGTGCTAATGGTGATGTTATACAGTTTACTTCTGATATTAATGCTTTAGATTTTAAAGGTGCAGTAGATTACCTTGCTGAGATGTATAGTATTGACTTGCCAAAGAGTACTAGTAAAAAATCAAGTTTAATTCCTCTGTTAGATGCTGCAACATTATGGTTTGAAAAACAATTGTTTGCTAATCGTGTAGCAATAGAGTATATAAAAAGTCGTAAAATTTTTAGTGATACAGTAAAAAAATTTAGGTTAGGTTATGCGCCGGCATATGGTTTGAGTAAGTACTTATTATCTCAGGGGTTTAATATAAATGACATTAGAAGTGTAGGATTATTGAATTCTCAAGACCAGGATTATTTTTATAACAGGATTATATTCCCTATTTGTAATTCTAGTGGTGACACAATAGGTTTTGGTGGGAGATCAATTGTTGATGCGCAAAGTCCTAAGTACTTGAATTCTAGGGGAAATGTTTTCTTTCAAAAGAGAGAGAATCTATATGCATCGCATTTTGCTGTACGTGAAGTAAAAAAACAAGGAAAAATTATAGTAGTAGAAGGATATATGGATGTTCTAATGCTGCATCAAATAGGAGTTTGTAATGTAGTTGGGTTATTAGGGACATCAATGACTTCTGAACATTTGATGTATTTGTGGGAAATAACTTCTGAAATAATAATCTGGATGGATGGAGATGTTGCTGGGAAGATGTCTTCTATTAAATCTGCATTACTAGCATTATCTTTAATTAAACCTGGATGTGTTGTCAAATTTGTTGATGTTTTTACAGGAATGGATCCTTATGATGTTTGTATAAATGGTGGTGTTGATAGTGTAAATTCTTTATTGGATAGTGCAAAATTGCTATCAGAGTTCATCTGGGATTATGAGCTTGCTAAGATTAGTACTGATAAAAGCTCTGTTATGCCTGAACAGTGTGTGGTATTAGAAGCAAGAATTAAACATTATCTTGATCAGATTGGTGATGGTAATATTGCAAAATACTATAAGAAATATTTTTATTCTCAAATTCGTGATTTACAGTATAGAAGAAACGAAAGTAAACCTTTAGCTAATCATTCAATAAATCGTGCATCTAACAAATTAAAGTATGTAAATGATGAATTTTTATTAGAAGAATATAATCAATTAAGAGTGATGTATGTCATCATGGAATTTCCAGAGTTGCTGGATGATCCTATTATTTTTGATCAATTTTCTAAATTTAATATAAAGAATAAAAATGTGTATAAACTGCAACAGAATATTATTAATATAAAAGTTACTTTATGTGACCATGTAATGTCTAAGGAGATGTTACTTTTAGAATTAAAGAAAAGTAATTTAGAGGGCGTGATAGATTTTATATCAAGCAAAATATCTGCATCTAGTTTTATGTCAATACAAAATAGAGCACATAATATAGATATTGCAAAAAAAGAGATAGAAAAAATAATGCTTTTAGATAACTTGCAATGTATTCAGGCAGAAATTTTAGATTTGAGATTGCATGGTAAAAGGGATCTTGCTGAAAAATTATCTAATCAAGCACAAGAAATAGATAGTAGATTAAGAGAGTTATGGAATTACTAAAAAGTTATTATTTGTCAGTTTGTAAAAAAACTTAAATTCTGTGTTATTATTATAGTAAATTTATCATGTTTATATGTTTAAATTATTCAAAATACCAAATATAACTAATCTAGAAAGTTGTATTAGTGTTAAATTGAGAATACTTATGTGTGTATTGTTTTTGAATTTGTGTAGATATTATAATTAATGTTTATTTATTAAATTGAAATAGTTGTAGGTTTTTTTGTATTAGTTGTGAATATTTTATTTCGTATATTATATTCTCTTATTTCCATTATTATATGTTACTGTATATAGTAACTTATGTAAGGATTGAATTATAAATTGTTGAAAAGTGAATATTTCTGGTGTATGTGTCACGTTAATTTATGTTTACTTCAGTTACTATAAAGGTATCAATAATGTATTAAACTATTCTGTTATTTTATAGTTGTCTTGATTCCAGTTAATTGTTTATATTCTTCTTATTAATCATTTTTTGCTGTGAAATAAATATATAAAGAAAATTTTGCAGTAATTTTGTATGCATTTTTACGCTAGTGCTTGATGAAAGCTTATGATTTTGTGGATATTAGAATCACTATTTAAACTGTTGTATAAAAATTATGTGTAGTACGTGTTCATGATAAATTTAGATATCTATGATAATTTTTTAATGTATTCTAAAATTTTATTTTCAATGCTAATGTATTAGTGAATGTTATAGAAACATTCTTACATTTTTTGGAGTACTTATCTCACATAATTTATATCAAGTTTTTACTCATGTTTGTAGTATATATTCTTCCATTGCATATAATACAAGATTTTTTATTGTATTAGTATGTTTAGAAAAAACACTAATATAATTTTTATGTGCATTTTCACACTAGTATTTAATGAAGAATGTTTGTTCTTGATGAAAAGTGCTCTTATTATACAACTGTGTGAAGTATTGTTAGTATGTAATACTATTAGGGTTACTCATCTGTTGTAGTTTTTTTGTATTTTTTCTCAAAATAATACTTTAATGAGTATTATGAGAACGTTCTTGGATTTTTTTAATGCTAGTATTACATAATTTAGTAGAGTTTCGTTTGTTTGTAGTGCATATTATTTTAATTCTACGCATGTGCTGTTTATTGTACTGATATTATAAAAAATACAGGTATAGTTTTTATATGCATTTCTACAGTAATATTTAGACTTGTGGTTTTTGAATATTAAAAGAACTATTTGAGATGTTGTATAATAATTATTATGTACACACATATCTGATGTCATTTTTTTAATGCATTGTTATCCTAACATTTGACTTTGGGTATTGGTTCATTATAGACATTAGAAAACATTATAAACTTTCTTAGAGTGGATAGCGTAATTTAGTAAAATTTTTACTTATGTTTAGATTATCTTAACATACAGATGTACAAAGTTTCTTTATTGTATTATTAGTATGTGTAGGAAAGAATAATCTAGTTTTTATGTGAATTTTCAACGAATGTTTAATAAGTATTAAAAGAACCCTCTGAGCTTTCTTGCACGGCTTGGATGACGTAATTTGCGTAAAGCTTTTGCTTCAATTTGTCGTATACGTTCTCTTGTTACGTTAAATAATTTTCCTACCTCCTCTAGAGTATGATCTTTTCCACCTTTACCTATTCCAAACCTCATACGTAAAATTCTTTCTTCTTTTGGTGTTAATGTTGACAGTACCTTTGTGGTGATTTCTCTTAAATCTGCTAATACTGCTGCATCTTCTGGTTTTACTGCGCGTTTATCTTCTATGCAATCACCAAATGTACTACTATCATCATCTCCTATAGGACTTTCTAAACTTACAGGATCTTTGACTATTTTCATGACCTTACGTATTTTATCTACATTAATATTTAATTTTGCTGATAGTTCTTCTAGTGTTGGTTCTCTGCCCATTTCATGTAGCATTTGTCTTAACGTACGGTTAATTTTATTTACAGTTTCAATCATATGTACAGGAATTCTAATAGTACGTGCTTGATCTGCTATTGCTCTGGTAATTGCTTGCCTGACCCACCACGTTGCATAGGTTGAAAATTTATATCCACGCTTATAGTCAAATTTATCTACTGCTTTCATTAATCCAATATTTCCTTCTTGTACTAGATCTAGAAATTGTAAGCCTCTGTTTGAATATTTTTTTGCAATTGATACTACTAATCTTAGATTTGCCTTAATCATCTCTTGCTTTGCTTGATTTGCTGCACGTTCGTGCTTTTGTATTTTTGTTACTAGTGCTTTAAATTCAGTTAGGTTGTTCTCTCCAGAAAGTAATTTAATTTTACTATACATACTTACTATGTTACTTTCCTCATTTGCTAGTAGATTGTTCCATTGTGGAGAAGTACCTTTTTTTTGTAGTACAGAGTTAGTATTGTATGCATCTAGAAAATCTTTGCGTTGTATGCCATAACTTTCAGCAAGGGAAATAATTTTAGCTTCTTCTGCTGCGATTGATTTGCTTAAACTATAGATTTGTTGTGTGATTGATAATACTGCAGAATTACTGAGTTTAATTTGATATATCATTTCCCATATACTATCATGTAGATCGTTGTATTGTTTTTCAATGTCTTGATTAATTTTGCCTTGATACTGTTTCTTGAGTTCTAAAATTTTTTCTGCTGATGCAATTACTGAATCTAAAATACTTACAACTTTAGGCAGTAATGCATTTTCCATTTCCAATATTGAAGCGTTTATTGAAACATTTTCTTCATCGTCATCTTCTGAAATGTCTGTATCTTCATCAGATTCATCTATTAAATCTTTATCGTAATCTAAAACACTAGCTTCATCAGCATCGGCAAATTTTTCTGGGAATTCATATCTGTAATTTGCATCTAAATCTATTAGATCTCTTAACATTATTTGTTCATTTACTAAGTCATCTCTCCATGACATGAATGTACGCAGTACTACTGGAGATTCTACTAATGACCTTAGCATATTTACTTTTTCTGATTTTATTTTTTTTGCAATTTCAATTTCTCCTTCACGAGAGAGTAATTCAACTGAACTCATTTCACATAGATACATGCGTATAGGATCATCCGTTTGCCCAAAATCCCAAGATTTTATACCTCCATCTGATACATCATCTTCATCTAAGTCTTCTTTTATTCTATTTTCTTCTACTATGCTATTTGCTTCATCTTCATCACTTTGTTCGAGAACATTAATGCCTGAATCTTGAAGCATTGATATGGTTTCATCTATATTATCAGCTGATAATACATAATCAGAGAAAACATCGTTGATATCGTTGAATGTAACAAAGCCTTGTTTTAGCCCCTTACTTACAAGTGTTTTGAGCAATTCTTTATCTGTTTGTAGATCTTTCATAACTAATAAATATTGAGAAACGACAAACTTGAACTGGTATCATACTATAAACTTATTGTCAATTATAAAACTTTATTATATACATATATTAAAATGATCATTAAAAATTTATTTATTGTTTAAAAAATTTCTGATGTAGAATATCAGTTTTGTGAAAAAAAATCTATAATTTTATCTCTGATAAAGCTGTTATCATTTGATCGATTTACTTGAGATCTAAATTCTGCTGAATTATCTAGAGAAGCACTATACCAACTTATGTGTTTTTTTGATATTTTAACTCCTATATCTTTTCCGTAATATTCTATCATGTGGTCATAATGGTTTGTTATAATTTGTAGTTTTTCTGATGGTGATGGTTCAGGTAAAATTATGCCTGATTTTATAAAATGCAAAGCTTGATTAATAAACCATGGTTTACCGTATGCTCCTCTTCCTATCATGACTCCATCTGCTTGTGATTCTTCTAATGATGTTTTTATATCATCTAGGTTTTTTATATCTCCATTAGCTATGACAGGGATTTTTACGCATTTCTTGATATTGCTGATGAATTTCCAGTCTGCTTTTCCATTAAACATTTGTGTTCTTGTTCTACCATGTATTGTTATCATTTTTATTCCACTTTCTTCAGCAATTTTAGCTAATTTTGGTGAATTTAGATTGTTATTGTCCCATCCAGTACGCATTTTCAATGTTACTGGAATTTTTACTGCTTTTACTACAGATTCTAGGATTTTTGCAGCTGTAATTTCATCTTTCATTAGTGCTGAGCCAGCATAGCTATTAACTACTTTCTTAACGGGACAGCCAAAGTTTATATCTATAATTTTTGCACCCATGTCTTCATTGAGTTTTGCAGCTTCTGCCATTATTGCTGGATCACACCCAGCTAATTGTACAGCGGTATTAGCTTGAATTTGTGATTTTTGTAGACTTTGTTTTGTTTGTATGATCATTGCACGACTTGCTATCATTTCTGATACTAATAATCCAGCTCCAATGTTTTTTACAAGGCAGCGAAATGGAAAATCAGTTACACCAGACATTGGTGCTAATATTACTGGATGTTCTGATATGAATTGTCTGATATCCATATGTTTAATAATCTTTTTTTTATTTATTATATTGTGGTGTAAATAAGGATTATTATCAATGTTTATACTTAACTTTAAAAGAAAAATCCTTACTTTTATTATTAAGTAATAGATATCTACTTGGTGTTTTTCTGTATTTTAGTTTGTGAATTATGGAATATTATTTCTAGTTTTGAAATGTTATTATTAACTTTTGTATTTCACAGTATAGTAAATTTTAAGTTATCTGATTAAAATATTAGAGGATTTAAATTATAAAATAGAGAATAGTTTCTGTAAATAAGTGCTTTTATTTAGTGTACTGTTACAGTGTATATGTATTTAAAGTTTTTAAAAAAAATTTTTTATTTAATAATTGCTAAAGATGTTTTACAATCTATGTAGTATTTATTATTAATAATGTATAGCGTATTATTAATGATAATTTAATTATGTCAATATTTTTAGTGAAAGCACCAGCAAAAGTTAATTTATTTTTGCATATTACTGGTAAACGCATTGATCAACATCATTATTTGGAATCCTTATTTGTTTTTGTTAACGTTTATGATCTTTTAGAAGTTAATATTGATGGGAGAAAGAGGGGAGTATATTTTTCAAATTTTAAGATTAGTAAATATAATAATACTGTGTATAAGGCAATAGAATTGTTGTTAAAGCACAGTTCTGTACGTCCAAATATTTCTGTAAATGTGATAAAAAATATTTTAGTTTCTGCAGGATTAGCAGGTGGGTCAGCTGACGCTGCTGCCATCATACGTTTATTAGGTAATATGTGGAATATTGATTGTAAATTGCTACAAGATTTAGCGTTAAAAGTTGGGAGTGATGTTCCAGCATGTTTAGAATCTAAAACGCTTTTTGCTAAAGGAGTTGGAGAAGATATACTGTTGTTACCTGATTTATTATTGCCGAGATACATTATACTTGTTGCACCGAGAGGTAAGTCATTAAGTACAGCAAAAGTCTTTAATCATTATAAGTGTGATAATTTCTCTGCTTCAATATGTGATAAACTTCCTGTTAAACAAGATGATTGGATGGAATTGATTTATAATTCTAAGAATGATTTACTAGATGTAGCATTGAATTTTGTTCCAGAAATAGAAGAAATATTATTTGTATTAAAGAAATTAAAAAATGTTTTTATTGCACGTATGACTGGCAGTGGTGCTACGTGTTTTGCATTGTTTCATGAGTTAAGTCATGCTGAGAATGCAGCTAAGCACTTGCGGATGACACGTCCTGATTGGGTAATATTTAATGCTAAAATACTTTAACTTTCAGTATTTTTCTGTTGGTAAATCTATAGAGAGTTCAATCATTGATCTAAATAATTACTTTATGAATTGAGTATGTAGGTTGTGTGATGATAGCTATATAATCAGTTATTACTATCAGGTTATTTTAACTTTTCTAGGTAACAGATTGTAAATATGTATGGTCATTACATGATCAATAACGAAGGTATATCATTTATAGTTTGACATATTGATTTGTTCTGTGAGAATAATTGTATTGTTATGTTATGCTGATAAGTTATGTATATTGATCAAAACTTCTTAAATCTTTTTATATAATGATAATTTATGTGATACTTAATACTGTAATACAAATTGGTTATTACGATTATTTATAGTCCATAAGTAATATTTATTTTGTAATATGTGTAGTAAGTTTATTTGATATTTTAATTTTTTCTAACATAGTAGTATTTTGATTGTGAATCTGTAAGTAATAATGATTATAGAAGTGTTCTAATATGGTTATTCTCTTAAATGTTTATAACATTTTCAAGCGTATTATAAAGTAATGCAGTCATTTATCCAATGTGTAAATTTGTCATTTGTATTGGTTGGATCTATGGTAATGATTGCAGGTGTATCGTATGGATGAATTTCTTGTATCTTATCAGTTGCTGCGTGAACTAAGTCATTTGTTGTTTTTAATATAATAGCACATTCACTGTTGTTATGTATTTCGTTTTCCCATAGATATACTGATGTAATATTGTTGAATATATTAGCACATGCTATTAGCTTATTGTTTAGTAAAATGTTGCTTATGCGATATGCATCTTCATAAGTAGGAGTAGTTGTGTAAATTAAAGAAATATTTGTCATATGTAGTTTTCTATAGTTCAGATATTATTGTTATAATTATAGAATAGATCAAATTTTGTGAATTTATACTTATTTTTTTGTGATGTGTAAGCATTAATTTAATGTTTTTTATGAATGTTCTGATATTTCTAATACCTTTTCTGTAAGTTGTTTAAGAGTAAAAGGTTTAGATAGAAAATTTATTTTTGTTGCATCTATGTTGCTGTGCTTATTGAATACTTCTTCTGCATAACCTGAGATAAAAATAATTTGAATATCTGGTTTGGCTTTTAATATTTGTTCTACAATTTCTGGTCCACTTATTTTTGGCATGACTACATCGCTGATAACAATATCTATTGGGTATTTATTGATAATATCTAATGCTTGATCTCCACAACTTATATCTATTACTTTGAATCCTTTTTTAGTTAATGCTTTTGTTGCAAATATTCTTACAGGATCTTCATCTTCAATTAATAAGATTGTTGTAGAAGTGCTTACTTGTGGTATTACATTATTTACTTCTTGTGAATATTTATTGTATGGTATTTCTATATCGTTACTGTTTGATAAATGCACTGTGGGGATAAGAATAATAAAAGTAGTACCTACATTTACTGTGCTTTTGACATATATATATCCATCTGTTTGTTTTACTATTCCATATACTGTGGATAAACCTAATCCTATACCAGAAGCTGTTTCTTTTGTAGAAAAGAATGGATCAAAGATTTTTTTCATGATTTTATCTTCCATACCATATCCTGTGTCTGAAATTTCTATTGCTACGTATTCTCCATCTTCTATTTGTTCTTTATCTGGAGAAAACATGTTTTTTAATAGTATTTTTAAAGCATCTGTTTTAGTATTATATGTTTTTATGCTTAATTGTCCTCCTGTTTCCATTGCAGCTCTTGCGTTTACTACAAGATTGATAATTACTTGTTCTAGTTGACATAAATCTGCTTTGACTAGGTTGATGTTTTGTTCATATTGAATTTTTAGTTCTATACTTTCATTAATTAATCTCTTAATCATATGTAAGAGATCTGCAATTATGTTGTTTACATCAAGAATTTTAGGTTGTAAAGTTTGTTTCCTTGAAAAAGCAAGTAATTGCTTTATTAGATTTGTTGCTCTGTTTGCATTTTGTTTTATCTGCATGATGTCTGAAAAAGAAGGATCTGTTGCAGTATGTCTTATCAATAGCAAATCACAAAAACCTATTATTGCAGTTAAAATATTATTGAAATCATGTGCTATCCCACCAGCAAGTTGACCAATAGCTTGCATTTTTTGCGATTGTTCTAATTGTATTTCTAAGTTTTTACGATCTTCACTATCAGTTATATAACATATGATAAACATGTTATTCTGGTGTATAAATTTATTAAAATGAATTTTGACATATAAGTTATTATAAAGCTGTGCTTCCAATGACATGTTTTTAACAATGTTATTTTGGAAGTATTTTTTAATTTTTTTATTATATGAAGGTAATATGTATTCAAAAATATAATCTTTACTGTGTTTAACTAGCCTTTTTAGTGTGTTGTTTGATTTAAGGATCTTGCCATCTGTGCTACATTGTAGAATAGCTATTGGTGCTTCTGTAAAACATGGATGTAAGTGATAGTTGAGAATATCAGAGTTTACTGGAGTTAAGAGTCCATAAATGTAACTATGGTTGTTTTTATCATAGAATGCAGCTTGTGATATATGTGCTTTGAATTTGATACCTGTACTTGTTGATAATGTAACTGTATTATTGTCTATGATTTTGTCTTTATTATAGCCCTTGACTAAGAAATTAGTTAATGTAGTGCCATTTTCTATTGAATTTAGTTCTAACATTTTTAAAAAGCTATCATTTGCAGATAATATTACTCCTCTATGATTGAGTAAATATGCACCCACGCAATGCTTCTGAATTAATCTTTCATATACTTGTTCTTTAGTAATTTTTATAGCTTTAAGTACAAAATATTCTTGAGGTCTTGCAAGAGGTGCAAAAAATAGGTTTATCTTTTTTGAATAATTAATTTCTATTTCTGGATTTTCTGATACTGGATCTAATATTAGTGTAAAGTTAGAAATTTTGTTTTTTGTATTTAAACAAAAATATGTGTTAATTGATAACTTGTTTTTAAGTGCATTTTTGAATGTTTCTATTTCTTGTTCACTAATATTACCTATTTTTAATATGTCAAATAGATTTAATTTTGTTTCTTGATTTTTTATAAATCTTTCATAAAATCTTGCATCGGAGTATATAATTTTGCCATCATTTTTTATTATTAAACAAAACTCAGTATTATGGTTTAGAGAATTGGCAAAAATCATGTTTTGGTATTCTATTGACGCAATGATATGCAAGTATTGTCTTAGTTGTATTGATATTGCTAATATACTTATGCTTGTGAATATACAATTAATAATGATATTGATGTAGCTATCATATATGTTAAAAATGTATAAGCTTAATATACATAGTAATGGAGCTATTAAAAAAATAGATAATTTACATACTGACAATCCGTATCTTCTTATTACAAAATCTACTTTATTATCGTGTGTGTTGTCTGTATGTCTTTTTCTCATGTTAAAATAGAATAATATTTATTAGTCATAAATGATATATAAAATATCTAATATTGCCATATGAATATTATACTGCTTGATGTAGTGTGACAGCATAATTTAATTTTCTATTAATATTCAATGTGAAAAATATTTAAAATAATTTGAGAGCAATTGTCATACCTTCTTCTGTTGGAAGAAGTGTTGTTAAGTATTTGTTTTTATCTGACAGTCTTTTGTTAAAGGATAGCATCTTATCTATTGTAGTTTTAGGAACTTTTTTTGTGATATTATCGCTAGAATATACATTCCCAAATAGTAGTGTATTATCTGCAACTATTAGCCCATTTTTTTTTATATTTAATTCTGCCCAATCTAGATAATTACAATATTCTGCTTTACTTGCATCTATAAATACCATGTCAAATGGTGATAGATCAGTTAATTTATTTAATGCTGATATTGCTGTATCATTAATTACTGTTACTTTATGAGATAAATTATATTTTTCAAAATTACTTTTTGCTAATTCAGCGTTTGTAGTATCTTTTTCTATAGTATATATATACCCATTTTCTGGTAATGCTTTAACCATGCACATAGCAGATGATCCAACAAATGTTCCAATCTCTATTATGGATTTTATGTTATTCATTTTTATTAATAATTGTAGTATTTGACCTTCAGCAAGATTGAGTTGCATTAAGGATATATCTCTGGTTATCAGTTGATGTGTTGCTACAACGTCTTCATCTGTAATTGAAAATAAATCGTGAATATACTGTGATTTTTTGTTTAATATTTTGTCGCGCATAAAACAATTTTATATAAATAAAAATTGGTAGTATAATCTTGATTGTAATTTAATTTGAGTTTTTGTTCAATTGTTAATATATTATTGAGTTGCAAATTAACAACACTTTTTTTAAAAAACGTGATATATCAATATTTTTTATATCGTTTTATTAAGGTTATATGATATAATTAACATCATTAGATAGTTATGTAAGAACTAATAATATAGTTAATATGGTGAGGTAGTAATAACAATGAGCTTTTACACGCATGATGTAATAAAGAAACAAGTATCAGATACTTTTAATAAGTCAAGTAACAGCACTTATTCTGTGTTGAATGATCCTGCATACCGTGATAGGTATAGAGAAAAATTCCTTGAAGCTCAGAAGAAGGGTATGGATATGGTTGTATATTATGATGGTACCATAGCGTTAATAGAAAATAAAATAGCAATGTATCAATATGGTTGGCATAAAAAAAGAAGAGAATTTGAACGAATTAAATTTGCTGCTGAAACCAAGAAAAAAAAGAATAAATCAAATTTGTGTTAAGTAATTTGAAATGCTGTTAGTAATACATAATGTTAAGTAGTGTTTAGCTTATTGATGATGTTACTTTAATGTATGTCAATTGGAAAATATGGTAGTACTAAATAGTCAACAAGTTATATCCTATGAAAAAAGTTGTGGTATAGTTGTTGATGAGCTTATTTGTAGAGCTGGAAAAGCTATAACTGATTCTATATCTAAGTTATTTCCTAAGCAGTTTGTTACAGTGATTGCTGGACCTGGCAATAATGGTAAAGATGGTGTTACTGCTGCAAGGATGTTAAAAGCTCAGGGATGGCCAGTAATATTAATGTTGTATAATTGTAATGTTGATATAGATGAAGATTGGGTTATTCCATTAACGTATAATAGTATTGTTAATTGTCAAAGTTGTTTGATTATAGATGCCATATTTGGAATAGGGTTGTCGCGTAATATACCTGAAGATTTATCTTGTATATTTAAGTATATTAATAATGATAGTAATAATGTAATCGTTGCTGTTGATATACCTAGTGGAATAAATTGTGATACAGGGCAGATTATGGGCTGTGCCATCCATGCTGATGTTACTATAACTTTCTCTGTGTTAAAAATAGGACACATTTTATTTCCTGGTTGTGATTATTCTGGGAAAGTACATGTTGTAGATATTGGAATTAACATTGATTATAGTAGAGTTGCAATACGTAATAATACTCCTGTTTTATGGAAACATGAAATACCAAAATTAGACTATACAGTAAATAAATATAAGAGAGGATATACATTGGTGTGTTCTGTTGGTAATAAGTCAATAGGAGCTTCAAAACTTGTTGCGATGGCTGCTTTGAGAACAGGTTCTGGTATAGTGAGCATTGCTTGTGACAGTAATGCTGTTGCATTTTATGCAAGTTGTTTGACTTCAATTATGTATAAGCTTTATGATGATGTAATTAATGACGATAGGGTTACATCTGTTGTAATTGGTCCAGGATGTGGAATAAGTGACATTACTAAACAACGTACTGTAGATGTTCTCAGTAAAAAAAATTGTGTTTTAGATGCTGATTCTATATCAGTATTTGCTGATTCTTGTGAAACTCTTTTTTCTGAAATTAAGCATAATGTTATCATGACTCCACATGAAGGAGAATTTAAGCGTATATTTCCATTTTTAACAGGTAGTAAAATAGAGGTTGTACAAAAAGCTGCAAATTTATCAAAGGCTGTTATAGTGTTAAAGGGTCCAGATACTGTGATTGCTGATCCTATTGGTAATGTTGTAGTTAACAATGCTCCATTTAATCTAGCTACAGCAGGTAGTGGTGATGTGTTATCTGGTATTATTGGTGGGTTGTTATCTTGTGGTATGACTCCACTTAGTGCTGCATGTTGTGGTGTATGGATACATGCAGAATGTGCTAGAAATTATGGCATTGGGTTAATTGCAGATGATATAATACTTCAAATACCACAAATATTAGGAAAATTATTTTATTCAAATTATTAATGTCACAATTCTTTTTTTGATATTGTAAAAATAATTCTTACGTGAATTGTGTTGAATGTGGTATTTTCTATTGTTTTAGTATTTTTTATTATAAATTATTAGAATACGTATAATTCACTTGTTATAAAAGCATTATAAATTTTTCAGAGTGTTGATGTGAATGCATAAAATGGTTGTGATTATAATTCTTGTAAAATAGAAAAAAAATACTAAATATATGTGATGAAATATGATATGAAGTGTTTTTTAAATATATGTAATGTAGAATACCTCATTCTTTTTTTCTGGCGTACCTCTACAATAAATTTAAAATTCTTTCAGAATTATCATTAGTAATAGTGTTGATCTCTTTTTTTCGTGTAGAGCATAGCAGGGATAATTTTGTTTAGTAGAAATTTTAGGGTGTAAAATGAGTTTAATTATAGTAGAATCCCCATCCAAAGCAAAAACTATTGGCAAATATTTAGGAAGCAAGTATAAGGTTGTTGCATCATTTGGTCATATAAGAGATTTTCCAGCAAAGAGTGGTTCTGTAAATCCAGATAAGGATTTTGCTATGACTTATGAAATAATTAGTAAGTCGGAAAAGTACGTAAATAAGTTAATTCAAGTAGCTAGTAAAGAAACTCATGGAATTTATCTTGCAACTGATCCAGACCGTGAAGGTGAAGCAATAGCATGGCACATTGTAGAAGTATTAAAGGAAAATAATGCAATTGATGATAATGTTGTAATCAATAGAATGGTTTTTAATGAAGTAACGAAAAATGCTATTCTTGAGTCTATAAAGCATCCTAGAAGCATAAATATGGATCTTGTATATGCACAGCAAGCACGTAGAGCATTGGATTATTTAGTTGGTTTTACATTATCTCCTTTATTATGGAGGAAACTTCCAGGTAGTAAGTCTGCTGGTAGGGTACAATCTGTTGCTTTGAGATTAATATGTGATAGAGAAAGTGATATTGAAAAATTTGTCACACAGGAGTATTGGGATATTGAAGCTAAGTGTCAGAATGTAGAAGGAAAACAGTTTTCTGCATTTTTAAGTTATTATGCTGGTAAAAAGTTAGAGAAATTTGATATTAAAAATGAAGAAGATGCTAAGAGACTAGCGGAGGAAGTAAAGTCTCGTAATTATTCTGTTGTAAAAGTTGAGAAAAAGCATACAAAACGTAATCCTTATCCTCCTTTTATTACTTCGAGTTTACAACAAGAAGCTTCAACAAAGCTTGGATTTACTGCAAAAAATACTATGCTTATTGCTCAGAAGCTATATGAAGGAATTGATGTTGGCGGAGAAATTGTTGGACTAATTACTTATATGAGAACTGATGGTTTTTATATTGCAGATGAAGCATTGGATCATATTCGTAGTATTATTGTTTCTATTTTTGGTAAAGAGTATTTGCCAGCATCTGCTCGCAAATATGTTAAAAAAGTAAAAAATGCTCAAGAAGCACATGAAGCAATTAGGCCAACAAATATTACGATAACTCCTGATAGCTTATCAAATTATCTGACACCAGAACAACTCAAGCTTTATGATTTGATATGGAAAAGGACTGTTGCTAGTCAGATGAATTCTGCTATTATTGACCAGGTTGTTGTAGAACTTGCATCATCTGATAAAGTAGTAACGTTGCGTGCTACAGGATCTTCCTTATTTTTTGATGGATTTTATAAAGTATATGGTCATAATGAAGATGATGATAATAAGAATAATATGTTACCGTTACTTCAAGTAAGTGATGAATGTCCTTTAAATGAGGTTATACCTCATCAACATTTTACTATTCCTCCTGCTAGATATAATGAAGCAAGTTTAGTGAAAAAAATGGAAGAAATAGGAATAGGCCGGCCTTCTACTTATGCTTCTATTATTTCTGTATTACAGGATAGACAATATGTTATATTAAATCAAAAGAAGTTTTTTCCAACAGAGAGGGGTAGAATAGTAAATATTTTTCTTGTGAATTTTTTTAGTCGTTATGTGGAATATGATTTTACTGCTGATCTTGAAGAAGAACTGGATTTAATTTCTAATGGGAAAATTAATTGGAAGAAAGTATTACATAAATTTTGGTTTCTATTTATTGATAATGTTAATTCAGTGAAAAAGTTAGAATTTACTGAAATATTAAAAGTTATTAGTTGTGAGATGGAGAATTATATTTTTTCTTCTGATAAATCTGAAACAGGGAGAGTATGTCCTGCATGTAATGATGGTACACTAGGTCTTAATATTAGTAAGAATGGTATTTTTTTAGGATGTTCTGGATATCCAGAATGCAAGTATACAAAAAATGTTGGTGGTGATCTTGTTGATGATGTGGACAATGTGCAATATCCTAAAGTTTTAGGGATTGATACTGCTACATGTCAAGAGATATATCTTAAGAAAGGTCCGTATGGAGTTTACTTGCAAATTGGTAGTGATAAAAATGGTAAACGTGCTGCTATACCAAAAAATATGAATGCTAATTTATTAGATTTACAAATGGCAGAAAAGATATTGAATTTACCTATAAGTTTAGGTACACATCCGGAGACTTGTAAGGAAATTAAATTAGGACTTGGTAAATTTGGTGCATACATATTATATGAAGGTAAATATTTTTCAATAAAAAATGAATCTAACTTTTTAGATGTTAAGCTTGAAGATGCTATTGACATTATTGCAAATAGTTCTACTAATGGTGTTATAAGATCTCTAGGCATTTCTGAAGATAATAAGGAAGTATTATTATGTAAGGGAAGGTATGGATTCTATTTAAAATATGATAAATTGAATGTTGCTTTAAAGAAGGGTACAGATGTTGAGCAAATGTCTTTATCAGATGCTATGAAGCTTATATCAGAGAAAAAATGATAATAAGTGTGAGTTAAGAAATTACTTTGAGATTGTCACATGAGATTTAAAGTTATTGTATTTTATGAATTGCTGTAGCTAGGTATCCATTGGTTATTGTTATATGTATAAAGTTGATTTCTACTTTTTATCCATAAAGTTAAACCTGTATTTGGTTGTATAAAATACCATTGGTTAATGTAGTAATATGTTACATAGTTTTGTTTATTTTTCCATTCTTGAATCGTTGGTGTTGGCCCAATAATATACATATCTCCAGAAGATATTTCTTTTATTGGAGTATTACATTGTAATTCTAGAATACAATTGTTCATGAGCATATCTATTTTTATTAAAGCTTCATTGACAGTAATTTCTTTATGTGCTTGATTGTGCATTACTAAATCAAATTTAAGATTTACAGATTGTGTCATCATATATTTGTCTCATTAAAAAATGTATAGATAGTTGAGTGTATTGTGATACACATGAAATGAAGCTTTTATCAAAATCTAAAGTTTAGACTGCTTCATTAAGTGTACTTGAAAAGGATTGAACATTTAACATAATACACTAGTAGATTTAGTGTAGTAAAGCACAAAAACTTTATTTTTTTAAAAATGTATCTATAAAGATAATATTGTCTTGGTTGTTTTGCTGATCACTTTCTTCATTCTTGTCATCAGTATCGTAATCATAATTATCAGCCTCTTCAATGTTGTTGCTCATATATTGTTCAAGATCAAGTACGAAGCCTTGATAAACATCTATATATTTGATAATAGAATGAAATGGTATAACAACTGTTTCTTCTTGACCTCTAAAACTCAATATTACACTGATACTATTGTCAAATACCTGTAGACTTCTGAATTGATGCTGCAATATTACAGTAATTTCTTGTGGATAGTTCTCTTTTATATGATCAGGTAATGTCACTCCTTTATAATTAGTTAAGAAGGATATAGCAATGTGTACATTAGTTGAATGTTCTGAATGAGCTATGACAGTCAAAGCATTTTTTACAACAGTGCACATAGCAGAGTGCATGAGTTTTTGATAGTCTATTGCATTACTCATAAATAACTTTTTGATCATAAAAAAAGAGGATTTTTCTGTTGCCCGGGAAACCCTCTAAAAAACCGCGCTAATGACAAAACTAAGCAGCCACTAAGCCAGCAACACTGCTATTATTGTCATTTGCAAAAACGAAATTATCGTTTGCACTTATAAATTTTGAGCATTTAAACGGCTGCTTTCTCACCGGGCAAAAACTATCCCCTTTACTATGCATGTCGATCCTGTTTCACCCCCATAGTAATAAGTGGAGATGCCGAGCACTGCCCTCGGGTCCAATACATCTATTTTAAGATGCCTTTATTGCCATAGTGCTTAAAACACGGTAGTAATTATAATACTATATTTCTATAAGTCAATACATTTATATATCACGCTATAAAAGACAGTAATGTAATACAACTAATACTAGTATACTTAGGACTTAAAAAAAAAAATTTTGTAGAAATTAGAAAAGCTCCCCGGGCTGGACTCGAACCAGCGACCTATTGGTTAACAGCCAAGTGCTCTACCAACTGAGCTACCGAGGAAAAGATATCTATAAATATACATACTGTATTTCTTATATGCAACAAAAATTTAATAATAATTGTAATACTTAAATATGAAATTCTTAAAAGTAATAAATTTCTTAAGTTATATGATAATATTAATTTTATGTGTAAATGCTACACAAGTAATATCTTATAATTTATTTGAAGTAATGACTGATATCTTGATTTTATATATTTGATAATAGAATATTGTTTTGGTTGATATATATAACACATATATTCTATATATTGTTATTATTTATACAGATAGGTAAAAAATCTTATTTTTTGATTTTCTAGATGTTTATTAATTTGTGTAGAATTTTACTTATAGAATAGTTAGTTATTTGTGAAATAGTTGATTAAGTGTTTTAATAGTAACTTGCATATTAAATATGAATTTAATTTTGTGAAATATTCTTCATATTACTTTAGTTTTTTTTTTTTTTTTTTTTTTTGACACTAGTGTCGCAGCTTTATATGCTCAGACACAATAGTTTTTTGTACTATGCTTATTTTGTACATAAAAAACATTGCGTTACATAACACTATTCATTATATTGAACGGTTTACTTGTGTATTTATCTCTTCAATTATTCTAAAATAATAATATAATTGTGATAAAACATGATATTGTATTACATAGCACATGTTTTTAAATTCTACATCTCAGTTGATGTAGTACTAGTGAGCATATCGTAATATTTCTTTTAATGTTAGTTGTAGTTGGTTGTTGAGTGTATTAAAGATATTGATTAGATAAATTTGTAAGCTATGTGTATTATATATTTTCAATAATTAATTGAGATTAGAATTGTTAACAATAGTGAGTTGAATTTCTTTATTTTTTCAAATCTATAATTTACTTATAATAATAAGTAAATACTAGAAATAATAATATCGTATAGTATTTGCTAATCAATACTAATGATTTGCATGTTTTGATTTGATAACTGTGTTTCTTCATAGTTTTATATTAGCATTATATATGACTATAAAGGCAATAGCATAGTCTTTTTCATCACTGATTGATAATTCAATTTTATGTATTGGATTACTATTACTGACAGTAATTTGTGGTTTCCCATATGGATTGTTTAATATTACAATGTCTGACATTTTGATAGATTGGCCAAACCCTGTTCCTAAAGCTTTAACGTACGCCTCTTTTGCTGCGAAACGTTTTGCGAAGTGTCTCACTTGTGCATCAAAATTTGTGTATTTATAACTATCTTCTATTTCTTTCTGGTTAAACACACGAGTAAGGAACTTAATACCAAACTTTTTCCACAGATTTGATATACGTGGAATATAAACAATATCTGTACCAACACCTAGTATCATTTCTTAAATTTTTTTAAAAATTGCTCTACAGAGATTAAAAATTTGTCCTTATTTGATCTATTCCTTACTTCAATGAGATCTTGTTCTACTGTTGATTTGCCAATAATAATTTGCCATGGCATACCTAATAAATCTGTCCTTGTTAATTTTATTCCAGGACTGTCATCTGTATCATCATATAGTACATCATTATGTAATTGCATGTGTAAATTTTCTGCGACTTTTATGCATTTGTCATTTGATGAATATAAGTTAACTAAAGAGAATTTAAAAGGTGATATTTCCTCTGGCCATGTAATACCTTTGTTATCATGAAAGACTTCAATTATTGCTGCTACTAACCTTGATATTCCTATACCATAGCAGCCCATTTGTAGAGGTTTGCTGTCATTATTGTCACAAAAATTTGCATTCATTGGTTTTGAATATTTATCTCCAAGATAGAAAATATGTCCTATCTCTATTCCTTTACTTGTTTTGATGTTATTTGGTGGAATAGGGCAAGTTTGAGGATCATGCATATCATCTGCTGCAGTGTAAGTGTTTTTTATTCTTTCAATGTCAATATTGTCACTATTCATTAGCTCTATGATTTCTTGATCATAATATAGAGTGCTTTCTCCAGAGTTTGCTAATACGTGAAATTCATGGCTTAAATTTCCACCTATTGGTCCTGATTCTGCTTTGACTGCTATTGGAGTTAAACCTAGATTTTTAAAAATTTTTATATAAGTTTTGAACATTAAATTATATGATAAGATAGCACCACTTAAATCTTTGTCAAAGCTATATGCATCTTTCATTAAAAATTCTCTACATCTCATTATACCATACCTTGGACGTAGTTCATCGCGAAATTTCCATTGTATTTGGTATAGAGTAATGGGTAGATTTTTATGGCTTGTTAATGTTGTTCTTAATGTATCAGTAATAACTTCTTCGTGAGTTGGTCCAAAAAGCATTTCTCTTTGGTTCCTATCTGTAATGCGTAGCATTTCAGACCCATAGTCATCATATCTACCTGACTCTTTCCACAAACTTGCTGGTTGTATTAATGGCATCAGCACTTCTAGGGCTCCTGACTTATTCATCTCTTCTCTAACAATATTTTCTATATTTCTTAATACTCTTAGGCCGAGTGGAAGCCAAGTGTATATTCCTGAAGCAATCTGTTTAATGAGACCTGCACGTATTGAATACTTATGTGATACTACTGATACGTCAGCTGATGTTTCTTTTAATGTTGGTATATAGTAGTTGGATAAACGCATTAAAGATATTAGTTAAATATAAATTGTAGCACAGATATCATATATATTTTTAATAGTCAATTGTGATAGTCAACGTTAAGTAATAATGAATTGAGTGCTTTTATTTATTTTAAGTTAATAAGTGACTATGATAATAAAATCAATATTAAGCACTTCTATAGCTATAATATTTAGTCGAATAATGTTAGCATAATAATTTTATTCGAAAATTATTTATGGAAGAAGTTATTGCAATATTTATAACTTGCTACACAGCAAATAAAAATCTTACTTGTTTTTTCATGAATGATAATATGATATATAACATAAGGTTTTGAACACTGACATGAACTATCCTTATGTTTACTAGTTGAAGAGTGCATTATAATTACAAACCAAGCATATTAAAAAGTTTAGAACTAGGCATCACTTATTAGGTGAGTTTTTCTAATGAGTAACATCATATTTTGAATTCTTATATAATTTGTATTATAAAATAGCCGTTTATATTTTTAAGTGTTTGTAGCTATACTAGTAATATTTTGTACACTAAATAGTCTGTGTTTATACTTGTGTAATTAAAGGTGTAGCACTAAGCATCGCGTGTTATATTTAGTTTTATATTAATAGTCAGTACATTAACATAATGTAATTCCTATTATATTTATGCTTATGAGACTAAAGATACGTTATTATACTTACAAACTATCACATTAGAGTTAGTTTTACAGTTAGTAGTATACTAACATAATGTTTTTAACTTTTACATAACCTGTGCCTATTTTTACAGAGTTAAAAAATATAAAGAGTCACTATAAACTAAACATAACATATTGGAACTCTTAGTTTTTGTTGTTAGTATTACCTAGCATAAATTTTTGATATATAGGTTTGTGAATAAAATGCATAGTATACTTACAAACTGTGCATAGCATGTTATATCATTATAGCTAGCAGTAATAACTTAGTGTTTTATATACTTAATTTTGTACATACACTTGCATAAAATATATAGGTGTATTTGCGCAAACTTATTAGTTTCTATAAAGAAAATCGTTTATAATTGCAATTGCTGATAATGTTGCTTGGCGTCTTTTGACATCATTATCATCTTTAACATCTTGTTCAGATCCTTTTATTGCGTTAATTGCTAAAGCTTCTGGATGATCTTGAAACAAAATGTTTCCATATTTATCTTCAATTGCTTCGATAATGCCGTCATCAGAGAATCCTACTATCTTATACCCAAGAGATTCTATTTTTTTAATGTTTTCTTGACTATTATTTACTACACCTCCATGTGCATCTGGGAAATATATTGCAATCCACCCATTATCATCTGGCTTAACATATTTAGAAACAATACTTGATAATCTACTGCCAGGTGCAACTCTTAACCTGTGAAGGCCGACATTTTTTCTGTGTGGGTCTGGCATTGAAATCGAATGTGCTTCTACAGCTTCTTTAGATGTAACGATCTTTTTCACTCGAATTACTTCTACACCAACTGCGTGCATTATGCCTTGTAATCCTCCACATACCCCTATTAAATGAATTTTTGGGTTACTTTCTACAATTTTTACTATTGCGTTAGTAACAAGTTGCCTGTTTGGAGTTGGTGGGTAAGGTTCAGTGTCTACATTGTAATAGTTTCCTGGAATGAATATTCTATTAATCTTATTCTCTTTGATAAAGTTATGAACAGCATCTTGAATTTTATCTGATTCTATTTTTGCGAGAAGTGAAATGTCATCTTTAGCTTCTTCTAACGATTCGTTTTTTATTTTTTTGAAGTCTACTATTGTATTGTAATCAAATAGTATAACTTCTGCTCCTAATTTTTCTAACATTTCTGCAATGTTGTTTGAAAATGTCCATTCTTCCGGGTAAGTTTCTTTTGCTGTGCGTACTAGTCCAACAATCATTTTATTTGATGCTACTTCTAATCCAATTGCTGATGTAGAAAATAAAAAGAGCAATATTAATACAAAATAACGCATTGAGTCTCCATAAAATAATAACTTATTAGTTTATAAATAACATGCCACAAAGACTTAACTAAACTCTGAACATAGGGAGTGCGTGACAAGTGGCTTGAGTTGGAATCGAACCAACGACACAAGGATTTTCAGTCCTTTGCTCTACCGACTGAGCTATCAAGCCAGCATACAGTGTACTATAAAAGTGACATCTATGATATGCTAATACAAGTCTATAAATTAACATAAGCCTATGAATTATATGTTATAAATGTTAGTTATTCAAGTGAAAATATAATCTTAAATTGATGCAAGGATTGTGATACAATGTGATTTTATGAAACTAATAATTTGATGTGAAAGTAGGTATATATCCTGGTACTTTTGATCCAATTACTTTTGGTCATATTGACATTATAAAGCGAGCTTATAACTTGGTTGATAAATTAATAATAGGTGTTGCTAAAAATTGTGTAAAAAATACAATTTTTTCTGCTGAAGTTCGTGCGGAATTAATACAACATGAAATACAGTTGTTAAATATAGCAGTAGAAACTATAATTTTCGATGGTTTGTTAGTATATTTTGCTCAAGAAAACAATGCATCTGTAATTATCAGAGGATTGAGGGCTGTTTCTGATTTTGATTATGAATTTCAAATGAGTTGGGTAAATTACAAGCTTACTCCTCAAATAGAAACTATATTTTTGCCAGCTTCAGAGGATACTCAATTTATTTCTTCAAGTTTTGTTAAAGAGATAGCACGTCTTAATGGAGATATTAATGCTTTTGTTCCTATAAGTGTGCAAAAGTATTTAAAGAATTTCTACCAGAATTCTAATTAATTTTTTTTGTTCTTTTTAAGTAAATGAAAATGTTTCACTATAATTTCTTATAGTAGAATATAGTAAAAATATTAAATTGTTTGGTGGTATGTCATTTTGAAGATTAGATATTTAAGTGTTTTCTGAAGCTGATGAGAATATATTTTCGATTTGAGGAGTAAGCTTGTAATTTACCCAACTCATTTGAAATTCATAATCAAAATCAGAAACAGTCCTCAATCCTCTGATAATTACAGATGCATTGTTTTCTTGAGCAAAATCGCAATGAATTATTGAAAAGCGTAATTTCTACTATATAACTAACGATTGTGACTAGAGTTAACAGATGAACAATAATGTTAATATAGCTTCGCACAAGCTTTGGTCAACAATATGTTTTTATATGATTATATTATAATTAACATAATATGAGGTATATTAAACTTATTATGAAGTGGTGGTGTTGTATTATTAATTTGTAATGCTTCTGAAACTTATCAAGATTATAGAAATAGATTATTATATATTCTGATTTAAATTTATGTGATTATATAAAATTACATTGCGAAACTTTTAGTGATGTGCTTAAAAAAATTTTTGTACTTTAGAAAAGTTGAGTTTACAGCTGTATTAAAAAGTGATAAGAAGTTTTTTTACATTATGCAAAGTAAGTGTGGACGTATATGTTTGTTTATAAATAATATTTTTATTGTGAATAACTTATGTTGTGCAATAAAAACTGTCAGTATTTATACTGCTTTTGACTTGTAAGCTATTAATTTCTGAAATGTGCTGATCCTAATGCAACATTTCTACGTTGGTTATGCTTGTTTATTTAAAACATTGTATATTCTGAATACTTTGTAGACTGGTTTAGCAGTAATTTCATAGTTTCCTTAAAAGTAAGTTTTGTCACATGCTGCAAAGTTCTGGTGTTTTATTATATAGATAAGATTATACATATGCTTTGTATGACAAATTGTTAAGTTTTGAGAAGAGGAGTGTAATAAGATTCTGTATTAGTAAGTATTCATAATACAAAAACATATTATGTTCTAATAGAATTTTATAATTTCTATATTATTGTAAAATATTGCATCACTAATCTTAAAGTTTATATAGATATTTTATTCTTAAACTCTTAATTTATAATCATGAATTATAGTTATGATATAATAAAAGTAAGATTTCTATACCAGTTAGATAGATATTCAATAATAAAAATATATTTATGTAAAATTTTATATTTTCTAACAATAAATTTAGAACTTATTTTGAAGAAAGTTCAGTATTTGTACACTACATCATTCCAGAATATTTTGAATATTTATACTTCATAATGTAAAGAGCTTTATATTTTTAAGTAATAGTCAAGTTTTTACATTAGTTGTATACTTATTAATTTTAATGCATGGTATTTTCTGATAAAAATTTTGCAGCTTCTAATGCAGCCATACACCCAGAGCCTGCAGCAACAACAGCTTGTCTGTATATTTTATCTTGTACATCACCTGCAGCAAAAATTCCAGGATGACTAGTTATTGTACTTCCGTGTTTAGTTATTATATATCCTTCTTGATCTAGTTCTACTATACTACTATTATCTTTATTTTTTAGTATTTGTGTATTTGGAGTGTGTCCTATTGCGATAAAGACTCCTTTTACTTTGATGGTAGTAAATTGTCCAGTTTTAACGGATTTTAATTTTACGGCCTCAACAGTACCATTTTCGTCATTCCCCAGTATTTCTTCTACAACACTGTCCCATATAACTTGTATTTTATTATTATTAAGTAATCTCTCCTGCATTATAGGTTCAGCTCGTAATTTGTCTCTTCTATGTACTAAGAATACTTTTGTTGCATGTCTTGTTAAATATAATGCTTCTTCAACAGCTGTATTGCCTCCTCCTATTACAGCAACATCACTTCCAGTAAAAAATGTGCCATCACATGTAGCACATGCAGAAACACCCCTACCTTTAAAAGTTTCTTCGCTTTTTATATTAAGCCACTTTGCTTGTGCTCCAGTTGCAATTATAATGCTTTCTGCAATATATTGGTCACCAAATATACCTATGCATTTAAAAGGGTATACATCTGTGTGTATTTCCTTGATTTCATCAGATATCACATTGGCACCTGAGTTGTGTGCTTGTTGTTTCATCTGTTCCATTAGGTCTGGTCCTTGTACTGCATGTGCAAATCCTGGGAAATTTTCAACATCTGTTGTGATTGTAAGTTGCCCTCCAGGGCACATTCCTGTTATTAGTATAGGTTCTAAATTAGCACGAGCAGCGTATATGGCAGCAGTACAGCCTGCTGCTCCAGATCCTATGATTAAAACTTTTGTCTTGTATGTATGTATCATTTATTTATCCATAATGCTTTTTTCTAGATTGTCTATGTGTGATTTTAAGTAATCTTCTATACCATGTTGTGATGCTTCCATTGCTGGGTCTCCTTTCATCCATCCAGCAGGACATACTTCTCCATGGATTTGGTAGTGCTTTATCGCATCAATGATTCTTAAAAGTTCATCTACGTTTCTACCTATAGGAAGATCATTGATTGACTGATGACGTACTATGAATTTATCATCAATTATAAAAGTTGCTCTTAATGCTATACTATTGTTATGTAATACACCATAACTACTTGAAATAAAGTGTGAATCATCTGCAATTAGTGGGAAGCTAATTTTGTCAATTCCACCTTTATTTACACTAACATTACGCCAGTGACTATGACAGAATTCGGAATCTGTGCTAATGCCAATGATTTCAGTGTTTTTTTCCATAAACTGAGGTATTCTGTTGTGTAAAGAGATAATTTCTGTTGGACATACAAATGTAAAATCTCTTGGATAAAAGACCAAAATGGCACACTTACCATTAACATATTCTTTTAAATTAAATTCACAGATTTTGTCATCTGGCATGACTGCTTTTGCTGTAAAGTCAATGGCTTGTTTTGTTATGAGATTCATAAAGTTACCTAGTTAGTTAAAATTAACAACGCTCTTATAGTACTTAATACTATAATTAAATGCTTTTGCAATTATATTTATTAATAACTTGTTATACAATATGGAGCTTTGTATTTTTTAAATACTATTCAAGAACTGTTGCATTTTTGTGATGTTTGGTATTTATTCTCAAGTTTTTGATGAAATAATGATGTGTGTGTCATTTTTGAGTGGTTGATGTTGTATGATTATTTACTATTTTGATAAGATTTAGTATATTTATTTAATTTACTTATGTAATTTTTATTTATTGTTAGAAAAACTTTATATGGTTAGGTCGAAATTATTATAATAAATATATTAATATATATTACAATAATGTTGAATATTAATTGAACTATACTAGAATGAATCTGTTTGTGTAGAAAATATTAGGGTAATTATGTCGCTTATAGCTGGAAGAATGGATTGTATTAAACCTTCACCTACACTTGAAATTGCAAGTCAGGCACAAAAATTGAAGATGTCAGGGGTAGATGTAATTTCTTTAAGTGCTGGTGAACCTGATTTTGATACACCACAACACGTTAAGCAAGCAGCAATTGATGCAATTAATGCTGGTAAAACTAAATATACAGCGGTTGATGGAATTATTGAATTAAAAAAAGCAATTGTTGATAGGTTTAAACAAGATCATGATTTGACTTATGATGTTAATCAAGTTTCTGTAGGGAATGGAGCTAAGCAATGCATTTATAATTTATTAATGGCTACTATAAATGATGGTGATGAAGTAATAATACCAGCTCCATATTGGGTCTCTTATCCAGATGTAGTAAAAATATCTGGTGGAAATCCTGTAATTGTTGATTGTAGTGAAACATTTAAATTAACTCCTGATTTGCTAGAATCTGTGATTACTGAAAAAACTAAATGGTTGATTATTAATTCTCCAAATAATCCTACAGGATTAATGTATACATATGAAGAGTTACAATGTATAGCTGAAGTTTTACTGAAATATCCAAATATATATATCATGACTGATGATATATATTCAAAGATAGTATATGACGGTTTTAAATTCTTTACTATCGCACAAGTAGAACCACGTTTGTATGATAGAGTATTTACAGTTAATGGTGTATCAAAAGCTTATGCAATGACTGGGTGGAGGATTGGGTATGTAGCTGGTGATTCAAAAGTTATTAGTGCAATTTCTGTTATACAATCACAAAGTACAACTAATCCTAATAGTATTGCACAGTTTGCTTCAGTTCATGCTTTAACTGGAGATCAGGAATTTCTAAAAGAAAGGAATAAAATATTTGCAGAACGCCGTGATATGATGATGAATATGGTGAATAATACTTCAGTGTTATCTGTGAAAAAACCTCAAGGTGCATTTTATGTGTTTATTTCCTGTAAAGAATTGATAGGTAAAAGTGCAAAAAATGGTTTAGTTATAAATAGTGGTATTGATTTTACTAGGTATTTATTAGAAGATTATAATGTTGCTGCAGTACCAGGTGAAGCTTTTGGAGTACAAGGGTTTTTTAGAATATCTTATGCTACTTCTACTGAACAATTATCTAAGGCTTGTGACCGTATTTTAGATGCATGTAATAAATTATTGTAACCTGAGTGTTGTTTTTTTTTTACTTAAATTAGTGCTGGATTAGAAATTCTCCACATTGGAGTGTTATGGTGATAGTTATATAGCTGAATTAGTTACACTGTAGTGTTTTACAACATGAAAATTATTTAGTGATTTGTGTATTAATATCTGTAATTATTGAGCAAGTTTATATAGTTATATTTTATGGTTTTATAAGCACTCAGTGTTTTTTACTGTCGATACATTATCAATTTGTGAAGAGTTATAGTATAAACACAAAAGAAAAAGTAAGTAATACTAGGTGCTTTGCTGATAATAGACATTATTTATATAACTTGCTGATGACACTTTCAATAAAGTTTTTAAAGAAGTTATGATACTGTTAACGCCAGTTAGTAATTATATATTCTGTGCAGTATCATGTTTTTCCTATCATATCCTAGTGGCTTTAGACACTGATTTAATATCTTTAATTTGTTACCTATTTGGCTAATCAGGAACATTTCAATATTATGATTAATTTTATAATCAGCATAAGATGATGCCTTATAAAAAGAACTCTAGACTTAAGATATATTTTTAAATTTCTTCAGGTGTTTTATCTTATCAGTTAATTTTTTTCTTTCTTTGTACGTATTCAGCTAACAATTTATTCCTGAGCTCCTTTAATTCTTTATTTGTGCTGGTATTAGCTCTAGCAGATGTTCTGCAGGTAATGTATTATTGGAGTATATTGTTTTTGAATCTCATTTGAGATAGAATATTTTTAGGAAAATGAACTTATTAGTAATTCCTAATCGTATATAGAGATCTTTATGTGATCGATAAACAAATGTATTAAGTTGGTAATTTGTTTAATTTACAGCTTCTATTCATAGAGATATTTTCCTACAAATTCTTGTACAAATAACTCGCGACTGTAGAAGATGTATAATGTTAATTAATTATACAAAAAGAATAATGTTGTACATTATTTATTTCAAATAATTTATTTATTATTAGTACTTTTAGTATTGCATAATATACTGTTGAATATGGAAACTTTTTTCATTAACTTTACTTCTTTCATTACTCTTACCTACATTGTGTAAGCTTTGAATCTTGTGATGAGAGTGTTATAAATACGAATACTACTACATTTTAGCATCTCATCAACTTTTCTATGATCATCTTGTTATGTAATAACTCAACAGTTTAGATAGTACCTCATAATATTCTATGTGTTGTGAATATATGTGAATCAGTGCTTGCTAAATATTTAAAATGTTGAGTGCTGATATAAAAGATTGTATCAACTCAATGGTAAAGACATTAATTTTGTATTATAATTCAAACTTTTTATTGCAAATATTATATACATAGTTCTTTGAATAGTGCTTGATTAAAAATTATGGCTAACGCACATTGTCAATTAAATTCTGATTTATTTTAACAGAATATTTTTTTGTTAAATATGTTATAAGTTGGTTTTTTAGTGATTCTAAATTATCATTTGCAATTTTTTCCTGGATATTCTTAAAATCTACATTACTTACTTGATCAGCATTTTTAATGTCTTTTAATATTGCTATCAACATTTTTTGTTCTGAAGAATTTGTTGAACTTTGGTAACTCTTGCTGATTTCTCCTTTTTTAAGATTAAAGATTTCATCTACAAGATCAGTAGGGTAGTTTTGACCAGGGTTGTCGACTGCAGCTACGCTATTTCTATAAACCATTTGATTTGAATTCAGTAATACGCCATCAATGTTGTGTATATCTATTCCTGATTTAAGCTTGACTACAACTTCTTGTGTTAACTTAGATAACTTTTGAGATTTTAAATCATTTTGCCATTCATATACTAATTGTTCTTTACTTTCATCAAAAGTTTTCTCTCTTGATGGTTCTACTTTAGTAACATTTACACTAAAAAAATAATCATCATTATCAGTAAAATTGGAAGGTTTGTTTAATTGTGCTGAAAATGCAGCTAAAATGATTGCATCAGCATTTGATTCTGACATTTTTATCTTATTTCCAGATAGATCTTTGCCTGAGATATCTGTATTGATTGTTTTTATGGATAAGTTGTATAATTTTGCTATTTCATTTATAGATGCTCCGTTGTTGATTTTATCATTTATAGATTCAATCTCTGTGGTTAAAAGACTAATAGCTTTTTTCTTTTTAATATTTTGAGCAATTTTTTCACTTAGTTCTTGTAAGTCTTCAGTGGATATTTTATGAATGCTTTTTATTTTTATAATGTGCCATCCAAACATACTATGTAATATGGGACTTATATCTCCTTCTTTTAGAGAAAATACTTTACCTCTTATATCATTAGGAAGTGTATTTTTTACAATGTTGTTTAATGTGATATTATCTGTAGTTGTATGTGCAATATTTGTAACTACATCATTGAAATCTGTACCTTCATTTAATGCTTTTAATGCAGCTTCAGCTTCATTTTTAGTACTAAATACTAAGTTTAGTATGTCTCTTTGCTCATCTAATTCTTCAGTTTTTATTTCATTGTCTATATCTTCTTGTGTTACATTTATTTGATTGATAAAATTTTTGTAGTTAATTGTTAGATATTCTATAACTCTATTCTCTGGAAATGTAAGATTGCCACTTTTGCGTTTTTCTTCATATAACTTTTTCAACTCATCAAGACTTGGAACAGAGATGTCATTTGTTGATGGTGATATTTCTATTAGATCTATAGTGCGGGCTTGATGCAGATTTTGTAAAATTTGCTTTATTAATTCTGGATGATACTTAACGTAAGTATTTTGTGTTCCGCTAAATAGACAGCTCATTAACATTGCTACAGGGAATGCTTTTTCTAATTTGTTTATATATAATCTTTCTGTTAGTCCTGCATTTGATAATCCTATATTAAACTTTGTTTTATCAAAATTTCCATTTTCATCTTGGAAAAACTTTATGCTTTTAATGTGACTTAATATGCTTTTTTCTCCTACTTTAAGGTTTAATGAATCAGTGAATTTTGTTAATACCTTATTTTCAATAAGTTTGTTTAACACAGAGAGTTTGATATTGAATTGAGCGATTTGCTCTTCTGTTAATGGACGATTGAGTATTTGTTGTATATACCTTAGCTCATCGTGATAAGCATTTGTGTAATCCTGTAGTGATAATTTCTCATGGCCAATCTTTGCTACATATTTATCATTGTTAAAATTTCCAGGAAAAAATGATGTTCCAAATGCTATGAATACTAAAGAACACACTAAAATTATTAGTAATGGTTTTACGAAAAGGCCTTTGGATTTCATTTTATATACGCACGTAAGTATTAAATGTGTTTAATATATCAGACAAAAAATCTCATGCAAATGTTTTCATTATACCAATATATGTATTTTATATGAAATTTATAAGTTTAACTAATAATTTTTAAGTTTTTCTCATCCAGTCCATAATCATATTACTTCAATAGTAATTTGAGTATACCTATTGATGAATATTAGTGTATTAATTAATGTAAGAATGTAAAAGTTATATGGTGTTAAAATATATAGGAGTTGTACTTAATGTAGGTAAGTTATTTTGTAATTTGTATGCTAGTATTAATGCAGCTGTTTTTGCATTAAAATCAGGTGCAGTGATAGATTGTGTATTATGTTTAGAGTTATTGCATTTTATGTCCTTATCTAACAATTGTATCTTGCTTGTTGGAATAAGTTGATGGTTAAAAGTTTGATAGTAGAATTTATTATTGGATACTTCAATTACTGAAAGTATATTTTCATTTTTAGTTGTTTGTGCTATTAAATATGCCTGCATCTCTAAATTGCTAATACCGTGTAGCGTAATGTTTGATGCAATGTGTATTCCTTGAGCGGCAGCTATTCCAACTCTAATGCCTGTGAAACTTCCTGGACCTACCACTACACCAATGTCTGAAATAGTGCTGTATGAGTTCTTTGATTTATCAAACAGTGTATGAATCAGTTTGAATAAAGATTCCGAATGTTGATTGTGAGATGTACTTTCTTCATAATGTATAACTTGATTTTCACTAATTGTAGCTACAGAACATATAGGACCTGATGTATTAATTGTCATAATAGCCATAATTTTTTATAATTTAGTACATTAATTTAATAATAGCATATAGTTGTAATAAAGAATAGTTTACGTTTTTTTATTGTTAATACATATCTTAATTTTGCAGTTTTATTATTAATAGCTACCATAACAATTAAATTTATTTTTTAGTTATAGTGATAAGGATTTAATATGTAAATTTGATGTGTTAGAGATTTAGAGAAATTTGTCTGAAAGATCGTAGTTAAAGTAAGAAAAAATAGCGCACCCTGAGCGATTCGAACGCCCGACCTTTTGATCCGTAGTCAAAAACTCTATCCAGCTGAGCTAAGGGTGCTATTATTAATAGCTATATAATTTAATTTGGGATCTGTAAATAAATTTTTGATAATTAAATAATGACTATAAAATTGTCAACGAATTTTGTTGTGTATAGATGATTTCACTTGTTACGATTGCTGTTTTTGTACAATCTAACATTAAGAATGAAGTTATCTATTTAATAGACTGATTATTTCTTATAATTTATATTGCTAAGTTTCATATATAGAATTTTAGGTGTTTAATGTGGCATGCTTTAGTAATATGTGTATTTTAATAATATTAAAGTTTAATATCTTTCTTTAAATATCTGTAATTATCTATTAATAAGTAATTTCTTATGCAATTTTATATATATTCAATTTTAGTGTTGGACTGCATAATATTTAGTCAGTGTGTAAATGTTTTGTATGTTGTATTATACTAATATTTCAAATCAAGATATTAGTTTAATATGTTGGATTTTTAATGTATTATTTGTATTATAAAATAACCTTATACATTTTTCTTTTTATCATTAATAATAGTTTGTAAGTTTAATGCTGCTATCCATGTTTTACTTGTTAATTAATTGTGAGTATGTAAGTTTTTTTATAGTTGTTTTATGTATGGTTGGGTAAATTTAGATAAGCCATGTGGTATGAGTTCTGCTCTTGCAGTTAATTTAGTAAAAAGAATTTTGAATGTTAAAAAAGCTGGTCATGCAGGTACTTTAGATCCTTTAGCTTCTGGTGTTTTGCCTATTGCTATTGGTGAGGCTACAAAAGTTATGCCTTATGCTGTTGATGTGATAAAATCTTATTTGTTTACAGTGCAGTGGGGCGAACAAAGAACAACCGATGATGCAGAAGGAGAAATAGTAGATAAAAGTGATATGATACCTTGTGTAGAGAATATAAAAAAAATAATACCAGATTTTATTGGATTATTGAAACAAGTTCCTCCTAGTTTTTCAGCAGTACATGTAAATGGGGTAAGAGCTTTTGAATTAGCTAGAAGTGGTCAAGATGTAAATTTGAGTTCTAGATTTGTTGATGTATTAGAATTAAAGTTATTATCATTTGATGTGGAAAATAATAAAGCAGATTTTTATTTATCATGTAGAAAAGGTGTGTATGTTCGTTCTATAGCAAGAGACTTGGGTATAAAGTTAGGGTGTTTAGGATATGTTACAAAATTACAAAGAGTAAGAGTAGGTTGTTTTAGGAAAAAAAATGCGATTACTTTAGAAATGTTAAAGACATTATATTCTACTAATTGTAAGAGTAGTTACTTGTTACCTTTATGGTATGTTTTACAAGATATTAAGCATCTTAATAACTTTTTTTCTGAACTTGAGATAAAAAAGCTTAAAAATGGCCAAAATATTGAGTTAAATAACTTGTATGTAATAAGGAATTGTGATATCTGTTATGTTAGTACGGGTAATGTGCCAGTAGCAATTTGTAGTATAGTTAATAGTGTTGTAAGGCCAGTACGTATTTTTAATGTTAGAGGTTTGGTATTTTAGTTATGTCAATTACACGTGAGAAAAAATCTGAATTAATAAGTGAATATTGCCTAAAAAAAGGTGATACTGGTTCTTCTTTTGTACAATGTGCAATTTTATCAGAGAGAATACGTAACTTAACTGAGCATCTTAAAACTCATAAGAAAGATTTCCACTGTAGACGTGGTTTAATGGTATTAGTTTATAGAAGGCGTAATGGGCTGCAGTATATTAAAAAGAAATATGGTGATGATCAATATTTAGCATTAATAAAAAGATTAGGTATCAGGGATATTTTTCACTGATTTAGTTTGTAAAAAGTAAGAAAAGTAGGAAATTGTGTATGTTTAATTTGATAAGAAAATCTACAGAGTGGGGGGGTAAGACCTTAATTTTAGAGAGCGGTAAGATAGCAAGACAAGCTAATGGTGCTGTGATGGTAAGTTATGCTGGTACTACAGTTTTAGCAACTGTGGTAACAGGTAAAACAAAAGAGCCAGTAGATTTTCTGCCTTTAACTGTACAGTTTGTTGCAAAAAGTTATGCTGTAGGTAAAATTCCTGGAGGTTTTTTAAAGAGAGAAGGTAAACCATCTGATAGAGAGACGTTAATCTCTCGTTTAATTGATAGAAGTATAAGACCTCTATTCCCTTCTGGATTTTATGATGAGGTTAGTATAGTATGTAATTTACTTTCATATGATACAGTTACTCCTCCTGAAGTTACTGCACTAATTGGTGCAACTGCAGCTTTATCTATATCTGGTGTTTCTTTTAATGGGTTAGTAGCTGGTGTAAGAATTGGTTATTTACCGTCTGAAGATAAATACTTATTGAATGCATCTGCTGATGATATGTTATATAGTTCTTTGGATTTGTTTTTGTCAGGGAATGAAGATTCTGTTTTAATGGTTGAATCTGAAGCTTCTGAATTATCTGAATCTCAGATGTTAAGAGCAGTCACATTTGGACATCAAAATTGCCAGGAAGTTATTAATTTAATTAGAGAGTTTAGTGAAGAAAAAGGTGTACAGCCTATTGAATTTATTCCTCATGATATTAACCCAATTGTGAATTATATAGAATCTTCTTACAAACAAGATTTTAGTTTAGCATATTCAAATACTGTAAAGAAAGAAAGAGTACTGAAGTTAGAAGAATTGAGAGATAAAGTGCTTTCTGATTTTGCAGAAAAATGTAGTGTTGATAATGTGGAATGTGATAATCAAGATGTAATTAGTGCATTAAAGTCCTTTGAAAGATCGTTAGTAAGGTCTCAAATTGTAGAAACTTCTTCTAGGATAGATGGACGTGCGTTTGATGAAATACGTAATATAGAAATTGAGGTAGATGTATTACCTAAAGCTCATGGATCTGCTTTATTTACTAGAGGTAATACCCAGGCATTAGTTGTTACTGCATTAGGTACACCTCAAGATGAACAAATAGTTGATGATTTAGATGGTGATAGAAGAGAGAATTTTTTGTTGCATTATAATTTTCCTCCCTATGCAGTAGGTGAATCTGCGGCTTTACGTGCTCCTGGTAGAAGAGAGATAGGTCATGGTAAGCTTGCTTGGAGAGCAATTCGTTATGTATTGCCTGAAAAATCAGATTTTCCATATACTATTAGAGTAGTTTCTGAAATTACTGAATCAGATGGTTCTTCTTCAATGGCTACTGTTTGTGGAGCATCTTTGGCTTTAATGGATACTGGTGTACCAATAAAATCTCCTGTTGCTGGTATTGCAATGGGACTTATTAAGGAAGGTGATAAGTTTATAATACTGTCAGATATATTAGGGGATGAGGATTACCTTGGTGATATGGATTTTAAAGTAGCTGGTACTGCTGAAGGTGTTACTGCTTTGCAAATGGATATGAAGATATCAGGTATTAGTGTTGATGTGATTGAAAAAGCATTACTTCAGGCAAAAGATGGTAGGATGCATATTTTAAGCAAGATGAATGCGGTGATACAAGAATCTCGTAATAGTATAAAAAACCATGCTCCTAGAATAGAGTCTATTTTTATAAATAAAGATAAGATTCGTAATGTAATAGGTAGTGGAGGAAAAAATATACGTGATATCTGTGAAAAAACAGGTGCAAAGATTGAAATAATACAAGATGGCACTGTTATGATATATGCTGTTAATAATGAAGCAGTAGAGTATGCTAAGAGCATGATCATGGATATTGTAACTGAGCCAGAAATAGGTAAAGTTTTTGAAGGCACAGTTGTTGAAATTGTGAAATTTGGTGCTTTTGTTAACTTCTTAGGTGGTAAGAGAGGCTTGATACATATTAGCGAAATAAAGAATGAACATATTAGTGCAGTAGGTAGTGTAATTTCTGTAAATGATAAAGTGAAGGTACTAGTTATTGGTATAGATCGTGAGCATGTTCAATTATCTATGCGTAGGGTAGATCAAGAAACTGGAGAACCTATAGATGGTGAGCTTTATAATGTAAGAAAAAGTAGCTTTTCTGATGATTCATCCTCCTCTGGTACTTCTAGTAGTGGCAGTAGCTTTAAAGAAAGCTACAGTGGCAATAGGCATGGTAGTCATGAAAAGAGGCGTAGTGGAGGTAGTAGATCATCACGTCGCAATAGTAGTGGATCTAATTATTATCGTGAAGATTTACATTCGAGTGACTTTGGAAATAATAATCGTTCATTTAGTAATAGTAGAAATGGTCATGAAGTTCCTAGGAAACCTAGGTTTTTTTAACTAAGTTTTTGCTACCTAAATAAGTTATGCTTGTTTTTGATCGTAGTCTTGTAAGGCTTTATAGGGAGAGGCTGTATAATAAGGATAGTAATTTTGTATTCTCTGAAATTAGTGATCTTTTATTAGATAAACTTAGTTTATTTTCACTTACTGCTGGGTTAATGTTAAATATTGGTATTAGGAGTAATTCTTTTAGTGAAGATTTATTGTTAAGAAAAATAGTATCTTCTCATGATCAAATAATTCAGTGTGATCTATCATATTATGTATTGTGTAATGCACGAGGTAATTGCAAGGTAGTAGCTGATGAAGAAGCATTACCTTTTTGTAGTGATATTTTTGATATTGTTGTTAGCAATGCATCATTACATAATGTAAATAATTTATTTAATATATTGTTAAGTATATATAATATTATGAAACGCAGAGGAATTTTTCTTGCTGCGTTGTTTGGTAGTAAAACTCTTTATGAATTAAAGCATTCGATGATTAGGGCAGAAATGGATTTTGGTATTGCACCTAGAGTTTTGCCTTTTATTAGTGTTCAAGATATTGTTTCTTTATTACAAAAAACTGGATATTCTGATATTGTAGTCGATGTTAATACTATTAAGGTAGAATATGATGATATATATGCTTTATTTAAAGATTTAAGAAATATGGGGGAAGGTAATGTATTGTATAATAGAAATAAATATCCTTTAAGTAGAACTGTTATTAGGAAAATTTTCGAAAGTTATAAACAATATTTTTCAATAGATAAAGTTAATATTCCTGTTACTTTTGAGATTATTACTTTAAAGTGTAGTAAATTATAGAGCTATATAAGAATATGAGGATAAATTGTATGGATGAAAGTAATATAAGAAATTTTGCTATAATAGCTCATATTGATCATGGTAAATCTACGTTAGCTGATCGGTTAATAGAAGAATGTAATGGGTTAGATAAACGAGAAATGAAGGATCAAGTACTTGATTCTATGGATATTGAAAGGGAACGTGGTATTACGATTAAAGCACAAACTGTACGGTTGGTATATAAAGCTAAAGATGGACAAACATATTATTTAAATTTAATGGATACCCCAGGGCATGTGGATTTTTCATATGAAGTTAGTAGAAGTTTAGCTGCTTGTGAAGGATCATTGCTTGTTGTAGATAGTAGCCAAGGTGTTGAAGCACAAACTTTAGCAAATGTATATAAAGCTATAGATAGTGATCATGAAATTATTCCAGTATTAAATAAGATAGATTTGGCATCTTCAGATCCAGAAAAGGTAAAGTTACAGATAGAAGATATGATTGGAATTGATGCAAGTGAATCACTACTTGTATCAGCAAAGTCAGGTGTTGGTATACAAGATGTATTAGAAGCTATCGTTTCTAAGTTACCATCTCCATGTGGGAAATCAGATAGCCCATTGAAGGCTATATTAGTTGATACTTGGTATGATACGTATCTAGGTATAGTAATTTTATTACGTATTAAAGATGGTGTTATAAAAAAGGGTATGAAGATTGTTATGATGTCAAATAATGCTGTATATCAAGTTGATAATGTAGGTATTTTTACTCCACATAAAAAGATTGTTGATCAACTTTCAGTAGGTGAAATAGGATTTATTACTGCATCTATTAAAGAATTATCAGATTGTAAAATAGGTGATACTATTACTGAAGAACAAAGAAGGTGTGATGCACCACTTCCTGGTTTTCGAACAAGTCATCCTGTAGTGTTTTGTAGTATTTTCCCAAATGAAGCTGGTGAGTTTGACAGATTACGTGAAGCCTTAAAAAAGTTACAGCTTAATGATGCAAGTTTCACTTTTGAAATAGAAGTGTCAAATGCACTTGGGTATGGGTTTCGTTGTGGATTTTTAGGAATGTTACATTTAGAAGTTATTCAAGAGAGATTAGAAAGAGAATTTAATTTGGATCTGACAGCTACAGCTCCAGGTGTAATTTATAAAGTTACTACTAAAAGTGGTGAAATTCGTGAAGTTCATAATCCACATGATTTTGGTGAAACTCAAGATATTGCTAATATTAAAGAGCCATGGATTTGTGCGACTATTATGGTACCAGATCAATATTTAGGTGTTATTATGTCACTATGTAATAACAAGAGAGGTGAGAAATTAGATTTATCATATTCAGGTAATACTGCATTGTTGAAATATAGACTTCCTTTATCTGAAGTAGTTTTTGATTTTTATGATAGGATAAAATCTCTATCTAAAGGCTATGCTAGTTTGGATTGGGAGATGGATGAATATTTAGACAGTGAAATTGCTAAGTTAAGTATTTTGATAAATTCTGAACCTGTAGATGCTCTTGCGTGCATTATTCATAAAAGTAAAGTAGAGCAAAGAGGACGTGAAATATGTCTTAGATTAAAAGATTTAATTCCAAGACAACAATATAAAATTGCAATTCAAGCAGCAATAGGTGGTAGGATTATTGCTCGTGAAACTATTTCTCCATATCGTAAGGATGTTACAGCAAAGTTGTATGGTGGTGATGTTACCAGAAGAATGAAATTATTAGAAAAACAGAAAAAAGGAAAGAAAAAGTTGAGATCTATAGGTAATGTCAATGTTCCTCATAATGCATTTATACAGGCTTTGAAGATAATAGATTAGTTTTTTTGTATAGTATTCTATTATTTATGTAATAAATAGTTTGTAAGTTTTTAATATAAGAGTTAAAAAATTAATTTTTATTGACAAAACATATCTATTTGGTTATTATTTATTAACAATCATTAATAATCATCTACTTTAAATATTATAAAAATTAACTATCAAATTTTAAAATAAAAAGTAATTATAACATAACTGACTACTATGTAGTCATATTATGTGTGCAAAAAGTTATAGCTTAGTAGTAAGTAGAATTATTATAGCATTTGTAGCTTAATATCACTAATATAATAATAATATGTCTTTTTTTACTAATAAAACTAATATACTTATTTTAACTGTACTTGTTTCAATGGTATTGGTTTTTATAATTAAGTGTATTTACATGAGGTATAATAGAGTTAAATATTATGATACTTTGTATGAAGGTGATGAACAAGCACTTGATGATCAAAGTGAGTGTGTAAATAACAATTTGCCTACTAACCAAAATGATAGTGAAAATACACCTAGAAAAGTAAATGAAGATATAAAAGATACATTATCAAGTAAAGAAAATAACTTTCTAGGAGTATTTAGTGATATCCATGGATGTGTAAACAATAACTTACAAAATGATCAAAGTAATAGTGAAATTGAGAAAATAGATGAACGTGTAAAAGGTATATTATCAAATAAAGTAAAAAATGATGATCTAATAATATTTGAAGATGTACATGAAGGTATAAATGATAGAAGTGCTTATGAAAATACATGCGGAGATGTTAACAATAATTTTCTAAATAGCACAGGTAGCGATAACAGTAATAATATTTGTACAAATAGTGCTGCTAAAGCTAAGAAAAAAAAAAGTTTTGCGTGTTTATTCTGATAATTCTGTTATGACGGAAGTACATGATGTTAGTGTTATTGATTGTATTGAACAAAGCAGGTCATTGATATAAATTACTTGTGAATATATGTAATAGTTCAGATACTTAAGCATTATACAAATGATGTGTACAATATTAAGGCAAGAAGTTGTTATTTTATTGTAATTTTAGTTGAGAAGTTAATAATTTTAAACTTAAGTGTTGCAATGTGTATTTCTATAGTAAGTTATGTACAGTTAACATAGATAAAGCAATAATTTTAAAGATTCTAGTAATATTATTTTCACTATATGTTTAAATAAATAAATTATATGATATAAATTATAATACTCATTAATTTATTGAGTTGCATATTTTTAAAACATATAATGTTAAAACAACTTATTAGTTCAGATTATATTTTTTAATTTTTTATTTTATGAGTTATTTATTAAGCTTCTAAAATGTATTTTAATAATTTGTAAAAGCAGATTATTAATTTTTATACTATAAATTCTATAAAAAACTATAATGTTTTTAATTTAAAAGTTATATTTAAATATTGATAAGTCTGATTTCTCTAATAATAAAAGTTATTGTTACTGTTTATAAGAAATCGCATTTTGTAAGAATTATATACTGTTTTGGTGTATCAAGACTTTAATTTATTAAATATTAACATGTAAAAAATTAATATTTAAGTATTAATATTAACTAAGTTTTTTTTATAAAAATTAATAAAATTATTATAATATAAATATTTCATTAAATTTTTTAATCAAGGTTAATATCTATGATAAAGACTCATGATATAGCAATAAATACTATAAGTGCGATTATGGTTACTGCTGCAGCAACAGGATTAGCATTGTGTTCTATAGGTATAATACGTGAACATCAATATGAATATTGTGCACTGTGTGTACTATTGCTATTATCTGCTTGTGTGTCATTAATTGCAAATTATAAGAAGGGTATAAGTAGAAAATGTGCTAGTATAAGAAACTATTTAAGCAAGATCTCATCAGATGAGAGTTTAGATGGTGAAAACAAGTATTATGATCCAGCACCTGATTTATTTGCGGAACACTATTTTGATGAAGATGCACCTTCTGCTGATAGGGCAGAGAAAATACATGTAGATAGAAGACAGTATTATTCTGAACCTTATGAAAATGAGGAACAAGGACAGTATTCTGCTTATGAAGAAGCTTTACATCATAGTGGATGGATCAGATCACAGCCCTTTTTTGCAGAGTATGATACTACTCCTCCTGATAATAGGAGTGCTGAAATGAAAACATTTTCTAGCAGTAGTAGTGAAGCTAAAGTGGATACCACCATTCGAGGTATGCAAGATAAAAATAATAGTAAAATACAAATTACTGATAGTAGAGTTGAAGCGGTAAAGCCATTAAGTGAAGAACAAGGTAAAGGCAGGGCTTGATTCTAAAGCCTATTTTTTTATAAGTTAAATTAGTGAACATATAATATGTATTTATTAACCTGTACTATAATTTAATTTATAAATATGAACTGTATTATGGTATTTTTAAAATATAAATTAGTTAATAAATATATTATTAAAAATATTAAAATTTTTTTATTAACAATAATAGTATAAGTTATGGGAATGAGTAGATCAATAATGATTGCAAATGCAGCAACAATTGTGCTTCTTGCGCTTATAGGATTGATTGTTAGTTGTGTTAATTTCACATTTCAAAGTCAATCTTATGTTATGACTAGTATATTTTCATTATTATTAATAATGGGATTTACTCTGCTTTGTGTAAATTGTGTAGCTGCAAAATATGATAACGTGATTAATGTTTTATATAATAATACCGTTGCTAGTGATCTTGATATATCCAAAAAGGAAAAGACAGGAATATTTGCAAAGCTAAAAAATTTGTTATTTAGAGAAAGATCTAGTCAAGAACTTGAGACATCTTCATATTCTGATCAACATGATGATAGTGATCATAATTCTGTTATCCAGGTTGATGGTCAGAGGGTTTTATATAATTCTGGTAGTGAAATTGACGATTCTGTAGAAATTGATCAAAATGTATCTGAGAATAGTGGAAGTGCTGAATGTTTGGATAACACTGATTTTACAATAGAAGATGCGGAGAAAATGATACAAAGTCGGTACTTTAAAGGTAGGTAAGTCATTTTTTATTTTAGATTGTTTTAGTGTAACCTTTTGACAGTTAATAAGATACTTAATGTGTATTTTTTATATAATTTTAACATATAACTTACTGGTTTTTTAAGTCTTAGAAATGAGTATATATTAGGGGAGTATAATCTTTATTAGAGGTTTTATACTTTATTAAAAAATCATATTAGCTTTTAGAATAATTATTGAATTATTTAAAAAGTGTATTTTTGTTATAAACTTACATTTTAACTATTTACTAGTAATTTTAGCATTATTAGATTTGATTGTTATAGTTGTTTATAATAATGTTATCAGATTTCTGCTGTACATGTGTTGTGAATTCTTCGATAAAATCAATATAAAATGTTATCAGTTAGTTAATAAAAGATCTTTATCTTACAATGTTTTGAGTATTAGTAATAAGTTATATTATTAATTTTTTCACTTTTAACATAAATATATTTACTTTTTTTACATACAATGTTAATTATATAATGTATTATTAATTAATATTTTAAGTATTTTTATGAAAAGCTCTATATTCAATAAACATGTTACGTTTGGTATTTTATCAGTAGGTGTAGTTTGTTTTTGTGCTGTTTTAATAAATGAATATTCTAAAAATAGTATATCTTTTGTTACATTTGCAGCATTAATGTCACTTTGTTTAGCTTTGTTATTAGCAAGTGCACTGTTGTGTTATGGATTAGGTAGTAGATTAGTAGATGATAGCAAACGTGCGATTGATTTTCTGCCTTGTAAATCAGGTAGTTTTATACCATATAGGTTGGAGCCTAGATTTCATGATGTTTCTAGTATGTCACTTCACGTTTATGATGACTTATGTAATATTTCGCAAGATCTCAAATTACTTGTTTCTCAACCATCTAAAATGACGCATAATGATTTTTATAATCCTGCTTCTGATAGATGTTGTCTTCTTTTTTTGAATTTTAGGCGATGTTTTGATTCTATGTTAGATAAATTAGAATGTGGTAATGTGTTTATTAAAGAAGACCACATTAATATTGTTGATGTAGAACGTTTGTTAACGCAAGAAGACAGAACATTTGTTATATTGGCAGCGCAGTTGATTGTGAGAAATCGTGTTTTGTATTCAACTTATCCTGAAGCTGTGTATGAAAAGATTTTAAAGTTGGCTAACTTATCTGTAAAAGAAGTGCCATTCCAGGAAAGATTAAATGCAGGTAATAGAATAATTAAATTATTAGAAGATAAAGTATATAGTTTTAGTAATGAGGGTTGTTTTCATAAGTTTTTAGAAAATATATTTCATGAATATATGAGTTTTAAAGATGCGCATGTAATTAATTCTCCGAGTGATTTTTATAAGATGCGTGATCATGATATGAAACTTAAATTATTGAAAGATGTATTTTGTGCAAGTTATTTTAAGTATTATTCTATATATCAAGATAAACAACATGACATGGTTAGGAGAGGAGTAGATTTTGCTTCTTGTATAATTCAGCATTACGATGAGTCTGCTACTAGATATGATAGTGATATTGTGCAGTATCTCAATGAAATGAGAAAATCTGGTTTTGTGGTTGATGCGGGAATTAGTAATGCAAGTATTATACTTAATGCCAGAGAGATAATTTCTAAAGTTTTTGAACAAACAGCTGTTATGGATAATGGATATGTTTCCTGTTTTAGTAGATATAGTTTTGAAAAATTGAGCACTGTTAAAAATTCTGCTATGAAAATGGTACAGGGGTTAGCTAGTTCTGAATTTGGCAATAACATTATCGAAAAATTAGATGCTTGCGCTCTTGTGTATCATATGACGTTGAGTACATCACCTTATAATAGAATGTTTATTTCTCAAAGATTGACTACTTCAGTAAATAAAGAGGAATTGATTTTTAATATTTATCATAGTTTATATCATTATGCTAATGTAGTTAAGAAAGTGAGTAATAGTATTGACAATTTCAGAGCATATGAAGCAGTATCAACTAATATTCAAGATGAAGAATATTATATTTTATATCCGTTATTAAAGAGTGTATTAGATACGGGATTGTCTATATTGCATACTAAAATTAAACCTGGTTCTCCTATTAGTCAAGATGATGTATATAAAATATTTAGTAGTTATGATGTCAGTAAGAGAATTCTATCTCATAATAGAAGGAAAAATATATTTGAAGAAATAGTATGTTGTGCTAGAGTTACATGTTGTTTGCCTCATTTATTAAAGACTTATCCTGATGATGTCGTTAATCATATTAAAGCATTGGCTAATTTTGATATAGGAGAAAATAAATATCATTGTGTTGAGTATTTATCTCATTGTTATGATATATGTGTATTTAGTAATGTAGATGAATTTCAGCAAATGATGAATTCATTTCTGGCTTCTTATAGTAGTTACTATCAAAGTCTAGATGAAAGATTAAAGAGAAAGTATACTAGTTTTCAGTCTGGTAGTTCTTTTGACATCGTATTAATGCATTTAAGGTATACTTCACTCTATAATTCAGAAATGGTAGAACAACATCTTATAGATGATGCATGTGATAGAATGAAAAGCTTAGATTTTGATCGTTTGCGAAATTTTTATATGTCTTTTATGCAAGTAATTGCTAACACTATGAACTTTGGACATGATCAAATATACTTTCCATTATATGAAGTAAATACATTGCAAAATGATGTTGAGAATGATGTTGTGTCAGATAAAGATACTGTTTGTGAGTCTATGTTATGTCACAGCTTGCCATCTACATCTGTAGGGGGTACATGTGGATTAGATAGTGGTAGTGCAATAGCTCATTAATGTTTTTTTATTACAAGAATAGAGACTAGCAAGTAAGTATAATTACTGTTAGTTTTGTTAAGATGAAAAAATACAGTGGTTTTTCAGGTTAATTGCTATACATAGTGTTTATTAAGATATTTATTATTCTTTCTAATAATTTTTATATATCTATCAAGATTATAATAATATTTTGTGCTTATGCTATGTATTGCAAAAGCCTGTTTTATCATTGTGATTTTTAGTATTTAATATAATATCTAAAGAGACGTTAATTTTTATCAAGATAATTACTTTTTTTTTTTTTTTTTTTTTTTTAATATATATGAATATTTTAATTTTTCTTTTAAGAAATTTTATTATATAATTAATAATAGTTAATTATATTAAAGAACATATAAAATGAAAATATCATACAAATCTACTCTAAGTGTTGTAGGTATTGTTGCTGCTGCTTTGTCAGTGACATTAGTATGTATCTATTGCTCAAAAGTTATTCCTAATAATAAGTCTAATATTATACCGGTATTGTTTGGTATAGTGTTATTAAGTGGTGTTGCAATAGCATGTCTTGTTATAATCTGTTGTTGTAAAAATAGTCTTTTAGATGTTGATGATGAAAGAATTTCTATAAATAGTAATAGAAATGGCTATGTATCTATTGACAGTGACAATGCATCTATTGGAAGTCATGATCAATATTTAGATGTTAATGATCAGATAAAAAAAGATTTTGAGAATGTTATATATAAATTCAATTATTTATTGTCGAATATTGAAAGATGTGATGTACAAAATGTTGGTGGTTCTCAATTTCGTTTTGGCAATGTAAAAACTGTTTTTTTCTTCCCTGTTTTTAAAAATAATTTTGATGTAATGTTAAATAATTTACTTTCAAAAGGGTTGTTGACTGAACATGCTGTAAATGATCAACGTATAGTAAATGAATTAAATCCTGAAGATTATTCATTTGTTTGTATTGCTGCCAAATTGATTATGAATACTTCATTATGTGAAGTATATCCTTTGTGGGTGCGCAATTGTATTAAAGTTTTGGCTGTGTTGCCTATAAATGATATAGGTATGGTTCAGAGAAGACTTACATGTGATAAAATAATTAGCTTATTAGGTCAAAGAGTGTATTTTGCTAATTCTTATAAAGATTTAGGGGAAAAATTTGCAGAGTTGATGAATAGTATTAAAGTTCACGGAATACGAACTGTAGAAGATTTGTATAAAATATGGGATAATCCAAAACTTGCTCAGTATGTAGATCAATTATCTCAGTTAAGATATTTTAGATATTATAATTTTTTTGGTGTTGATTGTGATCAAGCGAAAGCAGATTTAGCATTTCAGATATTGGATAGTTATTTAATTAATGGTGGTATGCCATTAGAAGTGGCAAGTAAATACGCAGATGCAGTGCAAAAATTGGAAAGTGCGAAGTTGGCGAAGGAGAGAACTAAACAAGATACGCGTGAGATGGCAAGTGGTATAGAATTAACAACAATGGAACTTAATAAGATAAAAGCAGGGAAGTTGGTTGCTGAATATGCGGTTGATCATATTAATAGAACTACTATATCTTGGGTTGGTAGTTCTTTAAATGCGAATTTAGTTGATGTGCAATTTACAAAGAATTGCACTAGTGATTTAATAAGACGTGTTGCTAGTACAGCTAGACCTTTTGAGGTTTCAAGTGCAATGCGTGTTGGTGATAGAACACAAGCGATTAATAGTAGTTATCCTGAATCAAGTGTAGCAGCAGGTATACCTAAAGCAAGTGCTAGTAGTAGAATGATGGCTAGATCTGTTGTAGGACATTCAAGTACTATGTATGGTGGTTCCAGTGCTCAAGCGAGTACTAGTGGTTATACTTTAGGTGTGTTGTCAGGTGGAGATCAAGCAAATGCTGATACAGCTGGACCTTTTGAGTTTTCAAGTGCAATGAGTGTTGGTGATAGAACACAAGCGATTAATAGTAGTTATCCTGAATCAAGTGTAGCAACAGGTATACCTAAAATAGATACTAGTGGTAGGAAACAATCTAAACCTATTACAAAAGCTTCAAGTACAACACATGTTGATTCCAGAACTAGAGCAAGTAGTAGTATTGCATCAAGTGTAACAGGTATACCTAAAGCAAGTGCTGGTAGTAGAATGATGAGTAGACCTGTTGCACAAACTTTGTGTACAACGCATGTTGGTTCTAGAGCTACAGCAGGTAGTAGTAGTTGTACTGCATCAAGTGTAGCAACAGATAGACCTAAAATAGATACTAGTGGTAGGAAATAATCTAAACCTATTACAAAAGCTTCAAGTACAACGCATGTTGATTCCAGAACTAGAGCAAGTAGTAGTATTGCATCAAGTGTAACAGGTATACCTAAAGCAAGTGCTGGTAGTAGAATGATGAGTAGACCTGTTGCACAAACTTTGTGTACAACGCATGTTGGTTCTAGAGCTACAGCAGGTAGTAGTAGTTGTACTGCATCAAGTGTAGCAACAGATAGACCTAAAATAGATACTAGTGGTAGGAAACAATCTAAACCTATTACAAAAGCTTCAAGTACAACGCATGTTGATTCCAGAACTAGAACAAGTAGTAGTATTGCATCAAGTGTAACAGGTATACCTAAAGCAAGTGCTGGTAGTAGAATGATGAGTAGACCTGTTACACAAACTTTGTGTACAACGCATGTTGGTTCTAGAGCTACAGCAGGTAGTAGTAGTTGTACTGCATCAAGTGTAGCAACAGGTATACCTAAAATAGATACTAGTGGTAGGAAACAATCTAAACCTATTACAAAAGCTTCAAGTACAACGCATGTTGATTCCAGAACTAGAACAAGTAGTAGTATTGCATCAAGTGTAACAGGTGGACCTAAAGCAAGTGCTGATAGTAGAATGATGAGTAGACCTGTTGTAGGACATTCAAGTACTATGGATGGTGGTTCTAGTGCTCAAGCGAGTACTAGTGGTTCTACTTTAGGTGTGTTGTCAGGTAGAGATCAAACAAATGCTGATACAGCTGGACCTTTTGAGTTGTCAAGTACAGTGCGTTTTGATAGTAGAACACAAACGATGAGTAGTGATTATCCTGCATACAGTATGACAGGTGAACCTGAAACAGGTACTAGTATTGGAAAACGATCTGAACCTATTGCAAATCCTCTGTATCGTAGAATGGGACGCAAACCAAATATACCGTTAGATATTAATTTGCCTTGTGGTCGTGATGTTTATACAGTTATTCCTTCAAGAGAGGATTTGGAAGATTTGCGAGAACGTAAGTTTGAGTACAAAGGATATGTGGGTGCCATGTCTTCTGTAGCATCAAGAATTTACGATGTGTATAAAACGTCAAAAGAGCATGCTTATATTACTTACCCTAGCTTTATTAAAATTTTAATTAATGTATTAGAATATAAAGATATGGTGGAAGATAGGGTGGAAGTATTATTAGAAGATGCGGTTACTGATGATAAAGTATGGGAAAGTATTGATGACGAACGCAAGCAAAAAATAGTGTTTTGTGCAAAGGTTATTCATACTTGTCCACTACTATCAGTATATTTTGCTTGTATAAGAGGACATGTAGCAAGGTTAATGAGCAAAGATATTGATTTATCAAGTTTATCAAGTGCTTTTGTTGATCAGGTTTATGATAGCTTGAATGAGGTAGAAATTTATGGAACAGTAAATGAGTATGTGTATGAAACTAAAAAGTTATTAGCAGAATATGTAGAATTTTTAAAAAATGGTGATATACGTGGTGTTGACTTAAAAGCAGATAGTATGATTATGCAAGGTATGGAATGCTCACAAGAATTGTTTGCTCATGATATGGTTAATACTGTACGTAAAGTAAGGAGTAATCTAAGAAGATTCTGTAAACATCCTGTTCTTAATCATGTTGATGTTGTATCAGTGCAAACGTATTTAAATAAGAATTTAGAACTTTAAAATATTATATTGAGTTTTTAAACTTATTGTTTTGTAAATTAAGTGGTCTTTTTTGTTTAGTTTATATTGTGAATGATATAAGTTTGTTTAAAAGTTGGTTGTAATGTTTTTTGTTAATAAATGGTATATTTAAACATATAGATCTGCGAAATATAGAATATGTATATTTTTTATGAGAAAATATTATATGTTTGTTTAATTTTGTTAGAGTTGTAATTATACTGTAAGATTTATAGATGATTATACGTTATGTTTATGTTATGTAAGCATAACATAACGTGTTAAATCATTTTTATAATATTTATAATGAATATAAGAGAGAAGCATAATCAAATTTATATAATGAGTTTTTAATATGTGCTTTTTGTAGTAGTACTCTATAACTCATTGAATTTATTAAGGTAGTTTTCTCAAGTAGATATTTTTTAGATAAGTAAAATCATAATAATAAATAATATTTTCAAGGAGAAGTAAGTCTGTGTTTTCGTAGGTTTGAATCATGTATTATGTCAGCGTATGAGCTGTATTATAGAACTTCTTGATAGATATATTTTTAGTGAAGTTAACTATAGTATTATTTTCCAATAATACTGGTTTTATATGTGTAATTTTATAAAAGTTATACATTATTATGTAATGAGAAAAAAGTAGTACTGATAAAACAATAGTTTATGATGTTTCTAATAGCTAATATTTATTAATATGGAAATATTAATAAATATTATTCTTTTATTATATAAATTAAAAAATATATCTTCATATTATGTATTTTAATCCTTATATCTAATTGATTTCAAAAACATAATCAGAAGAAAGTAATTTAGATGATTTTATAATATGCTAAAAAAGCAACTAATATATTAAGATATTAATAAAATTATTTATAAATACAACATAAAAACGTGTATTGTATTTAATTCTAGTAAATATGATGTAAAATTACACTCTATTGTTTAATATATTTTTATTAATGAATAATAATATAATTTTTAAATATTTTAATAAATTATATTTTTCTCTAATAAATATTAATTAATAATATGGAAGTTAATTATAAAACTATAATTGGAATAGTTATTGGTATTGCAATTGCAGCATTAATAACGATTGCAGTATTAACTGTACTGAATGTTATCCCTATAGCTGTATTGTTACAATTAAGTACTGTTTTTGCAAGTGCAATTGCTGGAAGTGTTGTAGTTTATGCTAAAGAGAAAATATTTGCATGGTATGATAAACAACAATATGAAGATAGGGCATCAACTTCTTTTAAGATGGTTGATAAAGTTTTATCTGCAAGTGATGAAAAGATTGCTAAATCATCAGATAAAGTCGTGCTATCTAATGATACAATAAGTAATTATAGTAATTATCCATTTTTTCCTGAATTTCATAAAAATTTTAATAAAATATTAGATAAATTATCATTAGACGTTCGTTTTGCTAGTATAAATCAAGAACTATTCTATTCTTCACTTTCGCCTCAAGAACAGACATTAGCTATATTATCTGCTAGATTGATTTGTAAGCAGCCTGAAATGTATTTGATATATTCTGAACCTGTACGTGTATGTATAGCAGCAATTGCTCAATTGAAGATTGACAAGAAATTTGAAGGTCGTGCTCGTAATAATATAATATCTTTATTACGTAAGCAAGTGCGAATTAGTAATTATAATGTATTAGAGCAAGAATTGAAAGGTGTAATGCTTAAACATACAAAAGATCCTGTATTTATGAAGCTACTACATGGTTTGATAGATATTGATGAATTTAGTGGAAAAAAGCAAATAATGAATTTAGTGAATCTATTTAGTTCTTATAAATATTATAGTATATATAGTGATTCTGCTGTAGAATATTATTCTGATATGGCATCTGAACTTTTAAAGCAGATAAATAATAAACAAGAGTCAGCAGTTGATGTGGATGCTAAAAGTAGTAATGTTCCCAAGCATAAGACTAGTGATAATGAAAAAAGTATAGTTGATAAAAGAACTTCTAATAGTTCAGTAAATGCATGTGATACTAATAATCAAGAGTTAGAAAATAATTTTTCTAGTAAAATAACAAGAATTAACAGTACAAAAATGAGAGGATTATAAGGTTATCATTTTCATAAATAGGTGTAAAATTATTAATATTAAAATTGTATAAATTTGTTGTGTTATAGTATATTAATATATATTTATTTAATATTTAAATGTTATATATTCTCTATATTTATATTAATGGTTTGTAATAGTAGTTTATATAAATAGGTATTTTTAAATTGAAAAATCATTAAAAGATCTATTAATATCTTTACAATTAACATATAATAATGTATGTTAGTAGTATTCATTTTAATTCATTATTATTAATTATTGTTAGAAATTTATGAACAAATCTCAGTCACTTTACTTATTTTTATTTTTACTCTGTGTTACTATTCTTGCTTTTACAGCTGCTATCTTAGCTTTTCGTTTTAATGACAGATTAAAAATACCTTACCTGAATATAATTGCTGCTGTAGTTATGTCAGTATTAGCTGTTGCCTTACTTATTAGTGTTGCACATTTGGTTATGCATTATCAAGGTACTTCTGTAAGCGTTAAAGATATGCCACCAAGAATTGCAGCAGGGGATCAAATGGTGTTATTTGTGCCTTTTACTGCAGATCAATTGAGTAAACTTAGTCCTAAGAATAATATTATTGATGTTAAGTATGATGTAGTTGAATCTGGTAGTAGTTTAGCAGGAAAGAGAGAATTTGTATTAGATATAACTCAGTCATATGGATTGTGTCCTACAAAGAAAGTTCAGGTTGTAATGGATAATAATAGGCAATGTCAGTTATTATTCACTAATGAAGAAATTTCTTCGCAGGTAAATGGACCAGGTATGTGTTTTGTTGTTAACGGAAATACATCAATAGTTAAAGGTAATATGCAAAAGCCTGGGTTTTATATTAAACATCCTGAAGTAAAGGATGGTACTTTATCATTAAATTGTGAATATCAGAAAATATGTACAGGATCAATGGAAGATTTAAGATACATATTAAGGTCTGAGTGTGTTCGTAGTGGTAGAACTATATATGAAATGTTACTAAGTAACATATTGACAATGTGTCCAAATCAAAAAGATAAAGTAATTCCTAGTGATGCTTCTGTTACACATAGTAAAGATTTGTGGATTAATACAAATTCTGGTAGATTAGCTTTATCTTTGATGAAAATCATTAGCCCTGACAGTACGTTAATTAATCTAGAGGAATTAAAAAATGATGATGAACCTTTATATCAGAAAATTACTTGGATAAGAAATTACTTGGTAACCAATGGACATAATGTTAGTGAAGCTTCTTTTGAAGTAATATTTAAGAAGGCAAGTGATATCTTTTATAGGAGAACTGCAGGAATGTCTGAATATGGTAATTTGCATAGTGATAGGATAACACTTTCTGGTAAGAAATTTAGTGATATATTGGCTGAAGGTATGCAATTAGATGAAGAGTTGTTGATTATAATGGCTATTGCTTCTTATTCATGTGAAGGTACTTTAGATCCTTATAATACAACAAATAAGTTTCTTAGAGAGATATTAATGCTGGATCAACAAAGGAGTGATTCAATATTAAAAGAGATAGAAGAAATATTAGGTAAGCATTGGTATGAAATAATTTATCTTAATGATTTAAAATTTTCTGGATCAAAAGTCTGTACTCAAATGAAAAAATTGTTACAGGACGGTTGTGATAGCGCTACTGCTCTTGAGATAGTTAATGCTGCAAGAGCTTATATGCTAGAGAAACAGTGGTCTAGTGTACCAATAACTAGAGGTGTAGGTTGTATTATGAATCTTGGATATTTGGACAGAATAAGGTTATGTGGTAATAGAGAAGTAAGTGTTGAAACACAAGAAGAAGGTGTTAGTAGTAGTATTGTTGAAGTTGTTGATACAAGTAGTGTTCAGAATTTGCTTGCTCCTGGTAATATGCAGTAAATGTTTTTTCAGTAAAAATGTAAGTGAATGATATAGTGGGATTAATATGTTATTTAAATCTGGTCCTAGGAGTATAGGAGATGCTGTTGAAAAGTTAATACTGAATAAGTGTAGCAAAAATGATATTAGCAAAATTGAAATCCTTCTTTTTTTGAATTGGACAGTTATTGTTGGGAAGGAAATATCAAAAATTGCTCAACCAAAAAAGTTATTGTTTTTAGATAATGTTAACACAGGTGTTTTATATCTTGTTGTAAATAGTGGAGGTGTTGCTGTTAATATACAGTATGCAATACCAATTATTGTCGAGAAAATTTCTGTTTTTTTTGGGTTTAAAGTAGTACATGGAATAAAAATTAGGCAGCAGACTTGAGTAATTTAAAGATTTATTCATGTATATTATAGTGTAATGATATAAGTAGGAAGTTATAGAATTTAATTATTCTACGTAAATTCTTACATAGTAATGTTTTGCTAAGTAATGATGTAAAGTATATAAATTAAGGATAAATTTTTATTATTGGTGCTAATATGGTGAATAAATCTAGATTATCGTCATAGTATAAAATTTAAGTTGCTAGTTTCATTCTTGAAAATATTTGTTAAGTACAGTTATGTTTAAAAATTAACTATATTTAAGATACTATACGTGAAAAGTTATAATATTTATGGTAATTATTCTGTGTGAATTCTCATATCATGATCTTATAATTATTAAATTATATGAAATTTAAACTTATAGTGTTTTTGTTGTTGATTCTGATATAATGGGATTAGGTGTAGGTTGTCATTTTATATAGAATTATCAGTTTTATAAAATATTTATTAAGTAACAAGTTTAGTTATGTTTAAAATTTATTCTGTATTATATAATGTAGAGATGTATCTGGAAAGTTACAGCACTTATGTTAATTATTCTATATGAGTTCTCAAAATTATATTGCTGTCTAATCGTTAAATTACATAAAGTTTAAGTTTATAATATTTTTGCTGTTAATGCTGATATAATAAATGGGTCTAAATTGCCATCTAATACAGAATTTACGTTGCCAATTTCATGTCCTGTACGTACGTCCTTTACCATTTGGTATGGATGCATTATATAAGATCTAATTTGGTTTCCCCAACCTATATTGCATCTTTTATTATGTTCTTCTGCCATTTTTTTTTCTTTTTCTTGTAATTTTAATTGATAAAGTCTGCTTTTTAGTAAATTATGTGCTTCAGCTAAGTTTTGATGTTGTGATCTATTATTTTGACATTGTACTACAATTCCAGATGGTATATGTGTGATCCGTACAGCACTTTCTGTTTTGTTGACATGTTGACCACCTGCACCAGATGCTCTATATGTATCTATTCGTAAATCCTTATCTAAAGTTTCAATATTAATATTTTCATCTGTTATTGGAGAAACTAATATGCTTGAAAAAGTGGTGTGACGTTTAGCATTTGAATTAAAAGGGGAAATCCGTACTAACCTGTGGATCCCACTTTCAGTTTTTGACCAACCATATGCATTATCGCCAGTTACTTTTATTGTTGCAGATTTTATTCCTACTTCTTCGCCATCTAACTTGTAAACAATTTCTGTTGTGAAGTTGTGGTATATTTCTGCCCATCTTACATACATTCTGAGAAGCATACAGGACCAGTCGTTACTTTCTGTACCACCAGCTCCGGATTGAATTTCTATAAAGCAATCGTTTTGATCTGCTTCATTTGAGAATAAACATTCAACTTCTTTTTTTTGAATTCTTTCTTTTAGCTTTGTTAAACCTATTTCTATGTCATTAAGTAGTTCATCTGTATCGTTTTTTACAACATCTAGTAATTCAGTATAATAGTTGAATTCTTCTTCTAGTTCTGTAAACGAAGTTATAATTTTAGATACTCTAGCACGTTCGGATAATATGTTTTGTGCTAATGCATTATCGGTCCATAAAGATGTACTAGAACATTGTACATTAAGATCAACTAGCAAATTATTTAAATTATCAATGTCAAAGATAACCCCGAATGAGCTGTAAAGCCTTACCTAAACTTACCAATTCTTCATCAGCATAGGATTTTGTTATCATAATATTGTGAGAAAAAGTTAACTGTTAGATTTTACTCGATTTATTAGAATATACAACAAAAATAAGCATAATAACAATTTTAACATAAATGCCATAATCAAATAACTAATTATAGGATACAGAACCTATATTGTGAAAGCAAGATATAAATTATTAATAAAGTATCAACCTTGGTAGATTGCTATTAAGGAAAATATCAAACTTAGTAAAAACAAATGTGTTATTCGATATACTTACATTTTTTAATAATAGCACAAATTGAATTAATAACAATTTATAATATTATTATATTAATATCATTGTAATTTTAACAGAAAGTAAAGTTGCTATCTATATATTGTACATCATCATTATTTTCTAATAAATCCATTAAACTTGAAATTTTCTTTTGTATTTCTTCATCTTCTATTTTTAAAATATCACTTGGTTTCCAAAATAACCTAGAAAATTCGGCATCAGAAAATTTGTTGAATAGTTGATCTCTTACATTACCAAAATCTTGAACATTGCAAGTGACATAGTACATTTTTTCTTGACTCTCATCTTGTGTCGTTTCTTCAACATCTAAAGCTTGTAATTCTATTGCAATATTAAACAATGAGTCAAAGTTATCAATAGATGCAGCTTTATATGCTATTACTCCAACATGATTGAAAAGGAAACTTACACTTCCAGATTCTCCAAGTTTACCATTGTATTTTGATAAAGCATGTCTTAATTCAGCTGCTGTTCTGTTGCGGTTATTAGTTAAAGTTTGAATCATAAGAGCTATGTTGCCTGGACCATAACCTTCATATACTACTTCTTCATAATTATCGCTTTGTGTATTTCCAGTTGCACTTTTAATTGCTGCATCAATCCTATCCTTGGGAAGATTCTCTTTTTTTGCTGCAATAATTGCAGATCTTAGCCTAGAATTGAATTCTGGATCTGGTAGCCCTTGTTTTGCGGATACAATAATTTCCCTTATGAGTTTTGTAAATCTCTGAGCTCTTTTTGCATCTTGAGCTCCTTTCCTGTGTTTTATATTTGCAAATTGTGAGTGACCAGCCATGATTGATTACCCTTTTATTTTAAAATTCTTCCTGTATGTTTTTCTATAATACTAGCTAAATTTAAGATGCCTCCTTCATCATAGTAATTACCGATTATTTGTAAGGAGAGTGGTAAATTATTTTTTGATAGTCCTATTGGAACAGAAATTGCAGGTAGTCCTGCTAAACTTGCTGGAACAGTAAATACATCATTTAAATACATTGTTAATGTATCAAGTTGTTCATTTATTGAAAAAGCTTCTTTAGGTGCGGTGGGGGTTAGTATATAGTCAATTTTTTTAAATGATTCAATAAAATCATTTGTGACTAACCTTCTTATGCACTGTGCCTTATTATAATATGCATCATAGTATCCTGATGATAAAGCATATGCTCCTATTAATATCCTTCTCTTTACTTCTGTTCCAAAATTATACCCTCGTGTTAGTTTATACATTTCATTAATATCATCAGATGATATACGTGTTCCATATCTTATTCCATCATATCTTGCGAGGTTGGAAGATGCTTCAGCAGAACATATAATGTAATATACAGGTAGTGCATAGCTTGTGTGTGGTAAACTGATTTCTATAATTTCAGCTCCTTCATCTTTTAAATATTGGATTCCTTTAGACCACATTTCTGAGATTTCAGCGTATTCTTTATGCTTTTCTGATAATTCATATTCTTTTGGTATGCCAATACGTGTACCTTTAATTTTGTGTGTAATACTCTCAGAGAATTTGGGGACATTTATGTTAACGGAAGTTGGATCTTGAGTATCGTATCCACAAATTGACTGTAACATTAGTGCAGAATCTTCCACTGTGCGTGTTAATACTCCTGCTTGGTCAAGGGAACTGGCAAATGCTATCATACCTAACCTTGAACATCTTCCATATGTTGGTTTTAACCCAACTATACCGCAAAATGCTGCAGGTTGACGTACTGATCCTCCTGTATCACTTCCTAAAGCTCCAGCGCATAAAAAACCTGCTACAGCAGCACTTGAACCTCCTGATGATCCTCCAGGAACAACTTCTGCTCCGTCTGCTCTTATCCATGGATTCTTTACATTTCCAAAGCAACTGTTAGAATTTGATGATCCCATTGCAAACTCATCCATATTCAACTTTCCTAACATTACAGCTCCATTATTGAGTAGTAATTTAGTGACAGTTGAATCATATTGAGGAATAAAGTTTTTTAGTATATTAGAGCAAGCTGTTGTTCTAACATTTTTCGTACAAAATAAATCTTTTATCCCTACTGGAATTCCAGTTAATGGTGTTAAATTCTCTTGTTGATGTGTGAAAATATGATCTGCCTTTTCTGCTGCGCTTAAAGCAATTTCTGGTGTTTTAGTGACAAAAGCGTTTAACTTTTCGTTATCGACAGCCTCAATATGAAGTTTAGTAAGTTCTACAGCAGAGAATTCTCTTTTTTTTAGTTTGTCATGCATTTCTGCAATGGATAGTTTTAAAATGTCTTTCATGTTTGAGTAAATGAGATAAGAGTGGGTGTAAATTATCATATTATACTTGATAAAACAATTAAATTTTTTTGTTATTTCGCCGTTGATCTTAAATTTATTGAAATGGCTTTAATATATGTTATTTTTAGTTAAGTATTTGTAGTTAATAAGGAATCAGTTTTTTATTGTTTGATAGATTATAATGTATTATGAAAACAACTATGAAAAACTATATGAATTTGTTAGACAATGGTAGTAATAAAAACTTGCAGAATTTTTTTAAAAGTTAATTATAATGTTCAATAAATATAGGTATTTTATTTAATAATTAATATTGATCATGCTAAGGTATTGATTGTATGTATCTTAATCAAGTTGTTTGTGTGAGTTACTTTTTAAGATAAGGAGAGAAAATATGGTATATATGCCACATTGGCCAAAGCCTTTAGGATTAGCACCAGCTGATCTAGTTTGTGATATGATTCCTGGTAGAATGAAGCGTTTATTGGATAATTTGGGTAATCCTGAGAAGAAATTACCTCCAGTGGTGCATGTTGGTGGAACTAATGGTAAAGGATCAACTATGTCTTTTATTCGTTATATTTTAAATTCTGCAGGGTTAAAAACTCATGTTTACACTTCACCACACTTAATAGAATTTAATGAAAGAGTTGTAATTGCTGGAAACAGGATATCTGATAAATATTTATATGAAGTTTTAGAAGTTTGTCGAGAAGCAAGTGCAGATATACCTGTTACTTTTTTTGAGGGTACAACTGCAGCAATATTACTTGCATTTTCAGAAATTAAGGCAGATATTGTCTTATTAGAAACAGGTGTTGGGGGACGTCTTGATGCAACAAATGTAGTATCTCCAATATTGAATATTATTACTTCAATATCTTTAGAACATACAGAAGTATTAGGTGATACTGTTGAGTTAATAGCTGGTGAAAAAGCTGGAATAATGAAAGAGAATGTTACTTGTGTTATTGCTCCACAAGATAAAGAATCAATAATGAATGTTTTGGAATATTATGCAATTAAAAAAAATGTTCCGTTATATCGAGGAGGGATTGATTGGTTTTGTGAAAGGAAAGAAGATAAGATGATTTTTAAAAATAATATTGAGGAATTGCTTTTTCCATTGCCTTCATTACGAGGTGAGCATCAGATAATGAATGCAGGGAATGCAATAGCTGCTTGTAGTATCCTTTCTGGTAAATTTGGATATAACATAAGTTATGAAAATATTGTACAAGGTCTAACACAAGCTTATTGGCCGGCTAGATTAGAAAAGCTCACAACTGGTTTCTTAGCTAAAATGGTGCCTCAAGCTTGGGAGTTATTTTTAGATGGTGCTCATAATCCTGCTGGAGCTGAAGTTCTATCACGTTGGATACGAAATAATGAATTAGGTGATCTATATATTATTATTGGAATGACTAGAGAGAAGGATAGTGTTGAGTTCTTAAATTATTTGAAACCATATGTGAAATTTTTGGCTAGTGTGTGTGTAAAATCTGAACCAAGAGCGCAAACTGCAGAGGAGTTATTGAAAACTGCACTGTCATTAGGGATAAAGGCAGTTGCATCTAGGACTTTATCTGATGCAATTTCTAAAATATTGGAAGTAGGAGATCATAATAAAAAATCTACAATTTTAATTTGTGGGTCATTGTATTTAGCTGGGGATGTTTTATTGGAAAATAATGTTTAAATTAATTACTTATAAATGCTTAATAATTGTTTTTTGGAAATATTGATGTAAGGCTGTAATAGGTGCTATACTAGAGTATTAGATTCAGTTTTGAGTATATGACTCTAAGGTATGATGATTAGGTAAAGTTTAATAATATGTGTTTATTATGGTAATGTTAAGCTTTTGCTGTACTTTCAACAGTTATTATCTAGCTTATCAGTTGTTTTCTTATACATGTTAATGTGTTGTTTTTCTTATTTTAAATTGATATTTAGTAAGACAATTCCTTTGAAAAAATATAAACTTGTAAAGTATATTATAGATTATATGGCAATAATAATAATTTGAAATCAAGGAACTTTAAAATTTTTGATTTTTACTTATAATTTTATGCTAGTGCTTTTGTTAATATGTAAATGATGTAGTCTATAGGTTTGTTATTATTGACTTTGATAAATATTTTACTAACTGTGATGAATATAAGAATTGGGACAAGAGGAAGTGTTTTAGCTTTAGCACAGACGCTAGAGGTTACAAATTTATTAAATAGATATTTTCCTGAAATAAACATTCAAGTAGTAAAAATTAAAACTTCTGGAGATATAAATAATAAAGTTCCAATAAATACTATAGGAGGAAAAGGATTATTCATAAAAGAAATAGAAGAAGCATTATTAATAGGTAAAGTAGATTTAGCTGTGCATTCAGTAAAAGATATACCAGCTTTTTATTGTGATGGATTAATTATTCCATGTGTATTGAAACGTAGTAGTCCATATGATGTTTTTGTATCTTCTAAATATCAAAGTATAAAATCACTGCCTATTAATGCAACTGTAGGTACATCTTCTATAAGAAGAAAAGTACAATTAAATTATCTTCGACCAGACCTTCAAGTAATTCCTGTTAGGGGTAATATAGATACTAGAATACTTAAGTCTGATATTGGTGAATTTGATGGTATAGTGTTAGCAGAGGCTGGATTAATCAGAATAAATAAGTGTAATGTCATAAAAGAAGTTTTGGATAGTAAAATAATGTTAAGTGCAGTAGGGCAAGGTGCAATTTGTGTACAGTGTAGAGCTGATGATTATAATATAATAAATAAGATAAAAGTTTTGAATTGTCATAAATCTTATGTTTGTGTGATAGCTGAAAGGAGTTTTTTAAAGACAATTAATGGTTCTTGTGATACACCATTAGCAGCACTTGCGCAGTATGTTGATAGCGATACAATTTACATGTCTTGTATGCTTTCAAATGAAAAAGAAATGGTGTTTTCAGATTGTTATTTTAAAGAGTGTAATGCAGAAGAATCAGGTATTGATATGGGGAAGAAACTAATTAATGAATTGTATGGTAGTTGTTGAGTATGATTTAAGTCTATTGATGTGAAACAGTAATTGTTTCTCTGTAATTTACACTTTGTGAATTTATATGTTTTCATAGACGGTAGATTGTATAATCTTAGTTGTAAGAAAAATGTCATTGAGGTAAATTGTGCATTGATATGTGAAATGAACAGATTATGAGTTAGAAAGTTACTGTATATTGCAGTATATAGTAAGTGTAAGTTTGATATTGATTATAATTTTTCTGGTATATGTAAGTAGATTAGTGATAACTTACGTAAGTAGTATGTAATCATTGTGAAGTATATTGATTGGTTATTATTATATAATGTGATAAGTTGTGTTAGTTATGGTAGAAAGTGTTATCTGCGGAAAAACGCTAAATATGTATTAATAATTACATAATTTTTTAGATAAATCTGTAGGTTGTAATCTAATACTTCTATGATGAATCTGGTATTATCCATCATGTCAAATTAACTTTTCAGTTAGTATGTTAAGAAGTGTATAAATAATAACTATATAGTTAAAGATTGATGTTATTGTAAAAGCTACTTGATCATTTTAAAATTAGTATAGTCTTGATTTTCATATTTTTGTAATTCAAATCAATAAAATAATAAAAGGGTTTTATCATATAACTTAATACTTTAGTAATTCCTATATACCATAACTTTATAGTTGTAGGACAATGTAGTTGTCAATATAAATATGAAGTGTGTGTATTTTATAGTTATTAAATATGTTAAGTAATTTAAAATTTATAAAAGAAAGAAAAAAAATAATGTTTTATCTGCTAAGTTAGCAGATGTTTCAGGAATAAAAATAAGAGAAATTATTCAGATGAGTGATTCAGGTATTGGGAATAGGATCTTAGTACGACCTTCTAAATATTCATCTTTTAGACCATTGTGTTTTCCAAGTGTGTTGTTTTCAGGTGGAGGCAAAGCTTTAGTTTGTGTAAAGTGTAGCTTATCAAGTAGTACTATCTTAGCAGATCCAGAATGGAATGATGTAATAGGTTTAAGTAAGCTGCGTAGTTTATGGAAGTGCAATATAAAATTTAGCGTATACATATTGGTTGGTGAAAAGCAAATGTTAAGTCTGTGTTCTGTTGTAGCGTCTGGTGAAAAGTTTAGTTTTTTGAAAGAGAATCTTGGTAATTATGGTGAAGTGATATTATCAAAAGAAGGATGTTATAAAACAGCGCGTCAAGAAGCAATGGATTTGGTAAATGTTGCAGGTTTAAATGCGGAGTTTATATTACCAGTTGACAGTACTGCTGACACTGCTGAATGTAGTGTGCCTGTTGAAAATGAGTTTGGGTACGTATATGAAAAATCAAGTGCTACTAGATTTCAGTCTGAGGCACTTCCTTTGAAATTAGAGGAAGATCTTTTAATGGAAGTGCAAAAAAAAGTAATAGTTGTTGTTTTACAATGTGTAAAAAAGAACAAGAGCTATGTTTAATCAGTAGCGAACAATTAAGTGATAAAATACCAGTAAGTGGTAAATATTTAGCAGCAAGAAAAGAATATAATAATGATTTATCAAATTTAGGTAAAAATGTCTCTAGTCTATTAGAGGATGTGAATGATGATGTAGATATATTGCAACAACAATGTTTTGGAGAAGTATCATCATTATTAGAAAGTGCTAGTGCTTGTAGTCCTGTAATGCGTAGTAATACTAGGTAATAAATCTAGAATTTTTTAAGAAAAAGTTTAAACATTTATATAAGTGCATCTTTAATTCTATTATGAGATATTGAACAGTAATTTCTATACTGGTTATCCTATCTAATGTTATGTTATTAATATAGAGTAATTAATGCATTTGATTATGAATATATTGTCGAAGTTTTGTGAACTTTATAGTTTGAGAGTTGGGAGAATATTAGAACTTCAGTATCTTATATGTATAACTTATAATCTATGTTTAAATTTATGAAAAAGCGAATTGATTTATTTTGTGAAAGTGCTTTATGGAAAATTTGACTGCGTGAATAAGTATAAATGATTAAGTAAAACTTTAAGTTTGATTATATTGCTCATGTGCTGTTTAACGGTACTAATTAATGCATTTTATTGTGAGTATATTGTTTAATTTTTGGACTTTATAGCTGTGTAATATATGTTTGAATACATGATTTGAAAGCATAGTATCAGTTGGTTTGCTTGATTATAGTATTTGAAGTTCTATATAAATTAGTGTAAAAAGTTATGTGTTTGGTGTATTCTAAGAATAATCTACTGTAATAATTTGTAGTTATAAATACTGTCAAAATTTTATGAATTTTAATGTAAATCTTACATGCTTATACATTATATATTCTTGAAATCATTACTGTGTTTAGATGTACGTTGATACTGTTGGATTACTTGATAATAATGCATTATGGAGTTTTATAGCATTTGTATAATGTATATTAAGTACAGTTGTTGCTTACATAATAAATGTACTTTTGATAGTTTTTGCGCTTGTTATTCAAGTTTGAAATTGTTGTTGATTAATCTATAAGTGTTTTATTTGTTGTATTGTATAAAGTAATATTGGATTTTACATTAGTGAAATATCGTAAAAAACAGTTGTATTGGTGTTTAGGAAATTGTAGAAGTTTATGATTAATAGTAAATGTATGTATTTTCAAAAATAAATTAAATGTGTGATATTAATGAGATAGTATATAGTAAAAGCATTATTAAATAATGGTAGTTTTGTATGTTAGGTGATGAATATTTGAAGAAGAGAAGAAAACACAATAATGCGTTATGTGGTGCCTTATTAATGGTTAACACAATGGATTTAAAGGCAGTTTATCCAATAGGTATTACAGGAAGTGATGGTAAAATGAAAGTACAGATTACTAGTACTCATCAAGATAAAAAATTACCTCTTGCAGGTACAGGTGATACATTATTTTTACTGAAGTGTCGGTTGCCGTCTTCTACAATAGAAGACGATGAAAATTTGCACAAATTAATTGGCGGAAGGCGTCGTTGTTTAACTCAGTATGTTAAGTTACATTTGTACTTTTTAGTAGAAGAAAAATCTGTTGATGATTTTATGCTACGTGCGTCATTAAATTTTTCTCAAAGTATACCAGCTTTTACAGATTTTGGTGATTATGGGAGATTCATATTAGCTAGAGTACGTGGAGGTCTGTATGATGATGAGTTTGATGAAGAAAAAGATTTAACAAACGTTTCAGGACTTGATGCATCATTTATGTCAGAGGAAGAATTTCAGAATTATATAAAAACGCAATCATCTGCTGATAAGTTGGAAAGTGGTATTATAACAAGTAGTGACAGTACAGCTATTGCAGTAATGACACAATTAATGGATCTTTCAATTACAGGTATTGAGTCAGGGATGTTTCCTCATGATATTTCTTAATATTAAAAGCAGTAATTATAATGCGAGTTGTTTGTTGTTTTTTTAGTAATGAATTTTTATTTTATATAGTTACACTATAGTAATTTTTTCTAAAATAGTTAATAAGTGTAACTTGTAGCTATGTGATGTTTATACATTGCTTTGATTATTTTAAAATATGTAAAATATTTGATGTACATTAATGTAATTGATAATGCAGTAGTTGTAACGTGTTTTATATTGAGGATTTAAAATTATTTATAATAAGAATCATATTTACTAGTAAAGTGTTATGTTTTTTGTTCAAGTTTATGATTGTGTAAAGTTCTCTAATATAACAACTGTATTTTTTATTGTGATATATTGAATAAATGAAAGTTTATCTGATAAGCAAGTAGTAAATGATCATTTGTGTGTTTATGTATTACTAATTTTAATGAAAGGGGTATGCCTAGAGAATAGTAATAGTTATCAAGGAAAGTTAATTGTAATTCTATTAAAACGCATAAAGATGCTAGATTAGGCATTGTCAATGAAAGAAGAGTGTGTTTTTGTTGGAGTGTAAGAAAATTAACTGTTTAAACGATCTATTATTTAATGGTCAGTTTTCTTTAAAACCAAATTATTTGTAGTATAAAAGATAAATCTTAAATGGGATAAAATGCAGTTAGTGAGTAGAATATTTGTAGTCACTAATACTCAATTGTAGTATGAAATGCATGTTCATATAAGTGTGTGGATGTGTTAGTAGTATGTACATTTAATAAACATTTATGTTTATTACAGATTGCAAATCCAAAATAAAGTTTTGTTAGTGAGAATTATGCTGTAGTTTCTTTTTAGTAAAGAATAAAAATCAGAGAGTGAAGGATGTATCAACATTTAATGAATATGTGTAGTGGATGAAATTAGTATAACAAAAATGTAATTAGTGCAGTATGCACTCAATTACTTGTATAAGATTTAGTGGAATTAAAGAAAAATTACTATAGTATTAAAAACACAATTAACTGAAATGCATTGTCAAAGTCAATGATTAAAGAAAGATTTACCAAAGTAGTGTTAAAATTAGTAAGAAGTTCATTGTATAAAACTTGAAATTGTATAATTAAATTTGTATAGCGAACAATTTTTATGATACTATGTATACTTTATTATGTTATATAAATGCTTAAGTTATGATGAAATTTAAAAATGTTTATATTTGTTTATTTAAGTTTGTTTTATAGAATTTGAAGTTTAATGTAATGATGGTGGTGTAATATAAGTTTTTAAATATAAAGATTGTATACTTAGTTCTAAAAATAGTTAATGGTATTGGATAGTTGGTGTTCTACATTTATTAGTTGAAACTTGTTTTCCTAGGTTTGGATTTTAATCAATGAAAAGTTTTCATGATATTGTGTAAATGTTTATATAAATCTTGGATTAAAAAGTTTTATATGTTGAGTAGTAGATGTTCTGTATGTATTTATTAGTTTATATTACTTTATTAATGTATTAGTTTAAAACTTTAAAATCTAATTCTGTATATAAAAAATCTATTTATATTGTTGGATAGTAAGGAAAGTATAACAATTTATAGTTGTAAGCATATGTTAGGTAATCAATATTTAGAACCACTTATACCTTGTAATAAAAGTTTGTGTGAAATACTACTATCACTTGACATTGTAACTGTAACTGGGTGTTATAAAATAGGTGAGGCTAATGCCGATGGTAGAGTATTAATATATATTGATAAAGATGGAACAAAATGTTTCAAATCAAAAAAATATGAAATATTCTCTGGTGTAGGTGACAGTTTATTTTTACTTAATTTTAGAATACCTACTGCATCTGTAAAAAATGAAAAATTGTCTACTTTGATAGGTACTTCTTGTATGTCAAAAGATTATGTAACCTTCAATGGATACTTTTTTGTTAAAGCTTGCAGAGTTAGATTATTTTGTAAAGCAATAATGGATAAAGTTAATAGAGGTGGTAATAGATTTTATAATGGGTTATTAAATAGACTAAATCAGCCTATGAATTTTCCAATGTCAAGTATTGCTATGTATGGTAAGTTTGTATTGTCTAGGATTGTTAATGGACTTTGGGATCCTATGTTTGAGGAAAAGTTATTCTTGGAATATTTTTCAGGATTACCTGTAGAATTTATTGTGAGAGAAAAAAGGAAGAAATGTTGTTGTTGTTGTGTAAGAAGTCGTAGAAGAAGTGATTTAAGTTTAGAAGAATATCAATCAATCAATCAATCCGATGGCAATACAGTGTTATCTGATGTTTCTATAAGTGGTGTTAAAACTAATTCGCATAGTGTTGGAAAAATACAGTAGTAGCATAGTTTTGATTTGTGTTGAATTATAAATGTATTAAATTAAGTAAAGTATGTATAAATACTACTGAAACAAAAAAAGAGAGTTAAAATATCCATGTTTTAACTTAAGTAAACGTTATCAATTGATAAAATGAGAATTATCAGGCAACTTGGATAACATTGTTTTATATGAGTAATACTAAGAATTTGTTGTTATGTTTTACTTATAGTTGTTTAAATAATGTTTGTCTTAAGGTATTACATTGTAGTTGTTATTTTTAATGAATATATACAAATAATTATTAAATCAGTATTTGTTGATTAATAGCATGTATGGTATAAGTTAATGTGTAGAGTTTTAGAATTTAAGAGATATTATGTTGTCACAAGGTGATTATCAGTCGATATGTAATTTAGCAATCATTGCACATGTTGATCATGGAAAAACGACGCTATTGGATAGTATGTTGAAGCAGAGTGGTACGTTTAGAGAAAATCAAGATGTAGCTGAAAGAGTGATGGATAATAATGATTTAGAACGTGAACGTGGAATTACTATTTTAGCAAAATGTACGTCTGTTATCTGGCAGGGTAAGAAAATTAATATAATTGATACACCAGGTCATGCAGATTTTGGTGGAGAAGTAGAAAGAGTATTATCGATGGCAGATGGTGTGCTGTTGCTTGTTGATGCATCAGAAGGGCCTATGCCTCAAACAAAATTTGTACTGTCTAAAGCATTGAAGGCTGGGTTATTACCAATAGTAATTATAAATAAAGTTGATAGACCGGATAGTAGAATAGATGAAGTATTAGATGAGGTATATGAATTATTTATTAATTTGGATGCTACTAGTGAGCAGTTAGATTTTCCAATATTATATGCTTCAGGAAGAAATGGATGGTGTATTAAAAATTTGTCAGATAATAGAGAAAGTTTAGTTCCTTTGTTTGAGGCAATTGTTCAGTATGTTAAACCTGTTGCTTATGATGCTAATGCGCCATTTAGTATGTTGCTTACTTTATTGGAATCAGATAAGTTTTTGGGTAGAATATTAACAGGGAAAATATATACTGGTACAGCACGTGTTAATGATGGTGTTAAAGTTTTAAGCTTATCTGGTGAAGTTGTTGAGTATGGTAAGCTTACTAAACTTTTGGCATTTTCAGGATTAAAGCGTGTACCTGTTAAGGAAGCAAAAGCTGGTGATATTATTGCTGTAGCAGGTCTTGAAAAAGCTTCAGTATCTGATAGTATACTTGATAGCTCCATTAATTTTCCTATTGCGTCAACGCCTGTTGACCCTCCAACTATGGCAGTAACTATTGGTGTAAATGACTCACCATTTGCTGGAACAGAAGGTGTAAAGTTGACGTCGACTGTCATTAAAGCAAGGCTTATAGCTGAAGCTGAAACAAATGTTGCTATTACAGTTAAAGAAACAGGGCAAGGTGATGCGTATGAAGTTGGAGGAAGAGGAGAGCTTCAACTTGGTGTATTGATAGAAACAATGAGAAGAGAAGGTTTTGAATTATCTGTGTCTCGTCCTCGTGTTTTGTTACGAAAGGATGATAAAGGACAGGTTTTAGAACCTATAGAAGAAGTTGTAATAGATGTAGATGAAGCATACAGCGGTGTTATTATGGAAAAATTGAGTTTCCGTAAAGGTGATATGCGAGATTTACGTCCATCTGGCAAAGATAGAGTAAGAATGGTATTCTTGGTTCCATCACGTGGTCTTATAGGTTATCAAGGAGAATTTTTAACTGATTCTCATGGTACTGGAATTATGAATAGATTATTTCATAGCTATGCACCTCATAAAGGAAATATCCCTACTAGAAATAATGGTGTACTCATTTCTACTGATAAAGGTGATGCAGTAGCTTATGCAATATTCAATTTGCAAGATCGTGGTGTTATGTTTATAAAGCCACAAGATAAAGTATATTGTGGTATGATTGTTGGGCTTCATAATCGTGAAAATGACATTGATGTTAATGTATTGAAGGGTAAACAATTAACTAATATAAGAGCTGCAGGTTCAGATGAAGCAGTAAGATTGGTTCCACCAAAGATAATGACTTTAGAAGAAATGATAGCATTTATTAATGATGATGAGTTAGTTGAATGTACACCTAAATCTGTTCGTTTACGTAAAAAATATTTAGATCCTAATGAACGTAAGCGTGCTTCTCGTGCTAATAAGAATATGGTGTGATTTTTGTTTTATTATATCATTTATATAATATATGTGTTTTATATTTTAGATAAAGGTTTAGTTTTTATTAACTAATTGTTTTAATATATTGTTATTAAGTAAAAAAGTAGAGATTTGTAATAAATAATCTCCTATAGAACTGTAAAAGTAGGATGCATATAGGAGGGTTGAGTGTTTATATTAAGTGATATTATTGAGATAAGATCACAGATAGTCAATATCATTAATATACAAATAAAATATTTAGAACAATCAGATTTTGCTACAGTAAAAGATCTTAAATGTATAGAGAAAGAATTGATAAATCTGTTGAATTGTAAACATAAGAAAATTAAGTCTAGTATAAATGTTATATTATCTTATAAAGATCAAGAAACAATTGAATTATTGAATAATGGATATTTAGATTATAGAAGGATATTAGAAATTAGAAACAATATACTTATTAGTAAATATACAAACAAGCTTTTAAAATCTGCAGTTAAACCTATGAACGCTAGAATAGTAAATAATCTACAATAGTTATACTATTACTGTATTTGAATAGTGAAAAATTAATAAAATTGACTGTTCTTTTTTATTCTGAAGTCAATTGCTTCTTCCCATACTTGACCATTATGAAGTAACTTACTTTTATTATACATAAGTTCTTCTCTTGTTTCTGTTGCATATTCAAAATTTGGACCTTCTACTATTGCATCTACAGGACATGCTTCTTGACAAAAACCGCAATATATACATTTTGTCATATCTATATCATAACGTACTGTACGACGACTACCATCATCACGTTCTTGAGCTTCAATTGTAATTGCTTGTGCTGGACAGATTGCTTCACATAATTTACATGCTATGCAGCGTTCTTCCCCATTTTTGTATTTGCGCAATGCATGTTCCCCCCTAAATCTTGTACTCAAAGGACCTTTTTCTAATGGATAATTTAGTGTTACTTTTGGTTTAAACATATAGCGTAAGGTAATATACATACCTTTACAATTAATAATAATACTGTGAAACAGGTTTATTATGGGAGATAAAAATTTTTTCTTACAAATCATGATAAATCTAACTAATAGTATGCCATATTCTATCTAACCTTATTGCAAAAGGTAAAAAGCGAATTTCAGACTTTTTAAATGATAATGCTACTACATGAGCTTTACCTACAACATTTTCAAGCGGTATGTAACCTACATCTGTAATGAACCTACTGTCTCTTGAGTTATCCCTGTTGTCACCCAATACAAAAATATGACCTTCAGGTACTTTATATAGTGGTGTGTTATCAAGTGAACTATCTTGAACTTCATCTAATACTTCATGAGTATTTCCATTATATAGTGTTTCTAAGTATCGTGTAATTACTTTTCCATCATCATCAATAAAGTCACCTAATTTTTCGTACTTCATTTTATTTCCATTAACATATAAAAAGCCATTGATAAGCTGTATCTTGTCACCAGGTACTCCTATGACTCTTTTTATATAATGTAAATTTGGTTGTTTTGGCGGACGGAACACAACGACGTCACCAGCTTTTGGTAATTTGGAAAAAATACGACCTGTTATTATTGGGAGTGAAAAAGGGATAGAATATCTGCTATACCCATAACTATACTTACTAACAAATACATAATCCCCTACTAACAGCGTACTTTTCATTGATCCAGAAGGTATATGGAACGGCTCAAATAAAAAAGTCCGTAATAACAGTGCAACTGTTAATGCACAAGATAAAGTTAGAACAAATTTTATGAAAGAACCACGTTTTTTCAAAATTGTACCATTACTTATATAGAGAAGCTATTGCCACAACCGCATTTAGATTTTGCAATTGGATTATTAACAATAAATCTTGATCCATTAATATCTTCAACATAATCTATTGTAGAGTGCTTTAAAAGATCATTTGATGCTTTATCTATTAATAACAAAGGTTTTCCAGTTTCTTCATCAAAAACAGTAAACTTTGCACTGCTTTTACCTTCTAACTCATCTTCATCATCATACTCTTCATCATCATCTTCATCGAGAAAATCATAATCATCATCTTCGTCATCCTCATCATCAGCAAGTAATGTGTTGATGTTACCAATATTGAAGTTATATTGAAATCCTGAACATCCACCTCCAGAAACAGATAAGCACAACAGAGAACCTGTATCCTCTTCTTGATCAAGTAGGTGCTTAATTTTATTTACAGCATTTTCTGTAAGTGTTAAGTCTGCACTCTTTAAGTTTGACATATATGCAATACCGAATTAAAAACTAACAAGTGAGTATATCATACTTTTTATTTGTGTCAAATTATAAACTATGTTAGATCTAGTAAAATACGCATGTAATCCTGTTGAAACAAGAGGCAGGGTATTTCATGAAGAGGAAGACCAATACTGTAACTGTTATCAAGTAGATCGTGATCGCATTGTATATTCAGGTGCATTCCGTAAGTTACAGTATAAAACACAAGTATTTATTAATTATGAAAATGATTATTACAGGACACGATTAACTCATAGTCTTGAAGTGGCTCAAATAGCAAGATCTTTGAGTAGGAAATTGAGATTTAATGAGGATTTAGCTGAAGCTATATCATTAGCGCATGACTTAGGACATCCTCCATTTGGGCATGCAGGAGAAGAAGCATTAAATGAAATGGCTATGCATCATTTAGGATTTGACCATAATATTCAAGCTTTAAGAATATTGACATTGTTAGAAAAAAGGTATGTAAAGTTTAATGGTATAAATCTTACTTGGGAAACACTGGAAGGAGTTGCTAAGCATAATGGTCCTATTACAGGAGAGAATAGAGTTAACTCAAGTAAGAAGATACATAAATTTATATTAGATTATGATTCAGAATATAGATTAGATCTTGATAATTTTTCTAGTGCTGAAGCGCAGATAGCAGCAATTTCTGATGATATAGCTTATAATATTCATGATATTGACGATGGTATAAGAGCAAAGATTTTAGTTATAGATGAGTTATTGGAATTACCATTAATTGGGGAAGTGTTAAAGAAAGTGATAGATGATAATTCTGGTTTAAGTGTATCTGACAATCGAATTATGCATGAATTTCTAAGGAAGACTATTAATATTATGATGGCGGATATAATATCTCAAGTTACAACTAATATTAAGGAGTATAACATATCTTCTCAAGATGATATTAGAAAGTTAGGTAAAATATTTGTTCATTTTTCTGCAGAAATGAATCAGTATAAAGTGAGTTTACAGAATTTTTTAAGAGCTAAGTTGTACAATTACTATAAAGTGAAAAGGGTAAAAAATAAAGTAAAGCGTATAATAAAAGAGTTATTCCAAGTTTTTTATGATGATCCGCAAATCTTACCTTTTGACTGGAGTGTAAAAGCAAGTGATGCTAATCTGATAGATAGGTCAATTGTAATTTGTGATTTTATTTCTGGAATGACAGATCGTTTTGCCATTCAGGAACATCGAAAAATTTTTGATACAACTTATGAAATGTTGTCATTCTAAAGCTTGGTTTATCCTTAAATAGTTAACAGAAGATTATAATTAAATATTTTGTTAAATATTGTTTGATATCCTTATAGTTGTATATCAATTTTGTAATTACTTAGCATAGTTAATACTACGTTTAATAAGTACTGATTACTGTTTGTGTAATATAATTATTAAAATATTCATATTTTTATTTTTAAATTAACATAACAATATTAGATAATCTTAGTATGGGAAATTTTTATGTCAGATCCAAAACAAGGTGATCCAGAACAAAATCAAACTAACCCTAGTGGTGATATTCAGGATCAAAGTCAGCAAGATCAACAGGAACAAGATCAGCAGCAGGGAGCAGTTGGTGGTGCTGTTGGTAATAGTCCTATTGAAAGAGAGAGAGTAGCTGCTCCTGAGAGTGAAGATTTATATACTGTGATTATACCTAAGGGTAAAAGAACTGCTGCTCCAATTTTGGAAAGAAAGTCTCCTACTCCTGAACCGAAAGTAGAAGATGATGAAGATTTACCTCCTACATTACCGCCAAGAACATTTTCAGGAGAAGGATATGATGACGTTGGAGTTAGTATGCCTACTGTTAGTCGTGGCATATACCAACCTCCCATAGTTCAAGATAGTAATCTATATTCAAGTATTGGTGGCGTACCACAAGAAGCACAATATGATGCAGCAGCTCGGGCTGGTGGGCCAAGAAAGTTTTTGTATGGGCCATATACATTCAGTAATGGTCAGGAAATTATGGACTTTGAATTTGATACTCCTTGGCCAGATGTTAGGAATGCAGTTTTAGGTAATAAAGAGATAAAAGAAGAGTGGTTAACTACTTCTGGGCCAGTACGTGATATTGCTGATAGGATAGTTGCTTCTAAAGGTGATTTGTCTGAGGATCAAGTAGAAGAAATCCTTGATATTATATTTATGAATGAATCAGAAATCGCTGAAGGTATTTCTAATCCATTACATGCTGATGTTGATAATAATCCTGTTAAAGGTGCTAAGAATGTGATGACATTGATGCATCTAGTTTATGCATGTGATGTTGATCCACGTATAGTAAAAGCTTTAGGAGAGGTGGAAAATGATGAAGGTGATTTAGGAGCTAATGCTTATAATGTTTTAGATAGTGAGGGTAATCTTCCTTTACATCATGCTGCAAAGAATTGTACAGGGGATAAGTTAAAGCTTTGTATGGAGAAAACAAAGACTGATTTTATTGATACTGCAAATTTTGCGAATCAATCCCCTTTACATATTATTACACAGAAGCCAGATTGTTCTGTATTAGATATTGAAGAGTTTACAAGCCGTAATTTAGATTTTGGACTTGTAGATGGAGATGGTAAAAATCCTTTACATCATGCTGTTGAACATTTGCCACCTGTTATACTTAAGGGCGTAATGGACCATGTAAAAAATAGTAGTGAGTTTCAAGATTTAGTAAATGATCCTGATTATTTTGGAAATACTATAGCTCATTATGCAGTTAAGAATAAAAATGCTGATTTAACATTGTTTAACATGCTGAAAGCTTCAGGAGCTGATTTAAATGTTAGGAATGTAGTTGGTCGAGCTCCAATACATGTTGCTTCTTCTAATGGTAAGGCTAATGCAGTTTCTGGACTTGTATCATGTGGTATTGACGTTAATTCTCAAGATGTGAATGGAGATACACCACTTCATATTGCTGTTGAAGGCGGTAGTATGGAGACGGTATTAGCAGTGTTAAATCAGAGAGGTGCTGATGTTAGTGTCCAGAATAACGATGGAGTTACACCTATGCTTAGTGCTGCTAAATATGGAGATATAGGTGTAATAAAAGCTTTAGGTTCAGCTAAACCAAATATTAAAGGTGAAGACACTGTTGCTAAATCATTGCTGATGGAGGATTACAAAGGTTTTACACCCTTGCATTTTGTAGCTGGTGGTGGTAGCAGAGATACATTCCGTGTCGTAAGAAAAAATTATGAAAAATGTCATGACTTAGCTACTATTAGGGCAGCTTTAATGCAAGATAGAAGTGGTGGTGAGCTTGTAAATTTAGGGGATTTTGAAAGTGAAAATATATTGGGTTCGCCAAATGCAAAATTCTTGCAGCATATTCAATCAGCAAATTTTGGTTTTTCTCCAGCGCATTGTGCTATAGTATCGTCTAATCACAATGTAATGAAAGATATCTTAAATTTTGTTGGGGATTCGTTACACCTACCAAGTGAGCGTGGGTATAATGCAATGCAGGTTGCTGCTTTGTTTGGTGACAAAGAAGCAGTGAAAATGCTTGCTAAAAGTGCTAAGCCAAGTGATCTTAATTTTAAGACTTCAGCAACTCCTACTCCGTTAAATCTTGCATGTCTTAGAGGTGATAATGAGGTAGTACGTGGGTTAGTAGGTCAACATGGTATTGACATTAACCAACGTATGGGAAGTGATAAAAACACTGTATTGCATTATGCAATCAGCAAAGGAGATAGTTTTCTTGTGCAAAAGATATTAGCTCATACTGGAGTTGATGTTAATTGTGAGAATAACCTAGGTCAAACGCCTTTACATTTAGCAGTTGAGGGAGGAGATCCTAAGATAGTATCTTCTCTTCTTAAAGCTGGTGCAGTAGTTAATCGTCTGGATGATAATGGTAGATCTGTACTTTCTTCTGCGATAGTTCCAGGTAGAAAAGAAAAGGGAGTGCTGGGTATAGTTAATAAATTGCTGGATAGAGGTGCAGATATTAATTTAGATGGAGACCACAATATACTTTTTGATCAGTGTCTAAGGGGTGGATATAATAATGTATTAGATAAGTTAATACAACAAGGGGTTGAAGTTAATCGAAATAGTGAAATACGTCCAATGGTTTATGCTGCAATATCTGGTAATGAGCATGCTATCAAATCATTAGCTAATGCTGGTGGAGATGTTAATGAAGTAGTAAATAATCCATCTAGTAGGCATTCAGGAAATCCTTTAATTATGGTTGCAGTAGCAGATGGTAATGCAGGTCTTCTTAAAACATTAGTTTCTGAAGGATGTGATGTTGGTAAATCTGGAAAAGATGGTAATACAGCGTTACATTATGCTGTTAGTCATTCAGATAAAGAGTTTGGTAATAAAGCTATAAAGATATTAATTTCACGTAATAGTGTTGGGACTAATAGAGATATTCTTACTCAAAAGAATAACGCAGGTGATACACCTTTACATGAAGCTCTTAAGTCAGGTAATATTAATTCTGTACAGAATATCTTAAGTGCTGTACATCCAAGATACGCAAAGGAGATATTAACAGCCAGAGACAAAGAAGGGTACACACCAATGCATTATACTGTTGGAGTAAATAATGTTGATGTTGGTAGAAGTATTCTAGAGTCTATGCTCTCTAAAGGTGTGAATAATCTTGGAGAGATTGTTGGAGCACAGGATAGTAATTTTCGAACACCTCTGCATGCTGCTATTAAAATATCTGATTATCGTGCTGCGGACATGATAATAGGTAGCTTATCGAAAACAGAATTGTCAAAGTTATCGCAATTAACAGATATTAACGGGGATACACCACTACATCTTTCTTGTCAGTCTGGTAATGTCGAGATGACACAATTCTTTCTTGGAGGTTTGGATAAACGTGAATTACCTAAGACATTAAAGATAGCAAATAAAAATGGAGATACTCCTTTACATGATGCTATAAGAAATGATGATATTAAATCTGCAAAAATGATGATTAGGAATTGTAACAAAGAAGAACTTGCTAATGTATTAAAATGTAAAGATAGTTTTGGTAATACAGTATTGCATACTATTGCTGACCAAGTTATTGCGAATCCAGAATCAAAGAAAGACCTTGATGGTTTGATGAATTTAGCAGTGAAAAGGCTAAAGAATCAAGATCTGAAAGATCTAGTTAATACGCGAAATAACTCTGACGATACTGTTGCACATTGTGCTCTTTTATCGGATATGAAATATGCTCAAAAGATACTTAAATCATGTAACCATGATACATTAGTGAGAGGAAATAGTAATAATCAATCTTTATCAGAGTGTATTCGTGATGATAGTAAATATAAAAAAGGTGGAATTTTTAGTAAGTCTTTATTTTCAAAATTAAAGAAACTTGAGGCACGAGCTGCCAGCGCTAGTTATGAAGAATTATCTAGTATCAGTAGTGGTAGTGATGTTTCTTCTGTATCAACAAATAGCACAGAAGTAAGTGCAGTACCTGAAGTGGCAAGAAGTAGTGGTGCTGTGTCGTTCAAACATGTGCAAGAAACAGGAGTTGACACGTCTGGTCCTTCTGATATAGAAAGTTTAGAGAGATTATCTGATACTAGTCTTGGGTCAAATGATTTTGATCAGCGAATGGCAGATTTAGATCAAGAAATAGCAAATATTGTTAGTGGTTTACCAGAAGTTACCCAGGTAGCTGTAAGTCAACAACAAGCAGCATCTCCTAGTTCAGGTCAAGCTGCTGGTGTGCAACAAAAAGAGATGCAGAGATAATCAATATTATTGAGAGAGTGTTTCTAGTTGGATATGAGGTGCAGGTTTAACTTACAATAAATAATTCATATCTATTTTGTTATATGGGACTGATTTAAGTGGTGATTTTAAAATGTAGATATAAAGTTTAGAATAAGAAATAGCAGAAATTGTTAATGATTGACAGGAGGTTACTCAAGTAGCTGTAGGTCAACAAGCAGCATCTCCTAGAGCAGTTCAAGCTGTTGGTGTACAAAAAATAAGTGCGAAGATAATCAATATTCTGAATGTTTATAGTTGTGTGTAAGAATGTGAATTGTAGGTCAATTTTTCTTAATGCAATTTAAGTTATTAATAATAAAAAAGTTCTTGCAATGGTAAGTAATTTAGTATAATAAGTAATTACCAGTTAGGGTTTATTGCCTTAGATATATGCGGGGTAGAGCAGTCTGGTAGCTCGACAGGCTCATAACCTGTAGGTCGCTTGGTTCAAATCCGGCCCCCGCAACTTTTATTTGTCTAGCTTATAGAAAAAACGTTATCTATCCATACTGTTGTATACTTTGTATAGTTTTTATGGCATCTCTTGAAGGTTTACTGTGTGTTGAGTATCGTTACTTTCTTAGTGAAAAGTTTGGTTTACTTTTTTTATTTTAATATATCTAGTTTTCTTAGTTATAATTTTTGATAGTGAAATATACATGTGTAGTTTATTATTTACAAGAATTAGATTTTGCATAGTTCATTTATTAAAACTGTATAGGTTTATTATCTAACTACAAATTTTTTCTGTTTTGATTATTGCTTATTATTTAAGTCTGTAGTACCTCATGATTTTGATGTCAAGATTATACTAAAATTATAATATAAATGTTTATTGTTATATTATTTATTCTTTGTATGATAGTAATATTAAGTGTTACTAAGTATGGTGATTTATGAAAAATGATAAAACTAATCTATTCAATAAAAAATTAATTCACAAGTGGCAAATGGCATATATATGTATGTCAGTGTTCTATTTGATGTTATTAAGTAGTGCATTTTTTGTAATGTTGTATGCGCCTAATGATGTGAAATTTATAGCAAACTATCTTTTGTTAGGAGTTGCATGTATATCATTTATTGCACAGCTAATTAATATTACGTGTAACATATTAAATATAGTTAATATAAAACGTGAGCAAAAAAGAAATAGTAAAGTAGCGACGGAAGCTAGAAAAGAGTTAACTGTAGCAGTTGGTTTTATTGGTGAGTCTATTGCATTGTTGGGTATAGCAGTTGTTGTTATAATGTTGGGTGCTCAATGGCTATCTTTTGGTGCTGTAGCTCTGCCTCTTCGTATTTTAAATATTTTTGCGTCAACATTTTCTATAGTTTATGGATCTATACTTTTATGTAAAAGTATTAAGACTAACTCTGAGTCAAAAGACTCACCAAACTTTAATTTTAGGTTTCATGCTAAGTGGGTATTAGTCAATAGTATATTGTTTATATCATTAGGGTTTTACAATCTTATATATGAAACAATATTACATGAAGTTTTGGACTTTACTAATAATCATGGTCTAGCTATGCTTTTAAAAGCTACTGTGTTTTTAGGATATGTATGTGTATTATCTTCTATTTTCTTCTCACAGTTGTTTGATATGCATGCTACAATGGATAAAGATGCAGTGATTAGATGTAAAATAGGTTATTCAAGTGAAGAAGCGGAAGGATTGCTCAAGATACAAGATTGTCAAGGATTGAAGTTCAAGAGTTAAAGTTAGAGCAGCAGTATGATATTTAATCTATAATGACAATCGATATGTAATGTTTATATGCAATTAATAAATTCTGTTAATTTGTATTAATACCTTATTATTGTAAAACTATAAGATTAGAGATATCCTGTACAGATTGCATTAATGTTGTAGTTTAGTATTACTTACATCATGTCAATTCAAGATGTACAGTGAATCTTGCAATAATATAGTTAATCTTGTATCAGTAATTTATTAATATGTGTAATATTGCTTAATGTTAGATAGTGTTATTTAGAGTGATGAAAAATTAAGATCTATTGCATCTTAAATAAGTGGCACTTTATTAAATATGCAATAAAAGTTATTGTGGTGATAAATAGTATAACTATAGGGTTTTTCAGCGCATGTTTAAAATAAGTGCATGTTACTGTGTATTAATAATGGCATTAAGCAATATAAAATAATTTTTTTGATAGTTATAATGCTAATTAGTATCAATGTTGTTACCTTAAATAGTTAGTTTTATATGTAATGTTTTGAGATAGATAATAAGAGTCTTTTATTTAATGCATTTTTGCAAAAATGTATGCCATCATAATCTTAATTAATTTAATGTTATGAATATTGGTTGGTTTATGTAAGTGTGTTAATAGTAGTAGATTTGAATTAATAATAAATAGTAATATACTATTGATACAAATATTTTGTTATTGTGAAAGAAGTATAATAGAACTGAAAGTTTTATTGATTTTTTTGTATTAAGCTAATAGACTTTTATATCTAATTTGGTTTAAGCAGTTTTCTGTAAAATTCTCATTTTGTTGAGTTATATCATTAATTAAATTTAGTAAATCTTGGTATATTGCACTATAAAGTGGTACTATTTTTCTAATGATGAATTAATTTTGACTAGATTAATACAATCAATGTAGAATTTTCTGCTCTTACTATTGCTATCATAATATTCATTATGTTTTAATAATATAAGTAACAGAATGTATATAATATAATAAGATGTAAAATACTATAAAAACAGCATTAAGCGAATAACATTCACCATGAATTTACTATCAAACTGTGGTAGAATACAGAATGATATTGCATAAATGTTGTTATTTAAGGAAATGTAAAATTAGCAATTCCTTAGCCTTAAAGAATTTATCTTAATGAACCCTTCTGCATCTGTATGATTATAATCTTCTGACAAGTCAAAACTTGCAAGATTATGTGAATATAAACTATTTTCAGATTTTCTTCCTACAACTATAACAGATCCTTTATATAATTTTAAACGTACAACCCCGTTCACTTTCTCTTGTGACCTGTCAATTAGTGCTTGTAACATTTTCCTTTCAGTGGTCCACCAGTAACCATTGTATATTAATTTAGCATATTTTGGCATTATCTCGTCTTTGAGGTGTGCTGCTTCTCTATCTAATGTTATACTTTCTATAGCACGATGTGCATGTAAAAGTATTGTGCCTCCTGGAGTTTCATATATTCCTCGTGATTTTATACCTACATATCTATTCTCTACTATATCGATGATACCTATGCCATGCTTGCCGCCTATTGTATTCAGTTGCTTTAATAGATTTGCAGGTGAAAGTGGTATATTGTTTATTGCACATGGATCACCTTTTTCAAAGGAAATTTCTATGTATTCTGGGGTATCGCTAGCCAATTCTGGAGTTACTGATTTTGAAAGTATTGTGTAATCAGGTTCAACATATGGATCTTCTAAAGATTTTCCTTCATATGAAGTATGTAATAAATTTGCATCTATGGAATATGGTGGCTCACTAGATTTATCTAAAGGTACATTAATGCCATGTTTTTTTGCATATTCTATTAAACTATTTCTTGAAGTTAATTTCCACTGACGCCAAGGTGCTATTACTTTTATATTTGGGTTACAACAATAGTATCCAAACTCAAATCTGATTTGATCATTTCCTTTTCCAGTTGCTCCGTGTGCTACTGTATCTGCCCCTGTAAGTTTTGCTATTTCAATTTGTCGTTTAGCTATTAATGGTCTTGCTATGGATGTTCCAAGCAAGTAGTATCCTTCATATACTGTATTTGCTCTGAACATAGGGAAGACAAAATCTTTTACGAATTCTTCTTTTAAATCTTCTATGAAAATTTCTTTCACGTTTAATGCAGTTGCCTTTTGTCTAATGACTGACATATCATCATCTTGGCCTAAATCTGCAGTAAATACTACTACTTCGCAATTGTAGTTTTCTTGAAGCCATTTTAATATTACTGAGGTATCTAACCCTCCTGAGTAAGCTAATACTATTTTTTTCATAGGCGATGGGTATATTAAAAAGCTTAGATTGTATTCTATTTTTGTTAAAATGACAACTTAATTTCTAGGATAGATATGAAAATACTTTATTAAATGACAATGTACATAATGGTTTATATTATACAAATTATTGATGAAAATATAGTGCATTCATGAGAATCTTTTTATATTTGCAGATTATACTTTTGTTGTTTATTAATTCAAATATGGTATTTGCGGAAGATGCAGTTAATACTTCTGTTCGTAATTTTTATATTGGTGGATCCTATGGATACGATAAAAAAACACTTGAGCTTAAGGTTGCAGATAAATATTTAGATTTTGATTTTCATGTAGATGATATAATTGGTTATAACATAGGATTAAAATTAGGTTATATCTGTCCTAGTGCATCCTTGAATAATTTTAGGACTGATCTGGAATTTGTATATATAGCTAAAAGAGAAATAATTGCTGAAAATGTGGAGGAATCATTAAAAAAGGAGATTTTATATTGGAATGACAATAAGTATAAAGTTTTCTTTAACTTGTATTATGACATGGGTAACTTTTTTAGTATAAAGGATCTTGCATTTTATTTTGGATCGGGTGTTGATATATATGGCCTTATTATTGATAAATTATCAAAAAAGAGTGAATCTTCGGATATTAAAAGCAATTTTATGTTACAAAATGTAATTGGATTAAAATATAGATTATATAATGTTGCAATATATGGTGGATATAAGTATTTTATTGGTTATACGAAATCTAAAAAGGACAATGTCATTTTTAAGAATTGTAAGATTTTAGGATCTTATGGTCTGATATTTGGATTAGAGTTTATTTTCTAATATTGATGTTTTAGTATTGTAGATAACATGTGAAGTTTTCCTTATTTTTATTCTTTTTATAAAATTATTTTTTTATCAATTATTCTTATTAATTGTACTATTGAAGTACGTTCTTTATCTTATTGATTATCTATATGTTATTATATAAGTAATATATAAAAAGTGATGAGTAATGCAAGTGTTTGAAAAATAGTAAGATTTCTATAGGTTGGTTGTTTTATTGATATTTATCACAATAATTTCTGTGTTGACTTTATTATAAATGAATAATATATATCAAGTATATAGTTAATATATTTACTACTTTATGAAAAATCTTAAATATATCATTGTGTATTTTGTAGTTGCTATAGTTGCTTTTGATGCTGAAGCTATTCCTTTTTATATAAAGGGGGGGTGTAATTTTGGTGTAAATTATTCTGATAGTTTGAAGTCAAAATATGTGAATTATGAACGACTTAACATAGATATTAATACTGCAATTGGATATAAATTGAAAAATAATTTTTTCTATGAATTTGAAGTAAGGTATGCACGTATCAAGCCTGCAATACAAGAATTAGTAGATTTTGAAAAAATGGATTTGGTTGATATATTACAAAGAATCATTGGTAAGAAAACATATGTATCGAAAATAGAAAATATATTTGAGATCAATAATGTTACTGCACTTATTAATTTTGGATATGATTACATTATTAATGATAAACTGACAGCATACTTAAGTTACGGAGTTGGTATTGGTGGTTTATTCAATTATCAAGGGTTTAGGAGTAATACTGCAACTCATTATGGTATTAGCATGCAAAATGAAATTGGATTATGTTATACTTATAATAAAAAAATGAGTTTATGTATAGGGTATAACTATCTGAAAAACTATTGGAAATATGATACAGACAAGATTTATGATGAAGATGGAAATTCTGTAATATATCATTTTCGAGATTTTCAATTGAAGTCCCATACTGTATTTGCTAATTTTAAAGTGGTATTATAACTTAAATTTATATTCATGATTTTTGCATACATATGTATTATATTGTGATCTGTAGAGTTGGATAATAATATAACTTAAAATTATGTTGTGTTAAATATTTAGTAAATTTATAGTAATGCTTTTTTGGTTTTAATATGAATAGAATAGCTATCTTGAGGTTTGTTTTTTTTAATAACTTTCTTGCATTATATCACTATACTTTATATAACTTGAAGAGTATTATTTAAATTTTAAATTGGTTGGTAATATAAATGGGTAGAAAATTTTCAGATCATCCTAGATTTTTAGTTTCTCCTTTTGCTCCTACTGATTTTCCAATTATGCCTGATGTTAATGGTGTAGAGTTGTACTCTTTTGCTTCTGGTATTAAAAAAATAGTTGATTTTTCAGGTAAGCTTGATCTTTTAATAGTTAAAATGCCATGTAACACTAGTGTTGCTGGGGTTTTTACAACTTCTTATACTTGTAGTAGCAATGTTGAACATTGTAGAAAAATACTTCCTCATGGTAAAGCGAGGGTTTTAGTTGTTAATTCTGGTAATTCTAATGTTTCAGTAGGTGTTGGTGGATATAAAGCTGTTGAAGAGGTTACAAGGTTATGTTCAGAAAGATTTGGCTGTTCTACTGAAGAGGTATATTTCTGTTCTACGGGTGTTATAGGTGTTCCTTTACCTGTTGATAAAATCACTTCTGTTATACTAAATCCTGATTGGAGTAGTGCTAAAAATTCTTGGGATGCTGCTGCTGATAGTATTACTACAACTGATACCTTTATTAAAATGGTGACAAAAGAAGTCTCAATTTGTGGTGAGAAAGTTACTATTAATGGTATATGTAAAGGTTCAGGTATGGTTGCACCAAATATGGCAACAATGTTAGCATATATTTTTACTGATGCTAATATCAAGTCAGATGTGCTGCAAAAATTACTAAGGGAATATGTGGATATATCTTTTAATAGTATTACTGTTGATGGTGATACGTCTACTAGTGATTCAGTGTTGATGTTTGCTACTAATCTTGCCCAGCATAAGCAGGTTTGTTCTGCTGATGATCAAGATATTGATGATTTTAAGATTGCTTTGAAAGATATGCTTTTAGAGCTTGCGCATTTTATTGTAAAAGATGGAGAAGGGTTAACAAAGTTTATTACAATTAATATTAGAAATGCTGTTTCATTAAGTTCCGCTAGGAAAATAGGGTTTTCAGTAGCAAATTCTTTACTTGTTAAAACTGCTATAGCAGGTGGGGATGCTAACTGGGGTAGGATTATGATGGCTATAGGTAAAGCTGGTGAGCCATTTAATAAGAATGAAGTTTCATTAAAAATAGGAGATAGTGTTGTGCTAATAAATGGTGAAATTAGTCCTACTTATGATAGAAATTTTGTTAATGAATATATAAAAAATAATCAAAATATTTATATTGAAGTTGATATTAATGTAGGTAATTTTGATGCAACTGTATGGACTTGTGATTTAACTCATAGATTTGTTGATATTAATGGCAAATATTTGACTTAATAGTAGTATTTTTTTATTACAATGACTTTGAAAATAGCTACATGGAATGTTAATTCTATTAGAAAAAGATTAGATCATTTACGTCATTGGTTAGTTAAGTATGATATTGATATAGCATTATTACAAGAAATAAAATGTACGAATGATCAATTTCCTTTTCTTGATTTAGAATCTTTAGGATATAAATGTTATGTGAATGGTCAAAAAGCTAGAAATGGTGTAGCTATAATAACAAAATACCCTATAGTAGAGGAATTGGTTACTGATATTTTTTCATCTGATTATAAATCTAGTTTATGTTATAAGTTAAGTTCAGAAGGTTTTATTTATAATTATCAGGAATCTCGTTATTTAGAATGTGTAGTTTTATATAATGAGGTTAAAGTGCGTGTTGCGAGTATATATATTCCTAATGGTCAAAGTGTTGATTCTGATGCTTTTCAATATAAGCTTGGATTTTTTGATCAATTGATAGATCGTGCACTTTTTTTATTGAATAAAGAGGAGATTTTAATATTAGGTGGTGATTATAATGTAGCACCTTACCCTATAGATGTGTATTCTACTGAAATTATGGATGGTAGGTTATGTTTTCATCAATATGAAAGAGAAAAATTTCGTGTTATTTTAAATCTTGGGTTTACAGATGCTTTTCGTGTATTAAATGAGCATGATCAGAAATTTTCTTGGTGGAATTATAAAGCTGGTGCATGGCAAGAAAATAGAGGTTTAAGAATAGATAACTTACTATTATCACCACAAGCTGTAGATAAGCTATTATCTTGTGTGATTCATGATGAACTCAGAGGACTAGATACGCCTTCTGATCATGCTCCAGTTATATGTACACTTGAGTGCTAATAATTATATTTAAGTATTTGATACTCGCATTTTTTTTGTATATTTAGTAATCATTTAGCAGTTGATTGGATTATAAAGTATGTTTATGTAAATATTTTGTATTATCGATAATTTATATGATTAACGTAAGCTCTATATAAGCTATTATCTTGTGTTATTCAAAAATGATAATGTTATCTTCAGGATGCAGTTGTACACTTAAGTGCTAATTCCATTAAGTGTTCGGTTTGTATGTTTTCTTGTATTTAGTGATCATTTATAAACTTAGTTAATATGGTTATAAGGTATGCTTATACAAGTATTGTTTAATTATAAATAATTTACTGTTATTATTGCAAACTGTAAAGATGAATTATTATCTTGTGTGTTCATTATGAAATATGTCTTCTATTTCTACTTAAGCTATGTATAACATTAAATTGTAAGTATAATTAGTATATCAATTGATGTACTTCTCAACCTAGTCATTTATGTATGATAGTAAGTTTATTGTGTAGACTTTGTAAAGTGTATTTACATACTGTAATTTGGACATTCTAAGCTTTTAATGTGTGTTGTTTCTTCTTCTTTTTTGTTAAGTTGTGTAGATTTTGTTTCTGTTATTAATGATGTCAAATTATCTTTTTCTTGTGCACTTTTCAAAAAGAGTAGAGAGATTATAATTGATACATATACTGAGAATAATACAATTTTAAAGATATCACTGCCATCATGTTTGATAAGGTAACTCGTAGATATAAAGCTTATATTTGCTATTGATATCATTAATGCTCCAACCCAATTTGCCATTGACCAGACTGTATATTTTGTATGTTTATTTGAATCTTTTAATTTTTTATATTGTTTAATATCTGTGTTTAGAAAAATGGAAGCATATTCTATAATAAACACTGAAGATAACATGCTAAATATAGAAGAAGCTATGAGCATGTAGTTATTAAATGGGAAAATTAATATTCCGATAGTTGATATAATATTAATTCCTAGTAAGCTTACTCCTTCTCCAATTATACCTATAAAAGATACTAACCTTTGTTTTGGTAATTTTTCTTTTTCTTGGAAGTGTTTTATTATTCTGTTTAAGTTATATGCTATATTGATACCATAAAGTAGTATTGAAGATATTGAGAGTATTGCAGTATATGGCAGTATAAGATTTTTGGTATGTTGAGAAATGCTTGAGATTAATTTGATTGTGAAAAATATATTCCATAATAATAAAATAATTGCTATTGATATTAGGTGAAATTTTTCATAACTGAAAGACTTGCTTTTAGTAATATTTTTCATAAAAACTTTCTTATATATAAGATTTTATATCAGCGTGGTAGTATACAATATATTTTTTGTTGTGGCAATGTTTTTTTATATTTATATAAATTATTTAATATCATAAAATAATTCCTAAATTATATATTAATCAATATAATGAAATAAGTATTTATCTTTAAAGTTTTTAGACGTAAATGCTGAATAATTGTATTGCAATTATTCAAATCTTGTGTTATACAGTTTAACTCTAACTAAGGGGCTGGGTAGCTCAGTTGGTAGAGCGGGAGAATCATAATCTCTTGGTCGTGGGTTCGAGTCCCTCCTTAGCCACCAGATTGTTCTAAACTTTGATATTGAGAGTGTGTTCTAGCATCTGAAAGTACTGGGCTAATAGATGATTCTATTCCAACTATGATTGTTAATATAATGATACTGAGTGCAATACATGATATTCTAATTATTGGTCCGAGAGGGAAGTTAGTGGGCCCACTGTTACTGTAGTTTTCTGTATTAAATAGTGAGAAAGATTGGGTTTGTTCTAATACGTTAATAATTTTACCAATAAAGGCTATAGAGCTTATGACTAGTGATGTTATAGATAGGTAAAATAGATATTTTATCTTTTTTTGTTGTGTTGGATGTTGATTTTCTTTCATCCTATTATAATAAAAGTATATTAGCAATGGTGATGCTATTAATAACTTTATTAATATGGAAACAAAATCTACAGCTCCTTTAGTGTGAATTGTTGATTTTTTATCTGATACTATTTCTAAATCACCTGTTGCTACATGAACTACTGCAATGATCTGTATTATTATTGCAAGTACAGTGCTAATGACTTCAGCTATATGTGCTGCTTTTTTATATTTCAATAATGGACTTTGTTTATTATTGTAATATGTACATGTTAATTCGTAAGATGATAATAAAAACAGAAAGGTACGTGCTGATAACACCATTAGTACATTTATTAGTAATAAATCTTTAGCACTAAGCTTTGAAGGAAACCTTATTAATTGTATAAAGATTGCAAATAAGAATACTCCAAAGTATATTACATTAGAACAAAGTGCAATGTAGAATTTAGTTTTATGTGTTGATTTTTTAAAAAGAAACATTTTTTTTACTATATTAATACATTAGCATTCCGCCATTTACATGTAAAGTCTGACCTGTAATGTATCTGCTTTCATCACTAGCTAAGAATAAAACTGCTGCAGCTACTTCTTCTGGTGTGCCCATTCTCTGCATAGGAATATGTGTTAGAATATTATTACGTTGTTCTTCTGATAATACGTCTGTCATTGGTGTTTCAATAAAACCTGGTGCTATGCAATTTACAGTTATATTTCTGCTTGCAAATTCTCTTGCTATTGATTTGCTCATAGCTATCATACCAGCTTTAGATGCTGAATAATTTGCTTGTCCTAGATTGCCAGTGAATGCCACAACTGAGGATATGTTAATGACTCTTCCTTGATTATTTTTTAACATTGCACGGCATGCATTACGGTTTAACTTAAAAGTTGTTGTTAAATTTGTATTGATAACTTTATTCCAATCTTCATCAGTAGTACGTAATGTTAATTTATCTAGAGTAATACCAGCATTACATACTATTCCATCAATTCCAGACATAGCTTTACAGGCGTTATTAATTAAACTATTAACATGTTCATTATTGGTTAAATCACAAGGTAGAACATATGTATTTGGATATTGTTCAGCAATTTTTTCTAACACAGACTCTCTGGTTCCTGAAATACAAAGTGTGGCTCCTGCATTTGATAAAGCTTTTGTTATAGCTTGACCAAGACCACCAGATGCACCAGTAATTAAAAATCTCTTTTGTGATAGGTTAAACATGTTGATACTTAGTTATATTTCTTTCAGTATAGTATGTTACTTTACTTAAAATGAAAAGAAAAAATTGTGCACATAAGATCATGATAATATGTTTTGATTGAATCTGGTCAACAGACAATTATTATACTGTAAAATATATAGATATCTATATTTTTTTATTTGTAACTTAAGTACTGATCACAGTTTATATAGGTAAATATTACATAAATTAAGATATGTATTATGCTGACAAAATACTAAATCAGAATGATTATATTCAGTTCTTTTAAAAGTTAGAAATACTTTAAATATAGTGTAATAACTTAAGAAGTGATTGTTAAATTAAAATATGTTTATTTATTATAATTTTGTTATTATAAGTAGATTAAGTAATGTTTGTTTTTTATGGTAATGGGTTTAAAGTATGATATATATTTTTTGTTATGTGTGTTACTGATTTTATATTCTTTGCAAAACAGTATAGTTTTAAAGTACACATGGCATTAAAATATAAAATTTTATAGAATGTTGTTAATATTTATGATAAACAAAATGTTTGATCTTTTATGTATGTTTAACTGTTTATCAGTTGATAGTTTTGTTAGAGTGTTCTGATTGTTAGCTAATATATTGCTGTTGCAAGTGTAAGTATTAATGGGAGATATAGGAATGATAAGTGCATTACAAGCGCCAAATGAAATACGTAAACGTATGCAAATGTTGTATCGTACAGAAGAAAATAGTTATGCAAGGTATTTGACAGAAAAAACAGAGGTATCACAAGATTCTAAAATTAGGATTTATAGTGTTGCAAAACAAATAATAGAGAAAATAAGGGTAGATAGAAATTTAGGCATAATAGATGCGTTTATGCAAGAGTACGGCTTATCAAATGAAGAGGGTATAGCTCTTATGTGTTTGGCAGAATCTTTATTAAGAATTCCTGATGATTGCACTATAAATGATTTAATAAAGGATAAGATAGGGAATAGCATGTGGAGTAATCACATAGGGAGTTCCTCATCTATGTTTGTTAATGCAGCAACGTGGGGTTTGTTTATAGGTGGTATAGTATTAAAAGAAAGCAATGATAGTGCAAAGTGGTTTGGTACCATAAATAATTTATTGAAAACAATGGGCGAGCCTATAATTAGAAAGGCAATACAGCAAGCAATGTGTACATTAGGTAAACATTTTATAAAAGGAAGGGATATAACTGAAGCACTTAATAATAGAAAAGAAGGTGAGTTGTATTCATTTGATATATTAGGAGAAGCTGCAAAAACGAGAAAAGATGCGGAAAGATACTTTAGTGAGTATATGCAAGCAGTTGATAGTATAGGAAAATCTAAGGGTAGTGATGATACAGGGAGGTTAGTAGATTACGATGAAATATCTGTGAAGATATCTGCATTGCATAGTAGGTATGAATTTTCTCAAATAGATGATGTATTAGATGAAATAGTAGATAAATTACTTCAAATCTGCAGATTAGCAAAGGAATATAACATACGTGTATGTATTGATGCAGAGGAAGCAAGCAGACTGGAGATATCTTTGATGATACTTGAAAAATTACGTTTTGAAAGTAGTTTAAATGGATGGGAAGGTTTAGGATTGGCTGTACAGGCATATCAAAAAAGAGCATTTTCAGTATTAGATTTTGTAGAAGATATATCAGTAAGATCTTGTCATAAAATGATGGTGAGGCTTGTAAAAGGTGCATACTGGGATTATGAAATAAAGAATTCTCAAGAGTTAGGGTTAAGCAGTTATCCTGTATTTACAAGAAAGGTATATACTGATGTTTCATATTTAGCATGTGCTAATAAAATTTTAAGTAAACCAAATACTTTTTACCCATGTTTTGCTACACATAATGCTTACACGTTAGCTGCAATATTAGAGATGGCAAACAAAGATCATCCAGGATTTGAATTCCAAAGATTACATGGTATGGGGGCTAGTTTGTATGAATATGTAACACAGGAGTTAGCAGCAAATATTAAATGTAGAGTTTATGCCCCTGTTGGAGGTTATCAGGATTTACTACCTTACCTGATTAGAAGATTGTTAGAAAATGGTGCAAATAGCTCATTTATTAATCAGTTAAATGATAGTAATATATCACTTGAGCAATTAATACAGGATCCATTAGAAAAGGCAAAAGAATTGGAATATTTACCTCATCCTAATATACCGTTACCAAAAGATATATTTGGTCCTGAAAGGCTTAATTCTTCTGGTATTGACATCACTGATTCCGTTACTTTAGCTAACTTTAATGATGAGATGAAAAATTATCAAAATTGTAAATTTAAAGCATCTTCAATTGTGAATGGAGAAGAATTTGATGGTGATTTTATAGAAATATTATCTCCAAGTAATTCTGAAGATCTTGTTGGAGAGGTATTATTTGCAAGTTCTACTCAAGCGTTATCAGCTTTAGACATAGCATATAGTGCATTTAAAGACTGGTCTAATGTTCCAGTATCTACTCGTGCTTCTATATTAGAAAAGGCAGCTAATTTGATAGAAGAAAATAAAGCAAAGTTAATTATGTTACTCATTAGAGAAGGTGGTAAGGTTATTTCTGATGCTATTGCTGAGATAAGGGAAGCAGTTGACTTTTTGCGTTATTATGCAGTTCTTGGAAGACAAGAATTAGAGGGATCGAATAGATTACCTGGTCCTGTAGGAGAAGATAATTATCTTTATTTTAGAAGTAGGGGAGTATTTGTATGTATATCTCCTTGGAATTTTCCATTAGCGATATTTATTGGTCCTATTGCTGCTGCATTGGTTACAGGAAATACTGTAATTGCAAAACCTGCTGAGCAAACTTCTATAATTGCATATGAAGCAGTGAAGTTATTGTATGATGCTGGTATACCAAAGGGAGTACTGCATTTATTATTAGGTGATGGTAAAGAGTTAGGAGAAGTATTGTTAAAGAATGAAAAAATAGGTGGTGTGGCATTTACTGGTTCAACAGAGACTGCTAGAATAATTAACCAATCTATTGCAGAAAAAGAAGGTGGTATTATTCCGTTTATAGCTGAAACAGGTGGTTTAAATACTATGATAACTGATACTTCTGCATTAGTAGAACAAGTTACAAATGATGTTATCACATCAGCATTTAAAAGTGCTGGGCAAAGATGTTCAGCATTGAGAGTGTTGTTTGTACAAGAAGAAGTAGCAGATAAACAGATTGAAATGATTTGTGGTGCCATGGAAGATTTAGTTATAGGAGATCCTATGTTATTGAAAACAGATATAGGACCTGTAATAGATAAAGCATCACAAGAAATGTTAATAGCTCACGCGGATAGGATGTCACAAGAAGGTAAATTGTTGTGTCAAGTGAAATTGGGAGAAGAGTGTCAAAAGGGTTATTTCTTTGCTCCATGTGCATATGAGATACAAAACATATCTCAGTTGCAGAGGGAAGTATTTGGTCCAATATTACATATAATCCGTTATAAAAAAGGGGATTTACATAAAATTTTAAGTGAAATTAACGATACAGGTTATGGTTTAACATTTGCTGTACAGAGTAGAGTACAAAGCAATATTGATAATATTATTGATAATATAAATGTTGGAAATGTTTACGTTAATAGAAATCAGGTTGGTGCAGTAGTGGGTGTACAACCATTTGGTGGACAAGGATTATCTGGTACTGGTCCTAAAGCAGGTGGTCCATATTACTTACATAGATTCCTTACAGAAAAGGTAGTGAGCATTAACACTACAGCTTTAGGTGGTAATACTTCTTTGATGTGTTTAACTGATCAGTAAAAATTGTTAAATGGGATGTAAGTTTCTATTTCTCTATAGGTTTTGATGTAATATATGTTCAGTGAGTACTTATGTTACTTTTTAATAGATTGCATTTATGATAGTATTAAATACTATGAGTTTTAAGTAGGAAGGTTTAGTTAATTTGTTGAGTATTATATAAATCTTAAAGCTAATAAATATTGATTTTATGTAGTATATAGTGCAAGTTATTGTATTATGTAGCTTTTTTTCTATAACTTTTTGTGTTAAGGTAAGTGTTCATATGTGTTCAAAATAATAAGAATTAGTATTAAGCTTTTGAATCAAAGCATTGTTGCTTATAATATGTAAGTGATATTGATATGGTATTATGTTGTGTTTCTATATTTATTTTTTTATTATAAATATGGCTTGGGGTGTCATATCCAATAATTTTATTATTTTTAGATTTTTTTTCTTAAGTATAAAATTGGTTTTATATTAAGATACATATTTTTACTTGTGTTGATTATATGTGTGTTGTCGTATTTTTATCATCTTCTTTAACAAATGCTATTAAATAATATGTATATTAATACTTGTGCATGGTTTAATAAGGGATATCAAAATATTTGGATGCCTTATACGCAAATGAAGAATTCACCTTTACCATTGAGTGTTAAGTCTGCTAGTGGGTGTTATATAATACTAGAAGATGGTAAAAGGTTACTTGATGGTATCTCTAGTTGGTGGAGTGTTTGCCACGGGTACTCTCATCCACATATTGTTCAGAAAGTTCAAGATCAAGTTGCTAAATTATCTCATGTAATGTTTTCTGGATTAGCGCATGAGCAGAGCTATGTTTTAGCATCTAGACTTGTGAAAATTTCTCCAGAACAAAAAAAGGTTTTCTTTTCTGATTCTGGGTCAACTGCTGTTGAAGTTGCTATGAAGATGGCAGTGCAATATCATCAAAATTTAGGCAATAAGAATAAATATAATTTTGTGTCTTTTGTTAATGGGTATCATGGTGATACAATGGGGTGTATGTCAATATCTGATCCTACTAAAATTCATGGTACTAAGTTCAAGAAATACCACCCTTCACAATTTATTTTGCCTTTGCCAAGTACTGAAGAGGAGATAAAGAATTTTGCAAACACAATATATTCTATAAGAGATCAAGTTGCTGCTGTGATTTTGGAACCGATCTTGCAAGCAGCAGGTGGTATGTTGATTCATTCTGCAAATATATTAAAAAAAATTTACGATATTGCAAAAGCTAACAATATATTGTTTATAGCGGATGAAGTAGCTACAGGTTTTGGTAGAACTGGTACTATGTTTGGATGTAATCAAGCTAATATTGTTCCAGATATTATAGTTATTGGGAAAGCATTAACAGGTGGATTTTGTACATTAGCAGCAACTTTAACTACACAGGAAGTATATGATGCATTTTTGTCAGATAATATAGATGATGCTTTTATGCATGGTCCAACTTTTATGGCAAATGCATTGGCTTGTGCTGCAGCAAATGCATCACTTGATATTTTTGAGAGCCAAGATTTAATAAGAAATATTGGTTTAATTGAAAATCAGTTAAAGTCAGAGTTAGGAGTATTTAAACAGTTAGATTGTGTGACTGATATTAGAGTAAAAGGTGCAACTGGAGTAATAGAGTTAAAGGATGGATTAATTGATAAACATGATATTATAAATAAAGGAGTTGAATTAAATATATGGATACGTCCTCTTAATAATGTAATATATGTTATGCCACCTTTTATAATTAATTCTAATGAACTTACCCAGTTAATAACATCAATATATAAGATACTTAAAAGTAATATATAAAGTAGTATTTTAAATACTAATATTATGTTATCTTGTATTATATTAGAACATGCTTGGCAGTTATGTGTAATGTAATTCTTCTTGTTATTGTACAATGTGTAGGAGTTGCGTTACTTTTCTTGTATTTTCAAGTATTTGTGAAATTATGATTAATAAATATTGTTGTTATCAATATAATGTAGTTTTGTATCATTTTGAGTAATATTACGTGCTAATTTATCGTGTGATAATAGTAATAATAACTTTTATTGTATTCAAATGTTTTGGATCTTGTAGGAGAATATTGTTATGAGTTAGTTTTTATATTTATTTAGTTATTTTATAGAATGGTTATTTAAAGTTGTTAAGTTATTACATAGATAAAAATAATAATAACTTATATTCAAGTTAGAATATTTATATATTGATAGTATATTGTTTGTACATCATTTTTGTATTGATTTAACTATTTAGAATAATATTCAAATTTGCTGAACTTCTGATGTAGTCAAATGTTGAAAATGTTTGTATTGTAAGTCTGGTATTGTCCATAAATTATTGTTTAGATATTAAGAAGATGATGTGCAAAATTGTGAAGTTATTACTTTGTAAAGATAGTCATTGTTTCTATTGCATTTAATGTATTTATATTTTGTAGAGCAGATAAAGTTAATGAATTAACTTTATATTGATTTAACTATTTTGTGTGATAGCATTCAAGTTGCTAAGTTGTTATATAGTAAAGCAGGATGAGATTATGTTTAAAATATTTTTATTATAAGACCTATGTTGCTTATGAGTGATTATTTCGATCGTTTAGAAGAGAGTATTTAAAATTTTAAGGTTATTTTAGTAAAAATATCATTGCTTCTATTCCTTTCAAGGTATTTATATCTTATAGCATGTATATTGTTCATTGATTAGTCTTATTAATTAAGTTATTTGAAGATAGTGTTCAAGATTATGCATGTGTTTTACTATATGAGTTACTATATTTCTCTTATGTTAAAAATATTTGTGATATTATTCTGAAACCAATGTAAGTATTGTGTTATACTGTCAATCTGATCATCATTTTGTGTGTTTGGAAATGATAGTAATTCTTGTTCGAAATTACTGAGCCATGGTGCATCATTTGGTAAAAATATTTTTCTTGATTCAAATATTGGTATAACATTATAAAATCTAGTTACTTTATCAGTTGTTGGAACAATACCTATTATTGGGATTGTGCAATTGTTGGTTAATTCTTGAACTATTTGTAATCCGCTTGCTTTTTTTTCTATAAGTATTGCATTTGGTTTCCAGTGGTTTGCTAAATTGATTATTTCTTGTTTTAATGATTTATACTCTAGTTTTGCTTTGTATACTTCTAATAAGAAAAAACAATTGTTTTTATAAGACCATGTTGTGCATACACTATAATTGCTTGTCTTATTTGAAGAAGATGCTGTATCCCAACTTTGAGTTATATTAGTATCTTCATAGTTATATGAGCTATATCTTTGAAGCCATACATATTTTATCATTCCATTTGATAAATGAATAGGATTTTGTTGATATTGAGCTGCAAATGCGTATGATCCAAGTTCTGATTTTAATTCTTCAATGTATTTTTTCCCATATTTTTTGTATAAAGGATCTCCTTCTTTTCTTGTATGTAAAATGTTTCTTGTTTTTTTCCCATGTTTAAATTTCCATGGTGAAGTAATAGAATAGAAAGTATTATTTTGTTCTGCTATCAATGGTAACGATAATAAGTGCCATTTATTACAGAGTTTTTTTGATAATAAGTATCCAGTAAGATCATCATGATGTAATCTGTGCATCACTATTATAACAATGCTGTTTTTTCTGTCATTTAATCTAGTCATAAATGATTGTTCAAACCAATGACATACACGTTGTCTATAAGTTTTGCTTAATGCTTGCATAGGGTTCATTGGATCATCTATGATTAGAATGTCTCCACCTTCTCCTGTAATACTTCCTCCTACTGATGTTGCAAATCTGTAACCTCGTTGTATTGTTTGAAATTTTTGTTTAGTATTTTGATCTTTTGATAATATCACATGTGGAAATAATTTTTTGTACCATTCAGATTGTAATATATATCTGTTATCTAAAGATAATTTTTCACTAAGTACTTGAGAATAACTTGCAACTATAATTCTAGCTTGAGGATTTAAGCCAAGTATCCAAGATGGCCATGCTATACTAACGCATATAGATTTGATAAATCTCGGAGGCATATTAATTATTAATCTATTAATTTTTCCATTAAGTGTGGCTTCTAATCTGTCTGCTATGATTTTAATGTGCCAGTTATTGATTATTTTGTTATTTGGTGATACTGTTTTAAAGCATAATTTTAGAAAGTCTAAGAAGTTATAAGACATTTTTTGGCAATAATATAGTTATTTTGATATATATTTTCATTATTATAGATATAGATGTTGTGTATTAATTAATGCTACTTGTAGTTTATTATTTTAATTTATATTGTTTTATGTGTAATCAAGATGCTATTGAATAATACTTGTCAGTATGTTGACTTATTGATATGTGTTTGAGTGGTTTATCAATAGTTGTTTTGTTTGGTTTATTATTATTGTCTTTCGAATTTTTATGATTTTTTTTGTGTATTATGTATGGTAAATTTTTTATTATACAGTTTTTTATAATGAGATCAGCACTTAATACACATGAAGGCATTGGTACTATAAGGTTAAATAGAAAATTAAGTAATTTTAAAAATATAGTTTTTGATTTACTTTTATTTCTAGTTTTTTTTTTAACTTTATGACTTCTACCAAATTTTCTTGCTCCTCTTATGTTTGAATCAACAGTTTGTCCAGGTCGTTGTATTGGATCCATTTCATGAGCTATAGTTGACATTAATAAAGTTTTTATTTCTTTTTTTATTTCCTTTTTTATATAGATTGATAAATTATTTTTTTTATGTTCTTTACATAATTTTTTTTTAATGCTTATTATATTAATCTTTTTATATATTTTTTTTGTTTTATATAAATATTTTTTTATTTTAATTAATTTTTTATATGTATATAATAATTCTTTGATATTATCTGATCTATCAATATGATGGTATATTGCTTTAACTTTTAATTTATGCGGAAGAAGCATGTTTTGTAGTGATACATTAGATGTATCATAAATATTAATATATTCACATAAACCTTTTATTAATTCAGATGCTATACTTTTATTTTTATACTATTTTTAAGTATTTTAATTATATTAGTAATTATATAATGTTAATTCGTTTTATCTACTTCTGCTTTGCTGATTATCTTCTTGGGATACTAAATTAGGTAAATGTGATTGTTGTTCTGGATCTATATGAAGCTCTTTTTGGAAACCAAATTGTTGATTTTCAGATTTCTCATTTGTAATTGCTACTTCTAATATAAGTTTTATTTGATTTAAAATCATTTTAAATAGTGCTGTTGTTACAACTGAGAGATCTTGTGCTGCTGATCTACCAAATTTTTTTGAATCTTTTGTATTTGATTGAGCAGTTTCTCCTGCTCGTTGTACAGGATCCATCTTATGTGCAATTACTGACATAAGAATATTAAGTTTTAACTTTATATGATTTTTTATCTCTTCTGTATCTTTATTATTGTCATCATTTTCTAATATTAATACATTATTTTCTTCCTCAATTTCAAGCTTTTGTTCTTCTTTTGATGCTTCGTGTTTAACTTCAGAGAAGGCATTTAGTAAAGATTCATCTTGTGCTATCCTTAGTAAGGTAATTATTTCTTTATCTATTTTACAAAGTTTATGATAGTTATTGCAACTATCTATCATCTTGTATATTTGTTGTTGTAACACTGTAATTATTTAATATATATTAATAATATTAAAATATAAATTAATTATATTAATAATTATTAAAAATCACTTTTTCAGAGCTTATAAAAACTGTATTGAAATTGTCAAAATTACTTGATTCGTAGTATCTTTCGTAAAGCTCAATAATGCATTTTGCTGATATTGTTTCTTTTTCATTGATAATTATTTTTAGTTCAATAATGTCGTTATTAAAAGAAAATTGTTGTAAAAGCTGATTTGCAGGTGAGCAATCTACAATACCTTGTATTTTAAAGATTATGTATTTGTTTCCTGAATTTTCTAAAGCACTTTTCCATCCTGATAAGTGAATATTTTTAATATACTCGTTTTTATTATGTAGACTAATTCGTAAGCTTTTTATATTATTTAAGGAAAAAAAAGAATTATTATAATCCTTAATTTGTAATTGTATTGACATGGGTTTTTTCTGCTAAGATAGTGAAATTTAATAAGGAATATATAATATCGTTATTCTGATGTATGTTATACGTGTATTCTGGTATAATTTTATACTTAAGATCATTTGTATTAGATTTATAATGTGCTAGTAAGTTAATAATTATAGTTAGTATTTTATTTAGTGTATCGGAGTTATAACAGTAAATTTTACATAATAATTGTATTTTTGACATATTATTATTAAATGCATTGAGTGTTTTTAAATTACTTGTATATATGTGTATATATGGTAGCGATACTTTATTAGGTATAATATCGTATACATTATTTACAATGCTCATAAGATTATTATTTGATTTCAGTAATTTTATAATTGAGTTGAGAATTGTTATTTCTGTCATAAAACTAACTTTAATTCACGAAAAGGGGAATATATGTTTTTTATGAAAGTTAGATTGTTAATATTTTCTGATTCTCTATTTTTATATGATACGGCAACATGGTGTAGTATACCGTGTTTAATTTGTGCTGGTATTGATGCATTGTCTGTATAACCTGCTTCATATACAATTTCTATCTTGTTACCATGGATTTGCTTATTAAATGAAATATATGATTGTATTGTATCAACGTAATAATATTTTTGATCTATCAATTCTTCTGTTCCATTTGTGTGTGTTATTTTTACATAATTAACTTTTATTATTGGATTAAATAGAAGTTGTATTTTTCCAGGTATATATCCACTACAGGAAATTTCCCATGTTTGTTTCATTAACGATTTTTCTATATACCATTGTGCATATTCAGATGCCATAGTGATAAGATTATTAATTAATGTATCATCCTGATTGTTATTAATACGTAAGAAAGATTTTACTTCTGATAATGTGATAGGTAGAGATGTTGGTACGGTTTTGCGTATAATACACAACATAGAACTTGCTAGCATATAACTCCATTGTTATATTGATCACTTTTTTTTGTTGTTGAGGTTTTATTAAAAAACTAAGTTTTCTAGTATACTGAAAGAAATTTTGTTAAATATTTTAGCAATGATATCTTTTTCATGTTGATTTAAACTTTGTAAACTACTAGGATTTAATAATTGTTCAATAAGATATTTATTGAGTTTTTGGGAATTGTGAGAATATATTTTTTTTATTAATGATATTAACTCTTGTTCTAGAGAATGTTGAAAGTTCATTAAAAAGTTAGATGTGATATCTTCCATTTTATTTTCAAATTTTATTTGGTATTTTGTCATTATGTCATCAATTGTATAAGAGAATTCATCTAATTTTTTTTGTTGAATAAATGCTTTTTCTTTATTGTGAAAGTTTTCTGTCATATAATATTACTCTTGATGTTTGATGTATTATATATTCTTGATTTAGTATATAGGAAGCAGTTTGTTTTATGTATAACATTAACACATTCTCCAGTGCATAGTATTATTAACTTTTCTTTATTCTGTTAAATTGACGTGTTTTCATGATAAAAGGAAGATAGACTAGAGAACATTAGCCAGTGTACTGTATTTAAATTTGATAATACATGTGTAGAATTTACGAGTAATACTTTTCTTAAGCAATATCATCAGGATTTTTATTTAGATAATGTTAAAATTATTTATAAGATGTATTTGAGAATATTAATTTCTTGTTAGAATTTTATTGAAATTTGCTTGGCAAGTTTTATAATACGTTACGTCCTGCATTTTTATAGATAACTTCATAAAATGTTGACCGGAGAGGTGGCCGAGAGGCTGAAGGCGACGGTTTGCTAAACCGTTATACGACTAAATCGTATCGAGGGTTCGAATCCCTCTCTCTCCGCCAGAGTGTAGTGCGTAATTTGATTATTGATATATAGGAGAAAGATGAAAGTTATTGGATCACTTAAATCTGCAAAGGTAAGGGATAAAGATTGTAGAATTGTACGCAGGAAAGGACGTATTTATGTAATCAATAAAAAAAATCCAAGGTTTAAGGCAAGACAGGGATACTAATTTAAATATTTTAATTATATTCTATAAAATTATTTTTTATTTTAGTTATATATAATATTTATTTTTTTTATATCTAGTAACTTTGTACTAGCTTTTTATTTGGTGATGTAAAAAGTTTATATGTTGCAATCTTATGTTGTGCAATGTGATGAAATTGCTTTTCATGTGTGTATTATATATATTAATGTTTATCCATAAATATATAGAGTATTACTAAGTAACTTGTAAATAACTTATCTTTTTTAATATATAGTTAGTAAAGTTTTTTCTTTACTAGTGGAGTTTACAATTAAAATAGTGAAGTACATAATAATATTTTCTATATTATTGTAATAAATAATAGTCTTTTTACTCATTAGCACTTAACATGAGAAATATCTCATGATCTTCTACATAACATGCTTTTTGAATTTTTAAATATTTATATGTAATACTTTATCTTATATAAATAATAATCCAAGTTCTTCCTTTTTAAGCATGATGAAATTTTTCACTTTAGTGAAAGCATGCATTTCTATTTGCCTTACTCTCTCCTTTGATATCTTGTATTCTTGGCTTAGTGTATCTAAAGTGTCAGGATTTTCGATCAATCTTCTTCTTATAAATATATCTCGATACCTTTCATTTAATGTTGATAAAGCCTGTGTTATAAGGGTCTCTTTTAGGCTTGCTTCTTCATTTAACAGATATGTGTCTTCTTGATTTGGTGTGTCACATTTAATAATCTCTTGTAATTCTATTCCTTTTTGGTTGTCATTGGAAAATACTACTTCATTTAATGACCTGTCCCTGTAAGTAAAATACCTATTCATTTGTTCTACTTCTTGTTCAGATGTAGAACATTCATTTGCGATTAGTTTTATATCGTCTTGAGTAATGTTGTTATATTTAAAAAGTTTTTGTTTAATTTTCCTGAGGCTGAAAAATAATTTCCTTTGTGCTTGTGTTGTGCCGATTTTAATACATGACCACGATTTAAGTATGTAATCTTTAATGGAAGCTTTGATCCACCATATTGCATAAGTAGATAACCTAAAACCAAGTGTAGGATTAAATTTTTTTACAGCTTGCATCAACCCTATGTTTCCTTCCATTATTAACTCTATAAGTGGTAACCCATAATTTTTGAAACTTAATGCGATTTTTACTACTAACCTTAAGTGACTAGTGACTAGCCTATGAGCATCTTCAACAATACCATTTTCATACCAATTTTTTGCTAGCCTATCCTCTTCCTCAGGAGATAAGATTGGAAATGTGTGTACCTCATTCATGTAAGACATTAAGTTGTCTTGAGTTAAAGAAAATATAGAATTTGTTAACATATTAATATATGAAACCATACTACAACCACCACATTATATCAAAGTGATATAATGATGTATAGTAAATTTTTAGGGTTTTAGTATATTAGTTGTTAATATAATTTGTTAAGGTATGATGATGAATATAATTATTACTGCTAGAGGTTTTGATGTTACTGATAATATTAAGACTTATGTTGAAAGATCAGTTCAGGATTACATAACAAAGTTTTTTGCAGATGATTCAACAGTAAGTGTAAAAGTAACTTTATCTAAAGATGCAAATTTATTTAATTCTACAATAAGTATTAGTGATATCAAAAGCGAATTTATTAGAATTTCTAAAACATCAGATACAGCGTATCATGCAATAGATAATTCTATTGATTACTTGCGTGATAAATTACAAAAGCATAAGACTGAAAAGATTAATAAATATCGTCATAATAAAAATTCTGTAAAGGCACAGATGAAATGTTTTGGGTATGTATTTGATAGTAATAGAGTAGAAAGTTATAATGTTGATAATGGTGATGGTTCTGGATTAGTTATAGAGGAAGATGTTATGGTGAAAACTATGACTATTGGTGATGCAATTATGGAAATGGAATTGTTATCTTTACCAGCTCTTTTGTTTATTAATGTAAAAAATAATAGAGTGAATATGATATACACTAATAGTAGTGGTAATGTAGTGTGGGTGGATCCGCTTAACATATCTGCTATTAAATAATTTTATTATATGATTTTGTAGTGTATGATTAGTCATAAGAAGTTAATATTTTTGTTAATATGGTAAGATATATTTTTATATTTATTAAATAAATTTGCTAATAATGTAAGATTAGTGTATAATTGTTTAAAAAGTTAATCTTTTCATTAATACTATAATAATTTATTTAGTTTTAAATGTATGATTAATAGATTTTAGAAATATTTTAGGTTGAAAAAAACATGGAAAATCATAGTTCATTACACGATGCCATTAAGTCTGGAGATTTATTAAAGGTCAAAAAACTCCTTGACTCGTCAAGCAGTGCTAGTAAAGGCCGTGCATTGTATAGTAGCATAGATGGTCAAAGTGGTATATTGCAATACATAATAAAGCAGTATCGTGACACGAATGAGCATAAATACATTGAAATGTTTAGCTTAATCCTGAAGCATTGTAATAGTGGTATAATAAATAGTCAAGATCCGAACAAAGATTTTCCGTTACTTGTAGCTGCAAAAGCTGGATATGTTTTTTTAAATCAATTTCAAAAAGGCAGTTTAATTCGTCGATTAAAGTTGTCACAAGAAGTTGATTGGAATGTTGTTGATGTACAAGGTCATAATGTTTTATTTAATGCTATACTTTCTAATGATCCTGAATGTTGTAAGATAGTTCTTAATCAGAAAGAAACAGATCGGTGTATTTATTCTACAGCAAATGATGGTAGTAATATATTACATTTTCTTTTTAGGAATTATACTGCTGAGCCTGGTCAGAGAGAAGTCGTAAATCTCATAGTCAATAAATTAAAGTCATTATATGTAGATGGTAATAAAAAGTCAGCAAAAATAACATGGTTTGATCGTTTGTTATTGCAAAGCAATAAATTGGGTGAAACGCCATTGCATGTGCTTGTTAAATCTAGTTTAGTTAATGATTTAAAAGATGATATTGATTTTGGAAAATTATTAAGTAAGAGTGATCTATTAGCATGTACTAAGAATGGTGATAGTGTAATTAATTTGGCAGTGAAACATGGTAATGATGCTGTAATCGATGCATTATTAGGAGCTACTCCTCAGGAATATTCAGGTGGTGTGCGTAGTAGAATGAATCTGATTAATGAATGTAGGTCAGATCAACTTACAGAATATCTACAGACATTGTTGGAACGTCAGGAGGATATATCAAAACTAGAATCAGAAGAGTACGCTGCTAGTAATGAAATGTACGATCAATTGTCAAAAGCATGCTTAAAACAATTAGAAGACAATAAAGAGCGCGAAGCTGAATTAAAGGATAAAATAGAAGAAGCAGAGTTTAGATTGCATGAATTAATAATAAATGCTGAAGAAGAAGGATTAAGTAGTGTAAGTAGTGATGATCTTGAGGCAGAAATTGAAGATTATCATGCAAAAATGCAAGATTTAACTGATAAATCAAATCTTATAAAAATTGCACAAAAGAATATAAATTTAATTGTAGAATCGCATAATATATTAAATATTGTAAGGCAGAATTTTAATAAAATAGTCAGCGAAGTAAAAGAACCATTAGATCGTGTTATTTTAGCTTCGACTGAACACTGGTATAGAGAATTAATCGCAAGATCTGAAGATAAGAGGATATTTGACGAAACAGTATTAAACAGTTTAGATTTTGTGAAAGAGCAGATAAATCCACAGGTAATACAAGAAGTAAAAGAGAAATCTGCAGCTTCACAAAAAATTAGACAAAAATGTTTGAACCAAATATCAAAAATGCGTGAGATATTACCGAATGAAGTAGTAACACAATCATTTGATGAAAAATTAGAAAATTTAGAAAAAGATTGTAAAGAATTAATTGCTAGAGATCTATTGTTGTCTGAAAAACAAACAGATTTAGAATTTGAAGAAGTATTAAAAGGGCAGTTGTTATTACGGAATGCAATATTAGAAAAGTTGGATAATTTGCAGAGTACCCTGCAAACGGATAAGACTAGTAAAGAAATAAGGCAGTTGCACGAACAATTGGAATGTGTATCTGAAGCACTAGGTTTGACACGCTCTATGTTGAGCATGAAAAGTCAGATAGAAAATATAAAAAAAGAATCTGCAAAATTAGATGAAAAAGAAAAAATAGCGTACTCGAAACTTTCAGGAGTGTCATTGACACGAGAATTAAGAGACTTAGTAGCAGATAAAATTGCGTTGGTACAGTTACAAACACTACTGGAAGAAAGTATTATCAAAGATATACTTAAACAAAAGAGAATAACAGGTCATATATTATTAGATTATCGAGTAAAAGTACCAGCTGTTGAAATGTTGGTTAATGATTTAGAGTTAGGAAACATACAAAGTAATAGACTTCATTTACTAAACAAGACCAGATTAAAATTACAGATATTAGACAAAATGCTGTCAGATGAATCCTGTGTTGAGTCAAAGGATTCATTAAGTAAGCAATTAGAAGAACAACAGGACAGGTTAAAGCAAGTAGAACGTGATAGGGGAATACTGCAACAGGAAATAAGAGGTAAGCAAGAATCTGGTATTGCAGGAGAATTACCATCAGGATTAAGTTCAGAAATAGAGCAGTTAAAACAATCGGAAGAAAATTTAGGAAAAAGGATTGACAAAATAAAAGCAGCTATAGGTGCGTTAGAAGCTAAAATAGAAGAAAGTAATATACAAAAAGAAATACAAGAGCTGAAGTATGCGTTATTTGAAAACTTAACTGATCAGAATTTTCATATACTTTTACATTGTAAAGAAATGTTTGGTAGTTATTCAACAAATGATCCAGAACTAGTTTCGAGAATAATTAAAGGATATAAGAAATTCTCTAATGTAGAGGATTGCGGTAAATATTATGCGCTTTGTTCTCAATTAGGTGTTGATATTGGTGCTGTAAGACATGCAGTTGAGTCTCGTAATGTTGCTTTACTTTCAGCTGTTGTTGATGAAGAAAATCCTGACGTTAAAGGTCTTGGAGATGGAATACTTAGAGTAAGAGATAGTAGTTTTTTATTGAGTGTACTAACTGATGTAGAATGTGCATTTGATATGATATTGTCTTATGCAAAACAGGAAGGTTTAACTTTTATGTATCCTGAACTTGTTATTGCAATGTTGGTATCAAGGACAGGTTCAGTAGAGTTGCACAATGTATTAGCTAATAGTGGTAACTTGTTTGATAATGTTCTTGAAGAATCTTCATGTGAACAGCTTAGTGAGTTAGCTAAACTTATAATGCAGAGTGCTTCGTCTACGGAACAACAACAAGGTAATCTTGTTATACTGAAAAATAAAATTGTAGATTTTGCTTTTAAATGCATGAATGATGGTCATGTAGATAAACTGAAAGCTTTAATTGATGGTGATCCAACTCTTATATATTCTGAAAAAAATGAAAAAAGTTTATTAGAAATTGCATCAGATTTATTAATGCAAGATTTAGTAAGGCACATAATTTCTGTGCATAGGAAGCTTATAGCTCAGGCTAGGCAAAATTATGCTCAAGATCCAAGTATGATTGATAACATTAAAATGTCTTTTAATAATCTTTCAAAAGTTAATTCTTTATATGTTATAGATATTTTGAAAGAAAACAAAGATTTTTTTGATGCTGTTGATAGTGCAACAAGGGATGAGTTAATATCCAATATATTCAATAATGCTGTAGAATGTGGTAATACTGAACTTTTAGAGTACTGTACTCAAGTTTATCCTGCATTAGTAGAAAGAAATAGAAGAGTTAGTTATGATCCTGCGCAGGTATATGGAGCTAGGAGTAGGATAAGAAGTACACCAGCTGATACAACTAGTGGACGTGGTGTTGATACTAGTTCTGTTGCTCCTGTAGAGATTACAGTTAATGACTTTGGTATTTTATCGCAATATGTGGCAGCAGTAGTAAGTGGTGATATTGAGAGGTTTAAAAAAGAGGTTCTTGAGCCTTTTAATAGTAATCCAAGTAACTATGCAAAACTGAGTCACAGATATGTAGGGCATAGTATATTTACTTTGGTGGCAGCGTTTGGAAATCCTGAGCAGTGGAATAAGTTAGAGAATGGATATAATAATATAAAGAATGAAAGGAAAACAAAGGATGCATTTTCTAGTATTAAGAGTCCATTAAATGGAAATAGGATGGCTACTGTATGTAGTCCTTTGCAAGCTGCTGTTATTCAAAATAACATGCAAATGATTCACCATTTTATTAAAAAGATTGATCCTAAAGAGTTAAAAGAAACATATGGTGATAGTAAGCGTAATGTTTTTCATACTTGTATGTTATCACAGAAGCCTGAATCAGCTGCATATATTATGCGTAATAGTAGATTTCCATTAGATGTATTGGTCAGTGCATTTCTTCAACCTGATGAAAAAGGTGTTACTCCTTTTGCTATGGCGTTTCAGCAAGGATACAAAAAAATTTGTATGGATTTTATTGATAGAGTTGAGATTGCTAAAACGCAAGTGAGAAATTTAATTACTAATGAAATTTTTATTAAAGATATTATTGACAGTAAAGATGATATATTGCTGGACAGGTTATTTAGATTGAAATATTATGCTACTGAATCTAACTATGATAAATATTCTATTAATTTAAAAAAGCATAGGATAGCAGGACATAGCTTATTCGCTTATGCTTGTAAGCAGAATGATGAAAATTTTGTAAAGAATTTAGTTAAATATTATACAGAGAAAGAGTTATTAGATGAATTAACAGGCATTATTGATGGCAAATTAGATGTTCAAGCTAAAGTATTAGAGACAATTTTATCTGCTATAATTGCTGAAACTACTGATCCTAATTTATTAAATAAGATTTTTAATAAGGTAATAGGTCATCCTGCAGCATTTGAAGCTTTTACTAATATTGATACTGAATCATATAGTAGAGTGCTTGAAGAGAATTTTAGTATTGATAAAGTCATTGAATTAAATAATCCGATTTTGTTGAAAGGTTTAATTGGAAGCGGAAGAGAAGTATTTAAATTAAAGAGTGGAAAAGCACTTTCTGATTTAGGATTAGCTGTTTGTTTCGATAGTTTATTAGATGTATGTTGTGATTATTTAAAAAATAATCCTGAAGAAATACTACATGGTAGTGTACTACCTCATGGTGCAATATTATCTAATCATGTTGAGTTATTAAAGCAACTTATAGAAAAAGATAGTAATTTGTTGATGAAACAATATGATGTGAAATTATCACCATATAAAGAGATTGCTGCAAGATTAAAAAAGAATTATGGATGTGAATTTCGTTCTTCTGAAACAATATATGATTTTGCAGTAAGAGAAGGAGCTAATGTTGAAGTAATAAATTGTATTAAAGATGCTGTATTAAATCATTACAGTCAGCTTTTAAGTGAAGCAAAACTTAGGAAAGTAGATGATAATCTGTTCAATGTAGTTCTAAATAATGCAAATGAAGTTCGTGCAAAATATCCAGATTTATATGGTTATGTAATTGAACAATTTAATGTAGAAAACTTTATACGTTCTGCTCATCCTAAGAAAAATAATATGTTTCACTTGGTTAATGAGGAAAATGTTGGATTTTTAAGTGAGATAGTTGAAAAAGTTTATAAACATACATTAGAAATAGGTGATAAGAAAAAGCTTAGTGCACTTGTTAATCATATTAGAGAATCAGATGGATTGTCTTTTTTTCACTATGCTGCACTTCATGGTGATTATGACCTTTATCGTAGGATTAAGCCATGTGGAGACATAGCATCAAAAACAGCAAAGGGAGCTAATGTAATGCATCTTTGTGCTCAAAGTGCAATGAAAGATGATAAAGGTGTTTTTGAAGTTGAGAATTTATTAAAGGAAAATAAAAAATTAGCAGAAGTTTCAGATAAGGAAGGAAGAAGTTTATTAGATTATGCTGCTAGTAGTCGAGTATCAGATTTTAGAGCACGTGAGGAAATCTTTGATCTTATATTATCTAAAAAGATGGATAAGAGTATTGCAAAGTTATCACAAAAGAATCATGAAGCACGGGTTATAGGAGCTATTTTTGCGAGTAGAAATAGACAATTTACTGATGTGTTATTAAAAAGACTTATTTCTGAGAAAAAAGTTGGTAACACTACAATAAGTAAAATTTTATTGAATGTAATAAAGAATACTAGTGATCCTGCTGAAAAAGCGCGTTTGTTAGATTATCAAGCTGAGCTTGAGAATTATGCTGAAACTACTTTATCATTTGGTGAATCTCGAGCAGAAGGACGTGAATCTCCATCAAGTGCATTTGTTCAAACTGGTCAATCAGAAGTACCTCGGAGTGAGGCTGCAGAGCCATTAATTCAATTTCCTCATGATGAAGAAAGTACTGCATTAGGTTCTCAAGCAACTATGACAGGAGTGTCTACTCAGGCTAGTCCGTCAGCAGCATATCAGGATGATAGTGAAATATCACGTATGAGGTCTATGGCAGGAACATCTGCTCAAGCTGATCAATCAGCAGTACATCGTCGGAGTGGTACAGCATTAGAGCCATTAATTGAATTGCCTGATGAAGAAGAAAATGCTGCATTAGATTTTCAAACAGCTATGACAGGAGTGCCTACTCAGGCTAGTCCGTCAGCAGTACATCGGAGTGGTGTTGCATCAGATCCTACGCTACCTGATGATGAAAGAATTGATGTTCCATCAGTTTCATCTCAAGTTGTAAGACCTTTTAGTGATGGTGAAGATTATTCAGTATATGATAAATCAGGTGTAGTAAGTGGTCATGAAAGACCTGTTTCTTCTAGAGATTCAAGACAATTGGATGCATTTGGTGATCCATCAGATGATTTATTGCCGGAGAGTGAAATTATTGTTAGCAGCAGTAAGAAAGCAATATTAGATAGCCAAAATGAAATAGAATCTCTTATTCAGAGTGGAGATACTTCTAGATGTATTAGGGCAATTAATAGTGCTCCTAGTGCGTCAGTGTTTCAACTGAAGACTTTATCGAATGATATATCTATTGCTGGACGTGCTTTTTTAAATGGTAATATTGATTTAATAGAAGCTTGTATGAATTCTGGCAAGAAATTAAATCCAAATATTACTGATAATGAAAAAAATACTCTATTACATCAATTTGTAGGATATTTTGAACGCGATCCGAGAATGTTGCTTGATGCAGGAATGCGTAATCTGTTTTTGAGATTATGCATGGATTATGGTTTCGATATTAATCATAAAAATAGTAATGGTAATACAGTACTTGATAGATTAAATGATTTAGTAGAAGGGTTAAGTAGTTCGCAAGTTGATCTTGAAAGTAGTGGTATTGATGAGTTTATGATCTCATTGTTAGCTCATTCTAGAATGAGTGATCAAGCAGTAAAGAATATTGCTACTGCGCAAAATGAGTTTTTTGCACGTGATTCTGTTTATAATATTAGTCGTTTAGTTGATACTTCTATAGTTTTGCAGAATAAATTCAGTGAAGTATTTTATGAAGTCTGTGGACGTATTTTATCTGAAGAAGCTGGTAAACATAAGGGTGTTGCTGAAGCAAATTATTCAAGATTGAATAAAATATTAAATGATGAATGTCTTAGAAAGACTTTAGCTAATACAGATGCCGATGGAAATAATGTTTTACAGAGATTGTGTCAAGATATTGCTTCTGGAAAAATCAATGCTCGTGATGACAGAGTATTAAAACTTTTTGAGACAATTATATCTAATTTAAAAGACAAAGATAAAGCATTACTAGAGGATTTATTATTTAATAATAGAAACTCAAGATTTGAAAATTGCATTGAAGCTATACCACGTATTCCTGGTGCCGATGCTCTATTTAAAAAACTAGAAGAGTTATTATTAAAAAAGAAAATAGCAGAGTCTTGTGATTTTAATTCTATGTTAGTGAATTGTGCTGAGTCTGCTAATGATAATTTATATAATTACCTGCGCACTAATTATGCAGTTATTGGTATAAATAACGTAGATATAAATGGCAATTCATCCCTATGTAAAGCTGTTGTTACTGGGTCACAAGGTATTGTTAAAGCAGTATTATCAACTGGAACTAATATTAATAGGAAAGATAAAAATGGTAATACACCTTTACATGCATTGTTAATTTTTATGATGTCTAACCCTGAACTTGTCAAGGAGCAACATATTTCACTTGTGAAATTCTTAGCGTCTCGTGGAGCTTTACTTAATGTAAAAAATAATATGAATATTTCTCCAATTATGCTTGCAGAATCTATTGATAAGAAAGAGGAACTTGCTAAGAAATTTACAAATCAAAAAGTTAGTATTTTAGAATCTTTAATAGCTGGTAGTGAAGAACATTTAGGGCTTAAATCCAAATGTATATCTGAGTTAAAGCCTTATATAGAATTAGGAAAAGGCATGAAGTACGAAGATATACATGCTGATGTAATAGGTGGTGTATTATCTGCTGATATGTGTAATGCTAGATTGCAGATAGGTAAATTATTAAATGGTGATTTTTGTAAAGAAAATGAATTAAAGACAGTAAAATTTAATTTTTCTGATACAAATAAGGGTTATGTACAAAATGTTGGTAAAAAAAGAAATTATGTTGTTACTGAAGGGCTTGTAAAACTTAAATTATATTGGACTCCTGTTGTGCCAAAAGGAGCTAAGGAGCAAGTAGTTAATGTTATTATAAGATCTGACGGTACTATATCACTATCTGATAAAGATATAGAGAAGTATGGTGCTCGTGGTGAAGGAATAAATTTCAACCGTTGTATAACTTATGTTGGTGGGATAAAGTTAGAAGATGCTTTGAAGAATGGTAGATGGCGTGATAAAGAATCGCCTTCTAAAGCTCAAAAACGTGCATCATCATCACAGTCTAGAGATGATAGGCCTGATCATGGACGTGCTGAGCAGGTTCAAAGGGATGCTCAAATAGAGAAAGATATTATATCAGTTCCAAGGCATCACCCATCAAGATTATTAGATAGAGATGATATACATGGTCATGGTAGTAGTACTGTTAGTAAATCTGAGTCTCAATTCGGTAAAACAGAAGGGGATGGTAATCTATCAGCTTCACAAAGTACTCATACTAGTCCGAGTGATAGAGTGGGGCAACAAGCAAGTACTGACGATGCTGAAGCAACATCAGCAGTTATGTTTGGTGAGCAAAGTACGTCTTCAGTAGGTAGGTTACGTGAGAGTCAGGAAGTAAAAAAATTAAGATTATTATTAAATTCAATAAGTGAGTTACCGCAAGAATTAAAAGATCAAATTTTAAGTACTAGAAGTACTATAGATAAATTACGAAATAGAATTAATGCCTGCATAAAGTCTGACGATAGAGAAGGTATTGCACATGCTGTAGAATCTATGGCTAGTTCTTATTGTGAATTATTAGGACATTGTAGATTAATTTTTAAGAAATTATATGATGAAAATGCTGATAAAAGTTTGCTAGAATTATGTATTAAAGAATATCAATCTGATTTAAACAAATTATTGGAACAAGGTATTGATATATGTGCTTCAGAAGTCTCATCAGAATGTAAGGATTTAGTTTGTAAAGTATGTGAAGATGAATTTGAGAAATATGACTCTTTATCTAAAGTACAAAGATTCAGGGAATTATCTGGTGAAATTGCTGATTTGGATGATAAATTAACAAGAAGGGCTTCTTTTGTTGAGACTTTTGGATTATTTAGCAGTAGATTAAGACATTATAGGGAAATTTTAGGAGATGGTGATTTAAAATTTCGAGAGAGGATAGTTGAAAAATATCAAGAGGATTTAAAGGAATTATTAGAATTATCTGTTGATCTTCATTTGTTAATAAATTTACCAGCATTAGAAGATTTACGCGATCATAGAAATTTAGTGCATAGAGCATGTAATGCTGAAATTGAAAAATATCTAACTTTATTTGATGATCAACAATTACGTACATTATCGCAAGAAGTGAATAATGCTCATGGTGAATTGATACAGATGTTTTCTAAGTTTAGTATATTTGTTGATGGCGTTACTGGTATTGAACAGAGCACATCTCAAGTAGAGCACCCTCGTTCTGATATTGCTAAAAGAGATACTACAACACCAAAGCAACGTGTTGTGCAAGGTAAAGATGATATACAATCTAGTGATAGTGATAGTGATAGTGATAGTAAATACGGTGATGATGATAGTAAAAAAGCATCAGTTAGTGCACCTGCTGTTGACCAAGTTGTACCTGTAGCTGATGTTCAACCTGAACCTCAGCTAGGTGAAGGATTGGAAACATTAGAGTCTAGTATAGCTGAAGGACCTGAGTTGCCTGGTGATGCATCTACTGCTAAGCAATCTATACCTTTTGCGATAACACCATCAAGTCCTGAGACAGTTGATGAAAAACTTGAAAGTTCTGGTGTTAGTCAAGATGGTATTACAACACCAGGACAACGTGTTGTGCAAGGTAAAGATGATATACAATCTAGTGATAGTGATAGTGATAGTAAATACGGTGATGATGATAGTAAAAAAGCATCAGCTAGTGCACCTGCTGTTGACCAAGTTGTACCTGTAGCTGATGTTCAACCTGAACCTCAGCTAGGTGAAAAATTGGAAACATTAGAGTCTAGTATAACTAAAGGACCTGAGTTGCCTGGTGATGCATCTACTGCTAAGCAATCTATACCTTTTGCGATAACACCATCAAGTCCTGAGACAGTTGATGAAAAACTTGAAAGTTCTGGTGTTAGTCAAGATGGTATTACAACACCAGGACAACGTGTTGTGCAAGGTAAAGATGATATACAATCTAGTGATAGTGATAGTGATAGTAAATACGGTGATGATGATAGTAAAAAAGCATCAGCTAGTGCACCTGCTGTTGACCAAGTTGTACCTTCTGACACTCGTGCAGATGGAGTATCAGAACCATTAGCATCTCATGTGGATCAAGGATCTGATGTACCTGGTGATGCATCTGTTGATGGTGTTGATTTAAGATTAGGACGGTTATCTACTGAGCAAAGTGGATTGTTGCCACGTCATGAACAAAATGTAAGAGCATTTATTTTAGAACAGAGTTTGTTAGATCAATTATATATGGACTATATAGATTTACACCCTGATCAGAAAAGTTGTGAAGCTTATAATTCAGCATTGCATGGATATAATACAAGATTAGAGTTACAGAAGGAATATAACAGGATTTTTGAATCACATGAATCAGCATCTCCAAATGAAATTAATAGTTTTTCACAAAAATATAGAGCAGCATTAAGAGATGTTGCGCAGGATATTGTTAATCAGGGTCCAATGTTTTATTCTTCTAGAGATGCAATGCTATTAAGGGCTAGAGTAGACACATTGTGTGATATGTGTCGTTCAATACGTAATCTGTATATGGTTGAATTAGATGCCATAGATAAAGAAGAAAAATCGTTACAATCTGATATGAAATCTGCAAGTTCTAGTGATAAAAAGTTGATACAAGAAAAAATAAAATTACTTAATGGGGATTATAAAACAGTATTAAGAGATTATGATAGTTTACTAGATGATATTAAAGTAGTACAAAGTGCAATTAAAAATATTAGTGATTTGACAAGTGATAATAAAGACTTGGAAGAATTATTAACATCTCAGATACAGTTGTTAAGTAAATTACATGGTGCTAGTGCTGGTCTCAGAGCATCAAGAGTCAATAGAAGAAGTGGTGGTTTTTTTAGGAGTTTACTTTCAAACTTGGGTGAACTTTTGGGTACAAATACTGAGACTACGTCAACTTCTCTTTCAGCGGGTGCTGTGAGTTTACCAGCAGCAAGTACTGTTCAGACAGTGAATGTTGAAGATATTACGCGTCAATCACAGGATCAAGAAACAAAAAGTGAAAGAGGACTAGATCTACTAACTTCAGGTGTTCAGAGGGCAGAATCTGGTGAAGAAGAATTAGGTGTAGTGCAAAATATAACAGGTGCTGGCGTTTCTGGTGAAAATGTTACTAGTGCTGAAGTATCAGATCAAACTAGTGTAGGCGGAAATGTTGTTACTGAAAATCGAAGTGATATGTTTGATGCAGCTCAACAAGGAATAGGATCTGATGCTTCTGTGGAAAAAGTAGAATCTTCACTGGAGGGTTTTGGTGAGACAAATGTAGAACATACAACAGATCAGTTGCAAGACCAGAAAACAGAAATCGGATTTTCTTTAGATAGCTCTCTAGCTGGATCTAGTGGTGCTAGTGATGTACAACATTCTAGGAATGAGGAAAAAGTTGTTGACCATGTACATGAAAGTGTTAGTCCAGTATTATTGGATATTATTCAAGGTTTGAGAAAGACTGGACTCTTGGAAAATATGATTGTTCAAGGTAAAGAAGGTGTGCTTGAGGGAGCTCAAATAGATTCGAGGAATAAGATTTTGTTCCAAGGGTTAGTACCAGCAACTATAGAACATTCTCAAAGTCATGAAGAACTTTCTTCTCAGGAAAGAACTGTGGAAGATAAAAAAAGGTCTTTATCTGTTGGTGATTTACCTAGATCTTCTGGTATACATTCTAATCAATTAGGTGATAGTATTTTTAGATTATCACGTGTTGGTTGGAATGTATCAAGAGTTAATAATGAGACTTTAGAAAGTTTATCTTTAGTAGATGATGCGTCTTGTGTACAGAAAGAATCAGGTTCTAGAGGATCAGATATTGCGTCATCAGGTAATGTTAATGCAGGAAGTAGTGATATTAATACAGGAGTAGTAGGTTATGATAAAAAAGTACAAAAACCATCTGGATTGAAATCTAGTAAAATTTCTAAAGCTCAATCGGAAATATCTATACCTGATTTAAGCTTAGTTGATAAAGATAAATCTAAGAGATCTGCTTTGAAAAAAGCAAAGTCATGTGAAGGTGTTGAGATAGTAGCTAGTGGGATGATTGCTAATGTAAGTAGTAGTGCATTGGATTCTATTACTCCTTTGCCTTCTCCTGGAACTGGTGGAACTAATAAAAAACAGAGGAGAAATTCTATTTAAAAATAACAATATTATTATAATTTTTATATTGATAAAATTCTTGTATAACTAGTAAACAGATAATATACTTTTGATTAAATATCTTTAATTAATATTTATGGCTAATCTTAAAGCTCTGTTGTTAAGAATAAAAAGTGTAAAGTCTATACAAAAGACTACTAAGGTTATGCAGATGATATCTGCTGCTAAGTTACATAGGGTACAACAAAAGTTGGAAAATGCTAGGAAGCATTTATTAGAAATAAGTAATGTTATAGATTCTGTTGATAAAGATAATGTAAGTGATGTGTTTTCTAAACATAAAAAGGAAAAGGTTTTATTGGTTATTATGTCTTCTGATAGGGGATTGTGTGGTAATTTTAATAATCTGATAGTTAAGTTTACTAAATCTTATATTGAAGACTTGGAAAGTGATAATAAAGAAGTAAATTTGTTGTTTTTTGGCAAAAAGGCGTATGATATGATGTATAGTCAGTATTCAGACAAGATATTGAATGTATTGCCTGATGTTAAGTCTATTACAAATTTTTTATATTTTAAGCTTTTTGTGTATAGTAGTGGTGTTAATTTTGAAAAGTTTGATAATGTTATAGTTCTATTTAATAAGTTTTATAGTACTATATTGCAAAAACCTAGTGCTCAAGAATTAATACCTTGTAATGTTGAAATGTCAGTTTTGTTAAAAGAGATGTATCAATATGAGCCAACATATATTGATGTTATTTCTACTATAAGTTTAGGTTATATATTAAATTTAATGTATATTGCATTTTTAGAAAATTCCGCTAGTGAACATTGTTCACGTATGATTGCTATGGAATCTGCAAATCGTAATACTAAGGATATGTTAAATAAATTGGCATTAGAATATAATCGTTCTAGGCAAGCTTCTATAACTACTGACTTAATAGAGATAATTAGTGGTTTTGAATCGTTGAATTAATAATGAGAGTTTATGGAAAATGGCAAACCTTCTGATAGTCAAGCAGAAGAAGCTATTAATTTATTGATCAGGTGGATAGGTGATGATCCAGATAGAGTAGGTCTTACTGGTACTGCTAAGCGTGTGTTGAATATTTATAAAAAGTTTTTTTCAGGGTATCAAGTAGATATGCTTTCTATGCAAGATTCAGTTTTACTTGGTGAAAATTATGACGGTATGATAATTGTTAAAAATACTGAGTTTACATCTTATTGTGAACACCATATTGTGCCTATAAAAGGTAAAATAGATATTGGGTATATTCCTGATAAGTTAATATTTGGTTTAGGTAAAGTGATTAAATTGATTAATTGTTTTACAAAAAGATTGCAGCTTCAGGAAAGATTAACGATGGAAATCGCTAACGCATTGGATTATTATTTATCTCCCAAAGGAGTTATTGTATCTATTGAAGCAGTACATGATTGTGTTGCATGTTGTGAAGAAATAGATAAAAATAACTTGGACTTGCAAACCACTTGTGTAATTGGGATTTTCAAAGATAATATAGATCTTAGAAAAGAATTTTTTACTAATATTGGTTGATTGGAGGATAAGTTGGATATTTTAAATATAGCTGAAGATGCTGTAAAAAAAATAAAGAGTATGGGATATATTGGTGATGTAGTAATTTATCAAAGTGATAAGTTATCTTTGTCACAACGTCTGCATAAAATTGATGAGGTTGTTCAATCTAAAAACTGTAAAATAGGGATTAGAGTTATTGTAAATAATAATCAGTTTGCCTGTGTTTCTTCTAATGAATTTTCTAATATTTCAGAGTTGATCAATCAAGCAATTTCTATGGCGAAGTTATCTACAGGTGATCCATATATTTCCCTTTATAATGAATTTGTTGATAAGGTGAATTTGATGAGTGGTAATGATCTGATGATATTAGATAGAACTACTCTTACAATTGATCAATGTAAAAAAATTATTGAAGATATGGAAAATGCTGCTCTATCTTATGATAGTAGAATTATTAATTCAGAAGGCTCATCATTTTCTAATGGTATAACAAATGTTGTGTTGGTAACTTCAAATGGTTTTATAGGATCTTATAGTAAATCTAATTTTGTAAGTAACATTGCTATTATTGCTGGCATGGATGATAAAATGGAAGTAGGATATGATTTTTCTTGTGTATGTAATTTTAATGATATTAAAAATCCTATAGAAATAGGAAAAGAGGCGGCATCAAGAGCAATTAATAGGTTAAATCCTAGAAAAGTACAAACTTCTAAGATGCCTGTTATAATCGAGAATAGAATAGCTAGTACATTATTAGGAAATTTTGCAAGTGCTATAAGAGGAGATAATATAGTAAATGAGACTTCATTTTTAAATGGTAGTATTAATAAAAAAGTTTTTCCAGATGATATTTTTATAATAGATGATCCTTTAATGATGTGTGGCTTATCTTCTAGACCTTTTGATGGAGAGGGAGTTGTTGGGAGTAAGAAATTTGTTGTAGAAAATGGTGTATTAAAAAGTTGGATTTTAGATATACGTTCAGCTAATAAATTAAAACTAAAAAGTACAGGAAATGCTATAAGACATCCTAATGCATCGATTACTCCTGGAGTGAGCAATTTCTATATACAAAATGGTAATGTATCTGTTGAAGAATTAATGTCAGATATAAAGAAAGGGCTGTATATTACTGATCTTTTTGGATTTGGAATTAACTTAATTACTGGTGATTATAGTCAAGGTGCATCAGGGTTTTTTATAGAAAATGGAAAAATATCTTATCCAGTCAATGAAATTACAATTGCTAGTAAATTGCAGTATATGTTTGCTGAGATGTATGTTGCAAATGATTTGCAATTTCTTGGTTCAATTAATTCTCCTACTGTCAGGATAAATGATGTTACAATTGCTGGTTAATAAATTTTTAACTTATTTTTCTAAATCTTTATTTGGTAGAACTATTGTGATATATGTAACTTATTATAAAAGTGCTTTGTATGTTATTTATAATAATCTGTAGAAATAATTTTTGGGTTTATAACTTGGTATTTTATAAGTATTTTCAGTATAATGCTTTTATTGTTGTTGTATAGTATATATGTAGTAAAAATGCTTTAATTATATCATTTAAAACTATTGTAGTAGTAAAAGTACTTTATATATTGTTGGTAATTGTCTGTATAAGTAATTTTTTTAGATTATCATTTTATGTTTTATATAGGTATTTTTAATATAGTACATTTTATTATTGTGATGTACATTGATATAAAAGTCTTAAGATCAAAAGTTGTAAAAATATAGACTTTGAAACTTGTAGACCAAGCTGTGGCAGAATATATGTAGTTGGTTATAGGACTATATACAGGAAGTAGTAAGATACTTTAATTGTATTTTAGCTGCTTTTTATTTTTTAATATATTTTAGTGTGTACACTTTTTTGTTTATCAAATAAAGTACATTATGTATTAGTATTATATTGCTCAAATGATTAAACATAGTTCATAATGTGATTTATTAATTCTTATTTGGTATACCTTTAGAAGTGGAATATTGAAAATTTAATGGAGAATTAGGATATACTATATGATATATGTGATGACATGCCATTGCAGCTTCTGAGAACCCTGTAAGTATTAATTTAACCTTTCCTGGATACGTAGCTATATCACCAACAGCATATATTCTGTCACGACTTGTTCTACAAGTTTCAAAATCTACTGTCATTTGATAACCTTTGATTTCTATTCCCCAGTTTAGCATTGAACCAAGGTTTGCAGATGTGCCAAAAAATGGGAATAAGTAATCAACTTGTAATGTAATTTCTTCATGGTTTGTGATATTTTGTACAACTACGGAATGTAATTTTCCTTCTTCTCCAAGCAGTTTCTTAATTTGATATGGAACAATAACATTTATTTTTCCGTTTTGTGATAAGTTATCAATTTGTAGTGCTGTATTAGGAGCACAACGAAAATTTCTCCTTCTATGTACTATATACAACTGACTTGCTATTTTTGAAAGTTCAACTGCCCAATCAGCAGCTGAATCACCTCCTCCAGCTATCATGATGTTTTTATTATGAAAGTCTGAAATATTTTTTACTTGATAAAATACTGACTTGTTTTCATAATCTAGTATATTATCTATAGGTGGACGATTTGGACCAAATGCACCAGCTCCTGCTGCAATTACAATAACTTTACTTTGTATGACAATTCCTTTGCTTGTTCTTATTAAAAAGTAATCTGAGTAATCTTCTATTTTTTCAGCAATTTGTCCTAATAAATACTGAGGATTAAAAGGTTCAGATTGTTTTTTTAAGTTATCTATTAATTCTTTACCACTAACTATAGGGTATCCAGGTATGTCATATATTGGCTTTTCTGGGTATAATGCTGTACATTGACCGCCGACTTCAGTTAATGCGTCGATAACACAACATTGCATTTTAAGCATACCAGCTTGAAATACAGTAAATATTCCAACAGGTCCAGCCCCTATTACTGCTATATCAGTTGTGTAATCAGTCATATTTTTCTCATATATTTATCTATATTTGATTCTAATACATTAAACTAAAGAAGAGAATTTATCTAGAAATATTCTAGAAAATGCTATTTAACATGTGTGAATGTATAAAATATTATAACTGATAATGGTAAAAAAGAACCATGTAAAGAAAAATACTATATTTAAAGTGAAATGATCAATTATTTAATTAAGTACTTTAAGTTCTATAAAATATAAGGATGTGTTGATGTGTGATGCTGCATAATAAGGTTATGAGTATTTCCAGTACTAAGTATGAGTTTAGCAAATGTACTAGCATCTGATAATATTATGTAGTGTTATATAGAATTTGCAATTTTACAGAATTGTTCTATTGATAAATTTTCAGGTCGTAGATTATTATTGATGTTTAAAGATTGTAAAATTTCATCTGTGTTATTAATAAGTTTTTTTAATGTAGAACGTATCATTTTTCTTCGTTCACCAAATGTTACTTTTAACACTTGTGATAATTTATTGTGATTTACATTGAATCTTGGTTTTGGTAGCACGATAATGTTAATAACGGATGACATTACTTTAGGTTGTGGCGAAAATATTTCTGGTCCAAAATCTTCCATTTTATATACATTAGATAATAGTTGAATAAGTACAGATAATATGCTGTAATTCTTATTATTTGGTTGTGCAACTATACGATCTGCCACTTCTTTTTGAAACATTAATGTAAAGCTAGTGAAAAAATCAATATAATTTATCCATTTCATCAAAAGAGGTGTTGCAATGTGGTAAGGCAAGTTTGCTATTATTTTTACTGGAGGTTCTATAATAGTTCTTAAATCGATGTTTAGTGCATCTGATAATATAAATTCATATTTTCCATTAAATTCATCAACTATTTTCTTATGTATTGGCATTAACCTACTATCTTTCTCAATAGAGATTAATCTTTTTGGGTTTTTATTCAATATAGAATAAGTCATTGTGCCAAGTCCTGGTCCTATTTCTATTATTGAATAATCACTAATATTTCCAGCATAATTAACTATTTTGTCTGTAATGTGTGATGAAGATATAAAACATTGGCTTAACTCTTTTTTAGGATATATCCTGTTAACATGATACATAATTAAAATTGATGTAATGGTAGATTATGCTTATTATACATGTAAAGTAGTGTATTGGATAGAAAATATGGTTTCTAGGTATTGACTTTTATAATATTACGTATATAAAATTAAAACCCTAGCCGGCTTAGCTCAATTGGTAGAGCATCTGATTTGTAATCAGGGGGTTATGAGTTCAAGTCTTATAGCCGGCACGTTATTTTTAGTAATTTTTATGTCATTGCTCATCGTTGCTAATTGGAAGATGTATGGTGACTTTATTACCTTTTCCTCTTTTACAAAGGAATTAAGTATTAATTTAACTAATGTAAAGGCTGATTTAGAGGTAGTGTTATGTCCACCTTTTATTGCACTACCTAAAGTGGTTGATTGTATTTCTTGTATTAAGTTTGGTGCACAGAATTGCTTTTATGAAACTGAAGGAAAATATACTGGTGAAGTTAGTGCGAAAATGTTATATGATTGTGGATGTAGTTATGTAATAGTTGGTCATTCTGAAAGAAGAAGCATATTTCATGAATCTGATTACCATGTACAGTTGAAAGCAAGTGCTGCTATTAAATCTGGGTTGATACCAATTGTTTGTGTTGGAGAAACTTTATTAGATAGAGAAAATGGTATGCTAAAAGACTCATTATTAAATCAATGTTATAATTCTTTTCCTAAAAGTGGTAAATTTATTATAGCTTATGAGCCTGTGTGGGCAATAGGGAGTAATACTATACCTTCTATTGATATGATAACTGAAGCTTTAGAGGTTATTAGGTCATACGATAGTACATCTGACATTATATATGGTGGTGCAGTAAATCAAGATAATATAAGAGATGTTATTGCTATAAATCAATTATCTGGTGTATTGGTTGGTAGTGCAAGTTTAAAATTAGATAGTTTTTATAATATAATACATGGTGCTGTAAATGTGAGGCAAAACTAATGAAAAAAATGTTAATTTTATGTTTGTTTATTATTAGTGTGCTTTTTAGTAATGCAGTTGTTTCAATAGATGATAATGCTAGTAGGCAATATATTTTAATTGGCACTGGCTCTATGACAGGAGTATATTATCCTATTGGAGGTAGTATTTGTAGGTTCATAACAAGTGATTATAAAGATAGCAGTAATAAAGTTATTTGTTCTATTTCTTCTACTACTGGAAGTGTATATAATCTCAATTCTATACGTTATTCGAATATGGATGTAAGTATCGTTCAGTCAGATCTGGAATATTACGCATATAATGGTTTAGGTTTTTATGAAAAAATGCTTCCTATGGAAAATTTAAGAATGTTAGCATCATTGCATAGGGAATATCTTACTATTGTTGTTAGAAAAAACTCTAATATATCAGTTATTGATGATATAAAAGGTAAAAGGATTAATATTGGTAGCCCTGGTACTGGTGTAAGAGTTGCAATGTTAAAATTATTGAATGAAAAAGGATGGACCAGGAAAGATTTTTCAGTAATGGCAGAATTAAAATCTTCAGAACAGGCTCAAGCATTGTGTGATAATAAAATTGATGTTATGGTTGATATAATTGGACATCCTAATGCTTCAATTCAAGAGGCATCTGCAACTTGTGATATAATGTTTGTGCCTTTAGATGATAAATTGATAGATGATTTGCATGCTAAGTATCCTTATTATCAGAAAGATGTTATTAATGGTAGCTTATATAATAGTTCATCAAATATAAATACTGTATCAGTAAAGGCATCCTTGGTTGCAACTACAGATTTAAGTGATGATTTAGCATATAAGATAGTAAAATCTATGGTAACTCATTTGCAAGAATTACGTGGTGTTACTGGAGCTTTAAAAACTATTACTGTAAAAGATATGGCAAGGGCAGATATTACTCCTATGCATGATGGTGCTAAACGCTACTATAAAGAAATCGGTGCTATAAAATAAACAATTAAATTAAGTGAAGAAATCAGTAAAAGTAGTACTAGGGATAGAAACAAGTTGTGATGAGACTGCTGTTGCTATTGTAAACAGTAACAAGGAAGTTTTATCACATAAAATTCTTTCGCAAAAAGAACATGCAGAATATGGTGGAGTTGTTCCAGAAATTGCTTCTCGTGCTCATATTAATTATTTATATGATTTAACTGTTAGTTGTATAGAAGAGTCGCAACTTTCTTTAAATAATATAGATGCTGTTGCTGTTACTTCTGGTCCAGGGCTTATTGGTGGGTTAATAGTTGGTGTGATGATAGCTAAAGGTATTGCTAGTGTTACTGGTAAGCCTATAATTGAGATTAATCATTTAGAAGCTCATGCTTTAATTGTTCGCATGTTTTATGAAATTAATTTTCCATTTTTGTTGTTGATAATATCTGGTGGGCATTGTCAGTTTTTAATAGTTTATAATGTAGGTTGTTATCATAAATTAGGTTCTTCTTTAGATGATTCTTTAGGTGAAGTGTTTGATAAAGTAGCAAAAATGTTGAATCTTGGGTATCCTGGGGGGCCAGTTATTGAGAAAAAATCTTTGAGTGGGGATAGTAAAAGCTTTGTTTTACCGAGAGCATTGACTGGCCGTTGTGGATGTGATTTTTCATTTTCTGGTCTTAAAACTGCTGTAAGGAATATTATTATGAATCATGAATATATAGATAATAAATTGATATGTGACATTTCAGCATCTTTTCAAGAGTGTGTTGGTGATATATTGGTAAATAGAATTAATAATGCAATTGCAATGTCAAAAGCTATAGATAAAAGAATTGATAAATTAGTAGTTACTGGTGGTGTTGCAGCAAATAAATTGTTACGTGAACGTATGTTAAGATGTGCTTCTGATAATAATTTTGAAATATTTTATCCTCCAAGTAAGTTGTGTACTGATAATGGTATTATGATAGGGTGGGCTGGTATTGAAAATTTAGTGAAAGATTATGTTTCAAATTTAGATTTTGCTCCGAAGGCAAGATGGCCTTTGGAAAGTTTAAGGTCTAATATAATGAAAGAGTAGATGGATTTTATACTATTGACTATTTTTAAAATAGTTATGTACAAAATTTTTTGTACAATAAAGCAATATTGAGATTAAAAAAATAAATGAAATATAGATAATGATTACAAAGTCTATTAGTTATCTTAAGTTTGGTTTATTATTTAATAAATGGTATATTATGTAGAAAATACAAGTAGTTAATTGTGTGAGTAGATTGTTGATTTTATTTTGCTTATTAGGTAAATACTAGTGGATTTAAAGAAAGATTTAAACATTCATGCAAAGCAAATTAGATTCAAAATGAACGTAATGATCTGACACTGTAATTTCCAATACGTTATCAGGTGGTAAGATTTAGTATTCAGATCTGTAGGGTTAAAACTGAATCTAATTTAGCAAATGTCAGTTAGTTTGTAAAATGCGCATGGCTATAGAGAAAGAGTAGCATGTAGGAATGGTACAAAGATTTTATATGCTTAGGTTGTTCATAATAGTAGAAGTTTTATTGCAATTTTAGAAAGAAAAGTTGCTACCACTGAACCAAAAACGGAAATATCTTATTCTTTGTATTGCAAGCTAATAGGAGATTATAGTCTAAGAGTTCTTAAACATTTTTTATACAAGTGCATCTGCAAACTAAGTGGATTTTATAGAAGTAATTTTGCAAAGTTTAAATACTTATTTTCTTAAATTGGAAAGTATTGTTAGAGAAGCAATATCACAGATACTTACACAACAAAGTTATTATTTCTTTATATGATGTTAAGTTTTATACCTTGTTGTAATAATGAAAGTATTGCTATTAATTACGATGTATATTAATCATTAGGAGAAAATTCTGTTTTTTGTTAGTAAATAGCCAGTTAAGTAAAAATTAAGTTACAGTTAAGTGTGATAACATAAGTAGAAAGTTATAGCAATTGTGATAATTATTATATAGTGAACTGTATTGTAAAAAATTATGTAATACACTATTAAAAAACATTGAAAAAACTTGAATCTCAAGCTGTTGATACGGGAATATAATAAAATAAATTTACTAAAAATATAGAATGCTGATAATTATCCCTGCTTCAATATTTTAACAGAGCTATGAGTTATGATTATTATGATAATTTTTTAAGCTTTTATTAGTTACTACGACAGTATTTGCAATCTTATCATGCCATGTTTGTTTACGCTTGTTAAAGTTGCACCATAGTATTCCTAAACATAGTGGGATACAAGACAAAATTGAGCCAAAAACTCGTTTTGTTGATTGAGTTAATGTTATTTTTTGAAATGTTGTTGCATCAACGACTCTTAGCCCTATGAGAAATTTTCCTAATGTTGCGGAAAACTTCACCCAACTATATACAGCATATATATACATAGCAATCATTTGAATAATTTGCCCACAAATGGCTTTGTATAAATATTTATTTTTGATTTGTATTTCTTGCTCAGTAAGTGGTACACTCATTTTATATTTCTCTATAATTTTTATTACAGTATTATCTGTTTGTTCATACATGAAGAAATAAGAATAAACATTCTGTATAATTTGTAAGATAAATATTAAAATAGCAAAATCTATTAGTATACTAGTAAGTCTTCTTAGCCCACCTGAATAACAGATTGTATTCTCATCTTGAGGTTGTTTGTTTTTTTTCAAGAAAGGTAAGTAGTTATATAAAAACATTTTATATTACTCTAAATTATGTAAATATTGATATTTATAGCTACTATAGAATTAAATACAATAATATTTTATAGAAAGTTATATTAACATCAGTAACATTTATCATCAAGTAAGAGTTATATTGTGGTTGATTTTTATTGGTAATAATGTATCTTGCTTTGTAATGTTTTGTAGTTTTTACATATGATTTTTATATGAAGATACAGATTCATGATTTGGCTGTATATACTTGTATTGGGTTACGTCGTTGGGAAAAAGTAATAAGACAAAAGATAATAGTAGATTGTGATGTAACACTTTATTGTTATAATGCTATCTCTGATATTGAAGATACTATTGATTATAGTTTATTTACTGATAGTTTAATTAACTTTGCTAATTCTAATAGCTTTGAATTGTTAGAGATAATGGCGTCGGAACTATTGGATTATATTATGAAAGATAAGAGAATTTGTCATTGTTATTTAAAATTGTATAAACCTACTGCTATAAATATCGATGGTAAAGTTAGTGTTGAATTAGAGTCTATGCAAAATGATGTCAATACTTAAGTATTGTATATGTTCTGTAATTGGTTAAACTTTGTGTTGTATTCTTTTAAAAGGGGTAAGTAATGATTAAGCGTAAAAAAATTGCTCTTATTGGTGCTGGTAATATTGGTGGTATGATAGCCTATTTGATTAGGCTGAAAAATTTAGGAGATGTAGTTTTATTAGACGTTAATGATGGCATAGCTAAGGGAAAAGCACTTGATATGGCTGAATCTTCTCCAGTAGGAAAATATAATGGTGAAATATTAGGGACTAATAATTATGCTGATATTGAAGGTGCTGATGCCATTGTCGTTACAGCTGGCATTACTAGAAAACCTGGAATGAGTCGTGAAGATTTGATTAATACTAATGTAAATATCATAAAAGAAGTAGCAGACAATATAGGTAAATATGCACCTAATGCATTTGTGGTTGTAGTTACTAATCCACTTGATGTAATGGTTTTTGCTATGCATAAGTATTCGAAATTATCAAGTAACATGGTTGTTGGTATGGCTGGTATACTTGATTCGGCGAGATTTTCTTATTTTATTGCAAAGGAATTGAACGTATCGGTTGATAATGTTAATTCTTTGGTATTAGGTGGCCATGGAGACCTAATGCTTCCTTTAGTAAAATATTCTTCAGTTGCTGGAATATCTATAGCTGATTTGATAAAAATTGATTTGATTACTCAAGATAAAGTTGATGCAATTATAGAAAGAACTAGAAAAGGTGGAGAAGAAATAGTAAGTTTACTAAAAATAGGTTCAGCTTATTATGCTCCTGCTGAGTCTGCATTATTAATGATAGATTCTTATTTAAATGATAGAAGGCTAATATTACCTTGTTCTGTTTATTTAAAAGGTGAATATGGCGTAAGCAATTTATTTGTGGGTGTTCCTGTTATTATTGGAAGAAATGGAGTGGAAAAAATAATCGAGTTGGAATTAACCGAACAAGAAAAAAACATATTTGATAATTCTGTAAAATTAATCAAAAATTTAGTAAGTAATGTTTAACTGAAGTTAGTTTTCTAAGCTTTTTTAATTATCTCTCACGCTATTTCTTGAATAATAAACAAATATTTTGTTATTTAGGATAGTAGTTAGGTTTTTTACCTTTGTCGTACTATTTATTAGTTTTTTATGGAATTTATTATAGCAATAATTTATAATATAAGTGTGTATTACTAAATTCACTGTATTTAAATAATTTACTGTAATTAATGCTATTTTCAGTCCGTAAAAAAGATGATGACATAGTTATTGCATCTAATAAAGAAAAGAAAATCGCTTTATTGAGGATGTTTGTAAAAGATGTTAGAAAAGTTGCTGCAAAGAGTTGTTATGGAATTCCAAAAGAGCAACAAGTAAGTTTGGATATTTTTAATAAGCCAATACTTTCATTGAATGGTACAAGTATTGTTGCAAAGAGTAAAGAACATCAAGTAATTTATAGTGAGATTAAGTCTAGAAGAGAAACAGATAGTGAAATACCGTATCGGGGTTATCTTATCAATGTAAAGTGGTTTTCTTTAAAGGAACAATACTGTAATACTCTTGTAATAAAGAAAATAGATGAGTTTAGTTTTGGATTACATTCTTGTGATGGGAAATTATATAATACTTCAGGTAAAAGAGTTGCTTATGTAATAACTTTAGGAGGAAATTTGATAATACATGATCACATAGTGTGTGATCGTAGCAAAGGTCAAACATATTTTCATTCAACGTTGGCTGCTGGTATGCCAGTAATATGTGCTGGTTTAATCAGGGTTGATAATGGTATGATTCGTGATATCAGTAATGAAAGTGGGCATTATAAACCTGGAATAGCAAATTTATATAATGCTGTAAAGTTATTGGATAATGTTATTTGCTTAGATTGTATGATACGTATAGTTAGTGTTACAATTAATAGTGTGACTAAAGAATCACAGATATTTTATAAAGTACGTATGAAGGGAAGTTTTTTAGCTGATATGGAAGCAGTTGGAGAAGATGGATTGACTATTCCTCAGAGGTGTTTTTCTTTATTAAAAAGGTGTGATGATAATTATCAAAAGATTGTTAATAATGCATTGATAAAAAATAACACTGGTTGTATGGATAATGTGTTGGTAAATGTTTCAGTGAGAATACATGTGTTGATTACAGTATATGTTGCAATGATAATAATATTATGAGATTTAGTTAATTACAAGAAAGATAAATAGTTGTAGGTTTTAGCACATAAAAATATGAAATTCACTTTAAAATAGGATATATTTATTAACATATTTCTAAAGTTTTGCTAGTTGATAAATAAGTTTAAAAGATATATTGAGTTTGTGTTGTAGGTTTCTATTTTATATTAAAAATTTTCTAGATTATATGTATTTGCAAAATTTCTTTATTAAAATATAGAGTATTATTATGTATATGTAAACAGGTGTTTTTAATGTAGATAAAACGAATTAAGATTTATTATTTTTTTATTCTTGGTAATAAATAATATGTAATCTAAGTAGAAGCTTCTTTCTATTTGTAAGTTAAATAATAAATTATTGATGTTGTTGTCTTAATTAAAAAATGCTGTGATAGTAAAAATACACTTCCCAACCTGGAGCTGTGCAGCTTATCTATTGCAAAAAATTATATAATACAAAGTAAAAATGTTATATGCTCAAAAAAAGTAATTGTTATTGTTTAGATATGAAGTGCTTATCGTATATATCTAAAAACATATTTTCGTACACTTCAATTTTTTTTATAAATTTTGTCACATGGTGTATCATGTATGTGAACTGTTCTTCTGTTATCAATCTAGCTTCGAAAGCTTCTATTACATTTTTTTTAAATGCTGATGTATAAGACTTTGTATTATTTAAATAAGATAAGGTGCATTTTATCATGGTTCCTGGATCTTCCATATTTTGAAACTTAGTAACCTAATATTAAGTTTGTACACTATTATCTTGCATTTGTAAAGTGAAATTATAGCGTTTAAGTTGTAATAATGTTTATGATGTTGACTTTTCATATTATTTCATATAGACATTAGATCATGTTCAATTATGTTAGTTATGCAGAAAGTTTTTATTTCTTCTGATCATGCTGGGGTAGAGTTAAGGTTAGTTATTAAATTGTATTTGAATAATTTAGGCTATATTGTAGAAGATTATGGTTGTGTTGAGTCTGGTGTTCCTGTGGATTATCCGGATTATGTACAGAATGTTGTAGATTGTGTAATTAATGATAGTTTGGCGTTTGGTATTTTAATATGTGGTACAGGTATTGGAATGAGTATTGTGGCGAATCGTCACAGGAAAATTAGAGCAGCTTTGTGCTATAATGTAGAAGTAGCTAGGTTAGCACGTGAGCATAATGATGCTAATGTACTTTGTCTTGGAGCTAGACATATTAGTTATGAAGATGCTCAATCCATAGTTTATAATTTTCTCACTACAAAATTTTCTGAAGGAAGGCATGTGCAAAGAATAATCAAAATAGATAATTGTTTATGAATCAGACAGTTAATCAAGATGAATTATTAAAATTTTCAAAAATAGCTAGTCAATGGTGGGATGAAAATGGTCCATTCAAAGCTTTACATAGTATGCATCCTTTAAGAATGCAGTATATTGTTGATTACATAAATAAAGTTACTCCTGGTGTAGATTTTAAGAAATTATCAGTTCTTGATGTTGGCTGTGGAGGCGGTTTATTATCAGAATCTATGGCTCGTTTAGGTATGAAAGTTTTTGGAATAGATGCTAGTGAAGAGAGTGTTAATATTGCTAAAGTACATGCCTTGAATCGTAATTTATGTAATTTAGATTATTGCTGTGTAAACGTAGATTCATTAGTTAGTACAAAAGAAAAATATGATATTATCACTGTTATGGAAGTAGTTGAGCATGTTGATAATTTATCAGTTTTTATCAATTCTATAAGTAATATATTGAATGATAATGGGATAATATTTTTGTCTACATTGAATAGGACAATGAAATCTTTATTATATGCAATAGTGTATGCTGAATATGTTTTTAAATTGGTTCCTCGTCATACTCATCAATGGAATAAATTTGTTAAGCCTTCAGAAATTGCAAATTTGTTTTTACTGAATGATATATCTATAAAAGAAATTAAGGGAATAAATTTTAACATAATGAAGAAAGATTGGGTGTTATCTGATGATATTTCTGTAAATTACATTTTATCTGCACAGAAAATGTAAACATTATGTGAAATTTAAAGCAAATAAATTTCAATACAATAATTATTATAAATCTCAGTTACAATTAGATTATGATATGAGATTAATAATATGCAATAATATTGAAGGTAAAGTTATTACTCAAATATGTTAAGTTGCTTTATATTCTTCTATTATACATAAATTTCACTGATAAGATTATTCCTATTATAAAAATAAGAGCAGGTAGTATCCATAATAAGTAAGTATATGAGTTGTATGGAGGATTGATAATTATTTGATTGCCATAGTAATTTCGTAATTCAGTAATTATTTGATCATCGTTATAACCATTTTGAATTTTATTTCGTATCATTGCTCTCATATCATAAGCTAATTGTGATTGAGATTCATAAATGGATTCTCCAGAACAAATTAAACATCTTACTATTTTAAATAGATTAATTGCACGCAACTCCATATCATTATTTACTAGCTTTTTATCTATTGAAAAAGCGTATGCAGAGGAAAATGATAACGTGAACGTAATAATAAATACTAAATTATTTTTTATTTGCACTTTTATTTGTTGTATTTGTGATTAACTTTATTTTATTAATAAACTCCTCATAAGGAATTTTACATATAAAAATGTTAAAAGGATTAGTTGTCTGACTGATTGATAATAAAATGTTACCATTTTCTTTTTTTTTAGCAATTGAGTATATATAGTTTTGCAATATATAAGAGATTTTATCTGCATTATTTGATTTATGAGATATTGTTTCTACTAGTTGTCTAATAATATCTTTAATTCCGCTTATTTCTATTGTTAAACCTTCGTTATTTGTTTTATTGTAATCCATAGATAATGGAAATAATAATGTTCCGTAAATTGAAATAAGTGATTTTTTAAATGTAATACCTATGTTATCTATTACAGCACTGATTTCTTTAAATTCAGTGTCTGAGGTAGTTAATGTCATAATAGCATCTTTTATTTTTATATTTGTATTTGTATCTGAATTCCCAATAATGTTTGCATTTATTTTATATTGTAGCATTGTAAGTAAATTATCTGGAGATGTGTGTTCATTAGTTTTGATAGAAATAGAATTTTTGTTTGTAATATTGTTATTGTTACAACTGATGCCATTATCTTCGTATATTATTTGTGAAAAATATGCTTTCTTATCATTTTTATTATCCAGTAGTGAAAGTATAAGATTTTTAGAAGGTTTAACTAATAAGTTAAATTTATCGTTTAATTGACAATTTAGTGTGTATTGTTGTTCATTATTTATAATTTTTGTTGAATTTTCAGATTTTAATGTGGTATTTTCTCCTGAGAACTCTAATGTGTCACTCAGTAAACGGTATTTTAACGATACTGATGGAGCATATATGTTTAAAGAAGGTAAATTTATCTTTAGATTTAAGATTTTTATTTTTGGAGTAAAAGGGAATCCTGTAATTTGTATATTGTCGTTGTACGATGCGTCAATATGTATTAGAGCTTTTGATATAGTTGCTTTAACATGCGTTGCGATAACGAGCCAAGTACCTACATACAAAGATGAAAGTAATGTAATAACAACTGATGGAATTACAATTAATTTTTTGTTGAAGTATTTCATTTTGTTGTAATTAATTAATCATTTTTTATAAAAGATATATTGCGTGTTTCAGTTGGTAGAATTACACATAATCCATCAAGTTCTTTTGTTAGAATTATTTGACATCCAAGACGTGAAGTATCTGTTAATCCAAATGCTAAATCGAGCATGTCATTTTCTTCATCAGAGATTTCATTGTGTTTCTCAACTATATCATACCAGCTTGGATCAATTATTACATGACAAGTAGAGCATGCTAAAGAACCTTCACAAGCACCTTCTAAATCTACATTATTTCTATGTGCTAAGCTTAATAAAGTTTCTCCATCATAGGCTTCATATGTTTTGCGGCTTCCATCTGGTGAAATAAATGTTATCAATGGCACAATATACCTCCAAAATGTTATATTTATTTAACTATTAATGTTACAGTTATCAATAGATTTTTTTAAATAAAAATCCATTCTTTTTTTAATAAAATCATCTGCTAGTACTTCAACGTTATTTATAGCATCGTTAATTTTATCAATATTACCATTTATTAATGTTTTTTCAGCTTCTGTTATTGCGTGATTGATTATATTGAATTCTTTTTCAGATATTAAGTTTTTGTCTGCAATTAAAGCGTTTTTGATAATTGTAATAATTCTCTGTCCTTCGACTTTTTGTTCAGCTATTAAACGCATTTGCATATCGCTATCAAAATTATTAATTGAATCTATAATATTATCTTCTATTTCTTTTTGATCTAATTCACATGTATTGTTTATGCTAACAGATTGCTTTATTCCTGTAGATTTTTCTTGTGCTGAGACAGTTAGCATTCCATCCATGTCAACATTAAATTCTACTATAATTTTTGCAGAACCTGCAGGTAATGGTGGTATTCCTTTTAAATCAAATTTTGCTAAGGACTTATTATGCTCTACCATTTCTCTTTCTCCTTGGCAGACATGTATTTGTATAGAATTTTGTCCATCAATGTAAGTAGTGAATTCTTGTGTTGCAGATGCAGGTATTGGTGTATTTCTTGGAATAATTTTTTCTACAATACCACCCATAGTTTCTATCCCTAGTGAGAGAGGTAGAGCATCAATTAAAACATGTTTATTCTTTATATGTGGATTAGATAGATAATAAGCTTGTAAAGCAGCTCCAACTGCTACTATTTTCTCAGGATCTATGTCACAGAATACTTTATTATGAAATATATTATTTAGCATATTTTTGATTATGGGCATTTTAGTAGCTCCACCTACTAGTATTACTTTTGCAATACTGTTAAAATCAAGCTCTATACTATTGATTGTTGAGGTTATGATGCTTAAAGTTTTATTTAATAAATCTGATATTATGTCTTGTAGCTCATCTCTACTAATTTTACAAGAAAAGTTTTTTTCATGTATTTTAAATGTAAAACTGCCACTATAGTTTTCACTTAAGTATTCTTTTGCGTGTTTTACATCTGGAATTAAATAGCTTAATAATTCTTTGTTAAACTCTATATTATTAATATTTTCTTCTTTCTGATATTTATTATATATGAATTTTGCAAGTAAGTAGTCTATATCATCACCTCCTAGATTTGTATCTCCACCAGTTGCTAATACTTGGAACACTCCTTGGTGTAATTTTAGTATTGAAACATCAAATGTTCCACCTCCTAAATCATATACCATGTAGATATTATTTTCATATTCTGGTTTTTCGATACCATATGCTAGTGCTGCTGCAGTTGGTTCATTTAAAAGACGTAATACTTCAAGATTAGCCAGATGTGCTGCATCTTTCGTAGCTTTTCTTGCTGCTTCATCAAAATATGCTGGTACTGTTATTACTACTTTTTTGACTTCTAGATTAGTACTATCTTTGACGATTTTACACAGTTTTTTAAGAATTTCTGCTGATACTTCAACTGGTGTAACATATGTTCCGTCTTGTTTCTTTATGTATATATTGTTATTACCTTGATCAGTTATGTTAAATAATAATTCTGATGATAATTCATTTATATCTTTAATTGATTTTCCCATTAATCTTTTAATTGAAGAAATAGTGTTATCATTAGAATAGTTTTTTCCTACTTCAACTTGATTATTGATATAACTTACTGTTGATGGAATTAAAAATCTGCCATTTTCATCTGAGAATATTATTGTTTTACCTTCATTATCAATCATAGAGATTAAGGAGTTAGTAGTTCCTAGATCTATTCCAAATGCAAGTGTATTTTCATTTGTTTTTGGTTCTGTTATATTAATTAATTGCATTAAATAATACCCCTATCTTCTTGAATTTTCCTAAGATATTTTAATTTTATCACTTGTTTTGCAGCTTCATTGAAATCTTCTCTAGAAAAAGCGTCTTCCATGGCTTTAGTGGCTGATGAGATTTGGTATTCAATATCAATGTTATTTGATTCTTGTATTTTAAATATTTCTTCTATTATACTGTTTATATCATTTTTGTCAGCAGTAATTCCTTTGATTTGCAGTAAGTATTCTGCTCTTGTGATAGAGGATTTTAAAATTTGGTATGCTTTGTTTATTTCTGCTATATTATCTAATGCTAATTTTTTTTCTGATTTTAAAAAGAATAAATCTGGATGATAATTGCTTTGTAATGCTATATAATTCTGTTCTAATACTTGAATATTAATGCAAAATTCTTGTTTTAATTTAAATAGTGAAAAATAATCTTTATACATAAAAACTTTCTCCACACCCACATCTTCCTTTTTCATTAGGATTTTTGAATGTAAATCCTGAAGATATTTTGTTTTCTACATGATCTATTTCTGTTCCATTGATAAACATCATTGCTTTTGGATCGATTAATATAGTAAAGTTTTCATGTTGATATTCTACTTCAATTTTTACATCTAACAATTTGATATCATATGCATATTCAATGTTATATTTAAAACCAAAGCATCCTTTTTGTTTTACCATTATCCTAATGCCAATAACTGCATCTTCTTTTTGTTTTATAAGCTGTCTTATTTTTTTTATTGCATTTTCTGTTATGATAATTGGTGATTTACTTGTTACTTCGCTATTTATATAATATCTGATCTGTGAAGAATTACCATCATTATTATAAGATATAGAAATTTCATTATTCATGTAAAAACCTTATTTTTTTAGTGGCTTATTTTATTCATCACTTGAAAATGCAGTATTACTTTTTCTATTTTCTTGTTTCATATTGTAATCATTTATTGCAGCTTTTATAGCGTCTTCTGCAAGTAATGAACAATGTATTTTTACTGGTGGTAAACTTAATTCTTTTGCTAATACTGTGTTTTTTAATTGATGTGCTTCATCTACTGTTTTACCTTTTATTAGCTCTGTTGCTAGAGAACTTGCTGCAATTGCAGCTCCACATCCAAAAGTTTTAAATTTTGCATCAATGATTCTTCCGTTATTATCTACTTTTATTTGTAATTTCATTACGTCTCCACAGCTTGGAGCTCCTACTAACCCAGTACCAACATTGTAATCATCTTTTGGTAGAGTGCCAACGTTTTTGGGATTTTTATAATGTTCTAATAGAACTTCACTATAACTCATAATTGCCTCATAATTACTAAAATATAATCAAAAAATTAATGTGTGTCCCACTTGATATTATTAAGGTCTATGCCTTCTTGTACCATTTCCCATAATGGGCTCATTTCACGTAATTTTTTTATGCTACTGACGATAAGTTCTGCTGCATATAAGATTTCTTCTTTTGTAGTAAACCTACCTATACCGAATCTAATCGATGAATGCTCTAAATCTTTTTCAATATTTAAAGCACGTAAAACATAGGATGGTTCAAGTGACGCAGAAGTGCAAGCAGATCCTGAACTTACTGCTAGATTGTTAATTGCCATAATAATAGACTCTCCTTCTACATATGGAAAACTTAAATTTAAGTTTCCTGATATACGTTGTTCATAATCACCATTTAATACAACATATGATAAATGTTTTTTTATTTCATTATATAGTATATCACGTAATTCTTTTATTCTTATGTTTTCTTCTTCCATTACTTCTTGAGCTATACGTGCTGCTTCTCCTAGCCCTACAGCTAATGGAGTAGGTATTGTACCTGATCTCATTCCACGCTCTTGTCCGCCTCCATTAATCAAAGGAGTAAGTCGTACTCGTGGTTGGCGTTTACGTATATATAATGCTCCTATTCCCATTGGTCCATATATTTTATGTCCAGATATGCTTAATAAGTCAATATTCATTTTGTTTACATCTATTGGTATTTTCCCAAAAGCTTGTGCTGCATCTGTATGAAAAAATATACCATGTTCATGACAAATTTTTCCTATTTCTTCAACTGGTTGAATTACTCCAATTTCATTATTTACCATCATGACTGATACTAGTATTGTTTTATCAGTTATATATGATTTTAGTAGATCTAAGTTTATAATACCATTTTTTTGTACATCTAAGTAAGTAACATTAAATCCTTCTGTTTCTAAGTGACGACATGAATCTAAAACACATTTATGTTCTGTACGTACTGTAATTATATGATTTCCTTTATTTTTATAAAAATTTGCTACACCTTTAACTGCTAAATTATTTGATTCTGTTGCACCTGATGTAAATATTACTTCTTTAGGTTCAGCGTTTATTAAAGATGCAACTCTTTCTCTAGCTAATTCAACAGCTGATTCAGCTTTCCATCCAAAAGAATGACTACGTGAGTGAGGATTAGAAAATTGTTGAAAATATGGTATCATGGCTTCTAATACTCGATCATCTGTTTTTGTTGTTGATTGGTAATCAAGAAATACAGGTAAATTGATATGTATTTGTCCTTCTCTTCCCATCTTATTACCTATTACTGATAACGTTAATGACATGATATTCTTCTAATTTTTGCATAATTTTACCTATTTTAGTTTTAGTAACTTGTTGTTTTGATATGTTTTGTACCAACAATTAACTATTTTTTTTATTTGATGTTCTGTTATATCAGGACTAAGACTAATCCTAATTGAATTTTTAGCTATGTCATCATCTATTCCCATTGCAGATAATACATGAGAACGTGTTAATGTTCCAGAAGAACAAGCTGATCCATTGCCAACAGCAATATTTTCAATATCAAAGCTTATTGTTTGTATTTCACTACTTACATTTGGCATTGAAATACACGTAGTGTTTGGTAGACGTTGTGTATTTTTACCAAAAATTTGAGCTTCAGGTACTAAATTTAATATCTCATACTCTAGTTTATCACGTAATTTCTCTACAGTAGACATTTTTTTTATAGAGTCTTTCAAATTGTTGAGAGAGATAGATAATAAATAAATTGATATTATATTTTCAGTACCAGCACGTAACCCTTTCTCTTGATTTCCACCTAATATCATAGGTTTTATTTTTATTTTTTTACTATTGAAAAACAATACACCAGTTCCTGCAATACTTCCTAGTTTATGTGATGAAATTGTTAATAAATCTACTCCTAAGTTTTCAATATCTATATGGATTTTGCCACATGCTTGTACAGCATCTGTATGTACTAGTGCGCCAAATTTATGTGATATTTCTACTATTTCTTTTATAGGTTGAATAACTCCAGTTTCATTATTTGCTGTCATTATTGATACAAGAACTTTTTTGTCTTTAAATTTATTTAGAGTTTCACTGAATCTATCCAAGCATATTACTCCATTAGAGTTTACTGGGATTAATTCTGCATCTGTAGTACAATTCATTATAGATACATGTTCTATAGAAGAAATTAGGTGTTTGTATTCAGTAGTACTGTTTATTACTAAATTGTTTGCTTCTGTTCCAGATGAAGTGAAAATTACATCATAATTTCTAGCATTTAGTATATTAATAGCTATCTCTCTTGTTTTTTCTATGATGCTTCTTGTATTTTGACCTAGTTTGTGTGTTGATGATGGATTGTATATATTTAATGAAGATAAGTTGTCTAGTTGTTGTTTGATTACAGGTAGTATAGTTGATGTTGAATTGTAATCTGCATATATGTATTTATTCTCATCATTGTTTAATATATTACTATGCTTGATACTATGCTTGATACTATGCTTGAAATTATTATTGATGATGTCTTCTAGTGAAATACTATTTAGATATTTTTTAATATAATTACCTATGTTATCCCATAGATTGTGTGTGATACATTTTGCATTATTTGGTAAGCATCTTATTACATTATTGTTTTTACATCTTGTAATTTTTATATTTTCTCCTATAGATTCAAGTATTAAGTTGAGTGTAATTATATTTGGAGACTTATTTAAAAAATATCCTCCACCTGGACCTTTTGTTGAATTTACTAATCCTTGCTTTTTTAATTTTGCGATAATTTGTTCTAGGTATCCTTCGGAAAGAGATTGGCTATCTGCAATATGTGACATTTTTTTTGGTTGATTACTACCTTTTAGTATATAATACTCTTGAGCTAGACTTACCATAAACATAACAGCATAACGCAGCCTTGTTGTAATCAACATATTTAGTTTTCCAAAATCTATTATGTATTATTGTTGAAATATTTTTAACGAAAGATTTTTTACTCAATCAACAATCTGTTAATGTATCATTAATATACCTTGTGTCAAGTAGGTTTTTTATTAAATAATATAGTACAGATTAATCTATTATTGTTTTAGTGACTTTTGATTATTTGTATTAATGTTATTTTATGAGATTAAATTGTAATCTAAACTTTATTCTATGATCATAGGAATACTTTAAAAGTTGAGTTTTTATTATTAATGTTATACACTTAAAAGTTAAAGTTTACTCATTTTTTTATTTAAGGAAGTTAATTCATGAGAGAAATATTTTTTAATGGTGCAGTTGGTAAAATTGAGGGAAAGTATCATCATAATAAAACTTTAGGTGCTCCGCTTGCTTTAATTTTTCATCCTCACCCTCAGTATGGCGGAAATATGGATAATAAGATTGTATATAATTTATATAATATATTTGCAAATAATGGATTTTCTGTTTTAAGGATTAATTTTCGTGGTGTAGGTAAGTCTTCAGGTAATTTTGAAAAAGGTATAGGCGAACTAAGTGATGGTGCAGCGGCAGCAGACTGGTTACAAAATAATAATGTAGCGTCAGCTCCTTTTTGGGTTGCTGGTTTTTCTTTTGGTGCATGGGTTGCTATGCAATTAATGATGAGGCGTCCAGAAGTTGAGGGTTTCATAGCAGTGTCTCCACCTGCAAATAAGTATGATTTTTCTTTTTTGTCACCTTGTCCTGTTCCTGGTTTGATAATTCAAGGTGATCAAGATAGTATTTCTGATGAAGCTGCGGTATCTCAACTTGCGGCGAGATTGAGTAATTCTATTAAGAGTGAATATATGCAGTATTATGTTATAGAAAAAGCAGATCACTTTTTTCGTGATCATCTTGATAAATTTAATGAGATTGTTGATAATTATATAAAATTTCGTCTATCTGAATCTACTGGTAGTAATAAAAAAGGAGTTGTTCATAAAAAAGTGAAACAGCGTCGTATTATAATGCATGATGATCCAGTAAGTTAAGTATTTTTTGTAAGTCATTGAAATCCTTTTTAGTTTGTTGATTTTTTTAAGTGATGCAGTTATTTATATCAGTGTTTTTATTAATTGTTAGTGATTACTTTTTAATGACTAATAAGGATTTTCAGTGATATTTATTTTCTAAATTTAATGTAATGCTTTAAGTTGAGTTAATTTCTTAAATCTGTTTTTATATGCTGCATGGTACAGGTTATTTTTGTTAGTGTTATTTTTTGTATTTTATGTAATCTTGCTATATATTTTGCTAATTTGCATGTTTTATGTTATAGATTTGTAATATTTATAAGCTATCAGTTTTATATATTATGATGGAACAGTACAAATTTTGGCCATTTCAAGAAGCAGAGAAAATATTAAAAAGGTTTGGGGAAGATACAGAAATTATTTTTGAAACTGGTTATGGTCCTTCAGGGCTTCCTCATATTGGTACTTTTGGGGAAGTATTACGTACTACTGCAATAATGAATGCATTGCGTAAAATCTGTCCTGACATTGTCACAAAAATAATAGTTGTGTCAGATGATATGGATGGATTGCGGAAAATACCGGATAATATTCCAAATAAGGACATGATAGCTGAACATTTATGTAAACCTTTAACTATGATACCAGATCCTTTCTGTGCCTGTAAAAGTTATGGTCATCATATGAATATGTTATTGTGTAAATTTCTTGATTTATTTAATTTTCAATATGAATTTAAAAGTGCAACGGAATGCTATAAGAATGGTTTATATGATGAAAAGTTACTTTTATTATTAAAAAATTATGATAAAGTTATGAATGTTATGCTACCTACATTAGGTAGTGAAAGACAAAAAACTTATAGTCCATTTTTACCAGTTTGCCCTAAGACTTCTAAGGTATTGCAGGTACCTATTATTGATCTTGATGTTGAGTTGGGTACTATTTCTTATAAGAATGAAGATGATGAGATAATTAAAACGCAGGTTACAGGTGGAAAATGTAAATTACAATGGAAACCAGACTGGGGAATGAGGTGGTCAGCACTTAATATTAAGTATGAAGCATATGGTAAAGATTTGCAACCATCTGCAGAGTTATCTAGTAAAATATGTGAAATTTTAGGTAGTGCACCTCCAATTTTATTTTGTTATGAATTGTTTTTGGATAAAGAAGGTAGAAAAATTTCAAAGTCAAAGGGTAATGGTATATCAATAGAGGATTGGTTATCTTATGCTCCTTCTGAAAGTTTAGCGTTGTATATATTACAAAATCCTAAAAAGGCAAAAAAATTATATTTTGATGTAATACCACGTTCTATGGATGACTATTTATATTTAGTAGATGATTATCACAAAAACCCTAGTTATGATAATCCTGTATGGCATATTCATCATGGGAGTGTCCCAATAGTTGATATTTTTGGTTTGAGTTTTTCTTTATTGTTAAATTTGGCATCAGCCTGTAATGCTGAAAACAGTGATGTGTTATGGGGATTTATAAAAAATTATCAAGATAATCATGCATTACAGGATAATAGATTATTGTCTCAGTTAGTGGATTTTTCAGTTAAGTATTATCATGATTTTGTTAAGCCTTATAAAGTTTATAAAACTCCAGATCATGATGAAAAAATTATACTGGATGAATTAAAGAATATGCTTAATGATTTTCCAAATGATATTACATCTGATGAAATACAGAGTAATATATTTTCTTTAATGAAAAAATATTGTTTTAATGATTTGCGATCTTGTTTTAAAAGTTTTTATGAAATTTTGCTAGGTCAAAGTCATGGTCCTAGACTGGGATCTTTTATAAAATTATATGGAATAAATAATACTATTAATTTGATTGATCAAGCATTAAAAAGGTAAGTAATATACATAAGTAAATTTGATTACTTATGGTTGGGTAATTATTATGTGTGTAGTGTAAGTATATATATATATTTAAAAATATATAATTTATAAAATTGACCAACTAATAAAATTATGGTAGCTTACAGCATATTTGTTTTTGAAAATGTTATGCTAGCTAGAGTTATTTGTATAGCTTTATTTATGTTGACAGGTTGTTATACTACAACAATTCATCATGGGTATCCTACTTCTGAAATTAATTTATGGGATGGTGTAAAAATTGGAGATTTGAATACTCAGGTTGTACAGCTTATAGGTGATCCTTGCATTATTGAAGGTAATGTATGGTATTATATTTCTTACAGTATTTATAAAAAGCGTTTTTTCTCAGCAAAAGAATATGAGTCTATTGTTTTAAAGTTAACTTTTGATCCTCAGACTAATGAAGTAATAGAAGTAAAAAATATTAAAGTAGATAAAAGGAATTTAGTGAAATTGTTGAAAAAGGATACATCAGTTACTGGTATACATGACAGTTTACTTCGTAAGTTTATCAGTAAATTAAATTAGCAAAGAAATGTGAGTTATTGATTTTTTTGATATAAACATTGATACTTAGAAAAATCAGATCAATTAAGTGTATTGTATAAATGCTATGCTGTAAGTAGCATGATAGTAATAAGATGATTATGGCTTTTTATTTATTTACAATGGTTCATTAATAAAGAAGTATGAGATTAGTGTAGTTAAATATAAGATTTAAGCATTAAGTTAATAGAATTATTTTTGTTGTTTTTAAATTTTAGTTTAATATCATATTTATAAAAGGTTTATAGGCTCAATAAATCATATTTCACATAACTTAATTTTGTGCAATATCTATTCAAATAACACCATTGTCAGAGCTGAAAAATAATAGTGCTTGCTACTTTGTGTAAGGATTGTGTAACGATCTTGTTGATGGTTTTAGTACAAAGTATGTATAAAAATTGTGTTTTTGTAGATTATTAGATGTGTATAAAGTATAGCATTATTATTGTAAATATAACAAGAAGTGTTACATCTAGAGTTTACCTATGGTTTTTAAATTAAATAGTTAATATAAATAAGCACTATTAGAAATATATTAAAAAAGAATTTTAATGGTGAGTTATTATTCTATAAGTATTGATACTAATAGTCTGGTTAAAATAAAATTATAAGTTGTAAAAAATAATTTATAATTATAAAACTTGTATTGTTAAATTAATATAAATATGATTTGCTAAAAACGTAATTAGCATTTATATATTGGTTAGTTCAGTTAATAGTTATTTTATGTGTTGTTTTACTATTAATTTTGACGTGTGTGAATTATATAAATTAAACTTAATCTATTAGTTTTTATAAAGTTAATACATTTGTTACAGCATCAATAGTGATGATGTTGTATATTTTTAGTACTATTTTGCACAAGATGTAAAAACAAGATAATTTGTTAAAACTTGATGAATTTAAAAAATGTTGTTTAGATTCCATGTTACGTGCAAGTATATTTATTTTTGGTATTACAATACCGTTTGGTTTATTATTTTATGAGGTATTTTTTTGTGGAGAACATTGTTAGATATAGAGTTAATGTGTATGTTATGTTGGTTTATGTGCTGTCTCAGTCATTACTTCTATGATATGTAAACCTAGTCAATTGTTCAACAAAATTATAATAGGTGTTTGATAAAACCTTGGTGAGCCATAATAAATAAAATGTTGAATTAAAAGAATTAGAAGTTGGTTTTTGGTATTAATGATCGAGAAGTAATGTATAATAGTATTAAAGTGTAAAAAATATAAATTTATATTAAAATAAACTTGCTATGAAATATATGTGTTACACATTTATGTATTGTTAGTATCTATAATTTATCAATTAATTGACAATATAGTAAAAGTATTTTAATATAATTATGTAGGTTAAAGTGGGGATGTTAGACATAGGAAAAATAAGAGTAGTGTTCTTACTTATTTAAGCTGTCTATTTTTTGTGTGCGCTGTACTGATATCGATAATAATTTTTGGTTTTAAACTATGAAGTGTACCTTTATCAAGGTATGTAGGCCTTTTGTAGTTGGTGTGTTAATAATGTTCTTAATATTAAATATAGTGTGCAAGAATCAGGGAAGAGTTTATCATTAAAATAAACAATAATGAACAACACAAAAATAGTCAGAATAATGAGGTAAAAAATGTAGCCTATGTGAAAATCATTCAATGTGAAGGATTGTACCTACAAATTGTAGGTATTGCTTGTTTGTAGCTAGTGCGTTTATTTGTGGTGTTATTTTACAATTATTTTGTTATGTTATGAGGCATTCTCTAGTGTCCTTAATGATCAAAATGTTGTTATTGGATATAAAACTAGTTTATGTTCTTTTCTAGCTTTAACTTTATTAGCCGCTTTTCTTATTTTAAGTTCTAAACATGTGTTTCATGTAGCATTGATAAAGGTTATGCGGAACAAAACAAACGAGTAGAAGAAGATAATATTAGGATAGCAAATTGAGAAGAACAAAGTTCTTTATTAGATGGTTTACAAATAGAAAATAGTATTAGAAGGTTATTGATATCATTACAGTTTCTTTAATGTTTACTAACAATAAAAATATTTAAAAAATAATGGTACGTTGGTTGTTTATGATTGTATCTTGTGGTTATTATAAATTTATATTCTATATTTGTATGAACGTATATTTAAATGCTTGATTAAGATATATGATGTTGAAAATATATTTGTTATTATTGTTAATATAAAATGGTGTAGTAAAAGATGAATAATAAGACTGTTGATAATATTTTAAAAGCTATTAATGCTTTGTTATTCTTATTTTGTGTAATTATACCAATTGTTTTAGCTATTTGTGAGTTATCAAATCTTAGTGTACCAAGTTTTATGTATAAGATTGATATGTTTGTTATTATGGTAACAACATTAGCAATGTATATTGTATCTTTTATAGATAGAGACTATGTAAAACTGAGTTATAGGCAAGTTGATAAAAAAAGTAAACAAATTATTTTTCACAGTATTGGTACAGCAATTATTGCTGCTGGTATACTTCTGCCATTGGGTTTAACATGTTATGATATTTATAGTATTGTTACTGGTAATGGTGTGAATATTGCAGTTGGATATCAGATTGCTGCGTATTCTATGTTAGCTTTATATGCTATGTCAACTGTTATATTTTTGGTATGTGGTGTTGATATAGTTGCTCAGCAAGTTGTATCATGTACTAGGCAAAATGTTAATGATAGTGAATGTGAATCTCTGATCGCATCAGATGCTAATGGTTATGATGAAGTAAATTGTAATGTAGAAAGTGTTATAATTGATGATTGTAGTAATGAATGTGTTAAAAATGATCGTTAAAATTGACTATTGTAATATAAAGGATATACGGTATTAATATTTGGTTATGAAATATACTGCAAGTCCGTTTGATTACATTTGATATAGTAAAGTTGTACTTAAGATAAAAAATTTAAAAAGTAAATAAATAATATTTATAAAATAAATATGAAGTGAGTATTATTCTTTAAAGGAACATCCTAAAGGGATTTTTAATTGTTGATCTTATGAATATTACATGACAATTATATTGTCATGTTATGATGTATTTATAATGATTATGTAATGTGAGTATTAGATGTAGAATTTCGTATATTTTATGTGATTTTTGTTTCTTATATCAGCAGTTGCTTGTTGTTATTAATCTAATGATAAAATAAAAGGTTACATATCTGAAGCAAGTGTTATTAGTAGTTTGTTAGAGGTGGTATATAGTCAGAATAGGAAAATAGATGGTTATGTAGGTGATGGAATTACATGAAATAGTAAATACGAGAATTTTGGTATGAGAAAAGTAAAGATAGTACTGTTTATGCAGATGTGAAAGTTTCATAGTAAACATGAGGTAGCTGTAGGAAACTAGGGTGTGTTTATTGATCTATGGATAATAATGGTAGTACTTATTATTATGCAAAACAAGTTAGAATGGAAAGTTACTAAATGTGTGTCATGTTTTTTATTGGATTTTGTATTTATATCATTAGTTTTTTTATGTATCAGTTTACTTAAAATATAAATTATATTTTGATTAATTATTAAATCGATAAGTTAATAACAGATTGTAATCTATTTATTGTTGATTCTGCTACTTCCAAGTTTTTGATTTTATAGTAAGTTAAAAAATATTTCGTATAGATAAATTTCATTGGTATGTGGAACTACTATTAAGAATATTATAATGGTAATATATTGATAATATTTTTTTAATTAATTCTTTAGTTTTATAAAGTTTGATTGATTACAGCTTTAATTGTATTTTAAATTTCATGTTATGTTATAAAGTAAATCATCAAGTGTAGCGTTAGTTTTTTAATGATGTTAGTGTCATCTATTTTTTATATTTAACTGGAGTATTTATTTGAAATAAATAAGAGATTAAAAATTAACATGATGAAAAGATTTGTAAAGAATATTATTTATCTACTATTTTTTAATTTTGTAATATGAATTCGTAAATTAGTTGTTGTGTATATTTTTAGATAATGAAGTTGTTTAACGAAATTTGATAACATTATTGATGATTGTTAATTTATGATGCTGTAATTAATGAAAAGCAGAATATCATATAATACATATAAATAATGATGATTAGCAGAGTTGTAAGGTTGATTTAGTAGATTTTTGATTGTGAAAATAAAATCTAGGTTATAAGTGTCATATGTATAGCTTTTAACTAGAGTGTATCGTATTGACTATATAGTTAAAATCGATTATTATAATATGTATTGCACTTTTAAGTTAATATAGTGTATAAAGAGGGTAGACACGGCAGAAACTCTATTATCTTCAATGGATGTATTGAATGTTGTCAGAAAATGAGTCTTTCTAACAGCTTAATGTTTTTATTTTTCTTAGTTGTTCCACTAATTGTTGCTATATGTGATATTTATAATCAAGGTAGTTTAATTAAGCCATATAAAACACTTGTGATACTTATGGCAGTATTATTAACTATAATGTATTGTTTGTCTTATCATTCTGAAAAGCGAGTGGTTTTTAAAAGTGAAGGGTTAAATGTTACTTGTTATAAAGTACTATCATCTTTGATGATAGCATCTGGTATCATAATTCCATTATGCAATCTTCTTTATGAGGTATGTAATGGTCTTGATGAACGAGTTACAAGTGTATATAAATTTTCTTTTTTTTGTGTGTTTTCTTTATATGTAATTAGTTTGGCGTTAAATTATATTTTTCAGAATTCAGATAAAAATCATGAAAATGCTAATGATGTTGGTATTAGTAGTTATGCGTCGTATGGATATGTGTGTAATCCTCTACAAAGTTTATTATCACAAGTGAGATGTCATGGTTATTCTGAAGAAGTTGTGCACTGTTAAATTAGTTTATTTGATATCTAATTGTTTATTGATACTAGATTAATTTAATGGTAATTTGAAAATGAAAAAAATCCAAATTATATAATTTGAGATAAATCTCAGATAAAATAACCTGAATGTAGTGTAAATTTATAGTTATTATTTATGATAGAGTAGTATTATTACATACGGTAAGTAAAGTAAGTTAATACAGCATCACAATTATTGCAAATTTATGTGTGTGATTTGATAAATTTCTCTATGAAAGACATAATTTACTCTATTTTATTCAAAATACATTATTTATTTAAAGATGAATACTACTTTTTGATTTATCTATGATATAAAATTCAGCTATGTCTAATTATAATTGATAGCTTTTATAATTATATTAGTAAAATAAGCTTCTAGAAAATAAAGTAATCTTGAGTAAATATAGATTTACTACAATGTGGGTTTTTGGATTTATTTTGCACATATCATACTATAGTAAGTATATCATATTCATCTTATACATATATTGCTTAATTATCTGAATTTATAGCTTATATTATGTTGCATAGTATTAGAAAAATTAGTTTTTCGATATGTAGCAATATTGTAGGTAATAAGATTCAGTTAATTTATATTTTATAAATGTTATATTATTTTAACTCACTCTACATTTCGCTACTGTATATCTTTTATACATTTTGTTATGTTTCACATTATAAAGATACATGTTTCTAATCTAATAATGCAATGTTAATAGTGTGATAAATTATGCGTCAATATTTTGCACGTTCAGAGCATTGTTATTAATAAAATCACGTCTAGGTTCTACGAAATCACCCATAAGTACTGAGAATATTGAATCTGCAGCTTCACAATCAGATATCTTCAACTTCAGTAAAGTTCTTGTTTCAGGATTTAATGTAGTATCCCATAATTGATCTGAGTTCATTTCACCTAACCCTTTAAATCTTTGTAATGTCATGTCCTTTTTGCCAAATTCGATAATATTGTCTACTAAAGAAGTAGGTGAGTTTATTTTAATATTATTGTCTTTGGTAGATAAAATAAGCATACTATTAAAGATTTCATCAATTCCATCACAAATATGGATAACCTGTCTTATTTCATCTGAGTTCATTATAGTATTATCAATATAATACTTATCAACTAATCCATGTGATAGTCTAAAAATGCTTATCTTATCTTTTTCAGGAATCTCAACACTCCATTCGTATTCACAAAAAACATTATTTAGATGTTCAGATATTGCATCAGCAGAATCAAAACTATGCTTTTTAAAGAAAATAATCAATGATTCTAAGACACTTTGAGGAATTATTCTATCGTATGATTTTGTAATCTTGCTAATATTCATGCATTGGTGCAAAATTTGAGATAAATCTTCTCCTGAGTAAGTATTAGTTCCAGTAAGAGTTAAATCTTTTATAGCATTACTAATGATATAATCATGCAACATATCATCATTTTTTATATAAAATTCTTTCTTGTGTTTTGTAACTTTATAAAGTGGAGGTTGTGCAATATATAGATATCCTCTTTCTATCACTTCACGCATATAACGGAAAAAGAATGTCAATAATAAAGTCCTAATATGCGATCCATCGACATCTGCATCTGTCATAATAATAACTTTGTGATAACGTATTTTTTCAATATCAAAATTCTCAGTTCCAATATTACTACCTATTGCAGTAATTAACGATGCAATTTCTGCTGATGATAGTATACGATCTAAACTTGCACGTTCTACATTTAATATTTTTCCTTTTAATGATAATACAGCTTGGGAACGTCTATCACGTCCTTGTTTTGCAGAACCACCAGCAGAATTACCCTCTACAATAAATAACTCAGACAGTTCTGGTGACTTTTCCTGACAATCTGCTAATTTGCCTGGAAGAATTGTAAAGTCGAATCCATTTTTACTCTTGATAAGCTCTCTTGCTTTACGTGCAGCTTCTCTCCCTTTAGCAGATCTAATAATCCTCTCTATAATACTAGCAGCGAGTTTAGGATTTGTTTCAAAGATATTTGTGAGTTTTTCATAAACTATATTCTCGACAACTGTTCTAGCTTCAGAACTAACTAATTTATCTTTAGTTTGAGATGAAAACTTTGGATCAGGCAATTTTATTGATAATACACATGTAAGCCCTTCCCTTACATCTTCTCCTAAAATACTTACCTTTGCTTTTTTTAAAAAACCTTCATTTGTTGCATAATTGTTGATACAACGCGTCATAGCTGATCTAAATCCTGCAAGGTGAGTTCCTCCATCTCTCTGTCTGATATTGTTAGTGAAGCATAACATATTTTCATAATAAGAATCATTCCAGTGCATTGATAATTCTAAGCTTATTCCATGTTCAAGTACAATTCCTTCTATATGAACAATTTTAGTAACAGCAGTCTTATTACGATCAAGATATTTTACAAATCCGGAAGTTCCTTTGTCTGATGCATCGCTAACTTTAGAGTTATCTCTAAAACCAAATGATGAATTTAATACTTGAGCACCCCTTAAATCCTTTAGATTGATGTTGATACTAGAATTAAGAAAAGATAGCTCCCTTACACGGCTTTCTAAAGTTGAATAATTGAAATTTACAGATGAAAAGATGTTTTTAGATGGTAAGAAAGTAATTCTAGTCCCTTTTTTATATGTATTTTCACCGACTACAGATAAAGGTTTTACTGTAACGCCATCTTCAAAGCGCATAAAATATTCTTTTCCATTGCGCCATATGGTTAGTTCTAACCAAGTTGAAAGAGCATTTACAACTGATATACCAACACCGTGAAGTCCACCTGAAACTTTATAACTACTATGATCAAATTTACCACCAGCATGTAATTGTGTCATGATTACTTCGGCAGCTGACATGCCTTCATCTTCATGCATATCTACAGGTATACCTCTACCATTATCTGTTACAGAAACAGATCCATCAGATTGAATTACAATGTCTATTTTATTGCAAAAACCAGCTAGTGCCTCATCTATGGAGTTATCAATGACTTCATATACCATATGGTGTAAACCGGAACCATCATCAGTATCACCGATATACATACCTGGTCTTTTTCTAACTGCATCTAGTCCTTTTAAGACAGTAATAGAACTTGCATTGTAATTGTCCATAGCAACATTATAGTTAATTAAGTTAACAACATTATAGCTGCAGAAAATTTTAGATAAAGTAAAAAAAGTCTTTATTACAAGTTTAATACACAAATAATATATTAACAAGTGCGAATTGTAAAAACATGTTAAACTCAATACTGATTAAAAATATATTTCAAAATCTGTGTTAACTAATAGAAGTATTATTTACAATATATCAAATTACTTAAATGTCAGATTGGAAAAAAATTTCATGTAGTGTTATATGATAAATATGTAGAATATATAATCTAATAATTAATTGAAAACATATTTACACAATAGGAGTATAATGAATACATTACTAGAGATAAGTAGCCTAACACCTGATGACATAGAATCCATTTTTAACATTACAATGCAATACTTTAATAATAGGAGTCAGAATAATAAGATTTTAAATGGAAAAGTTGTTGTTAATTTATTTTTTGAAAGCTCAACACGTACTTTGTCTTCTTTTGAGATTGCAGAAAAGTCATTAGGTGCACATTCTATAACGTTAAACATTAATACCTCATCTATAAATAAAGGAGAAAGCATTATAGATACGATTTTAAATATAAATGCAATGAATCCTGATTTAATTATAATAAGGTCACAATATAGTCAATTAGTCAAAACAATATCTCAGTATGTATCAAATTGTTGTATAATAAATGCTGGAGATGGGAATCATGAACATCCAACACAGGCATTAATAGATTATTGTACTATACGCTATCTAAAAAAAAATATTAGTAATTTAAATATATCCATATGCGGAGATATATTACATAGTAGAGTTGCAAGATCAAATATAAGGTTATTATCTAGGTACGGAGCCAATATATCTCTAATTGCTCCTCCAACATTAGCGTGTGACTTGGTTGGTGTATCGCATATATATCATAACTTGATTGATGGAATACGTGATGCAGATGTCATTATGTTATTAAGATTACAAAAAGAACGTATAACTAATTGTGTTATTCCTTCAGAAGAGGAGTATTCACATCTATATATGCTGAATTCTGAGAGGCTATCTTATGCAAAAAAAGATGTAATAATTATGCACCCAGGTCCTACAAACAAAGGAACTGAAATTTCTAATAATGTAGCAGAAAATAAGTCTGTGATTCTACTACAAGTAAAAATGGGTGTTGCAGTACGTAAAGCTATATTACATTATTTATTATACGGTAATAAATGTAATACCAGTAATGAGATATAAAATTACTATAGAGTACAATGGATCTAATTTTATTGGATGGCAAAGACAAAAACATTTATCTAATTCTATTCAAGAGATTCTTGAAGAAGCAATATTTAAGTTTTCACGAGAAAGTGTTACTACATATGTTGCTGGAAGAACTGATGCTGGTGTACATGCTTTAGGTCAAGTAGCACATTTTGATTTAACAGCAGATTTTGATGCATATGTAGTAAGAAATGCGATAAATTATCACTTAATACCACATTCTATTTCTGTGTTAAATGTGGAAAAAACAGATGATGAATTTCATGCAAGGTTTTCAGCAAAAAAACGTCACTACTTATATAAAATAATAAATCGTTATTCACCACTAACAATAGACTATAATCGTGCATGGCTTGTACGCAATCCATTAGATGTAGAAAAGATGATGCGAGCTGTAGAATATATAAAGGGTAATCACGATTTTTCTAGTTTTAGAGCAAGACATTGTCAGTCTAAAAGCCCAGTAAAGACAATGGATGATTTAAAAATTATTCACAGTGATCAGTGTATTGACATATATTTTTCTGCAATATCATTTTTACACAATCAAGTGCGTATTATTGTAGGTACGTTGGTGGAATGTGGAAAAAATAGCTTTCCACCAGAATATACGAAGGATATCTTAGAAGCAAAAGATAGATCTTATGCTGGTATGACAGCACCACCTTATGGTTTATATTTTGTAAAAGTGGATTATTAAGTAATTTTACATAATAAGAAAATTAAAGAAGATATTCAATACTGTATAACAATCACTAAAAATATGTTGTTTCATGTTTAAAAGTTAAAATCAATTTTAATAATGTTCTGTAAGATGCTTTTATTTTTTAGAAATTTATTTTACTAATATATATTAATTATATAGTACATAATAAATTCAAGTAGTAAAAAGTAATATTTAAAGCTAATAATATATTTCATAATACTGATGAAATATGAATAAAACATAACAGGATCATGAGTGTAATTGATGGAGGATATTGGTATTACTTACATGTAGAAGATTATAAAATTAATATCAATAAATTTTATACTGCTATATACCATCATTATAATATTCTAGAAACTAGTTTTCTGATTTAATGTTACATCAATAATAAAAATATACTTAAAGTATTTCATTATAAAGTGTGCTTAATTAATATTATAACAGAATAGAAATATTTTAATGGTATGCTAAGAATTTATATATGTTAGTCAGGGAAGGGTGTATTTTATCATTAAAGATAAGATTTATTAGATATTCAGAATATCAAGGTTAGATTTTTATAATCTGGATTAAATGTTAAATTTATTGCATAAAGCTCTGTATATACTATGCATGAATGATAAATTTGTTTAGCTTCAATTCTATAGAATGGTGATGCTACAATTTAATAATGCTGCTTAAGTGGTTAGATTTCTATGATGATGGGAATATATTATTAGTGTAAAACATCTTAATGAGTGATTTCATTAGATTCATTTTTATATATAATCTTAAAATGTGCTGCTAATAACCTGTATCTATATATGCATTTTAGAAGTATAAAATATTTTTATAATATGGATAAATTAAAGTAAAAATAGTAAATCATTAAATCTTTTATCTATATAATTTATTGACGTTGATAACCTAAATGGTAAAATGTGCTGTTACTTCATGAATTTATGGCTATGGGGGTATTATGGCGAAGAAAGGAGCTAAAGTTGCAAAAACAGCAAGTAAAAATAATCCATTGCAGCGGAAAAAAGGTACAGCTCAAAAAATGTATAATGGTAAAATGATAAAGCCAGTTAAATATATTGATAGAGAGTTGGGCACAATTTTTATGGCTGGTCAGTATGATAATGGTGATTTAGTACAAGATAGTTCAGGTAATCCTATAGAATGGGCTAGTATGTAAGGGTAGTATGTGGTTAAACTAGTTATAGATTCTTTAGAAATAGAAGTTGAAGATGGAATGACTGTGCTGCAAGCTTGTGAGATTGCTGGTGTGCAGGTACCGAGGTTTTGTTATCATGAAAGGCTTGCAATAGCAGGTAATTGTAGAATGTGTCTAGTAGAAATTGTTGGTGGTCCACCAAAACCTGCGGCTTCTTGTGCAATGCCTGTTTCAGAGGGTATGATAGTAAAAACTAATACAGATAAAATTAAAAAAGCAAGAGAAGGTGTCTTGGAATTTTTATTGATAAATCACCCTTTAGATTGTCCAATTTGTGATCAAGGAGGAGAATGTGATTTACAAGATCAAACTATGTTATATGGGAGAGGTCAAAGTAGATATAAAGAAAAAAAACGAGCTGTAAAAAAGAAGAACTTTGGTCCATTGATAGAAAATACAATGACAAGGTGTATACATTGTACTAGGTGTGTTAGGTTTTTATCAGATGTTGCTGGTAGTTATGAATTAGGTACGATGGGTCGTGGTGAAAACATGGAGATAGACACATGTATATCTAAATGTATAACTTCAGAATTGTCTGGAAATATAATAGATCTTTGTCCAGTTGGTGCATTGACTTCTAAACCTTATGCGTTTAAAGCTAGGTCTTGGGAATTACGTAATTGTGAAACTATAGATGTGTTAGATGCTGTGTGTAGTAATATTAGAGTTGATACACGTGGCTTGGAAGTAATGAGAATATTGCCTAGATTAAATGAAGATATAAACGAAGAATGGATATCAGATAAAACACGTTTTTCATATGATGGTTTAAAATTGCAAAGATTGGATAAACCATACATAAGGAAGAATGGTCAAATGTTACCTTCAACTTGGGAAGAAGTATTTAATGTAATTGCTAAAAAAATTAATAATACTCCTGGGAATAAAATTGCAGCAATTGCTGGAGATTTAGTAGATTGTGAATCTGTACTATTATTAAAAGAACTTATGCATAAATTAGGAAGTTCTAATATAGAATGTAGGCAAGATGGTTCAGTAGTTCCTGCACATAATAGGGCTTTTTATTTATTTAATACTGGTATATCTAAAATAGAAAATGCAGACTTGTGTTTATTAATTAATACAAATATTAGGCTTGAAGCACCTATAATTAATGCAAGATTGCGTAAAAGATATTTGCATGGAGGTTTTACTATAGCAAATTTGGGGGTATATAATAACTTTAACTATAGTGTGAAAAATTTAGGCAATAACTGTTTAGTGCTAGATGATATTTTGCATGATAGAATACCTTTTTCTGAATTATTAAAATGTGCAGAAAATCCTATGCTAATAATAGGGCAAGATGCTTTAATTGGTGAAAATGGTAATGCTATATTTACTTTATCAACTAAAATTGCAGAAAAGTTTGGTATGTTAAGAAATGATTGGAATGGATTTAACGTTTTACATAAAGCTGCTGCTAGAGTTGGTGCTTTAGATATTGGATTTGTACCTAACTTTTCTGGTAATATAATATCTAATATAATAGATGGTGTAAGTTCTGGTGAAATAGAAATTCTTTATTTATTGGGAGCAGATGAATTAGAAATTTCTCGTTCTAGATCTTCTTTTATAATATATCAAGGACATCACGGTGATAGAGGAGCACAGATTGCAGATGTAATATTGCCTGGTGCTGCTTATACAGAAAAAAATGCAACTTATGTTAATACTGAAGGTAGAGTTCAAAGAACAAATATAGCTGTTTCTCCTCCTGGTTTAGCAAAAGAAGATTGGTTAATTATTAAAGAATTATCAAAATACTTAAAAGTAGATATGCAATATGATAATTTATGTCAAGTTAGAGGTAAATTATCAACATTAGGTCAGCAATTTCATGAAGAAAATATTGGAAGCTTAGTCTCTAATCAATGGGTTTCAGTTGATGGAAGTATTGCTTTAAAAAAAGATAGTGTATTTATTAGTAAGGATTTCAATTTTTATATGACAAATCCAATTAGTCGTGCATCTATTGTAATGGCAAATTGTGTAAAAGCTTTTGCAAATCAAAGTTAGGTAAATATGAGTTATTATTATAATATTTTTACTGATTTTATAAGTTGTATAAGTAGTGGTGCTGTCTTGTTAATCAAAATAATGGCAGTAATAATTTCAGTTATGGTTTCTGTTGCTTATTTAGTATATATGGAACGTAAAGTAATAGGTGCCATACAACTAAGACAAGGTCCTAATGTTGTTGGTCCATTTGGGTTATTACAACCTTTTGCTGATGCTGTAAAGCTCATTATTAAAGAACATATTATTCCTTTTAAATCAAATAAGATATGTTTTTTAATTGCTCCAATAATTACTTTTACTTTAGCTTTGTTGGGTTGGGCTGTTATTCCATTTGGTGCGGATGTAATAGTAAATAATGGTCACGAAGTAATAATTCCTAATGTGATTGCTAATATCAACATTGGTGTGTTGTATATTTTAGCTATTTCTTCTCTTGGAGTTTATGGAATTATAATAGCTGGATGGTCAAGTAACTCTAATTATGCTTTTTTAGGTGCAATTAGATCTGCATCTCAGATGATATCATATGAAGTGTCTATAGGTTTAACTATAGTGACAGTATTGTTAGCAACTGGTTCATTGAAATTAGGTGAGATAGTGGTAGCACGGCATAATATGCCTTACTGGATAGATTTATTGCTGTTACCAATGGCATGTGTTTTTTTTATTTCATCACTTGCCGAGACAAATAGGCATCCTTTTGATTTACCAGAAGCAGAATCAGAATTAGTATCCGGATATAATGTTGAGTACTCATCTATGCCGTTTGCGTTATTTTTTTTAGGAGAATATGCAAATATGATATTGATTAATGCAATGGCAGTAATATTTTTCTTTGGTGGGTGGTATCCGCCTTTAAATATTAGCTTTTTATATGTTATTCCTGGAATTATATGGTTTGTATTAAAAATAATAGTGTTGTTATTTTGCTTTATATGGATTCGTGCAACTATTCCTAGATATCGTTATGATCAGTTGATGAGATTAGGCTGGAAAGTTTTTCTCCCTATATCTTTATTGTGGGTAGTGTTAGTTTCTGGTGTGTTATTGTATACAGATTCATTACCTAGAAATGCATATGGTATTCAATATGTGCATGATCTTGATCAGTAAATTTTATGAAATCTAAATCTAGACTGAATATGTAATGTAACTTCTGTTTCGATTCTTTTATATACTCAAAGTATTATGTACTGGTGAATAATATAGCTTCCTGCAATTTTATATTTTAATGTATTTTATAGAACGTTATTTAGTGTTTTTTGCTTGAAATTATGCTTATCAAATTTTTAAATAATTAAATTTTTATGCTATTATCGATTGCATGTTGTTTTGGTATGTGATAGCATTGAGATACTGCTTGTGTTTGTATTGTTTAATACATTGCATAGTTATATAAATTATAAAGCTGCAAGTTAATTTTATACTTAGCAGTATAAGCTTTTCTTAATTTTAATAATATAGAAAATGGTATATGAATGTTAGGTTATGATAGTGAAAATAAGGTATTTATTAATGAACAACTATCTGAAGAGTTAGTTCAGACATCAGAAACTGAAGGTTTAATATGTATAAGATGTTATTGTGTAGGTAACTCTTCAAGTGGTAGGTTAAAAGTATGTGTAAATGAGGAGCAATGTTTTAATAATGAAATTCCTGTTGATGGACAAAGTGTTGTTTGTTGTGAATTTATATTACCAGATAGAATTTGTGATCATCAATTAGTAAGAAAAACAATAGATAATACATTAAAAGTTCAGTATGTAAAATGTTATCTTGTTATAGCAAAAGAACAATCGCAGAAGTTTTTCAATGAGGTGTATAAAAATTTCTTATTGGAATCACCAATGAGATTAAAGGTTTGTAATATTAGACAGTATGGTAATGTGTGCTTATCTATGTTAACAAATACTCAGCTATATACTGAGAGTATGAAAGAAGCTTTTGGTATTATAAAATTCAATGCAGAATTTGTTGAATATAGTAAACAAGTAATTATGTTCCATTCAAAAGGTCAAAAACAGCATAATAAAAATCAAGAATGTGGTGCTACAGGTACAACTGTAGTTGGTATGTGTAAAAAAGCTTTTAAAAGTTTTTCTAGGCGTGTTAAAAAAAATGTAGGAGAACATGATGAACAAAGGCTAGTTTGTGAAAAAGATGAGTATGATGATGGACAAGATAGACCTATGGTATTAGGTTCTAAAGAAACTACTGCTGATAGGTGGGGGGGGGGTGGGAAGTATAAGTAGCAAAAAACAAAGTAAATCCAATAATGTAACAGGTATAGGTAGTGCTTTGTCAAGTTTGCATCTGAGTCAGGATGGAAGTACTGGTTGTAAAAAATTTTGAAAGTTTTTCATGACTAAAGAATTTAAGAAAGTAATATAGTTATTAAGATATCAGTTTTATAACTATATTTTCATATTTTTTTTATAACTTTTTCTTTGATTCAGATTAATAAAAATAATGATTATGTAAAAAAATAGACAATTACTTATAAAAATTATGCTTTTTATTTTATATTCATTGTAATTTATAAAGTAATGTTATCAATTGAATTTTTTTGTTAGTACTGCTTTATTGGCTGATATCATATTTATATATGTGAAGACTCAGTAGTTGAGTTTATTTTTTAATCTTAGCATGCATTAATAATATTAGGTTCAATTTTGATAATTTTACATATGTATATTCAAGTATGTTATTGATATCTCATGTAGAGAATTGACAGATATTTATGAGAGTAGTACATGAATGCTAACGTAAAATTATTGGTTATTGTGTTAAAAGTTCTGATTTTTATTTGAAAAAGTGTGTGTCATGTTAGGAATGTTAGGTAACAATCTAGAAGAATAGAAATTTATTAATGGTAGTTGTATTCAGATATATCTAATGTGTCAAATACTGAAGTGTAATAAATGTTATTATATAGGAAATACTGAAGAAAGTGGTGAGTTACAACTATATTTGGTAATTATAAATAAGAATTCTCGTAATCCTATTGGAAATTCTATGTTTTTATTAAAGGCATTATTACCATGTTCTATAGTAAGTTATTATAGTAAAATACGTGGATTAGTAAATCTGAGAGCGATTATACGTGTATGTATATTTGTTAGTAAAAGAAGATAAATTAGATGAATTTCTTGAGGATGTGTATAAAAAATTATTAGATGGATGAAAAGGTATTTTTTTAATTAGTGATATTGCTTAATATGAGCAATCCAACTGGTCTATATACCAGATGTAGATAAAAGTAAGACTTTTGATATGCATTATGCTTTGGAAAACATCGCAGAAGTTAAAGCAAAATTTATACATGGTGTAAAGGAGGAGATGAAATAACTGCAGGGACTTTTGGTGAAACTGAGGTAGCCCCACTGGTTTAAGTAGTATGTTTACTGGTTTGAAAGTCAAAAAAACGCATTCTCAATCATTACGTTATGTAAAGACGGTTATGAGAGATTGTAAAAGTTTGACGTGTTTTGAATATTAAAAAAATATTGAAAAGCAGTATAATTGTTGAACTATTAATTTTATGCAAAAACATACATATTTTTTATCTGTTATTTGTTTTGAGACTTATGTGTAATTGTGATTTATATTAATACCTGTTATTTGATCATATTACATTAATGTAATCTTACATTTAAGAAATGGTGCTGATATATAAACATTGAATCTTAAGTATGATACTGTGTATTACATAGAAATGACTAATAAGTAGATTAATCTTACAAATAATGACATGTTTTTATATGTTTTTTCACTTGTGTTAATTATAGTATAGGATAATCCAAAGTTGTATTGAATATATATGTATAATAATATTTAATTGTTTTCTGTTTTTTAAGTTAAGGTTGTTAATCAATTTATTAAATATATTGATATAAAGTAAGTCTATCTAATTGAGATATTGTAGGATTTTTATCTTTTTTTCTTAAAATAAACATAATATTTTTATGGGCTATAGAATTTATTAATTAAAAGTATATTAATAAGAATTCACTTTATATATCTCAATCTGATGTATTTTTTATTTCTAGATATATTAAAACCAAGCCTCATTATTTACTAAAACTATAAAAGATAGTTCTCCTAAAGAAAATTTCAATTAAGTTATAAAATATAAATATCTTAAGAAATTCAAAAGTATAAGAATATTATCTAATGTAATTAATCAATGTTATATAACCAGAACCAAGTATATACTTGCTTGAAATAGGTCTAGGAGTGCATATTGAATGTAAAATATCATGTTCCCAGATGAGAATACAGATTCTTAATTTTCTACAGTAAGTTATTGGTAATATCAAGTTTAGTAGGATAAGGCTATATCCAATAGAATTCAATAAGTTATTTAATAGATTTAGTAAGATATGATTTATTTATTTTTAATTTGTAATGACTATTCTGTAAAATAATACTATAAATACGAAAATTAGTATTTTCTTTAAATTTTGTGTTGATTTTAGTATAATGTATTTGTAAAAAAATGACAATTTTTGTTTTGTTTATAATACCATACTGAAAGCTTATTCTTGACATGATGATATATGTGCTTACATAATTTATGGTTAATTACTTGGTAACTTATTAGATGTCTGATCAAGTCAAAATCACGCCAATGACTTTAAATTTTGGTCCTCAGCATCCTGCAGCTCATGGTGTGATGCGTTTAGTTTTAGAAATGGGTGGAGAAGTTATAGAAAGAATAGATCCACATATTGGGTTATTACATAGAGGAACTGAAAAATTAATAGAGTATAAAACATATTTGCAAGCTTTACCATATTTTGATCGTCTTGATTACGTATCTCCAATGGCTCAAGAACATGCCTATTCTTTATGTGTAGAAAAATTATTAAAATGTGAAATACCAATTAGAGCAAAATACTTACGTGTTATTTTTTGTGAATTGACTAGAATATTAAATCATCTGTTAAATATATCAAGTCAAGCACTAGATATAGGCGCTATGACTCCATTGTTATGGATGTTTGAAGAAAGAGAAAAAATTTTAGGTTTTTATGAAAGAGCATCAGGTGCAAGATTTCATTCTGCATATATTCGCCCAGGTGGTGTAGCAGCTGATGTACCGAGTGATTTGATTGATGATATATTTAAATTTGTTAGTACATTTTCTAAATTTATGGATGATATAGATGATCTATTAACTGAAAATAGAATTTGGAAACAACGTAATGTTGATATTGGTGTTGTGTCGAAAAAACAGGCTCTGGATTGGGGGTTTTCTGGTCCAATGTTAAGAGCATGTGGTATTCCTTGGGACCTACGTAAAAGTCAACCTTATGAAATATATGAAGATTTAGAATTCGAGATTCCTGTTGGAGAAAATGGGGATTGCTATGATCGTTATCTTGTAAGAATGGCAGAGATTAGACAATCAATAAAACTACTTGAACAATGTTTGGATCGTTTACCAGATGGTCCTGTAAAGACAGATGATAGAAAAATTGCTCCACCAAAAAGATCAGAGATGAAGGAATCTATGGAGGCGTTGATACATCATTTTAAATTGTATTCAGAAGGTTATAGTGTACCAGTAGGTGAGACGTATATGGCTGTTGAAGCTCCGAAAGGTGAGTTTGGTGTATATATAGTGTCTGATGGAACAAATAAACCATATCGGTGTAGAATTAGAGCTCCTGGGTTTGCTCATTTACAAGCAATAGATATTATAGCAAAAGGTCATATGTTGGCTGATTTAACAGCTATAATTGGGTCTTTAGATATAGTATTTGGAGAAATAGATAGGTAATAAATAATGTCTAGTACACAAAAAAATAGTAATACAAATTATATTGGAGAATTTAAATTTAGTAAGGAAAATCTAAAACATGCAAAAGATACAATTAATAAATATCCTCAAGATAGAAAATCTAGTGCTGTAATGGCTTTATTGCATATAGCACAAAAACAGTGTGGTGGTTTTATTCCATCTTCTGCTATAAATTATATAGCGGATTTTTTAGGTATGCAGCTGATACATGTATATGAAGTAGCAAAGTTTTACTCCATGTATAATTTGTCTGTTACTGGTAAATATTTAGTTCAAGTGTGTAGAACAACTCCTTGTTGGTTATGTGGTAGTGATGATGTTTTAAAGTCATGCAAGGAATTGCTTAATATAGGTATTGGTGAGACAACAAGTGATAACTTATTTACTTTGAAGGAAGTGGAATGTTTAGGTGCATGCGTTAATGCTCCTGTTGTGCAGATCAATGATGATTATTATGAAAAATTAACTCCTGATAAAATGAAAGATATACTATTGGAAATACAGAAAAAAGAAAATTTAACATCTTGACTGTGTTCTAATTGTTCTTAGTATGTTTTACTTTTAATATATAGTAAATCATCCATTTTTAAACAAATATTTTATTAGTAAAAATGTAATTGTTTTTATACTAATGTTTTAGCAAATATTGTATTGAAATGTTACTGTTAGTGCGAGATAACTGTCTGTAAATATTTTTTATTTTCTTTCTTAGAAAACAAATCAGTATACATGAGTTAAGGAAATGATATTGAAAATGTTGACTGTATTTTATTGTATGTTAAGCTTTTTTATTATAAAGAAAGCTCGTAATATTGTTAAGCAATATTAACAAATTTTATAAGTTATATTAATGATTTAGAATAAATCCATAAAGTTATGGTAATATAGTGGAGCTAATATGTCTGTATATTAAGAGTAATATTCTTGAGAGTGCCTGTAATAATTTGCAAAAGATTAGTAAGTCTTTTTTAAAGAATGGTATTAAAGAAGGCATGTTGCTAATTTTGGTATTATGCAATTTTTAATTGTAAGTTTTTCTATTATAGTTGTGCTAATTCTGAAGTGGAAAGTGTGAAAAATTTCTATATTTTTTATTTCAATAATTTATATGTTCATGTCTTAATAAAAGCTGCACTAATGTCATGAGAATAAAATAACTTTGCGTTAAAGGATTGATCGTTAAAGTAAGATAAATTTAAATTGTAGATATCAATCAAGTTAGTTACAATATGGTTGAGAGTTATTGAAATGACGTGTGTTGCATTATTATCCTATATTGCATGTATTATGAATGGCTCATATTATATAGTAATTTAAATAATGAAATAATATACATATTAACGCATATAAAATTACTGCTTGTGATGATTTGACATGTATTAATTTTGTATATATATCACTAATAAATTCATTGGGTTTATTTTCAGGTACTAATAATGTATATGTATCCAACAATTATCACTTTCGTTACTACATATTACTTTTTGTATCTTGCTATCAGGGTTTTTACTGAATCTTGGCAGCAATGCCTTTAACAAAAACATAGAATCTCCTATTGGATTACGAGAATTCTTATTTATAATTATCCATATGTAATTGTAATGCATTATCTTTTTCAGTATTACCTATGCAATAACACCTCTTATATAGAATTCCTTCTTCCTTTGATATACTTGAAAATAATTCATTATTACTTGCTCTTCTAGTGTATTACCTAACATACCTAGCATATGAATACTCTGATTTAATTCTTATGATAAATAGTAAGTCTTGATAAGAAGAATCAGAAATAGTTATCTAATTTTGGCTATGTAAACAATAATTTATTGTTATATGATAATTAGATATTTTAATTAATATTTTTATGTTTAAAATCAAATAGCTTATTACTCTCCTGGATTAATATGTAATATTGTTAAGTTCCGATACCTTTTTAGTTAAGATAATGCTGTTAAAGGAGAAATGTATGACTCTTTTTATTTGTGCTAGCGTAGTAGACGTCAAAATCTAGTTTGCAATTTTCTGATAAATCCCTCTTATATCTGATTATTCTTCAAATATATCACATTTATGTAGTGTTTTAATATAAGAGAAAGTAGTTTATTATTGTTACTGGTTGTGTTGTATTTAATGTGTTACTGATGAATTTTGTTATTTGCTTTATTCATAAATATATAGTAAAGCTTTATACTTTTTTACCTTTTAGTAGATTATCTTCTAGAAATTGATATAAAAAAATGCAATTTGTGACCACTAAGTGTAATATTTTGTTGCTTTTTTGTGAATTTTTTTTAATTGTTCTTGTCTACTAACCAGAATACTTCTATATTAGCAGTAAGTCTATTAACTGAGAACTCTTTTTCCTTTTAGTAATAATTAGAAAAGGATACATAAGATTTTTTGTATACTACCTTGTACATAGATAATACTGAAAGTCTAATATAATATACTGTATTGCCAATACAAACAGGATTATGTATTATAAAATCCATGTATTAAATATTTGTACATAAAGCACGCTTGTACTGTCCTCGATCTTGCAACAAATATATTTTACTATTAAGTATATTATATATGAAATCATATGTTAATTAGTAGTCATGATATATCACTAGATCTTATGTATGAATTTATATAAATAAATATTAGTTAATATTTTATAGTTTATTTATAGAGTATTTTACACATCCTATTTATGTTTATAACAGTGAAAAATGTATAATCATATTTACAACTTAATATATCATTACTGATGGTTCTTCTTGTATAGTACTTAAACTAGGTTTGACTAATAATAATCTTCCATATCTTTGTCTTTTTCTTGATTTTTTTAAAGTTTTTAACTTACTTATTGTTGAATGATCATCAGATTCTTGTTGCTCTGTAATTATACTTGGTGAAGTTTTTGTACTAACTGTTGTTACAACATCATCAGATTTGTATTCGTGAGGGTTTCTTATTATGGTATTTGAATTTTTTGTGCTACTTATTGTTGAAGTTTTATCTGATATTAGATTATTTTGTGAAATACATTTCATATTATTTAGTAATTTAGAAATAATGCTATGTTGTTTATGTATGATTCTAAATTCAGGATAGTTTTTAGGTGCAGAAGCTATTCGTGAGAAATTTGTTAAAGCAGTTTCTTCATCAAAATATTTTACAAAATCATCTGTATACAACATTGTATATATAATGCTACCGTATTCAGATGGAACTACAACAGCACCAGGTTTATCATTATTTAATACATCTTCAATAAATTGCTGAAGCTTATTTCTTTTTACAAAAATATAAAGCTTTGCACTTATACTTTCTTCTTTTAAATCATTTTGTGAAAGGTTTATAAGATTAATCTTTTTTAATTGCATGTTTAATTGCATTATTGTTTTTAAAGGATAGCGTGTATTTAGTGAAAATACTGAATTTCCGTTTGGTGTTATTTTTTTGTTACTGTTATAAGTTTTTAAAACATGTATTTCTAATGTATCATTGTTTTCTGGTGTATTGCCTATACAATAACATTCACTATAAATAAAGGAAAAATTGTCTCCTTTGATACATAAGTAATCATTTACTATTTTTGAAATATATATACTTTGTTGCATAATAAATATATAATAATTAATTCATTTTAATTAAATAATAAATAAAATTAACAACATTACAATAAAAATTTTAATGTTTTTATGTTTTAAATTAATTATTATATAAAAGAAAATTAATTAATATTAATAATAAAGGGTATATACTTTATTTACTATTATTTTGAAAACTATTAATGCTTTCTATTGTTACATTTACAAAAGATAATAATGATGAAATACTATTATGTTCAGTTGATGAATCTGTTGATGAAATTGACGTATTAGTAATATTATCTTCTGGTTTTGGTAATGTAACTTGTTCTGCATCGTTTTCTTGTAGTAAACTTTCTTGTGATTGTACTCTGGTAATGTTTTGTTTTGAAGTGAAGGGTGGACAGCAGGAACAACAAGAATTTTTTTCTTCTATTTCGTGGATAATAAACTCAGCATCTGGTAAAATGCTGCATAATATTTCATATTCATTAAGTTTAAGATGAGAATCTATTTCTAATTTTGCAAATATAACTTCTGTGTATTTAAAAATATTATCAACAAATTTTGGTACTTTATTTTGTACAGTATCATATATTTCATTAGTAAAACTTTGTATATGTGAAGCATCTACTAGGCAATATAAATTAGCATCTAGTGATTCTGATTGTGATATTATATAAATGTTTCTTAAATATGGATCATTTTTTACTATGCTAGATGGTATTGTCACTTCCAGTAAAAACAAAGACTTAGCATGTGGTTGAACTATTGGTTGTAAATTACTATCTTTTGAAATATGTATTTTTAATTTATTATTAATGATATCTGTACTACCGATACAAGTAGCACTTTTTATATTGATAGTGGTGTATTTCACATACTCACATAATAAGCTATTAGAAGCTATTACTTCTTGTGGTACAAGCATATGTAATAGAAAATTATTTTGGTAAATTCTTGTATATCAGTTATTTTATACAAAACAAAAATGTATCTCTGGTTATTAAGATAAGTTATTTTTTATAGTCATATTAAGTTAATAAATTACTATTTTCTTCTTCTATAGTATCTAATTTACCTATTCTCATTCTTGATTTAGGTATTGATAATGTAGTGTTTTGCTCTTGTTCTACAATAAAATCTGCATCTAATTGTGCAATGTTTTGTAAAGCAAAATGTTCATTATATTGACTTTTAGGATTGCTGTCTATAGTTAAATTAGCAAATACTATATTGCCATAATTAATAAAATAATTAATGTATTTTTGTTCTTTATTTAGTATCTTTTCTTTTAATATATTGAATTCTGCAAGAGCATCTTTTTTTACTAGACAGTATAAATTAGCAGCAATGGAAAGTTCTTCTTTTTCTTTGTTTGATAGTGCATATATTGAGCGTAAATGACTATCATTTTTTACTAAGCCAGATGGAAACCTAGCTTTTAATAAGAATAGAGAATTACCTATTGGTTGAACTTGTGTCCTGTTATGTCTTTTGTTACTAACATGTACTTGCAATCTATTAGTACTTTCTACAGTATTACCTATACAATATATATTTGGATCAATTTTAACTTTGGACACAATATCTAACTTCTTACATAATGTTTTATAGCTAAAACTAATTCTCCTTGATGCAGGTTAAGCATATACTTTTTATTTATATCAAAATACAGTTTTCATCGCATTTATAATAAAACTATTATTTTATTAAATATTAGTCAATAAACTGTACAAATTTTTCTATATTACTTGTTAAATAGTATATTTATGATGCATGATGCTGCCTTCTGGTAAATTTACTTGTAAAAGAACTTTTGAAATCTGAGGATGGTGATCCTGAGCTACTTGATTCAGTAGGTGAAGATGAGTGGGAAGAAGAAGATCCACTAGTACTTGGTGAAGAAGATAAACTTGAGCTTGGTGATGATCTACTATCTATAAATTCTACATTTGTTAAACCTCCAAAACATTCTAAAGCTTCTTTCTCATCTGATAAATCCAGATTCTTGTTATTTTGATGTTTTGTATAGAAATGTACATATTTGACATTGCAAAAATTGAAAGGACATTGTGAATTCAAAAAATAAGATGATAATGAAGTAGTAGTACAAGTTTCTAAAAACTTACTAGTATTATTACCATCTACAAAACAGTAAACTATAGCTTTACGTTTCCTTTGTTTTGGCGTTTTTGGTGGAAAAGCACAATTAACTCTTGAATTTTCTGATAAATATTTGTTTGATAATCTACAATTTACTATAAATAAGGAATCTCCTTTTACTTCTACTTTAAGTGATTTATCTCTGTTACATGAAACATACATTTTTCCACTTACTGGATCAGTATTACCTATACATTTTGTACTTTTCACATTAATATCATTAGGTGTTATTGTTTGTACCATATTAGCTAATTCTTGATAATCTTTTTTCTTTTCTTCATCATAATAAGATAACATTCTTTCAACGCATGAAACAGGTCTTAATTTAAGTTTACTTAGTGCCTCTTGTAATGCTTTCTCTTCTTGTTTTGCTTCTCTAACTTCTGCTTTTTTTTGTTCTTCTATTTCACTTTCTGTTGGTACTGATGCTGTTGGTTGTTTCTTACCTCTTTTTTCTATTTTTTTCCCTACTGTTCCTGATGTTACCTTTGGTCTTGCTCCTGCTTTTTCGTAAAGTTTAGTTTGAGTATAATGTTGTTCTCTTTGTTCTTGATAAATTTTTTCAGTACTCAGTTCTTGCACTTGTTGTAATTGTGAAATGTCTATTTCTGCATATTTTTCTTCTTTCTTTTCTAATGATTCTTGAGTAGTTAATGCTTTCTCTTGTTCTTGGTTGCCATCATAACATTCTATTTTTACATCTGCTAGTGTTTGAGGAATTTCCTCTGTACTAAGTTCTTGTATTGTTTGTAGTTGCGTGGTTTCTATTTGTGTGAGTCCTTCTTCTTTTTTTAATGATCTCTTTTTACTTTTTTCTAATAATTCTTTATTAACTCTTTCTTTATTTTTTTCTTGATTTTCATCAAACTCTTTACCAGCTCCTCCTAGCACTTTTTGTTTTAATACGGACCACATTTTATATAACCATTAACAAAACACATAAGTATTATATTAGTAATTATGATATTGTAAACTTTAAATAATATTTTATCATAGAAGTAATTTTATTAATCCTAAGATAGTATTTTTAATTTAATAGAAATTATTGAATACAACAATTAATATACTGAAATTTCAGTTACATATTACTTTAGTACTGTTGTATTGCACAATATATTCTTTAATATAGCTTATTACTTAAATAAGCTTTTTTGGAATGTATTATCTTATGAAAGTTCCTATTGAATTACAAAGTTACAATAGTAATACGGATTTAATCAGTAAAATCAATAAATTGTTTTTATAATTATTGAATAAAAATTTCTATATTATACTTATCTTATCATTATTAATTAAACTATTTTATTATATAACTACGATAACTTGCTATTAATTGATTTTACGTTGTAAAAATTATATTACATCCAATGCATACTTGATGCGTTGTAGACACTCTTTGTGTTGAAGGTTAATCATGATTTCAATAATACTAGGAGCATTCATTCTGCCTGTAATGGATGCACGTAAACAGTGGTAGACAATGCTAATTTTTACTTCTAAATTACATGATATATCTTTAATTATTGACATTAATATATTGTGATTCCAATCTTTTTCTGAGATTTTAGATAGATTATCATATAAAATAGAAAATATATGTTTGTAATCTTTTATAACAGTAATTGATTCTTGATCAATTGAAATTGGAATATCTTCAACATAAAATAGGGATTCTTTTGCTAAATTTACCAAATTTTTTGTTCTTTTCTTTAGCTCACTTAATCCTTTTAATAGATAACCTTTTTTTACATCAGTTATTATATGTCCTGTTTTTTCTTCTATAATTGGAATTATCATATTCAAAATTGTTTCATTATCAGTTATATTGATGTAATGATTATTTAAAAATTCTAGTTTTTTACTATCTAATCTTGATGGAGACTGTCCAATACCTTCAATAGAAAACCATCTTATTGCTTGATCTATAGTAATAACTTCATCATTTTCATGACTCCATCCCATTCTTAGTAGATAATTGAATATGGCTTCTGGTAATATGCCTGAGTTTTTATATTCATGTATACCAATTGCTTGATGTCTTTTAGATAACTTATTTCCATTTTCATCATGTATCAGTGGAATATGGGCAAATTTAGGTGGATCCCATTCTAATGCATTGTATATCAATAATTGACGTGCTGTATTTGTTAAGTGATCTGTTCCTCTAATAATATGACTAATGTTCATGTCATGATCGTCAACAACTACTGATAAAAGATAGGTAGGAGTATTATCTGAACGTAATAAAATCATATCATCTAATTGTGAGTTATTGACTGTAATATTACCATATACTTCATCATCAAATGATGTTACACCATCTGTAGGGCTTTTTAATCTAACAACTCTCGTAATGTTACTATTAGGTGCACTTTTATTTTTCCATATGCAATTATGTTTATAATATAAACCTTTTTTAGCAGATTCTTCTTTTTCTTTATTTATTTCTTCTTCAGAACAATAACAGTAATATGCTTTATTATTTAACATTAATTGATTTGCAATTTCAACGTGTCTAGATATATTTTCAGATTGCAATACTGCTTTTCCATCATAATGGATTTTTAACCAAGACATTGCGTTAATAATAGAATCTATAAGTTCTTGAGATGATCTTTTTTTATCAGTATCTTCAATGCGTAATAGAAATTTACCATTATTATGCTTAGCGTACAACCAGTTAAATAATGCAGTTCTTGCTCCTCCTAAATGTAAATGTCCGGTTGGGGAAGGAGCAAATCGAGTTATTACATCATGTGACATAAAAAGTAGTAAAATATTATAAAAATTAGAATTGTTTTATATTTCAGTTTTTTTGTAAAGTAATTATATAAGGTATAGCATTACAGATAGTTAATGTGTATAACATGTTGATTGTGTACTTTTGAATGTTTGGTACTTGGTCTCTGTAATATAATTAAAAAATGTCCAATTATGTATTATAATGACTGATTGTATATATTATTACACAATGTAATACTGCATATGTTGTATTGTAGGTTAGTGTGGCGTTGCATGTATAGAAGTTACATACGTTATTTTATATGTTTACAATTTCGTAAAAAAATATATCCTTAAGATATATGTGCCGTTACCAAGAATCGAACTTAGGTCGCATCATTACCAATGATGTGCTTTGCCACTAAGCTATAACGGCTTAATTATCTCTATTTTATTTTTTATTATGAATAAGTCAAAAAAAATTAAAGGCGTATCTAAAAAGAAAGCTTTAGCGAGTGCATTAAAAGCTAATTTGCTTCGTAGAAAACATAAACAACGTCAAATTAGAGCTACTGAAACTAAATAAGTGACAATAATTTAGAATGTTAAAGCATCGTAAAAGCGTAAGAATCTATTTCTTAAGCATCATCTAAACATTCATCTATGTAATTTCTATAACAATACTTATATATTTTTCTTATGTTCTATGACAATGTTGCTTGTAAAATATGAAAATAATTAGAAAGAATAGTGATAATTATAGTAGTTAGCATTACATTATCATGCATCTAGATATGAATTAAGATTTACAAAATACTTCTTTGCATTTATTTTTTTATCATACAGAAATTCTCATAAGTCTATTTTTAAATATCTTTAGATTTACACATAATATTTATTTTTATTGTTGATTTTAATTAAAATTTCTAAAGAATAAATTTACTTTTACTTATTAAATATATCAATATTTTTATTACTATGTTAATATATTATTACATTTGAAAGTTTTATGAATTTAAAATTATTAAAATTAACATCAAGTATGTAATGTCTATACGTTAATAAAAATTTTCATGATTTACCGTATGTTAATAGTACATTTAGTAATTGTAACAGATATATAAGCACTGTCTTTCCAAGCACTAAAAATATATTGAATATATTAATTAATAATAAATTTAGTGAGATCAATATCATTCAAAACACATTAGTGAGTTACAACTATGCTGTTATGTACTCTTTATATAAAAATAATAAATTAGCTTTAGCTATTCAAATTGATAAAGACATAACTATTGATGATATGCTTAACGACTTTAAATTTTTAAGTAAGTTGATAGTTTATGTTGGGTATACTACATCTCATAATAAAACATTTTGTAAAAAAGTGAAACAACATAAAGTACTTGATGACCCATATCCAAACATTAAGTTAATGAGATTATTAACTGTTTCAATATTTTATTACTACATCAAAGATAGAATATTAATCATATGCGTAAAAGTGGTATATATGGTGGTTCTTATATTGTAGTTTTTTTTACTGAGGGAACAATTTATATTATAAAGATTATTATAACTTAGTACAATCTGTAATCCATTAACAAATTGTACTAAAGAACTACAGTTAGATTCCTCTTTAAAAGAAAGTACTTCTATTAGTTGTAGAAGAAAATATGTTATGTCAATAGTATGTCATAATGTGAAAGGTAAATAAAAAATAAGTAGAAGTTGTAAAAATCTCATAGCATACAAAAAAGAATATTCTGTTGGAATAGACAAGTTGTCTTTGTAATAGGAGAATACTAAAAGACAAATTGGAAAAAGACATCATGTAATACAAAATGACAGTAGTATTGTATCAAGAAATGATTTTAGCATATCAGAAAGTAATACACTAACAAAGATAACACTGCACAATTGGTTTCAAATAGTGCTGACATTAAACTAGAGTATACATAATGTTATTTCATGTCTTATTTTAAACTCTGAATCATCAAGTGGTTAGTCTTTTTTATCAAAAAACAGCTCATAAATTATTATGCTGAGTTTTATATCATAAATAATGTGTATTTTTTATTTATTAAAAAATAAATTTACTAGTTAATTAATATTTATTATTATTGTTAATGAATATTAACAATAAGTAAAAATTTCTATGAATTTAACGTTATTAAAATTAAAAACAGATGAATACTGCCTGGTGCCTACTGAACACTGTAGATTTAATGAAACACTCAATCTGTATTATACATATGATGATAATTTTAATTGTAATTTAGCGTATGAGTTTACTAGTAACCAATGTGACTTAGATAATGCTATTGGTACTCAATTTAATGATTTGCATATTGTTGAAAGTGTATTCTCAAATTATAATTATGTTTTCTTGTATGGTATTTATAGAAACCACCATATAGTTATAGTTGTTACACTTAATAAAGCAGTGACTCTTCATGAGATATTTGAAGGCTTAAAATTTTCAATAGATTCAGTGGTGCATTGTAGTTACTGTGATGATATTAACGGGATTGTAACTACAAGGTGCTGTGAAGATTTTGATCATCCAGATCATATTGTAAGATTTAAAAGATCAAATACTGTGCAATTATTTTATGAATATATAAAAATGATTGTATTAGATAACTCTGAAGAAGAATGCATTGGTAACATTTGTTTTTATAATTTTGTTGATAAAGAAGGTAATTTATACTACCGTACTCAATTTTCAATAAATAAACATGATTTACAGCAAAATTTTCCTTCAAGTTCTGTGGAATCTAACGAGGTATCAATATTAGAAAGGAATGCTGGAAATTTAAGAATGTAATACTAATACCGCATCAACTGTTGATTCAGGAAAAATTTGATGTACAGCTGAGGAATTATTCTTGAATATGAAGATCACAAAACCTGAAACCTAATGTTAATAAAGAAATAGTGTGTGTACACTTTAGCTTTATTAATAGATGATGAAATATTTGAGAAATTCTACTTCATCTGAATTAGTTAGTATAAGTCCTACGGTGTTAGGAAGAATGACTCTAAAACAGTTTACAAATTATTATACTTTTAATTATAAGTACTGTATAAGTAATTTTTATATCAACAAGTTGCAATATGTTTCATATATTAATTTTTTATGCTATAATTATAAGAAATCAAATATTATAGTTATATTTTATGCAATTATTACTTTTTTGTGATAGAAATAATAAACTTTTTTTGTATGATATGTCGTTATGTAAGGAAGTGAATGGTAAATTTGTTCCACGAGATGAATCTATCAGAACAATGGTAAAAGATACTGGTGATGATCAACAACAAAGTAAAGATCCTTATATGAATAGATTTGACTTAGTAGGTTCATGCTTTAGTAATTTTACTTTTATTAATAGTAAAAAATTTTATAATGAATTTGTAATAATGCGTGGTGTTAATATGCATGGTGAAAATGTATGTTTATCTCTCTCATTATTTAAAAATGAATTTCAGTCTTTTCTAGAGCGTTCAGCTTTTACACCATGTTTTTTCGTTAATGATAGTAACTATGTTGGTGGAGGACCAACTCATGATCGTACTAATAAACAGTTATTTTGTGATCTGAAAGCAAATTTAAAAGACCTTGTACCTAAGAAGCCTGATATAAACTCAAATGTTATATCTTTCAAATTCTTCAATGAGAATGGTAAAATTGTTGATACTGTTCTATCTTTATGTGAAGTACTTGCTCCAACCCATCTAACACCCAAAATGATAAAATTAAGGTAATTAATAGGTACTTATCATAAATTCTTACTTATCTATTTTCAATTTCTTGTAAAACTTCTACTGTAGAAGTAGTAGTAAATTATGAAGTTTTTTTGAAAAGTGTGTTGTATATTCTTATTAAGGTTTCTCATGTTGTTATATAACAATAATTTTGCTTGGATGTATAAGCATGCCAGTTGTATTTGCACATATTATCATCTGATCTATATACATGTTATTTTTTTATATATGTAGAATATGAACTTTCCTAATTTTTTATATTATATCATAAGATATTAATTATACTGATATTATGAGACAATTATTACTTTTAATGGACAAAAATGGAAGATTACTTTTATCTGATGTATCTTTGTATGACAATATAGGTGGTAAATTTATTCCACGTGATCCATCACTTAAGGAAATTGTAAAAGAGATTAATGAAAGTGAAGAAATTGATTCATGTGTTGCTTTTGATCCATATATATACAATGCTATCTTTAGCAATTTTACTGTAATCAGTAGTCAGAAATTTAAAAATGAACAGTTGATTCTACATGGTGTTGATAAAACAGGTACAGCAGTGTTCTTATCTTTGTTATTGAATAGAGGTGAATTTAAATCTTTTTTGAGTAATATAAATGATACACCTTGTTTTTTCATAGATAATAATAGTTACATTGATGGAGGACCAACTTATGAACGTAGTGATAAACAGTTATTTTGTGACATGAAAAACAATTTAGTAGGTCTTGTACCTAAAACTAGTGATAATAAACTATGTGTAACGCCTTTTCGCTTTTTCAATGAAGATGGTGGTATTGTTAATAGTGTTCTCATATCATGTGAAATTTCTATGCAAGGTGCTATAGGATTAAGAAGAGTAACATTAAAGTAATTGATGGTCTGAACTTGTAAAATTTAAAAATATAAATTGCTAAGTAATGAATGCTTTCAAATAGGTTGTATTGGAATGCTTCTATAAAAAATTTACATATTATGATAAAATATGGTAAGAATATTCTAATGTACTCATCTTTTTAAATATTATGAATTTTTCAGGATTACAAGATTTACACGATAGAAAATTAAAATCATTCTATGGTGGTGGAGTATCTAGAATAGAGAAGCAACATATTAAAGGTAAACTAACAGCAAGGGAAAGATTAACAGTTTTACTAGATGATAATTCTTTTGAAGAATATGGAACATTTGTAGAACATAGATCTGTAAATTTTTCTATGGATAAATCTAAAATACCTGGTGATGGTGTAGTTGTTGGGTATGGGACAATTAATGGAAGAAAAGTATGTGTTTATTCTCAAGATTTTACTGTTTTTGGAGGATCATTAAGTGAATCAAATGCTAAAAAGATATGCAATATTATGGATAAAGCTGCATCACTAGGACTTCCTATAATTGGTATTAATGATTCTGGAGGAGCAAGGATACAAGAAGGAGTGGACTCATTAGCTGGTTATGGTGAAATTTTTCAACGTAATGTCAATTTATCTGGTGTTGTTCCACAAATATCTATAATTATGGGGCCTTGTGCAGGTGGTGCAGTTTATTCTCCTGCATTAACTGATTTTATTTTCATGGTACGCAATACTTCTTATATGTTTGTAACAGGACCAGATGTAATTAAAAAAGTTATGTATGAAGATGTTAGTCAAGAAGATCTTGGTGGAGCAAAAGTACATTCTAATAAAACTGGTATTGCGGATTTGGTATTCAATGATGAAATTGAAGCATTGTTATATGTTCGTAAATTTATGGATTTTATTACGTCTAACAATACAGAATTATCAAAATCTCAATTAGTATCATGCCTAGATACAGAAGATTTATCTTTAAATACATTAATACCTAAAAATAGTTCTACACCGTATGATATGAATGAACTATTAGAAAAAGTATGTGATGAAAGATTGTTTTACGAGATAAAACCAGATTTTGCACGTAATATTATTGTAGGGTTTGGTAAGATAGGTGGGTATAAAGTAGGATTGATAGCAAATCAACCATTACATTTAGCTGGATGTTTGGATATTGATGCTTCAAGAAAAGGAGCAAGATTCATACGTTTTTGTGATGCTTTTAACATTCCAATTATAACTTTCATAGATGTTCCAGGGTTTATGCCTGGTGTGAATCAAGAACATTCTGGAATTATAGCACATGGTGCAAAATTATTGTATGCATATGCGGAAGCTACTGTACCAAAAATTAGCATAATAGTACGTAAAGCATATGGAGGAGCATATATAGTAATGAATTCCAAGCACTTGTGCGGTGATATCAATTATGCGTGGCCGGATGCTGAAATTGCAGTTATGGGAGCTGAAGGAGCAGTTGAAATAATATTCCGGAATGAAACGGATAAAGAAAAAATACAAAATATTATAGATGAGTATCGCACTAAAATAGTCAATCCTTATGTAGCAGCTTCTAGAGGATACATCGATGATATTATTATACCATCACGTACTAGAGAATATCTATTCAAATCTTTACAACTATTAGAAAAAAAGAAAGTTAACAAAATTATGCGCAAGCATGATAACTTGCCTTTATAAATTTTATTTATATTGACGTTTTTTTTTACTATACAATTTATTCAATAACAGTAGTGTTTCCTATTTCATTATTGCAATCAACATTATTGTTCACATTTCCTGCTAATATTAATGACTTGGATATATAATGTTAAAGATTCGTAGTGTTAGCGTATTGTGATACTAAAGAGTTTCTTATTTTATTAATATACAAATTATATGCTTTATTAAGCTTTTATTGAACATAATTTTAGTATATGCAGTATAATTTCGCATTGAATATACTATATAAATTATTTTAATATCACTGTTGCTAAATTTGTAGTACTGATATTAGACAATTCAGCTGGTACAATAATACTGTTAACCATAATGTTTTCTTCATTAAAAAAGCTAAAGCGTGTACAAAATTTTTCTTTATCAGATTTAGGTTTAAGTTTTGTCATATTATTCTTTAAATTAATAAATAATTGTTTATCACTACGTTCATTAGTTAATCCTGAACCGAGATAATTATTCTCATTTAAGAAAATGCAAATTTCATTCAAATCACTGACAAAAAGGCAAAGTTCATCTTCTTTATCTAAGAAATTGCGGAACTTGTGTTTATCTAATAATAGTGCTAAGAAGACATCATGACTATATCTGTTGGTACCACGTAGTATAACAGTTTCATTTGTAAACTTTGTACTACTAATAATGGTAAATCTAGTAAAAATAGTACCGTATAAATCGCTATTATCAATATGATTTAACAATTGTATTTCTTTCCCTTTTGTATTTTTTAATTTTATGTATTTATTACGTGGTATAAATTTTTCTCGTTTGTAATTATATAAATTCATATCAGATAAGAAAGCTCTATTATTGTTGTCTACTAAAAGTAATAATTGCATAGTATATAAATATATTAATATTATTAATATGTTTATTACTTTATACAAAAAAACAATAAAATCTATACTTTTTTATAATAAGAAATTTAATTTTTAAATTATATTATCTACAATTGAATATGTTATTTAAATTGATATAATTGTTATTATTATTAACGCCACATTTCATGAGATATTGGATATATGTTAGAAATGTTATCAGTAATGTGTTTAATAATTTAATGTATTAGATGTCAATTTAGGTTAATTAATAGCTAAAGATAAAACTAATATATAAAAAATTATATATTTTGTTTCTCATAACGTTATTTTATAATTAGAAAAATACATTAGTGATAAACAAATGAAAAGAATAAGAATTTAATAATAGATCATCTATTTCTCTATTATCAGAAAACTATAATGGAAGAGTTACTTTCTGGTGGATAATTTTAATATAAAAATATTTCATGTAATTATTGCGTTAGGAATGTTTATGAGTTTTATGTATGTAATACCTGACTTACCTTTTTGGAGATACTGACTCTTTTACAAAGAATCATGTTGCATCTTATTATTTAAAAAATACCTATAATAACATTGGGATTCTTAATGTAGTAACAGCAATTCTAGCAAGTTTTCGTGGGTATGACACCTTTGGAAAAACTGTTGTGATATTTACTGCTTCTTTAGTAATTTCTTTATTACTTGCTAAGGATAATAGTCATGTCTAAAAATTCAGTTTTGAGAACAATGTAGGTATGGTTGTTTTTAATCTGGTTGCATCAGCAATTTATGGAAATAGTGCTATTGAAAGTACTCATTTATTTTTACTAAATCTGTTATATTTAGCAGTGTAAAAAAAAAAATATTGAGATGCACTTGATGTATTTTTAATATGAGGTATTTCTCCAAAAGATATTATAATTTTAAATATTAAACTATATTTTAAAATAGTATAGGTAGACATAAGGAAGTTTCATTATGTATAAGTGGGTCAAATGTATTTGCAAGATTGAAATTTGAATCTGGTGTACATAGAGTACAAAGAGTACCAGAAACTGAAGCATCTGGAAGGCTTTACACTTCAGCTGCTACAGTAGCAGTTTTACCAGAAATTGAAGAAGTAGATTTAAAAATAGATGAAAAAGATTTAAGAATAGATGTGTATAGATCAAGTGGCCCAGGTGGACAATCTGTAAATACAACTGATAGTGCTGTACGTATTACGCATATACCAAGTGGAATTGTTGTTATACAACGAGATGAAAAATCACAACACAAAAATAAAGCTCTTAAAGTATTAAGAGCAAGGTTATATAATCTTGAAAAGCAAAAAAGAGACTCAGAAATCTCACAAATGAGAAAAAGTCAGATAGGATCAGGAGATCGTTCTGAACGTATAAGAACTTATAACTTCCCTCAATCTAGAATTACAGATCATAGAATAAATCTTACATTATACAGATTAGAGGATATTATGAAGAAATGGCAGAGTATTTATATATTTTATACAAAAGATTTTAAGTTCATATAGAAACTAGTTACAATTATACACACCTATTTTTCCAAATCCTACGATAGTATTACGTGCAAAATCTGGTTTTATCTTGTAAAACAATCTTTCGTTACATGCTTTTTTCTAATAGTTCATTAAATTATACGTGGTAGAACTGTTTTTAGGTATTTAATGTATTTAGATAAATCTTCTGTATCTAAATGATGCTAATTGAGACTTTGATAATTCGGTATTGTTAGGCGTGATGAAATCCATAAATTTATGAACATATAGCAATGCTTCAATTTCAGCATTGGAATACCAAATCTGCAATATCAGTTTTATTAGAATGTGCTCCTGCTCACCAAGATCTTCTTGACTAACATCTTCATATATAACTTTTTTAATTACATATTATGTGAATTTTAACTTGGTATTGTACTGTTTACATTACGATAAAGAATCTAAAAAGTATCGGAATTAACTCTTCTTATAGGTGCAGTAAACTTTTTTTCTACTATCAAATTTAGCATTTTTATACAACACAATAACTGTCTCCAGCTTTATTAGTTACTAACCCATAGTGTTATCTTAGTACATATTTAAAATTCAATAATACAATAAACTAAATATGTAAATTTTTTAACTTATTAGCTTCATCTTCAGCTATTAATGCATCTATGAACTCATCTAAATTTCCTTCTTTCATAATATCCTCTAATCTGTATAATGTAAGATTTATTCTATGATCTGTAATTCTAGATTGAGGGAAGTTATAAGTTCTTATACGTTCAGAACGATCTCCTGACCCTATCTGACTTTTTCTCATTTGTGAGATTTCTGAGTCTCTCTTTTGCTTTTCAAGATTATATAACCTTGCTCTTAATACCTTAAGAGCTTTGTTTTTATTTTTGTGTTGTGATTTTTCATCTTGTTGTATAACAACAATTCCACTTGGTATATGCGTAATACGTACAGCACTATCAGTTGTATTTACAGATTGTCCACCTGGGCCACTTGATCTATACACATCTATTCTTAAATCTTTTTCATCTATTTTTAAATCTACTTCTTCAATTTCTGGTAAAACTGCTACTGTAGCAGCTGAAGTGTGAAGCCTTCCAGATGCTTCAGTTTCTGGTACTCTTTGTACTCTATGTACACCAGATTCAAATTTCAATCTTGCAAATACATTTGACCCACTTATACATAATGAAACTTCCTTATGTCCACCTATACCAGTTGAGGATGAATTGATCTGTTCAAATTTCCAATTTTTTTGTTCAGCATATTTTGTATACATCCTATATAAATCAGTAACAAATAATGCAGCTTCTTCTCCTCCTGTACCTGCTCTAATTTCCAAAATAGCATTACGAGCATCGTCTCTATCTTTTGGAATAAGAGATAACTTCAATTTATTCTTAATTTTAGGCAACTGCTTTTGCCTTTCATAGAATTCTTCCTTAGCTAAACTTTTTAATTCGTGGTCAGTTTCTGGATTATTAATTAATTCTTCTAAATCTGCAATATCTTTTTGTAGACTATTATACTGATCTATTACTGATATTACAGGCAATAGCTCTGAATATTCTTTTGAAGCTGCAACAAAAGAATCCACACTTAATTGACTTGGGTCTTCTAATATACTTTTCAACTTACAGAATTTTTGATATAACTCCTCTAAATTACTATCAAAGCTCATAGCTTTGTTACCACTTAATATTAATAATATTTCAACTGCTACTATTGTTTTATAATACCATTTGTAACATTAGTTGTAAAATTTTTTTCTTTAAATTTTTATATGTGATAGTATTTAACAATACTTTATATAATTTAACATTTTTTATAATTAATTACTTAAAACTGATGAAGTTAAAAGCCATAATGTCAAAATGTGAATTTATTATAGGTGCAACTCATGTGAAATCATTTCCTAATTTTTCTATACCAGAAATCGCAATTGCTGGTAGATCAAATGTAGGAAAGTCTAGCTTAATCAATGCAATTACGAATAATAAAAAAAATGCCAAGACATCTTCTAGACCAGGGTGTACAAAACAAATAAATTTCTACTTAATTAACAAAAGTTTTATGGTATTAGTTGATCTACCAGGTTATGGATATTCCAAAGCAACTAGAGCTACTATTAATAACTATCTTTTCCTTATGGAATACTATTTATTAAATAGTAAAAATTTGTTAAAAGTTATATTACTTATAGATGTTAAAGTTGGATTTAAAGAAATAGATTTAGATTTTATCAATTGGCTTGAATTGAATCATATATATTATCAATTAGTATTAACAAAAATTGATAGAGTAAGTAAAGAAATTCTTGATGTTAACATAAATTACATTAAAAATCTTAATCTGGGTTTTGTTATATATCCAGTTATCAGTGCTAGCAGCAAATATAAACAGGGAATAGGGGAGTTAATTTATGAAATTGCACAATGTATTAAAAAATAATAATAATAATAAGGAAGATGTTGGACCAAGCATTGAGCAATTTGGAGGAAATGCTGAATGGTTTAATACAACAAAAGTTTTATCAGAATGTTTACCTTATATACAACAATTTTCTGGTGAAACATTTGTAATTAAGTATGGCGGTGCTGCTATGACAGATAGAAAATTAGCAGAAAGTTTTGCTCATGATATTGTTTTGCTAAAACAACTTGGAATTAATCCAATAGTAGTACATGGAGGGGGAAACAAGATAAATAGTTTTTTAGAAAAGATTAATAAAAAAAGTACATTCATTAATGGTCTAAGAGTAACTGATGCTGAAACTTTAGAAGTTGTAGAAATGGTACTATGTGGGTTGGTAAATAAGGATATTACACAACTTATCAATAAAGCTGGTGGTAATGCTATTGGATTATGTGGTAAAGATGCTAACTTGATAGAGGCAAAAAAAGTTTGCTATACCTATAAAGAGAATCAATCAAATAATGTAGAAAAAATACTAGATATGGGATTTGTTGGAGAGCCTCATGAAGTTAACACAGATTTATTATTTTTTATTGAGGAATCTGATTTCATTCCAGTAATAGCACCTGTATGTAGTGGTGAGAATAATATTACATATAATGTTAATGCCGATTTAGTTGCTGGTGCCCTTGCAAATGCTCTTGCAGCAGCTAAATTAATTATTTTAACAAATGTTTCTGGAGTAACTGATGCTAACGGTAATTTATTATCCGAAATATCAGTAAGTGATGCAGAAAATCTAATTGAACAAGGTGTTGCAAATTCAGGTATGATTCCAAAACTACAAACTTGTATTAAGGTAGTAAAAGAAGGTTATGGATCTGCACATATCATAGATGGTAGAATACCACATGTATTATTGTTAGAATTATTTACTGTACATGGAACTGGCACTATGGTGTTAGGTAATGATATATAAAATTTAATAGATTTATCTAAATTTTTACTTTACATGAAATAATATTTTGAAATATCATTAAATTTGAATGCACACATGTACTTTGTCAACCATTTACATTAGTATGTTATTTTAAGGTTATTAATATCATCTTAGAGTAATTTTGTGTTTGTCAAATAATCTATTTAGGTAAATATGTTCTTCTTAGTATTTAATACTTAATCTTATATATATTTTTTTTTATTGAATTCTTGATTATTTTAATAGTAGATGCTAACTTAAAAAAATGTTTTGTTTTTTTAAGGTAAGTCGGTGTGTAATAAAATATTATATATGTCTGCTATAAGTTGCTTTGCTTTACTAATGAATCAAGCTATGGCAGATAATTTATCAGTAAATGGTAGCTTGAAATTACAATATGGTATCAATAGTAAGGATTTTTCAAGAATGTCAATTAGTGCAAATCCTAATTTAACATATTCATATGATATAAATGATTATGTGACTATTGGATCACATGTAAAATTAGGCACAAATCTTATAACTAATGGTGCAAATGATGCTACTGGTAGTTTAAATAAAAATATATTGGACATAAATAGTAGTACTAGTAGTGCATATATTTTTTTAAAATCTCCTTATGGTGGAAACATCCAAATTGGATTAACTGATCCTGTTGCCCAAAGCATGAAAACTTCATCTATAGGTAGTAATGGTAATTTCTCACAATATATCAGCTTAAAGAATGATAGTAGATTTCCATATGGATATAATCTAGATGATACAATTTTAGTTGAGCCAAGTATTTATAGTGCTTATTATGGATTCTCTGTTCCAGTTATAAGTTATTATTCTCCAAAAATCAAGGGATTAGAAATTGGTTGTAGCTATATTTTTAAAGATAAAAACGGTGATGTTGGTTACAGAAATATTTTTGATATAGGTGTTAAGTATGAAAATAATTTGTTTTCTGATATTAATTATTCAATATCAGGAACAATTGAACACGCAGTAAAAGCACTCTCTTCAGATAATGTAAAATTTAATGATCTATTAGCTTACAGTACTGGTATTTCAGTAAAGTATAAAAATTTCACGTTTGCAGGCTCATACGGAAATTTAGGTAAATCTGGAAAAGAAGAAATTACTATTTCAAATACAAGTGGTAGCAATGACACTAAAAAGTTTAAAGTAATCAGTAGTCACTTTTATGATTTAGGTATAAAATTTGAGACTAACATATTTAACGTAAGTGCAAATTACTTTTATAGTAGTAAAAAGAACAGTATAGATAATAAAGAAGATAATCATTCACTTTCAGTATATACATTAGGATTAGAAAAAGTCTTAGATGATAAATTATCTTTTTATGCTGATATTATTTATTTTACTGTTGATAGACCAACACTTAGCAATAACTCAGGATATCTAACTTTAATAGGAGCAAAATTGAGTTTTTAAATAATAAATTTAATGTTAATATAGTGAGGCCTTTTTATGGCTTCACTAAATAACTGATATGACTAATTTTCTAATAAAATTTTGACAATAAATTAACAATATGATAGTTAATTTGCGGTACTTTAAGTTAATGCTTACAGATATAAATTGAAGTATTATCAATTTTTTTAATGCATTTTCTTAAATTAATTAGTGTTATATTTATGTGTTGAAATTTTGATATGGAAGAAAAGCAAAAAAGAGCAGTTAATTGGTTTACAACATTACAAAATCAGCTTCTCTCCAAATTTATATCAATAGAAAAAGAATTCTCTTCTTTCTCTCCGCAAGTAGATAATAAAAATTGGGAAAGGCCAGGTGGTGGAGGAGGGCATTCAATAATAATATATGGTAAGGTTTTTGAAAAAGCTGGAATAAACGTTTCAGAAGTATATGGAGATATTACAAAAACTCACGAATTATCTAATGTATTAAATAATTCTGAGATTTTCAATTCCTCTTCAGAAAAAAAATTTTGGGCAAGTGGAATTTCTGTTGTTGCACATATGTGTTCTCCTTTTGTACCTGCAATACATATGAATACAAGATTTATTTGCATATCAGATAAAAGCTGGTTTGGTGGTGGGGTAGATTTAACTCCTACATATAAAAATACACAAGATCAAGAACTTTTCCATGATAGTTTACGTAAAATTTGTGATCAACATAACAAAGAGTATTATAGTAAATTTAAACAACAATGTGATGAGTACTTTTTTTTACATCATAGACAAGAGCCACGTGGTATAGGTGGAATATTTTATGACAATATAAATTCAGGAAACTGGGAAGATGACTTTCAATATACTCAAGCAGTAGGTAAATTTTTATTGGATATATACCCAATTATTATAAGAAGAAATTTGAATAAGAAGTGGACTGTAGAAGAACGTGAATATCAATTAATTAAACGTGGAAGATATGTAGAATTTAATTTAATTTATGACAGAGGTACTAAATTTGGTTTATTAACAAACGGAAATCCTGATGCAATAATGATGTCTATGCCTCCTGTAGTGAAATGGAAGTGACTTATATATGTGCTAACATATTCTTATAACTTATTTCTTTTTTAGTATCTTTATTTAACATATCCAAATCCATCCTTTTTATTATTTTAATAAGATATAAATAACTTCAACCTTTTATCAACTCTACAATGTGTGGAAATATTAAGTTATAAATTACTATTATATACAAAATTTAAAATGATACTGTTTATTACGTAGTATTAACAAACTTATTGACAATATTGTTTTACAATCATTTGCTAGAAAAACATGATTCAAGAATTTCTCAGATGATGATTTTAAATGAAATCTGCAATTCCTTTAAACCAAGCAATTATCTTAAGACCAATTAGAATGAACATATAATACATCATTTATTTGTTAAACGAATAGTATAAAGCTTGTGCACGTTTCAGCTTTTTCAATAGAGTTTAGTATTCCAGATTTTTATATTAACAAAGGAAAGGAAATTTATAAATTTAACAAATAATTCTGTAAACTTATCTATTATATTTCTAAAACATTCCTACTGAAATTTTATCAATTGATATAAAATTATACCACATTTATAGAATAAGATTGCTCTAATATACAATAGAATATTTTAATGATGTATATTATGACGCTTTATAACTTCATTAATTGAATCAACTAATTTTTATAATATGATTAAGTTTTATAAAAATGAGCTGTTTTCATAATTCCATATACTTCATATTTTCTATCAATTATCAAAATTCTCCAGTATTTTCTTTGAGGTTTTAACACCTAAATGCTTTAAATTTTCAGTACGTGATAAAATGTTGCCATTTCCTTCTGACAATTTCTTCATTGCATCACTATAAACACCATTTAAAATATTTATTTGTTTGCCAAGCTTTTGCATATCCGATACAAATCCTACTATTTTATCATACAATGCTCCACCTTGACGTGCTATTTCCATAGTGTTGCGGTTCTGACGCTCTAATCTCCAAACAGATTCAATAGTTCTTAAAGTAGCAAACAATGTTGATGGACAGACTATTACTATTTTCTTGTTCCATGCATAATCATGCAACATTACATCTTCTTGCATTGCAAGAGAATATGCGCCTTCTATAGGAATGAACATCAATACAAAATCTGGCGTCTTTAATTTCTCTATATTTTGATATTTTTTATTTGACAATACATTAACATGTAATCTTACAGATGTAATAAACTGTTTTAGTAAAACATCTTTTGATTCTTCTGATTTTGTTGAAAAATATTTTTCATAATGAGTCAAAGATACTTTTGAATCAATAATTAAATGCTTATTTTCTGGTAAATTAACAATGGCATCAGGTTGTTGTTTATTACCTTCACTGTTTTGTAAATCCATACCTGTACCATGTAAAATATAATCCTGGTTTTTTCTTAAACCAGAACTTTCTAATATCTTCTCTAAAATCATTTCTCCCCAATTTCCTTGAACTTTAACATTTCCTTTTAAAACGTTAGCTAAATTCTCAGCTTGTAAAGTAATTTTCTCATTTGCAAGTACAATCCTTTGAATTTCTTGCTTTAGTAAAAATTGTTCTTTATTATGTACATCAAATGAATCATCTACTTTCTTTTTAAATAAGTTAATATGTTCTTGTAATGGATTTAATATTTTACTTAAACTTTCTTGAGATATCTTATTGAATTTATCTGTTTTTTCATCAAAAATACGATTTGCTAGATTTTCAAAATGTGACTTGTACTTTTCATCAATTGAAGCAAATTCATTTTTATATAAATCAATGTTATATTTTAAAGTCTTTTTTTCAAATTCTAACTCTGTAATCTTACTTTGCATATTCTGTAATTCAATGGAAAATTGATTATTTTTACTTTTTAAATCACCATTTTCAAGTTCTAACCTTTGAATTTTTCTTTCTAAATCATCTTTAATCATACAAAGAATTCTATGATCAAATTTTGATATTCTACTTTTTAATGCAATAAAATAACTAACTAATATTAGTAGTAAACCTTCTAAAATACATATAGTAGTTATTGTCATATTCATTTAGTTTTTTTGTATCGTATGCATATCCAAATAGTTATATATCTATATTAAATAATAACAAAGTAAAAGCTAACTAAGTAATATAATATTTCTTTATAAAAACTATTGAAATGAAATCTACATAAATTTACTAATATTGCATTGATAGAAGTAATTCTAAAAATTTCTGATTATTTGAACATAATATCAGAAAATTATATCAAAACTATTCATCAATATTTTTATCGTTTAGAGTATACTACATCTAATTTTTATTACTTTAATTATTGGAAGAATTTATATTGTTGATTGAAGAAGAAAATCCATTTTTGATTTAGCTTAGATAGAAATTATTTTTTGGGCTAATGTATAAAGACTAAATATTATTACTAATTTTATTACATTAAAAAATGAGATTCTTATGGATGTAATTTATCTAGTATTTTCCATAATATATATTATGTAATTATATTATTTTAAGAATTGAAGTTGTGTTTTTCAAACAGAATAAAACCTAAATTGTGGACTAGAAGTTGTTTATGAGATAAAACAGAAGATAATATATTTTGTATAATTAGAAATACATTATAAACTATATTTAAATTTAGAGTTATTTATTACTATTTAATTACTCAGATCTCTTTAAAAATAGTAGATCAATAAATTCAAAATAGACTAAAAATCAACTTTTATTATATAAATATCTTTTAATAGTTATTCTATTGCTCTACACTACTCTGTAATTTTCTAGCAAATGATAAAATTTAACATATATAAGACTTTTATTCATATATAGAACAAATGGGTGATACTGTAAAATCATGGAGAAATGCAAAGTGCATATAACACATACAAAGACAAAAATTTATTAATCAAGTTTCTTATAATCATATACAACAAATTCTAATGGCATAATGCCTGATATAGCCATCTTAATGCTAGATAAAGAAAAAGTAACCAACACTTTATGAGACTTAACATGTGATGCTATACCGTTGTTAGAAACTCGTGTTTGAAATGTAACAATAGCACTATTCAAAGAAGTAAAATCTTTTGATAAAAGCTTAACATTATTAATTGTCGCTTCGATGGACATAGTTTTATATTTTGCATCAGTATAATGGTTAGAATCTACCATCTCTTTAAATGCTAAGTATATTTTCCTTGAAGAGTTATTCTTTACAAAATTAAATTGTACATCTAAATCTTTATGTAAATATGATTCATATCTTTTTACATATTGTGCAACAAGATATTGTGACAATAAAGTTTCTTCACTGTCCTCATTATTAGTACTCAATTTCTTTATTACAGAAAACTCATCAGTGTAACGTTCTGTATATTTAACAAAAGAAAAATCTGTTTTTAATGGAAAATATGCAAATATATCAAGTATCAATATTAATAACATAGAAGATAAAAAAAGTGATATTACAAGCAACCAAGCTCTTTCAGTAACACATAATAAATAACGATTACAATACCAATCGAAAGCATCCTTAAAATACTTACTACTTCCAATATATCTATTATTATTTTGAATATGATCCATAAAATTCTACATAAACATTAATATAAAAGTATAAGTAACATTACTTTAGAAGTTAGTTATACTATTTAATTTGTATAATTACCATAAAAAAACCTTTTTAAGGTCTACAAGAGTAACAACATACAGTTAAAATACATATAATGTTTTGTACAAATCCATAAATATAGATTTTTTTTAATACTTAAATCTTATTTAGTGTAGTTTTTCTCAGCAATATATGATAAACAGAAATTTATTAAATATTACATGCAATTTTGTATTACTTATGATTCATAAATTCAGTTTAAAAATTTTTATTCCCATAATTCTTGCTATAATTTCATACTATGTAAATCAAAAATGGATCTTTGAATTTGCTAAAGCATTTGGAGATATTTTTATTAATTTACTAAAATTAATTAGCTTACCAGTAGTTTTTTTTTCAATTACATCAACAATCTCTGGATTAGCAAACTTAATCGAAATAAAAAATTTGATAAAAAAAACCATATTCTATACTATATCTACTACAATAGTTGCAGCAATTATAGCACTTACAATATATTTATTAATTGATCCATCAAAAAAAGCACTTGTATTCAATATACTAAATACTAATGAACATATTAATACTCCAGATTATTTATCATATTTAATTTCAATATTACCTCACAATTTCATCAAAGTATTTTTAGATAATAATGTAATAGGATGTGTTATACTTGCATTCCTAATAGGAGGATCTCTACTAGTATTACCTGATAAAAATAAACGTGAATTACTACATAAAATTCTTGATGCTCTTTTCGATACATTTTTAGAAATAGCAAAACTTATACTAAAACTAATGCCTATAGCATTATGGTCATTTATTACTGTATTGTTATACAATACTAAAGAAGGATATAATTTATCAAGTATTTTAAAATATCTACTATGTATAATGGTAGCGAATTTTATACAGGCATTTGTAGTATTACCATTATTGTTAAAATTAAAAAAGATTTCTGTAATAAAAACATTTCGTGGTGCACTACCAGCATTAACTATAGCATTTTTCTCAAAATCTTCTACAGCAACATTACCAACTACTCTTCGCTGTGCACAAGACAATTTGAAGATTTCAAAAAAAATATCATCATTTATATTACCAGTTTGCACAACTATTAATATGAATGCATGTGCTGCATTTATATTAATCACAGTATTTTTTGTATCAGAAATGAATGAATACACATTTTCCATTGGTGAAATGTTTTTATGGATATTTTTAGCAACAGGAGCTGCTATTGGCAATGCAGGAGTACCAATGGGATGTTATTTTATGGCTATGAGCTATCTTATATCAATGAAAGTACCTTTAAGTATTATGGGAATTATATTACCTATATATACGATAATAGATATGTTTGAAACTGCAATAAATGTATGGTCAGATGTATGCATTGCACAAGTAATAAATAAAGAGTATAGTATTTTAACTCAAGAAAATAAAAAAATTAGTCATAACACAAAGTAAATCTATGCCTAATTGACCGAATGTTCTAATGCATTACTAAACTAACAATTTTTGAGATAATTAACTATTTTAAGCTATTATCACAACTTTGTTATTATTCAATATTAAAAGTTTTCAGATTCTACTTAATTGTATAACTCAATTTAACGGCAAAATTCTCATAATATAATTCACCAAAATGTTATTTCATATATTAAATTCCTTTCACTATTTCAATTTTTAAAACAATTTATATTTTTTGATAAACAAGATAAAAAACTCTATTTTTCAGATGAGAATAAGATACTGTGTTTTAAACAATTACATAATGAATCAATTAGTAGAGATAAAAATGTAATAGAAGAAAATTGTCTAGAATATTGCATGCAATAATTTCATTATTTATATTGTGTACATTATATTTCTTTGCTTCAGAAGCACTTAGTAAATGCATATAAATAACTGATGATTCATTTTGCAGAATCTGGTTATAAAACATGCAAGTATAAAGATATATATATAATAATATTGTTACTCAGAAATATTCAAAAAAAATATTATAGTAAACTATTTAAATGCAAATATAAATTCAATTTTATGATTATGCATTATATAATGTATTAGAAGATTGATTTTCATGAACTATAGTATAATTTTTCAATACTGAGTTCGGATTAGTAGCATTTTCTACATTAATATATATACCATCAAGTGACTGAGAAAATGATTTAATTTCACAAGTACATGACATATCAAAGCTCAAGTCATCTTTGATAACAGCACTATCAAATAAATCAAAAGTTATGTTATCGTGAGCTGCAAAATAATCTTTTATTGAATTAGTAGAGTAATGTTTAAAAGTAATAGATTTCATCACTTTACATAGTAACTCTGACCAAGTCATAAAAGAAATATCACATGTATCATAATATAACGATTCATTATCAGAATATATATTATGCATATTATCATGCAGAACTAGACCATTATTATTATAATAATACGTATTATATTTATTATCTAATAAACTCAAAACAACATAACCATCTGAAAAACACAAATTACCTAAATTATTATAACAAAAAGTCTTTTTCCTATAAGGATTGTTATTTTCACTAAATATTATATAATCATCAATAGAGCATTGTACCTTATTCTCATCCATAAGATAGAGTTTTTTACCTTGTTTATCATAAAAATATGCATTATTTTGAAAATCAATAAGACTTAAGTAAATTTCATCGTTATTTATACTGTTAATTGTACAATTATGAATAACAAGATTCATTTTTCTTCTATAAGATGTAGTAATACATGGAGGATTACACCGTAGAAATTTGTACATATCTTTTGTAGGTAATAAAGCAGCAGCACAAAATCCATTATTATCAACAACCTTTATATTTTCTCCTTTAACAAGCAATATAAAATGATTTTCAAAAGATTCAGTAATACAAATACAGTAATCTTTTATATCTATTATGCTCAGTGTATTAGCTAATATATTGTCGATATCATGATATGATTCTTTTATTTTCTTAAATAAAAAGCTTCTGGTAAGAACAGAAGTACTAGAATTATTAATTAACATCATGCTAGATAATAATTTAAAAATATATGTTAATATAGAAATATTTTTATTCAATATCTACATATATTTAATTAAAATTATCTAATATTTTATATTTTTTTAATACATAATTTAATTATTCTAAATCTTATAAAAATAATTTTCTAAGATATATTTCTTATCTTAAGTTTTTTATTAAACCAGACGACTATTTATGTAAGTTATACAACTTTACACCTGCGGTAGTATTACAAATGATTTCTGATGGATATTGGTTCTACTGGTAAAATTGGTGGATTCTATCGTTTTTATGAATTATATGGCGGGAATAATAATCAAGTTATAGATTTATATACTGGTTTATATAGACAAGCATATGTTGTTAGTCGTGATTTTGAAAAAATTCAAGATTTATTCTGTGCTAATAATAAGCATTGTCAATTTATGTGGTGTATGGTCTAATACTTTAATATATGTTGCATCTTTAATTCCGAATTTGTCTCATAATATATCTGTAATTGATAAGGCAATTAAATTGGCATATGGTTGGAAGCATGGTCCATTTGAAATGATAGATTTGATTAATGATTTTACTAATAATAAGCTTTTTGACTTGCATGACAATTTACCACAAATTTTGTCTATTAAGAAAAATATGTATAACAGTAAAAAACAGTGTCTTAATATAGATGGTGATTATATTTAATACTTGTAAAGATTGCTTTATTTTCTATTATATAAACAGCGTATTAAAAGTGAAATATATATATATAGATTTAATAAATTTTATGCATGATGTAGATTTTATAAAACGTAATCCAGAATTGTTTGATTACGCAATGCAAAATTTTTTACTTTTATAGAATATGAAAGAATACATATATATATTTCACTTAATACAAAATTTCTTTATTGATAATTAAGTAATATTTTTGAACATATAAAACATTGTAATAGTAATTAACTAAATAATTAATTATTTTATAAATTCTTGATCATTCATATACTTTCTTAAAGCAAGTGGTATTGTTATAGAACCATCCATATTTTGATAATTTTCTAAGATCGCAATAATAGTTCTTCCTATTGCTAGAGCAGAACCATTTAATGTATGTGCAAATTTACTAACTTTAACATTATTAGTTATAGTAGTATACTTAGTATTCATTCTACGTGCCTGAAAATCTTTACAATTTGAACAACTTGAAATTTCTCGGTACCGATTTTGACTTGGTACCCACACTTCAATATCATATGTTATGCTTGCTGAAAAACCCATATCTCCAGTACACAACATCATTACTCTGTATGGTAACTCTAAACGTTTTAAAACTTCTTCAGCAACTTGTACCATCCTTTCTAATTCTGATGCTGACTGTTCTTCAGTAACAATACTAACTAACTCTACTTTATTAAATTGGTGTTGCCGCATCATACCTCTTGTATCTTTACCAGCACTTCCTGCTTCTAATCTAAAACATGGTGAACAAGCAGTCAATCTAATAGGTAAGTCACATGAATTAATATTCATGCCTGATACTAAATTAGTCAGTGCTACTTCACTTGTTGGGACAAGCCGAAAATTTTCTGTTGTTTTAAATGAATCATCAGCAAATTTCGGTAATTGTCCTACACCGTACATTGCAGATTCATGCACTAATATTGGATGAGATATCTCAGAATAGCCAAATTCCTTAGTATGAATGTCTAACATAAAATTAGCCAGAGCACGATCTAATTGTGCAAGTTGATTTTTAAGTATTACAAATCTTGATCCAGAAAGTTTTGCAGCTTGCTTAAAATCCATTAAATTTAACTTTTCTCCTAACTCATAATGAGTTTTCACTTGAAAATCAAAATTTCTTTTATACCCATGTTTTCTTATCTCAACATTACTACTCTCATCTTTTCCAACAGGAACTATATCATCTGGTACATTTGGTAACACATTAAGAAGGTCAATTAATTGAGAATCTTCTTTTATCATATTGTTAATATCATTTATTTTCTCTGTTATATTCTTTGAAGATTCTATTTGAGTATCACATTTAACACCATCTTTCTTTAATTTTTCAATTTCTCGAGTAATCTGATTACGCTCCTTCTGTAAAGAATATAACTGTGTTAATAGTTGTTTTTTCTTTATATCCAGCTCTATAATTTTTTGAGCAACCTTTTCATAATTTCTATTTTGCATTGCGTAATCAAACAATTCTGGATTACGTTTTATAAAATCTACATCATGCATAAAATTTATTAAATCTATATATATATTTCACTTTTAATACGCTGTTTATATAATAGAAAATAAAGCAATCTTTACAAGTATTAAATATAATTACCATCTATATTAAGACACTGTTTTTTACTGTTATACATATTTTTCTTAATAGACAAAATTTGTGGTAAATTGTCATGCAAGTCAAAAAACTTATTATTAGTAAAATCATTAATCAAATCTATCATTTCAAATGGACCATGCTTCCAACCATATGCCAATTTAATTGCCTTATCAATTACAGATATATTATGAGACAAATTCGGAATTAAAGATGCAACATATATTAAAGTATTAGACCATACATACCACATAAATTGACAATGCTTATTATTAGCACAGAATAAATCTTGAATTTTTTCAAAATCACGACTAACAACATATGCTTGTCTATATAAACCAGTATATAAATCTATAACTTGATTATTATTCCCGCCATATAATTCATAAAAACGATAGAATCCACCAATTTTACCAGTAGAACCAGTATATCCATCAGAAATCATTTGTAATACTACCGTAGGTGTAAAGTTGTATAACTTACATAAATAGTCGTCTGGTAAATGTTTTATTAAGTATTTCACTTTTAATATAAAATTATCCAATCCCATTTTATCTAATAAATTAAATACCCCAGTCGGTATTCCCATACATTCGTTACTTATGATAAAATCAACCTCTTCTACATTAATATTAAAATTATAAGCTCCTATTAACGATATCATTAACCAAAATACAATCACTCTATCTAATACGAGACCTGGAATATTATTACATACAATCAAATTAGAAAAACTATTGCTCAATATTTGAATAGTATTATCACATTTAACTTGTGAACTATAATAATTAGCACATTCTATCAATCTTATTGTATTGTCAGAATTAAAAAATGACGCAATCAGAAGATTACAAGATACATTACATTGCATTTCTCTGATAATATCTAAGTAAACGCTTGATGAAGCTGATATAATAACATTATGACTAATGTGAGATAATATCTTACTATATATATTACGTATTAAAATGACATCTTCTTCTTCTTTTTCAGAATTAATATTAATTACCCATCTTACATCTCTAAGACATGATAAATCATCATTTAAATGTACAGTACTTACTAAAATACTATCTTCTTGATATTGTAAAATATTATCAGCTTTATTTAAAATAATTACAACTACTGAAATATTACACTTTACTATGTAGTTAATAATACTACTAATATCAATCCTTTTAAAATTTACAATTGCTACCTTTTGTATTTGCACACAACCCTTCCCTTTTTAGTCATAAATTCTAAAAGAATAACAACTTAATAAAATAATTATTAAGCAAAGACATACTACCAATTATACACCAAATTCATCTTCTATTTTTTTGACAATATCTTCTGGTGGATTCTCACCCCAGCCAGAATATAATATTTGCCCATATAAAGCAACATCTATAGAACCTGATCTACTTTTAGCAAGAAACATTTCTCTCTTATGTTTATCTACTAATACATAATGCCAAGCAGCTCTTCCATTATCTTTTCCTCGCACAAGGAATAAGCAATCTAACCTACTTTTCTTGGTAGACTCTGCAAAATTTTTGTTATTTAACTTACTTTTTCTTAATACACTTTTTGAATCAGAAAAAGGCACTTCTTTTTCACTTTTATTTTCTTGCAACATACCAGAAAACTTTGCCGATTTATTAGGTAAAGCATTAGGGTTTTTATACCTATCTGTAAAACTGCCAGTACCACCTTTCCTATTAGAAGCAAATTGTTTGGCAAACTTTGAGTCTTTATTTATCTCGTCACCCATCTACTTTCACCTAACTTAATTAAAATCATGCATTATAAAAAATGACTATCTCTTTATTATATACTATATTTTTAGTATACTTCATACACCTCACTAATTAACTTAATTATGCACAAGCAACATGAATAATGTATTAATTATTACTGGACCTACAGCATCTGGCAAGTCTAAAATATCTGTAAAAATAGCGCAAGATAATAATGGAATTATTGTAAATTGCGATTCAAAACAAATATATAAAGAAATCCCAATAATTACAGACCAACCAAAATTAAATGATTATTCTGTAAAACATAGATTATATGGATATATATCAGTAACACAACAATATTCTGTAGGGCTATGGATAGAAGACTTAAAAAAGGAAATATTATCTGCTACAGCTGAAAAAAAGCTACCAATTATAACTGGAGGTAGTGGGATGTATATAAATAGTATAATATATGGGTTATCACAAATTCCTAAAATAGAAGATGATGTGAGATATAAAACAAAAAAGCTATTTGAAGATTTAGGAAATAAAGAATTTTATGCTTTATTAATAAATAAAGATCCTCTAGCAAAATGTTTACATCAAAATAATTCTCACAGATTATTAAGAGCATATGAAGTAATAGAACAAACAGGTATATCCATATTTTCATGGAAAAAAAATACAATACGTCAACCTATACTTAACAACTTCAAGCTTTGTGTTCTTCTACCACCAAGGGATCAAGTATATAAAACAATAAATGAGCGTTTTATTAATATGATAAACACAGATGTAATAGAAGAAATAGAAAATTTACTGTCATTAAACGTCCCTAAACACTTTCCTGCAATGAAAGCACATGGTGTCCCAGAACTAATAAGTTATTTGAAAAACAAAATCAGTATAGATGAAGCTATAGAAACAGCACAAAAAAACACTAGACACTATGCCAAACGTCAATACACATGGTTTAAAAATCAATTTCCTAACGCATCATTTTATGATTCAAAATGTCAATTACTAGAATCTATAAAAAATTATCAAAACTAGACACATAATCCATAAACATAACAAAGTGTTTTATAAATAAAATCAATAAGATACAGATAATTTCTCAATAAATAATATAAATGTTTTAATATTGTTAAAACATCTATATTGAAAAAAAAAAGGATAGATTGAATCTATTGTGTTTTGTCAATTGTAATTTGTATATAAGAATGTATAGAGTTATACTGATAAGTTATTTTTTAACTATACTTGATAATATTTCTACATTTGTTAAATAAATACTCCTATGGTAGAATACATAAGAAAAAGATTAAGTGCAGCACCAAAGGTATTTGCTAAAGGATTAAACTTGTAAAAATTATAGTACAATTGTTGTTTACTTATAGGTTTTTTAGTATTGAAGACCAAATTAAGTGATCACTTGATATACAAAGATACTTAAATGAATGAAGTTTTGGGTAATATATCAATCAAAATAAGATATTTCTATTTTGTTATAGTGCAACATAAACAAGAGATATTGCGCAGAGCAATGATTTCTATTTTGATTGATTAAATTTATATACCAAACTGATAAATTTTTTTTATTTATAATAAAAATATGGTAGCCATTCCTAGAAATATTAAAAAGGATAATGTATCACTTGTAGCACATATGATGATAGAAGAAGATATAGCAGGGTCAACTTTAAATAAATTTAATATCATTGGTATTGCAGTACCTAAAAATGTTGCTATCGAGAAAGTGATAATCATGGACATACCTGACAATATTTGAATATCAACATGTTGTCCTCTTAACATCAGTGCTATTGAAGATATGATTGCCAATATTAAACCATTGATAAATCCTACAGATAATTCTTTAAAAAGTAATCTATTAGCATTCCTATTAGTAAGTTGTTTGGTAGACAATGCTCTAATCGTTACTGTTAAAGCTTGTAATCCTGCATTACCACTCATAGATGCAATAATTGGCATTATTACTGATAATGCTATAAAATGTTGAATAGTATTGCTAAAAATTCCTATAATCATTGAACTAACCGTAGCTGTAAGCAGGTTTATGAATAGCCATGGTAATCTTTTAATGACTGTTTTTATTAATGAAGAGCTAATATCGTTATTTGATACCATTCCTAAATGTAAAACATCTTTCTCAGCTTCTTGGTGCATTACATTTAATATATCATGTACTACTATTGATCCTATAATTCTTCCATCTTTATTTATTACTGGAGCTGACAATAAAGAGTACTTTCTAAAAATTTCTGCAACTTCTTCTTGAGTAGTGTGTGATTTTATTATTTTTATATCAGTTTTCATTAGGTTTTTTATAATTTGTGTACTATTTGAACAAATTATGTTGTCCAGCCTTAGATATCCTATAGGATTTAATTTGGGGTCTACGATAAAAATTTCATAAAATTCTTTGCTTAATTTATTATTCTGTTTTAAGAAAGTAAGTAGCTGGCTTATGGTCCAATATTCTGGAGCAATAATGATATCTTTGTGCATTAATCTGCCAGCACTTTCTTCTGGATATGACAACAGTTCATGAACGTGGATTTTATTACTTTTCGGTAATATATTTAAAATATTTACCTGGCTTTCTTTATCAAGATCTTCAATAACTGCCACTATATCTTCTGTATTCAATTGAGATATTAAAGATGCTACTTTTTTTATACCTAGAATCTTAATTATTTCTTGACGTAAATCTGGGACTAGATGTATTAGAATGTCTTTTACCAGATTATCATTAATGTTATTCAAAAATTCTTTACGATGCTGATATGTTGAAGTTAACAAAAAATATGCAAGTTGTACACTATCTGATTTATTAATTATCTCTTCTATGACATTGTAATTTTGCTTTTCTAATGCTTCGGTTAAAGAGTTACTGATTTTTTCGTCCAATATGTAGTGTAAAGCGTTATCACTTTCTTGTGTATACATGCTAATTTTGTCCTTAGATTATTGATCAAATAATAAAAAAAAAATTACAAATTCAGTATAAGTTATATAAATAAATTCTAAATACATTTTTAATGTTAATAATAAATATTTAATTTTCAAGGTAATATTCCTTGATCTAAATCATTGACTAATGGTCAAAATTTATATATCTTACTTAGGTTTTAGCCCCTATGGCGGAATTGGTAGACGCGGTAGACTCAAAATCTACTATCCAAAAGGATATGCTGGTTCAAATCCGGCTAGGGGTACTTAAAAATAAAGTTGTTAGTTGTTGCAAGTTTTTTTTATTTTATTACAATACTGGGTGAGTTTGACTAATCACTATAAAAGTTGATTTTCTTCTCCTCTGTTTTTTATTGTAAGGTATAAGATGTCAAGTTTAGCTAATAAAGCAAAAAGTAAAGGTAAAAGTAGTAAAAGTAAGAGTAATGTGAATACTCAAGTTGATGAATTAAGTGATAGTATTGGGCTAGTAGTTCGTGTAATGACTGCAGTTGTAGATATAAAATTTGATGGTGGTAAAGTTCCAAAAATACTTAATGCATTAGAGAGTAAGAAATTTTATAATGGAAAAAAGTTGGTTCTTGAAGTATCTCAACATATTAGTGACAATATAGTAAGGTGCATAGCACTTGATAGTACTGATGGCTTATCTAGGAATGATGAATTCATTGATACTCGTGCTCCTATATCAGTTCCTGTGGGTCGTGGGACATTAGGTAGGGTTTTTGATGTCTTAGGCAATACAATAGATGACTGTGGACCATTAGAAGAATCAAAATATATCATTAAGCCAATATATTCTGAGATTCCTAAATTAACTGATCAAAAGATTGCAACAGAAATATTGGTTACTGGGATTAAAGTAATAGATTTACTTGCTCCATATCTTAAAGGTGGAAAGGTTGGTCTATTTGGTGGTGCTGGAGTAGGTAAAACTGTACTAATTATGGAATTAATACATAACATTGCAAAAGCGCATAGAGGAGTATCTGTTTTTGCTGGTGTTGGAGAACGTACACGTGAAGGAAATGATCTTTATCATGAAATGATAGAATCTGGTGTAATAAATTTAAATGAAAAAGATCAATCACAAGCAGTTTTAGTATATGGTCAAATGAATGAACCTCCTGGAGCAAGACTAAGAGTTGCATTGTCAGCTTTAACTATGGCTGAATACTTTAGAGATTCTGAAAATCAAGACGTTTTATTTTTTGTGGATAATATCTTTAGGTTTACCCAGTCTGGGTCAGAAATTTCAGCATTGTTAGGTAGAATACCATCTGCCGTTGGTTATCAGCCAACATTAGCAGCTGAAATGGGTGCAATGCAGGAAAGGATTACTTCTACTAATAATGGTTCTATTACTTCTGTGCAAGCAATATATGTACCAGCAGATGACTTAACAGATCCTGCTCCAGCTACTTCTTTTGCACATCTTGATTCAACTACAGTTTTATCAAGGCAAATATCTGAGTTAGGTATATACCCAGCTGTTGATCCTTTAGATTCAACATCTCAAGCCTTATCCGCTGATATTGTAGGTGAAGAACATTATGAAGTTGCTAAAGAAGTTCAGCGCATACTACAGACATATAAATCTTTACAAGATATTATCGCAATTCTTGGTATGGATGAGCTTTCAGAAGATGATAAACTTATAGTTGCTAGAGCAAGAAAAATTCAAAGATTTTTATCACAGCCTTTCCATGTTGCTGAGGTCTTTACAGGCTCCCCTGGTAAGTTTGTATCTCTTGAAGATACTGTTTCAAGTTTTAAAGGACTAGTAGAAGGGAAATATGATCACTTACCTGAAGCTGCATTTTACATGGTTGGTAGTATAGATGATGTGATAAAAAAAGCAGAATTACTTCAAAAAGAAGGTAAAGTGTAATGAAGTATCTTTCTGTTGAACTCATTACTCCAGATGATTTTTCAGAGATTACTAATGTTTTATCTGTTACTTCATACACTACAGATGGGGAATTTGTAATACTGCCTGGACATGAAAAGTTTATGATAGAATTACGTTCTGGAATCATTAAGATAAGAACTGATGGAGACATTAGCATATTTTACGTATTAAATCCTGTGTTAAAAGTTGATTTATATAATTGTAAGGTCATAGCAAATCAGTTTATTAATACTTGTAACGTCGATGCTGTTATTCTTAAAAAATACAAGGAAGATATAGAAAAAATTTTACATCGTATAGATGATAAAATACTACTTAAAATGGCAAAGAAGCAATTAACTTTTATAGATAATATAATAAATTAAGGTCTTATGAAATTATTTCTTGATACTGTAGACATAGATTTTTTAAAAGAATTTAGTATTACCGGCTTAATAGACGGCGTAACAACTAATCCATCGCTAATGTCAAAATCAAATTTGGAATGTCAAGATTTGATACTAAAGATTTGTTCATTAATACCAGGTCCTGTAAGTATTGAAGTAATATCTACATCTTATAAAGACATGATCAAGGAAGGTCTAGATATCTCTAAAATTGCAGATAATATTGTAGTAAAACTTCCTTTAACTTATGATGGGTTAATTGCATGTAAAGTTTTATCACATGAGCACAATGTAAAAGTTAATGTAACTCTTTGTTTTTCTGTACCTCAAGCTATCTTATCAGCAAAATCTGGAGCTTATTTCATATCTCCTTTTGTTGGAAGGATAGATGATATTGGACAATCAGGAATGCAATTAATTAAAGATATACGTGACGTTTACACTAGTTATAATACATTTAATACTGAAATTCTTGTAGCATCTGTACGTAATATTACACATGTTATAGAAGCTGCAAAAATAGGAGCTGATATAGTTACAATTCCTCCATCTATTTTTAAGCAGATGTTTACACATCCACTTACTGATAAAGGTCTTGAAAGTTTTTTGCAAAGCTGGAATGCATCTGGTAAAAAAATATTTTCTTAATAAAAAGTTAATATAAGCATTTTTATGCCTTAATTTGACAAGTATTGTATTGAAGTATTACTGTTATAGTACAATATAACTTGTACGTACATATGAAGTCTTTTTTATGACTTGTGTATTATAAAATTAGAATTATCCTTGCTTAACTGTATTATGTTTTATTAAGCAGTATTATGTTAATATAATGCTGCTTATTTGAAATATATTATTTTGATATATGTTTTATTTTTAAACGTTTGATGATTTATATTCAAATAAATTGTGCTATACTACCGTATGTTAAGAGTAAATAAGAGAAAATTGCATGAATATTTCTAATCTTACTTCACAAAATGAAAATAATGTAGTGATTGAAAATCTAAAACGTTACATAGAGAGAATTGAAAAGTTAGAATCTGAAAGAGAAGAGATAAGCCAGTATATTAGAAAAGTATATAATGAGGCAAACAGCAATGGCTTTAATTCTAAGGTAATGAGACAAATAGTAAAATTAAGGAAGATGGATAATGATGATAGAGAAGAACATGAAATGTTGTTAATGACTTACAAAAGAGCACTTGGAATATTAGTTGAAGTTGATGAGTGATTGGAAGCAAGTTTCCAGAAATTAAAAAATGACTTGTACAGTAATTAAGTTATTTATTTTACAAAGTAGATTATAGAAGCATTGATATTACGATCAATAGGAAAGAATTACAACGGTGTTGTTTGTAGTTGTGATGACTTCTTTTTGTGTTTTTTGTATATCTTAGAGCTCATCTATTTTTCTATTACTTTATGCTGAATTTAACTGTATAATTGAGAATTATTTAAATATGTCTTTTTAACTTTCAATCACTATTTCACATATTGTTTAAATTCTTTATTTTATAGTTATATTATTTTTTTAAGTTATCTTCTAAGTAAATTTTATTACATTTTAAATATAATTTTTTTATTTGATTAAATTTACTAATTGTTATTGATGTAAAGAACAAAACTGCTTGGAGGATTCAGTAAAAATTAATAAAAATACTTATAATGCACTAGAAAATTCGATTATCCATTTTAATTTACAAACATAAAATTATAAAATGTACTTAAGAAAATTATATACTAAACAATACAATTAAATTAAACTTAACTTCCATAAATAAAAAACTATTAAAATACTTAAATATACATACCTCCCCTTCTATAAACTTTGAAAGCATTAATCAACATAAAAAAATTTATGAAAAATGATGCTGTAGACAATATTGAAAAAACACTGCTCGAAGAAAAATCAAAACAGTAAGAAGTAAAACAATAGCAATAATCTAATACCATTTATCATTGACCTAAACAAAATAAATTTTTAATTATCAATGCAAAATCATATCTAGCCATTATAAAAATAACTTTTCAATAAAATCATCAAAAAAGATCTTAATAAAACAAGTTCATTACATCTATAAATTATGTGTTAATGTTTTGTTAAAAAGATATCAAAACATAAAATCAGGTATTTATCTACATACAACAAGCATAACTTTGAGCACGGTCACTATATTCACAAAAAGAAACCAAAGAAGTGTTAGAACCTTGTTGTGAATTAACATTAATTTTCTCTAGATATTGAGTAGATTCTTTATCTACAGAATTATCCATAAACTTTTTAATAACTTTATATAACTGCAACTTACGAAAACATGACCTTTTCTCAGATTCATCATTCTCCATTAACTGTTCAACATAATTAATTTCTCTCGTAAGCATTAAACCCTCCAATGCATCCATTGAACATTTTACTCTATTTTCTACACCATCTTCTAAAACCTGAATTGCATCACATACAATTCCATGATCTATAAGCTTTTTCTTTATCATTCTTACAATTTTTAAATCTTTAGGATAATACAATTTTTTACTCAATAATCCTTTTACAACTTTATTTAACTTTTCTTTTACTTTTACCTTTAAACATGAAACAAGTTTTGTTTGTTGATGTATCTTATGATCTAATGGTATAACTAAAGTTGTTCTTATAAAGAACAGTGTTTCAACTACACAATATACTAAAAGCTTAATAAATGACAAAAAATGCGCCACATATGATTTAAACTGTAATATTTTTTTATATTCTTCATTTCTTATTGTTATAAATGACATTAACCTAGAAAGTTGTTGATTTATTGAAAACGTTCTTTTTACATTTTTATCTAATCCTTGAATTGCTTCTATAATATCACATGATTGAATTTCTTTTTTTTGTAATATTTCTTGTAATTTTTCTAAATCACTTTTGATTTGAGTATGTAATGCTACTTCTTCTTCATACATTCTATATCTTTTATGCTGTTCTGGTACATTAGGTAACGAAATCTTATCTATATCGTCTATCATACAACCTATCAATACTTTTAGCCTATCAACAGTTTCAGCTTTAGTTAACTTTTCATCTAATGGTAACCTGTATAACCTTAGATCTGATATAACTAAGTCCACACTATATGGTGTGATGTTTTTCAATCTTCTATATATAAAATTTTTAGTCTCATCTTGTACGTCTGGCAATAATTCAAACACTTTATTAAGTAGTACTTCTATATCATCATATTCTTCTTTCACTTTTGAAACACTGCTTTGTAACGTATTCAATTTTACTAATTCTTCATGCTCTTCTCTCAAAAAAATATCTACCATTTCCTCTATTTCATCATTGCTTATTAAAAACCTTAGTTCTTGATTTATTGTATTTATCAATAACTCTTTATCTTGCTTTTCAATATCCATTATTTCCAATATCATACCTAAAGTTCCTTTATGCAAGTCATTCAGTTGTACCTTTAAAAAGGTTGCTAAAGATAAAAAAAAGTGCAAATCATTTATCATAAATATCTGATCCTCTTCAAATTGATACCCTACTGCACTTAGTTGTTCTAAAATAGAAGGTGATTCCATCAATGCTTGTATTTTTTCTTTTAAGTTAGAAACATTAAATAACCTAGACTCTGTCAAAAATCCATCATTTAAACATTGAAAATAACTTTCTGTACTTCTTGCACGCTCAGCTGAAGTTTTGTTATATAATAATTCTGATATTTTCTTTAACCAAATCACAATTGTATTAATTTCTTCTATATCACCATTATCATATATTAATTCTCCATCTTCATTACTTAATAACTTTAATGAATCTGCTAATCTTTCTAAGTGATCAATAAACCTAACATTTATTGGTTTTCCATTTAATAAATGTGTTATAGCTTGATCTTCTAGAATCTGATTCTTTTTTTCGATAAACGTAGACAATACTTGACTAATAGCTTCTTTTTTTTCATTCAATTGTTCTGTCATTTTTTCACGAATTGCAGTAAAACCTTCTTCTTCTAGTAGCTTAAATAACAATACTGGTTTTTCTTGTTTACTCAATTGCATTACTAAAATTCTTTTCTCATCATCTGAAAGACTTAATAAATGCAAATAAGATGACACATCCTTAACTTGCAATTGTGCATTTAATAAGTCTTCTAATTTATCAATTAATTTACATCTGGTATCATATCTATCTTGTAATTCTATCAAATTTTTAGATAAATCATACACCTGTTCAATATACCTATATGAAGGCAATCGCATTGAATTTATTGTTTCTATATCATCCAAACTAAATAAAATATTTTGAATAATAGTAAAATTCTTAGTTAAAAAATCATACCTTTTATAAAGAACATCTAATATTTCTTGCACATTTGACTGTCCTGTATCTAAAAATTCCTCAGAAGTTTTTACCTTGCATTGCACTAACTCTTGAACGGAAAAGACTTTTTCCATACCATTTAATAAAGACAAATATGATAGCAAATCATCATGTAATGATTTCAACAAAGTGTTTTCCGTAGAACTAGTTATACTAACAATCTGTTCTACAATACTCTTTATTTCTTGAATTAATTCTATTTGATCATTTTCTTCTTGAGATAAATTTTCAAACAAATGAGAAGCTTTATCTCTGATATCTATTGTCTTTATAAATCTTTTTTTATTTAACACTTCATTTAATAATGATAGTATTTCACTTGTTACTTTATGTAAATTACACTGCTGAATAGCAATATGAGAATTTATGGCATCAAATCTCATTTTGATATAAGATAACGTTTCTTCAGCTTTGTTCAATAAACCATCACTTGACATCACAGCACGCCTTTTTTCAATCAAAGCTTTTAATGCTTCTTCTTGTTGTAAAAACCTAACGATATTCATACCTAATGATCTGCTAGATAATTCATGCTGTATTTTATCAGAAGCTATTACTTCTCCTTCTGTATAGTCCTCTAATTCTTCAGTTACTTCTATCCTAAAATTATCAAGAGTTTCCTGTCTATCCTCTTTTAATACATTTAAATCTTCAGCTAATTGTTCTATAACTGGACTACTCATTCCAAATATTCTATCCATTTTATATTCTGTATCTTGCAAATCTAGATCAATACTACTAAATTCATCAATGCTTGAAGACACTAAATCTCTAGTAATCACAAATGAATCACAATAACGTCTTTTAGCAGTAACAAAATTATATGCCATATTATATTTTAATTCTGCATTGTATATCCAATCACAAATATCATTATATACCCTACTATCACCTCTTAACGTATTAGATAATGATATCTCGTTAGTTAATGCCATCTTACAATCGAAATTATAGAACCTCTGACAATATTCACTAAACAATGATGGATTATCTGCTTCTAATCTACCAACTACAGTTAATAAAGCACTAGCAGACTTAAAAACAGATACTATAGGTGGCAAATTATTAATATAAATCATCCTAGGACTTATGCTAAATAACGGTTCATCACCATCACCTTCAGTAAGACCTACACTTAACTCTTTTAAATAATCATAAAAACTGCTATATGAGTCTCTCTCATACATCACTTGCCTAACAAAATCATCTTGTGCAAATTTTAAACTATTACTATACTCATAATCATATAATTGGAACTTATATGCTAAATTATTTGATTGCGTTATAATTTCTTTTTGCATATTCTGTAGAGCTTTTAATTCATCTATTGCTCTATTATATTCCTCTAAATTCAATGAGCTTTGCTGCATCATCAGGGTAACATCATCAGAAAGATTATCCAATTGTGACTTTTTAAATTCCAACAACCACTTAACATAATGTTCAAACTTTTTATTTAATTCAATCTGCTGCGGCTCTATTATTGTTTTATGTTCCTTCCTAAATAAATTTATTAAGTTATTTTTATATATTAAACAGTCATATAAATACATAACACTAAAAATAGTACTAATAAATAATAATAATGAAGTAAAAAATCCTGTGATTATATCACTAACTATATTATTTTTCTCTATAAGTACTCCTGTTTCACGCATCAATAAAAACATCAATAACATAATCAATGAAACACAAGCTATGATAAGATATAACTTAGATGGAGTATTAGATGTTGGTACTTTATTAAAGTTTAACATTTTTTAAATTTTATGTTAATAAACTTACTAATATTAACATATTATATTTTATTAATCAATAATAAATACTAATTATTTAATATAATTATTATAAGAAATGTAAAATTACTAAAGCTATTATGAGAGCTATATTACAGATCAATATTAGTAAATATTTGAACTATTAAAGATATTTATGCTTCTGCACAACAAAAATCGTATATTAACTTATTAGTATTGGAATCAAGTTTAATTTTTACATTTCCACCATTAAATAATTTACCAAACAATATTTCTTCTGCTAAATATTTTCTAAGCTTTTTAGAAATAATATTTTCTATATTTCTTACACCACAAGCATCTTTATAACCAGATTGTGCAAAATACATTAACACATCATCTGTTACATCTATATGCACATTTTTCTTTGCCAATTGCTCCTTAAGTTGAAAAATAAATTTCTTCACTACACGCAACATAACTTCTTGATCTAAAGATGAAAATGAAATTATAGCATCTAATCTATTACGAAATTCTGGACTAAAAATCCTTTCAATTGCCTTCTCATTATCTCCATGAGAGAAACTCTTATTTTTAATAAATCCCACAGAATTTTTACTTAATTCAAATGCTCCAGCATTAGTTGTTAAAATAATTACTACATTATGAAAATTTACTTTCTTCCCATAAGTGTCAGTAACACACCCATAATCCATTATCTGCAATAATATGTTATATATATCATTATGTGCTTTTTCTATCTCATCAAGTAATAACACACTATATTGATGTCTTGAAATGGAGTCAGTCAATAATCCTCCTTGATCATATCCTACATACCCTGGAGGAGAACCTATAATTTTTGAAATGGCATGAGGTTCCATATACTCAGACATATCAAATCTTATTAATTTCATTCCCATATGTTCTGCTAACTGTTTTGCTAATTCAGTTTTACCAACACCAGTTGGTCCAGCAAATAAATAACTTGCTAAAGGTTTATTGTGGTTTCTAAGTCCCGCTTTAGCAATTTTAATTGAATCTACAAGATGAGAGATTGCAAAATCTTGCCCAAATATACTTTGTTTAAGATTTGATTCTAAATTCCTTACTCTATCTAAATCATTACATGATAAGTTGCTACAAGGTATTTCTGTAATTCTAGAAATTATATGTTCAATATCACTTCCAGTAATAACTTTACTACCAGCATTATGTAATTTACAATATACACCTGCTTCATCTATAACATCTACTGCCTTATCTGGAAGCAGCTTCCCTGAAATATATCTGTCTGACAATTCTGCAGCATACCTAATCGCTTGGTTAGTATACCTCACTTGATGATGCGATTCATAATAAGATTTGATACCATCTAGTATTCTCAATGTCTCACTTACCGAAGATTCCTCTACGTTAATTTTTTGGTATCTTCTAGCTAATGCTCTGTCTTTTTCAAAATTATTATTATACTCTTTATAAGTAGTAGCACCTATACATTTTAAAGTTCCTCTAGCCAAAGCAGGCTTTAATAAATTACTTGCATCAAGAGACCCACCACTAGTAGACCCAGCGCCAACGATTGTATGAATTTCATCAATAAATAATATTGCATTTTCTTTTGCTTCTATTGCCTTAATCACGGATTTTATCCTTTCTTCAAAATCCCCACGATATCGTGTTCCAGCCAACAATGCACCCATATCCAGAGAATATATGACCATTCTTTTTAATTGATCTGGTACATCTCCCTCTATAATTTTTAATGCTAACCCTTCAACAATAGCAGTTTTACCAACACCAGGATCACCAACGTACAATGGATTATTTTTCCTCCTTCTTAGTAAAACCTCCATTGTTCTATCCAATTCATATGATCTTCCTATCACATAATCTATTTTTCCTTTTTTTGCAGCTTCATTCAAATTAACACAATAACTTTCTAAAATTTCATTATCTTTTAATACGTCTTTATTTACATTATTGATTGGTTTCCCATACTCCATATCTCTTGCAAATTCTTGATCTATATTAAATTCACCAGTATATAAATTATTATTAGAAGTATAATTCATAACATCTATGTATTTTACATTTTGCTCATGTAAAAAACATGCACTATAAGAATCCTTTTCCGACAAAATTTCAGCAAGAATATTTGCACCTGTAATTTCACTCTTACCAGACGTATGAGCATGTATAATAGCTCTGTGCACTAGTCGCTCAAAAACAGCATTAGGTTTAACTTCTGAAATATCCTTGTTAATTAAAGTAGGAATCTCATATCTGAGAAAATTTATAATTGTGATTTTTAGTTTATCAATTGACACACGAAAAGCATAAAAAACACGTCTTGCATCTATATCATCAGTCAAAGCCAACAAAAGATGCTCTAAAGTAGCATATTCATGATGAAAGTCAAACGCAATAGATAGTGCTTTATGTAAACTAGCCTCAAGATTCTTTGATAACACTAATGTCCCCAATTTTATAACTAAATAAACTCTATCACTTAAGAATTAAAAATAAGTTGAAAATAAAAATACAAGAACTATAGTATCAATAACATTCAATAGATTTTTAATATTATATGCATTAAATAACATATAGTACATAGCAATCAACATTCTATAAAGCAATAAGCATGGAAAACGACATAATAAAATTCTTCACTTTACTCATGCTAGAAGTAGTGTTAGGAGTAGATAATATCATTTTTATTTCACTTGCAGTTACCAAAATACAGCCAGAATTACGTAATAAGGCAAAATACATAGGATTATCATTAGCATTAATAATGCGTATTATCACATTATATGGAGCATCATATATAATTTCATTAAATAATCCAATTACTTCATTATTGAATTTTAAGCTTTCAACTAATAACCTGTTTATGATATTCGGTGGAACATTTTTAATATATCAAAGCTTATCTGAAATATGGAATGATATTTCCAATAAAAATCATAAAATCAGTAACTTAAAATCAAATTTCTATATTGTAATATTACAAATAATAATAGTAGATTTTATATTTTCTATAGATTCAATATTAACTGCTATAGGTATTACACACAATATCTTCATTATTCAAATAGTATTTGCAGCTTCTATTATATTTACAATTTTGTTTTTAAATTATATTATAAAAGTTGTTACTACACATAGTAATATCAAAACTATAGCTGTTATGTTTGTACTAATGTTAGGCATAATTTTGGTATTAGATGGAATACATATTAAAGTGTCACATAATTATTTGTACTTTACTTTTATTTTTTCAACAATTACTGAGGTAATAAATATAGCAAAAAAAAGAAAGTAATTTATTTAAAATCTACCAATAGTATTTATTGAGACTCTAATATTTGATTTATTTTGACTAAATTATCAAAACAGTAATCTTGCTTAAAATATAATCTAGGTATGTATCTAAGGTCTACATAAGGAAATATTGCCTTTCTAATAAAGTAAGATGAGTCATTTAATTCTTTAATAACCGCTTCCTTATCTGTACAGTCTTGAGAAATTATAATAAAAACATTAGCATTTCTTATATCATTGCTTACTTCTACCTTAGATATAGTTATCAAATGATTATTAGACAAACAAATATCTTGCATTAAAACTTTAGATATCGCCCTGTTCAATACTGAAGCAACTTTTAAATTTCTAAAATTCTCAGATTTATAAATCATTTAATTACTCTAACTTCTTCTATTACTTCTAATACATTAATTATATCACTCTCTGGATATATTTCCTTTGAATAATCTAACAAAATACCGCATTCAAATCCCGAAGAAACCTCTTTCACGTCATCTTTAAAACGACGTAAAACCTTAATTTTTCCTTCATGAATAATAGTATTATTACGAATTAACTTTACTAAAGAACCTTTTTTAACCACCCCACTTGTTACATAGCATCCAAGCACACTTCCTGCATTTCCAGAAGAAAATACTTTCCTTATAGCTAAAGCACCTACTTGCACTTCCTGCTGCAATGGCTTTAACATACTACTTAATATTCTCTTCACATCATCAATTATATCGTATATAACAGAATAGTGGTTTATTTCAACGCACCTTTGTTTTGCCAATTCTTTTACCTGTGCATCTGCTTTTACATTAAAAGCTAAAATGATAGAATTTGAAGTTTCTGCTAACAAAACATCAGATTTCGTAACATTACCTACACCTTTATATAAAACATTCAACTTAATATCTTCGTGAGTAATTTTACTTATCGAATAGCATATCGCCTCAACAGACCCCATGACATCACATTTTAAAATTACGTTTAACTCATCAACCACATCACAAGCCAGTATGTTACTAGCATCCATTTTTGATTTTGCATTTTCTTCCAACGATGCATTAAACAATTCTTGCCTATAATTAATCAATTCACGCGCTTGCTTTTCAGAATCTACAACAATAAAACTACTACCAGAATTTGGCACATTATTTAAACCCAATACTTTCACTGGCATTGATGGAATAGCAACTTTTTGACTCCTTCCATCACTATTAAACATATTACGTACCTTACCATATGAATTATGGCCAACAACAATAATATCACCTGACTTTAAAGTTCCCTTTTGTACTATTAAAGTTGCCACTACCCCACAATTTTTATCAATTTTTGATTCAATTACTACTCCAGAAGCTCTAGTATTATAAATAGCTTTTAACTCTAACAATTCTGCCATTAATAATATACTTGATTTTAACTGATCTAAATTTATCTTTTCTTTAGCAGATACAGGAACAACAATAACATCTCCTCCTAAGCTTTCTGCAACAACTCCATGATTAAGTAAACTATTAGTAATCTTATCAAGATTAGCATCATGTTTATCAATTTTATTAACCGCAACTATCATTGCAACATTAGCTGCTTTTACATGATTAATTGATTCTATTGTCTGAGGCATAATACCATCATCAGCAGCCACAACCAATACCACTATATCAGTAACATTTGTACCACATGCTCTCATAGCAGTAAATGCTTCATGACCTGGAGTATCAATAAAAGTAATTCTCTTATCACCATCAAGTATTATCTGGTATGCACCTATATGTTGTGTAATGCCTTTAAACTCTCCATCTGCAACATTTGATTCACGTATAGCATCAAGTAATGAAGTTTTACCATGATCTACATGACCCATAACAGTTACAACTGGTGCTCTAGGAAGTAATTCTTTATCATTACCATCAGAATATAAATCATCTTCTAATTTTCCATCATTTACTAACTTAAAAGTATGATTAAAAGCTTCTACAATAATAGCAGCCTGATCTGAATCTAAAAAATCATTTGGTTTAATATCACGCCTCCCCATTTGAAATAACATATTCTGTACATCTTTTACTCTTTCAGACATATTACTAGCTAATTCTTGTACAGTAATCTTTTTTGGTATTAGTACTTTACGAGTAATTTTGTTTTTTATAGAACTAACAGAACGATTTTTTCTAGTTTTGTGTGTTTGGATAATCTGTTTATTATTATCTTCTAACTCTTCTTCTATTACCAACTTTACGTGCTTACTATACATATGATTGGAGACGCCTTTTTTCGGGTTCCCTTTCTTTTCTTCATGTTCTTTTTCATATTTCTTGAGCTTTTTTTCTTCAACAGCTTTAGACTGTAATAAATCAACTATACTATTATCTACATTTTGATCACCTGATTGATTTGGTCCATTTTTTTCCTCAATTACATCTAAATGTTCTAAATTAGGTTGATCTTCTATAACTGATTCCTCTATAACTTCTTCAACTTTTTCACTATGCCCCTCTTCAATAACTAAATCAGTGTTGACATTTTCCTCAACAGGCAACAATCCTACCGTCTCAGCGTTAGTAACTTCCTCTTTTTTATCTGTCTGATCATCACTTACTTCTTCTTTTTTCTCATGTATATTAGCATTTTGCAAAGCATTCATACGAGAAATTTGTTCTTGTATTGTCAGAGTATTATTATCTCCATCACTTTGATAAACATTATCATTTTGCAATACTACAGAAGCTTGCTCAATATTATCAATATCTCTTCTTTTTTTACTTTTACGAACCTCTACAGTAGTTATAGATTTGTTTAAAGCAAATTTCGTATTCTGTTGTATACTAGAAGATAACTTTAACTTATCACTAAGCTTGAGTGTTGTACGTTCAGTTTTACCAGACATCAATCCACTATCTACAGCACCTTTAGACTCATTCATACACAACTACCCAAAAACAAAAGTTATAACCATCCTATTTTTTTACGAGACTCTAATATAACAGAGTCAATTTGATCCTTAGTTAACGCAATATTAGGAACAATATCGAAAAATTCATCTGTACATAACCCAGCAATATCTTCAAGACTTTTAATACCATTCTCAGACAATGCTATAATATCACTTGGTTTTAAAAATGGCAAAGTAGTAACATCCTTATCAACTGATAAATTATCTAAAATTTGCTTTATTTCAGCATCTTTACGCGTCAAATAATCAGCTGCTCTACTTTTTAACTCTTCTGCTATCTCTTCATTAAACCCATCTATTGCAGCAATATCACTAACAGATGCTTGATCTATATCCTCAATACTAACAAATCCTTCAGTAAACAATAATTGTCCTATTATTTCCTCAACATCTAACCCTTCAACAAATATTTTTGATCCTTCACTTAATTCTTTTGCTTTTCTACTAGATTCAGTTTCATCACCTATTACATCTATTTTCCAACCAATCAATTCCGATGCTAATCTAATATTCTGTCCATATCTACCAATTGCTAAACTTAGCTGATTTTCAGGAATGATTAATTCTACTTTTTCTTTATCTTCATCAATAATAACCTTTAAAACCTCTGCTGGAGCTATAGCATTAACTATAAATTTAGCAAGTTCTGGAGAATATAAAATTACATCAATTTTCTCACCATGCAATTCATAAATAATACTCTGAATCCTTACACCTCTTGCACCAACACACGCACCAACTGGATCAATATTTTTATCTGAAGAAAAAACAGCAACCTTTGACCTAGATCCTGGATCTCTCGCTATTGCCTTAATTGTCACTATTCCATCATATATTTCTGGAATTTCTTGCTTGAACAATTGTTCCATAAATCCTTTACTTATTCTTGAAAGAAATATTTGAGGTCCTGAATTTTCTTTTCTTACATCCTCTATATGTGCTTTTACTCTGTCTCCAACACGAAATACTTCACCTTTTATTAAATTTGCAGCTGATAAATAACCTTCATTTCCATTTAAATCTACAATAACATTATTATATTCTATACGTTTAGCAGTACCATAAACAATATCACCTATACGATCTTTAAAATCTTCATATTGCTTTTTACGCTCTTCTGATATAATAACTTGAGCAATTTTTTGCTTTGCAATCTTAGCAGAACTATAATCAAGATCAATAACAGGTAAATGCTCTAGCATTATATCTCCAACCTCAGCATTTTCATCAATTTGCTTAGCTTCCGTTAAAGTAATCAACTTATATTTGCTTATATCAGAAGAATCTATTTCACTTTTCTTATTTTCAGGAATAACAATTTCACCATTATCATTAATAACTAATACTTGTCTATAAGTTGACACAACACCAGTTTTTCTATCTACTGTAACTTTAATCTTACAATTTCCATACTTACTGCGGCTAGTTAATTGAATAGCTTCTTCTATAGCCCTTATTATTATATCCAAATTTAAGCCTTTTTGGTCAGCAATATCCTTAGCCACCCTTATTAATTCTAAGTTATCAAAATTCTGTAGATTAACCATAAAAACCCTTAGTAAAAACCTATGTACAACAAACTAAGATTTAGTGCACCTGATTATTTAAAAATGACACATATCCAGATAAAACCGCGGTAGCAGTTTATATTATAACTGCTAGCCAAGTCAAGTAATTTCTCTTAACAGTAACCCTAATTTCCCTTTATAATTGACTTATTAATTTTATTATATTTCCCAATCATAAGCAACGCAGGAGTGAAAAATAAAGTAATAATAGTAGCTAAAAACAACCCAATAGCTATAGTATAAGATAATTCAAACCATAGCTGACTTGATGGTGAATTACAAATAATTTGCCGATTGATAAAATCAAAATTTATACGCAATATCATAGGCACCAACCCAATAATTCCAGTAACAACTGTCAATAATATTGGTCTTACTCTAGATAAAGCTGCCATTATTATAGCATCTTTTTTATCACAAATACTCTTCATATTAATATAAAAAGCATCAAGAAGTAATATATTATTATTTACTATTACACCAGCCAATACAATAATACCTACTCCACCCATAACTACAGAAAAAACATGACCTGTAATGAAAAACCCAAAAAACACACAAGTAGTTGATAGAAAAATTGCTGTCATAATAATCAATGCATCATAAATACTATTAAATTCAGTAATTAGAATTAGCATAATAAGTAATACTATTACAAAAAATGCTTTAATTAAAAATCCTTGTGATTCTTCTTGATCTTTTATTTCTCCTTTTATTTCAACCAGCACTTCTGGATCAATATCTTCTTTAAATTTTTGTTTTAAAAAACTTACCATTTTTTCTAATAAATACCCTTGAGATAAATCAGAAGTGATACTTACTGTCCTCATACCATCAACATGATTTATCCTTCCCTCTTTATATTGAGGTCTATAAACAACAAAATTACTAACAGCAGTATACCCATTGAAGCTACTAACAAACAGATTATTTAATGTATTTAAACTACGGTATTCTTTAGGAAATTTAACAACAATATCTACTTCATCATCAACATTATCTGGATGATATTTATTTAATAATACTCCTCCAGCTATCATTTTTATAAATCTATTAATCATAGAAATATCAACACCAGATTTTATCGCTTTATGTTTATCAGCATCAACTTTCCATTCTATTTCTAAAGATGGCCTATTATCTGTAACATTTTCAAATCCTAAAGAGTTATTCATAATAGACATTATTTTATTTGTCACATCATTAACTTTAGCAACATTATAAGAACTAACATCAATACGTATTGGTTTACCAATAACAGGCTTCATTTTATCTTCTGCAATGTTTATAATAATACCTTTAATATCTTGTAACTTACTCTTTATTTCAGTTAATATTTTTTCAGACTTTCTACGCACAGACCATTTTTCTAACTCTACCTGAATCTTCCCAATAATATCATCTACATCTAGTGAATACTCAAACAAGCCAGCTTTTGCATAAATAAATTTTATTCCACTTACATTACAAATTCTCTTTTCAATTTCTTTTAATATATTATCTCTCTCATTAACAGATAAATTATTACTTGATCTTATCGTGATAAGCATCCTTTCTGATTCAATATCTGGAAAAAATTCTATACCTGGACCGACTATAAAATATCCTAAAGTAGAGGAAAATAATATACTAACTACTATACAAATAAATTTCTTAGGACGATCAAGTATATACTTTAAAAGCTGACTGTAACCCCTCATAAAACTGCCTAATTTTATAAAATCACCAGTACTTATCGCTACAATCTTCGCTATATTTTTTTTATCAGTAACGGATGGTGTTCCAATAATAGATCCTAAAACCGGAATAAAAATCAATGCCATAATCCACGAACCACTTAAAGTTGTAATTAATGCAATTGGAATATATTTCATGAACTCACCAGTAGTTCCAGGCCAAAATAACAATGGAATATATACCACTAATTTTGTTAAAGTAGCGGATGCAACAGGCCAAAACATATCATATGCAGCTTGTTTAAATGCTTCAGTTTTATTCAATCCATCAATCATTTTTCTATCAGCATATTCTGTAACAACTATTGCATCATCAACTAGCATTCCAACAGCCATAATTAAAGAGAATAAAATGACTATATTTAAAGTATAACCTAGAAAATACATGATGATCATACCAAATAGGAAAGATCCAGGTATAGATATAGCAACTAACAACGCAGTCTTAGTACCCATAAATATCATCATAATGATCACAACAAGTAAAACTGAAATCAAAATAGCATTCTGTAACTCATTCAAAATATCTAGTATTTCTTCTGATTCATCTTGCAAATAAACAATTGATAAATTTTTTGGTAACACATCACTTAAATTACTTATAAGTCCTTTTACCTGAAATATAGTTTCAACAATATTTTTACCCGCTTGCTTTGATATTTCTAACACTAAACATGGATGATGATTTACTCTAACAAATTCTTTATTATCTTGATATACAAGTTTTATATTAGCAACATCACCAATAGTTACTACAGAATACCCATCCGTTTTGATTGGTATATTCATAATATCTTGAACATTTTTTAAAAGACCCGGCAAATGCAATGTATATTTACCAATCACAGAATCCAAATTTCCAGCATTTACAAACTGATTATTATTTAATATAGCCATTACTACATCTTGCATTTGTAAGTTATAGCTATTAATAACATCAGGAGAAATATTTACCTCAACTATATCTTTACTATTCCCTATAATTTTAACACTTTCTATACTAGGCAAACTTTCTAATTTTGATTGTAAATTACGCGCAATTTTAAACAATGTCCTATCAGGTAAATCACCAATTAAAGCGATACTTAATACTGGAAATAAACTGAAATTGTGTTCACTTATCATAGGAAAAGTTGCTTCTTGAGGCAATTTAGCACGTATTATATCAATTTTTGATCTAACATTTTCCAAAGCTTCTTTATAATCAAACCCTGTATTAAATTCCAATATTACATTTGCATATCCAGTTTTAGCTACTGAACTAATTCTACTAATACCTTTAATAGCCTTCATTTCTCGTTCAATAGGATATACTAATAGCTTCTCTACATCTTCAGATGACATACCTTGTAATGTAGTATAGATAGATAAAATAGGTTTTTTAATTTCAGGATTCTTTTCTTTAGGAATGTTAAAATAAGAATAACAACCAAATACCAATATCATCATTAATAGAAATATTGATACTCTATTTCTACGTAAAAATATTTCAGCAATCTTTCTCATTACTTACATCAACTAATTAATTACAACAATACCATGACATACAAAAAACATTGATACAAGTAAACAACAAGTAAACAAAATTATTATTTATCATGCCGTTCAATATATTTACAAGCTAATATTGATGCCTCATACAGAAATAACATTGGTATTGCCAATCCGATTTGACTCAACACATCAGGTGGTGTAAGTATAGCAGCAAGTATAAAAATAACTACAATTGCAACTCTTCTTTTTTTTGCTAGACTTTTAGCTGATACTATACCAATTCTAGACATTAATGTTAAAAATATAGGAATTTGAAACGCTACTCCAAATGCAAACATTAGTTGCAATACTAATTCTAAGTACTCACTTACTGATGGCATAAATTCTATAGGTACACCCATAGAAGCATCTCTATTTTCAAAAGCAATAAAAAATCTCCAAGCTAAAGGAAATATATAATAGTAAACTATTGCAGCTCCAATGACAAAAAGTACTGGTGTTGATATTAAATATGGTAATAATACTAACTTTTCCTTTTTATATAACCCTGGAGCTAAAAACATATAAAATTGCCATGCAAAAACAGGAAAAGAACACAATAAAGCAGCCATAGTAGCAACTTTTAAATATACAAAAAAAGCTTCTGTTAAATCAGTATATATTAAAGAAAATTCAGAATTAGCACCTTCCAAATCTATTAGAGGAATTAACAGAAAATTATATATTCTTTCAGAAAAGAAATAACATACACCAAACATAATACAAAAAAATGCAAAGCAAAAAAATAATCTATATCTTAATTCTTCAAAATGCTTAAAAAACGGCATTTCACCAGTTGTAGATTTCATAATATAGAGTACCTTTTTTTCATTCATTGATAGTTTACACTAACATAATTTTCAATTATTGACACAAACTGCTCAAAAATATTTTTACCCTCTAATGTACATAGCTTTTCCCCATCTTGATATACAGCAGCTACAGGCCTCTCACCATAACCAGGAAGACTAATACCTAAATTAGCATGTTTACTTTCACCAGGACCATTAACTATACAACCCATCACTGCTACAACCATATCTTTAGCTCCAGGATTAGTATTCCTCCATACAGGCATACGGTCTGCTATATAATCATTTACATCTTTAACTAGTTGATGAAAATACTTAGGATTAGTTCTATTACAACCTGGGCATGAAGTTACTTGTGCATTGAAATTCTTTAACCCTATACTTTGTAAAATTTCTTGACACAATTTTACTTCAGTTGTTCTTGACTCTCCAGGTTGCTGAGTTAGTGAGACACGTATAGTATCACCGATACCATTAAGCAATAAATAAGATATTCCTGCAACACTACCAACTACTCCTTTAATTCCAGATCCTGCTTCTGTCAAACCCAAATGCAATGGATAATTACACACATTTGACAACACTGTATAAACAGGAATTAAATCTTGTATTTTACTAGTCTTACAAGATATAACTATTTTATTTTTTGAAAGACCTATTTCTTCTGCACGTTTAGCACTTGTCACAGCAGAAATCACCAATGCTTTTTGTAAAACTATATAATCTGGTTTAGGATTGCTAAGCAACGCATTATCGTTCATTAATTTTGAAGCTAAATACTTATCTAAACTTCCCCAATTCACACCTATTCTAATAGGTATATCATATTTGATTGCAAACTCTATAACATCTTCAAAATTTTTATCTCTTTTATTACCAAAACCAATATTTCCTGGATTTATACGTATTTTCCCTAAAGCAGACGCACATTCTGGATATTCTTTTACTAATCTAGCAATTTCATATTGTCCACATCCTATTATCATCTTGTGATCAAACCCATTATCTACTAGTACATCCCTAATATAAGGAATATTTTTTATAGCCTGTTCTGAATTAACCGCTACCCTTACCAGTTCAGACCCAGCTTTTGCTAACTCTAAAACCTCATGTGCATCTTTATTAGCATCTCCAGATCCACCTAATGCCATTGATTGTACTACTATAGGGTTATTACCGCCAATTATTACATTACCAACATTAACCTCGTAAGTTAACTTACTTTTTCTTTTTATACAATCAAACAAATCCTCTTCATTTAAAATTCTATTTATAACATCACACTCCATAACATACCACAATCTTCTACATCAATAGAAAATTATATACAGCAAAAGTAAATGTTACTACCTTTATTTCTTATGAAAACACATACTACTACTTCCTATAATACTCTGTATCGTCATAATCATCATCATCATAGTAATAAGTAATAGTATAATCTTCATCATACTCTTTTATTTTTTTAATATTCTGTAATAATTCTTCTTCCTCTTGAGATAGAACTACTTGATGATTATTATCACCATCTTTAATAACATTACCCTGTTCATTATCTTCAATTATTTTTACATTTTCTTCTTCTTTGACTGGCAAAATAGGAGACTTATCTTGATCATTTTTATTCTCTACTTTCTGTACACCTTTTTTAGCATCATGTTGTTCATCACTTGGCTCTTTCAAAAATGAAAGAAAATGTAAAGGTTTACGATTATTTTTTTGCTCATCTTCTTTAGGAATATGCTGAGAAGATTCTACACTGTCCTTCGGCTGAGATAATAAAATACCATCATCATTATTAACTTTATCATCTTCCAATTCATCATTGGAATCTTCGTGTTTATCATCCTCTATTTTTGGAAACTTTAGCAATGAAAGTAATCCATGTTCTTTTTTATCACTTTGATTATCATTGCTATAGTCACTAGAATCTTGTAACTTACTCTTATCTTCAACTTTCTCTACTATTGGAAGTTTAGAGTCATCACGCTTCTTATCTTCAGTATCTTGTAATTTACTTTTATCTTCAACTTTTACTACAGGAAGTTTAGAGTCATCGCGCTTCTTATCTTTAGTATCTTGTAATTTACTTTTATCTTCAACTTTTATTACAGGAAGTTTAGAGTCATCACGCTTCTTATCTTTAGTATCTTGTAATTTACTTTTATCTTCAACTTTTATTACAGGAAGTTTAGAGTCATCACGCTTCTTATCTTTAGTATCTTGTAATTTACTTTTATCTTCAACTTTTATTACAGGAAGTTTAGAGTCATCACGCTTCTTATCTTTAGTATCTTGTAATTTACTTTTATCTTCAACTTTTATTACAGGAAGTTTAGAGTCATCGCGCTTCTTATCTTTAGTATCTTGTAATTTACTTTTATCTTCAACTTTTACTACAGGAAGTTTAGAGTCATCGCGCTTCTTATCTTTAGTATCTTGTAATTTACTTTTATCTTCAACTTTTACTACAGGAAGTTTAGAGTCATCACGCTTCTTATCTTTAGTATCTTGTAATTTACTTTTATCTTCAACTTTTATTACAGGAAGTTTAGAGTCATCGCGCTTCTTATCTTTAGTATCTTGTAATTTACTTTTATCTTCAACTTTTATTACAGGAAGTTTAGAGTCATCACGCTTCTTATCTTTAGTATCTTGTAATTTACTTTTATCTTCAACTTTTATTACAGGAAGTTTAGAGTCATCGCGCTTCTTATCTTTAGTATCTTGTAATTTACTTTTATCTTCAACTTTTATTACAGGAAGTTTAGAGTCATCACGCTTCTTATCTTTAGTATCTTGTAATTTACTTTTATCTTCAACTTTGACTATTGGAAGTTTAGAATCATCAACATTAGGTCCTGAAACTCCTACACCAACATGCTTCTTATCACGCATTGTATCAGGCATATCATTTTCTATAGGAACAATAAACTTAGCACCTTCCACATCAACTAAATTAACTCCATTCCTATCTATCATTAAATCATGATCTTCTTTTTCTAAAAAAACATCATATTCTTCCAGTGGGTCCACATTTTTTACTTGAACTTTCCGTCTCAATTTTTTTCTTGTATCAACATGCTTACTATTTTTACCAATATCTGAAGTAGCAGAATCCCTACGCTCTTTATAAATTGAATAAGCACGATAGAATTCCTCATCATTACCAAAAGCTTCACCTTCAGGATTATAAATTGGAGAATATTTTCTGCTAAATTGATATTTAATCTTATTTGAACACGAAACAACAAAAGAAAAAATCAATATTAACAGTATATTCAAGATATTACGTCTAAACATCCGACACCTATAAGACATATTTATTATCCTAACATATTTATACTAAATATACCATGCTAAGTAAACGCATTATTTAATAATATCAAAACAAATATATCATTGTACTAAAAGAATCCATTTCCAATAATTAATATTTTTTTAAAAGTAATTATTATTGATAGATAACATACAGTTTAGTACATCAGAAAAAATATATATAATATTAAATAAATAAAACAATACACTAATAATACAATGACAGCAAATGATTTTAATATATATTAACACAATTTATCAATAGTACTACTTGCTACTTTCCTACTTATTGCATCACAATCAAGAATATTTGACAAAGAATTAATACGTCCATAATTAACTAAATTTAATGTTTCATACACTATATTTACAATATCAAGAAACCCTATCTTCTTAGCCAAAAAAGCATTAACAGCAATTTCATTTGCAGCATTTAAAATAATACCATTAGCATGAACATTAGATGTTTTTAAAACTTCAAAACCTAATTTTATGCCAGGAAACTTATAAATATCAGGTTTCATAAAAGTTAATTGATTATATAACGCTAAATTCAGTTTTTTACACAAAGCAGCTGATCTATTCGGCCAAGATAATGAATACATAATTGGAATTTTCATATCTGGTACAGACATAAAAGCAATAGATGTTCCATCTATATAAGATATTATCCCATGCACTACAGATTCGTTATGTATTATTACATCTAATTTTTCAGCTTTTATTGAAAATAAATAATATGCTTCTATAATCTCAAGAGATTTATTAATCATAGTTGCACTATCAACAGATATTTTTTTACCCATTTTCCAAACAGGGTGCTTAACTGTATCTTGAACAGTTACATATTTCATTTGTTCATAATCCATTGATAATAAAGGTCCACCAGACGCGGTTAATGTAATTTTTTCTAAATCTTTATGGCCCTTGTCAGCAAGTATTTGGTATATAGCATTATGTTCTGAATCTAGAGGAATAATTTTAACATCCTTTTCTTTTGCTAAACTAAGTAATAATGCACCACCACAAACTATACTCTCTTTATTCGCTAGTGCAATAACTTTAACATTTGAATTTATTAAATAAGTCATCGGCACAAGTGCTGCTATCCCTACAATAGCCATCATTGCATAATCTACATCTAAAGACGTAGCCATAATCATGCCGTCATCTCCAGCACTCACTTTAATATTTGTATCGAGCAATAAGTCTTTTAATTCTCGATATAAATTAACATCAGTAATAACAACTCTTTCTGCATTAACCAATTTAGCTTGAAATGCTAACAGCTGAATATTTGACTTAGCAACTAATACTTTTACTTGATACTTATCTAACTCAGAAAATATTATATCAATTATCATTTGGCCAATAGCACCAGTAGAGCCAAATACAGAAACTGTTTTCACATGCTTTAATATTTAATAACTTCAGGTATTATATATCGAATATTCAGATTATTATCCATTAAAAAAATTAAAATGTAAAAAATAACTTATAATATTTCTCACATGACCAACAAAAACAAAAAATACAAGATTAACTACTACTGTCAACAATAGTACAAAACATAACTTCTTGTTAGAAATTGAGACATCACAAGAACTATCACTTAAATCAAAATACATCACTTTAATAATTTTCAAATAATAATAACATGAAACAGCACTTACAAGAGCAAAAGTTACCGCAATCTTTATAAAACCATTTTCTACTAAACTTGATAATACATCATATTTAGCAAAAAAGCCTGCCAAAGGTGGTATTCCAGCCATAGATAACATAATTACAGCAATACAAAATGCAATAACTGGAGATTTATTATGCAATCCTTTCAAATTTAATAAATTACAATCATCATCATCATATTGTATTAAAATACAAAAAAGTCCTATATTCATGACAACATACAATAACAGATACATTATAGTAGCTGCATTACTTACAGTAGTGTTTATAGCTAATGAGATTAACATATATCCAATGTGTCCAATAGCTGCATATGAAAATAATCTTTTCAAATTAGTCTGCCTCATTGCCCCAAATGCTGATACAAATATAGATAACATAGAAACACAAATCATTATCTGTTGCCAATCCTTAGATAAACTAGGTAATACTTCATTCAGTATTCTCATCAATAAAAATATAAAAGTACTTTTCGGCACTATAGAAAAAAACATTGTCATAATAGTTGAAGTACCTTGGTAAACATCAGGTACCCACATATGAAATGGAGATGCCGATAATTTAAAAAATATACTAATCAAAATAAGTATCACTCCTAAAATGGCACCTAAAGGTATGTTCTCATTATTGGAAAAGAAGTTATATATTCCAGAAAATCCAACCTGCGTTGTATAACCATACAACATAGAAATGCCATATAACATAATGCAAGAGGACAATGCACTCAATACAAAATATTTAATACCTGATTCAGAAGATTTAATTGCACTTTTATCAAAACATGTCAACGCATATAAAGTTATACTTTGTATTTCAAATGATAAATAAAAAGAAAGTAAACTATTTGCAGCAATTAAAGTAATTAACCCAAAAACTGCAAATAAAATCATTATAGAAAATTCATAACAATATTCTTTACCAGAAACTAACAGCATAAATAAAACACTACTGCTAGAGAGCAAAATTATAATTTTTGCAATGGAAATATATAAATCAGATTTTAGAAGCCCATTAAAAATTAACTGTGGCTCAATTTCTAAATTAATACCAACAATACCAACAGTTACTAATAAACTAATCAAAGATAAAACATGTATAACCTTTTTATTCAGTACAATCCCTAATAATAATAATATTAAGGATGAACTTACTAAAAAAACTTCCGGTATTATATAAACAAAATTATTCCAATACATAATAATCTCAAATGCTACTAAAGTATAAAGTTTTTCAAATACAACTGCTCCACTAACGGAGTTAAGCATTTTAACAAGATATAATAAGGATATAATCCAAATAATAATATAAAAGCAGCTAAAGTCGCTAAAATAAATAACTCACTTTTACTAAGATTACAATCTATTATTAAATCACAATTTGGTGCAGCACCCCAGATTATTTTCTTGCATAAAAATAACATATATAAAGCACCTAATATCACTCCAACAGCTATCAAAACTGAAAATAACTTAGAGTAATGAAATACGCCTAATATAGATAAAAATTCTCCTATAAAACCTGAAGTACCAGGTAAAGCAATTGAAGCCATTGAAAAAAATATAAACATAATAGAAAATTGAGGCATTATTTTTGCCAGTCCACTATACTTAGATATCTCCAAAGTATGAGTCTTATTATAAAGTATACCAACACAAGTAAACAATGCTGCTGATATCAGACCATGGCTAATCATTTGAAATACAGCACCAGATATACCATATTCATTGAAAGAAAATATTCCTGCAGTAACAAACCCCATATGAGCAATAGAGGAATATGCTATTAGCTTTTTAATATTATTCTGAACAAAAGATATCAATGATGCATAAATTACAGCTATAATGCTCAATACTATAACGAAATTTGCAAAATATACACTAGCTTCTGGTAGCATAGGTATAGAAAATCTTAATAATGCATATGTACCAATTTTAATCAGTATACCAGCCAACAAAACAGACCCTACTGTAGGGGCTTGAACATGTGCATCTGGCAACCAAGTATGAAAAGGTACAACAGGTATTTTTATTGCAAATGAAACAAAAAATGCAATCCAAACCCACTTTTGTGCGGTCAGATTTAAATAATTTGACAAAATATAAGTCAATTTTTCTATATCACTTACCCTGTCAGAAAAGAAGTATACATATAATAATGCTATCAAAAACAACAAAGAACCAACTAAAGTATACAAAAATAATTTAAATGTAGCATATACTCTATCCTCATGTCCCCATATTCCTATAATAAAAAACATTGGGATTAAAACTGCTTCAAAAAATATATAAAACATTATTATATCAAGTGAAGCAAATACTCCTATTGTCAATCCTTCTAGTAATAATAATAAAGCAAGTAATACTCGTAAATTACTTGACTTCATATTATATAAAGCGAAAACAACAGATAATAAAAATAAAAAAGTCGTTAATAATAGAAGCGGTAAAGATAAACCATCTATACCTACCGCAAAACCTTGTGTTAAACGATATACAAACTGAAAGCCATTACATAAATAATCAAACTTTACAGCTATAATAATATTTATAATAAATGCAGCACCAGAACATAGTAAAGAAACTAACTTTATGAATAATGAGTCTGACTTAAAATTACTAACTGCTAATAAGCATGACCCTAATATTGGCAATAAAACCATGAAAAATAGCATACGCTTTAAAATCTTATATTATTATAAATCAACCACATGATAATACTTATCAACCCTAGTAGCATAACAAACGCATAATCAAAAATAAAACCAGTTTGTATTTTAATACTACCTTTTGAGCAGGAATCTACTAGTCTAGTAATACCACCTAAGCCAAAATAATCAATAATTTTTTTATCAATTACTTTAGAAAATAAGTTAGCTATACATTTAATAGGTACTACAAATACAATATTATATAATTCATCAAAATACCATTTATTATATAAGAATTTCAATAACTTGTTAGAACGCCAATTATCAAAGTAATTGTAAAAATATCTTAAGTAAGCACACACTATCCCAAATACACTTAATATTAATGGCAATAATTTTACAAACAATCCAACTTCTTCATGTTCATGTACTATTATACTACTATTCCAAAATGCAGGACTATTAATTAATAATAAATTTTGCCCCCACATACCAGCAAAAACAGAACCTATAGCTAAGATTAATAAAGGCAAAAGCATTACCTTGCCTGATTCATGTATTGACTCTCTTTTTAAATTAACTCCATGAAAAACTAGTATAATTAATCTCCAAGAATAAAATGAAGTTAAAAATGCAACAAAATTACACACTATAAAAGAAATAGTGTTAACATGATAGCTACTTTCAATAATTAAATCCTTTGAATAAAAACCAGCAAAAGGGAAAATACCTGCCAAAGCTAAAGAACCTATCCAAGTCAATACATATGTAAACGGTATTTGACGCCAAGAAACATTTATTTTATGAATATTTTGTTCATGTGCAGCGTGAATTATATTACCAGCACACAAAAATAACAATGCCTTAAAAAAAGCATGAGTCATCAAATGAAATATAGCTATACTATATACTGATAGACCACATGCAATAAACATATATCCCAATTGACTACAAGTAGAATATGCTATTATCTTCTTTACATCATCCTGTACAATAGCAACAGTTGCTGCAAAGAAACAAGTACATGTGCCAACAATCAGAATAACATTACGTGCTAGTTCTGATACTTCAAACAATGGAGAACATCTAGCAACAAGGAATACTCCTGCTGTTACCATAGTTGCAGCGTGAATCAATGCAGAAGCAGGAGTAGGCCCTTCCATTGCATCAGGTAACCATGTATGTAAGCCAATCTGTGCAGATTTACCCATACAACCAATAAAAAGTAATAGACATATTACGTCCACATAAAGCATAGGATAACCAAGAAAATTCATTTTTCCTTCAACATATACTGAATCAAGCATCCCAAATATTTTACTGAACTCTAAAGATCCAAATACCCAAAATACTGCTATAATTCCTAATATAAAAAAAAAATCCCCTATCCTATTCATAATAAAAGCTTTCATCGCTGCCTTAGTAGCTGAAGCTTTTTCGAACCAAAAACCAATTAATAAATAAGAACATAGTCCTACACCTTCCCAACCAAAGAAAAGCTGAACAAAATTATCACTTGTTATCAAAATCAACATAAAAAATGTAAATAATGATACATAAGATAAAAACCTAGATGCACCAGCATCATGAGACATATAACTTATTGAATAAAGATGCACTATTGCTGACACTGTATTCACTATTATCAGCATAATTATACTCAATGAGTCTATACATAATGACCAATTGATTTTTAATTTATATAATTCAATCCACGGAAATAATGTAATAACATAACTATCTTTAAAATTAAAAAACAAGTACCATGATAACAGTGATGCACATATTACTAAACAAGTTATAACTAATTGAGAAGCAAATCTATTATTTATCATCTTACCAAAAATAGAACCTATCAATGGCAAAAAAACACATAATAGCTCAATCTTAATCATAAAATCTGATCCTCAATTAATTGATCACAAATCAATTAAAATAATTAATTATAATTAGTCAACAAATACTCAAGAAAAACTCACTATTCTTTCATTTTATTAGCTGTTTCAATATCAATATTACCACAACTTCTAAAATATACTACAATGATGGCCAATCCTACTGCAGATTCTGCAGCAGCAACTGTTAATATAAACATTACAAAGACTTGCCCCAAAATATTATCAAGATATACTGAAAAAGCAGTAAAATTAATATTTATGGCCAATAACATTAATTCTATTGATAAAAGAATAGTAATGATATTTTTACGATTAATAAAAATTCCAGATACACCAATAGTAAATAAAATTGCACCTAAAATAAGAAAATGATTTAAAGTAATACCAGCATCAATTAGAATCTTCATAATTAACTCCCTCTTTTACTTTAACACTTACATATTTTATAGAAGATGGTCTATTGATTTGCATATTTATATTTTGCCTATGTACACTACTGTTTTTAGCACGTAAAGTCAATACTAAAGCTCCAATTATTGATATTAAAAGCAATATACCAGATAAATGAAATATATACATATACTCAGTATATATTAAATTACCAATTGCAACAACATTACTTACATACTGCACGGATTCTGTTACTAACTCAGTTGTTGCAGATTGCCTAATAATAAACACTATATTAACAAATAATATAACACCGCAAAGCAACCCTATAGCAAGATATTTCGTAAAAACATTTTTAAATCTCGAATAATTTATATCCAGCATCATAACTACAAACAAAAACAGTACAGCTACAGCACCAACATAAACTATTATAACTAACATTGCTATTAACTCTGCACCTAATAAAATAAATAATGTACTAGATATGAAAAACGTTAAAATTAAAAACAATACAGAGTAAACAGGATTTGATATATAAACTACAGCTACCGATGATAATACTATCAATGCTGCAAAAAAGTGAAATAAAAAATAAACCATTATTTTTACATCTGTTAATAATTAACAAATTTAACAAAAATTAGACCGAGTATAACTATATAAAATTCTCAAGTAAACTACTAATTCATATATTTCAAGAATATAAGCTATTTTATATTACTTAATAATTTGCTAAAAATAACTAACCTGAAAATTATTTATATATACAACATCCAGTATGTAAAAATTTTTCACAAAATTATATAATAAATATGTTTTTTATCAATTTGGGTTTTTAAAATTTATTTACACAATATTATGTTAGTAACTATATTTAATAATTATAGTATTATTTTAAATATGAGGTTCAATTAATTGAAAATATGTGTTTTTAATAGTAAAAATGCAAGTATAATCTTCTAGAAATGCATAATATATCTATTATTACCAGTAACTGGATTTACTGCTACTTGTTCAAGCTGCGTACTTCTATAATCGGTATGAAATAAATCTCCTCCACTATTGAAGAAATCAAACCTATACGTACGAGGCGTACCAACATCTGACTCAAGTTTCATGAAACGTCTAAACCTTTCAAACAACTGGACTGTATTTTCTTCAACTGTTCCACTATCACGTAAAAAACCACCATTTAGCAATACTTCATCATCCAGTACTACACCTTCTTCTCCCAATCTACTTAACGAATTATGTTTTAAACCAAAAATTAAAAACGGACTATCTTCCCCCCCCCCCCTAGTTGTACCGTATAAATAGTACATAATTCTTGGTAAACTCGTATTACTTACAATACAATAGCTATTAAACTTTGATCCATATAACCTATATAAAGGCACATCAGAACCTGGACGCTGCACAGTTGTTGAAATATCAAGAGTAGGATAACTTATAGTATATGAATCTTGCAATTTATTATAAGTACACACACTTGCAGGATATAAGACAGGTACGTTTCCTTCGAAGAGTAATATTAATTCCATATATTTTGATTAGTTAACACACGACATTTTAATGTATCACAGTTGCATCTAAATTGTCAATTTTTACCAATATTATTAAGATTTTATCTTTAAAATTTGTTTCAATCAATGTAATTAATATAACATTAAGTAAGATTCATAACATACACAGTATTGCCTAAATAATCTACGCTAACTGAATTTAAAGTAGTACCCTTACATCTGTAACCAAAGCAATCACCTTGATCATTGAAAAAATCAATACGAAATTGACGTGTAATTTGCTTATCAGAAGTAAGCTGAATATTTTTATACAAAATTTCAAATAAATTGAAAGTATGGTCTTCTAATGATCTGGTTGTAGTCATACTTCCAGCTGATATTATAGTACCAGGACGTAACATAAGACCATATGCAATAACATTCCTTAAATCACCATCTCGAATAGAACACACTACATATTGTCCTATACCATCACTACTCTTCCCAAATAAAAAGATTATATTATATCCTAAAACTACATTAGTTGCTACACAATATCTATCAAATACTGCTTTGTACAGATAACGAAATTGAAATTCTGGGTTGTAACGTTCTGCCGGCACAGTAAGCATTAGGCCTGGTATTTGTGATTCATAAATATCTAAAGCTTTATTATACTTACACGCACTTTTAGGAACTAACGTAGGCACGTTATCTTTAAATAAGAATATCAACTGCATATGGTTTATCCATGTATGATTTTTCCTAAAATGATAAATCATCTTATCATACTGAAATTGACAAAGTCAATCCTTACTATTAGCACTAATGGAAAGAATGAATACTAATTAATTTATTGTAACAATCTAATACATATACAGTAAGTTCATATAGTCACAACACACAGATTAATTTCACTAAAACTCATACTTAATACATATAATTAAACTATTACTTTTTCATATTGTAAAACTCAACAAAATAACAATTCTTTAAAAAAAGAAAATCCCATCTTTACACATCAAACAACATAAAATATTCTTTTTTTACTATCCAAATTTACAGTAATTTTGACGTATGATATCAGTCTTCAACATTGTACTAATCAATTTGAATTTATATAGTTAATAAATAAAACTATACACTTGTTGATACATTTCTAGCATTACCAAATAAGCAATATGTTATTTTTTTTTAATTCTCTTACTTATAAACTTTTACTAAATCCTACTTTACGTAGTACAGAAAATATTCATGCACTCTAGTAAACTCATTATCTATATTACTAAATTATAGTTCTACAACAATTCATTATATGTACGCACTTTTTTAGAAAATAAATTAGCTATAAAAAAAATCATAACATTAACGCTTACAATTTTTCTATATATACTTCTATAATACTTAATACGCTAATTAATTTGCATAATATATGGAACATCACCTGTTAACTTTAATTTCACTTAATATAAAATCCATATGTACATAATTAAACATATCACCTTGCATATTAAAAAAACAAAAGTATACCCACAAGGAATTTCCTGCTTACACTTAACATTTATACAATGCTAAAACATATTAAATAAATTAATAGTATGACTTTCTACTGAAATTTCTTCGATATTTTGTTCTGGTATAGGATTAATTGTTCCACAGCTTATAATAGTACTTTTATCTAATAATACACCTTCTCTCACCAATTTATTTAATGAACAACTTGGATACACAAAAATCACAACTACTTTCTATCCTTCTCTGGCAGTACCATATAAAAAATATAATTCTGAATCAAAGCTTGGGCTGCTTACAATGCAATATTCATTAAATTTTCCTTGATATAAAAGACAATAATCTCTATATACAGTAGAGAAAGCTTGAGTGTCAGGAACAACAAGTCTATTATTTAACTCATGGTCTTTTGTATGGTATTCCTAACGATTTATCATAAATACAAATGTTCTCAGGCACTAAAATTGGTATGCCATCCGCAAATAATGGAATTAAACGCACATTTTCTGATTTTTCTACACATGATACACTATTTCTATTACATCGCAACTGATAAAATTAACTAAAAACATATATTAACTGCTTTTAAAATTCATGATAATTGCCATATTAGTAATTGAAACTTTAAAGATAGATTGATCAGTAAGCAGATGGATTTTCTTTTATATCATTTAATACTGTATTTATATATAAAGTATTAAATAACTCACCTTTATCATTAAAAAACTTAGCATATTAGCACCAACAGATTAAGCCCTTCACATCATGATTACATGACTTTTAATAACATCAAACATCTGTATAGTAGTATTTTCTTCACTTGATAAACTATCCATTCATATATCCAGATACCAATAGAACATTTTAATATCAGAACATAATTTATAATGTCACACACTAAATCCAAAAAATTTGAACACTAAAGATAAATTATTACTCATTTCATTTTGACAAAATAAAAAAAGTAAATCTTTTTTCAAACTTATAATAGTTACAAGAAAATAATTCTGAAATAGTATTCCATACAAATAAAAAGTCATTATAAATACTTGTTCTAGACTCTGTTAACCTAATATTCATTTGATTATCACTTGTAATCCACCTTTTCATAATCTCATATCATAGTAACATGAATTTGTAAGTAATAAAACAGGCAACCCTTCCTCAAGTAATAACAATTTTAGATCCACTTCTGACATTATATAAAAAGTTACTACTGCAATTGATAAAAACAACTAAGAATAATACTATTAAAAGATTATAATTATTTTTTATACAACAAAAATACCATACCTATTAGTAACATAGAATAATATAAAACAATTTAGTTAATGCATTGTCTTAACATATATCGTTGTATTAGTTACTGGATGAACTATTGTATCACGCAATTTTGAAGTTATATACTCTGTATGAAACAATGCTCCCTACGAATCATAAAAACTCAATATGTGATTATAACTCATTGGTGTATTAAAATTCATTTGAATCCTATTTTTTACAGCATTAAACACCTCTATAGCATGATTTTTATATTGAGACCCATCATGCTGTTCCGCTTGAATTCCACATCCAACTAAAAATTCACGAGGTAATACACTGCCATTCTCTAATAGATCACGAAATGAGTTTTTCGGAATTTTTATGAATAAACATGTTGCCTTACTTAATAAACCACTATAACCAAATAAACACATCATATCTACAGGTAATCTTTCAGAAGTCATTATACAGTATCTTTGAAATCGTGATAAAAACAAATTATGAAAAGCAGCATAAGTACTTTGAGGATTAGGAGTCCCTAGTCTAGCGTTCATAGCACTATCAACCATACTAGCACTTTTTATTTTACCTTCTGCATTCTTTTTAATAAGACACTTATTTGTAGGTACTAAACATGGTGTGCCATTATTAAGTAACAGTAATAGTAAATCCATTTTATATTACCTGCATTCACTTTAATAAATTATATCTTATATTTAAAAAAGTTAAACTTTATTTAAGATTTTAAGTAAAAAATTTTCAGCATAATTCTATAGAAAATAATCTGCAAACAATATAATTAGTGATAATATTAGTGTACAGTCTCAAGATACACTGTTACTGCTTACTTGACTTACTACTGCATGTTTACACTTTTAGTTACATATTTGCGTTAAACCATTGACCTTGCATATCACTAAATTTAACATATTGTCATTATTAACTTGTATATCGTAATCTATTTTAATCAGATTTTTCATTCTTATAATAATTGTTCATCATATTCTTGATATGATAAAAGCTAGCAAATTCTTGAGTAGTCATTCTACATCTAATTAACATACCATTATCTATGTAATACCTTCATCCAATACACTGAATTACCCTTCATTTTTGTAAAAACAAATACCTTCTTATTATCGAATATATGATTTCCACCAAACAAAAAAAGTAAACCTGTATTCAAGTAAACTACTTATTAGTACACACTTTATCAATAATTATAAAAACAGAACATGAAAACCAGTATAAAGAAAGACCTTCATGACCAGGAAACCTCAATTGAGACTTTAGATCAGCATCAGTTATATTATAATATTTTATTTATTACCTCATTTCTTTTAATACTACATATTATTTTTAGAAAATAAAAATAGTATATCACATTAGTATTAATAATGTCAAATCTACTTGTATATTTATTATAATCATTTTAACGCATCACAATTTATAAAATCAATTAATAATAAACTCACTACAATGTATTATAGAAAATAATTTGAAAGCAATATAGTTAGTTATATACTCATGATTAATGAAAAGTTTTAACATACGTTATATTACCATCTACTTGATCTACTATTGTATGATGTAATTTTGCAAATACATACTCGTTGCCAAACCATTCACCATTTGAATTAAGAAAATTCAATATACATATCTTTTCACCTGGTTCACTAGAATCTACTTCAATTAGATGTTTCATTTGTGAAAATAATTGACGAAAACATTGTTGACATGGAAAAACATCCAAATCTTGGCTAGCAGTTCCACCACCAATCAACATATTACCTAATATTATACCATTCATCAATACATCACTTAATGAGTCCTTCTTTATTTAAAAAAAATAAAGACATCCCTACCACTCAATATTTCACTTTTACAAAGAAAAAAACCAAATCTTCTAATAATTTTGTACTGCTTATTATTACACTTTGCGTAAATCTTGATAAAAACATAGTATGAAAATTATGATAAGTACTCTGAGGATCAGGATATCCTAACTGAGCACTTAGATCAGTATCATCTAAATTATAATTTCTTATTTTACCATCTGCTCTTCTTCTGATACCACATCTATCTGTAGGATATAATAATATCTTCCCATCAGAAAGTACTAGTAATGTTAAATCCACTTTATCTATATATTAATCAACTGCTACAATCACTTTAGCATATTACAACTTACAAGTGTCATTGAAAATACATCACTAAAGATTTTAGGAGTACTTAGCACAATTCTACAGAGCATTGATATGAATATATCATATTGGTAATAGTAACCACAACTAAAACAACATTGTTAGTAATAATGTATAATAATTGATGTAATGTTTATATTTTGATGAGTAATGTTAATAACTTAACACTGTAAATTTATATAATCTACACAAAATATTACACTTTTTACATAAAAAGAATACAACATATAAGTAAATTATATTATGCAGTAAAAACCATTTTAATATCACTATTAACAACTTTAACAGTTAATAATATGTTTCAGCACTAGCAGTTTATTGAAATTTTATATCTTACTTAACTTATTATTCAACATAACATCATATACAATAAACTACGTGTTTGAACAACTAACTATTAAAAAAATCAAGAATGTATCTTTATTTAACATCCTACAATAATAAAACAAAAACACTATACCTGATGAAATTAATTTATACTACTGATCAAAATATACATTGTAATGTGTGAAAAATAGACTGCATGATAACTAACATAATCAAAATTATGACTATGACCAACTAAATACCATCAGTACAACATTTATTGTAATATAACTTTCCACAACCCTAACTCCACACTTTTTAACATCACATATTATTTATAAGCAATAAAATTATATTACTACCTTCAAGAATAATAATTCTAAATTATCAATATATTCATCAATAAATACTTGCTCTACTAAATTCATAAGTAACAACACACTTACAAAATTACTAATAAAAAATTCATTATATGATAAGTATACTATAAAGATGAGTGAATTACATACCCATTATTGCAAATTTATTGAAATTTCATAACATATATTTGTTTATTAGTAAGTTCATTTACCTTAACATCATGCAGCACAGTATTAAAATACGATATACAAAATAACCTATCATCATCATTATAAAAATCTAATATGTGGGTGCGAGGATCTGGTGTATGACAATTGATTTTCATATGCTCTTTAAACTTGTCAAATAACATTAAAGTATAATCTTCATATGATATCACATCTTGTAGTTCACTAATGCATCCATACGTTAATAAATCATTCCTATTTAACATTAAACCACGAAGTGATGCATCTCGCATTAAGTATCGCGGCATACGAACAACTAAAAATGCCAGTTCACCTGAGCTTTGATTATTACCAAACATCAATACAACATGTTGGTTTAAAGTTATGCTACATACTGCAGTATAGCGTGTAAATCTTACACCATATATCCTATGGAATTGATCATCATCACTACTCTGAAGTGTAGGTGCTAACCTAGCATTCATATGCATGTCAAGTGTATAATACATCCCTGATTCAGTATTATATATGCATGTATTTGTAGGTAATAAAATAGGTAATCCACACTTAAGTAATAACAATCTTAAATCCATAATAATATTAATTATTTAATAAATATAATATATTATATAATTATATTTATTAATAAAATCAAGTTAATAATTAATTTATTGAAAATATTTTCATTGATTTTTACATCAGAAATGCACTTCATGTATTAATATAATATTCTTAATGAACCAATTTACTTAAAAATAAACACAGAATAATAGTAAAAACACAATTAGTTAACTATAACATTAAAATTAACTTAAATCTATATAACATTCCTTATTAACTTTTTAAATCACTTTCGTCCAATTCAAAAACATATTTGCATAACTTATAACAATACTTCATTTATAAATTCAAAATAACCTAGTATATGAATATAGTTTTGCTTAAAATAACAAAATTACTTTAATAATTCCAAACAAATTCTTTGTAGATTCCATATATAATAATCCATATAAACTCACACCTTATCAGTAAATTATTTAATATTAAACAGCCTTGAGAACCCACATAACTAGTTTTTTTCATTTAAGATATAATCAATGACACCACAATCTAACATTTTACTTTATAAAACAAAAAATTAAGCCTACCAATAATTTCATACTGCTAATTCTAATAAATATGTAAATTGTGATATATACAGAACATGATGATTAATACAAGTATTTTGAGAGCGAAAAGAATATACAATTCTCGAATTTGTTATAATTTCTTATTGTCTATAATCTCTTCAAGTATAATTAAACTATAGAAATTAATCATTACTTACTACACAATTAAGTACCGATAATGTAAAATCTACTTTATAGTACATATTTATTAACTATTACAATAATTTTGTAGAACCAATTAACAATACATTTTTGCTAATTTCATAAATAAGAAACATGATTCATAATGCTTAGCAAAGAGTTCTAATATACACCAGTTACTGGATTCAATATTGCATAATCCAATTGTGTATGAAGTAAATCACATGTTGAATTAAAAAAGTTCAATAAATTTATTACATCAACTGCTGTATCGAAATTGATTGTAATGGTACTTTTCAGTATGTTAAACAAATACTTAGCATGCCTTTCTACATCTCATATTAACAAAACTTTTACCATAAACTTCACGTATTATTAACACGTACTATTAAAAAGTTATAATCCAATAACTTACTTTTCTATCACAAAACATGCACTAATTTCTTAGGAAATCTCACAAGAATAAATGTATTTTCACCTGATATTCTAACTTCAAATCAAAACATTAGATCTAAATGTAACCTTACACTAGTTATTCAAACATATTTCATAAATCTAGAAACATGATAATCAGTATAGGGATCTTGATGTGTAGAAAATCCCAACTTAGATTAGGATCATCTATATAATATAGTTCTGTACTTTAGTGTCTACACTTCTTTATAATACATTCACTTGTAAAAACTAAATGTGACTTACCATCATCAAGTAATAATAATTAAATTAATATCAATTTTAACTAGTTTTAAATATTAATTAACTATTTTCCTGTACTTATTTAATAAACCAACAGTATTCTATTAATATTTTTCCCTAGAAATTCTTTACAATTCTCATATTTTTATTTACAACAATAGAAACTACATTCACTACTGAAGAATACATAATAACTACTACTTAAACCTAATAATATCATATCTTTCATTAGTTATTACATCGGTTTTTGTATCATATACTACTGTATTTTGATACACTGTATAAAATAATTCTCCATATTCATTAAAAAAACTTAACATATGAGTACGAATACTTTGTTTACAAAAAGAAATTATAGACAGACGTGTTTTAATCAATTCAAATAGATCTTTAGTATATTTTTCATAAGATATATCTCTTTTTTCTATAATCCCAGAACCTAATATCATATGATTATCTAATTCCAAACCATGCTGTAAAACACTACCAAGTAAATCTTTCTGAAGCCTAAAAACAAAAAATGCACTACAACCTGATACTGGATTTTCACCAAATAAAAACATTATATTTTCTTGCAAACTAACGCTAGTCACCAGATTATATTTTTTAAATACTACTCCATATAGAATATGAACTTCGCAATATGGATTTTCAAAATTTTCAGCATTAGGAATACCTAACCTATCATTCACTACATCACCTGGTACAGAATATCTCTCTAACTCTTTATGGTATTTACACTTTGCTGTAGGCAGTAATACAGGCCTATTATCTCTAAGTACTAATAATATTAAGTTCATATAAAATTTTATAAAATGAGAGTTTATAAGTTAATAATATAAAACTTACTAATAAAGGTAAACGTTAAATCAATAACATATTAATTTATATTATAAGTGATATTTTATTAAGAATTATTACGATCAAGTATACTAAATATTAAACTGAAATCATTCAAGAAAATAAATATGAATACAGATTAATACATAAGCCACATAACATCAGTTTTTTAACTTACATAGATCATTAGCAATCGTTGCATTATAATGATCATTTTCTAATACAGTCAGTAAGTTAAAAATATAGTTATCAAGTTAATCTACTACTATTATAATTTTTTATTCTATCTTCAATCACATCTCTAAAATGTCTAATTAAGCCTTGTATAGGCCATGCTGCAGCATCACCAAGAGCACATATAGTATGTCCTTCTACTTGATGAGTAATATTCAATAATAAATCAATGCTTTCAGATGTAGCGTCACCCTTCACCATCTTTTGCATAATTCTCCACATCCAACCAGTACCTTCTCTACAAGGTGTACACTGTCCACAAGATTCATGCATATAAAAATGCGATAACCTCTCTATAGCTGCTATCAAATCTGTAGATTTATCCATAACTATTAACCCAGCTGTACCTAATCCTGACTGTACAGCTCTTAAAGAGTCAAAATCCATAGTTACAGTATCACAAATAGATTTTGGAAGCATTGGTACTGATGAACCACCAGGTATCACTGCTAATAAGTTATCCCATCCTCCACGAACACCACCAGCATATTTTTCTATAAGTTCCTTCATTGGAATGCCCAATTCTTCTTCCACGTTACACGGATTATTCACATGTCCTGATATACAAAAAATCTTAGTTCCAGTATTATTTTCCTTTCCAAGAGATGCAAACCAATCACTGCCTCTTCTCATAATTTCACTAACAGTAGCAATAGTTTCAACATTATTAATAGTAGTAGGGCAACCATACAATCCTATTGCTGCTGGAAAAGGAGGTTTTAACCTTGGCATCCCCTTTCTACCTTCTAATGATTCAAGCTGAGCAGTCTCTTCACCACAAATATAAGCTCCCGCACCTCTATGAATAAAAATATCCAAATCATACCCAGAACCACAAGCATTTTTTCCTATCAACTTAGCTTTATATGCTTCGTCTAAAGCCTTAGATAATACTAAATATTCATTATAAAATTCACCACGAATATAAACATAAGCTGTAGTTACATTCATTGCAAAACCAGCTATTAATATCCCTTCAATAAGCCTATGAGGATCATATCTTAATATATCACGATCTTTACATGTACCAGGTTCAGATTCATCTGCATTAACTACTAAATACGCTGGTTGTCCATCCTTTCTAGTCTTTGGCATAAAGCTCCACTTTAATCCTGTAGAAAATCCTGCACCACCTCTACCACGCAATCCAGATTTCTTTACCTCTTGAATAATATGATCAGGACCTAAGTTTAATATTTCTAAAATATTACTCCACACACCCCTACTCTTTGCAGATTTTAAAAACGGAGACTGTTGACCATAAAGATTAGTAAATACCCTATCACTATCTTTTAACATAAAGCATTACACAAATATTAGAAATTAAACAAAACTAAAAGAATCAACAACAACCCATAATAAACAACTTACTATGGTTACACTAAAAACATTACATAATTCCTAAAGATAAAAAACACATCCGTTAGAAAAAATACTATTAAAAATGGTGGGCTTGGGAAGAGTTGAACTTCCGACCTCACGCTTATCAGGCGTGCGCTCTAACCACCTGAGCTACAAACCCTAAAAAAGCTATACTTAAGAAACAGAACTAATTTCTAGTACATCAACAAATGTTTTATTAAATACACCTTTTCTAAAATGTACAAAACCTGATATTTTGGAAAAGATAGTATGATCTTTACCCATTCCAACATTCTTACCAGGATGATACTTTGTTCCTCTTTGACGTATAATGATATTACCAGGAATAACTTTCTCACTTCCAAATTTCTTTACACCTAACCTTCTACCTCTCGAGTCCCGACCGTTACCGGAGCTACCACCAGATTTTTTCGTAGCCATAAATTCTACTCCATATTATTAATTTTAATAACACGTAAAACAGTCATGTACTGCCTATGACCATTTTTTCTTCTATAATTTTTACGACGTTTTTTCTTAAAAATTATTATTTTATCATTCCTACATTGCTCAAGAACTGATGCTGTAACAGTTGCACTCTGTGTAAAAACAATATTGTTATTCACATCAGTCAATGCAATTACATTACTTAAAGTAACTTCTTCACCTACAGAAGCATTCAATTTTTCTATCCTTATAACATCTTGCTCTTTTACCTTATATTGTTTTCCACCAGTTTCAACAACAGCAAACATAATATATCTCTTAACGTTTAAATCAATTATTACTTTTAGTAATTCTGCTCAATATAATACAATATGTCAATAACATTGTTACTCTTTTAAATTAGTCAATACTGAGAATAAATTTACATTTTACATAAAAACTATTACTATCTCTTCTGAAATTTTTTAATGTACTATCAAAAATAAAAAGGTAATCCTGTGTCCAATATAACAATCAATAAAATACTAGCTAGACAAATTTTAGATAGCAGAGGGTATCCCACTATCGAAGCAGAAGTAATACTATCAAATAACACAAAAGCAAAAGCTTGTGTACCTTCTGGAGCATCAGTAGGAAAGTTTGAAGCAGTAGAATTACGAGATAATGATAAGAATTATTATAATGGTTACGGTGTAACAAAAGCAGTAAATATCATAAATTCAGAAATTGCACCACAAATCATAGGAATGAATACTTTAAACCAAGAAAAAATAGATAATACATTAATCAAAATAGATGGCACGGACAACAAATCTAGAATCGGAGCAAATTCAACACTTGCAGTATCATTAGCAATTGCAAAAGCTGCAGCTTCAACATTAAATATTCCATTATATCAGTATATAGGAGGCATTAATGCAAAAGTTCTGCCCACCCCATTAATTAATGTGATTAACGGTGGAATGCATGCAGATAATAACCTAGATTTTCAAGAGTTTATGATTATACCAAATGGAGCTAATAAATTCGAAGATGCAATGAGAATGTCAGCAGAAGTATTTTTTAAGTTAAAGCAAATTCTTAAATCTAAGCAATACAATACTAGTGTAGGAGATGAGGGAGGATTTGCTCCAAACATAAAAACCAATAATGAAGTATTTGAAATAATTATAGATGCGATAGAAAAATCAGGATATAAAATGTATAAAGACTTTTCACTAGGATTAGATGTTGCTGCATCTACATTTTATAAAGATCAAAAATATAAATTTGCAGATTATGAATTTAATACTCAAGAATTAGTAGAATATTATAAAAATATAACTTCACAATATCCTATTATATCACTTGAAGATCCAATTGCAGAAGAAGATACAAATGGATGGAAATTAATAACACAAGAATTAGGCAATAAAATACAAATAGTAGGAGATGATCTATTTGTAACTAACTGCAAATTAATTCAAAATGGAATTCAGAATAATTTAGCAAATGCAGTATTAATAAAACCAAACCAAATTGGGACACTAACTGAAACTTTTAATGCTATAAGGCTTGCCCAAAAAAATAATTATAATACAATAATATCTCATAGGTCAGGTGAAACAGAAGATACTACTATTTCACATATAGCTGTTGCAGCAAACTGCGGACAAATTAAAACAGGTTCTTTATCCAGGTCTGAACGTCTAGCAAAATACAATGAGTTATTATACATAGAAAAACAATTGGATATTTCAGCAATATACTATGGAGCATTATGAGCTTTATTGATGAAGCAAAAATTTATTTAAAAGCAGGAAATGGTGGGGATGGATGCAGTAGCTTTCGTCGTGAGAAATTCATTGAATTTGGTGGTCCTGATGGTGGAAATGGTGGAAATGGAGGTAATATTATTTTCTATACAAGTCATCACATTAACACATTATTGTATTTTAGATACAAACAACATATAAAAGCAGAAAATGGAAATCCAGGCTCTAGTAAAAAGAAATCTGGATCATCTGGTAAAGATGTCATTATAAAAGTTCCTATAGGGACTCAACTATATGATGAAGATGGTATGTTAATTACTGATCTCAATGAAGAAAATCAAAAATTTATAGCAGCACACGGAGGTAAAGGTGGCATAGGTAATGCTAATTATAAAACATCTACCAATAGAGCACCTAGACATTTTACTTTTGGAAAAAGAGGAGAAGAAAAGCATATTATCTTAAAATTAAAAATTATCTCAGATGTAGGAATCATAGGGTTACCAAATGCAGGAAAATCAAGTTTTCTAGCATCATGTACTAATTCAAAAACAAAAATTGCTGATTATCCATTTACAACACTGGAACCACACTTAGGAGTAGCTTTTATAGATAACACAGAATTAGTATTAGCTGATATACCAGGACTAATACCTGGAGCACATTTAGGACATGGCATAGGTGATAAATTTTTAAAACACATTGAAAGATGTTCTATTTTACTACACATCATAGACTGTACTTTAGATAATATAATAGAATCATATGAGTGCATTAGAAAAGAGTTGTCATTTTACAATAAAGAATTATCTAATAAAACAGAGTTCATAGTGTTAAATAAAAGTGACTTATTAGATAAAAAAGAAATCAACCAAAAAAAGCAAATATTATCAAACCATACAAAAAAAGAAATATTCATATCATCCATAAAAAATAATCGATACCCTATTCTATCTACTTTAATTAAACAAATACATAAAAAGTACACTAATACAAAACCACATATATATGATCCATTTAATATATAATTAATACTATTATTCTTAAGTTGATAGAAGATTTGTATTAAAAATTATTATTAATTAACTACTGAAATGTTATCAGCAAAAAAATTAGTAACTTAATGAAAGCTAATAATGTAAAACTTTAACAATAATTGCAGTAATTCTGTAATAAAATTCTAAAAAAATAAACGTATGTTAGAATAATTAAGATAGATAAAATTAAAAAAACAAAGATCAGAGTATAAAAATACCTATTCAAGAATTGACATTAGCAAATCTTCAGTTTAACGCAATGATATAGATACAGAGTTATAATAAATGTTACTAAAGTTAGTGATACTTAGTTCTAGTGATTATAGATTACGAAAAGTAGTTCAGAATATCAAAAGTCAGTAGAAAACAGTATTGGTGCAAAATATGAATACACTGATACTAGATTACATTTCAATATAAAGGACTTATAATTTTTATCAAGAAAGCTATAATTTACAAGGTATATGTGTTTTATTGATTTCTATAATTAAGTTATAAAAGTGTCAATTTTGCTATTGCTTATGGAAACTTATTGGTATTCTGGTTTTGCAAAGTAACAATACTGCAAATGATAGTGTTATTACAGTCAATATATCCACCAATAATTATATCTAGATCCAGCTTTTGGTACCATATCAATCTTATTATGTTAGTATTGAATACTTTAAAAGTAGCAGAAGTGTAAATACATATTACACTGTTAATTTAGTGATTGAGCATAAAATGAAGTGTAATTCTCTATTTGCTATCACTACTATAAGTTTCTAGAGATCTTTAAAATAGAAAAACAATATCTTAAGCTTTATATTTAAACCAATACAAAATGTACATATTTCCTAAATTCACAATAAAAAGTAAAACCTTGTAATTACAATATGTATTAATAAAATTACTTTAATTAATTAGTATATTACATACTTTATAAAAAAGTAAAATGCAAAAGCTGAATTATAAAATACAAACTTCTGATCATTAATAAATATATCAACATGAAAAATCTATTTAAAACATAAATCACTGTTTGTAAAACATTCAACTAATAGTATAATTTATGCTCAACTTATATTTAAATCACATTACTAATTTTAGGAAATAAGTCTTGTACTATTAAATCAAAAAATATTTGCAAATTAATAAACAAAAGCACATAACTATCTCAAAAATTAAACAACTTTCTAATATTTTATATTTTTAATATAGCTCTTAATTTTGCAGATCTAGATCTAGGATTATTTAATATTTCTTCAAAACTTGGTCTTACTATTTTTTTATTAATTAGCTGAAATCCCGTATTTAATTTCAACGAAATTTCATCACTGCATAATGACTTAAATATCATCTTTACAATTCTATCTTCTAAAGAATGAAAAGAAACTACTATTATTTTACCACCTGGATTCAATAGATCAGCAGCACACATTATTCCTTGTTCCAATTCTTGCAATTCCTTATTAACCCATATTCTAATCGCCTGAAATGTTCTTGTTGCAGGATTAATATCATGATTTTTACTACGTGACACAACAGATCTAACTATAGATGCAAGTTCACCTGTAGTTTCAATTACTTTTTTTTTTCTGAAATTAATAATAGCTTTTGCAATTTTCCGAGAATACTTTTCACCACCATACTGATATATAATGTTAGCTATCTCTTCTTCAGAAACTGTATTTACAAATACTGATGCATCTATACTATTAGAAGTACTCATTCTCATATCAAGAGGACCATTTTTAGAAAAAGAAAACCCACGATTAGCATCATCTAATTGCATAGAAGAAACACCTATATCAAACACTACACCATCAACTCTTTCTAGTTGAGCTCCAAGTAAAACTTGTTTTATTTGACTAAATTTATTAATGAAAAAATGTATCCTATTTGGAAAATTATTAGCCAACTCTTCATAAAAAATACTAGTATGTTTATCCTGATCAATAGCACAAACTTTACAGTTTGCAGCATTCAAAATTGCCTTAGTATATCCTCCTGCTCCAAATGTTGCATCAACATATATCTTCCCATCTTGAGGATCCAATATTTCTAACATTTCTTTCAACAAAACTGGAGTATGCATATCTAATTTTTCTCATAAATTACACTCTATAATCTCTTAACACAATAGATTACTTTTTACTATGTATTCTCTAGCTATTTATCAACTAAATTATTAATTAATAACTACATTATTCTGTATTTCTTGTTAAATATAGGAAATACAATATACTATAATAAAGGACAATAAACTCACTAAAAACAAGAAGTAAAATTATATAATCCAAAAAATAATTAAATTTCAATATATTAATAATAATATATAAACTTTTAGATTAAATCATAACACAAAATCAATATCAAAACATTTTAATATTTATTTTCATAAATATTCTTTTCAGTAATCACAATATCTAAAGCTTGATCATGGCTCTCAGTAGGTATCAAATCACATAATTGTATATCATATCCAACACCTATAACTTTACAATTTGGTCTTAATGTAGAAATTGTATTATCATAATATCCACCTCCAAAACCCAATCTATTTAAATTTTTATCAAATGCAATAAGTGGTACTATTAATATATTTGGAACAACAATATTAACTGTATTTAATTCATGAAACAACAATACCTTACTATTTTCATTTACTATAGGAATTGCTACTATACATGCATGTTCTATTAAATAATTCATCAATGGGAGTACATCAATCTCACCATCTATAGGCATGTATCCGGAAACTATAGATGCTTTTTCTATCATTATAAAATCAATATAATTCTTTAATAAAGCATAAGAAGCTCCATTTTTATTTTGAACTTCTTTTCTCAACCTTCTATATTTTTTACGTAACTCAATCTTTCTATTTTTAATATCATCAACCATCTATTCAATTTGCGCTATAATACTCATTAACATAAGCTAACGCACTAACAACTGCTGTGTCAACCTTTAGTATTCTTGTACCTAAAGATAAACCATCACAAAAGCTATATGCAAAATTCAACTCATCATTTGAAAAACCACCTTCTGGACCTATAATTATATGAATGTTATCTTTATTTTTTAAAACTTCTGACGGATGCTTACCCTTACCAGTTTCATCACAGATTACAAAATTGTTATCACTACTCTTCAATTTTCCTAAATCAACAAAACTAATGGGAGATAAAATATCTGGTATATCAAGTCTTTCACATTGTTCAGCAGCTTCAATAGCCCACTTCTTACATTTATCTAAGTTTATATTACTAGTTGCTATATGCTTCGTATAAAGAGGCTGCATAAGAGTTACACCCATTTCCGTTGATTGTCTAACAACATTTTGTAATGCAGTATTTTTGACAATAGCAAAGCACAATACTAGACACTTAGTTGCAACTTGCTTTCTAATTTGCTCATTTACAATAATTTTAGTATTGTGAGACACTTCAAATATTTCACCAATCCATTCACCATCTTTACCATTAAACAGCTTGATCTCATCTAAATTTGCAGCACGCATTACATTGCATATATAGTGAGAAGCAAGCTTATCCAATGTTATAATAGAAGATTTATTAAGAGCACAAGTTACATACAATCTAACATTCAAACTTCTTTTTTGCATTATCAAATTAGAGGTTTACATGATTTCCCTTATTATCTCAAGAATATTATCAACATGTCCACTTACTTTTACATTTCTCCAAATTTTTCTTATTTTGCCATTTTTATCTATCAAAAATGTTGAACGCCCTATACCCATGTAAGCCTTTCCAAACATATTTTTTTCCACCCAAGTACCATATTGTTTCGATAATTCCGAACCCTCATCAGATATTAATTCAAACAGTATATTATGTTTCCTCTTAAAATTGTCATGAGATTTCTCATTATCTTTGGATACACCAATTATAACAGTATTCAAATCAACAAAATCATCCATTGCATTTTGAAAATCCTTTGCTTCTTTAGTACAGCCTGGAGTATCATCTTTTGGATAAAAATACAATATTATATTCTTATCACCTTTATATGTATCAAGACTTTTAAAATATGGAGCATCATCTCCTATTTCCACTGTCATAAACTCCTCAATGTAAATTTTTTAAAACAATGCTATGAATATTAATAAGAGTCAATAATTTTTACATAATTTTATACAACTGTGATTGCAGCTTGGATAAATATGTGTATAGTAAAATATCTAAGTTTGATAATAAACACTATGACAGAACACTATTCACAACTAACAGGAGAACCTGATTTCCCATCAATAGAAGAAAATGTTTTAAAATTTTGGCAAGAAAATAACATTTTTAAAAAATCTGTAGATAACAGAGATGAAAACAAAAGATTTATCTTTTACGATGGCCCACCTTTTGCAAATGGATTACCTCATTACGGACATTTATTAACTGGATTTATCAAAGATACTGTAGCTCGCTACAAAACAATGGCTGGATTTAAAGTAGAAAGAAGATTTGGATGGGATTGTCATGGGTTACCTGCTGAAATGCTGTCAGAAAAAGAATTAGGAATTTCAGGAAAGCTAGCAATAGAAAAATTTGGCATAGAAAAATTTAATAATCATTGCCGTAATTCTGTAATGAAATTCTCAAAGGAATGGAAACAATATGTAGATAGGCAAGCAAGATGGGTAGATTTTGAAAATGACTATAAAACAATGAATTCATCTTTTATGGAATCAATAATATGGTCATTTCATGAATTATGGAATAAAGGACTAATATATGAATCTATAAAAATAGTACCATATAGTTGGGCATGCCAAACACCTCTATCAAACTTTGAAACCAGAATGGACAATGCTTATAGAGAAAAAACAAGTAAAACTGTTACTGTAGCATTTGAATTACTGGAAAGTCCAAAATTTATCACAGTAGAAAACGTAAAAACTTATAAAATTTTAGTCTGGACTACTACTCCATGGACTCTACCTTGTAATCTTGCTTTAGCTATCAGTAAGAATATTAAATATTGTGGAGCCATTATTAAGCATGAGATGTTGATTTTTGCTACAGGATATTTAAAAATCTTTCAAGAGCATTGCAAAAAAAATAATATTGAATATCAATTATACAATCAAGATATCTCATCTGTTAATTTAGAAGATTTGCATTATAAACCTCTATTTAAATACTTTGCTGATGTAAAGAATGCATTTAAAATCTTAACAGCAGACTTTGTAGTAGAAGGAGAAGGTACCGGCATAGTACACATTGCGCCAGGATTTGGAGAAGATGACTTTATATTATGCAAAATGCAAGATATTCCACATATTGAAGGAGATACATCTAATTTATTATCAATTATTTGTCCAATAGATGATGGAGCAAAGTTTACTGATAAGATATCAGATTTCAAAAACATGCACGTATTTGATACAAATGATCAAATTATCAATATCTTAAAACAAAAAAACCTTTGTTTTAAGATAGATCAATATTTACACAACTATCCACATTGTTGGCGCACAGACACTCCGCTGATATACAGGGCTATGTCGTCTTGGTATGTTGAGGTTACAAAAATAAAAGATAAAATGATAGAGCTCAACAAAACAGTAAATTGGATACCTAATCATATTTGTAATGGACAATTTGGTAAATGGCTTGAAAATGCTAAAGATTGGGCAATATCACGTAACAGATTTTGGGGTACCCCTTTACCAGTATGGAAATCAGATAATCCTAATTATCCAAGAATTGATGTATATGGATCAATAAGAAAAGTATTTAATAATGTCAAGGCATTAGAGGAAGATTTTGATATATCATCTATCAATGACTTACATCGTCCATACATTGACAATTTAGTACGTCCCAATCCAGATGATCCAACTGGAAAATCAATGATGAGACGTGTTAGTGACGTATTTGATTGCTGGTTTGAATCTGGATCAATGCCATATGCACAACTTCACTATCCATTTGAAAACAAAGAATTCTTTGAAAATTATTTTCCAGCAGATTTTATCACTGAATACATAGCACAAACCAGAGGATGGTTTTACACATTATTTATATTATCTACAGCATTATTTAATAAGCCACCATTTATAAATTGTATATGTCATGGTGTAGTATTAGATACACAAGGACAAAAATTATCAAAAAGACTTAATAATTATGCAGATCCAATGGAAATATTCAACCAATATGGTTCTGATGCTATGCGATTTCTAATGCTATCTCATACTGTATTATACGGTGGAGATTTACTATTAGATAAAGAAGGAGTTATGATAAAAGATGTACTACGTAATGTAATCAAACCAATATGGAATAGCTATAACTTTTTTACTATCTATGCTAATATAGACCATATAACAGCAGAAATAATTACAGAGCTTAATGAATTAAGTAACATTATGGATAGGTACATAATATGCGAATGTATAAATACAATACATTCTATATTTAACGCTATGGAAGAATTAGACCAATGTTCTAACAATCTAGGATACAACATAAAATTAGCATGTAATAATATTACCAAATTCTTTGAAATATTAAATAACTGGTACATAAGAAGATGCAGAAGCAGATTTTGGTCATCAGAAATAACACAAGATAAGCAAGATGCTTATAACACATTATATACTGTTATATACTATATGATAAAAGTTTCCGCTCCATTTTTACCTATTATCACTGAAGCAATCTGGCAAAGATTAAACTTTCAAAAGGAAGAATCTGTACATTTATCATCACTACCAAACATAAGTAACTTCATATTAAACAATGAAGATAAACAAAATATTCAATACATGAAATTAATAACATGTATATGTAATTATGTATTATCCATTAGAAGCACTCATAATATTAGAATTAGACAACCTCTTAATAAAATAGTAATATACAGTCATAATTGCCCAGATTTATTAAATCTACCAGCAGAATATCAAAACATTTTATTGGAAGAAGTAAATGTAAAAAGTATATCATTCAAATCTGACATATCTGATATAGCATCATTTCAATTAAAGCTAAATTTTCCAGAACTTGGAAAAAGAATACCCGACAAAGTTAAACGTTTAATATTTTTATTAAAAAATGATCAATGGAAAATATTAGAAAATGACAAATTGTTACTTGGAACAATAGAAGCAGAACATTATGTTATAAATAATAATGAATATACTTTAGCTCTCAAAGTTCACAATGATTTTGCATGCACTATTAATTTAGATCAACATTTACTTGGTGTAGTATTATTAGATAATGAACTTTCTAATGAGTTAATAATGGAAGGTATAGCAAGAGACATAATAAGAACAATACAACACTCTAGAAAAGATAATAAATTCAACATTTCTGACAAAATAGATGTAATTATACATACTAAAGATAATATAGTAAAAGATTCTATTAAAACATGGTCTCAATACATAATTCAACAAACTTTATCTACATCATTCGCTATACATGAAGAAATTTCAGATATTCAAGACATTAATGAGTATTACAAAACTACAATGAAAGATAAAGAAGTATCTGTATTTTTAAAAAAATCACATACTTAAAAAAACTAAAATTCATTTAAAACACAATTTAAGAATTCTATTTACAGCCACACAAAACATTTCTTATGTTACAAAAGTATATTCTACTTTAACAAATTAAAATTTTCATAAAACTAATAATTATATTTCATATGACATGCATTTAAATGTATTATCCAGACACTAATTAATAAAATTATCAACCACAATTTTAAAACTATTTTTTTGAATGTAATATATTAATTTTTCCATCACAATCATTAGATTTTCTATCACCATTACTTTACATAATACTCTGTTCTAATATCACTACATCTTTTTTAGCAATTCATTTGTCAGATACACTTTTTTCTACAATTGTCTCATTAGGTAATTGCAACAATACTGAAACAAACGGAGCAACATATATAGTACACAAAAAACTCGCTATGATGTTTAAGTGAGTCTGGTCATATACCAACTTAAATGCTGAAAATGCACAATTTTTCAACAGTAGAAATATTTTTAACCACTATAAAATAACTGTTACACCATTATAATATTTCTTATCATTATTATACTGATTTCCATCATTACTTTACACAATACCTTATTACGGTGTTGCAATACTCTTCTTTAGCAACATCAGAGAGCTAAATCTCCTTCTATAAACTGTTTAATATGTGATGATAATACACTTAAACGTACAGCTTTTTCAGCTCAGATATATCAGACTAAGCATTTATATTAGAATTCTAATGACTCTGATATTACACCTGCTAATGGTAAGAAAGTACATCTGTTTAACGACAGGTAATTAATATTTTTCCTCTTTCATCACTAACAGCACTACTTTCATCAGCATCACACTATTAAAATATTCCTTCCACTATAGAAGGATATATTATGTTAAAATACAGAAATTTTCAAAAGTATAAACGCTACTTGGTTTTTCAATGATAGAGGTAAGTTATTTACAAATGTAAGTGTACTATTTTACAATTAGTTAATGTAGATCATTTATGCAATACTCGACTATATCATGAATCATACTTAATGTTATATTAATTAAAATAAATTTTAAAGATAAAACCTTAATAATATTGGTAAAAATTGACATTTTCAATACAACTATGGTACACTAAAATGGTGTGTTAACTAACCAAAATATATGGAATTAATATTACTCTTTGAAGGGAACGTACCTATCTTATATCCTGCACATGTGTGTACTTACGATAAATCACAAGATGCATATAGAATAGATTATCCTGCCATTGATTTTACAACAAATGTGACACGTCCAGGTGATGATGTACCTTTAAATGAGCTGTATGGATCAATGTTTAATAAATATTGTATTATAAGTAATACAAGTTCACCCAAAATCATATACTGTTTATATGGTACAACTAGGGGGGGGGGGGGAGGAGAACACTCCATTTATAATTCTTGCTTTAGAATCTAATTCATTAGGAGAATTGGGAAACAGAGGTATAGTGCTGGATAGCCAAGCACTTATATCGGGTGGTACTTTATATAATAACAAACCAGTTGAAGAAAATACACTTACTCTGTTCCATAATTTTAGAAATTACATGAAATTTGTGTCCAATACTGCTACACCTCGTACATATAGGCTTGATTTTTTCAATATGGCAGGAGAGTTATTTCACACTGACTACAGAGATACACAGCTTGAACAGGTAATAGTAGACCAAGTTACTGGTGATAATAAATACATTATGCATTTCTAGAAAATTATACTTACATTTTTACTATTAAAAACACACATTTTCAATTAATTGAATCTCATATTTAAAATAATACTATAATTATTCAATATAGTTACTAACACAATATTGTGTAAATAAATTTCAAAAACCTAAATTGATAAAAAACATATTTTATTATATAACTTTGTGAAAAACTTCTACATATCAGGTGTTGTATAATAAATAATTTTCAGATTAGTTGCTTCTCAAATTATGAATTATCAAGCAATACAAACTGACTTATATTCTTGAAATATAGATGTAGAAATCACTGTTTATTTTCTGCTTCACTTTTTCGCAGCATTGATAGTATTGTCAGCAGTAGCTGTAGTTTATGTATCAAATCTCAATGTTAATATATCTTAAATACATTTTCACATACAAAAATTAAGTATACATGCTATTTCATCTCCTCTAAAGGAACTATAGAAAATATCTTTAATCCACTACTAATAACATATGCTACAGCCCTAGCTAAATATATCCTCGCAGACGTAAGATTTATATCATCATCTATTATAAAACGTCTATTCACATCCTTATTTCCATACCCCCATAACATATGAAAAGTTTCAGCAACTTCTATTAAATAAAAAGTTATACGATGTGGCTCTGCAGTTTTTGCAGATAGTTCAATTACATTTGACCATTTTGCTAATAATTTAATTAATAATATTTCCTCTTTTGAAGACAATACAGAAAAATCAGTATCTTCTATTTTTAAAATGTTTGGAGCATTACGCATTAATGAACAAACACGAGCATGAGCATACTGCACATAAAATATTGGATTGTTTTTAGATTGCTCAACTACTTTAACAAAATCAAAATCCAAAACTGCATCACTCTTACGAGTCAACATGATAAATCTTACTACATCTATACCAACCTCTTCTATAACATCTTTGATAGTAAGAAACTCTCCAGATCTTTTTGACATCTTTACTTGAACCCCATTGTTAAGGAAATTCACAATATTATGTAACTTTATATCTATAGTAGCAGTATTATCACTTAATGCTTTCACAGCAGCTTTCAATCTTTTTACATACCCAATATGATCAGATCCTAATTCCAATATCATATGTTGAAAACCACGTGAGATTTTATCAAAATGATATGCTATATCACTTGCAAAATAAGTCCAACTACCATCAACTTTTTGTAACGCTCTATCTACATCATCTCCAAAATCAGTAGATTTAAATAACATTTGCTTCCTAGGCTGCCAATTGTTATTTTCCGTTCCCTTTGGTTGATCTAATACCCCATAATATATCAGTTTTTTATCTTCCAAAAGCTTAACACATTTTTCTACAACATTATTCCTTAATAGTTCCGCTTCTGATGTAAAAACATCGTGTTTAATTCCCAACAACACTAGATCCTGTTTTATAAGATCAAGAAGATGTTTAAGAGATATATCACGTATAATCTTCATTTTCTGAGCAGAATTCATTTCTAACAAGTCTGTACCATACTTCTCATACAAAAGCTGACCTATCTCCTTTAAATATAATCCTGGATACAATCCACTACCTATAACAATATCCTGACCAGCAGCTTCTTTATATCTTAAATATACAGATTCAACTAACACATCTATTTGTGTACCAGCATCATTAATGTAATACTCCCTAACAACTTGATACCCTACTTTTGTCAATAAATTTGCTAATACATCACCAAATATAGCACCACGAGCATGACCTATATGCATTGGCCCAGTAGGATTAGCAGAAACAAACTCTATATTAACTTTACGTCCATTTCCTATATTAACATTAGCAAAATCTTCCTTTAACATATTAATAGAAGATATTACTTCATACCAAACATAAAGAGAGAGGTTGAAATTGATAAAGCCTGGCTTTACAACACTAATATTGGATATTTCTTTAATATTAGAGAGTTCACGTAGCAATATTTCTGCAACATCCAATGGATCTTTTTTAACATACTTGCTTAAAATTAAAGCAGCATTAGTATATAAGTCACCATAATCATGATTATTAGGATAATCAACTACTAACTTACTCAATATGACATCATCTAATATTATTAATTTTTTAGCATTCAACACATGCAATCTTTCAACTATACAATCTTTAATAGTATTAATTAAATTCATTTATATTATTCTCTTATAATTTTCACCACATTATACAGCTTTCTAACAATATTAAAAGCAAGCAATATAATATTTTATTGATTCATAGCTTAATAAAAATTAAAATAATCATTAAATTATTAACTATGAACATAAAGCATTAAAATATTTTTAAAAGATCATAAATATTAAAAAATATAATTTAATTATAAGTAATTTTATACTAATTATACTACACCAAATAATTTATCTAATACTATATTTAGATATTAATAAACCTACTAGATTACAACAGATTTATATCTTCTAAATTTTACTTTCACATGTATGATAATATATCCATTATAATCAAATGAGTTTTAGTGTGAGATGGCAAGACCAAGGAATAGTCATTGCAATAAGAAAATATGGTGACGATCAAATCATAATTTCTATTTTTACACAAAAACATGGACTAAAGAAAGGATTAGCAAGATATCAAAAAAAAACAATCCACAGATTACAAATAGGAGATCATGTTAATGTAACATGGAGTGCAAAATTAATAAGTAATTTAGGCTACTTTAAATACGAAATTATTAAATCAACTTTACATCATTACATACACAACAACCTTAAAACAATGTGTATAGCTTTCTTTACTTCCATACTAGACCAAGTATTACCAGAAAATGAAGAAAATTATACCATCTACAATCATTTAGATATTTTCATGAATTCAGTACAAAATAAGGATGTTAACTGGCAAATCAAATATCTTACATTAGAATTAACCTTACTATCAGAACTAGGATTTGGATTAGATTTATCACAATGTGCAGTAAATAATACAAATGAAAACCTAATATTCATTTCACCAAAAACTGGAAAAGCAATATCACAAACCGTTGGATTACCATACAAAAAAAGCTTATTACCTTTACCTCCACTATTATACAATGTATATAATAACTATACTTACAAGTATTCTAAAACAGATTTTAAAGTAAGCCTCAATGTAACAGGATATTTTTTAAAAAAACATTTCCTAACAGAAAAAAATATAACATTAATAAAATATAGAGATGAAATAATTAAACTTATAGACTTACAAGACTAACATTTAATATTCTTAATAATCACCTGGAAATACTTTTCTAACAATTCAATAATAAATTTCACTTTAATTATATAGCTAACTAATTTTTTATATGTTGAATTAATATTAGCCTTGTTTAAATAAATGCACTTATTAAAAATATATTTACAATTATACAATATAATCATAGATTAAAATTATTTAATACAGTGATTATACTATGGAAGGCAATGAAGGTGGTGGAATAAATGTATCTGCTTTACAATCCTACTTACATCAACAGCAATCTGCTGGTACATCACAAGAAGATGAAGAAACTGTTTTTTCAGTGTTTGTATTTCTTACTTGGTTTTATAAAAATGTACCATGCTACCTTGATAGCGTGACTGGAAATATATCTGCCTCTGTTACTTGTTTGGGTATGAGTTTACCAACCACAATAGTTCTTGGATCTGAAATGCAAAAAAATATTTTTGGATTGCCCAAATTACTACCAGATCCACAACCAGGGGATGCTACTGCCGGTGATGCTGGAGGCGGCGCAGATGATGGAGCTGCTGCTGGAGGAGACGATCCAGATGCTATGCAACTTGTACATCCTGATGACCCATACGCTCAAGATAATTATCCTCATGCAGATCAAGATGTTGCTGCTGCTGCAGGTCATGGACTTGACGATGTTGCATTACAGCAAGAACCAGAATATCACCATGACAGATCTCCTAGCCCCACACCAGTTACACAACACGGTAATCAATATGATCATGATTTTCATTAACAGTTACAAAGTGCATTTTTATATATCAGCACATTTAAATACAGCATGTATTACAATTAATTAGCTTATTTTAAACTTTAGTTACTACTTATCATAAATTACAATCACCAATAACTAATATAATTGTTATATAATTCCTCACATTTATACTTTATATAAAAATATGCTTATTATTAATACATACAATTTAAGAAAAACCAATGTAGAAATTATTTATGTACAATTCTCATGATTTATTCACATATAGTAAAAACTTTCCATCAACATGTAATTCCTCAAAAAACTAATATAGCTTTTATTATATAAATTCCTCCTAAATACAGATTAGATATGCTACTTCAGTGATAAGTAATGCACATTATATAACATCAAGAATATTATAAATCATCACATATTAACTAAAAAAACTAAGATATCACTTACTATAAACATCAAATTAAAATAACTGACATATAAGACAGCACAATATATTTTTATACTACATCAAAAATTATATATTAACTATGTAATTTTTCAAAAATGACTCATTGCTATAACAAACTACACTACATAGTAACATATCAAACAGGACAAGATTAATAAAATATGTTACTACAACATAAATAATCAAGAAAGAAATGGTCGGAGCGGAGAGATTTGAACTCCCGACCACTTGGTCCCAAACCAAGTGCGCTACCAGGCTGCGCTACGCTCCGGAAAAAAAACACTCAATTAATATCCTATCAAGAATACATATTATATCAATAAAATAATTCTTGTTATTCAATAAAAATAACTTATCATTTTACTTTAATGTAATAAATATAAGCATATATCTACTATTGTAAAAACTGCTAAAGGACGTAAAATTTCTTCCACAAGGTGGCTACATAGGCAATTAAATGATCCTTACGTTGCATTAGCAAAAAAACAAGGCTATAGATCCAGGTCTGCATTCAAACTTATAGAAATGGACAACAAGTTTTCTATATTTAAAAAAGGACAATATGTACTTGACCTAGGTTCATTCCCTGGAGGATGGTCTCAATTTGCAGCGCAAAAAGTTTCACATGGCAATAATAATTTAGTATTCTCTGTAGACATCCAGAATATGGATGCAATTCCTAATGTTATATTTATTAAATGCGATATTTCAAATGAAATAGAAATATTAAATGACAAATTCCACAATAAAAAATTTGATGTTATTTTATCAGACATGGCACCAAAGGCATGTGGAAATAAACAAGTTGATCATGCAAACATAATTAATTTATGTGAAATGTCATTAGATATAGTAATAAAATTTGCAAGAGAAAATGGAACATTTATTACTAAAATTTTACAAGGAGAATATGAAAAAGAATTCTATCAATCAATGAAATCTAATTTTAAATTAGTAAAATATTTCAAACCAAAAGCAAGTAGAAAAGATTCATCAGAAATATATTTAGTAGGCTTAGGATTTAAAAAAGATTTTCAATAGATTTAAACAAATGCAATATATCAACAGTGCTGCATTTAATGATATAAATAACTAATAAATATTATTAAAATTTTCTATAAACAGCAAAAACTACTTTACATAATTAACAATAGATATATAAAGTTGTTATTAATTATTAAAAAATTAATTAAATATCATAATAACATATCATATTAATTAAATCACTAAATACATTATGATAGCACAAGTAAAAAGTGTAGCATTCTATGGAATAAATACAATAAATGTTGAAGTACAAATACACATTGCAAAGGGTATACCAGCATTTAATATTGTCGGATTACCAGATAAAGCAATAGCTGAATCTCGTGAACGTATCAGAGCAGCATTAAATTCAATCAATTTATCATTGCCATCGCAAAGAATTACTATAAATTTATCTCCTGCAGATTTGTTTAAAGAAGGAAGTCATTATGATTTACCTATCGCTGTAGGATTACTTATGACAATTGGAATAATACCAAAAATAAATGATTTGCCATATATCATATTAGGAGAATTAGCACTTGACGCTTCAATAACTTCAGTTTCAGGAGTATTACCAGCTGCTATAAGTGCACAAAATCAAAAAATTGGAATAATATGTCCTTATAATAATGGAGAAGAAGCATCACTAATCAAAAACATTTCAATACTATCACCTAGACATCTTACATCACTGATAAATTATTTTAATAAAAATGAGACTATACCAACTCCAAGTAACAAATTACTCATAGAAAATCCAGAATACTTGGATATGAAAGATGTAAAAGGACAATCTATTGCAAAAAGAGCATTAGAAATTGCTGCAGCTGGAGGCCACAATGTATTAATGGTAGGCCCACCAGGAACTGGAAAATCAATGATAGCAAAAAGATTACCTGGAATATTACCAGATTTAACCTATAAACAAATAATAGAAATAAATACTATAAAGAGTATCACAAAAAAATGTAATAACTCAATATCAACCACACGTCCTTTTCGTGATCCACACAGTTCATTATCAATAGCAGCTATGGTAGGAGGAGGAAAAAATGTAAAGCCAGGAGAAATTACATTAGCTCATCAAGGTATATTATTTCTAGATGAGTTACCAGAATTTTCAAGATCAGTATTAGATGCTTTAAGACAACCATTAGAAAATAAAGAAATCTTAATATCAAGAGCAAATATTAACATAAAATATCCAGCAAATTTTCAACTAATAGCAGCAATGAATCCATGTAGATGTGGTTACTTTGGTGATTCATCAAAAGCATGTTCTAAAGCACCTAAATGTGCAATTGAATACCAAAATAAAATTTCTGGACCATTAAATGACAGAATAGATATACATATAGAAGTACCATATGTAAACATGCTATTATACGATAATTACAAAACATCAGAAAACTCAAAAACAATAAAAGAACGTGTCATTATCGCACAAAAATTACAAAAAATTCGCTATGGTAACCTTTTTAGTAACGCAACAATATCAGAAAATATGGTAACAAAATTTTTAATACCAGATAAATCTGGAATGCAGCTTCTTAGAAATGTACTACAAGAAAAAAGTACATCTGCAAGAGAATATATAAAAATTCTCAAAGTTGCTAGGACTATAGCTGACCTAGCTTTATCAGAATCTATATCATACAACCATATAGCAGAATCACTATCTTATACTAAACAAAAATATATAAAAGAATATAAATTTTTCAATAAATAAGTTACAAAATTTTAATAATATATTTAGCTAAATTAATATATTCTCTTGATTTTTCATTTGTTATTAATTAACATTAGATTAAATAATTAATTTATAGGTTAATAAACATGAAAAACAGCAAATTCCAATCTGCACTTCTTAACACAATTGGTGCATTTTCTACTGTAATGGCATTATTCTCTGGAGTAGCTACGGGAATTACAATAGTTGGTATGTTATCTAATGCAAAAATCCCCGGCACAGACCCATCAATTGGAAGCTCATTAGCTTTATTAGCAGCCACTGCAATATTTTCTTTAATAGCAATAGGTTCTTTACTAGGATCACGTGCATTACCAATATTCCTACAACCAAATACAACAGAACAAACACCAAATCCAGAATTAACGGATAGTAATGATCATACTCCATTGAGCAGAACTCCTAATCACCAATATTAAACAAATTATTAAGATATATAGAAGCTAGCTAATTATATGAAGATACTAAGTACGACATTATAGTAATTTCATAATGTCGTACAAATATTTAACTTTAATCTCTTATTTACATATATTATTTATATCATTAAATTATACATAAGTGCATGTTTTAATCTATAATTGAACTCTGCTCCATATATAAAAAATATACTTAAAATATAAAAAAACAATAAGGATGCAATAATGCCAGCCAAACTACCATATATTATGTTTAATTGCTGAAACGTTTTTATATACCAAGTAAAAACAAAAGATGAACATGTCCATAAAAAAGTAACTAACATTGCACCAGGTACTACATTTATTAAATTTTGCTTAATATTCGGTACAATAAAATATAATAAAGTAATAGATGTAAATAACATTAATTCACTAATTGCATATTTAAAATATGCTAAATTTCTATCTAACATTTCATAAATAACGGGCAGTAAAATTATAGATACCATAGCAATAGTTATTGTTACTGTAATCATCAAAAATTGAAAAATACTTAATAATCTACGAAAAATATAAGAAGGTGGACTAGAAACTCTATATGCCTTATTCAAGATAGTTCTTATCCCTTCTACAGCAGATGAAGAAGTCCACACTGTTCCTATAATTGCCAACGTTAATAAACTGTGAGGAGGTCCTGATATTATTTCTTGAATTCTTGGCATAATCCCTGAAATAATTTCACTAGGTACATTATCATTAATTAACAGAATTAACTTTTCACTAATGCTAATATCATAGTAATTCAACAATTGAGCTACATTTGATACTAATGCCATCAAAAATACTAAAAAAGGAAATATTGATAACAATATAATAAATGACAAATATCCAGCATGTTCTATACCATCATGCTTTACCATATCAACCATTGCATAATATACACATTTAATAAAACACCTTGCTACTTTTATTAACATATTTTCATTACCTTTAAAAAAATTAATAAAGTTACATAAAGATTAAAAATATAAAATTTTACTCAAAATTGAAAAAACAACAGACTTTAATACTATAAACTATGTTATAACAAATGATATATTTTTAATTAAATAAAATACATTATATACTTAAAACAATACTATGAAGGAATTTGAATATATTAAAAATTATATATATAAACTAGACAATGATTCATTAATAGGAGATGATGCTGCTATTATTGATTACACAAATAAATTATTAGTAACAAAAGACATACTTATAGAAGGCATACATTTTTTTAAGAACTGTAATCCAACTACATTAGCAAAAAAAGCTCTTAGATCCAATTTATCAGACATTGCAGCCATGGGATCTACACCTTATGGATATTGTTTAGGATTAGTCTTACCCCATAATATAACTCAAGATTGGTGGCAAAATTTTACTAATAGTCTAAAAGAAGAACATAAAAAATTTAATATCAAGTTACTAGGAGGTGATACAACATCTCACAAAGAAGATAAAATTATAATTAGCATTACTGCATTTGGAACTAGCAATGGTAACATATTGAGAAGATCAGAAGCAAAAATCGGAGATTTTATTTATGTAAGCGGAAATATAGGAGATGCAGCACTTGGATTACTGATATACCAAAAAATAATCAATAAAAATTATAATAATTTAAAAAAAAAATATGATATACCTCAACCAAGAATTAACTTAGGCATTAGTATTAATAATATTGCATCTTCATGTATAGACATCTCAGATGGATTAATACAAGATCTTGAACATATTTGCCACTCATCACAAGTAGGAGCAGAAATATACTTAAATAAAATACCTCTATCAAATGAAGCACAAGAAATTATAACTAACTCACCCAAATACATAAATAATATCTTATCTGGAGGAGATGACTATGAATTAATATTTACAATCAATCCTCAATTTTCTTCCTTAATAAAAGAAATATCCTATAAAAATAAAATAAAAATAAGCAAAATAGGAGAAATAACACCAGGAAATTCTGTAACACTTTATGACAAGAATAGAAATATAATTACATTAAATAGTAAAGGATTTAACCATTTTGCATAAGCAAAACATTTCATATAATAAACAAACATATAAATAATTATTACAAACTTTACAAGTTAAGTAATCATAAGCTATCTTTTAGTTGAACATATTTAATAATCTACACTATGATTACATAATCTTTATAAAACATTTTAAATAGATTTAATGATTATAAAATGTAACACTACAATAACATTAGTCAGATTTCATATAAAATACACTATTCCAAATAGGATTTTTTATCTTTTCTAACAGCATTTTATGCTGTGTTATTTCTTCTTCACTCACTTCATAAAATCGTGGCTCTATAGCTACATCTTCACATTGATTATTTATATTACTAGTATCTATTATATTATTACTATAAGAAAAATCCAAAGATCGTTGTAACCCTCCCATCAATTGAACATATACTTTTCCCAGCAAAGTTGCATCCAACAATGCACCATGAAACTTTCTATCTTGTAAAGAAATATTAAATCTTCTACATAAAGCATCTAAAGTAGATGAAACTCCTGGAAATTTCTTTCTAGCTAAAATAAGTGTATCAACAACTTGAAAGTCAGAATCATAATCTTTCTGTATCTTATCAAGTTCCATCTTAATAAACTTAATATCAAATCCAGCATTATGAATAACTAATACACTATTATTAACAAACTCCAAAAACTTATCAGCTATCTCTGAAAATTTAGGTTTATCTTTTAGCATATCAATAGTAATGCCATGAATCTTTGTTGCATAATAAGGTATATCACGTTCAGGATTAATATATTCATGAAAAACCTTACCAGTAAAAACACGATCTATTAATTCTACACAACCTATCTCTATTATTCTATCTCCACCATCTGGATCTAATCCTGTTGTTTCAGTATCTAAAACTACCTCTCTAACACCTTTATAATAAGACATATATTTTTCTACCAATACTTTATACTGTAAAAACAGATATTAAAACCTTATACACATGTAAAATCAAAAATATAAAACTAAGAAGATAATACTAATTTCACAGAAGAAGTACAAATAATGAAATAAAAAACATCTAAAAAATAAGTAGTATGTATTAAACTAAGTAATAATTTAACGCATACTACACACAAATAAATTATAGTAATTCATTATACAAAAACACAATAAAATTCCAGTATATTAAAATTCATACTTCACACCCAATAATACTACATTACCATCATGTTTAATTTTACTACTTTTGTTATCTACATTAAAATAATGATAGTTTCCAAAAATTTTATACTGTCCTTTACAATTACTATTGACAGATAAATTATAATCAACTCCTAAACTAAAATCATAGAATTGAGTACCAACCTTATTACTTCTAAAATAAGATGTACTTACAGAAGCTTTATTGTACATGTATTTTGCACCAATGTTCCAATAATAAGTATAATCACTTTTACTAGCAGGTTCAAAAGTTACAGTATCAGGATAAATAGCACTAATATAACCAGATCTACCTAAATATCCATAAGAAGCTGCGAAAACAGCATTACGATAAGTGATAGATGTTCCTACAGCAAAAGCTGCTAACTCTTCAGCAGAAGAATATGTGTTATATAATTTTTTTAACTTATCAGCACTATTAGACCCATACTCTCCAACAATAGATGCAGAAAAATCAATATCATTAAAAGAATTACTATAAGACAATCCAGCACTTACAATATTTTCATAGTGTGCTCCTACAAAATCAATTTTAGCTGGAACAATACTTTCCACTTCAACATCTTGAATACTAGGACTACTTAATTTTTCAAGTGCACCATTAAGTGTATTAGGATCTTTCAATTCTGATACCATCTCCTCAGTTAATAAAGGTGGAAACTTAAACTTCTTAATAGTATGAGAACTCACATTTTCAAATAAACTAGTATCATAACCTGTTGGAGCATAACTAACACCAAACCTTACACCCATAAAACTTGGAGATTGATAAGATACTCTAAAAGGTAAATTATTGATAAAATCTTTATCTTGAGAAATAATATCACTATTACTCCTGTTAAACACACTTTCACTATATAACCCAGGAAATACGTGATATTTAATACTATTAATACTTGATAAGTCAGTATATTCTAGCCAAGCAACACTGTTATCTCCAGCTCCTATACTAGAAGCATCTATTTTCATTATTGACTCAACACCTTCTTGATATCCAAATGATAAATTTCCATAAGAAGATTCAACAAACAACTGTGCTCCTCTATTGTATGCTTTCATTGAAGGAATAAAATTCTTATTTTTCACAGCAGGTATCGCAACTTGAAAATTACCACCATAATAAATTCCAAGATCAGCATTATTATTTACAGACTTAATATTCAATATACCATCTAATTTAACACCATGATCTTGTATTTTTTTTGAATGATTTGTAAACCAAGCATAAGACAATATCTTACCACCTACATCTATCTTATGGTATCCCTTCATTGATGGATATAAACTTACTTGCTTGATATGTTCACTATTTTTTACAACATCAACTAATTTTTTCTGAGTTTTATGATCTTGATCCATATCATCTACTGAAAAAGCATCAACATTATACAAAAGCAAGAAAGAAACAAAAGCAGTAGCAAACGAAAACTTTTTCATAAAGATTACCGAAATTAATTTTATAAATAAATATATTAACAATACTTAATCAAGTATAATGCAGAATGTCAAGAAATAATCTCCATATCATTAATAAATTGTATTAAAATATTACAATAGATATAAATTTTTTTATTAGAAATCAAGATAAATTTAAATAAATTATCAAAATAATAATAAAAAGAACACAAATATAAAAAATCAAGATGAACACTTAGAAAGAATTTAAAGAGAATATATAAAAAAATAATAGTATGTATTACATACTAAACCATAATATAAAGTTTATTTACTAAAACAATACAAAAACAGTAAACTGTATTTTGAATAACAATAATAAATAATTACTATAAAATAATAAAATTTAAAGAAACAACAACATTAAATAAATAACTTAAAATAAAACTATGTTATGTATACAGTAAGAGAAAAAATATTTAAAACTCTAACTTAGCACCTACTAAAAATATGTTACCAAACCCACTCTTTTCATGTTTTTCAAGACGATGCTCAGCAAGCCCACATACACTACAAGCAGGTTCTCCCACTTCACTATTATAACATACTTTATCAACAATAGAAACTTCTGAAAACTTATAGTAGTGGTAATTCCCAAATAACTTACACTTCATTTTACTTTGACTTTTCAATAAATTATACTCTATCCCTAAATTAATATCTTGTAATATATTTCCACTTCTACTACTCTTAAAATATCCAACACTAATGTAATAAGAGTGATATTGATATCCTAAGGCTGCATCTAAATAGTAAGTATTAGATCTTTCATAAAGTGGTTGCACACTAACTGTAGTTGTGCTATCAGCAGTGTTGTTTAATACACTATAATATTTTACAAAACCAGAACGTCCAAGATATCCATAAGCAGCAGCAAAATTGACATTTTTATAACTTAATACGGAGCCAATAGATACACCTTGTAAATTATAGCTTTCCGGGTAAATATTATAATTTTTTGTATTAAAATACAACCTAGGACGAGCATATTCACCAACAATAGAAGTACTAAATTTAAAATCATGAAAATCATAATCATAAGCTATGCTACCACTGAATATATGTTCATATTTTACACCAAACAATACGCTATCTTCTTTACTTTTAGTACGCTTAATCAATGGTGATTTACTTACATTTTCAGCACCAGTAATCTTTAGCTTACCTAATTCAAACGTAGGCTTTTGTAAGTTTTCTAAACCTTCAAAGTTAACTTTTGCATTGCATAATTTTAAATTGGAAATTGGTACTTTAGCTTTTTTATTTTCATTCTCTTGTAAATCAATATAAAAAGTAAAATCACTACCTTCTACTAGACTAGTAGTAGGACCAATAACTTTACATCGCACCCCTTGCTGATCATCACCATACTCTGGCAAGTTAATTTCCAAATACATATCATCATTGGATAACTTTAATTCACAATTTTCACCTAAACCACCTCCTCCCTGCAATGCAGAGATTAACTCAGTTAAATCTACAGTACCACTTGAAGAATCCACAGACAACTCAGGCATTTTAGTCATAACTGATATCTCCTCAGTAGTATACTGCTCAAGCACAGTAGAAAAAGAATCAAACTTATATCCAAGAGGAGAGTAACTTACACCAAATCTCAATCCCATAAAACTAGGAGACAGATATGACATCCTTAAAGGCAGATTATTAATAAAATCCTTATTATTAGCTGCAAGTTCAATATTATCATCATTCCTAAATACATTTTCACTATACAACCCAGCAGAAAAAAGAAATGGATACATTGGATAACCCAATGCATTCTTCTTCTCAGACAATGCACCTCTTAAATGTTGTGTCCAACTACTGCTTTCATCCCCTGCAATTATATTAGAAGAATCTAACTTCATAATAGATTCTACACCCTCTTGATACCCAACTGAAAAATTACCATACTGAGTAGCAGCAAATATTCTAGACCCCCTATTTAATGCAGCCTTCCTTTCAAAATTTCTTCCTTTAACACTAGGTATAGCTACTTGAAAATCTGCTCCATACTTTGTACCAGCATCACCTGATCTTATTTCAGCACCTAAACGTAACAGAGCATCATAACTCATACCATAATTATCCATATTACCAGATATATCAAAAATATCATCACACTTATCTGCTGAAGCCCACATATAAGATATAGCCTGCCCGCTAACTAAAGCACGACCTACTTTTACTAAATTATTACGTTCTTTATTTTCTAAATTCTTAGAGAGATTCTTTTCATTAACTTTATCAACTTGCTTATTTTCTGCATCAAGATTAAAAATGTTTACATCACTTAGTATATCTACTGAAAATGCACTACTTCCAAGCAATACAAAAAAGGAAGCTAAAGCAGAAGATACTAAAGTTAACCTCATAACCACACCACATTTTACCAAGTAAACTTAGATACTAATCACCAAAAAATAATAAGTCAAAACATTTTATACAACTTTTAGCAAGTTTTAGTTTAAATTGATAAAGAATATTATTAACAATATAGGTAATATAGAAAAATATTTACAAATAATCACATTTATTACAAAAAAACAACTAACCACCTCTTATTTTAATATTATAAAACTAGCACACAACTAATAATATGAAATAACAGAATGTATAGTAATATACATAGTAATTTTCTTATACTTAACAATATAAGAATTTAATAATAAATTATGTAATATTGAAATACCACTAGCAAGTTATGACTACTATCAATACATTATACTCTCAGACATCTTAGAATGTTTATTTATGTTAATATTGACTACTACACCATATTTTCAATAATTTAAAAAAATTAATAATGAAAACACACTATATCTTCATATTAACAATTTACTATACAATATTTTTCACTAGTCACTATGTAAATAAGTTAAGATATAACATCTTCTTAATTAATAACAAACTAACATATTCATACAATCAGTTTGAAATTTTCACTTTAATAAATCTCTATTTGATCACATATTATATCAAAACATATAAGTGTATATATTGCTTATATATTAAATTTACCTGTACTTGATCATGCTGGTTTTGTAAAATATTATAAAATCACATTGAAAGCACTAGTACTGCTAATACAATTGTAATTGCTATACATCTCCAATTCTCAATTTGGATACAGTTTTAGGATTTTAGTATCATCTTATATTAGTACTTGGTATTTTAAAAGTAGTAAGAGTGAGAATATATTGCAAAAATTAATTTAGGGATTGAGTATAATTTGTCTAAAAATCAAAGCAAGATAAAGTGTAAATTGACTTTAGAATTTCTAAGTAATAATAACTAAGCATTTAGAACTTAGATAATAATATCAAGTTAAAATTTAACAAAAATGACAACTTACTCTATCTTTTACATAAAAACTAAGACTATTTATTTGCTATTTTCCGTTTTTCCTTTATACCAATAAACTAAGAAACATATACCAAACAAGTTCTACTAAAGTTAAACAACAATACACAAATTAAAAAATCACAATTTTATAATAATGTGTATTGCACGCTAGACAAAATTTAAAGCCCTTATTTAGTATCGAAATATTTCGCTTTTTTTATACCTATGAATTAAGAAACATATACTTAACAAGTTCTACTAAAGTAAAACAACAATACACAAATCAAAAACTCATAACTTTAATAATAATGTCTGTTACACTTTAGAAAAAAGCTTAAAACTCTGATTTGATACCTGCTAGCAATACGTATCCTTTACCACTTAAATCGGTTGGTCTATAATACACACTGTTACTAGCATAATTCATTTGATCAAAAATATAATAATTATAATTAATAAATAAGCTATTCTTAAAACTATTATATTTTAAAATATTATATTGCAACCCAACACCTACATCTTTTAACTTATTACCAAGTCTACTACTTTCAAAGTAAATAATACTAAAATTTAAAGGTTCACGTTGATAAGCAATACCTATATTCCAATAGTAATTAGTATTTTTAGAAAATTGCCATTTATCATAACAAGTATTCTGCGTAGTGTAATGACTATAACATATTTTATTTAGAAACCCAGAACGATTTAAATTTCCATATGCACCTGCTAGCCTCAGATTATCATAACTAAAATTAAAACCAATTGATATTCCTCTTAATTGCTGATGAACATAATACATAGCATAACTTAATCTAGTATCGTTATCGATATATTCATTACCATATTCACCTATAATAGAAGCATTAAACTTAAAATTTTTAACATTATAAGCATAAGAAACACCTCCACTAATGATATTTTTATATACTGGTCCAACAATACCTACATTAGAAGTATCACTTCGACGATTGACACCATACACAAGAGTATAGTCTTTAGTTACATCTAATTTACCATCCTCTTTCTTTTTTACATCACTGACAAGGTATCTACCAAAAATTACTGGAAATTCAAATAGTTGTTGATTATAACCAGCAGGAGAATAGCTTATACCAAACCTTAATCCCATAAAATTTTGTGATTGATAAGATAATCTAAATGGCAAATTATTAACAAAATCTTTAGTAATAATACCAAATGACGCATTATGATTTGATTTATCAAAAACAAGATTATCATCATTACGGAAAACACTTTCACTATATAACCCAGGATTAAAATTGAAATTGTATAATAAATAACTTGGGCTTTCTTTTTTTTCATGAACAATACCTCTCAAATGCTTTGCCCAAATGTTATAATTATCACCAGCAGCTATATCAAAAGCATTTAACTTAATAACTGATTCCATCCCCTCTTGATATCCAGCTGAAAAGTCACCATAGGGAGTTTTAGCAAATACTTTTGATCCTCTATTAAAAGCAGCATGCCTATTAAAACTTCTTCCAGCTACATTCGGAATATTAACTTGAGAGTGTATGCCATACACAATTCCATGTTTATCTGGATTTGATTCAACTCTCAAACTCAATATCGCATCATGTTTAGTACCAATCTTCTCAATATTCCCACCAGTATCCACATCAAAAAGTCTAGTATGATTCAAAAATTTCTTTGTGCTTTTACTAGAATCACTTGAATACCAACCATAAGATACCACATTACCAGAAAATTTAAGACCGCTACTCTTTTTTATCGCACTATTCATTTCTGACAACAAAACACATTTTTTAACATTGCCTATAAATTTCTTACAATTTGCAATATCAATTTCTGATCCGCAATTCTTATCAACTGCAGACATATCATTTAACATTTCATCAGAAAAAGCACTATTAGAACACATCATTAATAAAGATGCTAAAGCGGAAATTATTAAGGGATTTTTCATAAACACACCCAATTAGTTACACACTACACTAATTACACTACTGCTAAAACAGCAGTAATATTATGATATATCAGTATATATCCATAAAAATATATTATCAATAGTAAAATAAAAATTATTTTTCCAAAATATGATAAAAAATGCATTTTTTATGTTTTAACACATAAAACCTGATACTGATAATTCCATATCAAGAAATTCATACAGTTATTTGAAATTTTAATAAATTAATTTATATAAAGATGTGAGGCTTCATCTTTGTTATATGCTTTTTGTGAATATTAGAAACCAACCTATAAAATGAAATACAAAATTATATATTTCATTCAGTACTGTAAATTATTGAACTTATATAAAACTACAAAACATTAACTCAGGGAACACTAGTGTAAAGTCTAATACACAATTAGATAATATCAATTATTATTTATAAAGGCTTTTCCATAGTCCCTTATTTACTAATATGACAAAAATTGTGAGTATCAACAAGAAGCTAATAACCTTAATTCCTAATTTTTTACGTACCTCCATTTCAGGCTCAGCAGCCCATTGAAGAAAATTGACTAAATCATACGCCATGTTTTCTATCTTAGAATCTGTACCATCTGTGTATTGAACTAAATTATCAGATAGTGGAGGAGCCATTAATATTTTACCAGTACTAAAATAAGGATTAGTATATAAACCACCTTCATCAGGTTCACTGCTTTCATAACCAGTCAATAAAGAATATACATAATTTGCACCATTATGCCTTGCTTTAATCATCAAAGACAAATCAGGCGGAAATGCACCTTTATTAGCAGCTTTAGCAGCCTCCTTATTAGGGAAAGGTGATACAAAATAATCTGACTGTATACCTGGACGTTCAAACATCTCACCATTATCATTTGGACCATCTAATACTTGATAAGATGCAGCAATAGCTTTTACTTCATCTTCAGAAAACCCTACATCACGCAGATTACGAAATGCTATTCTTCTCATAGAATGACACGATGAACATACTTCCCTATATACTTGATAACCACGCTGTATAGATTGCCTATCAAATGACCCTAATATACCATCAAATTTCCAATTAACCTTCTTAGGAGATGTATGCTTAAATTCATCAGCAACACATATAGATGAAATACAAATAAAACAAACTACTATAAGAAGATATCGAATCAACATTATTTCATCTCCGGTACTGCATCACTTACGGTGTTTGGAAGCGTAACTGGCTTTTCATACTTAGACAGTATAGGTAATACAATGAGAAAATATGAAAAATAATACAACGTAGATAATCTACTAAGTGTTACGAATGGTTCTTTCACTTCCTGTCCACCAAGCCAAGTTAAAAAACAAAAATTTAATACAAATAATACATAAAAAATTCTAAAAATTGGACGGTAACTACCACTTTTAACTTTGCACCTATCTAATATTGGCAATAAAAACCATACCATTATAGAACCAATCATAGTAACTACACCTAATAACTTATTAGGGATAGAACGCAGCATAGCATAAAAAGGCAAAAAGTACCATTCAGGAACTATATGAGCAGGCGTAACCATAGGATCAGCCTCAATATAATTATCTGGATGTCCTAAATAATTTGGAATATAAAATACAAATAAAAATAAAAATATAAAGAATATACCAAATGTTATACAATCTTTAACAATAAAATATGGATATATTGGAATAGTATCTTTTTTAGATTTTACTTCTACACCACTTGGATTACCTGATCCAAATCTATGAAGTGCTATAACATGTAAAGAAGCAAGCGCTAATATAATAAAAGGCAATAAATAATGTAATGCAAAAAATCTATTCAACGTAGGATTATCAACAGAAAAACCACCCCATAACCACTGTACAATGTCTTGACCAACTAAAGGTATTACAGAAAATAAATTAGTAATAACCGTTGCACCCCAAAAGCTCATTTGACCCCAAGGCAATACATAACCCATAAACGCAGTTGCCATCATTGCAAAAAAGATAAAAATCCCAATAAACCAGACTAACTCCCTAGGACTCTTATATGAACCATAATACAAACCACGCAATATATGTATATACACAACTATAAAAAAGAATGAAGCACCAACAGCATGAGTATATCTTATCAACCATCCATAATTAACATCACGCATTATTCTTTCAACACTATTAAACGCATGTGCAACGTGTGGAGTATAATGCATTGCTAAAAATATACCTGTTATAATCTGTAATATTAATGCAATACCAGCAAGGGACCCGAAATTCCATGCATAATTTAAATTTTTAGGAACCTGATATGAAGCTAACCCTTTTAAAAAAGCACAAATCGGCATTCTGTATTCTATCCAAGCTAGGATACCCTTTCCTTCAGGCTTTTTTATATTGTCATGTCCAGACATTAATTAATACCTCTAATTATATACTTATGCAACATCAGTCCCTTTCGTACCTATAACAATAACATCCTTTCTAGAAAAATAGTAATCAGGTACAGGCAGATTAAGTGGAGCAGGTCCACTAACAATTCTACCAGATGTATCATATTTAGAACCATGACAAGGGCAATACCACCCTTTTTTTCCATCATCTACCTCTACTGGAACACACCCCAAATGAGTACAAATACCTACCATTACCAACCACTCTTCTCTTCCTACATGAGTACGTTCTTGATCAGATTGTGGGTCTTTCAGACTATCCATTTTGACAGATCTAGCTTCCTCTATCTCCTGTGTTGTACGTTTACGTATAAAAACAGGTTTCCCTTGCCATTTTACAACTTTAGTCTTCCCTTCTTTAATGTCTGATAAATTCACTTCAATAGTAGACTGCGCTACCACCTCTGCAGATGGACTTAAAAACTTTATTAAAGGGTATACTGAAGAAAACAATCCAATACCTGCCATAGATAAAGTAGTCAAACCTAAAAAATCACGCCTTTTAACTTTTGTCTTAAATACAGAGCATTTATTCTCATCATTACTCATAATTACCCTTCAACATTACAAATATAGATGACATCAAATTGTCATAACGCTAGCCTAACATTATAAAAGCAATATAAGGTTATACAAACATATTTTATTAATTAATTACCTACTTTCGATATCAAAGCTATACTACTCTTTAACCTTCATACTATAAACTAAATATACAAGTCTTATTTAAAAACAACTCTAATATATGCAAAACATTATTAACAATTAAAATTAGCTATAAATCCATACATACAACAATAAACCCTATATAATATTTATGATAAAAAGTAAAGCATCAATAGTCACCAGATTATCAAATAATTACTTTATATCAAGAATTATAATAAATTATTTAATAATATAATATATTAAAATTTTAAATACAAAAATCATTTTTTAGTAAATTAAAGCTAGACATTATGTAAACCATATTAATATATTCGCCATCTATAAATAACTCACCATTACCTACACAAATTTAATCTAACAATTTATATTCTGTTCAATATTTTTAATATTTTCTGCCTATTCAACTGATAATCACTTTCTCCTATCAAACTTTCATCATCAATTGTATTATTATATGCTGATACTTCTTTCAATAAACTATCACGTAATTTCGTCTTAATCCTTAACTCATTATTTAAAGAATCTATAATATTCTTATTATCTTCATCAGCATTAGTCTTAACATATTCATAATAATAATCAGGTAACTTGTCTACCATAAATATACAAAAAAACAATGACAGTAAAGCATAATACATATTTAACTCAACTGACCGAAATTTCTGATTAATACAGCTATAAAAGAACTGATATAAAAATATTAATAATGCTACAATAAATGTAATAAGTTTTACTACTTTACATAACGAATTAAGATCATAATATTTTTTATTTGTTGATACTAAATGTTCTTTTTCAATATTAATATAAATTTTATCATCATTACATAAATGAGTGAAATACCATTCTATTTCTCTCTTAATAATATTAAGCTCTATTTTCAAATTATCTAAATTAATGTTTAAATAGTAAATTTGTTTATTTTGTTTACTTAATTTAACACTACATTCACTACTTTTCTTCAGTATTAGATTAGCAATACAAAACATAATTAAAGCACTTGAAACTAACATTCCATATATCTTTAGATTAATAAATGTTGATGAAGTTTTATCAATTCCATATATTTTAAAAAAAACAGTAATCCCAATACTCAGTAATAAACATATTCCCAAGAATATAGAATTGACCTTCTTGCTAAAATATCTCATTAATATATTAAAACTAAATATCAGTAATAAAGAACCAATAACTAAACCAATAGCACGTGCTATTAATTTCTTAGCAGATGGCATATTACTCTTTATATTTATTACAAAATTATACTAATTTTAGCATATTATTTTAATATAACTACAAAAAATATTTTAACTTACACACAAATATCTATCTTAATTCACACATCTGTTGATGCAGTACATACATAACAATAACAGGAACGATACCATTATAATTAAAGGACCAGGAAAAATATCAAATTTCTCAGATAATAAAAGTCCTGTAATACCAGAAAATATAGAAATAATTGTAGAAATTATTATCATTTGCAACGGGGTCCTTGATATCAATCTTGCTGCTGCTGCAGGAATAACTAAAAAAGCAGTAATTAACAATATTCCTACTAATTGGGCTGCAAAAGCAATAAAAATAGAAAGTATTATCAAAAATTCCAATTTTATAAAACCTATATTTACACCTTCAGATGCAGACAAATCATTACTTATAGATATAATTAACCAATATTTCCATCTATATACAATAATAGTAATAATTATCAATGATACTAAAGCCATTATTATAAGATCTTTATTAGTTAACATTAGTACATCGCCAAATAATGAATGTATTATATTACTGGTAGCAGAAGGAAAAAAAGATAATAATATCATTCCTAACGACATAATAACATTAGTAACAATACTTAAAACAGTATCTATAGAGTAAATTTTATTCATACTATAAGATAGCAGTAGTGCAAAAATAATAGAAATACATAAAATACCACTAGATATACTAATGTTTAACAATATAGCTAAAGCTACACCTAAAATAGATGCATGAGAAATACTATCTCCCAAATATGAAAGATTCTTCCATATCATAAACGACCCTAGTGACCCTGTAACTAAGCTCACAATCAATATAGCAACTACTCCATTAACAAAAAAATACTCATTAACAATTTCAAAAAACATAATAATTTATAACGATATTAACGCTGCACAAACATTTCTACCTTCATACAATAGAATATTATATGTACGACAAACTGCTCCTGTAGACATATGTTCAATATTAAAACCGCGTTTCAAAAAATTGTTTTTTACTGTATCAGGTAAAAATATGTGATTTTTACCAGTACCAATCAACACTATATCTAAAGTTTCATCTAATAATTCAATTATATCTTCCAAATTAGAAATGCTAAGGTTTAAATAAGAAATAATTTTATTAGGAAAAATTATATGAGAACCTAAATAGATATTATCATTTATCAAAAACTTACCTGTACCATATCCAGTAATAACATTTTGATTAGGACAAATAATTGGTGTAATATCCATAATTTCTCATATAACAATTAATTCATTTTATAAATTAATGCTTCTAACAAAAACATATAAAACTATCTTATAAACTTTAATGCATATCTACTAGTACATAAAAATAAGTGTATAATACCTATAACTTATTTCAACCTTATAATTGAAATATACATATAATCTCACACTTAACAAAGTATATATAACATATACCGAATGCTGTAATGAATAATTATCCACAGTATAATATAACAAATACACTGGATTTAATAATATACAATAAATCTATTATTCAATTATTTAACATATACCTCATTTAACAAAAATACTATCCTTAATAGTATCACTATTTATTAATAACAAACAGTTTATATCCTATAAGATTAATAGTTTCTGCTAACTCTGACTCTTTTCTCTTGACTAACTCAGAAATTGTTAACTGACTATCCATCACAAAGACTTGGTCTAGTAAAACAACATCCTGGTAAAATTTAGCCATCCTACCATCTATTATTTTTTCTGCTACAGCTGCTGGTTTATTTAATTGATCAACCTGCTTTTTTATTATTTCACGTTCTTTATTTAAAAGATCTTTATCCAAAACATCAAGAGACAACGCTTCTGGTTTTGCAGCAACAATATGCATAGCTATTTGTTTTGCAAGTACTTTTAATTTTTCACTATCACCATTAGATTCTAAAGCAACTATTGCTCCTATTTTACCAAGATTATCGATTACAGGATTATGAATATATCCACTAACAACACCACTATTAACAGACAAGCAACCTATTTTATTTAAATGAATATTTTCCCCTATTATTGCAATGTTACTCATTATTTCATCATGAACACTGGTACCACTAATATATTCATGTTTTAGAAAATCTTCTATACTTTCAGTAGCATATTGATTAGCCAAGGAAACAAGATTTAATACTAATTTCTGAAATTTTTCATTACGTGCTACAAAATCAGTCTCCGAATTTACCTCTAAGATCGCACCTTTATTCCCATCAACATGAATTGCTATTAAGCCATCTGATACATCCTTAGTAGACTTCTTGTAAGCCTTTGCAATTCCTTGTTCCCTAAGATAATTTTTTGCTTTTTCTATATCACCATCACAAGAACTTAATGCTTCTTTACAATCACCAACACCTGCACCTGTTAAATCGCGTAATTTTTTTATCGCACTAATATCAATTTTCATTATTACTTCCTCCTATAAGATCTTCTTCTTTAATACTTGCAGCATTATCAGTATTATCAGTATTATTATTATTTTTATTATTCTTATTATCTCGATTACTTGTTCTTAAAAGATCATCTCTCTTCTCTACTGAGAAATCTTTAATACCATCAACATTAATACCAGATTTAGCTAAATCAGAACGTATTGCTTCTAATATAGTATCTGATACAATCTTACAGAAGAAATCAATTGAACGTACAGCATCATCATTTCCAGGAATTGGATAATCTATACCAGTAGGATCAGAATTTGTATCTAATACTGCTATCACAGGAATATTCAACTTATTAGCTTCTTTAATTGCAATATGTTCCTTATTTGTATCAATTACAAACAAGACATGAGGCAATCCCCCCATATTACAAATACCACCTATAGACCTATCAAGTTTTGCCCTTTTTTTCTCAAAAAGCAATAATTCCTTCTTTGTAAATTGATTATCAACATTCTCTATTAATTTTTCATATTCTTTTAGTTTTTTTATTGATAAAGAGATAGTTTCCCAATTTGTTAACATACCTCCCAACCATCTATTATTTACATAATATTGTCCACAACGTATTGCTTCATCAGCAATTATAGCAGATGCTTGAACTTTAGTTCCGATAAATAACACCCTTCCTCTTTTAAGAACCACATCATATAAAGCTTTTAATGCATTCTTAAGTAATACTACAGTATTCTGCAGATTAATAATGTGAATATCATTATATACACCATATATATACGGAGCCATCTTAGGATTCCATCTACTCGCTTTATGACCAAAGTGAACACCAGACTCTACTAAATCCCGCATCGTAAATTTTGGTAAATTAACCATTTTATTCCTCTAATTTCATAACAGTTACCCCTCCATGACAACTACCTGCTAATGTATAACAGGACCATTATGTTACATCATGTGTGAAATGCAATTCCAATAAATAACTTAATATATAGAGATATTTAGATAAATACTCCTATCGTCATCATTATTTAAATGCTCACCATATTAGCAATTGCTACCATTCTTAGCAAGAAATTTATTATCATCACAAAAACACTTATTATTACAAATTCCAAACAGATTATTAGAATTAACCAACTAACATACTAAGTATTTTGTTACGTAAATATTGAAAATTAACTTTATGAAACATATTACACACTATCCATCTTAACAACGTGTGTTGAAAATCAATTAATAGTTACAAAAGATGTGACTATCATATTCTTAATTATATATTACTAAATTTTATGAAATGCATTTTATAGTGTTGTAAAATAATACAAATTAATAAACAAATTTAAAGAATATTCAATACTGTTTTTAATATGTATACACTCAAAAGTACAAAATTAATGATAAAACGAAAGATTTTACTTAATTACAAAAAATCCTTGATCTACATGTATAGTTTAGAGAAAAGCAATCCAACACACTATGTATATCATCATATAACTTAATTACACAAAATTTAATATTTACAACTAAGTCACTTATATAGAAAAATACCGATTCAAAATTGAATAAGTTTCATATAATGGTAAACCTATAATAGAAGAATATGAACCATTGATTGATAATACAAATTTACCAGCATTAGTTTGTATACTACATGCCCCTGATTTTCCATACCATTGCCTAGAATCTATATAAGCATCTATTTCTTGTACAGATAAATTCTTAAATTTCACTACTGTCACAACATTCCTACAATGTAATTTACCATGAGGAGTATATAAACAAACAGTAGTATATACCCTATGCCTACGTCCTGATATTAATCTTATACACTCAAGAGCTTGCTCTTCTGTTTCTACTTTTGGCAATATTCTCCTACCACAACATACAACAGTATCAGCACTTAATACAAACTTATCAGGATGTAATAACTTCACCTTTTCACATTTTGCTTGAGCTATACGTATAGAATAAGCCTTAGGTAATTCTTTTTTTAAAATCACTTCATCTATATCAGGAGATATTATTTCACCAGGAACCACACCAATTTGTTCTAGTAAAGACAATCTTTGCTTTGAAGAAGAAGCTAATATCAAATTATCAAATTTAAGCATCTGTAATTTTCAATCTTCTAATAATCCTACCTTTTCCCACTTCACCTTTATTAATACCATAAGTACTAATCTCTACTAATACTCTATCGTGCATTAAAATACGTATTTTACTTTTTCTTATTTTCCCTGAAGCATGTGCTATAATTTCGTAATTGTCATTGAGCTTTACCATAAAAGTTGCATCACGTAATAACTTAACTACAATACCCTCAGCTTCAATTATACCTTCTTTTGTTACCACTACATTTTATCAAATAATAAACCTTTTACATTGTAGAATACACAACTCTAACCTGCAACATAATTTTTTTTATAATATAACAAAGTAAAATTAATGCACAAGTTTACTATTGCTATTCATACTCAATATGCGTATTCTCTTTCACATATTCATGCCCTAAAGTAATCAATTTAATATTATCAGGAGAATTTACAATCCAAACATCTCCATTGTATTCACTATCAATAATCTCAATAGGTATAAATTTTACTCTCTCATCAATAATTACTTTAATACCTAAATCTCCATTATCTTGTAAATCTAAAGCAGAAGATGAAATCCTGTGAGCTTTATAATTTCCTAATGGAATTTTTACAGAATAAACAGCACCATGTGCAAAAACCTTTGAATCATCATTATCCAATACCATCTCAACTCTATAAGTTCTTGTATTACTATTTATTACTTTACTAATAAAAGTAATAGGAGCATCTATTTCCTTATTTTGTGCCATTAAAATCTTACAAATACTCCCTAACTTCAACTTATTTAAATATTTTTCTGGAACATAAGTAACAACCCTGATTTTATCAAAATTAACTAAGTGCACAATTGATATTCCAGGAGATAGCAATTCACCAACTTGGACATTAATTTTATCTATAAATCCAGAAAAAGGAGCATTTATTTCAGTACTACCTAAATTAATTTGTGCTCTTTTTACATCAGCTTTAGCTGATTCCAAAGCAGCAAAAGACAATGCATCATTTATTTCAGACCTATAACCATGTTCATTTAAAGATTGTGAAGCTTTATATTCAAGCTCCCTTTGCCTTAACAAAGCTTGAGCTTGCTTTAATTGTGCTTCTTTTTCATATTTTTCTACCTTAACTAAAAGATTACCTTTTGTAACATAATCACCATCTTTTACTAAGATATCTGATATCTTACCAGCAACTTCTGATATAACATTTACATGATGGAAAGCTTCTACTTCACCTATCAAAGATAAATATACTAACTTTTCCTGAGCATGAGACTCTATCACTTGAATATTAGGAGCATTATTATTATTATGCAATACATCTCGTTCTGTCTGTACACTTTTCTTAAATACTCCACTACTAATCCAGAAAATAGCCAATAGCAGAATACAAAACGCTATCTTATATTGTAACTTCAACTTTAACAGCTTACGTAACACAACATTTCAACCATATATTTAATGATTTAAAAATGCTGCTTCACATGCATCTCTAAATGCTTCATTAACGTCTGGATGTGAATGACAAATACGAAATACATCTTCTGAAGATGCTCTATAAGCCATAGCAATAGCAGCTTCATTAATCATAGTATCAGCATAAGTACCAATAATATGAACACCTAAAATAGCATTATTTACCTTAGAAGTTAACACTTTTACAAACCCAACTGCATTATTTGTAATCCTTGATCTACCATTCGCAGCAAAATTAGATTTACCAACACTATAGCTATAATTAGCATTCTTTAAACTCTCTTCTGTCTTCCCAATAGATGCAACAGCAGGATGTGTATATATAACAGATGGAATAATTTCATAATCCACATGTGGAATATGACCAGAAATTAATTCTGCAACAGCAATACCTTCTTCTTCTGCCTTATGTGCAAGCATTGCTCCACCAATAACATCACCAATAGCAAATATACCTGGTATATTTGTCTCATATCTACTATTGACCTTAATAAAACCTCTAGAATCACATTCTATCAAATTATTATCAATCAGCCCCTTAGTATATGGAACACGTCCAATAGATACTAGAACTTTATCTGCTTCTATTACTTCAGACTTACCATCTTTTACAGATTCAAGATGTACAGTCAAATTACTTCCCTTGTTATCTATAGAAACAACTTTAGTAGACAATTTAAAATTAATACATTGCTTCTTTAAACTTGTGAGTAGAGCTTTACTAATATCACCATCCATACTAGGAGCAATTTTATCTAAAAATTCAACAACAGTAACTTCAGAACCAAATCTACTCCATACAGATGACATTTCTAACCCTATAGCTCCAGCTCCTATAACCACTAATCTCTTTGGTGGCTCTTTAAAAGATAAAGCCGCAGTAGAAGATACTATATTTTCTTCATCAATAGTAATACCAGGGAAACTAGATACATCAGACCCAGTAGCAATAACTATATTTTTACTCGTTATCTGCTGCTCAGCATTATCCCCATTTATAGCAATAATAAAATCATTAGAACCTACAGATTTTATTTTTCCAGCACCACATAAATAATCAATTTTATAACTAGAAAATAACTGACTAATCCCACTTCCTAACTCAGCAATATTCTTATCCTTAAATGACATAATCTTATTTAAGTCAAAATTTAAATTATCAAATGTTATACCGACTTCAGATAAATTATTTTTCAAATGATAATACTCGTGAGAAAAATGTAACAACGCTTTAGAAGGAATACAACCTACTCTTAAACAAGTACCGCCTAGAATCTTATTTTTATCTATACATGCAACTTTTAATCCAAGTTGAGATGCTCTAATTGCACATTTATAACCTCCAGGCCCACCACCAATAATCACAATATCATAATTTTGCATATTTATACCATAATATCACTATTTCAATGAAAAATAACTACCTTACCTTTATCTGTTACAATATAAACTGAAGAATTAAGAAATACTGGCACATAATAAGTTGACGATAATATATAATTTACCATTTTTAAAGTACCAGATTTATAATCTAAATATACCATACACCCGTCATTGGATATCACTAAAATTTTATCACCTATTATAATAGGAGCACACCACTTGTTTTTTGGCTTTCCATGCTGCAACAAATCATACTGCCATAAAAAATTTCCTGTACTAACATCCAACAACACAAGTTTATTATCAATAATAGCTGCTATATTTCCTCCATCAATTTGAGAAACATATTCAACCTTTAAATCTTTTGACCATCTGGTTTTACCAGATTCAATATCAATATTCGATATACTATGTAATTTATCAACAGCAATCACAGTACCATTTGCTGCTTGTAAAGCAGCACCATTACTAAAAGCAATATTAGCCTTCGATACATTACTTTCCCACATTTTCAAACCATTTAAATAATTAAATGCAATAACCTTTCCATTTGAAAAAGAGAATATTACAGTATTACCATACAATGCTGAGGAAGCAGAGCTATAGCTTTTCACTTCAGGAAGTGATTCTTGACTGCTCCATAGTAAAGACCCATCAGAGACATTAAAAGATGACAAATTATTATCTACAGTAACAACTATCAAATTATTATCAGCAACTATAGGAGACCCAGCAATTATACTACTTAATCCCTTTTGCCATTTTATTTCTCCAGTTTCAAAATCTATACCATATACATTATCATCTACAATATAAAATACCATATTTTCAGAATATAATATATTAGCCCTATACATTTTACTGTATTTTGTAAGATCCAATTTCCAGTAACATTTTTCAATATTTTTACTATCTACAGAATGCAAAATACCATTCCTGCTTAAAAATATAATCCTATCATTAACAAATACAGGCATTACACCTTGATGCATCTTTAAAGAGATTACATCTCTGTTACTCAACCTACTACTAGCTAGAACAGCAACATCTTTATCATGATTACCACCAGAATTATCAGACATTTCAACATCATAAAGACTATGTTCCTGCACTACCCCACTCGCCAACACTAATACAGGAAATAGCAATATAAGAACAATCAAAGTTACAATACCGGATTTTATCATTTATATATCAAAAATTATTACATTACTAAACTAACTATATTACTTATACAAAGAAATCAACTACTTTATGTATTCATTACATACGTATTACAAAATAATATTATTTTTTACAATTTATAAATTTTATACTTTTCTATTAAAATCAGTTTTATATTTTTAACACACAAACATATTAAATTTGCATATCGAAAAATAGTTCTTAATCAAATTGTGACTAAAAAATCAAAACTTTACTAGAACCAAACACATATATAAACTTAATATTATATTTCACACTATTCTAAATTCTTCAATAATATTAGAATTATCAATTATACAGAAAATTAAAATATTATAGATTTTCAGATATTAAACTCAGATTATTCAAGTATCACATATTATCATGATTTTACAGATAAAAACCTAATAACTCTGTATCAACAACATTAATTTACAAAGGCTTTGTAAATGCAATATAAAAAATATCAAATGATAGATAATTACAAGTACAAATATCTACTAATTTTTAAAATATATCTACTATATATTAACAAATATGATATAAACATAACAGTGAAACAGTTCATTAAATTTATGACCAATCATTCTGTAATTTTATGTATATTGGATGGATGGGGCAATGGTGAAAATAACCAATTTAATGCTATTGCTCAAGCCTATAAACCATGTTGGGATAATATAACACTACAGTACCCAAAAAGTCACTTAATTACTCATGGATCATCTGTAGGACTTCCAGATGGACAAATAGGAAATTCAGAAGTTGGGCATGTTAACTTAGGGAGTGGTAGAATTGTCTTACAAGACTTATGTAAAATAAACAATGAAATAAAATACATCAAAGACAACGTATATCTATTAGAATTCATCAATAAAATAAAGAAAAACAATGGCATATGTCACATAGCTGGTCTATTATCTGATGGAGGAGTACACTCATCTTATACACATATCTTAGATATAATTAACACATTATCTGACTTTCAAATACAAGTAGCAGTTCACATATTTCTAGACGGTCGTGATACTCCACCAATATCAGCTACTAAATATATCAGTATTTTATGTGAACATATTAAACATTTAAATAACATCAATATTGCAACACTAAGCGGTCGCTACTACGCCATGGATCGTGATAATAGATTAGATCGCACAACAAAAGCATATAATGCTATAGCATTTGCAAATGCCAAACGTTATGAAGATCCATTAACAGCTGTACAAGACAGTTATAATCTTGGTATCACAGATGAATTCATATTACCATGCATCATTGGAAATTATCAAGGTATGAAACCACAAGATGGATTCATTATGACAAATTTTAGAAGTGATCGAGTAATACAAATCATTAAAATGATTATAGGAGATATTAAAACCGATAACCATATAACATTAGATAACACAATAGGTATGGTTAAATATTCAGACAAAATCAACATACCATGCTTATTTCCAAATAATAACATTACAAATACATTAGGAGAAGTTATTGCAAATAATCAATTACATCAATTAAGAATTGCAGAAACAGAAAAGTACGCACACGTAACCTTTTTTTTTAATGGTGGAAAAGAAGATATGTTTGAAAATGAAGACAGAATCATAATTCCATCACCTTCAGTAGCTACTTATAATTTAACGCCAGAAATGTCTGCAGAAAAAGTTACTGACACAATAATTGAAAAAATAAAACTACAAAAATATTCTTTAATTATTGTAAATTATGCAAATGCTGACATGGTAGGGCATACTGGAAACATAGATGCAACAAAACAAGCTATAACGACAATTGATCAATGCTTGAGTAAAATATTAAACTGCATACAAAATACTAATTACGTATTAGTAATTACTTCTGATCATGGAAATGCAGAAGAAATGTTTGACGTAAAAAATAACATGCCATATACAGCACATACATTAAACCCTGTTCCATTTATAATATGCAACTATAATAAAAAAATCAGATTAAAAAATGGAAGATTATGTGATGTAGCACCAACAATATTAGAAATACTTAACTTAGCAAAACCAAAAGAAATGACAGGTGTTTCACTGATTGAACAGGTATAATACAAATCTATTTTTTATAAAAAAATAAAACAAATTACAATCAAACTATAACAAAGCTTTTTCTTATATATAAAAACTTCACATAAGCTTATATTTCAAAAAATTAAGAGTTTTTGTTTTTTCTAGAATTCAACTTTTCTACAACAAATAAATCACCTATATTATTTTTGAATAAAATAAAAGTGGTAAACTATTACTAGAATATCTGTAATATACTTTTATATGTAATTTCATACTATACAGTAAGCATAAGATACAAAGTACTTTTAAATAATCTATCGAAAACCACCTTAAACCATGTTAGTGGAATTTAACTAAATAAAAATTTCTATTTTTTTAAAGTTGATTTTTTTCAAATTAAATAAGATTCAACTCACTACTAATAGCAAGACACATATTAAATTCCTCATTGAATACCGATAGTAATCTAAAACAATAAGACTAAACAATCCATGAAAACATTAATTTTTGTAATGTTAGCACTTTTTTTAATGTACACTGATTATCATTCTATTAATAAAAAAGTATTTTAGTAAACCATCCACTAAATACATTTTGACTAGATTACATGTATGTTATTCTATACAATTTTACTATTATATGAGTTTTGTCTTTCCAAGTTTATTCTTGCATTAGAATTTCATTAACAGAAAAATATTCTCTTAAGCTTACTTTAAGTAGTACTATAATCAATCACAATAAAACAATCTACAAAAATATTATTTTTTTACCATGTGAACTTCTTTTAAACTCAACTTGATAAAACTCCTACTGATAAAAAATTATTCTATTAAATTGTTGATTAGATACTTTTCTGATCAAATTATATTAATAGCATTCAATACAAGGAATAAAACTATCAATTTTTATAATCTTTATTTTCAAATATAATAAGAACATACAGATTAGTAGAAAACTATTTCCTAAGCTGCCCATTAATAATACTGGTAAGTTATATCAATAAAATAAAAAAGTCTAATTTTTATTATCATATGGATTTTTATTCTTTTTCAAGTTTAACTTTATTGGAATTTCATTGATCGAGAAATGCTTTCTTAAACTTCTCATTAAATATTGCTGATAAGTTAGGTCAATAGCATTTAAATTGTTAACCACTATAATAAAAGCTGGAGGCATTACTCTGACTTGAGTAATATACTTTAGCTTCACTACTTTACCATGAAATAATGGAGGCTTATGATAATCTACAGCCAGCTTCAACCATTTATTAAGCATAGGAGTACTAATACGCATCTTTAGATATTTATAAAGCCCTATGCTCTTATCAATAACTTTATTACAGTTAATATTTTTAAGTGCAGAAATTTCCACAATTGGAACTTCAAAGTTCAACTTATTATAATTACAAATATCTTTTAATAACTCAGATCTATCTTTCCTAGCAATCATATCCCACTTATTCAAAGCAACAATAAGAGCCTTACCATTTTGTATTGCAAGATCAGCAATATATAAATCCTGCTGTTCTATACCATAAACAGAATCTATAACCAACACTACAATATCTGACCTATTAATTGATCCAATAGTCTTATGAACAGAACTTACTTCTATCTCTTCAATTACCTTTGCTTTCTTACGCATACCTGCAGTATCAATCAATGTAAACATTTGATCTTTATATTGATACTCTATATCTATAGAATCTCTAGTTGTTCCAGCTTCAGGACTCACAATCATTCTACTTTCACCAAGCAAACTATTAACAAAAGTTGATTTACCAGCATTTGGTCTACCAACAATAGAAAGCCTAATGTTATCTGATTTTAAAATATCTAAATCATGTTCCCCAACAAACGGTAACAAAACCTCATATAAATCAATTAAACCTAAATTGTGTTCAGCAGAAATATAAACCGGACCTATAAAATCAAAATGTCCTAAATAATCTACAGTATAACATTTTTTCTGACTTTCACATTTATTTGCAACTAATATCACAGGCTTCTGTGTACTCTTTCTTAAATATTTTGCAAATTCCAGATTTTTATCATCCTGTTCAACTTTAGCATCAACAACAAAAAATACAATATCACATCCTTCTATAGCTAATTTTACCTGACCTAATACTAGTGCAGATAATTTTATTGTATTATCTACTCCACCAGTATCAATAACTTTAAACTTCAAGCCACATAAATCAGCATTACCTTCTCTTCTATCTCTTGTCAAATTAGGAGTATTGCTCACAATTGCAGATTTTTGATTAGTTAACCTATTAAAAATAGTAGATTTTCCAACATTAGGTAACCCAACTATAGCTATTTTTAACATATAAAAATTCTACACTTTTTATTAAATATTGCACAGATATACATCAAACACAAGTACTGAATAGATTAACGCACCGTTTAACATATTATACAACATATAAAAATCAACTTTTATTAGGTCATAATGTTAAAGTGTAAACTCAACAAATCTCATGAAAGTAAATTATATAGTTAACTTTCAAAGAATTTCCTATATAATTTCCAGGATTCGTTGGCTTTATTAAATAAAAAATGTCTCAATTAACAAGTTATTACAATGCTGTTCTCGTATTATCAGACGGAAAGCATTTTTTCGGAAAATCAATAGGAAGTAGGATACCAACAGTAGGAGAAGTATGTTTTACTACATCAATGATAGGGTATCAACATACTATCACTGATCCATCATTTGCAGGACAAATTATTACTTTTACTTTCCCACACATTGGCAATGTTGGAATAAATCACAAAGATTTTGAAAATCACAATATATTAACCCATGGAATTATAGTAAAAACAATATCAGAAGACTCTCATTCAAGATCTTATTCAAATTTAGAACACTGGATGATACAAAATAACTTAACCGGAATATCTGAAATTGATACCAGGGCATTGACATGTCATTTGCGTAACAATGGATCACAAAATGGAGTAATATACCACTTTGACGACATAAACTTAATAAACTTATCAGAATTACAAAAACAAGCTTCTAGATATAATTATACAAAACATTGTTTAACCATAAAATTCAAAAATAATGATAGAACTACAGATGATAATACTCACCTATATAATATAGTTGTAGTTAATTTCGGGGTAAAATCAGGTATATTAGATGCTTTATCCGAATTAGGGTGCAAAATCCACATGATTTCAGGAAATGAAGATAATTTATCAAAAAAAACATTATCATTAAAACCACAAGGCATAGTATTATCAAATGGGCCAGGTGACCCATCTGCAGTTTCTGAAAACACTATAGAAGAAATCAAAACATTAATAGAATCTAAAATACCAATACTTGCCATATGCTTAGGACATCAACTCATTTCATTAGCAATAGGAGCAAAAATTACTAAAATGCTATTTGGACATAGAGGAAGTAATCACCCTGTTTACAACAAAATTAACAACAATATAGAAATCACAAGTCAAAACCACGGGTTTGTTGTCAATGAAGATTCACTTCCTACAAGTGCTCAGGTAACACATAGGTCATTATTTGATAATACAATAGAAGGTATTCAAGTAGATGGCTATCCAATAATTTCAGTACAATATCACCCAGAAGGAAATCCTGGACCGAATGATTCAAGTTATATATTTGATAACTTTATAAATTTAATAAAAGCAAATAATTAAAAGCTCTGTTAGAAATTCTATAAACTTAGACAGAATTTAAATAATTAAGCATTGTAAAATTTCATAAGTGTATTCAGGTTTCATACTTTAACATCTGAATATTAGATTATCTTTTTATAAATACTAATAAATCTAGTTATTTAAAAATACAACGACATATTTTAACAATTTAGCAATGCATCACCTGATATGTATAAATATCAAATCATAACAACATTTACACATATTCCATGCTTTACTTACAACACTTCATGTGCTGTAATATTTATCACTAATGTACAGGATAAGTGACAGGTACGTAATGGATCAAATTTTAAAAAAAAATGTAGAAGTCATACTTGCAAATCCAAGAGGATTCTGTGCAGGAGTATCCAGAGCAATAGAAATTGTAGAATTAGCTATAAAATACCATAGCAATAACAGAAAAGTTTATGTATTACATGAAATTGTACATAATAAATATATAATTAATTCTTTAAAAGAGATGGGTGTACTTTTTATAGATACACTAGATCAAGCTGAAGATGGATCAATACTCATATACAGTGCACATGGTGTCTCAAAAGAAATAGAACACCTTGCACAACTACGTAATCTAGAGATAATAAATGCAACATGTCCACTAGTAACCAAAGTACATAAAGAAGTACAGTCTTACGACAGAGAAGGATATCAAATAATATTGATTGGTCATAAAGGACACCGTGAAGTAGAAGGAACTATCGGGCAAATAACAACACCTGTACTATTAGTACAAACCATATCTGATATTGACAATATAGCAGTTGTTAACCAAAATAAGCTTGCATATGTAACACAAACTACTCTAAGTGTAGATGATACAAAAGAAATAATTAATAAGTTGAAACAAAAATTTCCTAATATTAAAGGACCAGATTTAAAAGACATATGTTATGCTACTCAAAATAGGCAAAATGCTGTAAAACAATTATCAGAACTAGTAGACATTGTGTTTATACTAGGGAGTAAAAACAGTTCAAATTCAAATCGTCTCAAAGAACTAGCTAAATTAAAAGCCCCTGCTTTTTTAATAGATTCTTATAAGGAAATTGACTTAAGTCTTCTACAAAATGTAGAAAAAATTGGGATAACTGCAGGAGCATCAGCTCCAGAAATATTAATAACAGAAGTTATAGATTCACTTAAACAACACCTAAACATCAAGTTATCAAACTTAGAAATCACTAAAGAAAATATTGCTTTCAATATACCAAAACAACTAAGAGAATATAAACAATAAAACTATATTTCATATTACTACAGAGTAAAATCAATATTTTTATGTATTAAAAATTTACTACGAGAAAAATTACCATATTTATTATATATAAAATTCATGATAAAGTTAAGATTATTGAATAACATCAAGGCATATAGGAAAAATCCATGAAGAACAATACAGATATTCTGATCAAGGTTATCAAGTTAAACAGTAATAATCTTCCACTCCCATCCTATTCAACAGAGAATAGTTCTGGTATGGATTTATATTCTGCAATGACGCAAGATGTCATACTAGCACCAGGTTGCAGAGCTTGTATTAATACTGGCATTGCAATTTCTGTTCCTAATGGATATGAAGCTCAGGTTAGACCGAGATCTGGGTTAGCACTCAAATTTGGCATTACTGTACTTAACACTCCAGGAACTATAGATGCTGATTACCGTGGAGAAATTAAAGTCATTTTAATTAACCTTGGACATGAGACATATACCATCAAATATGGTGATAGAATAGCACAAATGGTAATAGCACCAGTAATACATGCTTCATGGAATCTTGTTAAAGATTTAGATGATGATACCACAAAGCGTGGTGACCAAGGGTTTGGGTCAACTGGCATATAAATTTTGCATACATTAAATTATTGGTAAATTATATTTATAATGTCTAATGTAGCAATAATGTTTTGTATAAAATAACTACTACCTTAATATTACAATTTCACAAATCCAACTTTATATCTACAAAAATTAGAATTTAAACCATCGATTAAAACACACTAAAGCTATACAATACACAGCATAAAACTTATGTTATCATATTTTTTGACTCTACCATTCTACATCCTATCACTAAAAAGTTTACATTTAAAAACCAGTTCAAATCACCAACTTTAATACAAATCTACTATCCTAATTCATTAATATAATCATTTTACATACCATCTATAGAGAGTTTATACCTAATATTCAAAGTCAAATTTACTGATCAAAGCCTCTAGTAGACAATATCTAAACTTGCAATAACAATACTTGGCACAAAAGTAATTATCAACTTTACAAATCTAATCACTTCACACTTCATATCTAACACAAGACTTTAAACCACACTATTAAAAGTGTACTAACATTATATCTATAATACTATTAATGTATTTAACATAATATGGTTACATAAATGTCAATATAAGTATATAATTATTTCTAGCATAATATTCTATTACTATAACTTTTAATTCCATAGTAAACCGACTCTAAACATCCAATCACCTGCCAACACCATGAAACACATTTTTATATAATGAGTAATAAATAATGACATTCCATGAAATCAGATTTCCAGAAGACATTTCTTATGGATCAACTGGAGGACCAGAATTTTCAACAAGCATTGTACAAACAAATAACGGTAGCGAATATCGAAAAGTAAATTTATCATATTCACGCAACAAATATAATATAATGTACAATGTAAAATCAGAAGACCAATTACTAAAACTAATTAATTTTTTCTATGTCCATAAAGGTAAAGCTATTGGTTTCCGTTTTAAAGATTGGTCAGATTACAAAGCAAAAAAAGAACACATAGGAATAGGAAACGACAAACAAAAAAAATTTCAAATCATAAAAACATACAGTATTGATCAACATTCATACATACGCAAAATTACAAAACCAGTCATTAATACGGTAAAAATATATTATGATGATATTGAAAAAGTCGATGGATTTTCTGTAAATTTTTCCAACGGTCAAATAGAATTTAATACTCCACCTCATAATGGAGTAACAATATACGCAGACTATGAATTTGATGTTCCTGTAAGATTTGATTCAGATTACCTACCATACTCTATAGATAATTACAACGAGCATAATTGTAATAATATCGCACTTATAGAAATAAAAACTTAGTACATAACAATACTAAATACATATTTTCAGCATGCTATGTTAAAAACATACAATCCTGTAGCAACAGCTGATTATTAAATCAAATACAACTTATATCAACATAACATCTAATCATCTTTAGATGGAAGAAAATATATAGAAAAGTACAACATCAAAAAAACATTTATAATGAATCAAAAACATATAATAAATTTCAGCAAAAAAATTATTCTTGATTTAATAATCCACGAATTGCAGATTCTGCTTCTTTAATTCTTATTTCTATAGCTTCTATTTCACTAGGATCAGTAAGACCTGCTTTTTTAAGTTTTAATCCTTCTATTACTGCCTCAAGTTGTTCTATTGCCAATGAAATTTCTTCTTTCGATAATTTTCTACGTCTTTGTTTACCACCTTGAGACTCACCAAATATCTTATCCATAGATTCTAAGACTTTTGATGAAAAATCTTTTGCACACTCATCCATTACAAATTTAAAAGTATTTTTCAAAGATTTTGGAGTAATAAAAGGTGATTTTGTTTTACTAGGACTTTTAGCTTTACTTTTACTAGGTTCTTTTTTCTTCTCTTTAACTTCACCTTTAACATCTGACTGAGCACTGAAAATACCCTTACCACCAACAGAACCTTTGCTGCTACCACTTTTATCTTGAGTTACAACACCTTTATCCCTACTTGATAAGCCAGCAACAGGGTGTATAACTTGTATACGCTGAGCCTGAGTTGACTCTTCACCAGAACTAACTAAATCAATCAAGCCTTCTGCTAAAGCTTCTGAGTCAGATACACCACTTTCAGCATCTTCTTTACCATCAGACTGATCAGATACATCACCAGTTTTTTCAACTATATTATCCTCATCCACTACATCTTGATATTGTTTATCTTCACCCTGAACATCATCTGTATCATCAGGACCCTTATCTTCAAGTTTATCTTCTTGTTGTGTTACTAAATCATCTTTTGTTTCCTCACTCAACTTACCTTCATTATCACTACTAAAACCATCTTGCACTGCTTCATTCACAACTCCCTCTGAAGTAAGCTCAACAGATGGACCAACTTTTGTATCTGCAGTATCATCTTCTGTAGTAAATAATTTTTCAGTACCTGCATCACCATCACGTCCTACATCTTTATCAGTAACTTGTTCCATAGCAGTACTATAAGGTTCAGTTTCTTGAATACCACTTTTCTCAAATACAGATTCCTCTCCTTGTATTACTTCGTCACCAACCTTTTCTAAAACAGTACCATCATCTATTTCAGGCTTTGGAACATCATCTAATAAAGATTCAGCAGCTTGTTGCTGTAATATACCTTCATTACCTACTATATTTACATCATTCTCTAAAGAGCCCAGATCCAAGACACCACTAGTTTGTTCAAAAACACCAACATCTAAATTAATACTATCATCAGTCTCTTGCACAATATTATCTTCAGGAGTAGTAGTATCTGTTTGTACTGTAGACTCTGATGTATCCATCTCATCTTGCTTCATAATTCCAGAATGCAGTGCAGTCTCTTCCTCCAAACCAGAGTCAACATTTTGATCAGGATGTGCATCCTGCGAAAACATTGTGTTACCTTCTTCTAAAGGACCAAAATGATCTTCTACTGCATTATCATGTGCTTGTGTAATATCATCATCTAACCCATGAACATCATCCAACGCTGGACTTAAATCCTTTAATTCTACTTTTTCAAATACATCACTATCTTCTGGAATACTTGTAGGCTCATTCAATATTTCAGCTGCAGCTCTAGCAGCATCATCACCATCTGCACCAACACCTTCCATAGAAGATGTAGAACCTAAATCACTTTCACCACTACTTGACTCGGTAACATTACTATCATCCAATGTGGAACCAAAATCTTGTGATTCAACTGGAGCACCTGCAGGATCTTCGAATACTTCAACTGGAGCTCTAGCAGCATCATCACCATCTGCACCAACACTTTCCAGAGAAGATGTAGAACCTAAATCACTTTCACCACTACTTGACTCGGTAACATTACTATCATCCAATGTGGAACCAAAATCTTGTGATTCAACTGGAGCACCTGCAGGATCTTCGAATACTTCAACTGGAGCTCTAGCAGCATCATCACCATCTGCACCAACACTTTCCAGAGAAGATGTAGAACCTAAATCACTTTCACCACTACTTGACTCGGTAACATTACTATCATCCAATGTGGAACCAAAATCTTGTGATTCAACTGGAGTACCTGCAGGATCTTCGAATACTTCAACTGGAGCTCTAGCAGCATCATCACCATCTGCACCAACACTTTCCATAGAAGATGTAGAACCTAAATCACTTTCACCACTACTTGACTGGGTAATATTACTATCATCCAATGTGGAACCAAAATCTTGTGATTCAACTGGAGTACCTGCAGGATCTTCAAATACTTCAACTGGAGCTCTAGCAGCATCATCACCATCTGCACCAACACTTTCCATAGAAGATGTAGAACCTAAATCACTTTCACCACTACTTGACTGGGTAACATTACTATCATCCAATGTGGAACCAAAATCTTGTGACTCAACTGGAGTACCTGCAGGATCTTCAAATACTTCAACTGCAGGTCTAGCAGCATCATCACCATCTGCACCAACACCTTCCATAGAAGATGTAGAACCTAAATCACTTTCACCACTACTTGACTGGGTAACATTACTATCATCCAATGTGGAACCAAAATCTTGTGATTCAACTGGAGTACCTGCAGGATCTTCAAATACTTCAACTGGAGCTCTAGCAGCATCATCACCACCTGCACCAACACTTTCCATAGAAGACGTCACATCCAAAGGTGTAGTTAATCCAGCATTATCACGTAATACACTATCATGTATACCTTCAACTACAACACCATGTTCTGAAGTACTTATAGATTCACCAAATCCTCCAACTCTAGCACTATCACTTGCATCTTGTTGTGATAACAATGAATCTACATCACTCACTGGAGGAGTAACATCTAAATGTGCACCAGAACTGCCATGTAATTGTGTACCAGAAGATATAACATCACTACTTAAAGGAACATTTAAACTATTATCTGCTTGCACTAATTCATCTACTGTTGGAACACCTAAACCTTGTAAATTTTCTGAAGAAACACGAAGTCCAGACATACCTTCAACAAGTAAATCTTTAGGATGCTCTACTGGAGTATAAGAGTTAGTATAAGCTGATGTAACTCTATCAAAATCATTACCCAAATTTTTATGCAAAGCGTCATCAAGTCTATCAAGATCATATCTCATTCTTTGTAATGCAGCCTCATCTGTTGTGTTTCCAATCATTGTTTTGAGCTGCTCTCTAGCATCAAGTGCATCACTTAAATTGTCTCTATTTACAGATATATTTCCATTTTCATCTAATAACCTATTATCTCCATTACCATGTGGTGTTTCTTTAGCATCATGTGGTTTTTCTTTAGCAAAAGGATTCCTATCATCATCTTCACCTGCATTAGGAAGATAAGGGCTTGGTTTATATTGTTCAGGTCCCAATATATGTGCTTTCAAACTATCTAAAGCAGCTGCACGGTCCTCAAGTATATTATGAATCAAACCACCTTCTCTAGTACCGAACATACTTCCAGCAACATGACCACCTAAGTATTTCATTGCATTTAATGGAGAAATTCCTAAGTGAGCTCCTATGTAAGCACGAGCATAATTTAATGTCTTAAAGTTATTCCTAAAATCTCTATCATATTCATTATATGAAGAAGTCAAAGGAGCAGTAGCGGCACTAGTAAATTTAACAACCTTACCTAAATAAGGTACTCTCTTTAATGCTTCTAAAGGCCTACGAGCTGTTTTAGTTATGTAGTTACCTGTTACAAATTTCAAGCTATCTATACCTTGATCAATTTTCTTAAATACAACACCTAAAACTGGAATTCCTGAGAAAATTTTAATGAATCCACCTTCATACATGTTAGCAATAGTTTGAGACATCATACTACCACCAGCTAGTGCTACTGCTACACTTTGAATGAAAGCACGCATTTGCCATATTAATAATGCAGCCAAAAATAAAGAACCCACCTCTGACCACAATACCAGATATCCAGCTTTAATTCCTAAAATCAAATTATAATCATGTTGCTTCATCAATTCATCTTGAGGAGTAGGAGCTTGAGCAGCCTCTCCTATGACGTCATTAATAAGACTATTAATTATTTCAGATTTGAAATCTTCATCCTGATATTTATCTAATGCATTTTTTTGCTGAGATTTATCCGTATTCCTTCTGTTATTAATAATTGTTAAAACTTTATTTCTACTATCAGAGTTTATAGTACCATTTTTCTGTAACTGTTCCAATTCATCCTCTATATCCTTTATTAATCTTGCAGCAACATATTTTTCATTAGAAGCAAGTAATGCATTAATATAATAAGATAATTGTCTAAATGGACTATCTTTGGACACAGTAATACCAAATGGATCACCATCAGTTTGACTATCTGGATCAAGGAAAGGGTAATCTACATACCTAAAATCTTTATGTATACGTTCAGGAGGAACACTAATATATGCACCACCACCAGTAAACTTATATCTCGCATTATCAGAAGTTTTTCTGTCATTCAGGTTAAAATCTGTTGTTAACCCAATAACTTTTGGGTCATAAATTTGCCCTGGAGTCCATCCAAAAACACTCCTATTAATTACACAACCAGTGCTACCTAATATACAAACTTTTACCTTTAGCCACTCATTATAACACGTAGTAAACCCAAAGATACGGTAATAATAATTCATAATAAGCGCACCAAAGAGCGAGATTAGTGTAAACATTAATATTGCTTGCATTGAAAAGCTTAGACACTGAGTTAACCAACCATCAAATAAACTCTTAAATTGAGAAAAAAGAATACCTAACAATAACAGCGGGAATAATCCAATTAAAAATGTAATACCAACAAATGCTGTAAGATATATAACACATCCATACAGGCATAAAGCAATATATATTAACACAGCAATAATAATTACAAGAACAGCAAATATTGAAGAAAAATCAGCAAGAATTAATGCCCTTATCTTAATTTTCCAAATAACTGGAGAAAATATTTTATCTACTATCATTTCATCTAGAAAAGCAAAAGGCCGTGTTGGATTATAAGAAGCAGAATGACTATTAATCATCGCAATAATTTGATCTATACCATTGATAAATAAATTCAGTAAATGATTATAAAAAAACTCCCAACTACTTGGAGAAATCAATAATATCATTAATGCCATTTTTAATATTCTAACAATAACATCAGAAAATGGGCTCTGTACCATGCCAAAGATATAAGTTAAGGCACCAAATACTAGAAATAAAGTTAATAAAGCAAAAACAAAATTTTTAAATACTGGATTCCCGACAATGTGTTTAAAAACATGTTCACCTGCTTTATCTAATTCATTTCTTATATTTTTACGAACCCATTCAAAAACAGAAAATCGTTCTTCTGCTTTTATACCTTCAACAAATGTCACTGAATAACCACCAACATTATCATAATAATGTTTATCTAATATTTTGAGATATATTTTCCATCCTGGTTCCAACTTCACTTCTTGACAAAAAGAATCCATAATTTTCCTGTCTCTAGTAGATAAGGCATCACTACCAGCTAATTCTAATGGTTTATACCCTATATGCATCACTGGAGAAACTGGATATCTCATATGATTTAACGTTTCATTTGGTTCAGGATCACCTGGTCTCTTAAATAACAAATATGCACCATATCCATTTTTAAACCAACAAGGAGGACCGTAAGCTCCTCTTTCCAATTCATCTTGAACACCAGTAATTAATTCACATGATACCTTACATCCACTTTTACCATAAGGGACAAAAGTTTTCTGTATCTTATTATAAGGACCACAAATTCTTTCACTAGATAATATATTATTATATTTTTCGTAATCAGTTACTCCCCTATCAGATTCAGAAGCATTATCTGCCCAGGCAGTCCACATACCGTCAACTCTTAACACTATTGGATTACCATCCGTCACATATCCAGTATATTTCCATCTTACTACTTGATCATTGTTTAAAATATTTCCTAATGATTTATCATCTGCAATAAAATCTTCTGAAGATGCATTAAAATATGCTGAAACAGAAGCTGTTTTTGTTTCAGACAATACATCAGCTGGTATACATCTAGGCACTGGATGCTGATTAGATTCACATGCAGTTATTACTAATAATAACAATAATTTTACAAAATGCTTTTTAATAAAATTACACATATTTACTCTTCATCTCTACCAATTACCTTTCAAACCCTATTCATCTTTTTTACCACGCTTCTTTACAATACTTCTCTCATGAGATTCCTTTTCTACCTCTATTGCTGATTCATGACCTGCAATTTTCTGTGCAACACTAGAATGTTCATCCATATAAAGTCTTCTTTTCTGAGGACCTTCTAAAAAGTTAATATCTTGTTTCCCTCTCTTTCCATCATTATCATCACCACTCAAAGGGTCAACAACAACAGAAGCTTTTCCTTCTTCTGCTTGTATATCACTATTATTATTTTCACCAGTATTTTCATTATTATTAGTAGCATTATTCAGACTACTATCACTGGCATCCCCAACATCAGGTGTCTCTGCAACATCACTAACAGCAGGAGATTGAGGTTCACTATCAGTACTGGTACTATGTAAATCTTCTACACTGCTATCACCTGAGCTACTATTAGTATCACCATTATCTGAACTTACACTTGAAGTATCACTATCATTATTATACGGCTCTTCTTCTTTAGGTTGATAACTATCTTCAGAACTTACACTTGAAGTATCACCATCATTATTATACGGCTCTTCTTCTTTAGGTTGATAACTATCTTCAGAACTTACACTTGAAGTATCACTATCATTATTATACGGCTCTTCTTCTTTAGGTTGATAACTATCTTCAGAACTTACACTTGAAGTATCACTATCATTATTATACGGCTCTTCTTCTTTAGGTTGATAACTATCTTCAGAACTTACACTTGAAGTATCACTATCATTATTATACGGCTCTTCTTCTTTAGGTTGATAACTATCTTCAGAACTTACACTTGAAGTATCACTATCATTATTATACAGCTCTTCTTCTTTAGGTTGATAACTATCTTCAGAACTCACATTTGAAGTATCACTATCATTATTATACGGCTCTTCTTCTTTAGGTTGATAACTACCTTCAGAACTTACACTTGAAGTATCACTATCATTGTTATACGGTTCTTCTTCTTTATGTTGATAACTACCTTCAGAACTTACACTTATAGTATCATCATTGCTATCATATTTTTCCACAGTACTGTTATCTACATTACCACTATTACTAGCATCTTGCGCTCCATCATAATTTGAAGGCGTAGTATCAAGTACATCATTACCTGAAGATGCAAGATGACCATCTACACGCCCACTATTTGCACTGACATCACCTTTACCACCATCTAATACATTATTACCTGATTCAGACTTTGGACCAGCATTAGCACCTTCCTTATCAGAAACATCACCATCACCATGTACATCACCACTGTGACTTCTCGGATCTGAAGGTAACGGACCATTATCATCACCATCTTTTCCTACAATTTCCCCTTTACTCTCTGGATTAGTATCAGTTCTACCAACAATATTAACATCCGACTTACCAGTAGACCTACGATTACGCAATGCATCCTTAATAATACTTTGAGTTTCCTGATCAAGACCAACCATAGAAGCTAAAGACTGCGTAGCAGCATGTATACTTGCACTAAGACCAGCAACACTTCCAGATATAGAGTGAGCCATTGTCTCAGACATTCCTTTAAATCCCTTCATAGCATTTGAAATAAGCAATAACATCAAAACTGCAGTAATTCCAAAAGGTAATCCTAAAAATGAACCTTCATTGTCATTAGCATATCCTTCCCTAATTGAATCATTCATAGATAACTCTGTTGAATATCCTATAGGCAACAATACAGACACTATACAAATATCAGGAGGAGCACCTTTCTCAGTAACACCAATAGGAAGATCAAAACCTAGAAAACACTGATTACATACAGTAAACCCTGTAACCGCATGTAACACAGTCAACATCACTTGATTTAAAAATGCAAGTCCAGCAAAAAGTATTATAGGCTGTAAAGAAAAATTCACTAACATTTTTATCCATGAATCAAAGAGTGTTTTTGTAAGTTGGAAAAAAATAAAAGTTATAAAAATAGGTGCCAATGTCGCCAAAAACGCTATAGCAACAACAGTAAACAAATATGCTATAACTGCTTCTATAACACTTACAAAAAATATAAAAAAGGACCATATAACTGTAATAAACACTATCCAACCTATAGGCCCTGTAAGTATCAATGTTGCTAGCCTAATCCATGTCTCTCCTGCTAATAATACTCCTATAGTAGTATCCAAAAACTTAAATGAATTATCTCCATCTAACTCACCATTAAATGCTGCTATAAGATCACTTACACCTTGAACAAAAATAGAAAAGAAATGATCACTAAAAAATTCCCAACTACCCTGACTTATCAAACCGACAATTATTGCTATTTTAGCAATACGAACTCCCAAGTCATATTTAGTACATTTTACAACACCTAATACATATCCTAATACTGTAAAAATGATATACAAAGTACATAACGCTTGCAAGGCTCTCCACAATGATCCTGCACCAGTCTGATTAGTATATATACTCTGAACTGCACCCTTAGACTTACTTGTACGCACTATCTCTACAGCTTGAGAAATACTGCTAGCATTAGAATTTTTTGGTAATCCATATAAGATTCCTAACAAGGAATCTCTTATCATAACAAATACTTTAGAAAAATTTGGGTTCCATTTTTTAATAAAGAAATTAACAGTGTATTTATTTTCTGACTCTAGTGATGGTAAACTACTGTAATCAAATTGATCTTCATACCCTCTAGTATCTATACCCAAGTAAACTTTTCCAGATTTCTTTTCAGTACCATCTGCATTAATTGTATACATTCCAGTTCCAGATTCTGCATCATCTTTCTCAGGAACAAATAATTCAATAGTATCTTTTTCGCCTGGGAAAATAGTTGGAGCTTTGCTTCCTATATACATATACAGCTTTTTGCCATACATAAAATTACATATACGCTCTACCTGAATATTATATCCACCATAATATGAATTATAATGCTGCTGTTGACCTATTATTGCAAACCCTAACTTTGCAGGATCATTAGCTTCATATTTATAGTTAAAACCAGATTTTAAGCTAGTTGACCCAACATTGTCAGAAAAAATATTAGCATAACAAGCATTACTTTCATTTTTACTCGGCATACAATGATACTTAACATTGTTTTTGTCACCAGATTTCGTAATAAAAACAGCAGTTAATCCTTGTATCACTTCATCTGAAGCATTATTAGCCATTTTTTCTAATTCTTCTTCAGTAATATCTTCCAATTTAGTATTTTTATTAAAAGAATCACCATTATTAATAATACAATTTCCACTTTCATCATGTCGTGATACTGTAGCAATACCTTTAAGTGCTGCTTTAGAATTACATATAGTACCACAAGCACAATTTATATCATAAGTAGTAAAATTATTAATAATATCTATAATCTCCTGAATGTCATCTTCTTTTTTATCCTTTAGAACATCAGGTTCACTTTGTTTATTATCTTTTTGTTTGCTATCTTTACTATTCTTTAATTTCTTCTGATTCTTATAAAATTCAAGTTGAGATATAGTTGAATTAGCACTATCATTTATAATACCAGTTGTACTAAGCTTTTTAATAACTTCACAATGTTTTTTTAATGCTTCAGTATCAATATTTTTACCTTTAATTACTTTAGCATCATAAATAAAAGGAGTCTTGATCCATTGCTTTTTTACATCTTCACTATAAAAAACCTTATTCCCATGTGGAATATCAGTATTATCTACTAATGCTGAAACTTCAGTACCTTGCAAACGAGGTATGCTAGAAATTGATCCATCAAATGAACTACATTTGTCTTCTATTTTCACATAAAATTTAGCAATACCAGTTCTACATATATCTTCAGCTTTAATAGGAGTGTTGCAGCCACTATCTTCAAAAATTTCATTATCAGAATAATATATAATGCCCAATTCTTTCAATTTATCAGCATTGCAATCAGTTACTGTCATTTTCCTAGGAATTAAACTAACCTTAAATGTATCTCCTTTTCCTAAGTAAAAAGTTTCAATAGGTAAAGTAGTAGTTGCTACTTCTCCATAACTGCTACACGTACTTTTCATGTCTTTATAAATAGACTCATCTTTAGCATCATAAGTACCATGAGCACAAGCAACAGCTGGAACAATGATATCTTTAGGATTTATAGAATCTTTAGGACACATATTTATAGCGCCAAGAATTGTTAACTTTACTGGAGGCTGACTCTCATTAACTGTTAATCCAGTATCAATCCAATCAGGCTGTAACACATCTGACACTTTTTCCACTACTGGCTTAACTTCTATAGCAATTGAAGTACCACTAACACCTTTGCTACCTTCTATACAACCAATACCACATCCTGTAATGAAGAATAGTAATAATATAATTAACTTTTTCATATTCTACCCACCAAAACTAGATGGAGGGCCTTCAGGTATTTCAACACCACTACGTGATTGTCTTCTACTAATAGGTTGTTCATCATTTTCTGTAATAGGTGATTGTAGGCCAAGAGGATCACGTTTACGTTCACCATCATTATCTCTATCACTAGTTTTATTCATTTCTTCGTACCTTGCTCTTTGCATACGACTGTTCTGATCCATACCAATAATTCCTAAAGCACTTTCTTTCGCATTTTCAGCTACTGCTGATAAATTAGCAAATGATCCAAAAATTGATGTACACATTTCTCCTGCAGAACCAATAAAATGTTTTGTTGCATTTACCATTATTACAAATATTAATACCTTCATAAATGGCACTGGTAATCCTAAAAACATTACACTACCGTCACCATTTACTGAATCTTTCAGGTTATCATTAAAAGTAGACAAAGGAGAAATTCCCACAGGAAGTAAAAACTCAAGTATACAAAAACTTAGTTTCATTATCTTTAGATCAAATTCAGGCTTCAGTACACATGTATCACACGATTCAAAAGCAAACATAGAATATATTATGTTATCTATAACTTCAGTTAAAAGCGCAAACGAAGCAAATATAATTACCGGCTGCATAGCTGTTTGTACTAAAGATTTTATCCACGCATCAAAAATTGCTTTAGTACGTTTAAATAAAATACAAATTATAAAAAATGGTGCAATGCTAAGTAATAATCCTATTAGTATAATAGATATTAAATAAGTAATAACTGCAGTTGCTACAGTCAAAAATAAAACTATTAATCCCCAAAAAATTAAAGCTACACTCACCCATCCAACTGGACCAGTAAATAATAGTGCTAAAATTTGTATCCAAGTTTCAGATAAAGAAAACCTATATAAGACTAAATCTAGAAATTCAAAACTAGTTGTTTCAGCAGGATCCTGACCTGTCATTATAGCAATTAGTTGAATTGGTGCTTCAGTAAACAATTTAAATAAATGGTTATTAAAAAACTCCCAGCTATTAGGACCAATTACATAAATTATTACACCAATTTTCAAAGTTATAACTAATAATTCAAAAATAGAAGCTTTAGAAAATCCAACAAAATAAAATAAAGCATTAATTAATACATACAATACCAATAATGAGTTCACTATCTGAATAAAATGCAGATTCTTTACAATACTATTATATATTAGATTAACACCTCCAGAATTAGTAGATGATGTTCCATATAATCCTCTCTCTAATGCATCTTTTAAGTGCTCAACTATATATGAAATTACATTAGGTATCCTCTTTTTTGATATTACTGTAATATTAAAATACCCTGTATTATTCTCATACCCATCACCATTATCTTTTATACCAAAATATAAATCACCAGCTGCATCTTTATCTGATAGTTTAACTTTTGTATCCTCATTACCTATAAAATCGATCTTTGTAGTACCTGAGTCTCCTGGTTTAACTTTAGGTGGCCCCTTAGATATTACGTAATACAAACTATCTTTAACATGATTAGTACAATCCTTATCCACCTCAATTTTATATTTACCTGTTAATTCAAGATTTTTATCTACATTTACCTCTAAATAGAGTCCTTTATCCAAAATATTCTTACTTATTAAATAACTATAATTTGTTAAAAGACCAATGTCTGAAGAACGGTTATTATCTGATTGCCATTTTCTAATTGTGTCATCAATAGTAATAAAATTTGTTATACCAGAATTATGTTTCAAATACAGAAAAGGCAAATAAGTATTATATTGCATTACATTTTCAAAATCACATCCTGATAGATTCCCATCTGCTGTAACAGTACAAGCATTGAATATATTATTCATCTCTACAACAAAACAGTCTTTTTCTACTTTTTTATTTTCATAGTCAGGAATATTACATAAATTTCCACATATCATATTCACAGAATATGCATCATACTGTTTTTTATATTTATTTCTAACTTCATCTTGTTTTTTTGAAATAGCTTCTTTATATTTTTCTACCAATTCTTTTTTTTCATGTTCCGAAACTTTTATAGTACTTGGGTTGCCCTGTTGCTGCTTCTTCTTTATCTCTTCATCAATAGTCTTATTTACAAGTTCATCTATTTCCTTACCTGTAGCACATAGGTAGAACATTTCTCCATTATTATTATTTTGAGAATTAACTTTACCAATTCCATTAATAGAATCTTGATTATTTAAATACTGATAGATAGTATTACTTTTATCTGGATTATATAAGATTTTATTTGGGAAATTTATCCATTCTCTAGCTTTATCATGTGAACTACGATCTTTCAAATACATCAGATTATTCATTTGAGATCCATAATAATTATCAATTGCAATATAATATTTCGTATCCAAATAATCTTTCATGCATTTGTCAGTATTTTGAGCATAAATTTGAGGATTTTTATTGCTACATATATCTTTATCTACAGTAAAATTGAAAGCAGGGTATAACCTAAAATTCAATTTTTCACCTGCCATTATATTTGGAATCCCTAAATAAAATTTTTTGCCAGATAAAGTACTATCACCTTGATCTGCATAGATATCCACAACATAATTTGTATTATGACAATAATTAACATTAACTGTATTAACTCTTATAATAAGATCCTTTTTACCAGCCAATATTAAATCTGATTTAACCCAAGTAATATGCTCTTTTTTTCCATCTTGTAATCCTGTTTCCACAGTACTTGAATACTCATCAAACATTACATTCTGTGGTTTTATACAACCATGATATCCACAACTTGAAAGAAGAAAAACACTGATTATTAAAACTATCCTAAACATAAAATCAGCTTTCTACCTTAAATAAATAATATAAAACTATCAATAACATCAAATATCTTGATAAATTACCTATGAATCATTAAAAATCCATTTTCAATAAAATAATTTTCTCAACAATTAACTAACATTAATACCAACAAGCATCCTCAAAGAATAAGCTTATTATCCAGCAGCACTTGCAATAGCACCCGCAGCACCACTTGCAGCGCCACTTGCAGCGCCACCTGCAGCGCCAGCAGCACTTGCACCGCCAGCAGCACCGCCTCCTCCAGCAGCACCACCTCCAGAATCTCCTCCAGACATTTCATCTTTGTCCCCTCCATCTTTAGAACCTTTTGCATTATCCATTCTATCATTTATAGCATCTTTTACCTTTTGTCCCATATTACCTTGAACCCTACCAATAGCACCAGTTATAGAACTCATCATTGATTTTGGACTAAACGATGAACCAACATGACCAGCCCTTGGATCACCTGCAAGCTCAGCTGCTATATAAGTAATAGATGATAAGAAATGATAAAATAGGAAACCTATAAATACCATCATTAACAATTTCATCCATAACGTTTCAGCTTCATGTTTAAAATCAGGAGCGTAAGCATTAAATCCAAAAAATGCAGGTTTTGTTAAAAATCTTATATCACCAAACATACACGCTAAATTATAATCATATTTCGGATCATCACATTGTTTTGGATTTTCCAATGTAAATGAAATTCTGGTAGCATCTAAAATCTTAATTTCTTTTCTCACAAATTTAAGATCTTCAAAATATAAATTATCAAAAACAGTAAACAATAACGCTAGAAAAGCAAAAAGTATTACAGGATACAATGTATAAACCATTAACTGTCTTATCCACCCATCAAAAAATGCTTTTGTAGCTTGAAAAAGCACCATAGGAATCATTAATGGAGAAATTAATATCAAAATAGTAAGCGCAATGAGTGATAATAAAAAGATATAAACTAACCATATCACAATAAGTATAATCATTAATATCGCAAAAAGTGCAACCAGACATAACATTAACTTCATATTAAATAGCATACTAGCAAAGAAAAGTCCTGCTGTTAAAAACAAACCAAGAACAATTGTTGTTGCTGCACCATTCAATTGTTGCCCCAAATAAAACATTATCCTACAATCTAGTCTATCCCATGGAGCTACATATTTATACGGATCTTTATATTCTTGATCAGTGTAATTACACACAGTCTGTGACCCACCTGCTTGCAATACTATGTCTGACAACCCGATAGATAACCTTACTATTTGATCATAATAATGTGACATAGCAGGCCCTTGAGTAAAATAGACTACTAATCCAAACTTAATAATTAGCATATATAATTCAGCTGGACTTTGTATTCCACCCAATGCTGCTTTTATTGCAAATAATATCAACGACAATACCAAGACTGCCATAACTGTTCTTTTCAATCTATCTTGAGCAACTTTTAAAAAACCAGCTTTTCCAGTATTAACACCATTACTACATTGGCCAGTCAATACATTATTTAATGATCCTTTGACACAAGAAACTATCATAGAAGTCATTGGAAATACAGATTTTACATAGCCTCCAACTTCACCTCTACATGCAGGATCTATATAACAACTATAACATTTAGTATTATCGTAACTTATAATTCTTTTATTATCTTCTGACATAACTGGCTCAGACTTCTCACACATAGGAACTGGTGGTCCACTAGGGCGCATATGACAACCAATTTCAACTTGAGGCCATAAAGCTGATCCAAATGCCTTAACAGCATTTACACAAATCTTATCCATCTTTTCCACAGCTTGAAAAGTAATCGAATGTATAACTTTTTCTTGTCCAGCTTCTAATACTGCACACTCTACTCTTCCATTCATAGCATACTTAGCAACTTGTATATCTCGAGTAGAATAATCACCTTCTCTTGGATAATCACCTTCTTTCAACAATTTAACAACATCACCTGAATTAGCTTTAGATGCTCTGTCAATCATAGAAGCAATATTCATACCACCTATTGGCTTACGGTAACAAACTTCTATATAACGAGAACTAGATACTCTATTTTTAGGCCAGTAGTATTTATCTACTTTCTTAAAATTTTTAGATGCACATACAGGTTCATTTTGCTTAGCCTCTGCTAAACTAAAAGGCTTAGTACTCTTTGCATCATCAGTTGCAAGACATCTAAAATATTCTTCTTCTGAACCAAAATCACGATCTGCACATGATTTATATGATGTAGTTGGTTCGCTACATTCTTTATAATCACCTGGATTAGCACCACCTTTTGAACTTTCAAAACGCATAACAGGATGACGCACAAAAGACCAATGACACGCAAAAAATGCAGCAGCTTTATTAACTGCAACAGCAATTGCACCTACACCCAATCCAAACACAAGAAGTGCACCTATTGCTCCTACACCAGTTACAGCCATCACAATAGCAGTGATAATTAACCCAAAACCAACAGCAAATGCAGAAATTCCTATATACTTAGCATGTTCACTAACTCTAGAACAGAAAGGGTTAGTAGCTAACGTAGTCCTATATGTAGCAACTTTTTCACTTTCAACTTCTGTTGCTAAGGTAGATTTAGCATATATAAAATTAATATTAATTAAAAATAACATTAATATATATACTATCCCTTTACTAATTTTTAGCATAATCAACTCTTTTATAAAGAATATTTAATTATTAAATTTACACATGCTTTACTCGTTCATAGAATATAGGCAACCAAGTATTTGGATCATCTCCTACTTCCTTTATTAAATCACGTAACATTAAGACTGTTTCTGCTCTACCAGACAAAACACTTATTACATCTTCAAGGCCACTTAAATTAATTCTAGCAACTACTGCACTTACCCCCTGTTTTACTAAAAAGAACCTTGTACTAGGATCCGTATGTTTTATTAAAGTATATTCCCTCTCTGTTAACATAAATACATTTCTATAAGCACTAGTAGCTTTTAAATTAGGCAAAAATATTTGAGTAGCAGTTTGTTGCACTAAAGTATCACTAATTGCACTTTTACTAGCATCTTCAACACTTTGAGTAGCAAAAATCACAAATGTATTTAATTTTCTTAAAACTTTCAACCAATCTTTTATCTTTGGAGCAAATACTGGATTATCTATTAATGCCCATGCCTCATCTAATACAATAATAGACGGAGTACCATCCAAAGAAATACTAATTCTATGAAATAAATATAACAACACAGGAGCAAGAGATACTGGATCTTTAAGCAAATGACCCATTTCAAAACCGAAAACCCTAGATTTATTAAAATCTAATAAGTCTTCTGCATTATCAAATATGGCTGCATGAGATCCTTTACTATGCCACATAGATATTGAACCAGCCAAAGTATTTGGACCATCTAATCCTAAAAACGGGACTAAATTACATAATACCCTATGCTCCTTTTTTAACTTAAAATTACCTTCTATAGCATCATTAATACGAGTTATATCTTCAGAAGTAAATTTGTCATTGAATACTGATATTAAAGACTTCATCCATTCCATTAAGAATGTACGATTATCTGGAGTATCATCAAGCTGTAAAGGATTAAATCCTGTAGGATTCCTTGGTTCTACAATCATATAAACGCCACTCAATGCTCTAATGAAAATTTCAGCACCATAATCTTTATCGAAAAAGAAAATCCTCGGTGAAAATTTCATGGCTTGAGCACACAAGAAATTCATTAACACTGTTTTTCCACCACCAGTAGGCCCTATAATTGCAGTATGACCAACATCGCGAATATGAAAATTAAAAAAGAAAGGAGTTCCAGAAGTAGTATCAAACACTGTTACTGCTTCACCCCAATGATTATTAAACTTCTTGCCAATTGGATAATTATGCTGAGATGCAAAACCAGCCATATTTAACGTACTTATTATAGCCTTACGAACTATATACTCAAAATTACCTGGCAATTGAGCCCAAAATGCTGGCTCTAGATTAATTCTTTCTCTAACCGGATATACACCACAGTTAGATAATTCAGATTCTATTAAAGACAATGCATTATCAAGAGTCTTTAAACTCCTTTCTGTACATAAAATAGTAAGATGATGTTGTCCAAAAGCAATTCTACCACTCATCGCATCATCTAAAGCTTGACTTATTTCTACTACTTGTGATACTGCCTTATCTGCAGATTGTATCATACGGTTCTGTTGAATCTGCATTTTAGTAATTGCACTCTGCCTATTAGTAAAACTAAAAGATTGCGTAATAATAAACTCATAAGGCAATTGCAAAAAAGCATCTAGCATACCAGCAGATGTACTTTGGCCATATTCTTTTAGACTAATTAATCCAGCATATTTACACTCATTATGTGCAACTATCTGTATTGTTTTATGTCCAAAATATAACCTATGCATTGGTAAATACTTTGACACATCACCTATAGAAAATAATACACGTTGAAAAGATCCACAATTTACTATCTGTAATAAAAATTCCATAATTTCAGAAAATACACCTTTCGGCGTTTCCCTAATTCCTAAAACTCTAGGCATGTAGTTACGCAAACTTGTAAAAACACGATTTGTTACTTCATCTAAATCTTCATATATGGCTTGCAAATCCTTTATCCATGACTCTTGTGATGCAACCTTTCCAAATTTACCAAAAATACTAGATAAAAACTCTACCCCCTGTTTTCCACTTTCTCTAACTATCGTAATATACAAATCATTAGTGAAAGATTGTTTTGTCTCATGCTTTTCTCGCCATTTCACATTTACATAATTTGCAAATGAACTAGCTACTTTATCACTAGCAAATCCCTCTGAAAAAGCATTTCTCCTACGTCTAATTATATGAAAATACAAACCAAAAGACGCAGAAGATATACTTCTTAACATTTGATTACGAATAGAATTCTGTATAGATAAGTCCTCATCATCAGCAGTTTCAAAAGCATAACCAGATAACTTAATAACCTTAAGCATTGACCCATCTTTGGTCATTAATGTAGAAGAATTCCAATGTTCACTATAGGGAATAAAATTGGACTCATGATACTCCCTATTGATCACTTTCCTTCTTTTTGTTTGCAGCTGCTGAAATTTTAACATCACATTACATCATAAGAGTTAGAATTATGATAAAACCTATTCAAACATTTACTACACTTCTTCATCCTTAACATAAACAATTCCAAAAATAACGGTTCTTTTGACGAAGCTAAAAAACCTATACCATGTATTCCTGGGCCTAAAATAAATAATGCTCTGAAATCGTTAGTGTACATAAATATCATGATACAAATCATAAAATTCAACATTGCAAATATATAACTAACACCAAATAGCATAGTAGGCCTAGTCAAGCCTTTGAATAATTGATCAGCCTTAACACTACCTGCCATAATAAATACCAAAAAAATATATTTATAAATTTAAACACTGACTGTAGTCATATAAAGCAATGTTTAATCTTATTAAACCCCTACTACAACGAAGGTAGATACGTATTAATTTTCAAAAATAGCAACAACAATTTAACAAACAATTAATTATCAACATTTATTTCATAAAAGATAAATTTCAGTTCACCTCATATAAAGTTACAAAAATGCTCCTTTGACTTTGAAAACTTCAAAATCACAGAATACAATTAACCAGCATTAAATAAATTAATATTTATAATTTAAATAATCAATAAAATAATGCTTAAAATAGATTAAAATTTTACAAAATTAAAACTTTACAGGTAACTTAAATTTATTATTTTTATAAATAAACTAAACTTCTAAAAATCTTTGAGCTGCAAAATCCCAATTAACCAAATGTTTTAGAAAAGTTTCTACATAATTTTGACGTACATTAAAGTAATCTAAGTAATAAGCATGTTCCCATACATCCATAGTTAATAAAGGATGTGTCTCAGGATATTGAGTAATAGGAGTGTCACCATTAGAAGTACATAAAATTTTGAGCTTTTGTTCACTCATATCAAAAACCAACCATACCCATCCACTACCAAAATGACTTTTGCCAGCATTAGTAAAAGCATTATTAAAATCATCTATGCTCCCAAAATCCTCATTTATTTTATCTAATAATTTTCCTGTAGGAGCTCCTCCACCATTTTTCTTCATGGATTCCCAATAGAAATTATGATTCCATATTTGACCAGCATTATTAAATATAGATCTCGATCCTAAATCACCAGCTGTTGCCTCAATAATTTTAGGTAAATCTTCATTAGTACACTCACTAAAATCTGTACCTACAACAAGACTATTTAAAGTATTAACATAACCTTGATGATGTTTATTATAATGATATCCCAATATTTCCGGACTTAAATATGGAACTAAATCACTTTGTTGATATGGAAGTTCAGGTAAAGTAAACATATAACCTCTATTAAATAAATATAACTATAAATAACCTTAACATTAAATAAGTCTACATAATGTTAAAATGCACAATACATATATTATATTATATTTATCTGAGTACACTAAAATTCAAGCTTATGCTAAATTAATATATTTTCATTTTATATAAAAATACTTTTAATAAGGAAGAATCACAGATAGAATTAAAAGCTCTTAATAGTAAAGGTTAACATTTATAATAACATGTACATAAAAAAAAAACTAGGTAAACTACTAAAGTATCGTCACATTGCCTCTCGAATATCACTAAAAAATAGGAAAGACCGTATTTTATCAACATTATCAATGTCCGCACTTATCAGCTCATTAGGTATACTTTTTATAATCTTAGGCAGCATAGTCAACAATGGGTACAACGCACTTACAACAACCACCATTTTATTATCAATAAAGATCAATGATAACATAGAGCAACAAGATAAACTAATATTGAGAAGTAACTTAATAAACTACATACATCAATCTTTAGAAGAACTATTTTCAGATGTTATAGACACTTCAAATCTCGATAACAAAAAAATCATTTACAGTATAGTAAGTGATACTGCGCACCATAATTTAGCAGATTTTGTATTCAAAAATCCAAAAGCAAATAAATTTAATATGTGGTTTAAATCTTCCACTACATTTAATAAAATTATACAAACACAAAGTACAGATAATACAATATATAAGAAAATTATTACAAAATTACAAAATGAACACAGAATAAAAAAATCATTTAATGATACATTGTTCAAAAAATATAATTCAATATCTCCTGAAAATACCGGTATTATTGGATCATTAATAGGATCTATGTTTACAATAATTATATGCTTAGCATTTGCATTCCCAATAGGTATTACATCAGGTATATGCTTAAGTGAGCTGATACCAAAAAATAAAATATCTTCTATTATTGAAATTAGTATAACAAATCTCGCATCCGTACCATCAATAATATTCGGTATTTTAGGATTAGCAATATACATTAAAATTTTCAATATACCACGTTCATCAGCACTTATAGGCGGAATGACACTATCCTTAATGATGCTACCAAATTTGGTCATAGCCACAAAACAAGCATTCACAGCAGTACCATCATCTGTAAAAGATGCAGCGTTTTCACTTGGTGCATCAAATATGCAAGTAATTCTACATCACTCATTTCCAATTGCATTGCCTGGTATAATGCAAGGTGCTATTCTAAGTATTGCAAGAATTTTAGGAGAATCTTCTCCATTAATAATGATTGGGATGGTAGCATTTATAGTCGATATTCCAAAAAATTTCCTTGATCCAACAACTGTATTACCAGTACAAATATATATGTGGGCAAGTAATCCACATATAGAGTTTATTCAATTAGCTGCAATTGCAATAGTAGCACTACTTTTAATGCTATTAATTTTAAATCTTATAGTAACTTTCATCAGAAAAAAATTCGATCACTTTATTTTTTAATATTTTCATACAGCAACATCATAACATGTAAATCATAAATTCAGTAAACTATACAATAAATAAACAACCATAATTAGATGCAATTTTACAATTCAATATTCTGAATGCTGTTTAAACTCATATACTAAAAACTATATATACAAATACAACAATTACAATAAATAAACCACCACTACTGATTATTTAAAGAAATATTAACTAAGTTATCTCAATTCAGTGTTACACACTTCAACTTGCTAAAAATGTATAAATATATAACTAAATGTAGTATAACACTGTCCTTATAGCATCTTGTTAAAATATTTTAATTTAATAGATCGAATGAAAGTATTTATTAATTATAAATATCAATAAAACCATCATTTATATAAAACGACACAATAGTATTTTATAAGATAAAATCAGTGCACTTAGCAGGATTTGAACCTGCGACCTTTACCTCCGGAGGGTAACGCTCTATCCACTAAGCTATAAGTGCAATAAAATAACTTATAAGATGCATTAGCAAATCTTACAAGAGTTTACAATAAAACAACATACCAAATGAATAATATAATATTAAAACAAACAAATACTTATAATATTAAGATATCTTATACAATACTTTACAAATGCGAACACAATTTTTACTTTTTTTTTACCTAATTAGTAATCGAAAAAGTAAAAAACTACCTTATATTAACTTTACTTAAGATCCCAATAAATATTGTTATCAACTAATTTTCTTTAAACATGAAGTGCCTCATTATCATATTCCAAATCAGACTAAAAAATCCTTCATGAGATTTAAAATAAGAAAAACAAACTATATCGAATTACTTTCAGCACGCATTAACATAGCAGTACGATTTTGTTTTAATTTTTGAAAATCTTCTTCAGCATGATATGAAGACCTAACTAAAGGACCTGAAGCAACCATCAAAAACCCTTTAGAATATGCAACATATTTGTAATGATCAAATTCCTCAGGAGTTACATATCTATCAACTACAGCATGTTTAGGAGTAGGCTGTAAATATTGACCAATTGTTATAAAATCAACATCTGCTGATCTTAAATCATCCATCACCTGATATATTTCTTCCTTTGTTTCACCTAACCCTACCATTATTCCAGATTTAGTAAATATTTTAGGATTCTTATATTTCACTGCTTTAAGCAAATACAGAGAATGAAAATAACGTGCTTTTGGCCTAATCCTTGCATATAATCTTGGTACAGTTTCTACATTATGATTATAAACATCAGGAGCTACTGCAGCAATCTTATCAATTGCACCATGTTTATTTAAAAAATCTGGAGTTAATATTTCAATAGTAATGTTATCATCTCTCTTTCGTATTTCTTCTATACACTCAACAAAATGCCCAGCTCCACCATCTGGTAAATCATCCCTATCAACAGATGTAATAACAACATGATGAAGTTTAAGTGAGTTGATAGCTTTAGCCAAGTTTTGAGGCTCATGAGGATCCAACTTATCTGGAATCCCAGTAGCAACATTACAAAAGGCACATGCTCTAGTACAAGTAGAACCTAAAATCATTACTGTTGCATGTTTTTTATTCCAACATTCACCAACATTTGGGCAAGCAGCTTCCTCACACACCGTGTTTAGCTTGTACAACTTCATCAAATTACGCATCTGATAAAAAGTATCACCTGTAGGCATTTTCACTTTTAACCAATCAGGCTTACTTCTCATACGACAAAATTCAGAAACAGTTATTATGTGAGCATAACTAACATTAATACTGATGTCAAGAAAGTGTCACCTACACCATATAAAAATATTGCAACATTTAATAATTAATCTCATATCAAATTTATATTATCACTTATCAATACATAAAACTTTTACACAATAGAGACAAAGTAGTATTAAATAAAAAACACTACAGATTATTAGCAACTAAAATTAACCTACAAACAAACATTTTATAATATGATTTTTAATGTAATTAATGATTATCGAGATACTGAACTATTTTGAACTTGACACTGTATTACACGTATATCTTCTAGATAACTACTATTATAAATACCAGAACATGAAACTTTTAACTCACTATGATAACTTAAAGAAGACCATATACCACCACTATAATGTAAATTATTACTTTGAGTAAAACTTATATCAGTGTTACATACTACAGGACTAGCAGAAGATTTAACATCATGTACATCATTTACAAAATTATTACGAGATCTAACAGAGCGCTCAAAAGCATCTAACTTATCAATAGCTCTTCTAAAAAAACTTGTTACTTTGCTGAATGCAGCATTTATTGCACTCATTATTGCAACAACAGCTAGAAAAACTCCTTGCATGCCATGTTGTGTACCAATATTATATGACATATCACGCAAGGCCATAAAATATTGATCATGCAACTTATAAGACATTTCTTGCACTTTTCCTAAGAAAACATCTTGTACATAACCAGATACAATAAAACTCGAAAAATGATCCGCTACAATATTTTTAGAAGCATCAGCAGAAACACTTTTTTCATCTAGAGCTTTTTCTTCTTGTTTTTGGACAAACAATCCAAGTGCATCTCGTGATCTAGTACCTTCCCTAGTAACATAAGCATCTTGTTGTAAACCAAGAAGTGAGCTTATAAAACTTGCAAGTAAAAAAAAGCGTAGTAAGTTAGCACCAATTCCAGATTGCATCATCTGAGCTCTCAATTCTGTAAGCAGTATTAACCTTTCTTGTAATAACTTTCTTAGGTCAGGATCTTCTTCCTTTGCTAATCTTTCTTGCAACTCTAAAATTTGCAGATCCAATAATTCTTTTAAGTTAAGAGATTTACCACTACGTAAAAGTTTTTTCAAAAACTCTATAATAGCTTCTAAGATAAATTTTTTTTTCTTCTTTCTACGTTTTAAAGGATCAAGCTCATAATCAAGATCTATATAATCTTCAGTATCTTGATATAGCTGACTAAAGAAATCCAATATCTTCTGTAATAAAGACTCTTCTATCTCAAAATCTTCATCTTCAAGTGCAACTACAGTATGATCATATTCTTGATCTTCTACAATACCACATTCTTCAACATGTTCTACAATAAACTTATTAAATTCTCCTTCAAGTTCTAAAAGAGATTCTTGAACTTCCAAATCTTCTAGCTTAATTCTAGCAAGAGCTCTAAAATCCTCATCTTCATTACCATTAAGTTCCAATACTTCAATATCATGGAATACATTATTAATGCTCTCACTACTTTCTTCACTACACTCTTCTAGACTACTCAAATCACTAGATTTAATTTTTTTATTTCCTGCCATAAAACACTCACATCTTCAAGAACAATACAACACAAATTAATAGCTAACACATTTAAAACTTTTATATAGTTTCAACATATGGCCTGTTCTATAAAAAAACATTCTATTACTATTTTTAACTTAATTTTAATCCAACACACATCAAAACATGCTCTCAACATTTGAACACACACAGACTCAATATTATACATTATTTTATTTCTAAAACAATTAACAACTTGTTATAATCACACCTATAAACAACTATTCATAAGAATTAATACAGCTTAACTTTTTAATAATCTTGGATACTTAAGTAAAATAAGCAGTACATAATATCTTGATTAGTGTATAAACCACTTATACATCATTTTTAAAATATAGACTTCTCTACTTTTATTTATACCAATTACTTAAATCATAGAAATGCATTAGAAAATTACAAACAACGAAACTATTAAAATACAATAACTTTGAAAAAAACTATACTCTATAATTGTACTTTGTGAACAATAATAACCTATACTTCAAACATATATTATTCAACACACAAAAGTAGATCTTATACAATTATTAAACAAATCATTCACTAAATTCTATAATAACATCACCAACAATCACACTATTTCCTTCTGAAAAAAACACAGATTTAACAACTGATTTTACATTTGAATATATTACATTTTCCATTTTCATAGCTTCAATGACTAACAAAGATTGCCCTGGTTGAACTTTTTCTCCTTCCTTAACATAAATTTTAACTATCATACCAGAAATAGGAGAACAAACATTATTACAACATAATTCCTCAGTACTAACTTGAGGCATTATAGGTAGCAAGTTAGATATACAAGACCTATATACCACACATAATGCACTCATAGTAGAATACCTCAACTTATATTTATTTAACCTACTATCAACTTTTACATGAAATAATTCTTCACTGATTTGTAGCTTAAATATTTTAAAGTTTGTATTCCATGTACCTGAAACCAAATACTCATTTTGGTTATAAATTGCTAAAACTTTACCATTTTGATACTTAGCATTAACGAAATATTCTTGACCATCAACATAAACAGATAAGTCCATACTATTACATGAATGATTTAAACTGTTATCATATTCACTTTGAAAAAATATACATAACGAAGTTAACACAAAAAGTTCTATGCAGTCTTCCGTCAGAGGATCATATTCAAACCCACCAGAATAAAATTGTTCAACAAATCTAGTATTAATATTCCCAGACATAAATACAGGATGATGAAATACTGACAATAGAAAATCTATATTATGAGCTATTCCACCTATATAAAATTCATTTAAATATTTTTGCATAAAGCTCACTGCTTCATCTCTATTTTTACCATAAGTACAAACTTTAGCAATCATAGGATCGTAAAACATACTAACTTCTGCACCTTCAAAAACTCCACTATCAATCCTCAAATTATCATTAGGCATAGGTGCAGAATAATAAACAATTCTCCCACTAGAAGGTAAAAAATTCTTCACAGGATCTTCTGCATAAATTCTAGATTCTATTGCTGAACCAATAAATTTAACATCTTGTTGAGTAAATCTTAATTTTTCACCATCAGCAATTCTAATCATTTCTTCCACAATATCAATACCAGTAACAAGCTCTGTTACAGGATGCTCAACTTGTAATCTAGTATTCATTTCCAAAAAATAAAATTGCCTATTCTGATCAACTATAAATTCTATAGTACCAGCAGAATAATATCCTACTTTTTTTGCCAAATTTACACACTGCTGATACATTTTTTGTCTTGTTTCCTCATTAAGAAACGGACTAGGCGTTTCTTCTATAACTTTTTGATTATGCCGCTGTATAGAACATTCCCTTTCACCCAAACAAACAATATTACCATACTTATCAGCTATGATTTGGATTTCAATGTGCCTTGGTAATTCAATATATTTTTCAATAAAAATTCTTCCATCCTTAAAATTTTTCGCAGCTTCATTTGTTGCAGAAGTAAAAGCTTGGTCCATTTCCTCACATGATTTTACAATTCTCATCCCTTTACCACCACCACCAGCAGTAGCTTTTATCATGACCGGAAATCCTATAGACCTAGCTATACTTTTCGCCTCATCAACAGAATCAACTATTCCCATATATCCTGGAATAATGTTCACTTGAGCAGATTCAGCTATCTTTTTAGAAGTAATTTTATCAGCCATCATTCTTATTGAAGAAGGACTTGGACCAATAAATTGAATATTATATTCTTGAAGCTTTTCAGGAAACTCAGCATTTTCAGACAAAAACCCATACCCAGGATGCACAGCATCCACACCTGCATTATGTGCTACTTCACAAATTTTCTCCATATTTAAATAACTCTGATTTACTGGAGCAGGACCAATATTCACTGCTTCTTCAGCTGATAAAACATGTAATGAGTATACATCTGCACTTGAATATACAGAAACACAAGATATTCCCATTTTACTAGCAGTTCTCATTACTCTACACGCAATTTCACCTCTATTCGCTATCAATATTTTCTTTATCATTATCTTAAATACTCTCAGTTAGAAGGTAACTCTTTACTTATATATAAAGATAGTTCAAGATTTTACCTATATACAACTATACTACAAGCAATATTTCACTAATCTGATTATAAATTAGTGATTAAAATACATTACTAAGGATAAATTATAAATAAAAATGTTAGAAAAAAAAATCTTTATTAAAATTGAAGAAGCAAATAATAGATTAGACAAGCTCATAGCAAATAAATTAAATACATCTCGTAATCAGGTACAACAATTAATAAAAGATAGTAAAGTTTCTTTGTTTAATAACATAATAACAGACAATAATCACACAACAAAAGTAAATGATATATATATAATAAATATACCAACAAAAGAAATTAGTAACACAATTATTCCAAATCATTCAATACCAATTTCAGTTCTATATGAAGATCATGATATCATCATCATCAATAAAACCTCTGGAATAACTGTACACCCAGGAGCAGGGACAAAAAATAACACACTAGTTAATGCCTTAGTTGCACATTATGGTAATGCTTTAAGTACTGTAGGAAAAGCAACACGACCAGGAATAATTCATAGATTAGATAAGGATACTAGTGGATTAATGGTAATTGCAAAAAATGAAAAATCATATTATTTTCTATCAGAATTATTACTAAAAAAACAAATAAAAAAAGAATATTTAGCAGTAGTGTGGGGATCACCTAATCCTAAAAATAACACTATACAAAACTATATCTGTGTTAAACCAAATAATAAACAAATGATGGCTGTTACACATCTATCACATAAAGGAAAGTTAGCCATTACAGAATACAAAACTAAACAAAACTTTAGTAACATAGCAAGTTTAATAAAATGTAGAATACATACAGGAAGAACACACCAGATACGTGTACATATGAGTCATATAGGAAATTCTATAATAGGAGATCAAAAATACGGAAAAAATAACAGTAAAATTACAAAATATGCTAAACAAAGTACTATTATCAACACATTAAAACGACAAGCACTACATGCATATAAATTAGGCTTTATTCATCCCACAAAAAACACATATATAGAGTTTCGCGCTGACATTCCTCATGACATCCAGACATTAATTAATGAATTAGAACAACTAAGTAAATAACTAACTAAAACTTTTATTGACGCCAACAGATGATAATTATTGATTATTATATATTTATGATATAGATAGTTGTGTACATCATATAAATTGAGACAAAACTTGGAGTACTTTATGATTTTTCTTGCTAATCCATTTTTTCATTATAAAAATAACATACTGAATATAGAAAATGTAAATGTACTAGATATTGCAAAAGATATTGGAACTCCTGTTTATTGTTACTCTTTAAATGCTATAAAAAATAACTATAGGCAATTTCAAGAAAATCTACCTAACAACTCAATCATATGTTATGCAGTAAAATCAAACTCTAATTTATCTATTTTAAGTTTACTAAATTCACTTGGAGCAGGAGCGGATGTTGTATCTGAAGGTGAAATACGTCGTGCTATTGCAGTTGGCATTTCACCAAATAAAATAGTATTTTCCGGTGTAGGTAAGACTGAGCAAGAAATAAGTTTTGCACTAGATAATAGAATATTACAATTTAATGTAGAATCTATTGAAGAACTATCTCTTATAAACACAATTGCATGTAAAAAAAATATAATCGCACCAGTATCTATTAGAATCAATCCAAATATTAGTGCAGATACAAACGATAAAATTACAACTGGTCTAAAAGTCAATAAATTTGGAATACCAGAAGAATTACTTGATCAAATCTTTAACAATAATTTCATAGGTATTAGGATTATAGGAATATCTGTACATATAGGGTCACAAATATCAAATTTAAATATTTTCCAAAATACAATTGATAAAATCAAAAAAATAGTAAAAATTTTTGAGCAACGCAACATGCAAATTATCAGGGTTGATCTTGGTGGTGGACTTGGCATACCATACAAAAATGCTGATGTTTTCCCCACAATCCCAGAATACGCAAATTTACTAAAGAAGAATTTTGAAAATGAGAATTATCAAATCATATGTGAACCTGGTAGAGCACTAATAGGCAATACAGGAGTATTACTTACTAAAGTGCTATATCATAAACACAATCAAGAAAAAAGTCACATTATATTAGATGCCGGTATGAACGATCTAATACGTCCAGCATTATATAATGCTGAACATACAATAATACCAGCAATTTCAACATCTACACCATTGCAATTATATGACATAGTAGGTCCTATATGTGAATCTGACGATACTTTTGCATATAATTATCATATCAATAACTTGCAAAATGGAGAAATAGTAGCAATATGTACAACTGGAGCATATGGTTCTTCAATGTCAAGTAACTACAATTCTAGACCATTAGTACCTGAAGTAATGGTTAGTAACAGTAATTATGACATTATACGTCATCGTCAAACTTATGAAGATATGTTAAAAGATGAGGTTATACTAGATTTCAATAAATAATCAGATACATTTTTGTATAACAATACACTTATTTAATACATCAGCATAATCAAAAACAAGTAAAGTTAATATAAGTAAACTTATATTTACATGATATACATAGCATGTTAAAAAGTATTCTTACAGGATTACTAATAATCTATAATGTAGAAAAAAACTTGCAGTAAGAAAAGCAAATTCTATACTTTACATAATAAATTTACCATAGCTATATTTATACAAGTTTTTTAATATGTGTGCATAGACAGTTTTTACTTGCTTCTCTTATAGCTATAAAATTACTGACTGCATGAACTTGCATATTTGAGTGATAAGACATTATCATCTATGTATAACCTCTCTTACTTACACTTTTGATAACTTCTTTCTGTGCTTTTGAAATATCCAATTTATTCATTCCAACCTATTAGATGCATAAATAAACTACTTTTTATACAAAACAACATACACAAAGTGTCGCGATAGTAGCCACTAATAAATTCCACAATATTGCCAAAAAATTTATAAGACCTTTAATATTGTAGATTAAAGATACCATTAAGTATTTCACTGAAATCTTAATATCATGATATAACATCGCTAAAAACTTTTAATAACAAAACACAACTTATTTATAATAATTCCTTTATCAATTACCGTTAACAATCACATGCAACACATTTAGAAAGTAAAAAACCTCATTACATAAGCAGTATACTTGTTTAACCATGTATATACATCTACAATATGAATAAAAAGTGCACTGCAAAATAAAACGGAGTATAATATAAAATTCACATCTTATAACAACAAAGTATTTTTACAAGTAGATCATAGAATATGGTCAAAAACCATTAGTAAAAATTACAATAAATTATGAATAGAGACTTAGAAATTATAGTAGGACTACAAAGATACTTTCACACCTTTTGCTACAGCATTTTTCACAAGCTTTTTAATCTTTTGAGCTTTATCAGTCAACTTTCTAGATGATGTATTAAGTAAGTACAAATCAAAACCACCCTTATAGTCTATTGTTCTTAAAGTACGGCTAGACACTTTAAACTTAAATTTCCTATTTAAAATATCACTTAACAAAGTAACATTATGCAAGTTAACTAAGTAGGTTCTTTTAGTCTTACGATTAGAGTGTGATACTTTATTTCCAAAAGACTTTCCTTGACCTGTAATATCACAAACCCTACTCATTTTACAAACCTAAACTCTTAACTAATAGGGAATTATTATAACAATACAGTAACATTAGTCAAATACAAATTCTCAAGATTATTGAGATCTACAATAACCAATTACTATAAACACAATAAGACATTAATCTTGCACTTACATAGGAGCTCATTTAGGAATTTCTACATTAAATGTAATGAAAAACTCAGGTGGTCATCATGTTGCTGGAAGTATATTCAGTACTAGAGAAAGTAGGTTAATTCATAATATACTTGAGACCGTACAGCTGTTTTAGATAGTTTGAAAATTGGTACTTCAACAATATAAACCAAACCCTTATCTTCCTAATACAGGTAAAGATGACAAAGGAATCCTTTTGTTAAAGAAAAACCATATGATGCTAAAGAAACATCGCATGGTAATGGAGATAATAGTTTGAAAATATACACAAATAAAGATAATTTAAGTGATGCACTTGATACTAGAAACCAGCTCAAAACAATGATTGGAAATACAATAGATGATGGTACATTTCACTTTTCGAATTATAGTGTAACCTATATATTACGAAATTTAAATTATAATTAAATCATAAAATTTGTAATATAAATAGATATATTATCTACTAATATAGCATAAAATTTAATTTGAATTCCATTGTAATAGCAAAAATTCATAAATATTCTGGCTACACACAAAAACTATAGAAAATTTACTGAACTAACATTTTTGCAATTTTTAAATTCAGAATGCAATTCGATCATAATGATAGAAATTTAGAAACATTCTTATAATACACACAAACTACATAAAATTTACTGGATCAACATCTATTGTAATCTTTATCTTATTTACTTTTGAATAATATTCCTTATATTTAGCAAGTAACTTTTGTATCATAACATTATTCTGTACCTTAATTAAAATTCTATATCTATACCGCCTATTTAAAAAACTTATAGGCGCAGGAACTGGCCCTAGAACAGTTAATGTATGTGGAAGAGTATTTACTATTCGTTTTGATACATTTACAACATCAGGTTCATGTTCACCACTAACTATTATACCTATTAATCTTGTATACGGTGGCATTTTAGTTAATGATCTAGACTCAAGTTCTAAATTATAAAATAGTTCACGATTATAAGATAATAATGATTTTATTAATGCACTATTGACATCATAAGTTTGCAACATTACCTCACCGTTATCTACAAATCTACCAGAACGCCCTGATACTTGATGTAATAGCTGATATGTCCTCTCTGTAGCACGTAAATCACTATTATTTAAACCCAAATCAGCATCTACTACGCCAACAAATGTCAATTTGGGAAAATTATGACCTTTAGCTATAACCTGAGTTCCAATAATAACATTAACTTCATTACGCATAATGAGGTCAACCATAATACCTATATCTTTACTACTAACATCACTGCTAATTACTGCAATTTTAGCATCCGGTATTAGCGCAACTATCTCTTCCGCAACTCTTTCTACACCTACTCCATATGATATAAGCGAAGACTCACATAAACAATTACTACATTGATTTTGCATTGCGCAAGAATATCCACAATAATGGCATAATAACACATTCTTTTTCTTATGTTCTATAAGCCAAGTAGAGCAGTTTTTGCAAGACATTTTAAAGCCACAAGCTCTGCATAATCTTAATTTTGCATAACCACGACTGTTTAAAAAAAGCATAACCTGATCTTGCCTTTCTAAAACCTTCAATATATTATTATATAACTCGTATGATAACCAAGTGTTCACCATCTTGCTTTTACACAAATCAACAATTTTTACTGATGGAAGTTTAGCATTCCCAAATCTTTTCGTTAGTTTTACATGATAATATTGAGACTTAAGAACATTATTGATTGTCTCTAAAGACGGTGTCGCTGAAGATAAAATTATCGGTATGTTTAAATTCTTTGCCAACACAATAGACATATCACGCGCATTATAAAGCACACCAGATTCCTGCTTAAATGATGAATCATGCTCCTCATCTACAATTATCACCTTAAGGTTATTGTATGGCAAAAATAAAGCAGATCTTGCACCTATTACAATCAAAGACTGTCCATATGCTACAGATAACCAATATTCTCTACGATTTTTTAACGTCAAATTTGAATGCCATTCTACTGGATAATAACTATCAAAATAACGCTTTATACGTTTTATCAATTGCAATGTTAATACTATTTCTGGAAGTAAAATCAATGCTTGAGCCGTTTCATCCCTCTTAATCAACTCACGTATAACTTCACAATAAACTTCTGTTTTTCCAGAACCAGTTTCACCATCTAATACTATAACAGAATAACCTGATACCTTATCAATAATATCATCGTACGCAAACCTCTGCTCATCTGATAAACTAATTGCCACATCATTATATTTGTCATTTTTCTTTACAGAAAACTTCAGACTACTAAAAGACTTAGCATTGATTACATTACTGAACACCATTTTCAACACTAACCCTGCTGGAACAACATTATATTCACTTACCCATTTAATAAAATTAAGCAATGTAGGATTAATTCTTGGCAAAGAACTCTTAGAAATTATAACTTTTAATTGTAACTTTTCTATACCACAATCTAAAGGCTTTGAATTACTCAATTTTAATACAATACCAACTAATGTTCTCACACCAAAAGGCACAAGAACATATTCACCAATAAACAATGATTCATTTTCCGGAATACTGTAATAAAATGTTTTATTAATCGGTACTGGAAGTAACACTTCAGCTATCATGCTAAACATTAAAACAACAAAGCTATTTTATTATAACAAAAGAAACACAACTTACATATTACCTATAAATTTTAATTTTATACCTACTACTTACCAACTAACAATAGCAAATTTATATGTAAAGTTTAATTTAAACACCATATTAAAAAAAAGTATAAAATATCTTGTACCACAAGAAAAGTTTAACTATCATGCTAAACTTTTAATATCTGTTATAACAAAAGTTCAACAATTCACACATTATTCTTAAATTTATCTGCCACTTAACATGAGCAAATCAGCTTGTATCATGAACTAAATAAATAAATTTTATATGTTATAGAATTCTACACTTGTCTATTAAATCTAATACTGATTATAAACTCAAACAGAACATACCTTTAAAGTCCTTTATATTAAAAACCACTTAAAAAATATCCTACACACTATAATAATTAAGTATTAACTTACTAAAGTTGTAACAAGAAAATCACTATTGAAAATATACATCTCATATATTTACTTAATCACGAAAAAGAAAGTCTTTAATTATTGCATCCGCAAGTGCAATTGATGCTTCTCTATTGTTATCTCCTCTTTTCTTTTCAGCATTAATCATAAGATACTCTGGATGAAATTGAAAATACATATTACCATAATTATCCTCAATTCCCTCTATAATACCATCTTCTGACATAGCAATAATTTTATACCCCAAATTATATATTTTCTTAATATTTTCTATATCAGTATCAATTGCTTCTGAATGTGAATCTGGAAAATATATTACCTGATTCTTAGCCAATAAATCTAAACTAGCAGCAATATCTGATAGCCTATTATTAGGCAAAATTTTGATTTGATGCAAATTCGCATCTACATTTCTAGGGTTAGGTGCTGAAACAGTATGCGACTTTACAGAAATTTGAGATTTAATAATGTTCTCCACTCTTGTAACTCTAATACCATTTGCATACATTATGCCTTGCAAACCACCACAAACACCAAAAAGATGTATACAGTGATTATCATTATGAATTATACTAACAACAGCATTAGTAATTAATTGCCTGTTTAAAGATGGAGCAATTGGTAAAGAACTAATATTATAATGGTTACCAGGTATCAGTATTCTACTAATATTATTTTCTTTAATAAACTTCATCACAACATTTTTTATAATATCATACCTTGATATCTCATAACTCTTCTCATAAGTTTTATTAATACTGATTATTTCATCTTGCACTAACTGCATAATCACATTGTAGTCCATCAAAACTACATGAACACCATAACTTTCAAGTAACTTTGTAATTCCCAAAGCAGTGTTATATTCATTAGGATAGCTGACAAATTCAGTAGATAATAATCCAACTACAATATCTTTCTTATTATATTTTACACACCCTGCTAGTACAGTAACATAAGGGATAGCAAATGTAAGAAAAAATAAGGTTAATATTACAGTATAATTTATCCTAAATGTAAATTTCATCTAATTGTCTCTAAAATAATATAAATCACCATTATCAATGCACTAGAATTAAATACTACGATATTATTAGCATGTAAAATCAACAAAATCATATTATTTATTACAGGTAGCTAAGCGTTATTATCAGAAATACATAAATTTACTCTTACTTATTACTTAACAAAGTTCTATTATTAAATTCAAATGTTAAGTTGATTATCTGTATATACTAAGGTATTTTCTTAACAACTATGCAATTTTATTATATGAAATCTTTATTAGTTACTCGTCCAGAAAAAGACTCTATCAAAATTAAGGAATCTCTCAATAAATTAGGGTTCAATGTGTATATCGAGCCAATGTTTTCAATAAAATATTTAACAGCTAAAATAACACTAAAAGATTTTGATTTGATAATATGTACAAGTCAGCATAGCATAATTGCTTTAAGTAAAATCACCAAAAACAGGGATATAACTATCATCACAGTCGGTAATAACACTATGCACATTGCACAAGAATTAGGGTTTACATTTGTAAAATCACTTAATGGCAATATTAACGATGTTGTTTCTTATCTACAAAATTATAGCAAATCTAATATTTTATACATAAGAGGGAAAGAAGTAACATACAATCTCAAAAAAACTTTTAACCATTACAAAAACTTTCAAGAAATTATACTATACAATACTATAGACAGAACACATTTTAGCAAATGCTGCTATAGTGCTTTTTTAGGAAATAAAATATCAGGTGTTCTACTTTACTCTTCAAGAACTGCAGAAATACTAATAGAATTAATAAAAAAATACAATATACAAGATAAAATAAGTAACATTACAGCTTACACAATGAGCAATAAAATTGCAAACACCGCAAAAAATGTTCATTGGAAAACGATAAAAATATCTGATCAACCTACTAATGAATCACTACTATCATTAATTTCAAATAACATTAGAAACATTTAAAAAATATACTCTAATTCAACATTATAAAATACATTTTAAAAATTCACATAACAATTAAAATTCACAAAAAATATATATAATCAGGTGATTATATGGCATAATTAATTTAATATATTTATATAATATATAACTCACTACTACTAAATAAATGAAAATTATATTCGTAAACATATAAACTAGAAAAACCAATAAGGTTACACTTGACAAAATATATAAACATAATTACCACAAAAGTTACATATAACATCATGAATAATATTATACTTCTAACAAATAACTATCATTTTATGTAATCTTTTATAATACACTAATGTAAAAAAAAAAAAAAAAATATATAGATATTGAGTACTATATATCTACTATCTCATGCTAAACATTAATATTGAAGCACACTAAAACATACTTTTTAATACATAAGAAGCCACTTTACTAAAAGTATAAAAATTACTTATCTTTTAAATTTCTACATGCATTATGTAACCAACACTTAACTTTTTGATCTAAATATGGTGCTACTGTATTGTAGACAAAACTATGATACTGATCTATATAACTAATTTCTTCATTGTTTAACATATTGCTATCTATCAATTTCAAATCTATAGGTACACATGTTAGTTGTTTAAACCTTAAAAAATTATCCATACATTTTTCAACATACATTAGATTTTCAATCCTTATCCCATATTCTCCATTTTTATAATATCCTGGCTCATTCGACAAGACCATATTCGGCTTTAACACAATATCATTTCTGCATGAAATAGCACAAGGACCTTCATGAACTGATAAAAAACTTCCTACCCCATGACCTGTCCCATGTTGATAATCAAGCCCTGATTTCCATAAATATTGCCTTGCTAACACCTCCAACATTCCACCATTAGTTCCTAAAGGGAACACTGCTGTTGCTAAAGCAATATGACCTTTCAAGACTAATGTAAAATTAGTAATTTGTTCAGGTGTTGGCTCTCCTACAACAATAGTACGTGTAATATCTGTAGTACCATCAAGATACTGTCCTCCAGAGTCTAATAAATATAACCCATTTTTACATATTAACTTATTTGTATTGTTATTTGCTCTGTAATGTATTATTGCACCATTTTCTCCAAAACCAGAAATTGTAGCAAAACTTTCACCACGAAACAAATCTTGTTCTTGCCTAAAACTCAACAACTTTGATTCAACATCTAATTCTGTAATTTCCTGATTATTATCTAATTGAACATTTAACCAATACAACAAATTAATTACAGCAACTCCATCTCTAATATGAGCATTGACTGCACCTTGTATTTCAACATTATTTTTCTCAGATTTCATTAAAAGACAATTATCTGAATTCTTAATTAATATATCTTGTTGATTCAAACATTGAAAAACATTCATCGGTATAGTAGATGCATCTATTACTATTGATTCAATAGACTCTAAAACATTAAATAAATCATTCAAAGAATACACTTTAAGATGCTCATATTTAACATCTACTGAACATATATCATCAACAAATAAATCAACTCTTCCATCTGAATATAAAATTGCTCTAGATAACACTGATGGATTATAAACAAATTTGTTGTTACGTATATTCAATAACCATGAAATCACATCAGTATCTGTAATTAAAGCAGCATCTTTACCAGACAAATATTTTACTGCTTCACAAGATTTTTTATAACTTTCAACACCAGAATATTTTAAAGGATGCTCTACTATATCACACTCCATACTAAAGTCACGAATCCACAACTTATCAATTAAAATTTGATCTAGTGGCCTTAAAATAAGGCTACAATCTTCATATTTTTTTACATGACTTAAAGTAACCAATGAAGATTCATAAGCAATAACAGCATTAGATGCAAGATTTTCCACACACCATTGCCAAGGTGTCAAATCACAAACATTATGTATTTGATAATCATTAAGATCTAACTCCCTTGTTGCTTGTAATATGTACCTACCATCAGTAAAAAAGTGTTGCTTACCTTCCCTTGAGATTATTAAAGTAGCATTCGACCCAGAAAATCCACATAACCACTTTACTCTCTGCTTATTAACAGGCACATATTCAGACTGATATTCATCTGTATTATGCAATAACAATAAATCTATCGCATATTCACTCATTAAATTAATTAATTGATTCAATCTGCTCTTCATAAACTTTATATTTTTCACATAAAATATATATATTACTATATAACATAACACACAACAGCTGCTTTTAATAACTGAACTGAAATATGAATGATTTTAAAAATAAAAAATTTCTTATAATAACATTACATAATAATCTAGAATAATAAACCACATGCACACCCAAACATCTTAGCATAAAGAACAACAAAAAACACAAATCTAAGATTACACTAATTTTAAATTCAGTAATTATATTTTTATAATTACAAAGACATTTAAAGTATGTCATATGTCCAACATAATTCATACAAAATTGTACAAGTCATTGATTTTTTTTAACCTTATAATAAAAAATTACAGAAACTAGTTTATAGAACTATCTATTTCCCTAATATTAACCACCTAAACAATCACAAGAAAATACTATTAAATGACATTCCACAACAAGTACTAATAGCATTTATTACAAATTCAATTTACTCATCATATTTTAATTCTAAATTATTAAGTAATAAAATTATAATACTACTACTCACCTGTGATTTAAAACACAACATTACATAATAGTATTAACTACTAAAGCTAAACAACTATACAAATTAGCTCAAGAATAATAATCTTTTTAGCAAAACCATGACTAATAATAGAAAAGTAATGTTAATTAATTCTACAAACTAGAAACATCCATCATAAAACTTTATGTAAATTACATTTAAATTCTAATCAAGTAGCAGAAAATCACAGCGATACTATCAAACAAATTTTCTCATAATGTATATTTATTACCTAAAATTCATCAGCTAATAAGAATTTAACGTTAGCTTATCACCACTCATATTGAAATTAAAATACTGTAAAAAACTCATTCCTAAAAGAGATGTACGCATTGGAGAAACATTTACACTAGCTTTTACATTATTAACAACAAAACCTCCTATTTGCATTTCAGATATTTCTACATATAAAGCTTTTATTGTTCCATTAGCAGTATGATATGTTTTCTTTTTATTTAAATATTTTAGATGCTTTTTCAATCTCTTTGCATCCTCTACTGACAAAACCACATCAGTAGCTCCAGTATCAACTAAAAAATTAATTGGTATTCCATGAACAGTAGCTTCTATATAAAAATGTCCATCTTTTGCCCTACGAAACTCAACTCCTCCTCCATCAACATAAGTAACTTTCTTATTATGAATCACACTATTAGGAAAAAATTTATCAAAGTATTTACTGCTAATATCATTTTTAGCACTACTAAAAAACATCATCAATAATATAAAACCTAACCAAAACAATACATATTTTACGTTTTGCATAATGGATTCCAAAAAACTCACCAATATTACAATGATATATTAGCAAACATATAAATTAATTAACTAGATATATGGAATATATAACTTAAAGATAAAAATTTCCGCAACAAGCTTTATTCCATTCAACCTTAAATTGTTTGAAATGTTCTTTTTCACCGCTATCTAAATACGATAATAAATCACTTATACTATCATTATAACTTAATGTTGTCACCCTATCTTGATAATGCATTACTCTTAAATACACTAAATAAGTGTTAATCACATCTGTTTCACAGTAATCTCGAATTGCAGATATTTTATTATTATCATATAATTCAGTAACTTTTGAACCATCAATACCAAATTTACCAGGAAAATTTAATACTGAACACACTTCATTCATTTTTACTCTCGCAGAAGTACCAAAATCAGAAAGATAATCTAACAAGTCACAATGCCAATCAACACTATAGCGTTGGAAATAATTATTCCATTTATCACCAATTTTATATAGAGACCCTGCTTGTACACCATGGATCATAGCTCTATACTTCAGCACTGGAAAATCAAAAGTACGACCATTAAAAGATACAAACCTTGGCCTTAAGGATGAGACATATTGAAAAAATCCTTTCAACAAATCTTTCTCTGAAGAGTCCACCTTTCCACCAGAACGTATCTCTTGTAAATGAAAAGACTCATATTCTCCTATCCTCTTAATATCTGCCTTAAGAAAACTAATTGCAACTATTTTATGAAAAGGTTGTCTTAAAAATGGATTTTTACCATCAGTAATTTCTAAATGATAACTCGTCAGTGCTTCCCTTTTTTCGCTCAGTTCAATTGTATCATCAAAATCACTAAAAAGATTACGACAAACATCCACGTCTGGAACTGTTTCTATATCAAAAACTAATAAACTATTCAACATACCCTACACACTCATTTAAATGATCTTGCCAAAGTTCTCTAACTTTTACAAATAAGAAAAGGTGTATCTTTAGATCAAGTATTTTTTCAAGCTCAGACCTAGACTCTATACTAATTTTTTTAATCATCTCACCTTTTTTGCCTAAAATAATGGTTTTATGATTATCTTTAGTTACATATATTACCTGCTTAACAATCAAACTACCATCCACTTTTTCTTCCAAAGCTTCAGTAACAACAGATAAAGAATAAGGCAACTCATGATGCAGAGACAAAAATAATTTTTCACGTGTAATTTCAGCAATAAAAAATTTTAAAGGTGCGTCACTAATTTGACCTTCAGGATATAACCAAGGGCCACTAGGTGAAATTTCACACAGATAATTAATTAATCTATTTAAACCAATATCATGTAATGCTGATATAGTAAAAGTCTTACTGAAATTATGTAACGAATACATATATTCTATTGCTTTATCAACTAATGCCTGAGATACCATATCAATTTTATTCACTACTAAAATAGCATTAATATTAGATTGTTTTATTCTACTGATAATTTTTTCAATATGCTTATTTAAATAGTTTTTTACATCAAGTAACAATATTACATTTTCAATACCTTTAAGAGACATCCAAGCATGTTTTACAATAAATTTCTCTAACTTTGTCTTTGGAGAAAATATACCAGGAGTATCTATAAATATTAACTGCACATTCTCATTATTTAATACAGCATGCATCCTAACTCTAGTAGTTTGTACTTTTGGTGTCACTGCTGCAACCTTTCGCCCAACTAACATATTAATTAAAGTTGATTTTCCTGCATTAGTTGTTCCTACGATAGCATTCATAGAACACTTTTTATCTATATGATCCATACATTTCTGCTAATATCAAGTAACCCAAATATACAGCATCTTCCTATATTTACAAGAAGATATAAAAAAACAATACATATATATTTGAAAACATAAAATTATTGTGTGTAAATTCATAGGGAATACAATACTATTTGTAAACAAAACTTATAAAACTAATTTTAGATATCAAAAACACTTACTATGCAATAAAGTTCTTCTATTACCTAAGATCAACCATCACAATAAAACTAACAAATATTGATAGCAATTAAAATAATCTACAAAATCACTATAATTTAGCAATAATACTAACGCAATATATATAATGTTTTTATTATGCAAAATCATTTAGTATTACAGACACTCTATTTATCTATAATATATAACCATCTCTAACAGTATTATATGCGACAAATTTATACAAAACTTATAACACACAAAAACCAAAATTTATAAAGCACAGATACTATAAAATAATTAAAATGTTTTACAAAACATACAAAAATCACTTCTCCTTAAACAGATTCATTAAATCTACATTTTTTAGCTTATTATAATCAACTTTACTAAACTTATTCATTAAAGTACTCATTTGATTAAACTGCTTTAGCAGCATATTAATAGTGTTAATTTGTACACCAGCACCTTTTGCAATCCTAGCTTTACGTGCACCATTCAATATCTTAGGATTTTCTCTTTCCTTTTTCGTCATAGAATTAACAATTGCTATATACTGTTTTACTCTACTATCATCTGCAATTCCAGAAACCTGACGTTTAACATCAGATCCAAAATTAGGCATAAATTTTAAAATATTGGCAATACCACCTAACTTATTTAAAGCTTTTAACTGTTGTACTAAATCATTTAAATCAAATTTTCCTTTTTGTGCTTTCTTTTGCATTTCATCTATAGCATGTTTACCTACAGCTTCTGTAGCTTTCTCTACTAAAGATACAACATCACCCATATTCAGTATTCTTTTAGCGATTCTATCTGGATAAAAATCATCTAAATCACTTAATTTTTCTCCAGTAGCAATAAATTTAATCGGACTACCAATCGACATCTTCATAGATAATGCTGCACCACCTCTAGAATCACCATCTACACGTGTTAAAATAACACCTGTAATGCCTATACTATCGTTAAACGATTTAGCTACATTTACAGCATCTTGACCTATCATAGAGTCAGCAACTAAAATTATTTCACTAGGACATGAAAGATCCTTAATAGCCTTTAATTCTTCCATCATTACCTGATCAATATGTAACCTTCCAGCTGTATCCAAAATTAAAACACTATAATTACCATGCTGAGCTGCTTCCATAGCCCTTTTCACTATATCAACAGGAGCTTGATTTTCAATAATGGGTAAGGTTTTCACATCTATTTGTTTTCCTAATATCTCTAACTGCTTTTGCGCTGCAGGACGATATAAATCTAACGATGCCATTATCACTTCTTTCTTCTTATTTTTAAGTTTTAATGCCAATTTAGCTGTAGTTGTAGTTTTACCAACACCTTGAAGCCCTACCATCATAATAACAGAAAAAGGTTTAGCAGAAATATTCAAATCCTGTTTTTCAGATCCCAATATTTCAATTAAACAATCTTGTATTTTTTTTATTATCATTTGAGTTGGCAATACACCTTTTACAGTAGTTTCACCAACTATTTTTTCTTTAACATTATTTATAAAATCTTTAACAACAGACAAAGCAACATCAGCATCAAGCAAAGCAATTTTCACTTCTTCCATTGTTGAATCAAAATCCTCAGAAGAAATAACATGTTTACTTTGCATCTTTTGGATTATATTAGTTAAACTACTAGTTAAAGACTCAAACATAAGTACACAATGACCATAACAATAACAAATAACATACTTAGAAGTATCATAAACCCTAAAGGATTTACGCTTGCAATATTTAAAACTTCCTTGCCGCTCTTAGAGCATAATAACATTTTATTACTAAAGACATAGCTAAACATTGTAACAAGAATACTGAAAATGTACAATAAAAAATCACATATAATGTATATTATACGCATGAATAATACTCTATATACCCAATCTATATCCATATTAAAGTTCACTCTTCCACTAAAAACTGAACGAAAAACAATAAAAAACAATATACTCCCAAATATTAATTCACATTGTAATATAATACTGTCTAAGGTTTCAGGATCTAGATTATGAAATACATAATAACTACTAAATACTCCAAAAAATATACAAACTAACGTTAATATCAACATCGATAACCTAGATGCTATACAAACTTTTTTAATAACAGTATTTTCCTTAGATTTGGATATGAATACATACCAAAAAAATTTCACACCAACACTAATGAACAGTAATATACTACATCCTAAAAATAACTTGCTTATCAACACATTCGTAGGATCAAAATTATCCACATTATGTGTAATCAGTAATTTAGAAACAAAGCCACCAGTACCAGGTAAAGCTCCCATAGTAAATATAGCAACTGCAGAACATATTGCTTCCATTGGCATCTTTTTAAATAATCCACCAACTTCATTAAGATTAAATTTCTGAGTACTATTTATTACAGACATAGCAACCATAAATAGCAAAGTCTGATAAACAATAGACAAAACTATCTGCAAAACAATTACACCATGAACATCAACATCACCGCTATAAGAAAACCCTATAGCAGTAATAACTAACCCCATTTGTCCAACCAGATTATAACAAAGTAAACGTTTAATATTATTTTCTAACACTGAAAAAACAATTCCATAAACAGATGTTGCTATACCCAAAAACAACAATATACTTTCCCCTTGAAAAAAGAACAATAAAACAAATGCTGAAACTTTAGTAGTAAACACAGACAAAACTATAATACTATTATTCAACGCTGAAGAATAACTATCTGTCACCCAAGAAGATAAAGGAAAACATGCACAATTGATCAATAACCCTACTAGAAAACACAATCTACAGTAATCATCATAGCTGTGCTTAACTACACTTAAAACTCCACCAAACGATCCAATAAGTAATAAAACTCCAGCTAAAAAGTGAACACATGAATAATGTATCACTGCTTTTTTATTATTTCCAACAGAGTCAGCAGCAATTATCATTAATGCACTTAATGACATAAATTCAAATGATATTACTAAAGATAATAAGCTTTTTGAAGAAATTGTGGTTATGCTACTTAAATAATATAAAAGGTATAGAATTGTTTCATGCTTCTTTAGATTCCAAATATACAAAAAAATTTGAGCAATAATAAAAGAAAACACATAAAATAATATTAGACTATAGTTATATTCATCAATCTTTGCATCATATAAATACAGCTCTAATACAACAAATACGAACAAAATTAACCAATGTATCATTGCTATACTAGAACAGCGCGTAGTAAAATACTTACTCATAATAACTCAAGTTATATAGTTTATTATTTATTTCAAGTTATATTATAATTAATACTAAGTAGTATTAAAAATGCTACTAAATATTAGCATGATAAAATACATTCTTATATTAAAACATTAATCTCAGAATACAAAAGAAATAACAATTTAATACTGATTATTATACAGTTCAGCAATAACTACAAAAACACAATTTAACATCTACAAACTACTAACACTTCTATTGGCAAATTATTAGCTAATACTAATCAAAGCTACTTAACATAAATATTGAATACTAGTCATATGTCATCTATATAACTTCAAAATCATTTCTGATTCTCCTAATGAAGTAATCTTAACCGATGAAATGATTTTGTTTTTTAATTGACTACTAGTTTAATACCTAGTTAAATAAAAAAATGTTACATTCAACTAAACTATAAAAAGCATTTATCTATATAATTCCAAAATAATATAAATGCTTTAAATTTAAAATTATTTAATAAAAATCAAGATCTCACTTGAAATCTTCTAATTGCTTTTAAACATTACTTCACAATTAATAATTCTACATACAAATCACTAAATTATCTGGGCTATTTTTCAATGTAGTAATATACACTTATGAAAAATTACATAAGTAATTGATTTGTTTAAACTATAATAAAAGTTAATTAATTACACAAACTACTCTATAGCACAACCTACTTTTTTAACAATAAAGTCACCATTATTCACATTTAACAAAAGACTTAATAATATCATTTAGAACTTCAAAGCATTCAAAATAATAAATTAATTAAACAGTAGAAAATTATAATTATATTCTCAAATTATTGATCACAAAAATAACATTACATGAATAGTGTTAACTATCACTTATGTAACAATAAATTATTTGCTCTATTTCTAAATGCAGTAATTATTTTCTTATATGCATGATCACAAACCAGATTAAATGCAGATTGTAACATAGGGACTTTAAAAGCACAACTTATGTAAAATTTCACCAATGTTCTATTTCCATCTATAGGAATAAAAGTCCACTGATTATGCAAAAATTTAAATAATCCTTCTATTGCTTCTACTTTTATCCATCCTTCTTCATTTAAAGTAGGTTCTTTAAATACAATATGCGAAGTATATTTACCACTTAGCCCTTTAAAACTAGCCAATAAATCTGCTATCATAATATTTTCTTTTCTAGTTCTTACATAAACTGCTTTACACCACGGAAGAAAATCCGGATACTTTTCAACATCTAATACTATGTTAAATAAATCAATAGCAGAAAAGTTTATTATTTCATCATCATTTAAGTTATATTCATTATTAGACATAGTAGAATTGTATTAGAAAAACAAGAAAACACAGGGAGAAACCGTCACTGCCGTCTATGCTCTGAATATCCTGAGACTTAAGCTAAGGTGGGCACCATTTATTAGTATCCATTAACTAACAGTGACAGCTCCCTAAAACAATCAATCGAGCTCGAGGAATTAACTTAACTTCAACGTACAATACAGAAACTCCCTACTTGAATCCTAGCATAATATAGTATATCTATCAACCGTATTATCCTACATTACCACAACAGGCTACATATCTATTTTCCATCTTTCTTATCAATTTCTTGATAATCAGAATCAACAACTTTAGAATCCTCTTCATTATTATTATTTGTTGTAGTACTTTCAGTAGATGAAGTATTATTAGCATTACCATATAAAGCTTCACCTAGCTTCATTGAGACTTTCATTAAATGATCAACTTTTTGTTGTAAAATGTCTACACTCTCAACATCACTATTACCAAGAGCATCTCTTACATCTCTAATAGCATTTTCAATTTCTAACCTATCAGAATTCGGAATTTTATCACCATATTCATTTAAAGATTTTTCTGTAGAGTGTACTAAATTTTCACCATTATTTTTGAGCTCAATAAATTTTTTGCGCTTTTCATCTTCTCCAGCTTTTTGTTCAGCCTCTTTTATCATCCTTTGAATCTCATCATCACTCAACCCTCCAGAAGATTGAATCTTAATAGCTTGTTCCTTACCAGAAGCTTTATCTTTTGCTGAAACATGCACTATACCATTAGCATCTATATCAAAAGTAACTTCAATTTGAGGCATACCACGAGGAGCTGAAGGTATACCTTCTAAGCTAAATTGACCTAACAACTTATTGTCAGCTGCCATTTTCCTCTCACCCTGATAAACCTTAATAGTTACAGCAGTTTGACCATCTTCCGCAGTAGAAAACACCTGAGATTTTTTTGTAGGAATTGTAGTATTCCTTTCAATTAATGGAGTAAATACACCACCTAAAGTTTCTATACCTAAAGATAATGGTGTAACATCTAATAATAACACATCTCTTACATCACCAGCAAGAATACTTCCTTGTATAGCAGCACCTATTGCCACAACTTCATCTGGGTTAACACCTTTGTGAGGTTCCCTACCAAAAAATTCTTTTACTTTTTGTATTACTTTAGGAACCCTAGTCATCCCACCAACTAATACAACTTCATCTATTTTATCTGCAGATATCCCAGCATCTTTAAGAGCCTTCTTACATGGTTCAATAGTTCTTTGAATTAAATCATCAACTAAATTTTCAAACTTAGCTCTAGTTAACTTTAAGCTTAAGTGCTTAGGCCCTGTACTATCACTAGAAATAAACGGCAAGTTTATATCAGTTTCCATACGATTAGATAATTCTATCTTTGCTTTCTCTGATGCTTCTTTAATCCTTTGTACCGCCATAGCATCATTATGTAAATCTATACCTGTAGTTTTTTTAAAATCATCCATCAAATAGTCCATTATTGCATGGTCAAAATCTTCACCACCAAGCATTGTGTCACCATTTGTTGCTTTTACTTCAAAAACACCATCAGCAATTTCTAATATTGATACATCAAAAGTACCTCCACCTAAATCATATACTGCTATTACTTTTTGTTTATCACTTTTGTTTAACCCATATGCTAACGCAGCAGCTGTAGGTTCATTAATTATTCTAATAACATCTAGTCCCGCTATCTTTCCAGCATCTTTTGTCGCTTGACGCTGTGCATCATTAAAATATGCTGGTACTGTGATTACAGCCTTTTCAACCTTATGTCCAAGGTGCCTTTCTGCTGTTTCTTTCATTTTTTCTAAAACAAATGCACCAATCTGACTAGGAGAATATTCTTTGCCAAGTACTTTTATCCAAGCATCACCATTTTTAGCAGATACTACTTCATAAGATGATTTTATATCTTTTACATCTTGATATCTACGTCCTATAAGCCTTTTACTAGCATATATAGTATTCTTGGCATTCGTAGTAGCTTGACGTTTCGCTGGATCACCAACTAACCTTTCCGAATCAGTAAATGCAACTATTGAAGGTGTAGTCCTAGCACCCTCACTATTTTCAATGGCTTTTGCATCACCACCTTCCATTACCGCAACACAAGAATTTGTCGTACCTAAATCTATACCTATAACAGCCATAAATAGCCCCCCTTACATAAAAATCAAAATTATAATCACAGATATAATAACCAAATCACAAGATTACAACCCCATTTAATACAAGTTCATAAATTTATGAATTAAATACTTGAAAATATACGTGTTAACCACTTCTTTATCCACATACTTCCAGTAGAAGTATCTTGCATTTCTTCTTTCAATTTATTATCTTCAGAAATTTTATAGTCAACAGTAAATATATTGACTACATCTTTATTTTGATTTGATATATCATCATTCTCAACATTAATATTAAAATCTGATATATTACTAGTATTCTGATTAACAGTTAACTTTACTGATACACTAAATTCTTCTTCAATTTCAGCAATATGTTGACGTTTATTGTTAAAAAAATATTCTATCATTTGTCCAGCAACAGAAATATTTATTAGTTTATTACGATTCTTATTAGCACAGTATCTAATATCACGTAATATATCACCAGAAGAAGATTCTAATGACCTCACTCTACCTACACCGTTACAATGTGAACATTGCACTGTATTTGCTTCTAGTATACTCTGCTTAACTCTTTGTCTCGATATCTCCATCAATCCAAATGTGCTGATATAACCAAATTGTACTTTTGCTTTATCATACTTAAAAGCTTCTTTAATTTCAGATTCTACCGACCTACAATATCTGTATTTCAACATATCGATAAAATCTATTACTATTAACCCGGACAACCCACGCAAATTCACTTGCCTAGCAATTTCCTTAACAGCTTCCATATTTGTTTTATAAGCTGTTTCCTCAATACTGTCTTCACCTGTCATTTTGCCAGAATTAACATCTATTGACACAAGTGCTTCTGTAGGAGTAATAACCATATAGCCACCAGAAGGTAAATTAACTATATTCCCATATAACTCACAAATTTGCGACTCAATTTTATAATAAGAAAAAATAGGAACACTGCCTTTATAAATTCTAAGACGTACTCTGTTCCTAAACATAAACTTAACACATTCTTTTGCTAATTCATATGCATAGCTACCAGATACAATTATGTCTTGTGTATTTTCATCACAATAATCCCTTAATGTCCTTTTTATTATATCACCTTCAACATACAACAATGATGGCACAGTAATACTCACATAACTATTTTGTATACTGCGCCAAGTTGATTGTAAATAAGACAGATCCTGTTCTATCTCTTTCTGACTTTTATTAGACCCAGCAGTTCTAATAATCATTCCAGATTCTTTTGGCAGCTTTATTACATTCAGAAAATTTTTTAAAGTTTTTCTATCATCAGCATCTTCAATACGCCGTGATATTCCGCTATTCTTATTACCAGAATTCGGCATAAATATACAATACCTACCAACCAAAGTAATAAAAGTTGAGAAGGTAGCACCTTTATTTCCACGCTCTTCTTTGATAATTTGAGCCATTAGTTTCTGCTCAAGTTTTATTACATCCTGTACCTTATACAACTTATAAAAAGGTAATTTAGATTTGTTATAACTACCTTTTGAATTATCTTTTTTCAATAATGTCAATTTTTCATTATAATCATTAACATCATCTTGATCTTTATTATCACATACAACAGAATCATCTACAGATTTTACATCATCATCATTTTTTATATCAGAATCTTCATACAAGATCTGATATAACTTTTCCTTCTCCTCTTCAGAAATATTATAGTAATCTAATGATATCTCCGAAAAAGGCAAAAACCCATGTTTATTTGCCCCATATTCAATAAAAACTGCTTGTAAAGACGGTTCTATACGCTTCACCACAGCACAATACACATTACCTTTTAAACATTTCTTATCTTTTGATTCCTGATCAAATTCTACAACTTGCCCATCACGTAATACTGCTACTCTAATTCCATCCTGATATACTGCATCAATTAATATCCTTTTATTATGATTCGACACTATACTTACACCTAAAACTCACTTAACTATAGCCTTTAATTATAACAATATAGACAAGATTTAAAAGATAAAAACACCTTATTATTTTTACAATTAAAAAACATTAATAAATAAAGTATTAACTACTTGTTTATCTACGTATTTTTTCATCATCTATTGAAGCAAATGCTTTTTTTATTTTTACAATAATTGATAAACCAACTGCTAAAATTGCAACTCCCACAACAATAGCCGTCAACATCAAAACACTAGGCAAAGGATTAGTATACAATATTGCACCATCAGTTAAAATTGGAACAGTTCCATTACTAACATACCCTATAGAAATATAGAACAACAATACAGAAGTCTGAAATACATTTAACCCTATTAATTTTTTTACAAGATTTTTATCAGCAGCAGTAACATATAATCCTATAACCATTAATATTATGGACACAACGTAATTAAAATAACCAAAAATCATATACCGAAGTTAAAACACTTAAAATAAAACTACTAGCAAATCTATTCTTTATAAGAAGATACAAAGTTAAAAAAAATAATCAACATAGAACTACATACAGTCATGCCTACACCAAGTTCTACAATAAATATTCCCAATTCCTGACCTAATACTGGATCACTCATTAAAACAGAATAAGACAAAAATTCACCACCAAGTAACATAGATGCAATACCAGTACCTCCATATATTAAAATACCAATACCACAAATCAATTTAACAATATATTGTGATATCGCTTTAGAAGTCATATCTACACCAAATAATATACCATGCAAAATAATTGCTGATGCAACAATAACACCAGCTTGAAAGCCACCACCTGGGCTATAATCACCATGAAATTGCACATACAAACCATATAAGATTATAATTGGCACCATTAAAATATATATTGTTCTCAAAACTGGGTTTTTAAACATGATTATTATCCTTAGCAAGCAACAAAGAAATTCCTAAAGAAGCAGTAAATATCACAACAGTTTCTCCAAAGGTGTCATACCCACGAAAACTTGCCAGAATTGCTGTTACCACATTAGGAATCCCAATGTTATTATAGGTATTTTTTAAATAATAAGATGCAACATGATTCTTTGCAAAAGAGTTAGGATCTCCAAAAACAGGTAAGTCAGGTATTACATACATCAAACTTATAAACATTCCCAACGCAATAATTACAGGAAATATTTTTATATTAAAATGCACTTTTCCTTCATTTTTACCAATCAATGACAACGCCATCAACATTAGTACAGTACTTATACCTCCTCCCACTGAAGCTTCTGTAATTGCAACATCTGGAGCATCCATTATTAAATACAATAATGCCATCAAAAAACTAAATATACACATCACTACTACATTAAGAGTAAGATTTCTAAAAAATACCAAAGAGAATGACACAAACACCAGGAACAAAGATAAAACAATATTCATAATAAAATTAACATCACTTAGCATTATTTTCCCTTTTTTTATCTTTATGATAAGCAGAACTTGCTAATGCATAAGATGCAGTAGTACAAGTAATCCATAAAAAACAGATTAATAATAAGATTTTAATTGTAACAATTGAAAGTTCAAATTGCATAGCTAGTCCAATTAAAATCAATGTAGCTCCTAAAGAATCCGTTATACCTGCAGGATGTAATTTTGTGTAAAAATCAGGGAATCTTATTACACCTATTACAGAAGTAATTACTAAAAACATCCCTAATACTAAAATTATCATACTTAAATATTCTATCATTTCTTTATCTTTCCAAAAGAACCATGTAAAAAAAATCTCATAAACGCAATAGTAGAAATAAAGTTAATACACGCATATACTAAAGATACATCTATTAAAAATGAAAACGTATTATTTATAACTCCAACAACAACAATCAAAACTACAGAATACGTACCAAATAAATTTGCAGCAAGTATTTTATCGTAGATAGAATTACCAGTAGCTACACATATCAGCATTGCCCCCATGCAAAATAATAACACACAACCTGTAAATACTAACATCGAATTAACAATAATAGTGATAAAATCAATATATACAAATATTAGCAATAAACAAACATTTAAATTATAAAATTCAAATTACTAGCTCATTTTCTCAATAACTAATTCATAATAAATTGAGATTACAAACACATTATGGTACCGCTATGAAACATTAAACTTCAGTAATATGAATATCACTTGGCTTCAGGATTATGTAATACTTTCACTTTTTCAACATGAAAAAACTCACAGATTAAACACAAAATACTAATAAACAACCATACAAATATTCAGACATTTTAAATTTAAACAATTAGTAATATTAATAATAGTTTATTATATAAACTCTAAAGTAGAGAGAATATACTAATTCAAATAAAAATGTAATTTAAAAAAGAAAATGACTAACTAAAAAACTTAAAACATTTTGTATTTTTATGAAATACTCACTGTAATTAAAAAACCAAAATTCTAAATATTTAACCTACAACACTATTAATTCAATCAATATTAATTTTTAATTTATCAAGTATTTTATTCACTAAATTCTCTGCAGTGATTCCAAAATGCTTATATAAATCCTTACATGGAGCAGATAATCCAAAATCATCTAATCCTACAAAAACTCCATCTTCTCCTATATATTTATGCCATCCAAATGAGCTTGCAGCCTCTATAGCAGCTTTTATACTTTTATTATTTAACAAACTGAATATATATTTCTTATCTTGCTGAGCAAACAATTCCCAACAAGGAACAGACACTATTCTTGCATCCAACCCTTTACCTTTTAAAATATCAGCAGCTTTTAATGCTACTTCTACCTCAGACCCTGTAGCAAAGATCGTAACATCTAAATCTTTTTCATATTCACGTATAATATATGCACCTTTGCTAGATAAATTTTCTTCAACATATAGACTACGAACATTACCTACATTTTGCCTAGATAATATAAATGCAGATGGAGAACTAGTTAATCTTAATGCAATTTCCCAACATTCTAATACTTCAACAGCATCAGCTGGTCTGAAAACATATAAATTAGGTATAGCTCTTAAAGATGATACATGTTCTACAGGTTGATGAGTTGGTCCATCTTCCCCTACTCCAATAGAATCATGCGTCATAACATAAATAACATGTCTCTTCATTAATGCAGACAACCTAATAGCTGGCCTACAATAATCAGCAAAAACTAAAAACGTTCCTCCATAAGGAATTACTCCTCCATGCAATGCCATACCATTCATACATGCCGCCATAGCATGTTCCCTTATACCATAATGTAAATAAGAGCCACTAAAGTTATCCTTATTAATAATTGATGCAAATTGTGGTTTAGTATTATTAGAACCAGTAAGATCAGCAGAACCACCTATTAATTTACTTGTATTTTCCATGACAACTTCCAATATTCTACCAGAAGATTTACGTGTTGCTTCATTTAAATTCAAATTACATAGCTCTTTTTTTAATTTCTTTAAACTCAAGAATACTGAATCAGATACACCTTCTTTTATTACATCAACAAAACTTTGAGAAGCTTTATCATCACATTTATTAAGCCACGCTTTATATTCATTTTCCGACTTACTGGCAATACTTTTCCATAACTGTAAAATCTCTTCTGGTACATCAAATGGCTTATCACACCACCCTAACTTTTCTTTCATTAAAATTACTTCTTCTTCTGAAAATGGCCAACTATGTGCAGCAGATGTATTTTCTTTTGAAACAAGGCCTTTCCCAATAATTGTCTTACAACAAATTAAAGAAGGCTTACTAGATCTACGAGCATTTTCAATTGAAGATTCAATCTCATCAAAATCATGCCCATCTATCTCAAAGACATCCCAACCATAAGATAAGAACCTAGCCTTAATATCATCTGAAACAGCTAAAGATGTATCACCATCTATTGAAATACCATTATCATCAAACAACACTATTAATTTACTAATTTGCAAATGCCCTGCTAAAGATGCTGCCTCATGACTAATCCCTTCCATAAGACAACCATCACCAACCATAACATATGTCATATGATCTACAAGTTCACTACCAAACTTTTCAGATAATACTCTCTCTGCTATAGCCATACCTACAGCACATGCTAAACCCTGTCCTAATGGCCCAGTAGTAGCATCAACACCAGGAGTGCAACCATATTCCGGATGTCCAGGAGTTAAAGAATGAATTTGCCTAAATCTCTTTATTTCTTCTATATCTAAACATCCTAAAAAATATAATATAGAATACAATAACATAGATCCATGCCCATTTGACAATACAAACCTATCCCTATTAAACCAACTAGTATCTTTAGGAGTAAATTTCAAAAACTTTGCAAATAATACTGTAGCAACATCTGCCATACCTAAAGGCATACCAGGATGTCCAGAAGCAGCATTTTGTATAGCATCTACTGACAACACCCTAATAGCATTAGCCATATTTACCATATCATTATATCTGTTGCCCATATCTCATTCTCACCAATCAAACTAAAAATACATAATTTAGCTCAATATACATGAAATTTAAACATTTAGATATTTATCTGTTAGATAATTTTTATAGAAATTAACATTCAATTTTTGACCTGTGATTTTCTTCAATAATTCGAGACTACTGTACCTTGTACCATAGTCACATACATTTTTATTTATCCATGAAACAAAGTATGAAAAATCTCCTCTTTCTACTTGTGATAAAATTTGAGAGTTACTATTCTTCATAAAACAAAAAATCTGAGAAGCAATAATAGCAGAAATCATGCAACAAGGAAAATAGCCAAAAACCCCACTTACCCAATAATCATCTTGTAAAAATCCTTCTAAATCATTTTTCGGTACAATATTAAAATAGTGCTTCATTCCCTGAACCCAAGCATCAGGTAAATCTTGTACCTGCAAAGAATCATTTATCATCTCCTTTTCTAAAGTATATCTCAGCATAATATGACCTAATAACGTCACTTCATCAGACCTATGCATAAACAAACTAGGTTGGACCTCATTAAAATACAACTGCATATTCTCATAATGTCCAACTTTACCTCTGAAAGAAAACCTTTTCTTTAAACTAGTAGACATATACTTCACACATTCTCTACTCAACATCAAGTGATTCGATGTTAATAAACCTAAAATTTCAGAAAAAATACTATTTACATTCCATCCTACAGGCTGTTTAACCCACTTCTCAGGGAGATTTAAATTATATAAAGCATAACCTATTTTCCTAAATAAAGTCCTTATCCCAATTCTATAATCACTTTTATCGTAATCAACCAAAAAAGACAGATCTTTTGTCAATGAATATCTATTATTAATATAACCCTGATTAGTAACATTAACATTGTCACCTGTAATACCAAAACATGATAAAATATCATACCCAAAAAGTACTTGTTTATCTTCACCAATATCTTTTGGATAACAAATCTTACTATGTTTTTGCTTATCACTTATTCCAACAATAAACTGACGAAAAAAAGCTCCTATTTCAGTAAATATAGAATCCACTTTCCTAGTATTCAATTTACTATCTTGAAATCCCAAAATAATATCATACTTAGAAGTTTTTAAACTTTCAGCCTTAATAGAAGTAACGTCACTTACCAATCTTACAACATCAGATAACAAAGCAATAACATCTTGCAGAGAAGCATTATCATTACGAAACAATAACCAGGAGTTCCTGCTTTTTACTTGTGCTTTATAAAGATCTAACTTTAATTCTAAAGGAACAGTAACACTATCCTTATGAATCAGCTCAATATGATTTAAGTTAGCAATTTCCCATTCATTCAACTTCGATTTATCAGCTAAACAATGTTGTATCATATCATTGACCATTTCATTACTGATGATCTCATGTTTAATTTCTTTAAGTGTACAAACATGCTCTATTTTATCACTTAAATCATTTTTACTAGATTCTAAAACACTAATGATAGAATTAACATTCCTAATCTTATCAAAAATTTGTTCTAAAAATTTATAATGTTTCATATTTACAATATTACGTATGTTAAATTCATCTAGTCAGTCAATTAAAAATTAATTCAAATAATATCACGGATATGCAAGGACTTTTCTAAAATATATACTAAGCACACAATGCACGTTATATATACACTACATTAGGCAAAATATTAATAATAAAAATACTTATACCTAAAATTATCACATATTTCCAATAAATAGTTGATAATGATAATGAACATATTAGCTCAATATAATACAAAATATCAATATTTCTTATCCAAAAAATTTAAATAATTCTACAAAACAGAATATTAAAATAACTTTCTCACAAACAACATGCTAAATATTACTGTATACATTTATATAAATAATTAGAAATTAATATTCATGATTAGTCACCTACATGCAATACAGCCTATATTCTTATTTATCGATAATAGACCTCGTTAATATATATAATAATCAACTATTTTTATGATATAAAAAAATTATAATCAAAAATAACAATTCACTAAAATGATATAATAAAATCCTCATACATCCTGTAATATATTCCTAAATCACATACAAACAAATTATTCTATAAATTTTGTAATATAACTGCATTTTTATTTTTCTCTTGACTTAAGACAATTTTAAGCAATGATCATCATAATCTTGTTCTAATAACGATTGAGGCACTATGAAACACAAGTTGGTATTTATTAAGTTTATACTACTATGCTTAATCTTAAGTAGTTGCAAAACTACTGATCATGTTCCGTTAGTGAATACTGATCATGTGTTTTCTAATATGAAAACCATTGAAAAAATATATTTTGATTTTGGAAAGGCAACAATAGGAGATTCCGATAAAGCAATACTTGAAAAAGTGATACAAAAAGCACAAAAAGATACTAACACTAATATTGTTATTGTCGGACATACTGATACAAGAGGAACAGATGAGTACAACTTAGAACTAGGTGAACAAAGAGCAAATGCAGTAAAAGACTTTATTATAGAACATGATAAATCTTTAGAAAATAGAATTACTGTACAATCTAAAGGAAAATCTGAACCAGCAGTTCTAGTATATTCCAGTAACCCAGAAGAAGCTGAACATGCTCATGCCAAAAATCGAAGAGTCGTTATCACACTCACTGATAATGGTAATAAAACGAGTCAATAAAAAAATTAAATCCATAAACACAATTTCAACTAAACATCATATACCTTACTTTCTACATGTACCTTTCATGTAGAAAGTACCCTAAGGTAGTGTATTTTTATAGTCACAAAACATTCTAAGCTTAAGTTTTATATAATTATTTAAATTATATAACTTTTATGATTCAAATAATAAACAATTAACATATTTGCTTATTTTGCTCTACAATGTTAATAATTGCAAATCACATGTGTTAATACACTTTGACTACTAAATAATTTGACACAATTTCTTTATTTTGTTAGTGTGACTTGGGGTTTTATACAGAAAAACTATGGTAAATATAATAGTTGTAGGTTTACAATGGGGTGATGAAGGAAAAGGAAAAGTAGTAGATTGGCTGTCTACTAATGCAGATGCTGTAGTTAGGTTTCAAGGAGGTAATAATGCAGGTCATACTATTGTAGTCAATGATAATGTATATAAGTTAAACCTACTACCATCTTCTGTTTTACAAAACGGTAAATTATCAATAATTGGAAACGGAGTAGTTTTAGATCCTTATGCTCTTATTTCTGAAATTGAGAATTTAAAAAGCAATGGTATCAACATCACTAGTCAAAATTTTGCAATATCAGAGTCTTGTCCTTTAGTATTAAGTGTACATAAACAAGCAGACATGTTATTCGAACAACTTAGGCAAGATACTATAGGAACTACAAATAAAGGAATTGGTCCATGTTATGCAGATAAAATTAGCAGAAGAGCTATTAGAGTATGTGATCTATTCGATCCAAAAGATTTACTACATAACAAAGTAAACCATCTTTTAAGCTACCATAATTTATTAAGAAAAAACATTAATAATCCATCAATAGAAACAGAAAATATAGTTAATGAATTACTAAGTATTGCACCAAAAATTTTACCATTTGTTCAACCAGTATGGAAAACCATACATAATTTAATAGAACAAAATAAGACTATAATTTTTGAAGGAGCACAAGGTACATTTTTAGACATTGATCATGGGACATACCCTTTTGTAACATCAAGCAACACTATAGCACAGCAAGCATTTATTGGATGTGGGATCAATCCATCTAATAAAACTCATATACTAGGACTAGTAAAAGCTTACACAACACGAGTAGGCAATGGACCATTCTTTACTGAACAAAATAATAACATAGGCAAAACTATGTTTGAATCAGGTAAAGAATTAGGTACTGTAAGTAATAGACAAAGAAGGTGTGGATGGTTTGACGCAGTATTAGCACGACAAGCTGTTATATTATCTGGTGTCTCAGGTTTAGTCATGACTAAACTTGATGTATTAGATCAATTTAGTGAAATAAAAATATGTGTTAAGTATAAGTATGAAAATAAAATATATGATTACCTTCCTGCTTCACCTTACATACAAAGCAAATTAGAACCAGTATATGAGACATTACCTGGCTGGCAAACCAGCACATTTGGTAGTGTATCATACAAAGACCTACCACAAAATGCAATATCATATATAAAAAAGATAGAAGAAATATTAAAAGTTCCTATTTATTTAATTTCTACAGGTCCAGAAAGAAATTCTATGATCATAATTAACAATGATTTTCTATATAAATAATGTATAATCATCTAATTCAAAACCATAGTTTATAATTTAACATAAAAAAATTTTCCTACAGATGATAGGAGTTTGCATTAGGGCAGTAAATAAGGTAACTGTTTACAAAAAATCTTACAACTAATTCCATACATCATTAAAACTAAAAAATTTAAATATACATAACAACAGAATATATAAAGAGGAAAATTTCATCATGAAAAAAAAAGTGCACAGATAAAAAATAAATAAAATAATTATTTATAAAAACCTTACAGCTAATTCTATATATCATTAATATTCAAAAATGAATACAAGCAATAACAGAATATATTAACAACATTATTATAATCACACACTCATTAGGAACTCATTATATACATTTTAGCGTAATTAACATAACACATATAAATTTTAATATTTTAGACTACTTATGTAGCATTTAACACCTACGTATCTATCTTTTAATATTAGATATGCATATAAATACTAATTTTGAAAAATCTCTAAATAATATATACTCCATCCATTTTGACATCTTAAGCTACTGATACAATTTCCAATACTTCTACATGAATTCTTCTTTTTCTACTACTTAGATTATGTAATATCAAACACTAATTTCAAAGCGCTATTAAAACAGCATATATTTCATAAATTTTAACATTTTCAAATTATATGTATATAATTTTTTAATATCCTTATCACTTAAATTAGATGCTGACACATCAAATACCAACCTAACTAGAATATATTTCATATATTACTCTATACTTCAAGAATACATATACAATTTTAAGATCTTCAGCCGCATCTTTCTGTTTTGAGGTAATGCTAACACAGTGTATATATCTCACACGCTTAATACACTAATAAGATTTTTAGACTTTTACATGTATATTTATACCGAATGTTAGATATGTATACATTAAATATTAACTTTGGAAATTGATTAACATATATTTCAAGTATATTGCTATATTTTAATACTAATTACATATCCTTTATCTGTTTCTACTCAATACTAGACAACATACATTAAAATATTAACTCTAAGCAATTCCAACATAACATACATTTAATATTATTACTTAAGTTTTTAAACTACTCATACAATCTTAACATCTTGCTATCTATATTTGATAAATTTTCATTATATCAAGTACCTGCTGTAAAATTAACATAGCTGCAATTTTATCATCAATTGATTGAGATTCTTTCCTCTTAATGTTAGCTAATTTTGCAACTCTCGTAGCCATAGCAGTACTGTATCTTTCATCATGCAAATAAATATTAATCTTATACTTTGCTATAATTCGATTTGCTAGTAGAACTACTTTCTGACATAATTCACTTTCTATACCACTTAACTCAATTGGCCAACCTATAACCATCGACCCTACATTATTTTCTACAAAAATATTGTATAAACTACCCAAATCCTTCCTAGTACTTCTTTTTATATATACACTATAAGGAATAGCTACTAAATTTGTTTTATCACTCAAAGCTATTCCTATTTTTTTCTCTCCAAAATCTAAACCTATTATCCTTTTCTTCTTATCTATTACTTTAACAAATTCATCAATACTTTTATATAGCATACCAGTTCCACTAAGAGATACTTATTACATATTGTTCTTTACAAATTTAATAACTTAATTATTCACCACAATAATCAATAACACAGTGACACATTTACATATTAACTTCAAGTCAATATGTATATTACTCAAAACACAGTTTATTTATCGAACCTTATATACATCTGATAATATTTTCTAAATCTTAATTCACTAAAAACTGACTATATATAAATTATTATTCATTCTATAAATTTTTCTACGATTACTGACAAGATAAACATTCATTATAATCAAAGTTTGTTATTTGCTTATATTGTTCTACTGATTTTTCTAATGCCCCATGCGATACTTTATCTGCACGCTGGATTGATTTTGATCTACAATAATATAAACTTTTCAGTCCCTTTTTCCATGCAAGAAAATGTATCTTATGCAAATACCGCTTATGAACATTAGCAGGTAGAAAAATATTTACAGATTGTGCCTGACATATATATTTTGACCTATCACTTGTATGCTCTATTATCCATCTTTGATCAAGCTCATATGCAGTTTTGAATATCAATTTTTCTTCTTCTGTCAAGAAATCTAAATGTTGCACTGAACCTTCATTAGTTGAAATAGAAGACCACACTTGTTCATTATCTTTGCCTTTTACAATAAGTAACTTTTGTAAGAACTTATTCCGCACAATAAAAGAACCAGTTAAAGTTTTATGTGTAAAAACATTTGCCGCATATGGTTCAATTCCAGGAGAAGTATTGCCAGCAATAATAGAAATTGACGCAGTAGGAGCAATAGATAACTTATTTACAAATCTCTCTATAACACCAGCATCCTGTGCATCAGGACATGAACCTTTTTCCATAGCAATATTATAAGATGCAGCATCAGCATGTCGTTTTATATGAGAAAATATCTTCTTATTCCATATTGTAGCAGCTACAGACTCAAACGGTATCATTTTACTCTGCAAAAATGAATGAAATCCCATAACACCAACTCCTATACTACGTTCACGCATTGCAGAATATTTTGCTCTTTCCATATCATTAGGTGCTTTTTCTATAAAATCAGTTAATACATTATCAAGAAACCTCATCACATCTTCAATAAATAGTGAATTGTCTTTCCATTTTTCATAGTATTCAAGATTTAATGATGCAAGACAACATATAGCAGTACGGGATTTATTTAAATGATCATACCCAGTAGTAAGAGTTATTTCAGTACATAAATTGGACATTTTTATGTTTAAATTAAGCTTTTTATAAATTTCAGGTTTATTTTGCTCAACTTGATCAATAAATAATATATACGGTTCTCCTGTTTCAACTCTTGTAGTCAAAATTTTTATCCATATATCACGTGCTTTTACAGTAAAAATTACTGATTGATCTTTAGGACTTATTAAGTCCCACGGTTCATCATTTTCCACACATTTCATGAATTTATCTGATAATACAACACCATGGTGTATATTCAATGCTTTTCTATTAGGATCACCGCCTGTCGGTTTTCTTAAGTCTAAAAATTCTTCAATTTCTGGATGCCAGACAGGTAAGTATACAGCAGAGCTACCACGACGTAACGAGCCCTGGCTAATTGCTAAAGTTAAAGCATTTTGAACTACAATAAACGGTATGATACCAGAAGTCTTACCGCTACCACGTACTTTTTCACCTATAGAACGCAAATTTCCCCAATAACTTCCTATACCACCACCCTTAGATGCTAACCATACATTTTCATTCCATAAATTAACAATACCTCTTAAGCTATCCTCTGTCTCATTTAAAAAACATGAAATTGGCAATCCTCTATTTGTACCACCATTACTTAATATAGGAGTAGCGGGCATAAACCACAATTGACTCATATAATCATATAGCCTTTGCGCATGCTCTGGATTATCTGAATAATACTCAGAAATTCTTACAAATAACTGTTGATAATCTTCATTTTCAAGCAAATACCTATCAGATAATACAGCCTTACCAAAAGATGTAAGATTATTATCTCTTCCATAATCAACAATTACTTTTCTCATAATTTCTACCATTTTTTCATCATTTAAAACTACATACTGTAAAAATGCATATATATTGTATGTATTTACTATATAAAACACAATATATAGAAATGCAAAACATCTTGCAAAAACTTTACACTACATACAACTCTACAATATGGTTTTAAACTTACACGGTTAATACAAGAGATACACTTAACTAGGAAAGCACACATCCACTTAAAAGTGTAATAAAAGATAAAAGTGACTCCCACGGGAGTCGAACCCGCGTTACCACCGTGAAAGGGTGGTGTCCTGGACCACTAGACGAAGGAGTCATGTCAGCTGATTATAAAATTGAACATCAGCATAGTCAAACATTATTCTGTAATTTAATTTATCATGTAAATAAAAATATTAAAATATACTTATTACATAAAGTATTTATTAAAATAAATGATCAAAACTCTTAAAAAACAAAGCATAGATTACATAAACTAACCAGTAACTGGCTTAAACTAAAATAACTTATAAATTTTTTCTAACAACTATAAATTACATTGCATATTATTTTATAGTTCCTATAATCTTCAGAATGAAACAACGTTTAGAGGGAATTTTGTCCTGTAATATATCAGAGCTAATGAAACATTATAGTAGCTTACTTATCCAAAAGCTAGAGAGTATGCTACCAGAAAATAATCAAGATATATTACTGACATCTATAAGATACTCTATATTTTCTCCTGGTAAGCATATACGTCCTTTTCTTGTTAATGCTGTAGCTCAAATGTTTGATGTCAATGTAGATAGAACTCTACCTGTTAGTGCAGCTGTAGAAATCATACATGTCTACTCATTAATACATGATGATCTACCAGGAATGGATAATGAAGAAATACGCCGTGGACAAGCAAGCTCTCATAAAAAATTCAACGAAGCAGTTGCAATATTAACTGGTGATGCATTATTAACTCTAGCATTTGAAATATTATCAACAATCAATGAATCACCACTTATACGATGCCGTATAATAAAAACTTTAGCTCATGCTATAGGATACCAAGGCATGATACAAGGGCAAATACTTGATACAGAAACTATAGCAAAAGACATAAATGAAATACAAAACATACATGTATTAAAAACAGCACAGTTTTTTTCTGCAATATGTGAATTAGGAGGAATATTAGGTAACGCATCAAATATCCAATTAAATGCTCTTGCAAATTATGGATTAAATCTTGGACATGCTTTTCAAATAAAAGATGATATTGCAGATGAAGATCAAGATAAATCCAAAAACAATATCCTCAATATAATAAACAATAAAGATGCTAAAAACTATGCTAGTAATCTAATAGATAAATCAATTGAACACTTAACTATTTTTTCACATAAGGCAGATATTCTACACAGTTTAGCAGGCTTTATAAGAAATTTATAAAAAATATGAAAAAAATACTTTATAGATTATTATACCTCTGTCTCATTCTAATATCTGTAGCATTGATAGGAAATGGATTACAAATCCTATACACAAAAGCAATGCTTAACAAACAAGATACTAATAACCATACAAAAGCATATAAAATTAATATTAATAACTCCCTGACACATATGATAGGATATGACCTATTAAAACCACTAATTGAAGCACGTATTGACTATTATATTAAAAAAAATGGATTGGTTGACTATTTAGAAAATATTAAACATAAAATCATAAAGCCAGATCTATTCAAAGCATATGATATCGCAGATGGAAATGGTAAAAAAGTACTCTGTGGGCAAAACATTTCTGCAGTAGTATATAAATTTTCACATAACACAGATAGTAAAAATATTATTTCTCAAACACTAAAAAATATTCCACAAGAAGTAACATTCAACTTAGGAGAAAGTATTGTAAAAGAACTAAACTATACAATAGAAGGAATGGAAGAGGAAGGCCAACGTATTATCATATTAACAGATGAAGAAAATAATCTGAAAGAACAGTATTATGTCAAATTAACATCTATTAATTCATCATATCCAGATGAAATCAATGACATGTTGATTTTTAATAATACCATTGAAGATTATAAAGGTACAATTAACAAAATACGCTGCGGAGATAGTGTAAAAGTGAGATATGATATACGTGAGTCAAATGGAAAAATAATATTAGAGAACCAAGAATTAAAAGTAGATATTGGAAAAAATCAAGTTCCTCTTGCAATAGAACTAGGGATTATTAACATGAGATCAGATATGACACGATCCATCATAGCCTCACCAAAGCTCTTTACCAATTTTGAGAAACTTGAACACTTCGATGAAAATAACATTAAAATAATTGATATAAGTATTATTGAATGATACTTTCTAAAATATATTTATGTAAAACACTTCTAGAAATATGATTACAGGTTGTATTTAATCTGCTAATGCAGCAACATCTTTTTATTATCAGATTTTTTTCTATAGAATAGCTAAGCATTATATTTCATACACATTATAATATTTAGATAATAATATATCAAACATAATATCTATTACGTGTTAATACAGCACAGTAATATTACAACATTTTTTATTTTCTATACTTTCTCATGACATAGTATCAACAAACTAATACCGTATAGCATACTTATTAATAATACATTATAAATATCAAACACACAAATTACTCTTTTAAATTATGAAGTTTTGATTTATGAATAAGTTATCTATTGCTCGTCAATTCCTATTATCGCCGACAATACTTCTCCTAAAATTGAACCATATACGGCAAATGTTTTTACACATAAAACTTTAACTGATTCTTTTATTGTGCGGAATAAGTTCTTACAAAAGTTACTTATTGTAAAAGGAATAGATAATAGATTAGTAAAATCTAAATAAACTATACTGATTAATTAACCTAATACTTATTATATCTCATAATCCCAAAGATATAAAATAACAAGCACAAAACTTAGGTACTTAGAAATTTCATTGTTACAAGTTTTCAAATACAATTAATAATACAAATTTTTACACAAAGTACAGATATCACTAAAAATTTAACACATACATCTTGCACTAATTAATTATCTCAATAATCGAAGAATTACTACTAAAGTTTTCATTAAGTAATAATATTACCTCCTCTATTAAAGATGGAGTTAACAAATACCCATGTCGATACAACCCATTAATCCTTACTAAATTACCTTGAACATATATTTTAGGTAAATTATCAGTAAATGCCGCTCTGCAATTACTCGACATATCTATAATTCTTGCTTCAGCAAAACCCTTATGTACTGAATAAGCTGCAGACAATAACTCTAATACAGATTGTACTGAAACTTCAGACATATCTGAACTTTCTATTTCAGTAGCTCCAACAACAAATTGAGAATTCCTTCTAGGGACTATATATATACTGTATCTAGGGTGTACCATTCTAATTGGCCTATTTAAAATAACTTGTGGAGCATATAATAACAATACTTCACCTCTAACTCCTCTTAAATTAGGTAAATCATTTTTTGCACCTATACCCCTACAATCAAACACAAAGTCAAATTTAAATTTTCTATCTTCTACAAAAACAACTCTACTAACAATCTCATTAACAACAGCATACTCATACCAAATCACACCATAGTGTTCTAAAGTACGAGTTGTATTATAAAACAGCTGTGAAGTATCAATTTGCCCCTCTCCTGGCAAATATAATCCATAAGGAAACGAGAGATTAGGTTCAAGTACTTTCAAATCACTTTCATCTATTATTTGTAAATCATTAAGACAAGATCTTTTTTTAATAAACATTATCATTCTCTCAAGATCTGATATGTCATTTCTATGAGCTACTATTAGACTACCAAGCATCTTAAAAGAAGTATCACCTAATATACTGCTGAGAATTCTTGGCCATAAATTTAATGATTTTACACCCAACTCAAAAATAGTTTTCTCCATTTTTTCTGATTCCGAATATAAAGCAAGCATACCTGCAGCAATAACACCACAACTTCTCTTGTCATTTTTACCAAATTTATCAAATAAAGTAACCTGCCAACCTTCACGTAACAATCTTAATGCTAATAACCTACCTACTAACCCCGCTCCTACAACTGCTGCTTTCTTATTCATGATAAATAATTAATTAAATAAACACTTTTTAATACCAATATCATACCCATAGCACAATAATGCAACAATTCAACATTTACAATCTTCTTAGATCAAATACTTAAAACATTACACAAAAAAACTACATTACTTTACCAAGTATCACAGCTTCTATTGATTTAAATAAAAAACATTAATATACTAGAACTACAATATATTACACGAACTATATATTTCATGATAAAAAACTCACTTGTAACTCAAATACTTACCTTATCTATACAGCATAACCTAATATTAATGTAATCCTAACAGCACATAATAATCTAGCATAGCTAGCTGACATTATATTGTTTCAATACTAATCAATAAGACACTCACCTTTTTAATTAATCTTCTTTTAAGAAGCATCGCTAATATTATCACTATATAAGCTAACCTACACATTTATACAAGTAGACTTCAAATATTTTTACAAATTAAAATCCGCAGGATTATATCTTGATGTATAATCTTTAAATCTACCTTTTTCCGCTTCAAAAAATAACTTAATATTTCCTATTGGACCATTACGCTGCTTTGAGATCAGTATATCTGCAACATTACTTATTGAATTCATTTTTTCTTGCCATTCCACATGCTTAGCTGTACCTTCAGCTGGTTGTTTTCTAAGTTCATAATACTCTTCCCTATACAAAAACATTACAACATCAGCATCTTGTTCTATACTACCAGAATCTCTTAAGTCTGATAGTTGAGGTTTTTTATCATCACGTTGTTCAACTAACCTAGACAACTGAGATAAAGCAACAACTGGTATATTTAGTTCCTTCGCAATAGATTTAAGTCCTTGTGTTACCTCTGATACTTCTTGAACTCTATTTTCTCCACTACGCTTAGTCGTACCTTTGACTAATTGTAAATAATCTATAAATACAGCTTCTAAATTATATAGTTGATGCATTCTTCTAATCCTAGTTCTTAAACTACTAATAGATATACTAGATGAATCATCAATAATTAATGGTAAACTACACACTTTAGTACTAGCATCAATTACTTTTTTAAGCTCTTCCCCACTAATCTTTCCAGACAGTGCCTTATAAGAACTTACATCAGATTCAATAGCTATAACTCTAGAAGCTAATTGTTCAGCTGACATCTCTAATGAAAAAAATCCAATATGCTGACCATTATATTGACTACTATTACTTAAAATCTTACATGCATTTAATGCCATATTTAATGCTAAAGCTGTTTTTCCCATAGAAGGACGCGCAGCTAAAATCAGCAAATCAGATTTTTGTAACCCATTTAGCAGTTGATCTAGATCACGAAATCCAACAGATACACCCTGTAATACTCCTTCATTATTTTTTGCAAACTCTATTTTTTTCTTAATATTTGCAACTAAAAGTGCAAATTGGTGATAAGTTTTATCAGACTTTCCTTGACTACCAAGCAAAAACAACTTTTGTGCAGCATTTTCTATTTGATAAATTGCAGAATTATCAACATCATAATTATATGCCCCACTAATTAAATCCTGACCAAATGAAATGAGACATCTTCTCAAATAAGCATCAACAACTATATTTGCTACATTTTTAATATCAAAAACTATACTAGCTTTTGCTGCAATTTTTGCTAAATATTCAACTCCACCAGATTGAATTAAATCTTCATCATTGTCAAAAAACATCTTCAAACTAACTTCATTAGCAACTAGCCCACGCTTGTTAATCTTTACTATTTGTTCAAAGATACGACGATGTAGAGTATCAAAAAATACATCACTTGTTATTATGTCTTCAACCGCATCACAAATTCTATTGTCACGCAACATTGATCCTAATAATATCTGTTCAGCTTCAATATTACAAGGAAGTTCAGATATTATCTGACCAAAGTTCTTACCAGCACTAGATTTTAATTCCAAAATACCCTCTCAAAAGTAATAATATTATATTTAGATAAAAACTTACACACTATTTATAACATCTTACATTTACTAACAAACCAAAAAATTCAATTATTATTTAAAAAACAGTTATAAATACTAAGCATATTTATACCACTCAACAGCAGTAGTTCATACCAATGAAATCCACATGATTTTGACGTATCTCATAAACAGTATAATATAACAAAACCTAAAATTTGACTGATAACTGGAAATTAGTAGATGTAACAAAACATTCACAGTAACATATTTGTACTCACAATATCAAATATATAAGAGTCTCTACATCTCTTACACAAAAAATTAAAAATTGACATTACAAACTTACAATTGCTAAAAATCAAATTTCTTACTTCTCTAATTCATTATAAAAATAACAACACCTTAACAAAATTCTTCCATACACTGTTAGATTATACAAAAACAAACATTATGTTAATGCTACACCTATTATTTCTAGTAGACAAAATTAAAATTCACATAGCAAATCTATCAGGTATAGAAAATGAAACTTTCTTGATTTATCATTAAAAATAGCAACGCTTAACAAAATTTTTCTATATACTAATCACATTAGATACAAACACCACATTAACTATCACTATGAATACTATACAAAATAAATAAAATTTATAATTTATCTATGTTAAAAATAGTAGACATAAAATTACACAAGATATGTACTATCAGACGCAACTATCATACAATGTGGATATAGATTTAAAATAAATAACTATTTAGATCTTCCTTTATATTTTCCTTGAGATAAAGATCTCATACTTACAAACATCTGCCAAAACCCAGTTTCTTCTTTATCGAACTTCAACCCAGCAAATCTCTGCAATTTTTCTGACATTACAAACCTGGTCCAATGCCCTATTGGCTCCATAATATCAACAATTTTAATATTACTTTTATATTCTGTATTACCTTGAGTAATATCACGAACTAACATTTGATGTTTAATAAGCTCTTTTTGCTTTTTTTCTATATACTTTTTATATTTTTCTTCATCTGTTAGCTGTTCTTCACAATCATCACCAACAAATATTTTTAAAATATGCTCATGTACATAATTCTTATATAAACTAAACAGTGCTATACAAATACCTAAAGCACCTAAAGCTATTACTAAAGAAATAAGAACATCAAAATACATAAAAATATATTAAAAACCTCACATTATATTATATCACAATTCTACTAAAATAGTAACTCCATCTTTATTATACTAAAATAATATTTTTTCTATATATAATATTATTTTTACTAAAATATAAAATAGTGTTTAACTATACATATATGAAACTAGCTATTTCAAAAGCACAAGAAGATTTATCAGAAGTACCAGTAGGAGCAGTGATAGTATATAATGATGAAGTAATATCTTCTTCTAACAATTCAAATATACAAAATACAGATCCAACTGCTCATGCAGAAATTTTAGCTATAAGGGAAGCATGTAAAATACTATCTACACAAATATTAGATCAATGTGATATATATGTAACTTTAGAACCATGTGCAATGTGTGCACAAGCCATATCATTTGCTAAGCTACGAAGATTATACTTCGGAGCTTACAATAAAAAATACGGAGCAATTGAAAACGGAGCTAGAATCTTTCAATTTTGCCATCACGTACCAGAAATATATGGAGGAATACTAGAAAATGAAAACATAAAGCTGATAACAGATTTTTTTAAAAAACTAAGGAAATAGCAACCCCTACACAACATTAAATCAAATGTATCATTTTCATAACCCAGTATATACAACAGAAAAGATGTAATGCTAAACTTATATAAAAATATAAAACCTACTACTAATCTAACAAATCTTTCACCTAATAATAAAAATCCAAATAAAGTAATACTATAAAGACACTAATTCATCACACTACCTTAACATATTGAAAGCACACTTACTAGAACTACAATCTATTCTTCGAATAAAAACACAACATTTTTTAACTTTCCAAAACTTTTACACATGATAATTTTAAACAGCAATACATACTAGAACACACATTGTATGTAAAATTATTAACTTAACAAGTATGTACTCTAAATAATGTTTAATACACTGCTACACTTATATTTTCTATCTTAGACGACTTTTTTAATTATATAGTCTTAACAAACAATATTGCAAATATATTAGTACACTTACTCACCCAAGCATGCTAAATGTCACTCACAAATATGTATCTAACTAAAACAATATTAATTATTGTTATTCAGCAATATTAAATTGTTTTATCTAACATAAATTGAATCACTTAACACATACACAAGAAACTAATAACGCAGATGTACCAACATACTCATGTCATCTAATAAATATACTATAAAATACGTTTAAACATCTACTTTAAGTAAAAATACTACCTACAGCTCCTAATATAATAACATCATGCTTTCTTACTTGAAAAACCTTTTTAATATTACAGTTTTACGTACTGTATTACATACACATCAAAGTGCATATAAAAATACAAATTAAATATATAAAAATTACATCTAATACTTGCTAACATAGAAATATCAAGTTTTTCTACTACTTTATTCCAGAGATAGTACCAAGAAATTAATGCTGTAGATGTATTATTATCCATCTATGCAACCTTAAATACGTACTAAACATGTACCCCAAGTCAAACCACCACCTATTGCTGCCAATACAGCAACATCATGTTTTTTTAATTTTCCAGAACTTCTCGCATAATATAATGCCAAAGGAATTGATGCTGCAGAAGTATTAGCATGTTGATCAATGCTCACAATCATTTTTTCGTAAGGTATTTTTAATCTACGCGCTACTAATTCAATAATACGTATATTAGCCTGATGCAAAACGAACCAATCAATATCACATATTTCTAAATCATTTTGGCTCAAAATTTCAAGTATAGAAGCACTCAATTTTTCAATCGCATGTTCAAATACAACAGTACCATTCATGCATATAGTACCAGCAACACCATTATATGCTGTACCACCACTGGTGTATAACAAATCATGAAAAGTCCCATCAGAATGCAAATTAGTTGATATAATACCACTATCATCTTCAGTACTACTACTTAAAACTATTGCACCTGCTCCATCCCCAAATAAGACACAAGTAGACCTATCTTGCCAATCTAAAATCCTAGACATAATCTCAGCTCCTATAACTAAAACTGTTCTTACTTGGCCAGATTTAATAAAATTATCAGCAATAGACAGAGCATATACAAACCCAGAACACACTGCCTGAATATCAAAAGCAAACGCATTTTTACATCCCAACTTTGACTGTACTATAGTAGCACAACTAGGGAAAGTCCTATCTGGAGTAGTAGTTGCAACAATAATTAAATCAATCTCATTTTTATCAATACCAGCATTATCCAAAGCCAACTTAGCTGCACTTGTCGCCATATCAGAAGTCATTTCATTATCTTCAGCGATATGCCTTTGTTTTATACCAGTTCTCTTTACTATCCATTCATCACTAGTTTCAATAGTTAGAGTAAGCTCATCATTTGTTACTACCTTTTTAGGCAAATATGAGCCAATCCCTAATATGAGAGATCTTTTCATTTATAACCAACATTAACCCAATTCATGTATAATTTTAGCATTGATATTATTACGTGCAGCATTTACAGCTACTTTAACAGCATGAGCAAAAGCTATTTTATCAGCATTTCCATGACTTTTTACTACAACACCATTTAACCCTACTAACATAGCACCATTATAAATTTTTGGATTAAATTTCATGAAATTTCTTTTCATACTAGACTTTAATAACAGTCCTGCAATTTTAGTTATTATAGAACTAGAAACCGATTTTTCAAACACTGACTTAAAAATATATGCAATAGATTCAGCTACTTTTAATACAACATTTCCACAAAACCCATCTGCAACAACAACATCAACTTCACCACCTAACATATTAATAGGTTCAATATACCCACAAAAATTTATGCTACTTTCAGCTTGCCTTAACAACAAAAATGCTTCACGTATAACATCTGTGCCTTTAACTTCTTCTTCTCCAACATTTAGCAATGCCACTTTAGGATTAGGAACATTTAATACAGCTTTTGCAAAAGCATTACCCATAATTGCAAATTGAAATAAAGAATTAGCACTACAATCAACATTAGCACCCAAATCTAATATTACAAAATAACGTTCACACTTAGAAGGAAGTGCACAACAAATAGCAGGACGCTTTATATTAGGCAGTGTACCTAATACAAAACATGAAATAGCCATCAACGCTCCGGTATTACCAGACGACACAACCCCAGATGTTACACCATTCTTTATACTCTCAATTGCACACCACATACTAGAAGATTTACGCTTCCTTAAAGCAAAAGATGGCTTATCATTTGCTAATACTATATCTGGAGTATCAATAAATAAACTATGTTCTTTAACATTCTTATACTTATCTAACATAGGAAGCACTTGGCTTTCTTGTCCATATATATTAAAAGAAACATCTTTATTATCTAATAAATTTGTTAAGGCAAAGTCTAAACCACCTATTACTGCTTCAGGTGCAAAATCACCACCCATAGCATCCACTGCAATTGATATTATGCTCACTTAATACTTCCCAAAACAATATTATTATTATACACCACTAGTATCCACTTCTAATACTTGTTTTTCATTGTAATACCCACCTAAACATATGTGGTGAGACAATTTGTATTCTCCCGTTGTTTTATCAATTCCAATATTAGGAACTCTTAATCTACAATGAGAACGGTGCATATTACGACGTGATTTTGACTTCTTTCTCTTTGGTACAGCCATTAATATAACTCCAAAATTAAAAACACCAGCCTACATTATCATTGAAAACATATAAATTAGCAATATTTTTCAACTAATACCTAGCAAAAATTTAGAAAATAATTTAAATATTATCATTAAATATTGAATTTCTTGACTACCTATGTACAAAAATTTTGATTTTAAAATTATACACCAATACAATAATGCAAGACTAGGTACAATACTTACTCCTCATGGTACAATTAATACACCAGCTTTTATATTTTGTGCTACAAAAGGAGCTATTAAATCCGTTGATATATCAAAAATCAAAGAATCAGACACACAAATTATATTATCTAACACTTATCATTTAATGCTACAACCTGGTGCAGATATTATTGAAAAATTAGGTGGACTACATAAAGTCACTGGTTGGAATAAACCAATGCTGACAGATTCAGGTGGATATCAAATATTTAGTTTAGGATATGGATCAGTATCACATGAAATCAAAAATGCAGGAAGAAGTTACGGATCAAGAACTTTAGTATCCATTAGTGAAGAAGGCGCTGTTTTTAAATCTTATATCAATGGCAATTTATACCATTTAACGCCAGAAAAATCCATACAGATTCAACAAAAACTAGGAGCAGATCTCATTGTTGTACTAGATGAATGTACACCATTTCACATTAGTTATAAATATACTAAAGATTCAATGAATATGAGTCATAGGTGGGCAGTCAGGTGCATAGAACAATTTAAAAAAAACAATGATAATTCCCAAGCATTATACGGAATAATTCAAGGTGGAATTTATGAAGACCTCAGAATTGATAGTTGTAATTTTACAAATGATATGCCATTTTTTGGACATGCAATAGGTGGATCATTAGGAGCATGTAAACAACAAATGTATGACATTGTTTCATTAACAACAAGCAAATTAGACAAGAACCGTACCATACATCTATTAGGAATAGGTAATATTGATGATATATTTCAAGGAGTAAAATCAGGAATTGACACTTTTGATTGTGTATATCCAACAAGGATAGCTAGACATGGTGGCGCATTAGTAAAACCAAAGTATAGAAAAGAAGAAACACGTACTAAAGAATATATAAATCTTAGAAATCAAAGATTTAAAATAGATACAAATCCAATAGAATCAGACTGTTTATGTTTTACATGTTGTAATCATTCAAGAGGATATATTCATCATCTTTTGAAAGCACAAGAATTATTAGCTTACAGTTTAATTACCATACATAACATATACTTTATGAATAATCTAATGCAATCTATTAGAAAAGCCATACTTAATAATACATTAGAAGAAGAACAAAATCAGTGGGTTATACAATAACTTAAAATAACTCTAATACCAATACCATAATAAAATACTTGCAATAAAATTATGTGAACTTAAAAAACTAAAGAACTATCTAACTATATTCACTAATATTACAAGTATCTAATATCTACACTATTAACTATAAGTCCAGACACATATACTAAACTAAAGATTAGACATCAAAAGCATATAAAATTACACTATAAATTAACATAATGTAGAAATCACAATATTTATTATATTACACAGCATTTTAGATTATAGTTATATTGCACGCATAGCTATCACAAAATAACAAATTTAGAAAATCCGACATACACATTTATGGTTGCTGATATATTTCTGCTGAAGTTTACTACTTCACAAAAACAATGAATACAAAAGAATTTCAATATAAAATCAATATAACAATCCTGATTTACATAATCTATTGAGTATTATGACAAATTATTTTTTCAAAAATTACATATAGAAGATAATTAATTTACTAAAAAATCTATCACAAACACCACATGCCACACCTGTATTCTTGTGACAAATATTTTGCAAAATTCATTTATAGTATATGCTTCTTGTTTTTCGACAACTCATAAAATAATCAATTAACAAATAATGCGCTATCAATATAACTGATTCACTTCCCAACACTTTTTATGTGATTAAAATTTTAAAAACTTATTTATAACATTACAGTAAAACCGCTTGTAACATTAGCACTTATCAAATATTTCGTAAAATAGCTAAGCTTAAATAAAGTACTTAATAAAAAAACAAATACAACTTACTATATATCTTTTAATATTTCACTTTACTGAAAAACCTTCTCGACATTCAAATATCTTTTTAAAGCAATACCAATTATATATTTCATACAGAGTCACATAATAACCCAGTATAAAAACAACTTATAACTGATCAACTATATACCTCTGTGTTTTACTTGATTGCGGATTTTCAAAAATCTCTTGAGTAGTATTGTATTCAACGATTCTTCCAGAATCAAAAACTGCAACCCTATCAGATATTTTTTTTGCTTGTTTCATAGAATGAGTAACTACAATAATAGTAAAATGCTTTTTTAAGTTTTGTATCAAATTCTCAATTACATTTGTAGCAACAGGATCAAGAGCAGAACATGGTTCATCCATCAGTAACATTGTTGGCCTTACTGCAATAGCACGTGCTATACATAAACGCTGCTGTTGACCACCTGATAATTCAAAAGCATTATCTTTTAATCTATCACATAACTCTTCCCATAAACCAACACTTGTTAAGCTTCTTTCTACAATTTCATCTAATTTTTTTTTATTCTTAGCTAATCCATGTAGTTTTGGCCCATAAGCAACATTATCATATATAGATTTAGGGAACGGATTAGGCTTTTGAAAAACCATACCAACCTTTGCACGTAGAAGAACCACATTTGTATTAACAGAGTAAATACATATGTCATCAACATTTAAACTACCTTTGATTTTACAATTAGATATAAAATCATTCATACGATTGAAACACCTTAAGAAAGTAGATTTACCACATCCTGAAGGACCTATAAAGGCTGTAACTTCTCTTTTATATATATCCAAATTTATATCATGTAAAATTTGGTTAGTATCATACCATAAACTTAAGTTCCTTGCTGAAGCATGAATTTGCTGTGACATACATTCGCCCTAATTATTCTGCAGCCGCCATCATATCTGACATTGTATATACTCCAGGAGGTTGTTTTACTAACCACAATGCTGCCTTTAATGCTCCTTTTGCATAGAGATTTTTATTTAATGTTCTATGATTAAAGTCTATCATTTCTTCATCACTTACAAACATAATTCTGTGATCACTTAAATCACTACCACCTCTTGATACAGCATAACCAATAGTGTTAACATCTTGCCTAGCTTCTTGTGGAGTTCCACTTACATACTGTGCCTTTTTAAATGGAACATTTCTTCCTTTAGCTGCAGCTCTTCCTAAAATTAAAGATGTACCAGATGGAGAATCTTTTTTATATCTATGATGCATTTCCCACACTTCAATATCGTAATCAAATAGCTTTCTTGCAGCTTCTTCTACCAATTTTGCGAGTATGTTAACACCAAAGCTTACATTTGTAGTCCATAAAAATGGTATATTTTTTATGTAATCCTCAAAAACCATCTCTGTAGCAGCTGGACCAGTAGTACCACTTAACAAAGGCTTTTTCTTGCTTTCAGCCATTTTAATACATTCTAATAATGTCTGAGGGTTAGTAAATTCTACAACAATATCTGAAACATCAAAAAGATGTTCTAAAGAATCAATAGCTTTAGCAGAACAATTACATCCTACAATTTCTCCTAAAACCTGTCCAACATATGGATTACCTGGACGCACAAGACCTGCGCTCACCTGAGCATTAGGACTTGCTGAGATCTCAGCAACCAAGCGCTTACCTTGTTTACCTAAACACCCAACTATTCCTATATTTACTTTCGTCATAACACACCTCCTATTATCATATATTTACCTTTATAGTATACCAATGGTCTATCCTCATTATTTAATTTTGAACAATCTATAACTTCACCAACTATAATCTTATGATCTCCACCATCGTATACATGTTTTTTAGTGCAATATATATATGACATTACACCATCAATAACTGGAATGCCATCTATAACATTACTACTAAAATCTCCCCAATCTTGTACATAACGCTCTGCAAAACTTTTAGATACATCTTTCTGTTTTTCACTCAATATATTAACAATAAACCTTGAACACGAATGAAATATTTCAAACCTAGAAGCAGACTTTTCAATTGAAAATAACACCATAGGAGGCACTAGAGAAACAGAATTAAATGAATTTACTGTAATGCCGTGCATACTACCACTTTCACTCACCGTAGTAATAATTGTTATACCAGTAACAAACTCACTCAAACAAGACTTCAGATAAGCCTTAGAAATACCACCCATCATATTATTCAAATTATCTACCACACAACTACAGCGCTGTTTTTAAACTGCTTAAATTACCCTACCAAGGACAATGCCTAAAAATAAAATCAAGCCTACATATACATTTACTTTAAACATATACATACATTTTTCTGGGTTGTCAAAATCTGATTTTTTATATTGATAATAAAAAATAGCACCAATTATTAGAATTGCTATATAAAAAATAGGATGCAACATAGAAATTATACCAGCAGATATCCACATCGTTATGGTAATTATATACAACCTACCAATCCATAATCTAATATCATTACCAAATTTTATTGCAGTAGATTGTAAACCCAACTCAATATCATATTCTTTATCTTGCGCAGCATACACAGTATCATAACCTATTGTCCAAAAAACACATCCTATATAAAGTAATACAGCACTTAATGTTAAATGCCCGATAGTCATAGTACAACCAAGCAATACTCCAGAATTAAAAACTATGCCAAGTAACAACTGTGGCCAAGTAAAAAATCTTTTAGACAATGGATATAAAACAATCAATATCATTGATATAATACTAAGTTTAACAGTATACATGTTAGTGCAAGCAAGCAATAGACAGGCACATGCCAACAAAACTCCCAATACTTTTAATGCTTGCACAACACTCAAATTACCATTTGCTAATGGTCTATTTCTTGTTCTTTTCACTTTTGAATCTATCTTTCTATCAAAAATATCATTTATTATGCATCCAGCAGGTCTCATAATAAATGCCCCTATAACACATAAAATCATGTACCCACAGGCACGCAATACACTATGAGATACTAAAGCTATACTAGCTAAAGCAGGAAACATTGCTAAAAAAATTATTTCTACACTATGTAATCTCAATAATAACCTATACTCTCCGAAGTTAGACACAATATATTTCAATTTACACAACATAATATCCCCCCTAACATATCAGTTAGAAATAAGTATCATATTCACAATCATTACTCTAACAAAAATAAAACAAGTTTATAGCATCACAACTACAAAAACTACGTGCATCTTCCATACATCAAATAGAATACTTATCACTTATAATACTTCAGAATGACATTAGCCAATAAAAATACATAAATTTCTATAGAATAAAAAAGCTCACATCTTTCTTAACAAATGAAACAAGAACATATAGCATGATATAGAAGTTTAATAATATTAATCATATGTAATGTTAAAACAAATGGTATATTTTTTATAATATTCAAAAAATCATTACTGTAATAACTGCATTAGGACACAAATACTTTCTTTTATTCTCAGCAAGTTTTAATTATAATTCAAGCATACATAATTACTAGAAATACTATTAACAACATTACCCAAAACATTGTCCAAATTAATTTACTACATAATTAATTAAAGCACTATTTAAATTACATTAAGCACTCTACCAAACACAGCACCTACAAACAAAACTAATCCTATATATGCATTCATGTTAAACATATACATACATTTTTCTGAATTATCAAAATCTGATTTTTTATACTGATAATAAAAAATAACAGCAATTATCAAAACAGCTATATAAAAAACAGGATGCAACATAGCAACCACACCAGCAGACATCCACATTGCAACGGTAATAGTATATACTCTGCCAATCCACAACCTAATATCATTACCAAATCTTAATGCAGTAGAATTCAAACCTAACTTAGCATCACACTCTCTATCTTGTGCAGCATATATAGTATCATAACCTATTGTCCAAAAAATGCACCCTATATAGAGCAATATACAACTTAATGTGAGACGCCCAGTAATCATACTACATACAAGTAATACTCCAGAATTAAAGACTAGTCCAAGTAAGAATTGTGGCCAAGCAAAAAACCTTTTAGATAATGGATATATAACAATCAATATCATCGTTATAATACTCAGTTTAACAGTATACATATTAGTAAATACAAGCAATCCACATGAACACAATAAAAGAACTACTAGTACTTTTAACGCTTGAACAACAGTTAGACTCTTATCTGCTAATGGTCTATTTTTTGTTCTTTTCACTTTTGCATCTATTTCTCTATCACAAATACAATTTATTACACACCCAGCAGGTTTCACAATACTTGTTCCTACAATACACAAAAGCATGTACCAACAAGCACTCAACACATCATGAGATACTAAAACTACACTAACCAAACCAGGAAACAATGCTAGAAAAAATGTTTCTACCATATGCAGTCCTAATAATTCAATGTACTTATCAAAATTAGGTACAATATCCTTCAATTTACACAACATAATATCCCCATATAATCAATTAAATACATAAATTTCAGAAACATGAGTATTATATCCACAACCATTACTCTAACAAACAAAATAAGTTACAATATTACACACAATATCCAAACCCACTTGCTTCTCACTTCTATACACCAATTAGAAGACAATGAACTAATAATATTTCAACAAGTAAATTTCTATACAATAAAAAATGCTATACATCTTTCTTGACAAATAAAACAACACCATGTAGCTTAGAAGTAAAGTGTTAATACTATAATTTAGGAAATTCTAAAATGAAGGGAACTTTTCAGCCTAGTAGGATTGTACGTAAGCGTAGGCATGGCTTTAGATCAAGAATGTCAACAAAAATGGGTAGGAGGATTTTAAACCGTAGGCGTGCTCAAGGTCGTCGTGTTTTATGCGCTTAAAAGGTGTAACCACATTAAAAAAGAGGAAATGTTTTTTGTTTGCAAGGAATAATGGTGCTTTTATAGGTGGTTTTGGCTTATTTTTACAAGTAGTTAAAGAACCACATGGAGAGTTACTAGATGGTACCATTAGAGTTGGTTTTACAGTAAGTAAAAAAGTTGGTAAAGCTGTTATACGTAATAAGGTTAAAAGGCGTTTTCGTATACTAGCAAGAGATGTTCTCGTTAAACATGCTAATAAGGGATATTATTATATATTAATTGGTAATAGATACACACCAAAAGTTAGTTTTAAAGAAATGTCATTGAGATTGATAAGCTATCTGAATACTTCACGTTTATATTCTTAATAAAACTGTAGTTTACTGATAACTTGTCAATTTTTGTTAATTTTTCGCGTTTAACTTGTATGAGGCTATATGGACCTTTTAAATTTAGTGTTATCTTTCCCAGCAGTATTTTTGCTGTTATTTACTGGTATTTATTTATCAATAAAATCCAGATTTTTACAAATTACGAAACTTCCAAGTGCAATTTCGCTCATTACAATGAAGAAATATCGTGATAAGTCTTTCTCTATTGCTGCATTATGCACAATAATAGGAGGAAACTTAGGAGTTGGAAATATTTCAGGTACAGCAGTCGCATTAAAGTCAGGAGGCCCAGGGTTTGCACTATGGATGGTAATTATAGTGACACTATGCGCAATTATAAAATATACAACTTGTTATTTAAGTATAGAAACACGAGTAAAATTCAGTAAGCAGTATATTGGTGGACCTGCTATATATTTTAAAAATGCATTTAATACAAATAAAGCTGTAATAGTTTTTACTATACTCATGCTTATATGTTCAATTGCAATAGGTAATTTTGTGCAAGTTAATTCTCTATCAATACCAATGCAATTAATTAATAAGCCTCCAGTAATAGCAGGATTATTCATGTGTTTCATGTTTTTTGCCGTTACAACATTAAGGTTAGAAATTATTTCAGCATTAATTTCAAGGCTTGTTCCAGCAATGGCTGTAGCATATATAATACTATCATCTTTTGTACTGTATAAATTCAGTGACAACATTATACCTTCTATAAAACTAATGTTTTCCAATTTCCTAACTTTTGAAAGTTTTAAATCAGGAATGATAGGAGCATTTATATTAGAAACATTTCATATAATTCAAGTTGGAACTTTTAGAGGTATATTTGCAACAGATATAGGATTAGGACTAGAGGGTATGGTTCACTCTTCTATAAATAGCACTAGCAAAAATTTCAATACAAACCAAAGTCTTATTTCTTTAATATCACCATTTATAGTAGTCATTGTAACATTAGTCACAACTCTTGTCATATTGGTTACCAATACATGGCTTGGACCTCTTGAAAGTACAAACATGTGCATTGCTGCATTTAAATCTGCTTTTGATGGCCAATACATAAACTATATTATCATAGGTATTATGTTTTGCTTTTCATTTACAACTATTTTCACATGGTTTGTATGTGCTAAACACACTTTATATTGTCTCACAGGAGGAAAAGATAGTTTATGCATTAAAATGTGGAAAGTTTTATATACCATAATTATACCAATAGGTGCATTAGGAAAAGTGCAGTTTTTATGGGATATAGCTGATATTTCAATATCATTAATATTAATCAGCAATACAATTGCAATATTAATATTATTACCAAAATATAAGGACATATTTAAATGTAGTATATAAAACAGAATCTAAATAAAGGGGTGTTATAACCCCTTTATTTGTCATCTCACTATATAGCATTCACGCAAATTAAACTACTTAATAAAGCACTGTACAAGATATACAATTTTTCAGGACAATGCATTCCATACCATGTTAGTAAATATCTTATCAGTTTTTATCTTATTGTTTTTAAACAACTACTACATACTATACATAATATTACTATGACAAAATTGTAGAAGTAACTCAGTATTCTGTATTAGATATCTTGCAATTTTTAATACTACTGTTTGTATCTAAAATAGCATATGACTTTTCTCATATTACTAGATTAAACGTCATAATGATTAAAGTCCTCAACACTACATCCATGTACTATATCAAATATTTGACAATTCTCACACTTCCAATTTATTAAAAAAGATATGACTATCTAAACATCACCATTATTAAAACGTCATAGTCATTAAAGTTCTCAATATTATATTCATGTACCTAAACATTTGATAATTCTTAAACTTACAATCTGTTAAACAACATATGATTTATCTAGATATCACTATGATTAAAATATCAGGAAGATTAAAGCTTATCAACATTACACATCACATGTTACTAAGCATTTGACAATGTTTACCTTACTACTTATTAACAAAACAATATATAAGACATCAACATAATCAAACTGTAATAGCTAATATATACACTCCTTTACTCCATACAGATATTTGATAGTTCTTATATTACTGTTTTTAAACAAAACAACACATGATATTCTCATGTAATTACAATCAAACTAGAAGCAACTAAAGTTTATCAAAATTATACATGCCATATCCTGTTACCAGATATTTCATTAACCTTTATATGATTTTTTGTTACCCAAACAAAATATGACCTTCTTTTATCATTATAAGCAATATGTTGAGTTACACATTCATGTGGATACACAAACTTTTTACCTTGTATAACTAAGTCTACATTAATACAATTTCGTAACACATAATTAGCATTATAAGCTATCAAAACCTTTTTACCAAATTTGCTATATATACATCCTTCACCTTTCTTACAAGATAAGCATTGATTATTTCTAAGAGGATGTTTTAACATTTCACGTTGACCATTTTGTTTTGCCCATGTCAAATTTATAAAACTTGTCAAATGAGCTTTTTGATTAATCGCATATAATTTATTATCTAACTCCTTAACTACAACATTATGCTGATTTATCATAATATCAGGAGTCACATAGTTAACACCAACAAAAAACCCACATGCAACTAGTATTAACCCACAAAACCTCAGATTTCCATTCCACAAGCACAAAAACAAAAATCCAAAAGTAATAATTAATATAGATGTTGAAGAAAAAGCATGAAACAACAGTACTAACTTATTCATTCCTGAAATGTACTGAACTACATATATAAGTAACCCAACTGCACTTTCTATCATCCACGAAACATAGTATTCTAAATTAACAACACCTAGTATTATGTAAAATAACCCTAATGGCATTATCAAAAATGTTGTAATGGGTATTGCAAGCAAATTAGCAAAAACTCCTGCAATAGAAAAATAGTTAAAATGGTATACAACATAAGGCAGTGTAGCTAAACCTGCAATCAAAGAACTCACAATAATTGATAAAAAATACTGTAGTATATTATTTATCACTACTAATTTAAAAAAAATATTACGACTAGCAATAAGAGCAAGCACAGCAGCAAATGACATTTGAAAACTTGGGCTTAGCAATGATTCAGGGGTAAATAATAATATAATAAATGAAGCAATTGCTATAGAACAAAAACTATTATGACTTCTATCTATTAAAACACCAACAAATATGCAACTTACCATGATAAAAGCACGTTGAGCTGAAACCGGAACTCCAGCAATTAATAAGTAAATAAGACTTATTATAATCGCTATTATAGCAGAAATTTTTTTTATATTGTAACTTTCAGCAAGCCTTGTATATAGTACTAACAAATTTCTTGATAAAACAAAAAACAAACCCGCAACAAAAGACAAATGTAATCCAGAAATAGCAAAAAGATGAGCTATACCAGTATTTCTAATTGCTTCCATTATATCATTGCTAATACCTTCTTTTTTCCCTATTAATAATGCACTCAAGATATTAGCACTATCCTCCGTTAAGCTTCGCAGAAATATCTTATATATATTAAACCTTACAAATTCTATATATTCTGTAATTCTTCTACTGTTCTTCTTTTCAAATAAATACACATCACTAACTGCAAAACCTACTGCACTTATATTTTTAAAATAAGATACAAAAGAAAAGTCATAAGAAAATTGTGAGACAGACATTGATGGAGGATAAACCACAGCAGAAAATTTTATCTTATCACCTATTGTAATATTACTATCTAATTTAGTACGAACTACCAATCTAATACATTTTATATTACATTTACTATTTTCTATATCACAAACAACTATCCTTTTATATGATTGTTTAGCGCTGATTTCTTTAATTGTCGCAACAACATCCTTTAGATACACTTGATACTGCAATGGAGTGCTAACAAAATAATGAGCTTTTATTTGAACACTAACAAAACCTAATAAGATAAAAAAAATAGGTAAAAATAAAAAACCACACTTTCTTAAACAAATAAAAATTAAACTAATAAACAATAAGACAGTTATGCATATCAATACATCATCTTGTGGCTCATTATCCAAAGAAAAGTAAAATATTATACCAACCCCTTGTAATACTGGTATCCAAATTATCAGAATATTTTTATTATCATTGAAACTTTTGTATAACAATGATGTTATCTTTTTGATAATGATACTCACTAGTGGTACATAAATTAATAATACTTAAGATATTAATATTATACTTTTTATAAATAACCTAAGATTTATTATATTTCTCATAAGAAATATTTTATTTCAAAAAATAAATCTTCATTTCTCAACTTAAATTAGATTTACAGTTCATCATAATAAATTCCATCGTAGCAAAATCTTTCTATCTATTGACTCACCAACAAAAATATATTCAGAAAATACTTTACAATAATCTTATATTCTACACTAAAAAACAATACCATATAGGAAATTTTCAGATAACCTTCTATATAAATAGATTCATATTTTACCATTAATATTTAATGTGTAATCAATAGTGATTTAAAAAACTGTATAAATTATGTAATTTTATAAAACAGGTTCAAAAACCATTGATAAATAATAAAAATACCACGATATGTAATTTATCATTATCAATTTAAAACAAACTATAACTAATAATAAAACAAGTACAGGAACAAATGACACTTGAAACCCTGAATTTAGCAATAACTCAGAATTTAATAACAAATAAAACCTTACTAATAGAACAAAAACTATTATGATTTCTATATATAAAACACTAATAATCTAGCATAATAACTTTCAAAAATTATTTCATGTATCTTATAGTAAGAAATTATATAAGTAAATTTTAAAGATCAATAATGACGTTATATAATTATACTACTATAACTAAAAAGACCTTAAAACTCCACCAAGTTTTTCAGCTACAGCATTAATTATTAAATCAGAAGCATCCTTTATTTCTTGATCATTTAACGTATGATCAACAGGATTAAAAGTAACTGACAATGCAACAGATAACTTATTATCACCAATACTATTCCCCTCATACAAATCAAAAACTGTAACATTATCTATTAACACAGGATTACTATTTTTAGTTACATCTATCAAATGCTGTACACTTGTATCTTTATCAATCAAAAAGGCAAAATCACGTTTTACAGACTGATAACATGATTCCGTCAACTCTTTATGTGCTACATCCACTTTAGGAATTTTGTATAAAAATACTTCAAAACAAACTACGGGACGCTTTATTTCGTATAAATGTACAATATTAGGATGCAATTCACCAAAATACCCTAGACAAATATCTTTAAAATATACATCTGCAGATCGTACAGGATGAAGATATGATTTATCAGATTTCCTTAATTCTATAGAATTAGATTCAATATTTAATTCCTGTAGTATACTAATAACATCAGATTTAACATCAAAAACATCAACAGACCTATCACACTTATAAAGATTACGTGGTAAATTATTCCCATACCTTACACCACAAACTACATTACTGTTGCTACCACATATATTATTAAAACCATAAACTTGACCTATTTCAAAAATGGCTATTTCACTACTTCCATATGCTTGATTTTCATATACAACTTGCAGCAAATTTAATAAAAGACTAGGACGCATTAAATTCAACTTATCACTAATAGGATTATCTATCAGTAGTAATTCTGAACTATAACCTAACTTTTCAGCAAATACCATATTTGTAAATGACCAAGTAATTACTTCCATTAATCCTTCAGATAACAACAGTGCCTTTAATCTATCATGATAATCATCAGAAATATCAACATGAGAAATAGGTATAGGTTCTTCGCATATTTTATCATACCCATATAACCTAAGCACTTCTTCTACAATATCTGAAGAGTGTTTAATATCAGATCTCCATGAAGGCACAGTGACCCTCCATAGAAATTCATTATTATTATCTACAATAAAACCAAGTTTTATCAAAAAATCAAAAATTTCTTCATTTGAAATATTAACATTCCCTATACTTCTTACAGAGTCTGGGAAAAAATTCAATTCAATATTATCAACGACATGAACTTCATTAGATACAACATCAAAATGTGTTCCACCACAATACTCTAATATCATTTTTGTAGCCAAATCTAGACCAGTTTGCAAGAATCTAGGATCAACAAACCTTTCAAAACGATAACTAGAATCAGTAGATAACTTAATTTTTTTTGAAGATAATACAATATCTACAGGAGCAAACCATGCAGATTCTAAAAAAATATCCTCTGTATCTAATAAGCAGCTACTCAACTTTGAACCTATTACTCCAGCAACACTGTGAATACTATTTTCCAAATCAACAGCTACAATATTTTCTGTACCTAAAATATACTTCTTATCATTAAGAGCATAAAATTCTGTTTGATTATCAGCTTTTTTAAAAATCAACTTATTTTTTATCTTATTTGCATCATACACATGGAGTGGTCTATTAAAAGACAACATTATATAATTTGTTATATCTACAACAAATGAAATCGAGTTGATTCCACATACCAAAAGATAATCTTTTAACCATTTAGGACTTTCACAATTCTTTATGCCCTTAATATATCTACCTTTAACTATCCCATCAACTTGCACAGAAACTTCAATTGGTGAAGAACAATTAGAATGATTAGAAAGTTCACCTATACACTTTAATTTTCCTAAACCTGCAGCAGCTAAATCACGAGCTATACCATATACACCCAAACAATCACCACGATTTGGAGTAATGCTAACTTCTATTATCGGGTCACAAGGAAAAAAAGTATCACCTACATTATAAGTGTTCGGCAATTCAATTATTCCATTTTTTGAATTCCTATGATCGACTATCCCTAACTCATCATTAGAGCATAGCATACCATAACTTTCAACACCACGCAATTTCACCACTTCAATAATAGACTGATCTGTTGGCATTATACTACCAACACATGCTAAGACTGACTTCATACCAACTTTCACATTAGAAGCACCACACACAACCTGGAGAATTTGCTTCCCATCAGATACTTTACAAATCTTTAACTTGTTAGCTGAATGATGAGGATTTACTTCCAATACCTCAGCAATGACAAAAGTTTTTAAATGTTCACAATAATCTACGTTATTTACTTCTATACCAATATCACTAAGCTTCTTGATTATCACATCCAAAGACACATCTGTATCAAGATAACGCCTTAACCAAGAAAATGTAAATTTCATAAAATCACTTTAGATAAAAAAACACTGAGTATGAAATATAAAACTAAGAACCATTATTCTCAACAGTTGCTATTTGTCTATCAACAAGTTCTATTATTGCCATAGGTGCACTATCACCTTTACGAAAACCATTTTTTATAATTCTAGTATACCCACCATTCCTACTCTTATAACGTATTGATAATACATCAATCAATTTATTAGCAGCATCAGGATTCTTAATTTTAGAAATTAGTAATCTTTTCCCATAAACTAAATTCTTCCCATGATATACTTTGCCAATAGTAATAAGCTTTTCTACATAAGGACGCAATTCTTTAGCTTTAGGTAAAGTTGTAGATATTCTCTCATGCTTAATTAAAGATATACACATATTCAAAAGCATAGCCATTCTGTGAGCACTAGTACGAGAAAACTTTCTATGAGCAACACGATGCCTCATAACATAACCTCATTCTTCACTATATTGTTTACTTAAACTCTCAATGGATTCAGGAGGCCAATTCGCAATCTTCATACCCAAATGCAGATTCATACTTGCTAACAGCTCATTAATCTCATTAAGCGACTTTCTACCAAAATTTGGAGTTCTCAACATATCAGACTCAGTTTTTTGAACCAAATCACCTATATAAGTAATATTATCATTCTTCAAACAATTATAAGACCTAACTGAAAGTTCTAACTCATCAACTTTACGTAATAAATTAGAATCATATGGTAATGCATCTTTAGTATCAATTTTCTTATGAGGCTCATCAGTTTCATCAAAGTTAATAAACGGTTGAAATTGATCTTGTAAAATCCTTGCAGCTAACGCTACAGCCTCATCAGGTAAAATAGACCCGTCAGTTTCTACTGATAACACTAACCTATCATAGTCTGTAAATTGACCAATACGGCTACTTTCAACTTTAAAAGATGCCTTTTTAATAGGACTGTAAAGAGCATTAGTAGCAATAAAATTTACTGGCACATCACTAAGCTTGCTAACTGATTTACGTTTTACAGCAGGAACATAACCTTTTCCAGAATTAACATACATTTTTATATTAAAATCTACATCCTGATCTAATGTACAAATTAATAAATCTTTGTTGAGTATTATACAATCATCAGTATCAGGGATCATTCCAGATCTTACTTCACATGGTCCTTTAACCCTAAGAGATAAAACCTTATTACTTAGACCAGAAAGCTTTACCCTCATCATACTAATATTTAACAGAATATCTGTAACATCTTCCCTAACTCCAGAAATTGAGGTAAATTCATGCAAAACATTTTCTATTTCAACACCATAAACAGCAAAACCACGCAAAGAAGACATCATCACTCTTCTTAAAGCATTACCTAAAGTCAAAGCAAAACCACTCTCAAGAGGCTCAACAATTAAATCTGCTTTATTTGGAGAAGCACCATTAGACTCTACTTTAATAGAAGACGGCTTAGTTAACTTACTCCAATGATCACTCATGGATATATAACCCACTGCGTTAGAATACGCATTCCCTACTGTCATATAACCCGAATCTTGAGTAACAGAATTAGAATCCTCGTCGAAAATCACAACAGAACCTCACATACTAATAAATACACTTAAACTCTACGTCTTCCTGGAAGCTTACATCCATTATGCGGAAGCTTTGTAGTATCTTTAATAGAAGTAACATTTAAATTACAAGCTTGAACAGCTCTTATAGCTGCTTCTCTACCTGCACCAGGACCAGAAACCTTAATAGATACTGTTTTCATCCCATTTTGCTCAACAACTGTCTTAACAGCATGACTGGCTGTTTCCTGCGCTGCATAAGGAGTCGCTTTTTTAGATCCTTTAAAGCTACATGCTCCAGCAGAAGTACATATTAACGAATGGCCTTGCTGATCTGTAACTGTTACAATAATATTATTATAGGTAGCATGAATGTACACCACCCCAACTACAACATTTCTCTTTTTCTTTTTATACACTACACTCATAATATACCTTGTTATTTCTTCTTAGCAGCAACTGGTAATTTTGATCTACCTTTACGAGTTTTAGCATTAGTATGAGTCCTTTGACCACGAACAGGTAACCCTCTTCTATGTCTTAACCCTCTATAACATCCTATATCAGTCAAAAACTTGATATTCATGCTAACTTCTTTTCTCAAATCACCTTCTACTATATAATTTTCTCTAATAAAGTTCCTAATTCTAATAATTTCATCATCACTTAAATTTACAACGCGAACATTATGATCAATATTACAACCTTCACAGATTCTATTAGCTAAAGAAAGACCAATACCATATATATAAGTTAAAGCAATAACTACACGCTTATTTGTAGGAATATTTACTCCAGCTATACGTGCCACTAACTTCCCTCCACAAGATAATAAATGCTTTGTAATATAGCAAATATGCAGACTAACGTCAACCAATAATTAAAGGCGCTATTTTTTCTTTTATATCACAAGCAACTCCCTCTATTGACTTTCCTGCATCAATGCACACAATCTTATCACAATAATAATCTTCTAATTTTTTAATCTCTTCATTATATTTATCTACTCTTTTCACAATAACTTCCAGTTTATCATCATAACGACAATCTAACTTATTGCTGTTACAAAAACTACAAGTAATTTCATCAATTTTTTTACCAAAAAAACTTAAATTTGAAACCTGACCACAATTCTTACACAAAATACGGCTAGATAATCTACTTTTAATAACTTCTAAATCTAATTGCAACTGTATTACTATATCAATCTGACTGTCATATTCTGCCAAAATTTTTGTTAAAAACTCTGCCTGACTTAAATTTCTTGGAAAACCATCTAATAAAAATCCATTCTTTATTTTACTAATAGATTTAGCAAACATTTTACACACTAAGTCATCATCTACTAAATCACCAGATTCTATAATTTTTTTAATTCTCTTACCATCATCAGTATCAAGCTTTGCTTCATTCCTTAATAAATCACCTGTTGAAATTATAGAAATACTACTATAGGTTTCTGATAAAATATGGCACTGTGTACCCTTACCAGATCCAGGAGGACCAAAAATTAATATATTTATTTTATTTTCCATAGCTCAGATTTTCTAATTAAAGTATTGTATCTACTTGAGTACAAATGTGTTTGTACCTGAGAAAATGTATCAATTATCACATTCACTATTATTAAAAAGCTAGTACCACCTAAAGTGAAGGAAACAGAATAATTATATCTTATTAATTCAGGAATTATACAAATAACTGTCAAATAAATTGAACCTAAAACAGTTAATCTCTTAATTACATAATTAAAGTACTCACATGTAGCATTCCCTGGTCTTTTCCCTGGAACAAAACCTCCATTTTTTTTTAATATTTCTGATGTCTCTTTTGCATCGAAAACAAAAGCTGTATAAAAAAATGCAAAAAAGATTATTAACAACGCATAACACACTATGTACAGTAATTTACCAGAAGAAAAGTACATTAATATAAAATCAGACCACGGAGAACCTTGATGAAAATTCGCCACTGTAATAGGAGACAATAACAAAGCATTTGCAAAAATAGGAGGTATTACACCAGAAATATTAATCTTCAATGGAATATAAGTAGAACTACTCCCATATAATTTATTTTTAACTTGCCTCTTTGGATATTGAACCAATATCTTCCTATAAGACTTCTCAACAAAAATAATTAATAACAATAACGCAAAAAATATTAAAACCATCAATAAGATTACAAATATTGGCACATTACCATTTTTTCCTAACAAAAACATAGAAGAAAAAGATCCAGGTAATTCAGCTACTATACCTGTAAATATTATCATAGATACGCCATTACCTATCCCGTTTTTATTGATTCTTTCACCCAACCATAATAAAAACATTGTACCACCTAACAGGCTACTAATACCTACTATACGAAATAACAAACCAGGATCAATTACTACAATACTATTTTCTGAATTCATTTTTTCTAATCCAAGTAAAATAACAGAACCTTGAACTATACAGAAAAAAATTGTCATATACCGTATATAATTATTAATTTTCATTCTACCCAATTCACCATTCTGCCTAAGTTCATTTAATCTTGGAACAGTAACTGACAATAGCTGAATAATTATAGAGGATACTATATATGGCATAACATTTAAGGCAAAAACTGTCATTCTACCTAAAGCACCACCAGAAAATACATTAAAAATCCCTAGTACACCTACTGAATGCTTACTAACAACTGCATCTATTATATCTGGATTAATCCCAGGAATAGGTATATAAGTACCCAAACGATACACAATAAGACATAATAAAGTAAACCAAAGCTTACCCAATAAATTATCCTTATTCCAAGATAGTAAATCCATTTTTTGTGACATAAGATTACTTAACTATGAAACTAAACATTACACTTTATCTTCTGATACACTACTCAATAAAGTAACTTGTGAACCTGCTGACTTTGAAATAAAATCATACTCAATAGCTACTGCAGTGTTTAATTTACCATCTCCAAGAATTTTTATTTTCTCTTTAATAGAAGGAATCACACCTAAATTAAATAATACTTGCTTTGTAATAGCAGAAACATTTTCAATCTTTTTACTATCAATTAATCTCTGAATTGTAGACAAATTTACTATTGAATATTTACTCTTAAACAGAGAATTAAACCCTCTTTTAGGAAGTCTGGTAAATATAGATTGTTGTCCACCTTCAAAACCATTTATAGAAACTCCAGATCTTGCTTTTTGTCCTTTATGCCCACGGCCAGATGTCTTACCTTTTCCGCAACCTATACCTCTACCTAATACTTTAGTTTTTTTCTTTTTAGGTAATCCGCTAAATATATTATTTAATTTCACAACAGTATTCATAAATTACCTATTTTCAATAATATCACCTATTTTCCTACTTCTTTTATTAGCTACCTGTTTTGGTGATAGCATTTTCTTAAAAGCAGCAAAAACAGCATACACAACATTATGCGGGTTTGAAGAGCCTATAGATTTTGCTACAACATCTTGCACTCCTAAAACCTCAAAAATTAAACGTATAGAACCACCAGCTATAATACCTGTCCCTACTTTAGCTGACCTTAGCATCACTTTACTTGCACAAAATTTAGCTTTTACATCATGATGTAAAGTTCTCGATTCACGTAAATGTACTCTTATCATATTTTTTTTAGCAGCATTAACAGCTTTGACCTTAGCTTCAGATACTTCAAGATGTTTACCTATACCACAACCAACTTTACCTTTTTCATCACCTATAACTACTAAAACTGAAAAAGAAAACCTCCTACCACCTTTTACAACTTTCGCAACTCTTCTGACAGAAACTATTAACTCAGAAAAATCATTAGCACCATGAACATTTCGTGATTTTTTTACAACATCCATACTATCAAACCTACATATTAAATTTCAAAACCATAATTCCGCAACTCATTTGCAAATTCAGAAACTATTCCCGTATACTTATAAGGCCCTCTATCGAAAACAAATTTTTTGCAATTACCCAACTTATTCAATCTATCAGACATCAGTTTTGCAACAATTTTTACAGCATTACTATTCACTTTCCTATTAGTTACAGCAATAACCTCGCTTTCTAAAGTAGATGCTGAAGCAAATGTTCGCCCACATTTATCATCTATTAACTGTACGTAAAAGTGTCTATTTGACTTAAAAATAGATAACCTCAGCAAAGAAGAATTCCTTCTTAATTTTAACCTAACACGCTTCTTACGCCTTTCAGATCTAGTAATACAATCAGATACCATAAATAATCACCCTACTTTTACTTTTTCTTGTTAACTTCTTTTCTATGAACATACTTACCTTTAATAGAGATACCTTTACCTTTATATGGATTATACTTCCTAATTGAACATATATCAGATGCTACCATATATACTTTTTGCTTATCAAAACCTTTCACTAATATTTGAGTAGGCTTAACACATTGAATAACAATACCTTTAGGTATTTTATATTTTATCCCATGACTAAAGCCTAAAAATAGAGATAAATACTCACCATTAATTTCAGCTTTATATCCAACACCGTTAACTTCAAGCTCAACTACTACACCTTGAGATAAGCCTATAGCATAATTATTAATTATACTCCTATAAGTCCCCCAAATTACCTTTGACTTAATAGACTTATCATTAACACGTAATACTATCTTCCCATCAGTAATATCACAAAGCACATTATGATTCAAATTTAATTTTAACGAATTCTCACTATTCTTTAAGATAAGCTGATTACCAACTAAATCTACCTGAACATTACTAGGAATCGCTATAGGCATAGAGCCAACTCTTGACATTAATTAATCTCCTAAAAAACACCACATAAAATTTCTCCACCAACACCAGCCTTACGAGCATTGTAATCTGACATAATTCCTTTAGATGTCGATATTATATATAAACCTAAACCATTATAAAACTTAGGCATATCTTTAGCTGAACAATAACATCTTTTACCTGGCTTTGATATTCTAGCTATCTGACTAATTACAGGAGCACCATTATAATATTTAAGTTTTACTTCAAAAAATTTTATACTAGAACTTTTTGATTTTTCAGTAAACCCATCTATATACCCTTCTGAAAGCAAAATTTGTAGTATAGCATGAATAACATAAGAATAAGAAACCACTATTACCTTATTCATACTTAATTGTCCATTACGTATACTTGTTAAAAAATTAGCAATAGGATCTGACAAAGACACTACTAATACCCTCCTTTCAATATTACCAACTAGATTTAGTCAATCCAGGTATTTGACCAATTGAACCTAATTGACGTAAAACAATACGAGAAACTTTAAATTTCCTATAACAACCCCTAGGCCTTCCAGTAACTAAACATCTGTTTCTAATTCTAATATAAGATGAATCTCTAGGAAGCTTAGACAACTTAACTTGAGCTAAAAATCTATCATTCATAGAAATAGATTGATCTTTAATTATAGCCTTTAGCTCATCTCTTTTACTTTTTAATCTACTACAAATAGATATACGTTTTAAATTTCTTTGTATTACAGATTTTCTTGACATGCACGCCCTTTAATTAATAAACGGAAAACCAAATTCCATCAATAATAACTTAGCATCATTATTATTAACCGCATTTGTTACAATATTTATATCTAATCCTAATATTTTATCTATTTTATCATAATCTATTTCCAAGAATGAAATATGCTCTTTTATGCCAATTGATAAATTACCACAACCATCAAATTGATTAACAGATAACCCTTTAAAATCTTGTTCCCTAGGAAGGACAACATGAATAAGCCTCTCTAAAAACTCATACATCTTATTATTTCTTAAAGTCACCTTACATCCAATGGGGAACCCTTTACGTATTTTAAATCCAGCTATAGATTTCTTTGCATAAGTTGCTACAGGCTTCTGACCAGCTATTAATGCAAGATCACGAACACAAGAATTCATAACCTTACTATCAGATCCTCTTATACCTAGCCCTATATTTAAACAAACCTTTACAATCTTAGGAACTTGCATAACATTGCTGTACCCAAGTTTAGTTTTCAAAGACGGCACAATATGACTTTTATATAAATCCTTTAACATAAAAAACAACCTACTCTATAACTTTGCCAGAAGACTTCATAAAACGTACTTTCTTCTCATCAATAAATTTATAACCTACTCTTGTTCGAATTCCAAGTGTAGAATCAAACAATGCAATATTCGAAAGATTTATAGGTTTTGCAATATTTATAATACCACCATCACTTTTTTGAGTTGCTTTAACACTCTTTTTGCATATATTTACTCCCGATACTATTGCAAAAGAAACATCCTTACCAAAGTGTTTTTTTCTCAATACCTTTATTACTTTTCCCATTTTTCCTTTATCTTTGCCACTGATTACTACAACATCATCACCAACAACAATTTTCATACCCATTTTACAATACCTCTACAGCTAAAGACATAACTTTAGAAAAAAGACCAAAAGGTAATTTCTTAATTGGACCAAATACACGAGTCCCTAATGGATCACCTTGATCATTAATTAATACAACAGCATTACTTGAAAATCTTATAATACTTCCATCTAATCTACGCACTGCTTTTTTTACTCTTACAACTACTGCTTTATAAACTTTTCCTTTGCTAACTTTTCCTCTTGGAGTAATTACTTTAGTAGAAACAACAATTACATCACCAACTGAAGCAGACTTTTTACCATTTAATAATCCTATACACAACACCTTACGCGCACCAGAATTATCAGCAACATCCAGTAAAGTATTTTTCTGTATCATAAACTCTCACCTTCTAAATTACAATCCACCTTTTAGTAGCAGATATAGGTATATGCTCCTGTATCTTCACAACATCACCACACTTACACTTATTATACTCATCATGTACTACATAATTCTTGCGCTTCTTTACTATCTTTTTATATGTCTTATGTCTTACCATACGAGAAACCATCACCTTTATAGTTTTATCACATTTTGTAGCAACTACAACCCCTGTTAAAACTTTCTTATTAGACATGCCTTTCCTCTTTTTTTCTTTCATTCAACACTGTTAACACTCTAGCTATATCTCTTTTTATATTGACACAATAAAAATGGTTACCTGATTTATCAATTTTCCTATTTAACACAGCATCAACTAATTCTTTTCTTAAACTCGCTAATAATTCACGCAACTCATCACTGGTCTTAGATCTTATATCAACAATATCCATAGCTCAATACCCTTACAATTCATCACTTACAAACTTACATTTCATTGGAAGCTTAGCTTGAGCTTTATTTAATGCTTCCCTTGCTAAATTTAATGATACACCGCTTATCTCAAATAAGATCTTTCCAGGTTTTACCTTGCATACCCACATTTCAACACTACCTTTACCTTTTCCCATACGTACATCCATAGGTTTCTTACTAACAGAAGTATGACAAAATGCTCTTATCCACACTTTACCAACACGCTTTAAAGTTCTTGAAATACTTCTTCTAGCAGATTCGATTTGTTTCGAAGTCAATCTACATGGTTCTAAAGCTTTCAACCCATAAGATCCAAAAGATAAAGTATATCCACCTTTTGCATTACCACTAATACGCCCTTTAAAATCCTTTTTATACTTAGTTTTTTTAGGTATAAACATAATCTCTACTCACTAATTACTCATTACTCGATTTCGTCTCGCCAAGATAGACCCAAACTTTAACACCTATTATCCCATAAATGGTTTTTGCTTCAGAAAAACCATAATCTATATTAGCTCTAAAAGTATGCAATGGAACACTACCTTCTTTATACCACTCCGTTCTAGCAATTTCAGCTCCACCTAACCTACCAGCACAACTAACTTTTATTCCCTTTGCACCTATCTTTAAACAGTTTTGTACACTCCTTTTCATTGCACGCCTAAAAGATATTCTCTTCTCTAATTGCTGTGCAATATTTTCTGCTATTAAAACTGCTTTTAATTCAGGCTTCTTTACCTCTATGATATTTAATTCAATATTGTTATTTATCATTTTAACAATTTGCTGCTTAACCTTATCAATATCAGCACCTTTTTTACCTATAATCACACCAGGCTTAGCAGAATATACATTAACCATAATTAAATCTACTTTTCTTGCTATGACAACCTTACTAATTGCAGCATGATAGAAAGCTTTTTTTATAAACTTACGCAATAAAAAATCTTCATGTAGCTTTGTAGTATAATCCTTATTGGCATACCACAAAGAATCCCACGTATTAATTATCTTTAACCTTAATCCAATAGGATTACATTTCTGACCCATAAATTATATCCTCTCAAATAATTTTATGATAACGTTACCATAATGCTTATGCACCCTACATGCTTTACCCCGTGCACGTGCATGAACCCTACGCAGAGAAAAAGACTTACCAACTAAAACTTCTTTTACATAAAGATTATCAAGATCAACATTATAATTAGCTTGCGCATTAGCAACGGCTGATTTTAAAACCTTACTGATATAACCAGCAGACTTCTTTTTACAAAATTTTAAATACATCATAGCAACAGATACATCTTTCCCTCTAATTAAATCAGCAACCAAATTCAATTTAGAAGGAGTAGATCTTAATCCAATACCTTTAGCTTCTACCAATACTTTACCCATAACCTAACCAACCTACTTCCTAGATACCTTTTTATCACCAACATGCCCAGTATAACGACGAGTTGGAGAAAACTCACCAAATTTACGTCCAACCATATTATCATTTACTTTCACAGGAACATAAGTTTTACCATTATAAACTCCAAAAGTTAAACCTATAAATTTATTCAAGATAACAGAAGATCTAGAGTGAATATTGATAATAGAATTTAATTTATTTTGAGCTACAGCTTTATTTACTAGACGTAAAACATGCGGTGCACAAAAAGGAGGCTTTTTAATAGATCTAGACATATTCTACCCTTTATCAGATACACGTTTAATATACTTATTACTAGACTTATTTCTCTTTCTAGTCTTTTTACCTTTTGTTGGTACACCCCATGGAGTAACAGGATTTCTACCACCAGAAGTTTTACCTTCACCTCCACCGTGAGGATGATCTATAGGGTTCATAGCTACACCACGCACAGTAGGCCTAATACCTAGCCATCTATTCCTACCAGCCTTACCTAACTTTACATTTTGATTATCCAAATTAGATACTATACCTATAGTAGCACGACAATCAGACAATACTTTTCTTATCTCACCTGAACTTAACCTCAATAAAACGTATACACCATCTTTACTCATTAACTGAGCATAAGTTCCGGCAGACCTTGCTATTACTCCACCATTACCAGGTCTTAACTCAACATTATGAACAAATGTTCCAACTGGGATAGATTTCAACATAAGGCAATTTCCAGGTAATATGTCAGATCCTTCACCAGATATAACAACATCCCCTTTTTTTAACCCATTAGGTGCAATAATATAAGACTTTTCACCATCATCATAAGATAACAATGCAATAAATGCCGTCCTATTTGGATCATACTCTAACCTTTCAACAGTAGCAGAAACGCCAACTTTATTTCTCTTGAAATCAATAATTCTATACAATCGTTTATGACCTCTACCACGATGGCGAACAGTAATAACACCACGAGAGTTTCTACCACCACAAGAAATCTTATAACTAACTAAAGACTTCTCTGGTTTACCTTTCCACAGCATTGATTTATCTAATAATACAGTACCACGCAAAGACGCTGTTACTGAGTTTAAATTTTTAATACCCATTTCTATTCTATTTCATTCCCATATACTTAAAACTTTGATCCTTTGGCAAAGAAAAATAAACTTTTTTCCTATCTTTCCTATGCCCAACTATACCTTTAAAATGCTTCTTTTTCCCTTTCTGATTTATCACATTAATATGAGTAGCATCTAAATCAAAAACTACCTTCAAAGCCTTTTTTATCTTTTGTTTATTAGCATCAACAGATACATAGACAGCATACTTATTAAATTTCTCATTCAATAGTACTGCTTTCTCTGTAATAATAGAGGACTGTATAACATTAAAATAATTAATCATAATAACCTTTCTTCTAAATACTTTACAGCTCCAACAGTTAAAATTATGCAATCATGTCTTAAAATATCTAAAACATTAGTTCCAATCTGCTTTAACAAAGTTACATTATGCAAATTCCTACAAGAGCAGACTACATTTTTATTATAATCCTTATCGATAATCAGAAAAGATTTATGCTCAAAATTTCTAATAAACTGCAATACTTGCGTAGTCTTCACAAAATTAACATCAATACTATCTAAAATCAATAATTTATTACAAGAATTCTTTAATGATAAAGCAACCTTCAACCCGAGCTTACGAACTTTCTTATTTAATGAATAAGCATGATTTCTTACTACAGGACCAAAAATAACAGCACCACCCCTGAACTGCGGACTACGTAAACTACCTTGCCTTGCTCTACCAGTATGCTTTTGTCTATAAGGCTTAGCAGTTGTACCAGAAATATCACCTATAGTTTTTGCTTTATGTGTTCCAGCACGTCTTTTTGACAATTGCCAATTAACCACCATCTTCAATATGTCTGGCCTATAATCTACAGAAAATATCAAAGGATTTAAATCAATCGTTCCAATTTTATCACTATTTACATTTATTATACTAACTTCCATATTGATCTCATACAATATTATCTAACTTTAAATCTTCAGTACATACAGGAAAAGAATTTTTTGGAACTGATTTTTTTACAGCATCTTTCACAAAAACATAAGAACCTTTAGCACCAGGAATATTATTACCTTTCACAACCAATAAAGATCTTTCCTGATCAACTAAAATAACTTTAAGGTTTTGTACTGTTACTTTACTACTCCCTAAATGACCAGCCATTTTCTTACCTTTATATACTCTACCAGGGTCTTGACACTGACCTGTTGAACCTTGAGATCTATGAGCAATAGACACACCATGAGATGCTTTCAACCCTTTAAAATTATGTCGCTTCATAACACCAGCAAAACCCTTTCCTAAAGAATATCCTGTAACATCAATATACTGATTCTCAACAAAATGAGTAATAGAAATTTTAGCGCCTTTTACTATACCATCTAAATTATCAACCCTAGACTCAAATATTCTACATTTAGCAGTAATATTACTTTTCTCCAAAATTTTTAATTGAGGCTTTTTTATATTTACAGAAGATTCTACGCCCAATACTACTGCATTATAACCATTGATATCTTTAGTTTTTGTAGAGATAATAAAAGAATCTCTCAAATGCAATAAAGTGACTGGTATTCTTTTCCCTTCATTATCAAAAATTGCAGTATGACCCACTTTTTCTAAAAATAACCCTATCCTTTTAGCCATTGTTGCCCCCAATTACCTTAACTTTTACATCAACTCCAGCAGGCAATTGTAAACTCATTAATGCTTGAATAATTGTAGAATTAGCTCTTGGTAAACTAATTAAACGCTTATGTGTCCTAATTTCAAACTGCTCCCTAGATTTCTTATCAACATGAGTAGACCTATTAACAATAAACTTCATGACCTTACGAGGAAAAAAAATTGGACCATTAACACGTGCACCACTCCTCTTAGCAGTTAAAATAATACTGCGTGCAGACCTATCAAGTAAACAGCTATCAAAGGCTTTAAGCTCAATATATATTTTTTGCGTTACCATAAAATACCTACTCCAAAATTTCAGTAATAATACCTGAGCCTACAGTTCTACCACCTTCACGAATTGCAAATCTCAATCCTTGATCAATAGCAACAGGCTTATCCAAACTCACTTCGATATTTATATTATCCCCTGGCATTACCATTTCTACTCCTTCTGGTAACTTTATATTCCCTGTTACATCTGTTGTTCTAACATAAAATTGCGGCTGGTAATTTGAGAAAAATGGAGTATGTCTTCCTCCTTCTTCTTTTTTCAATATATATACCTCTGCCTTAAATCTCTTATATGAATGTATCTGTCCAGGTGCACTCAATACTTGCCCTCTTTCTACATCTTCTTTTTTTATCCCTCTTAACAATATTCCAGCATTATCCCCTGCTTCTCCTGCATCTAATGCTTTATGAAACATTTCAACACCTGTACATACTGTACTTTGTATCTCACGCAATCCTACTATCTCTATTTTATCCCCTACTCTAATTACTCCTCTTTCTATTCTTCCTGTTACTACTGTACCTCTTCCAGGTATTGAAAACACATCTTCTATTGACATTAAAAATGGCTTATCTTTTTCTCTTACTGGTAAACTTATTTTTTCTAAAGCATTCATCAATTCCATTATTTTTTCACTCCACACACCTGAGCCTGTTTCTTCTTCTAATGCTTTAACTGCAGATCCTCTAACTACATCTATATCATCCCCAGGATACCCATATTTTGATAACAATTCCCTTATTTCCATTTCAACTAATGACAACATTTCTTCATCATCTACAACATCACACTTATTCATCCACACTACTATATCTTTTACACCTACTTGCTTTGCTAATAATATATGTTCTCTTGTTTGTGGCATTGCTCCATCAGTTGCAGACACTACTAATATTGCTGCATCCATTTGTGCAGCACCTGTTATCATATTTTTTATATAATCAGCATGTCCTGGACAATCAACATGGGCATAATGTCTATTTTCTGTTTCATATTCTACATGTGCTGTTGAAATGGTTATTCCTCTTGCTTTTTCTTCTGGTGCTTTATCTATTTCATCATATTTTACACTTTTATTCCCTTCTCCACTCAACCTTTTTGCCAACACTGTTGTTAATGCTGCTGTCAATGTTGTCTTACCATGATCAACATGCCCTATTGTCCCTACATTTATATGCGGCTTCCTTTCTTCTACCATAAACAAATACCTTTACATCTTAAACCATTTCACAAATAAGAGCGGATAGTGGGAATCGAACCCACATTACCAGCTTGGAAGGCTGGAGCTCTACCATTGAGCTATACCCGCATAACCGTGGAGGAGGTAGGATTTGAACCTACGTACACGTTAGTGGGCAGATTTACAGTCTGCTGCCTTTGACCGCTCGGCCACTCCTCCTAAAAACACTAACGCTAACCTAACATCCTTTATTAATTAACATAAAAAAATAAAAAATGATACCAAAAATTTAGATTAGAATTGATTTAACTAAATTAAAGATTACAATATGTCAATATCTAATTACAAAAAATCACACGTAATTACTAAATTTTTATGAATAAAAACAAGATATGGATTTATGGGAAACACGCATGCATTGCCGCATTGCAAAATAAAAATAGGGAATGCTATGAAATGCTAGTAACAGAAAATATTACAAAAAACAACAGTGAAATAACCAAAATTTCAGAATTATGCAAACAAAGAAACATAAACTTGAAAACAGTAAATTTAAATTACATCAATTCTGTTCTACCACATAATAGCAATCACCAGGGCATTGCTTTAAAAGCATCTACCATTAACCCACTCACAATTGAAGAAATATTAAATAGTTCTACAATAAATTCAACAATAATACTTTTAGACCAAATAACAGATATCCATAATGTAGGCGCTATTATGAGGTCAGCTGTCTGCTTTAATGTAGATGCTATTATACTCCCCTATCATAACTCACCATCAGAAAATTGCGGTATGTCAAAAACATCAAGTGGCGCTATAGATATGATACCAATTGCATATGTAATAAATCTTGTTAGCACAATAAAGTTATTTAAAAATGCAGGGTACTGGTGTTATGGTTTTGATACAAAAGAAGGAGAACTTCTACACAAAACAAAATTTGATAATAAAAAATTAATCATTTTTGGATCAGAAGATAAAGGAATGCGCAAATTAACAAAAGAAAATTGTGACTTTTTATTGAAAATTGCAACATCAAATAAAATTGATAGCCTCAATGTATCAAATGCAGCCGCCGTAGCATTATATTCCATTTTTATACAAAACTATGACCAAACATTCCAATAATTTCGTCATAACAATTGATGGTCCTTGTGCTTCTGGCAAAGGGAGTTTAGCAACAAAATTATCAAGCTTCTTTAATTTTCAGTACTTAGATACAGGTAAGTTATATAGGATAATAGCTTCAATATTTGGAACATCAGCACAATACAACTTAAACATTGATACTCACTTAGAAGAAAAGATATTATCACTACTATTAGAAGATAGCAATGCAGCATCTTACCACAATGAAGATATAGGTAAAACTGCTTCAATTTTAGCACGACATAAACACATTAGACTTGCTCTATTACCTATACAACGTAAAATTATTTACTCAGCAAAACCAGGCATAATTCTAGATGGAAGAGATACATCTTCCATAATATTCCCTGATTCAGATTTCAAAATTTTTATTACAGCACAACCATCCATTAGAGCACAACGAAGATTTAAAGAAATGTTACATAAAAAAAAAGCAATGTATAAAAAGATACATCAACAAATAATACAACGAGACATTAGAGATACATATAGAAAATTTGCACCTCTAATAAAAGTAAAAGATGCATTATATGTTAATACTTCGTATATGAACGAAGAACAAGTATTTCTACTCATCAAAGAAAAAATAAAAACCTACTTGTAAAGTATAGGAAATAATAATAATATGATTTTCACTGCTTTGCTAATTTTAAAATAGGCTATGTTTTATGGAAAATTTTCAAATAAAAACAAATTTAGGATCAGAAGACTACTTACAAAATATAAAGAAAATAAAATCTAATAAATTTATTAGCCATAATCTTGAAGCAGAAGATTCAGAAGATGATAATAGTTCAGAATTTCAAAATGCATTAAAAGAATTCATAGATGATAGTGTCAAAGAAGGACAAATAATAGAAGGAACTATTGTATGTATAGATAAAGGATATGTAACAATAGATTCAGGTCTAAAATCTGAAAGTATCGTTTCGCTAAAAGAATTCGAACTTGGTGACGATTATCAAAATATCGGTATAGGGTCAAAAGTAAAGTTATATCTAGAGAAAATTGAAGGACGTAATGGTAGTGTAGTATTAAGCAGGGAAAAAGCTATTAGAGATGAATTATGGCAAAAGTTAGAAGAAGCTGCAGAAAGAAAAGAAGATGTTGAGGGTGTAATATTTAGTTCTATTAAGTGTGGGTACACAGTTGACATAAAAGGTGTTGTAGCATTCTTACCAGCAAGCCATGTAGCTTTAAGGCAAGTTAAAGATATAACCCCATTATTAGGGAAAAAACAGAAATTTCGCATATTAAAAATGGATAACAAGCAGGGTAACATTGTAGTATCAAGAAAAGCTATATTAGAGGAATCTCTTGCAGATGCTAAAAGCTTATATCTCAGTCAACTAAATGAAGGAGATATCATTGAAGGTAAAGTAAAAAGCATTACCAAATATGGTGTATTCATAGAAATACATGAATCACCTTCAGTTGGCGTAGTTGATGGTTTATTACATATAACTGACATATCATGGAGTCGTGTAAGTCATCCTTCAGCTGTGTTTTCGTGCGGACAAACAGTAAAAACAAAAATTATAAAAATTGATCGTGAAAATAAAAAGATTTCTCTTGGTGTTAAACAATTAGAAGAAAGTCCTTGGTCAAATATTGAGAAAAAATACCCTGTCGATAGTATCCATAAAGGTATTGTAACAAGCATAGAAGATTACGGTGTCTTTGTTGAATTAGAAACAGGCATAGAGGGATTAGTTCATGTATCTGAAGTAAGTTGGACAAAAAATTCCTTGCCTATAAATCAATTATTCATGAGAGGTGAGGAAATACAAGTTAAAGTATTAAGCATAGATACAGCTAAAAGCCGCATGAGTCTCAGCATGAAAAGGTGTCAGGAAAATCCATGGCAGGCGTTTACATTAAAATATCCATTAGGTTCTGTTGTATCAACAAAGATAAAAAACATTACAAATCTTGGAATATTTGTTTCATTTGAAGACAATACACTTAATGATGGCATTGAAGGATTAATTCGTACTACAGAACTAAGTTGGTCTTTATCACCAGAAGCAGCAGTTAAAAAATACAGTATTGGAGATTCTGTAGAAGCAAAAATATTAATGATAAACCCAAATAAAAGCAAGATAGATCTTGGAGTAAAACAATTAGAATATGATCCTTTCCTTGATTTACTGAAAAAGACTAATTTAGGAGACAAAATACCAGTCACAGTTACAAAAGTAGTTGAGGACACTGGTATATTAGTTGATGTATTTAATGGTTCAAATAGTTTTAATCTTCTAATAGAACAAGAGTATTTACCTGATAATAAAAAGTTTTTCCCAGGTGACAAATTAGAAGCAGAAGTATTACTCATTGAAACTTACAACATGGTATTGTCACTTAAACATTAAATAGGTTTTATTTATGTCTGACCAGTTATTAAAAATAGAAATACTAAATTCCAAAGTAAAATTATGGAGGTTTTTAGTTTTTCTCATGGTGTTTGCATCATTAATATTATGTAACTATGTTGATATATCAAAGGTTAGCAATTTTTTAGACAATAAATATATAGCTAAAGTAAATATAGAAGGAAAAATTGAAACCAGTGAGGAAATGGATTCCTTACTAAAAAAGATTGCAAAGGACAGTCATGTTATAGGATTAATATTAAACATTAATAGTCCTGGAGGTACTATAACAGGTAGTGAAATCTTATATCAAAACATACGTAACATTGCAAAAAATAAACCAGTAGTTGCTGTGTTAAATGATTTAGCAGCATCAGGTGGATACATGACTGCAATTGCTGCAGATTATATAATAGCCCGTCACACTACTATTACCGGTTCAATTGGCGTACTGATGCAGTACTTTGGTGTCAGTTCACTAGCAGAAAAAATGGGTATTTCTTTAAAGTCAATAAAATCCTCAAATTTAAAAGCAGCAACATCACCTTTTGAAGAGTTCACAAAAGAAAAAGAGGAATCTATACGTCGTATTGTTAATGAATCATATAATTATTTCATTGACATAGTAGCAGATCGTAGAAAGATGGAAAAGAGTCAAGTATTAAAAATAGCAGATGGAAGCATATATACAGGATCAGAAGCATTATCCATAGGGTTAGTTGATCAAATTGGCGGAGAAGATGAAGCAATAAGTTGGTTTCAATCACAAAACATTAATACACAAAAGGTAAAGGTACTATCAAAAAAAACACATCTATCGGTTCTTGAAAGCATAAATTCACTAGTATTACAGGTTATTCATTATTATATTAACAAATAAATCTTATGTTAAAATCACACTTAGTTCAACATATATCAAAAAAAAATCCCTCTCTTAGTGAGGAAATAGTATCGAAAATATTAAACATATTTTTCTCACTAATTATAGAGTATTTAAAGAATGGCTATAGAGTAGAATTAAGAGGTTTTGGGTCTTTCACAGTAAGAAGTTATAATATAAAAACTGTTAATACAAGATTAACAAAAAACAAATACAGAAAAGTATATTTCAGAGCTAGTAATAAATTCATAAAGCTCATAAACCAATAGCTACAGTTAAACACAAATGTTAGGCAGGTTTTTTATATGGAACAAACAAGTAATTTCAGCAATTCAGAATTTCAGCAAACTATAGATAAAGCATTTGATAAGTTGGAATCTTCATTAGTACAAAAACTAAGTCACAAGAATAACATATCACAATATAAAGCAGACATAGCATCACTTATTAAAGAAAAAAATACACTAAGTCAACAACTTGCAGATCAAGCAAATGAATGTAATAAATGGAAAGAAGCATGCCATGAGGTAATCACCAGGTTAAACTACACTATAGAAAATGTAAAAGCTATTTTACAAAAGGAGCAAGTAAGTGAATAACTATAATCCACAGGTTATTGAAATTACTGTTAGAAACAATACATATAGAGTAGCATGCAACAAAGGAGAAGAATCACATTTGCTTAACTTAGTAGATAAGTTTAATACATTAGTTAATTCAATATCAAGTGCAGAAAAAGGTAAAGGTTCTGATGCCTTAATATTTTTGTTAGCAGCACTAACATTAGAAGATGAAAAAAATGAGCTAAAAGTTCAATTAAAAAAAACAAAAGATGAAATGTTAATGTACAAGAAACATTTTGATGATTATTTAAAAATAAAAAATTACGCAAATGATTTAATGTCACATATCTTATTTAGAATAGAAAAATTAATTAATAAGTTAGAAGAATATTTCTAGGCTATCAATGCAAACATCTTATTACCAATTTTATACACAATTTAAGGTATTATCTGATAGTTTGCAATATAACGTTTTAGTAAATAAAAATGTTATATACATTTTATATAAAATAAATTATAATTTTAAAGTTAAATAGTGGAGTAACAATGGCTAAATTAGTATTTGATATTCAAACACCTTTTAAGCTAAAAAATTCATTGTTTTGTGGATTCAAAGGGTTCTTCATTTGCAACTTAGCTGCTATTACCATGCTAGAATCTTCACTTCATATGATATATATCAGAGGTAGTAGAAGAAACACTGTTAAGCAAGTACGCGCACACGCAAGGTATCAATTAAAAAATCACATTGTGCCATTTCTTGAAGTTGTAGTTGTTATGCCACTCTTTTTTATTCTGACTCACTTCCTTGGAGATAGAGTGTTTGGTGGTTTTTCTCCAACAGAAAAGTATCTTGCATGTTTAATAGTATGCATGCTAGTGATGATACTCATTTGTCTCTCGCTAAGACTGCTGGGACAAAGGAAAGATCCATGCTGTGGTGTGATAAGACACCCAATATATAGGAGTGATAATAAAAATAATAACGATTATATCCGTTTCAGAGGACCTAATTATCATACTGGTACAAGCAATGAACCACAAGAACTATCTAATGGATTACGTATTCTATTAAGTGTAGTCATTTCTGTATTACTAACTCCTTTCTTTTTATTAAAAGCAGCTATAGAACTAGCTTGTGCTGCAGTAGAAGTGCTAGAACTTCCAATTAGTTTTCTTTTTGATTTGTGCAATTTGTTACAAGATACAGTAACATCAAGAACAGGTTATCATGTTGTTAGAGGTCCTAAAAGTGCTGATAGGTTTACTCATTGTAGAAAGACATTAAACACTCTCTCTAGTTTTCTATACGCAGGATTCCGAGACTTAATAGTAGCATGTAGCTTAGGAATACTCAATGCTCACATAATTGAAAATCATGAAAATGAACATGTAACCCCTATATCAATGCTTGATGATGCATTTATAGGAATTTGTGTTTTTCCAACAACATCACGCACCTAGTAGTACTCACTCAAAATTATCTTTTTCTTGATAACCAACATTATATATGTTACTTTATTAATGTTACAATAATTAAGCAACAAGTGTCAAAAATAGCAGTAGTATTGTTCAATTTAGGTGGGCCTCAGTCACTTTCTGAAGTAAGGTCATTTTTATTCAACTTATTCTATGATAAAAATATTATAAATCTAGCAAATCCACTAAGATTTATCTTAGCAACATTAATTTCATTTTTCAGAAAGAAAAAAGCAATAGGAATATACAAACACCTTAATGGGCAATCACCAATATTAAAAGAAACAAAAATACAAGCTTCTTCTCTTGAAAACATATTGAATGATAATAATGATAATCAATATCAAGTTTTCATATTTATGAGATATTCACAACCCTCAGCTAAGGATACAGTAGAATCTGTATGTCAATACAATCCAGATAAAATAATTCTACTACCTTTATATCCACATTATTCAACAACTACTACACTATCAGCTATTCAACATTGGAATTACTACATGAACAAAAGTAACCTCCAATTTTCCACTTCAACAGTTTGTTGCTATTATAACAATACAAATTATATAAAAGCACAATGCCAGCTAATCATAGAAAAATACCAAGAAGCACAAAAATACGGCTTACCAAGAGTATTATTCTCAGCACACAGTTTACCAATAAGCATAATGCAACAAGGTGACCCATATCAACACCAAATAGAAAAAAACGTATTATTAATTACCAAATTTTTAAATATACCTGAATTAGATTACAAGATATGCTATCAAAGCAAAGTTGGACCAGTAAAATGGTTAGAACCCAGCACAATATCAGAAATCAAGCAAGCAAAGCAAGATAACGTACCTATAGTACTAGTACCTATATCATTTGTCTCAGAGAACTCTGAAACTTTAGTAGAATTAGACATAGACTATAAAGCAATAATATCAAAAGAAAATATGTTTTTCAGAGTTCCAACATTAAGTAACAATGGATACTATATAAAGTGTTTAAAAGAAATATGTATGCAAGATCACAAGAATACCTGCCCTACCAAATGTAAAATGTGCTTTAGGTATTTGACAAATAGTTATTTATAAGAAAAACTTACACAAGTATATACGGTATAACATTATAAAAGTATTTTACTTTAATCTCATAAAACAGATATTTCTCTAAACAATAATACAAAAGCTATTAAATTATTAAAATAACCAGGCAACTCTATAGTAACAATAAATAAGCTATTTTAAAAAGGACATATATCTACTTAAACTATTATTACAATAACAAGAATTATATTTGAACCTACATAAACCATTTTACTGCAACTTCTAAACCACATATCACTACTCTTAAACTACTAACTCAAAACAAATACACACAATTTATTAAACAATGGCAGTAATAAGATTTTGAGAGAATACAAACACTATAAATTACAGCAACATCAACATTAGATTTATAGAGTTTACAATAATTACTCTTTATAACGCACTTAATCTATTTGTAGAACTATATAAAAATATTCAAAACCAAATAACTATGCTATAACCCAACACAGCATATTATATAATAACGTTAACGTATAATCACTAAACATTATAGTAAGATGGAGAACGCATTTCCATTAAACGAGAAATTGTACGTTGAAAATCTATAGGTACTTCTTGTAAGTAATACAATAATTGAGGCTCTACAGTTAGAGCACAAAAAATTTTAACTCTGTTTTCATATAATTCATCCACTAAAATAGTAAATCTGCGCATCTCATTTTGATTATAATGGTCAAACACAGGAATACCTGCAATAAATATTATTGAAAAATTACGCACTATTTCTTGATAATCTGATACCCATAAAGGTTTTCCGCATAATTCATAAAAATCAAACCATGCAGTATTGTTAAAGACCTTTCTTACCTCAATATCTCTTCCAAAAACATGTAACGTTACAGAACATATTTTCCTATTATTTGCCATTTTAACAAATAAATCAGATAACTTTGCACTGGAATTATCCCCTATAAAATACACATCATTTACTCCTAATTCTTTAACAGCACGATAATCTTGTTCCCCAGATAAATGAACAACATGCATTCTATCAATAATCAATGATATTGCAGGCTCAAAAGATTGTTTCTGAATACCATCTTGATAAAGTTCTATAGGAGCATAATTTGAAGTCATCATAACAATAACTTTCTGATCAAAAATAATAGAAAATAATCTATATAATATCATAGCATCACAAATATCATATACTTGTATTTCATCCAAACACAATAAATCCAGATTATATACTATTACCTTGGCAACTTTGTAAAGTGGATCTTTAACACTAGATAATTTAAACTCATGTAATAAAGTATGTACTTCTTTCATAAACTGATTAAAGTGTTGTCGCTTTTTCCTCTCTATTCTGCAAGAATCATAATAGAGATCTGTAATCATTGATTTTCCCCTTCCTACTTCTCCATGTATATATATCCCAATTTTTCTTAATTTTTTTTTTATAGGTAAAAAGCAACAAATTTTTTCAACAGATAAGTATGGAACTAATTTTCTTAATAATTGAACTTGCTGTTCATCATAAGTAATTTTACCATCATTCACCATAGAATGGTAGGTATTCAAAATTTCTTTCATTTTCTATTTATCTATAAAACATCAATATACTTTTTAATACAGTTCACACAAAAAGTTATCTTTATATTTTCAACATTTTATTCTATATTTATAATAACTAAAATCTCAACTTGCAGATTATTTAACAGCAAAATTGAAAGTTATACAAGTTGAGATTTCCATGAAAATTATTACACAAAATTACCATTATATCATCCACAGTTCAAACTACTACTAATAAGAAATTCAGAATATTGACAAAACCTTCGCACTTATACAACACTCAATCAATAACATACACAGAAATTATATAACAAACATCCCAACAATACTTTTATAGGATTAACTAAATTCTCAGATTATTTACAGCAAAATTGAACGTTATACAGGTTGAGATCTGCTTTACCTAACTTCTAGACTTATTCTGATTTAAAGCCTTACTAGCTGAGATAATCTTCTTTGCCTTATTTTGAACATTTAAAGGATTATACCCTGCAAAATGACACACAGTTGTAAAATCTCTTGAAAAGTCATTTAACCAATTAGTTGCCTTAATCTTTTCAAGTTTATTTTCCATTCTTCTATAATTAGAAGTTGAATCAATGATTGCTTGAAGTATAACAGCTTTCCACATCGACTGATAAGACATATACTCATCCAATACACTATTATCACGTACACAATCCGTATATTCTACATCACATGTACTATCACATTCATAAAAATTTAATGTATCGTAATTCATAATTAACCTCTCTTGTTAAAATATTTTTATTCAAAACTTAGGAAAAATAAAAAGCAAGAGTTGGATAAGTCATTTACAAACGTGATTTTTTTGAAATATCTTTATATTTTTTAATGCTATTACAATATACTGATATCAGTAGCAAACAATCATATCGAAAAATTTCATCTATAGAATTATGATAATACATATATTCATACTAACATTTTCAGCATAATAAATAATGTCACTCTTGCATTATAACTTGAAAATTATACAATACATCAGCCTTAAAGCTGATCACATTCTATGCAATATCATAAAAAATTTAACACATAAGTAAACTTACCATCAAAATTACTAACAACTTAAATATTTTACTGAATAATTAACATTACAGTCACCTATGCTGCTATGTTACATAATATAAATCTAGTATTACATAAACTTACTATCAAAGATTATAAAATTAAATATCTTTTCAGATTTAACCTAACATTATATCACTCTATGTTAATAGTAGGTTGTGCACCTTGCTCTGAAATTAAAGACACTAAAAGATTGTTCACAAGCTTAACTTTTTGTTCATCAGAAAGTTTAATTTGGTATTGTGACTCAAAATGCTGCAATATTTCATCTACCATAATAATTGCATTTCTAACTATATAACCCCTAGCATTAGTAATAGCCTTTGCTTGCTGTCTTCTTAACATAATTTGAGCTATTTCAGAAGAATAAGCTAAATGTGATATTCTAGCATCTTCTATAACAATACCTACAATACCTAATCTATTTTGCAGCATGTCACATAACTTAGATGAGATTTGCGCAGAATTATTACGCAAAGATTCACTATTATCTTCAGCATCATATGGGTAACTACCTGCTAATTCTCTAACAGCAGTTTCACTTTGAATATTAATAAATTCCTGATAATCACCAACATTTAGGCAAGCTTTCGCAGGACTTACAACTTTCCACACAACAACAGCAGCTATTTCTATTGGATTTCCATTAAAATCATTTACTTTAATCTTACTTGTACTCACATTTCTTACTTTTAATGAAATTGATCTCATACGAACAAATGGAACAGTCCAGAAAAATCCTGGCTCAAATATAGTACCAATATAATTTCCAAAAAATTCAACAACCTTTGCTTCATTAGGGTTATTTACAAAAAATCCATTTGGAATGATAAAAGCACAAATTAACAATACTAAAGACATTGGTAAAACAATGTAAAAATTGCCATAATATATACCAGATAGCAATAAACATATAAAAACAATTCCACAAAGTATTACTGAAAATCCATTAATGTATGCTAATTTTTTATCATGAAATGCTTTACTATTCATGACATACCTCCTATATTGATAATTTAGTAAAAATCTCTATAAACTGTACACAAAAGACATCGGTATAGCATACATCATCAATTAAGCAAGCTCAATTACATAAGTTACTCGATAAAATTATTAAATATAAAAAAACTTTAAAATATCTTTATTACATTTATTACAGCCATTAAAATTTACAAAACAACTATTTTAATACTTATCAATATACATTAGTTAAGTACAATACTTATTAATATTTATAAAAACTATCACACATAAAAATATAGTATGTAATAGCACAGTATTACTAGTACAATTATATATTAATTGAGTAATGTAGTAAAAAAATTTAAATAAATTTGTAACGTAACTTATAATATATGGTTAACATGTTAAAAAATACTACTTTACAGTAATCACAGAACTACTATTACAACTTTTATATCATTGCATCTAATTAAGTAGCTAAAAATTTATGCCACTTCACATACATTCATCGGAATAACATCTTCTAAACAATACCATAACAAGTACAAATATTATATTCTGACCTTTTATCATATTTAATAACTCATGAGATTCTAAAAATTAGAAACATAATAAAACTTATACTAAAGCTACTCATTACAGATACTATATACACCCGAACTATATATTATAACACTCTACTTTACAGCAAGTATAGCATGTGCTATGTCTATACTTCTGTTTCTTATAGCAATACTTAAAGGAGTTTGACCATCATAATTAGCAAAATTCGGAGTGGCACCTATTGATAACAAAAATCTTACTACATCAATCTTTTTTTGTTTTACAGCATAAGTCAATAAATTATCACCTACATCTAGGGTGCGTACTTTATTTAGTATAGTTGTTAAACTCACATCCAGTTCCTGAAGTTTATTAACTAAAGACCTTAAACCAGAAATATCATTTTGTATTATACAATAAAAAATCTGTACATAATAATCTGTAACACTATATATTTTTGGAAGGTGTTCATTCATTTGATCATACTTCTCTTTTTCAACTTGTTCTATAACTTCTCTTGTAAACGGCCATTTATAAGAAATATTACTTTTTTTTACATCACCTTTTTGTTCCTGAGATGTATCTTTCAAGATTTCAGAAGTTTTTTTTTATCATCAGACTTACCTTCACCTATTTTACTCTTAGCATTCAATTTATTACCTTTTTCACCATTAACCTCAGGTGCATCATCATTATCTTCCTCTGTGTCATCTTGTACATCATTTTCTTCATTATCCATCAGATTATCATTATAAATGTCATCTTCATCCTCATACACATCATCTTCATCATAATAAAAATCATCATTCTCATCATAATCCTGATCATTATCTAAATAAAGTCCTTCACCTGTATTTTCATTACTATCTGTTTCCGCATCATAAACATTACCATCAGAATTTAAATCATCTGCAAATCCAATAGTCGCATTAATAAAACTCATCATTATCACAAACAGAAACAACCTTCTCATGCAACGCTCTCTTAATTAATAAACTCTTTTATTTAACAATAACTACTGTTATAAATATAATTTTCTATTAACACTAAAAATAAAAATATTGTGGATTATACATTACATGAAGAATATTGCAACCAATCCTTTCTATAATTTTATATGGATATCCGCATCAGCTGGGACAGGCAAAACAAGAACATTAGTCAATAGAGTCTTAAGATTATTAATTACAGGACACAAAAACATACTTTGCTTAACGTTTACAAATGCAGCAGCACATGAAATGACAGAACGCATACATTCAATCTTAAGTACTTGGACTATACTAAAAAATGAAGAATTAAAAAAAGAATTACAAGATATTATTCCAACCAACATAACACTAACAGAATATAAAAGAGCAAGAGAACTATTCAATAATTTGCAAAACTTATCACTCTCAATAAAAACCATCCATAGCTTTTGTTACCAATTAATATCTACCTTTCCAATAGAAACAGGAATTTCACCAAATTGTACAATAAAAGATTTTTCAGAATCTTTTTCAAAAATATTTTATAAATTATTACATGATCCAACAATAAAAGATCATTTTTCAGCTATTTCACACGAAATTACAGAAACCACAATTTATGAGTTACTATATAAAATACTAAGTAAACAAGATTATAATCTCAATAAAGATTCATTATATAAAAAACTTAATGTTCATAATACAGTAACCGACCAATTATTACCTATTGATAACCATCAACTCAACCATTTAATTAAAATTCTTAGTGAAGGAAGTATCAGAGACAAAAAAAATAGTGATAAATTAGTCAAGTGGAACGCATTATCACAAAAATATAAGTTACAAAAATTAAATGAGTATATAAAAATATTCATTAATCTACCATCATTAGAAAAAAAACCTATATCGTCAATAATCACAAAAAAAACACTGGCCAATTTTCCTGAAATAGAAAAAATCATTCTAAATATACAAGAAGAAATATTGAATTTCATCAAAATGTTTTATACAAAAAAAATAGCAGAACGCACTACACACATTATTGAGATTGCAAAATGTTTCATAAAATTATACCAACAAGACAAACAAAAACTAAACTATTTAGACCATAATGACATTATAAATCTAGCATTAAATTTACTAACAAATATAGACTACAAAGATTGGATACTATTTCATCTAGACAGTAAAATAGATCATCTACTAATTGATGAATCTCAAGACAATAGCATAAAACAATGGAATATCATTTCACACCTATGTCATGAATTCTTTTCCGGTATAGGTACAACAGAAGAATCAAGAACATTATTTGTTGTAGGAGATATAAAACAGTCAATATATAGCTTTCAAAACGCAAGACCTGACTATTTTGAACCTATGTGTCACTACTTTACACAACAAAGTACTCAACATAAAATATTACACTTCACAAAATCATTTAGATCAACTCCACCTATTCTCAAACTAGTAGATAGAGTGTTTAACAATTTTCGACACGAAATATCATTTAATACAGAAAAAATAGAACATGAAATCTTCAGATACAATGACTCAGGGTATGTAGAAATATGGCCTATAATTGATATTAAAAACCATAAAAACTTCTCATTGGATTTTGAAAATCAAACTTATTCAGACACAAGCCTATTACTTGCATCAACTATTGCCAACAAAATTCATACATGGATAACTAATAAAAGAATTTTATTAGCAAGGAACCGTCCTATAACAGCAGGTGATTTTTTAATATTAGTTAGACATAGAACCTGCTTTATAGATCATGTCATAACAGCACTCAAAAAACTTGATATTCCTACATTGGGAAGAGACAAATTCAAAATAATGGATTATATAATAATACAGGACCTTGTAAATCTAGGAGAATTTTTACTATTACCAGAAAATGACTTAGCTTTAATAGGCTTATTAAAATCACCAATTTTTGAATTCAATGAAGAACAAATTTTTGATCTAGCATATAATAGAAATCAACAACATTTATGGGAAGTATTACAATTAAAATTCAGTAACATATCAAACTACTTAAAACAACTAATCAACATCTCCAAACTCCACAGTCCTTTAAATTTGTATCACTATATTATTTCTGAACATAAACATAAATTTATAAAACGGTTAGGACAATCAAGTACAGAAATAACAGGAGAATTCATCAATTTATTAATACAATTTGAATCTAACAACCTAAATTCATTACAAGCATTTATATACTGGATAAAGAACATTAATCCAGAAATAAAAAGTGACATCAATCACACAAAAGATTACGTAAAAATTATGACAATACACAATGCAAAAGGAATGCAAGCACCTATAGTATTCTTATCAGATACTACAACCATTCCAAAAAGTGAAACTCAACTAGTTTTTGACGAAGAATATACTCCATTTTGGATACGTAATGATATTAATGACTTATGTGAAAACTTGAAAGCTAAACAAAAAACTCAAGAATACAATGAATATTTAAGATTACTTTATGTAGCCATGACAAGAGCAGAAGATGAACTATACATTACTGGAACATCACCAGTACAAAACAAGTCCTGGTACAATATCATTTACAATACAAACACGTATAAGAAAAAATTCATTGACTTACAACCAATGACAAAAGAAAAAGCAGAAGTTTTATATCTTGATGAATAGTAATTTCAACATTACTTAAACAAATATTTTTTAGACTTTCACAACTATCAATGTAAATATATGTTAAAAACACATGCAATAGTAATAATAAACTTTTCATTACAATTACAGAGTCATCATACATTATTATTATAAGATTTTCACTATCTTATATAATAACTCATCAACAATAAATAAGTATCTTATGACATTATTATTTCTCAATTTTCTATATTCATTTACTACAACATGACATGACGTATCTAATACTCATAAATTCTTTCACTGACAAATAAAGCACTATTAGCTATAACAATTAAAGTAATTAAATATAGAATATCGTAAATGATAACACTTCATACTAACATACTACATATAGTTTAAACAATAATTGTTATGACTAATTATTTAAAATTACATATAAACGTAACAAACCTTTCAACTTACAGAAAATATGTGTTTTAGTAAGAAAACATCTATGTAAAATATTAACAGTACACTATATTCATTACAATTTATACAATAACATATATCTTAAAGAATAACTGTAATTGTCCATTAATACAAATGCACATCACAAAACATTATATATTCACTAATAAGAAAAATGCACTTTTATACCCATTAATATAACACACATACACTGTATCATCACAACTCTACAATATACTATAAAATATTAAAACAATAACTGTAACTCCACACTAATTACCAGTACAAAACTACATACAAATACAAATTAATAACCAACTTTACATTAATTAATAAGAAAAATATATTGATTCGTTGATTAATAAAATAGCTATAGTACAATAATATTTGATCCAGTAAGTTTCCTATTTTCTAAATCTTGATGTGCAGTAACTATATCATCAAATTTATAAATTTTATTTATACTAACCTTTATGTGATTCCTTCTTATTACTTCAAAAAGCTCCATAGATGTCATAGCCAAGTCAAAACTAGAACGTTTATAGTGAAATACTGAAGGTGCAGTAAAAAACAATGATCGAGAACTTAGCATAGAAGCACTAACATTCGAAACAGCTCCTGATATTTGACCATAAGAAACATATATACCAAACATTCCAAGAGATGCAAAAGACTCTTTACTAGTCAATGCACCAACAGAATCATAAACTACATTAACACCAGTACCTTGAGTAATTTCCATTACTTGTTCAACAAAATTCTTACTATTACAATTGACTATATATGAACATCCAGAACGCAAAGCAATATTTGCCCTATCATCAGAACTAATGACGCCTATAACCTTACAACCTTTATAACTAGCCCACTGACATAATATTTGTCCTACACCACCTGTAGCTCCATGTACTAAAGCAAAAGTCTTAGGACGTATAGCATAAACTATATGAGTAAGGTAATGTGCTGTCATGCCTTTAAATAACACTGCAGCTGCTACCTGATCTGTAACATCATCAGGTATTCTGACCAAATACTTTTGATTGACAATCCTTTTTTCAGAGTAAGCACCTCCAGACACAGTACAATAACCAACTCTATCTCCGACATTAAACACTTCAACATCTTTACCTAATCTCTCTACAACCCCCACTGCTTCAATCCCTAAAACAGTAGGAAGTTTTCTGGTTTTACGCATACCATTACGGCATTCAAGGTCATAGCGGTTCAATCCAATAACTGTATGTTGTATTAATACTTCATCATCTTTAGGTTCACCAATATTATGATCAACATACTTAAAAACTTCAGTACCACCAGTCTTATCAATAACAATAATTTTTACCATAACATCACATAATTCAATAAAACACAAAACAACTTAGCTAATAGCTAAATAATATCCCTTAAATTTAAGACATCAATATTAATTAATAACAAACAGCACTATTCTTTAGGCAATATATTCACAAAATGAGTATAATGATAAAGACACAATCTTATAAACTTCTCAAAATTAACCACATTGTAATAAAACTTTTTACTTAGACAATGACACAAATAAATAACATATAAATATTAAAAGTCATACGCACACTACAAATAGACTTTTCTCTTTAACACATAAGCTAACATTATGCCAATTCAACAAATTAAATTCAATATTAACCTATACAATAGCATTACTTCTGTATTTCTAGAATTATAACATTCATTACACAATGTCATATTCAACATACAAAAAAATCACATTTATAAATCTCTATAAAACCATACATAGTAATACTACTCTATATACATTTTTAATATACTAGCAAATCAGTACATTACCTTATAAATACTTACTATCCATTACAAATATTCAAAAGCTAAACAACAATAATATTATACTATTTATATTTTAAAGTAGATCAGCAATTGATCAGGTCAATATTATCTAAATTTTCAAACCTTTGTAAGTTGTACAAGCTTAATAATACTATATGATTGATTTTATTAAACTAATTTGAATACAAATAAAGTAGATAAATTTCAAAAAAACTTATATCATTATAATTACAAATAATTACAACTTCAGTAAACTTTACTAAACACTGTATTAGTTTTAAACATTATTTATATAATACACCTTATTTGAATACAAGAATTGAATTTCACTTATAAAATATCTACTATCACACTTACAATAGCTAAACAATACACTAGAATTATTTATCTTATACCTTCATTATTTTGCTACATCTTCTGACTGTACTAATGGTTTAGGTTGTTGTTGAGGCTGAGAATTTGGTGGAGTATAACTAGGCACAATTTTACTCAAAATTTCATCTCTAGAACCCATACCATTAACCATACCATCATTCATAATAATAACCTTATCAACAGCATTAAGTAATTGTATCTTATGAGTCATAATAAAAGTGGTAATACCATTCTTTCTTGCATAAAGTAAAGCATTTACTAAACTTGCTTCTGACTTACCATCCAAATTAGCATTTGGTTCATCAAGTACTAAAAGCTTCACATCACCATAAAATGCTCTAGCCAACCCAAGCATTTGTTTTTGCCCTCCAGAAAGCACAACTCCATTAAAACCAATCAGTGTATCATAGCCATTTGGCAAACTAAGTATTAGCTCATGCACACCAGCAATTTGAGCTGCTCTTACAACTTTATCTGGATCAGGATCAGGTACCATTCTTGCAATATTAACTTTTACTGAAGCATTAAACAACTCAACATCTTGAGGCAGATAACCAATATAACGTCCAAAATCTTCTCTGTTCCATGTATAAACATCTGCACCATCAAGTCTAACAACACCCGAAATTGGTTTCCACACACCTACTAATAATTTTGCTATTGTAGATTTTCCAGAAGCACTATGACCTATAACACCAACAATATCTCCAACATCTACTGCAAAAGATACACCCTTCAGAGTTGGCTTATTACCACCATAAGGAGTAAAGAACACACGATCAAATACAACCTTTCCAGCAGGAGCAGGTAAAGACATAGTTTGCTCCCTTTTTGGTGAAGCCAAAAGCAATATCTGTAGCCTCTTATAAGATATCCGTGCTGATATTAACATCTTCCAAGTATTAATCAATGCTTCAAATGGCGCTAACGCCCTACCCATCAAGATTGATGAAGCAATAATACCACCAGCAGTTTTATGACCAAGAACAGCAAGAAATGCTCCAACACCTATAACCGATATTTGTAGTACTGACCTAATAAATTTAGTAATTCCAGAAATTAAATTAGAACGATTCTGAGCTTTAATTTGCATAGCCCTATTTCTATCATTTTTTTCAGCCCAATCATCTACAATATAGTTAACCATTCCCATAGCCTCAACTACTTCAGCATTACGAGTCGCAACATCAATTGCATTAATATTACGTATTCCCTCTTCACTAGCCTCTTGTAATATTTTTTTTGTTGCCAATTCATTCCAAATAGCCATACTAGTTAACAACACTATACCTATTACAGCAATATACCCTGTAACACTATGTATCATAAAAATAGCAACAAGATATAAAATTGCCCATGGAGTATCAAACAATGAGAATATTCCATAACCAGTAATAAAGCTTTTTACAACAGATAAATCACGCAATACTTCTCCACTTGAAGTAGATGACTTTATTGAAGTTAAACTGATAGATTTCATAATAAGATCAGGAGTAACAACTTTATCTATCCAATCACCAACTCTTGCCATCACTAAAGATCTACAAATTTCCAATATAGAAGAGCAAGCAAAAGCTCCGACTGTAATAACACTTAACATTATTAATGTAGATACACTACCACTTGAAAGTACCCTATCTAAGACTTGAGAAGTATATAATGGTAAAAACAACATTAGCAAATTAATAGCAGAACTAAACCAAAAAATGAACCAAAAGACACTTTTACACTTTTCTAAGCTATTGTAGAGCACACTTTTTTTCAGCTCTTGCATTGCCTGAAAGTTAAAATTCACACCTTCCACATATCCCTCTAAATAATTAATATATTATACACATACTGCAATACGTTCATCTAAGTAAACAATACTAGCATTTAATAAATTTTCATATAAATAATTTTTAATTGAAACAAAGTTATACTATATGATATATTGCAGTGTACCTTTATGTTGCACAAAAATGTCTAGTAATACAACATCGTTAATAGTAATTTTAGTTTTCGTTTCACTTACTTTAATATCACTAGTGTCAGGTGTAGTATTAATGGCTATAAGTAATGAATTCTACATTAGAAATAGAAATAAAATAATGATAATTAGAGTTCTGTTGCAATTTACATCATTGGTACTTATAGCACTATTTTTTAGGTAACAAGTTTAACCAATGAACCTCAATACAAAATTAGTTGGAATTTTAAATTACACACCAGATTCATTTTCAGATGGAGGTAAGTTTTTTAGTGTAGATAAAGCATTACGACAAGTTGAATACCTAATCAACGGAGGAGCAGACATAATAGATGTAGGAGGTGAATCAACAAGACCTACATATTTATATACACAACATGGAAACAATACAATCTCTCAAACAGAAGAATGGAATAGACTACAAGATATACTGCCACAAATAATAGAAATAGCTCATTATCATAATGTTAAAGTTAGCATAGATACCAGACATGCAAAAACTGCTGAGAAAGCTATAGAATTAAATGTAGATTATATAAATGATGTAAGTGCACTTTCAGATGACAGTATGCTTCAGGTATTACAAAGTAGTTCCGTCGACGTAATAATCATGCACAGTTTAGGCATACCATTAATAAAAAACAATACCATTCCAAAAGACTGTGACCCAATTAATGAAATCATTACATGGGCACAAAAGCACATTGAAAAACTAACGAATGCAGGCATTAATAAAAACAGAATCATTATTGATCCAGGTATAGGATTCAGTAAAACTGCTACACAGTCATTGTATATACTAAATAACATCGACAGACTAAAGATTCTAAATCAAAAAATACATGTCGGACACTCACGAAAATTTTTCTTAACTTCATGCAAATTAAATGATTTAACACGTGACAACGCAACACTAGCAGTATCAATTTTCCTATTTCAAAAAGGCATAGATTTTATTAGAATACATAATACTCACATACACAATGACGCATTCAACATACTAAAAAAATTACAGGAAACTAATCTAAATAACATATAATTTCAAACTATACATTACTAACTTTTTTATGTCAAAAAGGTATCTGCTTCATCAAAGTACACAACACTGTAACATTTAATATACTAAAAAAAATACAGAAAATTACCATAAACAATATATCATTCAAAATAAATTTAAAATATTGATAAACTAAGCTTTCTCTTAATAATTCAGTAAACACATTCTTTATAATTCATGGGTGTGTTAATATACACTTTATCACAACAATACTTTAAATATGCAGCAGTAACATTCTTTTTTTAAGTAGAAGTATTACTATAAGGGTTCACATAATAAATAATAGATAATTAAAGGATACTCATAACTTATTTTAAAGCAGTTTCACTATATGTGAATCACTATTATTGATTCAAAAGTTCTTATAGCAGAGGATATTTATACCATATTGCAAATCAAGAACACAGTGTATGTAAGTAATGAAACTCTAATAATGCAAAAAGAATTGTGGGAAAAACTAGAAATACTACCAAAAATTATAAAAACTCTACACGCAGTTATAATATGCTAGTGTGAAGTTAATAAACATACAAAAACCTATGAAAATGAGTACTAAACTCAGATATTGAAAATAATTGCACTAACACAATATCAATATTAAGAAATAGCAACTTAAAATTATACCTTTTCTATAATCTAGCGTATATACCTATTCAAGACAATTTTATACCAAATTGTAAAAACACATTAATATCATCATTTCACTGTTAACAAAACTTATTTAATAGATACAGAAATTAGTAAAGATAGAATACATAGTAAGGATAGAAGCCAAAATAGACTGCAACCAACTAATAAAAACCTTGATAAACTCAAAGTAATACAAGATAAAATGTGTCTTAACATGATTCTTACTTATACACTATTCAAATTACACGACATAAATTAAGAAAACACCACATTGATCATATACACACTCCTACTCCTTCAATGTAACTACATATAAAACAGTGTTGATGTGAGAATAATAAGTCTACAATATTACTACTCATAAAGAAGTATATATATAACCAACATATTACAATATCACCTAAAACATTTCATATTACTACGTTGGTTATATACGCATATATATACTTACAAATGCACTTTAAATAAAACAAGTTGTACATCACTAGTAAAATACATTACACAAGACAACATGTTGAAAAGTCAGTGATAAAAAGCATTATAAATTCAAGCTTTCATCAACTTGCTCAATGATATCAAGATTACTAAGCACCATATCATCCGTCACTATAGCATCGTTTTTTTTACTTAACTTACTTCCAACAAGAATAGATGCAAAAATTAAAGTGCATAAAACTACATTAATAGAACATACACCAATCGATACATCTTTAATATCAATATTATTAAAGAAATTCACTATATTATAAATACGTCCTAATACAAATAACAACCCACACATATTAAATATAGATTGTATTGCAAATAAAGTAAGCACTAAATATAAAGCTGGATTCGTTTCTATATTATCTTTAAGATATAAAGAACAATGCAATTTCTTTGAGTCTCTACTAGATTGATATTGCTCAATAGCACTAGCAGACTTACAAATCATAATATGTTTTATGAGATTCATATAACTATGTTTAGTTCTTTCAAACACATTACTGTTTTGATTAGGGAAGTACCGCATATCAGCAAGAAATTGTATTAACTGCAGATCCATAATACCAATCATAAGATCAACACTACAAAACTCTAAAACTTGCTTTATTATATTAGGATCTAATTCTATATTAGAACATGCAGCATCAAAGCTTTCTACAGCAGTAAATTTACTCTTAGAAACAAGCTCACCAAGATTTCTACACTTATAAGTGCTCCGTCTTAAAGTTGCATTACCTACAATCTTAGCAAGTTTATCATTTTCTGTAAGAACATAAGCATTACATTTTACTATTTTGTTTATTAAAATACTAACAGCTTCTCTATAAGCTGAAATTTTTTCTTGAGGTATGGTTGTTTTTTTTTCTAAAATTTCAATTTCAAATATTTTCATAAGAATTGCTCTTATTGTACTTTCCATTTGATAAAATTGATCATCAGCAATTACATGCCCTTTAGCCTCCTTACCATTATAATATTGCAATTTTTTTTCCTTGATTCTTATAATATCAATATAAGATTGCAAACTGGTCTTTACTACTTCATTCTTTGCATACACTGAAAACCTTTCCGAAATTATCTCCATAGTACTATCGATAAGATTTTTAATTCCAACCTTTATTATGACAGTCATATTACACCTGAATTTATTAGTAAATTAACATAATATAGTAATTTTTATACTATACAACTTAAACTTGTAAAGCTATACTCAATATAGATTGAAAAAATAATCAAATTTCATTATTTCTTAATTATTCTTAATAATTTTCTAATACAATTGTTTCACATTAATAATGCAGAAATTCAAAGTAATACCAAGCGCAATCTTAAAAAAATGTAAAAATAATTTAGAATATTACAGAAAATATTCAAAGATCAAAATAAGTTAAATACAAAACTTATATAATCAAAAAATTTACTTTTATGATGAAAGTTTATATATTAAACATTATTATTCACTACACATTACTGTGAATCAAATACTGTAATAAAACATAATAACTATTAGCAACACACAATGACTTTTTACAATATACACCAGTCACAACCTTAATTGTAAAACTGTGTGTATTACTGAAAGACTTACTTATATAAAATATCATTACTCATTACATATCACTGTTAATTAAACTTCCACAACAAAATTCATATTCTTATCAAGAAATAACGCTTACTAGTAATAACATCCTACAAACAAATAAATGCTAAACATAATATAATAAATTTTTGTACTATTGAGCTTTCAACAATACTCTACTATTTACAAATGTAAAAAATTGTAATAGTAAAACACAAACCAACAAAAAACATCCCTAAGATTACATAAAAAATGTTTTTAACATTTTAGTAAGCATCAGTTTTTACTTTTTTATTTTGAAGATAAAGTATTAATAGTTATAGTATTAGTAAATAAATTCTTTATATACATCATGCCAAAACGTACAGACATAGAATCAATATTAGTTATTGGAGCAGGTCCTATCGTCATAGGACAAGCATGTGAGTTCGACTATTCAGGCACTCAAGCTTGCAAAGTTCTAAAGCAAGAAGGATACCGAATTATCCTTATTAACTCAAATCCTGCAACAATAATGACTGATCCAGAAATAGCTAATTCTACATACATTGAACCTATTACACCAAGCATCATTGAAAAAATAATTATAAAAGAAAAACCAAGTGCAATATTACCTACAGTAGGTGGACAAACTGCTTTAAATGTTGCAATTAAGTTATGTGAGCAAGGAATTCTAGAAAAACACAATGTAAAATTAATAGGTGCAACAAAAGAAGCAATACAAAAAGCAGAAGATAGAAACCTATTCCGTCAAGCAATGGATAAAATAGGAGTAAAATACCCAAAAAGTATTATTATAAAAAGTGTAGATGAAATAAAACATGCATTAGAATATATAGGATTGCCAGCAATTATTAGACCATCATTTACACTAGGCGGTATTGGGGGTGGCATATCTTACAACAAAGAAGAATTTCAAAAAAATGTAATGTACGGACTAAGTATTTCTCCAATATCTGAAGTACAAGTAGATGAATCCATTATTGGATGGAAGGAATTTGAAATGGAAGTCATGCGTGATAATAAAGACAACTGTATCGTAGTTTGCTCTATAGAAAATCTTGATCCAATGGGAGTTCATACCGGAGATAGTATTACAGTAGCCCCAGCACTGACTCTAAGGGATACAGAATATCAAAAAATGCGTGATATATCATTTTCCATACTTAGAGAAATAGGAGTAGATACTGGAGGATCAAATGTACAATTTGCAGTCAATCCAAAAAATGATGAAGATTTACTAGTTATAGAGATGAACCCAAGAGTCTCTAGATCATCAGCACTAGCATCTAAAGCAACAGGTTATCCAATAGCTAAAGTAGCTGCAAAATTGGCTATTGGATATTCTCTAGACGAAATACAAAACGACTGCACAAAAGCAATCCCTGCATCATTCGAACCAAGTATAGATTATATAGTTACAAAAATACCAAGATTTAATTTTGATAAATTTAGAGGAGCAGAAAAAGAATTATCAACTTCTATGAAATCCGTAGGAGAAGTAATGGCAATTGGTAGGTCTTTTCCAGAATCATTACAAAAAGCACTATGTTCTTTAGAATCTGGATATTCAGGATTAGATGAACATTTTGATAAGAATATAGAAAAAGATCAACTATATAATGCTCTAGTAAAATTATCTCCAGATAGGATATTCATAATTGCAGATGCATTAAGGCATAACATTAGCATAGAAGAAATCAATAAGATTACTGGTTATGATCCTTGGTTCTTAATACAAATAAAAAATATCATACAGTTTGAACAACAAATAAAAAATCACGGATTACCTAAAGAAGCAGAAGGGTTATTATTGTTAAAAAAAATGGGATTTTCTGATGCAAGGTTAGCACATTTGAGTAATAACACTATAGAATACGTAGAAAATCTTAGAAGATCTTTACTTATAAACCCAGTATATAAACACATAGATACTTGTGCAGGAGAGTTTAAAACTAATGCATCTTACATGTACAGCTGTTATGAAGGTGATACTGTCAATCCCCCTGAATGTGAATCTGTTGTAACAGACAATAAAAAAGTAATAATTTTAGGAAGTGGTCCTAACCGCATTGGACAAGGTATAGAATTCGATTACACATGCGTACATGCAGCACATACTATTAGACAAATGGGATACGAATCCATAATGATAAATTGCAATCCAGAAACTGTATCAACAGATTATGATATTTCAGATAAGTTATATTTCTCTCCATTAACTAGAGAAAGTGTTTTAGATATTATATTCAAGGAAAAAGAGACAAACTCCCTACTTGGAGTAATAGTACAATTTGGTGGACAAACACCATTAAAGCTTGCAAAAGTACTACAAGAAAAAAATATCAATATTCTTGGAACATCTTTTGATTCAATAGATCTAGCCGAAAATCGGATGAAATTCCAACAATTACTCACACAATTAAATTTAAAGCAACCTCCTAACGTTACTTGTAATTCAATAAATGAAGTTTACGAATGTGTACAAAGCCTAGCATTCCCAATACTAGCAAGGCCATCATACGTACTAGGAGGACAGTCAATGTCAATCATTCGTGACAGTAACGCTCTATCGAATTACTTAACTATACATAAAAACATATTTGATAATGGGTCATTATTGTTAGATCAATTTTTAACCAATGCAGTTGAAGTAGATGTAGATGCTATTTGTGATGGAGAAAGTGTTTACATAACAGGAATAATGGAACACATAGAGGAAGCTGGTATACATTCAGGTGATTCAGCATGTTCTTTACCTGCATATACCCTAACATCAGAAATAACAGATACAATAGCAGAATATACAAAGAAAATAGCACTTGCATTACAAGTTATAGGATTCATTAACATACAATATGCAATACAAGATGGTGAGATCTATATATTAGAAGTTAATCCACGAGCAAGTAGAACTGTACCTTTCATTGCAAAAGCTACAGGCATTCCAATAGCAAAAATTGCAACAAAAATATTATTAGGAGAAAAGCTTCCTACAATTCTAGAAAGAAAGCTCAATTATATCGCTGTGAAAGAAGCAGTATTTTCTTTTTCAAGGTTTCCAAATATAGATGTCCTGCTAGGACCTGAAATGAAGTCTACAGGAGAAGTAATGGGTATTGACAAATCATTCGAAATAGCATTTGCAAAAGCACAAATGGCTGCTGGATATGAATTACCAACCCAAGGTACAGCTTTTATATCTGTCAAAAATTCAGATAAACCACTCATAGTGCAAACAGCACAAATATTACAAGACATTGGTTTTACTATATTTTCAACAAAAGGAACATCTACATATTTAAATGAGGCAGGAATTACTACACAACAGGTAAATAAGGTAAGGGAAGGTAGACCACATATATTAGATCTATTACAAGATGATAAAATAAACCTAGTAATCAATACTTCAGAATGTATAAAGTCATTTTCAGAAAGTAGCAGTATAAGAAAAACTGCACTTGTCAAAAAAATTCCTTACAGTACTACAATACCAGGAGCAAAAGCTTTAGCATCAGCAATCAAAACACTAAAGAAACAAGGTATACAAGTAGAACCTATGCAAGAATACACAAAGGAATAACAAATATTTTTGCTCAATAAAATTTAAATTAAATACTCAGTATTGATCACTAAAAACAACAAGCCATAATAACATTAATAACTACTTAGTCCGTTGAAACTAATTATAATGTGTTCTGCATTGCTATAATACTTATATTACTACTTCACTTTATAGGTATAATCAAGCATATCATTAACTAGCTATATTTAGATATTATACACTATGTAAACACCACTATTAAGATAAATAAGCATACTTATTTAAGGATTCAATATAAACAAAGATAGTACTTTTTTACAATAAGCACTAACATAAAAGCTAATAAAAATTAATTATAACACACCTATAAAAACTTAGATAACAACAAGAACCCTTACCTTAATAAAAGGCAACTATGAAGCAAAACTACTACAGAATATAAAGAAGCATGTAACCTCACACAAACTCATAGGTTTTAAAAATCATACAAACCTATTTTCTTATTTTACGCTCCTTCCTTAGGCTTTAATACTTTATGCTCCAATCTTAAAAGACGTTTTTTGATTACCTTTAGTTCTTCTATTAATTCTTTATATTGACTATCGCTAATAGAATCAGAAGTAGAAGACCCTATACGCTTTACCTGACTTCCATCATCATTTTGAGCATTTGCTTCCATTACCCTTTCTTGAATCTTTACAACCGACTCAAACATTTGATCAAAAGTTTTACTATCACTAACAATTTCTTTTACAGTATTTATATACTGCTGTATCACACCTTTGTACTCATCGTCTGCCATAAAATCACTTTTAATAAAAAATACAATACTCTCTATATTATAGTAACACGTGTTAACTGTCAATATTGTTAGTTATGAAACGGGCAATAAAAGCAATCTTTAATTTGTAGGATGTATCATGTTTTCTGGATTAACAATCCTATCAAATTCTTCTTCACTTATCAAGTTAAGTTTCATTGCAGCATCTTTTAATGTTATTCCCTCATCAAAAGCAGTTTTTGAAATTTTTGCTGCATTATCATAACCTATATGCTTATTCAATGCAGTTACTAACATCAAAGACTGATTCAACAAAAATGAAATACGCTTTGTATCCGCTTTAATGCCTTGAACACATTTTTGTGAAAAATTAATGCTAACATCAGATAATAACTTAATGGATTGTAAAACGTTATAAATAATAACAGGCTTAAACGCATTTAATTCAAAATGACCATTTGATCCTGCAACAGTCACAGTTGTATGATTACCCATAACCTGAGCACACACCATAGTCATAGCTTCACATTGAGTTGGATTTACCTTACCTGGCATTATAGAAGAGCCAGGTTCATTAGCAGGTAATACAATCTCTCCTATTCCACATCTTGGTCCTGAACCAAGCAATCTAATATCATTTGCTATTTTCATCAAACTTACAGCAATAACATTCAATACACCACTAAACTCAACTAATGCATCGTGCGTAGCTAACGCTTCAAACTTATTAATAGAAGATACAAAATTAAAACCAGTCAACTTTTTAATTTCACTTGCAAAATGAATATCAAATTGTTTTCTAGAATTGATACCTGTACCTACAGCAGTACCACCTTGAGCCAACTCAAGCAAATTACCTAATGCAGCTTTTATCCTATTCATACCCTGTAAAATTTGGTACGCATATCCAGAAAATACCTGACCTAAAGTTAATGGAGTAGCATCTTGAAGATGAGTACGTCCCACTTTAACAATATTTTGAAATGCTATAGACTTACTATGAAGAGCTTCATATAAATTCTTCAAACTTGGCAATAAAGAATTTTCAGTTTCAACAACAGCTGCAATATGCATTGCTGTTGGGAAAGTATCATTGGAAGATTGAGAATAATTAACATGATCATTTGGATGTACAGGACATTTACTACCCTTTTCTCCACCCAACATTTCAATTGCACGATTTGCTATTACTTCATTAACATTCATGTTAGTTTGAGTACCAGAACCAGTCTGCCAAATTACCAAAGGAAATTCATCATTAAGTTTACCATTTACAACTTCATTTGCAGCATCACAAATTGCACTACCTATTACTTCATCAATATCACCATTCTTCATATTAACACGAGCTGCTGCCAACTTAACAAGTCCTAACGCCTTTATCAAAGGTTGAGGCATTTTTTCTGATCCAATTTTAAAATTATTAATAGAACGCTGCGTTTGTGCACCCCAGTAATGACACGCAGGAACTTCTATTTCACCCAAACTATCTCTTTCTTTCCTCATAGACTTCCATTCCTTTATTTATAAGTGACTAGTTTATAATAGAGTTTTGCATTCATGTCCACTAAGACTACACAATTATCTATCATTTCATCACAATAAATATTCCAACACTCTAGGACCCTATATAAGATAATGTTTCCTGCATAATAAAAGTACAATAACGTTATACCACTAACACTTCTCTTTATTAAACAAGTACATGTAATTGCTTAATAAATTATTGTAAATTCTTACAATTTTGTACTATAATTGAAATTTGGACATTTCAGTATTCTATGGTTAATGTTTTAATAACAGCTGGACCAACCCAAGAATTTATTGATCCTGTAAGGTACATTACCAACAGTTCATCTGGTAAACAAGGGTATGCAATTGCTGAATATATGAATAAAATCGGATGGAATGTCAACCTAGTATCTGGTCCAGTTACTATTCACAACCATAACATACAAAATATATTTTATATAAAAAATTGCAATGAAATGTTACAAACCTGCATAAAACTATTACCAGTAGATATTGCAATTTTCACAGCAGCAGTAACCGATTGGTGCCCTATATACTCTGCTAAAAAAATAAAAAAACATGAAATCACAAACATTAAAATCACTAACAATCCAGATATCATCCATATCATAAGTACTCACGCAAAAAGACCAAAACTAGTGATTGGATTTTCATTAGAGTCAGAAAATGCAATAGAAAATTCAAAAGTTAAACTAATAAAAAAACAATGCGATTGGATCATAAGCAATACAACAACTATTAATGATAAACATGTTATGGGAAATGATTACAATAAAATCACAATTATTACTAAGAATCATTATCAAGAATTTCCCATAATGTCTAAAAAAGATATAGGCAAGTTAATTACAGAACAAATAATCAATTTTTTAGCTAATAATAAGAACAAGTAAAATTACTATAAATATTCAATAAGTTATCTTCCAATATATTGTTTAAAACTTTCATCACATTATAGCACTAAAAAATTATTCAAACTCGACTTCAAGTTAAGTGTTTTATTTATATAGAACTCTAGTGAAATTTATATTTATAAAATATCAATAAATCTTAATAATTGAAAAACTTTTATAACAAATGTAGATCTTATCAATGCTATCAATTTTAAGTAATCAATGTAAATTTAAAAGTTATGATACAATATACATAAGCATTGACTAATTAACCATTTGCGTATATCCTGTATTAGTTTTTTATTTTCTTTACTATTTCTAGGCATTTGAAGAATGTATAAGCAATCTTGGAAGTTGTTGGGCAGAGGACAGGATGCAGATTTTACTGTTGCATATATTAATGCAAGGATTATTGATCCAGAATCTAAATTAGATATAATAGGATCATTACTTACAAAAGGAGACAAGATAGTCGATTTTGGCCAAGATTTATTTAACAATGGTATACCAAGCACTATAGATGAAGTAGTAGATTGCAATAATAACATATTGATGCCAGGTTTAATTGACATTCATGTACATTTTCGCGAACCAGGGCAAGAACATAAAGAGACTATACACACAGGAAGCAAATCCGCTGCTGCCGGAGGAGTAACCACTGTAGTTTGTCAACCTAACACTATCCCTACTATCAGTAGCATAATCACTGCAAAGTATATTAAAATGAGAGCACTGGAAAGTGCATATGTAAACATAGAGTTTTATGCTTCTATAACAAAGCCAGATAACTCATTATCCGATATGGCACTATTAAAAGAAGCAGGAGCAGTTGGTTTTACTGATGATGGAATGCCAGTAATGAATTCTTTAACAATGCGACAAGCATTAAGCTACTCTAGTATGTTAGATACTGTAGTAGCACAACATGCAGAAGATCTAAATTTATCCAACAATGGCCACATTAACGAAGGTACAGTCTCATATGAATTAGGATTAAAAGGTATCCCTGATATCTCAGAATCCATAATAGTAAACCGTGACATTGCATTAATGAAAAACATTAAAAATGTACACTACCACATCTTACATGTTTCATCTCAAGATTCTCTAAATATAATAAAACAAGCAAAAAACCAAGGATTAAAAGTTACATGTGAAGTAACTCCTCACCATTTAACTTTAACTGAACAAGATGTTATAACACATGGGACTCTCGCAAAAATCAATCCACCTCTAAGAACTGAAAATGATCGTCTCAGTATGGTAGAAGGATTAAAAAATGGCATAATAGACTGTATAGCAACAGATCATGCCCCACATGAAGTAAACACTAAAGAATTACCATTAGATACAGCTGCTTTTGGAATAGTTGGACTAGAAACAATGCTCCCAATATCTTTAGAGCTATATCATAATGGTACTATATCTTTAATAGATTTACTTGCAACTTTAACATACAAACCAGCAAATATTATAAAAGTACCAAGGGGACGTATAAAAAAAGGTTTTGTTGCAGATCTAATAATATTAGATTTAAACCACGAGTGGACAATTGACATATTAAAATTTGCAAGCAAATCAAAAAATTCACCATTTCATAACAGGAAAGTAAAGGGAAAAGTTTTAAGAACTATAGTATCAGGTAAAACTACTTATACAGCAGTAAGGAACATTTAAGTTCTTTCAATATTCGTTTAATATACTTTAATATACATAGTGGCTAACACGCCCTACATTATTTTTGTCTATAATATACAGTTTAACTTATAAAACTCTAGAGTTACAGTATCTAGTATTATATTACAATAAAAATTAAACACACTTTATCTCTTAGTATTCGTACTAATATATAACATATAGACAGTATCCTGACTCAAGATTATAATATAACCTAACTAAAACCCTATAACTATAGCTCTAGTAAAACTGTTCGCATACATAATACTTATTAAAGTTTACAATATCTTCTTATATCATTTATAGTACAATTTATATTTAAAATTTAGCACTAAATATCAACCCACCCACACGATCAATATTAAAGTATTATATTAATCTACACATTTGGTACTCATACTGATATATATACAAGATTTTATATTATTGTTTTATATAATCACGACCTAATTTATATGTAAAATATAAGCATTACAATCTTTAATCCAAACTACTTATACAACATAAATAAAAATAAGTATTATATTACTTAACATGCATTGATTGGTATACATAGGAATTTAACAAAGTTTTATAATATTGCTATCATATAATAAAAGTCTATACACAGCAGAAATAAATTATAATTATCAATAATATTAATCAATTTACAAAGTGCCATAATATCATTACAAATACAACTAACATATACGATACAATTTCCATAGTTTTGCAGAACACTTTATAAATCAGTATTAAATATTGCTTTTCTTAATTAAAAGAACTAAAAATCTCATTAAACTTTTTCTCCAGTACAATATCAAATTCCTCATACGAAACATTAACTCCTAATTGTTTAAAAGAAGTAACTCCATATTCTTTTATACCGCACGGTACTATACCTAAATAATGTGAAAGATCTGTATAAATATTAACAGATACTCCATGATAAGTTATCCACTTTCTTATCCTAATTCCAAATGCAGCAATTTTCTTTTCAATACCATTATGAGTTACCCACACTCCTATCAAGTCAGGATTAAAATATGATTTTATTGAAAAATGACTTAAAGTATTAATAATCCAATCACCTAAAGTTTTAACATACAGTCTAACATTACACTTGTTTCTGGTTTTTAAATTCAACATAACATAAGCAATCCTTTGCCCAGGGCCATGATAAGTATATTTACCACCCCTATTCGTAGAATACACAGGTAACAAATTACTAGCTAATAAATCCTCAACTGTAGCTCCAGTACCAGCAGTATATAATGCAGGATGCTCAAGTAACCATACTAATTCTTTTTGTAATCCATCAGAAATACTATCTACTTTTCGTTGCATAAAGTATACTGCTTCCTGATAATCTATTGGAGAAGATTCTATTTTCCACTCTACTAAATCACACGACATACTTATATATTAAAAGTTACTACAGTATTGTATGCTAATAACAAAAAAATTATAAACTTCACATAAGAAAATAAAAATATGTACTAAAATCAATTCAGACACAATCTATATTTTAAAAACCTAATAAAATTTCATAAACTAAAGTACTATCAAAAATGAAAAAAACAATAGACACTCCCAATGTACCACACAATAGATAAGTAATAATCAAAACAAACAACTAAATTCAAGTTAATTGCACAAGATCAATAGAATACAAACAACACACAGCTGTACATTAAAAAGCAGATACTTACTACACTTTCATAAAATTGAAAATTTTATACATAAATTCATAATATTTAGACGATAAAGCTTATAAAATCAAATAACTCAACACAAGTGCTATTCCTTTTGCTGAATTTTCTTAAGTTACAGTTTACTCAATGCTATCAACATTACAAAATTTGGCACATTATAATAAGCTTTATAAAACTAAACAGCTTTCTGCAATACAAATTCAAAATAAAGAAAAACTATACTTAGCCAACACCAATAATACTCTCAATACTATAAGATTTTTCAGATCATAAAACAAACTTGATATTAGAAATCAGATAATTTCATTTTACACATACGAAAAATCTACTTGATATATACAAATTATTTTAAGTTTTTATAGGATTCAATATTTTTTACTTTATAACAAACAAAATAGTACACAAAATTCAGAGTTAAATATTAGATAGTTACATCGCCACTACCTATAATGATCAAAAAAAAATTAAATTCATCCAACATTACTAATTCTATACACCTATACAATATTACAATACTAATTTTACACAAACATTATATATCTTCATTATCTTTAATAATTTTGTCTACAACATTGCATTCTCGTAAGTTAAAATTGTTGAATTATTCTTTTATAAGTATGAGTTTTTAATAAATTTACATTATCGCTAAGATTTTTTATTTAGGTTATATTACACAACTCCTTTTGATACATGTATAATCAGCACATTATCAATCTGCTTTAATCCTTAGCCTTACAAGATTTAGAATAATATATACAATAACAAAATAGGCTTTAAACAATTGCAATGATCAATTGCACATAATACTAAATAGCAGCTGATATACGCTATCAATCTCATAAATTTAGCTAGAATAAAATAAATTAGACTGAAACCAACTTGATACACAACAGTCTTATAAATCAAATAGCTTCACTGTAGAACAATTGCAATGACTCATCTGATGTAGTTAAATTTTCATCAAGTTGCACTTGATTTAATGCTATTAATTTTACAGCTTTAGGATAACAAATATGTTCCATCTGTAAAATCCTATTAGAAAGATCTGTAACAGTATCTGATGAAAATACAGGAACTGCTGCCTGTATAATAATAGGACCAGCATCAAGCTCAGGATATACATAATGTACTGTACACCCCGCAATCTTAACTCCAGCCTTCAATGCTTGAGCTTGTGCACTTAATCCTTTAAAAGATGGTAAAAGTGAAGGATGTATATTAATAACTTTATGAAACCACTTATTGATAAATTTCTCAGGCACAATACTCATAAACCCTGCAAGGCATATTAAATCTACTTTATGTTCTTTAAGTATATTATCAATAGCATCAAAATCTAAAGGGCGACCTTGAATTACAAAAGTCTTAATATTATTCCTTTGTGCAATCAACAAACCATTCGCATTAGGATTATTTGAAATCACACAAGATATTTCAGCAGGAAAATCATCTTGCATACAAGCATTAATCAATGCATGCATATTAGAACCCCTACCAGAAATTAAAATGCCTAGTCTAAGAGGTACCATATAACAAATTTACTCTAAACATTAATCATGTATAAATATTACCACAAAACAAATCAAATGCCTTACTTTTATAGAAATAAACTAAAAGTTCTTGTACTACTACAAATTATTTATTACAGAAAACATCAAGATATTATTCTTAACGATCCTCATAGTATTTTAGTATCAATCTATTTAGTAATCTTACACCAAAACCAGTAGCACCCTTAGGACATATTTCATTACCTTCATTATCCCATGCCATACCAGCAATATCCAAATGTACCCAAGGAGTCTTATTTACAAATCTTTGTAAAAATTGTGCAGCAGTAATACTATCAGCACCATACCCTTTTGTTGAAATATTTTGCATATCAGCAACTGATGAATTGATAAGTTTATCATAAGCATCATCTAAAGGTAATCTCCACAATTTCTCACCAGATTCATTCCCTGCAACTATCAACTGATTAGCAATAGAATCATCATTTGAAAAAAGCCCACCATACTGATTGTTCCCTAAAGCTACAACAACAGCACCAGTCAAAGTTGCTAAGTCTATCATTAACTTTGGCTCAAACATCTTTTGAGTATACCATAAAGCATCAGCCAAAACTAATCTACCTTCTGCATCAGTATTCAACACTTCAATAGTTTGCCCAGACATTGAAGTAACAATATCACCAGGTCTTTGAGCATCACCACCAATAGCATTCTCAACTAATCCTACCACACCAACAGCATTAACTTTTGCTTTTCTGGCTGCAAGAGTACGCATAATACCAACAACAGAAGCAGAACCAGCCATATCATATTTCATATCCCACATACCCTTAGAAGGTTTTAAAGAGATACCACCAGTATCAAAGGTAACACCTTTTCCAACAAATGCTATAGGTGCTTCTGTCTCTCTTCCTCCATTCCACCTCATAACTACAAGTCTAGACTTTTTAGCACTACCTTGCCCTACACCTAGAAGTGCCATCATCTGATTTGATCTCATGTAATTTTCATCAAAGATCTCAACTTTAACATCTACCTTACTCAACTCTTCATATATCATCTGAGCATAAGTTTCTGGATAAAGAACATTAGGAGGTTCTGAAACAAAAGAACGAGCTAAAAATATTGATTCACCTTCAGCTTTTAAATCATCAAATAAAGCAGAAGTCTTTTGAGGATTACTTTTTGAAAAGAATGCTAATTTACTTACATAAGTTGCATTATCATCTTTTTTTTGCACAAAATATTTATTAAACCTAAAACTACGTAAAAATGCACCATAAGCAATATTAGCCATAATATCACTATCACTACTACTTATAATGGAAGCTTCCGATATTTTCATTCTATTAAGTTCAGAATATATTACACCACCAATTTTTAAAGACTTTTCTTCATCAAACTCTTCAGCTTTACCTAACCCTACTACTATTACTACAGGATAATTTTTATCCAACCCAACAATTGGCAATACTTCAGCAAATTTACCATCAAAAGACTTATAATCTTCCACGATTTTCATAATATTTTCACGCTGATCAACCAAGGCATTGTAATCTTCTAAGTGATTGCTACCTTCAAAAATACCAACAACTATTGCTGTTGTCTTTAACAACAAAGATACTCCTGGCATCAAACTTGAAAATGATATATCTATCATGGCAATCCTAAATTAGTATTATTAACGTACTTTCAATCTAATCCTTTTTATAAGCTTTGCAAGAAAAATCTTAACATTCTTCATATAATACAATGGTTGATTCTTTAATATTTTCTATACTAAGTATACCATTACCACAATTTTACGCATATGAAAAAAACACAACTTTAAATTACTTTTATACAATGGCAAAAATTCATAAAATAAAATTCTTCTAAATAATTAAACCCATTGTTAGTATACTAATTATATAAATGACTTATTTCATAAATTAATTAATAAAAGTTTTCTCAGCAATTACAATATTTAGCATTTATATATTGCTGCAATAGAAATTATATGGATAATCTGTAAAATTAAGTTAAATTATAATCAAAAATTAAACATTAATCTTATTGATAACTTGAAGATTTAAATTATGGTAATGAGATGAACTATTTTGTAAAATTATTGTTGTGTTTGCTCATGAGTACTGCATATACATACAACGCACTAGCAGTTGATCCAGTTCTTGTTAATTGCAAAAAAACTCCTGAAATTTATGACATCAGCAACAAGCCAAGTAAGTTTTCCTTATCAAATAATCTACGTCGTAAAACTGGTACACCATTAACAGCTGATGGAGAATTGATATACATTGTGGGTAGAGTTACCGATGAAAATTGCATACCCATAGCAAACGCTAACGTACTCATTTGGCACACTAATGCACATGGAATATATCAAGACAATCAAGGTCCTAGTGGTAAATCAGAACTTATATTAGAAGAATTAGATATGTATGATTACAACTTTAACGGATCAGGAAAATCAGTAACTGATAACTTAGGAAATTATAGTTTTATAACTATTGTTCCTGGTACTAATAGTCAAAACAAAATTCCTCGTGTACATTTTATATTACAACATTCAGAATTTCCTGAATTCAATACGACAATGTTTTTCCCAGAATATAACAATTCAACAGATAACCAATTTAAAAATATAGATCCAAATCTAAACGACAGGTTAGTAGCACAATATACTAAAAATGCACTTGGTATAAAAACTTATCATTTCAACATTACAATAGCAGGAAAAACACCTTACAAATCTTACAAATAGTCTGACAAATTTATAGTGATAAAACATCAGTAATACATTCTACGTTATGGTTTACGTACAAATACTACTGTAGTAACACACCTATAAAAAGTATACAAAAGCTACTAATGAAACTTCTTTCAAAGTGATATACACTGCTAACAGTAATTTTCATAGTTACTTATTATTATTAAGCTTTACACAAACTTACAACTACACATGTACTATATTTCATTCTAAAATTTTATACAGCCACATAATTAATTCTAGATTTACACAATACATACACTTTACATTAATTAGCTAATTACATATGACTTTTATAAGTATTATTAGCATATAAACTCATAAATATAGATGTCAGTAAATCAATGATTTATACACTTTAGTACTATAAAATTCACTTGTAGCACTATATAAGATCATCTAATTATAAAATTTTATAATATCTAATGAGAAAAAACTTATAGTAACAATAATATTCATCATGACTTTTTATCAAAAATCTGATACTAGCATATTAAAAATATGGTTAATTTATGAAATTACTTCACTTAAATGCAACAGTATAATAAATATTCACCATTGCATAGATAATAAATAGTAAAATCACAATAACAACAGAATTAATATATCAAATCCATTAATTTAACATAGAAATTTCTTCATGGCTCTAAATATGGATTTGTAAGAAATAATTTTATTTATAGAATACTATTCATATTATCAAATGATCATTTGATAAATCTAGTACAGGTTTATTGAGTCTATCAACAAAAATAATCTAATTTTCATAACATTTATGAAAAATGCATAGTGTACAATACACACATACCATTATACAATACAATAATTTACACAATCAAATCATTATAACAAACTCACTACAAGCTTATACTGACATATTAAAAACACATACTACAATACACTATGCGTACACACACAATACACATATATCATATAACACAAACATTTCCTTATATTTTGAATATACGTGCATAAAAAAATTAAATAACCTTTATAGTAATTTATGTAACCAAATAATTAGTTGATCAATTAATTATCAGACTATCAACCAATTAGAATATACATAACCAATATCGAATGTACCATTGTAAGCTATACCACAGTTTTACAGAACTTCTTATTTATTATGACATACATATTTACAAAACTAAGCAATCCTACCACATCTACAGCTTATTAATCACTAAATCATCACCTGATACATCTACTTCAAGTTTATTCCCTTCATTAACTTGATTTGCAAGAATTAACTTTGCTAAACTATTTTGTATTCTTTGTTGTATTAATCTTTTTAAAGGCCTTGCACCATATAAAGAATCATAACCATTATCTATTAACCAAGATTTCGCTCTTAAAGACAAACTAATTTCTAATTTTTTCTGTGCAACAATTTTTTGCAATATAGAAAATTGTACATCTATAATTTTCTCTATATGTGCTTTAGTTAATTTATGGAATATAATAATTTCATCTAACCTATTGAGAAATTCTGGACGAAAATGATGTTGTAATACACTAGTCATAGATTGCTTTATTGAATCTTCATCAACATCTTCTTCAGTATTGATTAATATCTCCTGTCCTAAGTTTGATGTTAAAACTAATATTGTATTACGGAAATCAACCAATTTACCATGATTATCTGTTAGGCGCCCCTCATCTAATACTTGCAACAAAATATTAAAAATATCACCATGTGCTTTTTCTATTTCATCAAAAAGTATTACTTGATAAGGCCTTCTTCTAACAGCTTCAGTTAACATACCTCCTTGATCATATCCTACATACCCTGGAGGTGCACCTATTAATCTAGATACAGCATGCTTTTCCATAAACTCTGACATATCAAACCTTAAAAGAGCAGATCTATCACAGAATAAAAATTCAGCTAATGTCTTAACTAATTCTGTTTTTCCTACACCAGTAGGCCCAAGAAATAAAAAAGATCCTAAAGGTTTATTAGCATCTTGTACACCTGCACGTGATCTTCTAACAGCATCACTTACTGCTTTAATGGCACTTTCTTGCCCAATAACTGTTTTTCCTATCTCCTCTTCCATCCGTAGTAATTTTTCTCTTTCACTACTCATCATGTTTTCAATAGGGATACCTGTCCATCTTGACACAATATTTGCTATATCATCTTCTGTAACTTCCCTTTTTAACATGTTACTACTAGGCTTCTCACATTTTTTTAATTCCTTTTCAAGCTCAGGTATAATTCCGTACATTAATTCACCAGCTTTTGCCAAATTACCAGACCTCTGAGCTTTTTCTAAATCGCTTCTCGCATTATCCAACTTTTCTGCACATTCCTGCATTTTTAATATCTTTATTTTTTCAGCTTGCCATTTACTATTTAACTCAGCTGCCTGAATATTTAACTTATCTAACTCCTCATTTAACTTTACTAAACGCTGTTTCGAAGATTCAGTATTCTCCTTCTCTAAAACTCCTGCCTCAATTTTTAATTGAATAATTTTCCTATCCAACTCATCAATTACTTCAGGCTTACTATCAATTTCTATTCTTGCACGACTCGCTGCTTCATCAATTAAATCGATAGCCTTATCTGGTAAAAATCTATCAGTGATATAACGGTTTGATAAAGTTGACGCTGCAATTATCGCACTATCCATAATCCTAATTCCATGGTGTATTTCGTATTTTTCCTTTAAGCCACGTAAAATAGATATAGTATCATTAACAGTAGGTTCAGAAATAAATACAGGTTGAAATCTTCTAGCTAATGCTGCATCTTTTTCTATATGCTGTCTATACTCATCTAATGTTGTTGCACCTATACAATGTATCTCACCCCTTGCTAAGGCTGGTTTCAATAGATTAGATGCATCCATCGCACCATCAGTAGCACCTGCACCAACTAAAGTATGCAATTCATCAATAAATAATATAACCGCACCATTAGATGCTACTATTTCATTAATCACAGCTTTTAATCTTTCTTCAAACTCACCTCGATACTTTGTACCAGCAACAAGCATTCCAAGATCCAATGCCATAATTTTTGTATTTCTTAATCCAACAGGAACATCGCCTATTACAACACGTTGTGCTAATCCTTCAATAATTGCTGTCTTACCAACTCCAGGATCTCCAATCAATACAGGATTATTTTTTGTCCTACGTGATAAAACCTGCATCGTACGTCTAATTTCTTCATCTCTTCCAATCACTGGATCAAGTTTTCCAGCCATAGCAGCCTCAGTAATATCTTTAGCATATTTTTTTAGAGCATTAAATTTCTGCTCAGAGTTAACACTATCAGCTTTAGTTCCATTACGCATATTCAATATTAATGACTCCAACTTTACTGGAGTTACTCCATGTGCACTTAATATCTTACAAACATTACTATCTTTAACTATCGCAAGAGCCTGCAATAATCTCTCTACAGTAACATAAGTATCTTGATTCCTTTTCGCTAAACTAACTGCTTCTTCTAAAACTTGTGCCATTTCTCTTGATAAATGTATATGACCGCTTCCACTCCCACTTACAACAGGTAATTTATTCAAAGAAAGCTTTACATCATTGTATATCTTATCAATATCACACCCACATGAAGTCAACAATAATTCAACAAGTTCATCCTTTTCATCCAACATTACTTTCAGCAAATGTTCCGGTACCAAAGATTGATGGCCTAATGCAACTGCTGCAGTCTGCGATTGCATTATCAAATTCTTTGACACATCAGTAAATTTATTGAGATCCATAATTAGCCTCACGTAAATTATCTAACCTAGTATATAAACATCATTTACAAAAATTAAAGGGATGTATTTAAATTCATTGATAAAATATTTTTTTATTAATAATTATATACTAATAGTATCATCATTAATTAATCTGATACTCTATTTAATTCAGTACCAGCAATACTTCTGACAAACATGACACTACCAACCTAATATAAATCAACTAACAGCAAAAATAACCTATACTATGTTGCTTTACAGTTTAACACTAGCTAGCCTACACATCCTACTGTTTTGCTTGCCAACTCAATTTATACTGCTTATCATCTGAACATAAAGAAATTATAGGATATTGTATGGAAAAACAATTAGCAGGTAAAGTAGCAATAATTACAGGTGCTTCTGGAAATATTGGATCAGCTATTGCAAAAAGATTTGCTAAAGAAGGAGCTTGCCTTATTCTAGTAGCCAAAAATATTAACAAGCTTAATGCTATATATGATTCTATACAAGAATCAGGAGGAGAGGCAATGTTAGCAGCAGTTGACCTTCAAGATTTCGATACAATAAAAAATTTTGCAATGTCTATAGGAACAAAGTTTAAATGTATAGATATACTAGTCTTAAATGCAGCTATTGTTGGTGCTCTCAGTCCTCTACAAGACTATGAATATGATCTATATAAAAGAATAATGGATATAAATTTTACTGCTAATTGGCATTTAATAAAATACTGCGATCCACTACTAAAACTCTCACCTGCTGGTAGAGTAATTGCAGTTACTTCTGAGGTAACACAATCATTATCTAGATATCCATATTGGGGACCATACGCATCTAGTAAATCTGCTTTAGAAACAATGCTAAGAATATATGCTACAGAAACAAAGCACAGCAAATTATGTGTGAATATTGTATACCCACCATTAATGTATAATGATATATATACTCAAGCCTTCCCAACAAAAGAAATTGCACAATCAGTACTTCCAGAAAATTTCACAGATAAATTTATTGAATTAGCATCTACTCAATGCAATGTAACAGGAGAAACTTATAAACTAGAATCAGATGATGAATAAAACCAATATCTAAAATTATTTCTTATATAGTTGAAAGTTTTTAACATTTACTATCTTAGAATATCAAGACGGATTAACAATGCATTGTATAAAGCAAGTACTTATACAAATTATAAATCTAAAAAATTTATAACTGAAAACAATATTTTATAATGATCTTTATTCATTAAATACAATTCTATTAAAACAACTGCATAAACTCATGCGATCTAATAAACAATAACTTCTTAAAAAGAAATGTAAGTATTTCAACAACATAACTATAATAAGAACTACGATACATGAACAATAATAATCACATCTTTATTTTTATAATACTCACCAAAAGTTACGATTTTAATAAAACAAACACATAATGATACTATCAACAATAATTACATACTTAGATAACCTGAAATACATTATAGTAAAAAAGTTTGATATAATTACAATTATCAAGAACACTCACTTGATAACATTTATCACCAGTTTAATAAAAAACAACTACATAATTATACATACAATAATAAAAATTGTGCTTATACATCTACAATATAACTATAACTAGGAACTAAAGTACTCATATATAAGACATCTCAAATGTACTCACAACATGAATGACAATGTACTATACACTTGTAATTACTGTTTCTCACACAACAACTGCATACATACAACAAAATATTTAAAAAAACTGTAACAGCCAATTTTTATATATTTACATAAATAATTATAGTTAGATATCACTATACATGTTTCAATACATTCACAATAAAATGTACGATTAACAATGATTTTCTATACAAATAACTACACAAATCATACATACGATTTATAGAAGTATTGTAAGAATTGAAAAAAAACATAAAACAATTGAGCAGCAGGGGTAAAGTGTTAAACTTACCCCTAACTTTAAATACAAGAGAATTATTATCTAGAATCCTCCCATACCTCCCATGCCACCCATACCGCCGGCACCACCAGCAGCACCAGCATCATCCTTAGATGGTACATCTACTACGATAGCATTCAGAGTCATAAATACTGCTGCAAGAGACACAGCAAAATCAAATGCTATACGCACTACTTTAAGTGGATCAATAACACCAGAAGTAAATGCATTTGCAAAATTCATTGTATCAACATTAAAGATAAGTTCTTTATCATTTTGTTTTAATAAATGAGCAATAACACATGGTGCATTTTCTGATCCAGAGTTCCTAATAATGCGCTTAATAGGAGCTTGTAAAGCACGTTTTATAATATTAATACCTAATTGTTCGTCATCATTTTTGCTTTTTAGGTTTTCAAGTACTGATAATGTATATAACAATGCAGCACCACCTCCTGGTACAACACCTTCTTCAACAGCAGCTCTAGTTGCATGTAAAGCGTCTTCAACACGATCTTTACGTTCTTTAACCTCAACTTCACTAGAACCACCTACTTTCAATACAGCAACACCACCAGAAAGTTTAGCTAAACGTTCTCTTAACTTTTCTTTATCATAATCTGAAGTAGAAGACTCAATTTGCACTTTAATTTGATTAATCCTACTTTGCACATTATCAGAACTATTATCTACACTACCAATAATAGTAGTAGTATCTTTTGTAATACGTATATTCTTAGCAGTACCCAATTCAGCTAAAGTTAAATCTTCCATCTTTATTGCAAGGTCATCACTTATTACATGTTTAGCACCTGTTAAGATAGCAATATCACCTAACATATCTTTTCTTCTATCACCAAATCCTGGAGCTTTAACTGCTGCTACATGTAATCCACCACGTAATTTATTTAAAACAAGAGTGCTAAGCGCTTCACCTTCTACATCTTCTGCAATAATTAAAAGAGGTCTTCCAGATCTAGCAACATTTTCTAAAATTGGCAGTATAGGCTGTATTATATTAAGCTTTTTCTCTGTTAGTAAAATATAAGGATTTTCAAATTCCACTAACATCTTTTCCGAGTTAGTTACAAAATAAGGAGAAAGGTATCCACGGTCAAACTGCATACCATCAGTTTTTTCAACATCTAATTCTTTAAATCCTTTACTCTCTTCAACTGTAATAACACCATCTTTACCAACTTCCTGAACACATTGTGCAATTTTAACACCTATGTTCTTATCACCATTAGCGGAAATAGTAGCAACTTGAGCAATTTCTTCCTCAGATAATACCTCACGCTTCATAGACATTAATGCATCTAGAACAGCCTCTTTAGCTTTAAGTACACCATCTTTAATGCATACAATATCTGCTCCAGCAGCTTTAGCTTTAGAAACTTCTTCTATAACTTTCGCAGTTAAAATAGAACATGTAGTTGTTCCATCACCAACTTTATCGTTACACTGAGAAGCACTCTGAGCAATTATATTAGCAATAGCAAGAGCCAATGGATCTTCTGGCTTTATACTTTTAATAACTTTATATCCATCTTTTGTAATTTCTGGAGCACCATAAGGTTTACTAATAGCTACAGTAAGCCCTTTAGGTCCAGCTGTACATCCTACAGCATCTTCTAAAATATGAACAACTTCCCTAATAGCTTTATCAAGCTGTTCACCCGTTACAACTACATTTGCCATGTCATTTAATCTCCGTTTAATAAAAAATTAACTAAAACTACTTACAATTAGGCTACTAAAAATATATAGCATGATTCCAAATTGATATATTTGTTATGCTTCTTTCGCAATTATATCACTTTCTTTCATAACTATGTACTTTTTATCATTAAATTCAATTTCATTGCCAGCCCACTGGCGGTAAAAGACTACTTCACCTACTTTAATATTCATAGGCAGAATGTTGCCATTACTATTGTACACACCTGGACCAACAGCTACAACTTTACCTTTAGTAGGTTTTTTCTTTGCTGAATCAGGAAGCTGTATAGGAGAATTACTATTGCCCTCCTCCAAAGCTTCGATCAAAACATTATCATGTAACATACTTAGATTCATACACTACCTCTGTAAAAATAAATTATCACTAGTACTTAGATACTACTGGCTAAGATCATATATAATATCAAGAAATCTAATTTCAAGTATCAACCAATAATTTTATAATACATGCTACACAAATTTTTACAAGCTTAGAACTTAATATAATTACAGTAATAAGAACATCATAACAATCCTTTGTATAATACATAAAAAATTAATTGACTTGATATTTAAAACATCATGATATTTAAATAATTAACTTTTTTAATAAGTTCATGAATACTAAAGATGAACATAAAAAACAACAGATTGGACACAGAAAAAGATTAAGACAAAAATTATTATCTGGAGGTAATAAAGGGCTCTTAGATTATGAAATTCTAGAATTAATATTATGTTCTTCACATATAAGAAAAGATGTAAAACCCATTGCAAAAAGATTAATCAAACATTTTGGTAGCTTTTCAAAAGTCTTTTTTGCAGACTTTAATCAATTAACAGAAGTACATGGTATAGGAGAAGCTTCAGTATCAGCAATTCTTTGTATAAGAGAAACCCTTAATAGAATTTTACGTGAAGATATTGATCACGGAGTAATTATCAATCAATGGCAAAAATTAATAGAATACCTTAGAATAAAAATAGGTAATGGTAATATAGAAAATTTTCACATATTATACCTAAATACAAAATATAAACTTCTAGCAGACGAAACTCAGGATGTAGGCACTGTTAACCAAACTCCTTTATATATAAGAGAGGTAATAAAGAAATCTTTATCCTTAGGAGCTACATCTATTATCATTGCACATAACCATCCAAGTGGAGATGCTAGGCCTTCCAAAGCAGATATTGAAATTACCAACCAACTTGCAATAACCTGTAACAACATTGGTATAACTCTAATAGACCATGTAATTGTTACATCCAATGATCATTATAGTTTCAAGACTCATAATTTATTATAATTTTCATGATCAACAATCAAACAAATTAATATATCATCTCCTATAAGCAAACATTCAAACTACAAATCAACTTGTGATATCCTGTAACAACATCGGAATAACACTAATAGATCATTTAATTGTTACATCTAATGATCACTATAGTTTTAAGACTGATGATTTATTTATTTTACATTACCAATAATCACATAAATGAAAATGTTACATTACTTCTACTCTCTATCAAATATTGAAACTACTAAACAACTTGTTGGTCACAATATTGGTATAACATTAATAGACCATGCAATCGTTACATCCAATGATCACTATAGTTTTAAGACTCATGATTTATTATAATTTTACATTACCTACAACTATACAAGTGGAGACGTATACTATCCAAAGCAAATATCGAAATTACCAACCAACTTGTTATAGCATATAATAACATTGGTATAAGAACCAATAGATTATTGTAATTGTCACATCTTAATAATCACGCTAGTAAAACTAATAAAAGCATATTAATAAAACTTACAATCTCAATTTTAAAAATACAATCTAATGACTTTTAAATTAGGTTATTATACATTTATCACTGTCACTACATATTTGAATTTACAAATTAAAATACACAAAACTTTTAACATCTAATTATTTAGATCTAACAACAATTATAGTACTGTAATCACGATCAATTATAATTTTATAAAGTACACTAAGAAAATTTATGCTCAAAATTTCAAAAATACATCTCACTCAAACAGGTTATCTTATATTGTATTTACTAGCATTATATGTTTTGAACTTTAAAATTTATAAAGCTATCTATAACACTAATGATTGACACAATTATGACACTAACAACTACTATAAGAGAGTATTCACAATATATTATAATTTTACAAAGCATACTCAAGAAACATTCAATACTAGCTTTAAAAACATAACCTCATAACCTTAAAATCAGACAATTATATTACCACTTTTATTGTTGTTACATATCCTAAGCCTTAAAATTGACTAAACTATCCATAACCTCAATGATTCACATAATTATGATTCTAATTTTTGCAAAGTACACTAAAAAACCTATAATCCAAATTTTAAAAATAAAATTCAACCACTTTTAAATTAGAAATTATATACATAACACTTACCATACTACATCTCTGAACTTCATAATTAAAAACCCACACAACAATTTATAAACTTTTATATAGCCACAGAAACTTACAAAATAAGTTTACACTTGTACCATTGTACTTAACATCATAACTTCATCAATTTACAAACTTAATTTAAATTCAATAATTTCAACTTCCTTTAATATTACATGTCTTATCACTTACAAAAATACTCTACAGCATTACAAAAAACTTTCATGCCATCTCCATAAGTAGGATAAGCAATATTATCTCTTAAACATTGTTCTTTAACTTGCGTCCAATTATCTTGTTGTGTAAAAAACATTGCCCTCTCAGGATGTGGCATCATCACTAATACTCTACCACTACTATCAGAAAGTGCAGCAATGTCATCAACTGACCCATTTGGATTATAAGGGAATTCTTGATTTGCATAATTACCTATATTTGTAATATATCTTAGTGCAATATTATTTCTAATAGATGTAATTACAGAATCATTTTCAACAAAAAACCTCCCCTCCCCATGTGCAACTGGAATATATAATTCATCTAATCCTTTTAACCAGACTGAGTTATTTGACGGATTTACTTTTACCTTTACCCATCTACATTGATATTGCCGCACAGTATTATTTAAAAGAGTTATATTAGAGAAATCTGATATTAATCTCATTAATATCTGACACCCATTACATATACCTATTACTAACTTATCACCAACCAGAAATTCTGAAATTTCTTCTTTCAAATTATTGAATACCCTCAATGCAAAAGCATTACCAGCCCCAGTATCATCCCCATAGGAAAAACCGCCAGGGATCACAAGGACATTATAATCTACCAATAACTTAGTATTTAATATCATATCATTAATATGTACTATTTTTCCTTGTACATCACACGACAATAACTCTCCAGCTTTAATAAAGGCAAACAGAGTTTCCTCTTCACAATTTAAACCATACCCAGATAATACAACTACTTTCATTTCTGTACAAAAATATATAAATCTTTAGCTTAACATAAAAAGTAAACACTTAAACTTCATTTATCAAAAATGAAGTCTAGAACTCTATAAAAACATTTATATAAGACACAATTCATTATCATATTTAATAAAAACACATATCACATGTAAATGATCATCATAACTATATATACCCACTCAATCACACCTGAAAATAACTTATATCATTACAAAAACTATTCAATGATACTATCATATTACTAGGAAAAAATCTGCTAGTCCTTATTAGAAAACTAAATACAACTTAATTAAATCCTTTAACTCATTTACAAAATAATAATTACATGTATTTACATAATCTATATTCCAACCTTTATAACATACCCCACTCATGTTAAGTTACAAGTACATATTATTATACTAAACCAACAATGGGTTTCACATTTAACAACAAAAAACTCACCATGCTCATGCATAAGAAAATAAAGCTAGATAATAACCTAACCATATTCCCTAATCACTTAAAAATTAACTATGCCAAATACATATCGAAAAAGCAACAAATGATATAATTTATCTGATAGACACTTATCTTAACACAATTAAGATCCATATTATTCAACAACCAAATCAAATAAGGTATATCATAAAATTTATCTCATTGCATGCTAGAAAACCAAGACAACTTTATTTAAATTAATTTAAACAATACTATAACCCCACTCTTTAATAAATAATTGACTAATAAAATCTTCAATTAATTAGATAAACACTAACTAAAATGCAACTTTATTGACAATTTTAACAATACCATTAACCTTATTGATTTAATGTATTGTACTGTTCAATATGAGTCATTATGATGTAGTAGTTATAGGAGGTGGACACGCAGGATGTGAAGCAGCTGCAGCGGCATCTCGCATTGGTGCAAAGACTTTATTAATTACACATTCAATATCAACAATCGGAGAAATGTCTTGCAACCCAGCTATTGGAGGTATTGCAAAAGGTACTGTAGTTAGAGAAGTAGATGCTTTAGATGGGCTAATGGGAAAAGTAATAGATAAAGCTAGTATTCATTCTAGCATATTAAACAGAAGTAAAGGACCAGCAGTATGGGGACCAAGAGCACAAGCAGATAGGCTAATATACAAACAGACTATGCAGGAAATTATATTAAATTATCCAAATTTAACAGTATTAGAAGCATCAGTAGAAGATTTCACCATAACACAAGATAATCAAAAAGACAGCGTTAAAGCTGTAATTACATCTGAACAGCACACTATATACACAAGCAAATTAATATTAACCACTGGTACATTTTTACAAGGAACGATTCACATAGGAAGTTATACTACTCCAGCAGGTAGAATAGGAGAACAACCTTCAATTGGACTAGCAAAAACACTAGAGAAATATAATTTTAAATTAGGTCGTTTGCGAACCGGCACTCCACCAAGACTTGACATAAATAGTATTAACTTTGCAGTGTTACAAGAACAAAAAGGTGATATTCATCCTTCACCTTTTTCTTATATATCACAATCAATAGATCTACCACAAATTTCATGCTATTTAACTGCAACTAATAATAAAACACATGAAGTAATAAAAAATAATTTACACAGAGCAGCTGCAAGTAATCTATTAAAAGATATAAAAGCACCAAGATACTGCCCTTCAATAGAAGAAAAAGTAAGAAGATTTTCAGACCGTAATAGTCATCAAGTATTTTTAGAACCAGAAGGTTTAAATTCTGATATCATATACCCTAATGGCATCACAACCTCTTCACCACTTGATGTACAATACGAAATGCTAAAAACAATACCAGGGTTAGAAAAAGTCAACATAGTAAGAAGTGGTTACAGTGTTGAATACAATTTCATCGATCCAAGAGAATTATACCATACTCTTGAAACAAAGAAAATAAGTGGTCTATATTTTGCAGGGCAAATAAACGGTACTACTGGATATGAAGAAGCAGCTGGACAAGGAATTATAGCTGGTATTAATGCAGCATTATCTCTCAGTTCAAACTATGAACCTTTCATATTAAAAAGAAGTGATGCATATATTGGTGTCATGATAGATGATTTAGTTACTTTAGGCACATCTGAACCATACAGACTTTTCACATCTAGAGCAGAATACAGATTAAGGTTGCGTTCTGATAATGCAGACCTACGCTTAACAGAACTAGGATACAAAGTATCAGCAGTGTCATCCAAGAGGTACTGTGCATTAAAAAATAAACAACATGACATTGAATCTTTAACAAACATATTGAAGAATATTATTATAACTCCTACACAACTTGCTGCATATGATATACCTGTATCCCAAGATGGAGTTAAAAGGAGCATTTTTGATCTTCTAAGCCACCCAAATATCAATATAGAAACTGTATCAAAAATATGTGATGTAATAAAAAAATTTAGCAAAGCTGTAGTCTCTCAAGTAGAAATTGAAGGGAAATACGCACCTTATTTTATTAGACAAGACGCAGACATCCAAGATTTTATAGAAGAAGAAAACACTCACATTCCAAGTAATATAGAGTTTTCACAAATTCATGGGCTATCAAAAGAAATTCAAGAAAAGCTAGCACATATAAAGCCACCTTCCATTGGTTCTGCAAGACGTATACCTGGAGTAACACCAGCAGCAATCACTAGTATCTTGATCTATTTACGCTATCATAAAAATAAAAAGATTTCATAGTTTTAACAACACTTATAACATAAAGATATAAGCATACTAATGTAAACTATTAAGAAGTATAAGGTTTTATAATCAGATATCATAAAGATAATTTTTAAGAATTATAAACACATACCAACACAGGTAACTTCTACTTTAATAAAAACTGTATTAATATAAATGTGAGCTATTTTATAACCAAAGAATTTCTAAAAAATATTTTACTGAAGCATACATGAAATCAGCTATGTTTTTTTATATAGAAAAAATCTTATTTTATAAGATCATTAACATCTTAGTAATATTGCTTAAATTACTTACTTCACACATACAACTCCAATACAAATCTATCAATAAGCATCACTAAAACATTCATATAACTTTAACAATCCCGTATTCACTCTATAAAGCAACAATAATGCTGCATATAAAAAACCTTACTACCTATACCATACTATCAGCTAATTAGCAATGTAGCTAAATTATCCAACGCTTTCAGGAATAGTATTATTAATATACATAATACTAGCTGGCTTAATGATTACAGACTCAATCATAAAAGACCCTTGTGAATACTTAATACCTTGAACTAAACTACTATCAGTAATACCAGTTGCTAAAAAAATTGCATCTGATTTTACCATTTCTTCTATAGAATAAATTTTATCCGGATCTTTAATCCCAAATTTTTCTGCTCTCGTTTTTAAAGACTCTGTATCAAGGACTAATTTACCTTCCATATAACCACCCATAGATAACAAAGCTGCAGCTGCAAGTACACCCTCTGGAGCTCCTCCTATACCAACATATAAATCATGCATCCCTTTCATGAGTGATACTACAGCTGATACATCTCCATCATCTATAAGTTTTATACGTACTCCACATTCTCTAATGTTTTTTATTAATTCCAAGTGTCTTTCTCTATATAACACTGTTACAACCAACTCATCCACTTTACACTTCTTTACTGCTGCTAAATTATATAAATTTGTTTTTACATCATATTTTAAAGATATTACACCCCTAGGTATATTAGGGCCAACAGCAATTTTTTCCATATACACATCAGGAGCATTTAAAAAACCTCCTTTCTCTGTTACTGCAAGCACAGACATTGCTCCATTTTTATAATGAGCACACATTGTAGTACCTTCAAGTGGATCAAGAGCAATATCAACATCAATTCCACCAGTACCTACTTTTTCCCCAATATATAGCATAGGAGCATTGTCTCTTTCCCCTTCTCCTATAACAACAGTCCCACTAATTTCTAACAAATTCAATGACTTTCGCATAGCATCAACAGCAACACGATCTGCACCCTTTTCATCACCCATACCAAGACATTTATAAGATGCTAAAGCTGCAGCTTCAGTCACTGATAACAACTTAAAACACAAATTTTGCATTCCTAAAATCCATATAGCTTAAATAAAAAGACATCATAATACTATAAACATTATTTATAGCAAATTACCATATTACTTGTACACTATAATTCACATGAACACATAATCAAATAAATTGATAAGAAAGCTACAACAATCAACCAGTATTCCACATACAAATTAATTTTAATAACAACACTTATTACTAACATAAAAAATTTCATGTTTATTACTTATTAAGAACCAATTACCAGTCAAATTTGCATTGCCAAATTTATATAACAGAATAATATATAGGATTGATGGAATCTAAAGAATATTCAATAACTATAGGTACATGTGACAATAAGAAAAACACTATTAATCGCTTTACTATGCTTTGGTTGTACACAAAAACCGGCGCCATACTTCCTAAGAGGTGAAGAATTTCATGGTAAAAAGGAAATAGATGACATAAATGAATACCATCTTGTAAAGTATAATGTACAAGAAAATACAGAATCAAACACAACACAAGACACTAGCAACGTAAGTAAAGAAACAAAAATCTTTGATAAAAACTGTAATTTTATAATGCCTATAGAAGGGATCATAACATCAAAATTTTCTATCAACAATCAAGATAAGAATTGCAAAGAGGGAATAAACATAAAATCCAATGGTTTTCAACATGTTAAAGCATCATCTGGCGGAAAAATATTATATGTAGGTAAAGGATCAAAGTGGTATGGCAACATGATCATAATAGAACATAATAAAAACACCATCACTACATATTCTTACCTAGATACCATAAATGTAAAAATAGGTGATAAAGTAACACAAGGTCAGGTTATAGCATCTATTAAAAGTACTAACCCACAAACTAATAAATCACATCTGTGCTTTGCTTTGCGTAAACACGGAAAAGCTGTAAACCCACTATTGTATATCAACTGTAAATAATGCAAAAAAACCTAGTTATCTATTACAATGTTTATAGTATTAAATAACAAATCGAGCTTCACATACTCATACTTATGTACACTAAAATTTAAATACAATAATAATAACATGGTGTATTAAAAACAAGTATAGCTAATATCTTAATAATTGCACAACTAAACTAGCACTGCATAAAAATTCAGTTCGTATAAAAACTTAATTAAATAATTTTAAACTATCAACCAACCTATAGAAGAGGCTAATATACAATTTGATTTTAAAATAAAAATTACTTAAAAAATACATATTAGACTAGAGCTAATACACAAATATTAACATTAAACAGAAATTAGAATAAGTAAGAAAAAATAAAGACATTTACTGTAAATTTCTTATGTTTATAAGATCAAGGTCATAGATGTCAGAATATGTATCAGAAAAACGGGCAATAAAAATATTATTTTCCTATTGGAATCAATTACGGGATAACAGAATGTTTCCACAGATAGAAGAAATAGAAAAAGAAGAAATTAGAGAAATTTGGCCTCATTGCTTCATTATTGAAGTAAAAAATGACACAGAAGATCAAAAGTACAACTGTAACTATATTGGAGAAAAAGCAATAGAGTTATATAAGTCAGACATTAAAGTTTATGCTGAAGCACAAAACATGACACTCTTTTTTCCACAAATAATAGAAAATCTCTTTGACCATTTAGAATCAGTTATAGAAAATCAAGAGCCAATTATGGATGAATCAGAAACTGAAAGTGCAGATGGAAATTACATAAAAATAAGACAATGCTTATTACCTCTTGGAAAAAACAATGAAGTAACACACATAATAGGAGTAATAGGAGGGAAAATATATTAAAATACAAAAACTACCAAAATTAGTACAATACATAATTAGAATATTTAAAAAATTAGTTGACTGTTTTACTAAAATTGCATAGCATTCTCTCACCTAATGAGAGTAAAGTATTCATAGTTTCACTTATTTGCAAACAGGTAGTTTATGAGGTTTTTTCTACATGATATCTCAAAAATCAGTGTGTCATTTTTTGGAGTAGCGATAGGAACACTTGGTGTTACTAACAAAGTAGTTAAGAAGTGTCTATCTAAGTACTTAAGGAATAATGGTTTTGTGACTCAAGAGGAGTTTGCAGATTTAAATAATACTGTAAAGGATATAGCATCAAAACAGGAAAAAATAGAAAAACAGTTACAAAAATGAGTACATTCACTCCTACTAGAAATGACTGGCAATTAGATGAAATATTAGAGCTATTCCATACTGCATTTAATGATTTAATACTACAGTCTCATTTGTTGCATAGACAGTTTTTCAGCAATAACGAAGTACAAATCTCCTCATTACTCAATATTAAAACTGGTGGTTGCCCAGAAAATTGTAAGTATTGCTCACAAAGTGCACATTATAAAACAGACCTAAAAAAAGAATCTTTACTTGACATCGAATCCATAAAAAAAGCAATACAAACAGCAAAAAAGAATGGAGCAGATAGATTTTGCTTTGCAGCAGCATGGCGCCAAGTAAGAGACAGGGATCTTGAATACATTTGTGATATTATCGACTTAATAAAAAGTGAAAATCTAGAAAGTTGTGCTTCACTAGGTATGGTAACTTTAGAACAAGCAAAAAAACTAAAAAATGCTGGTCTAGATTTTTATAATCACAATATTGATACATCACGTGATTTTTATCCCAATGTAACTACTACACGTAGCTACGATGATAGACTAACAAGCTTGAATAACATACATGAAGCAGGAATTAATATATGTTCTGGTGGTATTTTAGGACTTGGTGAAAGCGTAGAAGATAGAGCAAAAATGTTATTAACACTAGCTAATCTAAAGGAACACCCACTTTCTGTACCAATTAATAGACTAGTCCCAATAAAAGGTACACCTTTTGAAAATAATGCCAAAATAGACAATATAGATTTCATAAAAACAATAGCTGTAGCACGTATTTTAATGCCAAAGTCATACATACGTCTTGCTGCAGGTCGAATGAGTATGTCAGAAGAAATGCAAGCACTATGTTTATTTGCAGGAGCAAATTCAATATTCTATGGAGAAAAACTATTAACAACACCCAATGCTGATTGCAATGATGATAGGAATTTATTATCAAAACTTGGAGCAAAAACAAAAGAACCTGTTTTTTTTAATTCATAAAATCAAGAGGTAATTACAGTTTCAGTATCTACTACATAATTTAAAAGAAAGTAATTCACATAATTCCAATTGTAATACCAGAAATCTATTGTCAAAACTTGTTATAAAAAACTAAAGAACCTGCTCCTTCAACTTATATGAATTAACTTGATGTCACTTTGATTCAAAAACATATACTTTTTTAGAAAATTAATCAACATACATACAGTGCTGATTGTAATATGATAGAAATTTATTATCAAAGCTTGTAGAACAAATAAAAGCTTTTTTAACTTATAAATCAACTTGATATGACTATTGATTTAAAACAGATACATTGTATCTTTTCAGTAAATCAATTGATAACATACAGTGTTGCTCACAATATGATAGAAACCTATTATCAAAACTCATACAAAAACAAAGGAACTTGTTTTTCTAATGTATAAAATCAATGACTACACAATCTATCACAACAGTTATTCTATATTTTTCAATAGAAGTAATTAACAAACTTCAGTTTTAATTATAACAATACCAAAAATCCATCAGCTTAGTACAAGCATAAAAAAATATTTAAATTACAAAGTTAACTATTAGCATAATGCAATTTATTTAGCATCATAAACTTTAGTGCTTAACTAATGCGCAATGCTAAAACAATGATACTATTACAAAAAAAGAATTGATAACTTTTACAAAACTAACAAAATATCATTACATACTTTGTGAGTGTATCAAGTATATAAAAAACATTGACAATACTCAGTAATAAAAAACTTATATTCTATAACTTACAAAATTAACTCAATATAATACAGCATTAAATTTCAAAAGTTATGAATAACTCACAATACAAATTACAATAATTACAAACATACTATTTAAGCTCAGAATAAGAACAGAAAACTACCATTATTCTCACAGTTGCAACTATATTCAAGAAATACACACTACAAGAAAATGATGAATAAACCTTAATAACAACGTAAATAATAGCAGTAATAAACAATCAAAGTTATTACTCAAAAGATAACTCACATTCTTTAAACAACAATACTTCACTCTATAGAATTATATTTAAATAGCACATAAATTCCCTATACCATACAAAAGTTATTAGCTTTCAGCACTTTCTACAATAACAAAAAGCAACTTCTATTCAAATCTAAAAACTTGATTTTTTCCAAGTCATAAAATTACAGGTTTACTTAATACAATTAGACATTATAATAACTTGTCAGGTAAAAGAGTAGTTGCTGTACTAACATACAGAGGAAAGTCCGGACTCCAAGGGAAAATGGTGACAGGTAATCCCTGTCGGGGGTAACTTCAGGTAAAGGGCTACAGAAAATAACCGCCTTGTTAACAAGGTAAGGGTGAAAAGGCGTGGTAAGAGCACACCGTACTTATGGCAACATATAGTAGCTAGGCAACCACCACCAGGAGCAAGACTAAAATGAGGTAATGTATTTTCCCTTACAATTACCAAGGTGAGTCGCGCGAGTTAGGTAGTGATACCTATCCCAGATGAATAACTACATAAACAGAATCCGGCTTATTTTTACCTGGCACATTGATATTGTACTTTCACAAAATATAAAGCATCTATAATACCACTTTACAAAACAAATTGTATGTTAAAATACAGCAGCCATTAAACACTCTAGTCTATTATACAAATTTAAGCTGATCATGAAGTATAAAATGGTAAGCATAAAAACCAAAGTTCTACTTATCAATAATCTAGATAAAACAAATAATATATACTAAATACTATAAACAATTACCAAATCAACTAGAATGAACCTATCAGTATAAAATAAAATATTATAAACACCATATCCACTTTATAAGACAATTTATATGCTAAAAATACACTGATAATACAAACACGACGTATATTAAACAAACAACATAAGTACTACAGTACAAGTTACTCGGAATAAATAAACTTTGTCCTATAAAAAAATATAAACACAAGATTAAAAAACACCAACCTATCTCACTATTATGTTTACTTTTAAAAACTACATAATATTAAAGTAAACAGTACAATTTAGCTAAGCATAAACTCATATTTATAGCTAAATGCTCATATCAAAGAAAAAAACTTATATTAAATTATAATTGTTATAATAAAGACTCTGTTATTTATGCATTAACAAAATTATGTTAAATCACAATTAACCCGACACTTCTTAACAAGGCTTATAATTTTACAAATTTAATATTAATTACAAAAGAATCTTTTATTTTTATATTATACTATCCTACAAAAATATGTTATTTAAAGAGATATGTATAACATAACTATCATGAATTTATCATAAAAATGCATAACTTACTTAATATATAATTAATACAATACAGCCAACCTCAAGTTTTTTATAAACTAGAAGTATTGACAATTTCAGATTCTTTAAAACATCATTTAACACGTTAAATAAAAAGACACAACAACATTGTATCAAAATAAACTATAATATGTATCACTTATCTAACAGTAACATACACCAATTACCAATAGAAAATACTAATAATGTATTTGAAATTATTATTAATTATTATACAGTGTAAAGATATCACTTAACTAAAAACTATTCATGATTATAAGAATCGGAGTAATAGATAAAGTACTCCCAGAACACTATATGAGAACTAATGCTACAGTTTATACGATAGACATTAAACATCATCTAAATACAGAAACTATTAATAAAATAGGCTCACTGTTGACCAATCCAATAACACAAAAATTCTTTGCATTTATATATGACATCAGAGAATTGAATTACAAAGAAATAACTCACAATACTAATTACAATCTACTCAATACTTTCAAAGCTACTTGGTCACTAGAGAAAGGCTTTTTACCTAGAGTCACAGATAATGTTGGCAATACTACTAAGTGCATAATAAATGAAGCATTAGGAAATAACTCAGAAGTTAGTGTATTTACTTCTCAAGTAATATTTGGGCAAGAACCAATACCACAAGAAGATGAAGTATCTAAATTATTTAATTCATTAATAGAATACTGCAAACTATCTATTGCAAAAGGAGAACTATTCCAAGTACAATTCTTTGGAAATAAACAAATATTAGACCTAAATAAAATCTATTCAAACCCTTCTAACAGCATATTTTTAATTCCATACATAAAACACGAACATCTTTTTCCACAACAGAAAGCACAAAATACATATGTAACTTCCGTAGATCTAAATATTCAAGACCACAAACTAATACAAATTAGCAAACATGGAATTAATAACAGAGGTCCTTTAAACCTATCATTGGAAGCAATGAAAGCTATTCAGGCATACTTTAAAAAAATTCAACGAAACCCTAACGATATTGAACTTGAAACACTAGCACAAACCTGGTCAGAACACTGTAAGCATAACATTTTCTCATCTCCTATAGATGAAATCACAGATGGACTATATAAACACTACATAAAACGCGCAACACAAGAAATAAACTCAGAAATATGCGTCTCTACATTCTCTGATAATGCTGGAGCAATAATATTTGATGATAACTTTATCATAGCAGACAAAGTAGAAACACATAACAGTCCTTCAGCACTTGATCCATTCGGAGGAGCAATTACCGGAATATTAGGAGTAAATAGAGATATTATTGGATTTGGTAAAGGAGCAAAACCTATATTAAATGCTTATTATTTTTGCTTTTCTGAATCAGAGGAAGAATTATACAGAGATAAATCATGCACAGTAAAAGTACTACCATCCGATGTAATAATGGATGGAGTAATAAAAGGTGTAAATTCTGGAGGAAATTGTTCTGGAATACCAACAAGTTTAGGATCCGCATATTTTGATGATAGATTCCGTAGCAAACCACTTGTCTTTGTAGGATGTACAGGTATTATGCCACGCACAATTAACAATGCACTATCACATCTAAAAAAGCCAAATAATGGAGATTTCATAGTTATCGCAGGAGGTAGAACAGGAAGAGATGGAATACATGGTGCTACTTTTTCATCAAACGCATTAACTGAACATAATAGTAGCAGTACAGTAGTACAGATAGGAGACCCTATAACTCAAAAAAAATTATCTGATGCAATAATTAAAGAAGCAAGAGATTTAGATCTATACAACGCAATAACTGATAATGGTGCAGGTGGATTATCTTCTTCTGTAGGAGAAATGGGTAACAATGGTTTTAGAGTAGAGCTAGATAAAGTATTACTCAAACATGATAATATGTTACCTTGGGAAATTTGGGTCTCAGAATCTCAAGAAAGAATGACGTTTGCCGTCCCTCCTAATAAATTTACAATGTTTGAAAAAGTAATGAAAAAGCATGACGTAGAAATCAGTATAATAGGAGAATTCAACAACACTAATAAAGCTGTAGTATTATATAAAGGCTCTGTGATCATGGATATGGATGTAGATTTCTTGCATAATGGTGTTCCAAAAATCCATTTACAAACTAATTCATATACACAAACTATAGAATCAATACCTAATAAAAAGTTTAATAAACCATTAGCAGTTGAATTAAATGAGATCATACAGAGAATGAACATATGCAGTAAAGAATTTATATCTTTACAATATGATCATGAAGTACAAGGAACATCAGTAATAAAACCTCTTCAAGGCAAAGGCAGGGTAAATGGAGATGCAACAGTTATTAGACCAATATTATCATCAAACAGAGGAATAGTAAAATCACAGGGGTTAGGATCAAGCTATGGAGAAATAAGCACATATCATATGGCAGCGTGTGCAATAGATACTGCTATACGTAACTACGTTGCAGTAGGAGGAAATTTCAATCATTTAGCATTATTAGATAATTTCTGTTGGTGTGATTCAACAAATCCACAAAGATTATGGCAATTAAAAAATGCAGCAAAAGCATGTTATGACTATGCTGTAGCATTTAAAACACCTTTTATCTCTGGTAAAGATAGTATGTTCAATGATTTTAAAGGATACAATAAAAAAGGAGAAGAAATTACTATTTCTGCACCACCTTCACTTTTAATTTCTACAATTGGAATTATAGAAAATGTAGAAAACGCTGTGACACTTGATGTAAAAAGCCCTGGAGATTTAATATATATTTTAGGTATTACCTACAATGAGCTTGGAGGTTCAGAATATCAAAAATACACTGGTATAGAAAATAATAATGTACCACAAGTACACGCTGAACATGCTAAAAAATTATATACATCTTATAACAAAGCAATTAGTGCAAACCTTATAGCATCAGCCATTGCTATTAATCTAGGAGGTATAATAATTAGCTTAGTTAAATCACTCATTGGAGGACAACTTGGAGCTGAAATTAGTTTATCATCAATACCAATATGTAACATTGAGAACAATCATTTACAAGAAAAAGTTATCTTGTTCTCAGAATCACAAAGTAGGATCTTAGTAACAGTAAACGAAAACAAAAAACAAGAGTTTGAAACAATATTCAAAAACATTCCACATGCAAACATAGGTAAAGTCACATCTATAAATACTCTTATTATAGATAATATGTGCTCCATTGATTTAAACATGCTTGAATATAGTTATAAAAAATTTAGCAACATGAAGATACAATCATATGCAACATAATTGGGATTGAACAATTAGAAGACTTTAAAATCTATATACAAAAGTAAAGCAACAGTATTATAATTGTAAGTTGAAATTCAACTCTACACATCAACTGTATTAAGCAAGTACAAAACAGAAGCTACAGCACCGTAAAAAAACATATAACACAGATATTGTATTTAATCTTATTACTGTATGCCATTATTATTGCTAAAATAAATGCGTTATAAAGCAAAACCTACTTTACCATCACTTATAAAAACATTTCAGTATAAAACCTATACACATAAGAATCAAAAAAACATGAACTATAATCCCACACCAATCTTAAGTTTAAATTTATAAATTACAGCCTTTGGTTGAGGCACAAATATCTACAGCTGTTCTAAAATGAGAGATACTTTAGACATTAACTTTTCTAAAACAAAATGCACTATATATCAGTAATGATATGGAATATATATCAAATCATATAAACAAAAAATATACAATTTATTATCAATTAAACATAGTATTTGCCTAAACTTACATACTACATTAAAAAAATAAACTTTTTTCAAAAGTAGTACATTGTTGCATAAACTTTATAAAACAAAATACATTATAACCAGTTTTTACATATAACAACGCTGCAGCTATAAGTATAACGCCTGATGCTCCTTCTATACCAAAATATGCATCCCTTTTATAGTGATATCACAGCCTTCACCATCTATAAGCTTTATACGCACACTTTACTAATGTTTTTTATCAATTCCAAGTGTCTTTTCTCTATGTAACACTGTTACAACTAACTTATCTACTTTACACTTTTTTACTGCTGCTGAAATTATATAAAATAGTGATACTATAGCTGATACATCTCTCCATCACCTGTAAATTTGATAAGTGCTACACATTTTTAATGTTTTTTACCAATTACAAATGTCTTTTCTCTATGTAACACTGTTACAACTAACTTATCTACACTTTTTTACTGCTGCTGAAATTATATAAAAATAGTGATACTATAGCTGATACATCTCTCCATCACCTGTAAGTTTGATAAGTGCTACACATTTTTAATGTTTTTTACCAATTACAAATGTCTTTTCTCTATGTAACACTGTTACAACTAACTTATATACTTTACATTTTTTTACTGCTGCTGAAATTATATAAAATAGTGATACTATAGCTGATACATCTCTCCATCACCTGTAAGTTTGATAAGTGCTACACATTCTAACAACATAGAGATCTATGATTAATAATAAAAAGTGCTACATACCTTCAATTTAGATAACAGATAAATTATTTGTAACAAAAGATGTTTTATCACATTAAATTATAATAAAATGCATTACATACTCAGCAACTATATATCACAAAACTCATGATCAATACTAAATAGTACTATATACCTCCAGATTACATAGCATATCAAAAAAAACAAACCATTTTCGAAGTAGCTCATTGTATAAAATTTATAGAACAAAATATATTACACATTTAGTATAGTACTATATTTAAACAATATAAACTCACAATATAATTGTATACTCACTTAAAACCGTTGTAACAAATTAGACATCTTATATAAATTTGTAAGTAAAATGCATTATATATTTAGATATATATCTTCAAACCATATAATCAATATTAAACAATTCTCAAAATGTCTTCAACTTACATAACAAACCAAAACAAATCATCCTTAAAAAAAAGATGTTTTGTCACATTAAGCTTTATCATATAAGATGCATTATATGATCTAATGACATAAAATTTACGATCAATATCTAACAACATTTCACATATCCCAAGGTAACATAACATATTAAACAAACTATTTTAAAAAGAGATGTTATCCTATACTAAACTTTATAAAGTAAAATTCACTACTTACTCGAAACAATGTAGAATATATATAGTAACTCTGTATTACTGGCACATTCACAAAAAACTTGAAATTAAGTTTAAAATTATATACTTTATTGTTTTAAGCGAATGATATAAGATGTGTGGTCCATTGAGTAATGATATTGTTATATTAGCACTAGGAAGTAATTGCGGTAACATGTTAGGATACATTAAATCAGCAGTTAGTATGTTACCTCTATACAATATGAATTATTCTTATCTTTATAAAACACCAGCTCTATTGCCAGAAAATGCAGCTGACCATTGGGATACTCCATTTTTGAATATGGTAGTATCAGGATACACAAATTTGTCACCACACTCTATGTTAGAACAAGTTAAATCTATTGAAAAAAAGCTTGGTAGAATTAGTCATGAACGTTGGGCACCTAGGCCTATAGACATTGATATTATATTATGGGAGAATACAGTATTGGATTTAGATAATTTATCCATTCCTCACAAGCAAATGCATTGTAGAGATTTTGTGCTAGTACCACTATGCGATATTTATGCAAGACTCCCTCACCCAACATCAAAAACCTCAATACAAGATATGTTATTAAAACTAAAAGATATCAATTTAATAAAGCAGAATGCAAATTTATTTGAATAGTAGTACGTACAGTTCATTTAAAAGTAGATTGTCATCATACTATAAGGTTTGAATAGTACTAAGCCAAATATTTCACATAGTCAAAAAATGTTCGCTGTAGATTCCAACCCATTTAAATTACATAGTTTTAATATTCAAAAAATTCTCTAAATTACTAGAAGAACTATAAATTCAGTTACTGTATAATGTTACACTCAACAACACTCACCTAATTTACCTTCATAACAAAAACACACAATACAAATTTATAACATTTGATATTTAACTTATTGAAGTATTAGCAGCATCATAAAGTCTATATAAATCATATTTATATAAAACAATCCACCTAATATAGAATCTATTTTGTATTATATAAACATTTTAACAAATTCAGTTACTACTACATAAATTTATCTTGATACATAATACTTACTAAATACTTATAAAGCATTAGAAATATCACTACAGTATTACCACACTATATTATCCTACATATGAATAAAATAGCAGGTACAACTTCACTTTTTACCACAAAATGCTACACATTGCTTATAGGTTATTATCTGTCCCCCACAACTAGAAAAACATAAATTGTAATCACTTCTACATAACCTATCACATTCATCAACCTTACATAAACTAATAGATTGTGGTTCTATTATTTTAGCACTTTTTCTACTCATATTTGAAAAAAATCTATCAAAATTTTCAGGCTTATTCAAATTTCGCTGAGTATTACACATATCCATAGACATGTCACATCTAGTTTCACAAGCAGTACTATTAGAACAAGATTTCTTGCATTTTAAATTCTCACTTTCACATGAGTTTTTCTCAGTATCATTTCCTTTATCTTTACTTTCATTATTATTTACTATACTAATAAATGGCTTAGCACGCTCTTGAACATTGATCATTTTCTCAGTTAACTGACAGTTAGTTGCATTAACTTGACATTGTCTATAGCAATCATTTCTTATATAAGCACATTTCACTACACAAGCTTTTCCAGATTCACTTTCTGGATCTTTATATGTAACTTTATTATCATAAATAGGACTACAAGCGGCTTGTAGTGTTAATAAAATAAATATAGTATTTTGTATTTTCATAAAAGGTTACCACACCTTAACATTAAGTAATAAATTAAAACATTTTCATTAAAATACACATAACTATTGTTATCAACTTAACTATCTATACATTACTCAATAAACTCGTTTTTAAATCATACATACGTTCTAACTGAACACTATCTTTTGGCAAATACTTTTTTGCCAACCTAAAATATTTATCAAAATCTTTCTTATTATTTTCAAAAAAAGACTTACTTGCTAATGAAAAATATGACATTCCCAAATTTCCAGTTTTACCATAAGCAATAGCTAATTGCTTCCAAGCAAAAATATTATCTGGCTCTTGATATGTAACCTGTTCTAAATAATTCACTGCTTCTTTCTGATCATACAACAACAACGCTTGTGACGTTTCAAGTTTTATTAAAACATTATCAAAAGAAAATTTAAGAGCTAATTTATAATTCTCTACAGATTTTTTAATGTCGCCTACTTTATATAACATTTGTGCTTTTAATTCATAAAGATAAGGATCTTCTGGGGATTTTGATATTAGACTATCAAGTTTTTCCAAAGCTTTTGAAACATCAGATTGCTTATAAAAAATAATAGATTGTGCATATGGAGATAATTGATTTATATCACTTTTATCATTAACTAAGCGTTCTACTGGATTAAAAAATGCATTAATTTTTTCTACCACACGCTTAAACTTATACATATCTTCATCAGAAAAACCATGAACTTCATTGTGATTACGGTAATTTTGTATTTGCAATAATCTATCATAACTAAGAGGATGAGATAATAAATATTGATCAATGTTTCCTCTATACTGTGCTTCTAATGAATAGAAATACTTAAACATTTTAACCAATCCATCATTACTATATCCAGCTTCATCTAAATATCGCAACGCACATTGATCAGCAGATGCTTCCTGCAAACGACTATAAAGGAAAAACATTCTTTTACTAATATCATTAGTGGCAAGAGCTATTGCCTGTCCCATATCAGGATTTACTGTAATCGCAGTAATAATACCTAAAACATATCCTATCCCAGATAAAATCATTGAATTGTGTATCTTATTTTTACGGAATAATACATGCTTCTGAGATATATGACCAACTTCATGAGCCAACACTCCAATCAGTACACTCGGATCCTCCGAAAATTTAAACAACCCATAATTCAAAAATACATCATTATTATTACCATCAACATAAGCATTTACCATCTTATCATTAACAATAAATACTCTAACAGTCTCAGGATTAATTTTAGCTGCAGTAAATATTGGAAATGCTATTTTTTTTATTACAGATTCAACTTCACTATCTCTAAATATCATATAGTCATTCTGACAAAATGATATATTGCTATGCAACAAAACAATTAGAAATAATATTAAGTTTTTAATATTCATAAAATCAACCAATACACATATTCATTTAATCATATTACACATATTTATTGATAAACTTCCAAGAAAATTAATGATCAACTATATTACAAGCAACGTTAATAATATATATAAATTTTACATAAATACACTTATTTTAATTATTTTTAACTGTTTATATTACATACAATATGTAATACAATTAGAACCTATTATACTAAAACCGAGGCAAAATGAGTCCCAGTAAATCTGAAACTAACTCTACAGAAGAACTCAAAAACCTTATAACATGTATACTTGATAAACACAAAGCTAGCAACATTGTTACAATGAATATAAGTGATAAAAGCAATTTAGCAGAATATTTAATCATTGCTTCAGGTGAATCAAGTTATCACGTCAAATCATTAGCTGAAAAAATTAAAAAAGAAATCAAACCATATAAAAAATTCTCTATTGAAGGATTAAAAGATGGGAATTGGGTAGTATTAAACTGCTGTAATATATTAGTGCATATTTTTAAACCAGAAGTCAGAGAATATTATCAACTTGAAAGTTTATGGAACTCTCAAATCAAAGAAGAAAGTTAAAAGCCTATATATTGTAACACAATGCTTGAGCTATAATAAATATCACACAGTTTTAGATATGATTAATAGATTGAGTTTATTATACACCACACTATAGTGACATACGAACAAATTAGCTACAACTCTAATTGCTTAGGTCAATGTATTACTACATTGTATATTCAAACATAGTACAAATTAAAAAACACACAATCAGCATAACACGCTCTGTAATACTTTTAAACAAAATCAATAATACATTTTTTACTGTAATAGAGTAAAATAATGTTCATTACATGTAAAACATTTTGAAATTCACATGTAATTAAATTACCTTATGAATAATTCATTAACTACCATTAATGAATAAAATCATAAAATAAAATTTTTATACAAATCACATAATAAACATATTTAAATGCAGTGTTAATGTGTAAAATGAGAGAAACATGAATCAATTTGTAGTTGCAAGAAGGGCTGATGACTCTGTAATATCAGTACAACAAAACAACACCCTACAAAATTTGATGATTTCTAATCTAAATGAATCAGCAGAGACACTTTTAGAATACAAAGCAGCAGAACTAACTAACAAACCATTATCAACTATACTACATAAAAATGTTACAGAAAATATAAACAATTACTTAGAATATTCAAGTGATGGAACTGATTTATTTGACATTTTATCCAAAACAATCAATTGTTCTCTTATCGGAAAGAATAATAAAGTAATACCAATAAAACCAAAAGTTTTTAGAACTACAGCTTATAATCAAGATATAATAAATTATGAAATCCTAGTACGAGATGCTAGTATGTCACAAAAACTTGACATATTTAGACAATCTGTACTACCTAATACAAAACATAACATGCATCCATTTTTCAATATAATGGACGAAGCATCTACTAATAAAGAAATAAAAATTGTACTAGACTTTCTTCATAAATATAACATACATGCTGTCATAGGTATAATACAAATAGACCCACCACATAATAGCTCCAATATAGATACCTTAACACAGTACACCATAAATTTACTACATAAAAATGTCAGAGAGAGTGACATAGTTGGCTATATAGGAGATCATAAAATTATTTGCCTCTTATTAGGATGTAAATCTGAATATGCACACACAGCAATATCAAGAATACATAAAAATATTAACAATAACCTTCAAAATTTACATGTAAAAGCATCTATTGGTTATGCTCAAATGTACAATGAAACTGATACAACACAAATTTTAACCAACTTAAACAATATGTTATTCATTGCTCAACAAGAAGCAGGTGGAGGAACAATCAAAAGCACTAACATTTAATAACAAAATCTCTACTTAATAACATTATATTTAGTTATTTCTTTACAATTGAGTTTGCTGACAAGCGTATAATTAAACAATTCCAAAGATATATTTTAACTAAAATTATCAACTTTTTAAATTAAATGCATACAAAAAATTTAAATATTGTTTCCTGTACTTCATATGTCATTTTTGCATGATAATTGTCCAAAAGCATCATAAGAAAATTTACCTGGATGTTCTTTGTATTTAATTCTCTATTGGATATATCTCTGTCAAGAATACTTTTAATACTGTCATGTACTTCTATTTTCTGTGCACAAGCTACTATTTCCAATAACAAACCACCATCACTTGACTTAGACAATGTAACTTTTACTTTACTTCCATTAATCATAAAATACATCAATATCATAACCATATTAGTAAGTAACTTATTTACTTTTTCAACTAATTCAACATCAAAAAGTTGTACATCTACATCCCATTCAAGCAAAATTTTCTTTCTTTTGAGATAATTTTTTATATTATGCTTGGTAACACCAAAGTCACCATTATCATCAGAAATACTATAAGCTTGTTTCAATAATTTAAATTTATTCATAACATCATTAGCTGCATCAGAAAGCAAAGACATCATATCTTCACACAAACCTTCATCATCACTTAAACATTCTATGTAATTTACTATTGCACCTACAGAACCAGCTAAATCATGTAACAGTCTTGCAGACACCAATTCTACATTTGATAAAATATCACTATTTTGCATAAACCTCCTATATTTACTTTACGCCATTTTAACATATCAAAAAAAATAATCTTACTAACTAAATAAACAATTTTTTATATGAAGTTCAAACATTTAATGCTATCCTAATCAATTGCAAAAATAAGTTTTACATAAAGTTAAGGTACATATGACAACATATTCAAGTTCCGGAGTTGATATTGAATCTGGTAATAGCCTAGTAGAAAAAATCAAACCAATTGCATCATCAACATTTAGGCCAGGGGTACTTGATAGCATAGGGTCATTTGGAGCACTTTTTGATATATCAAAAATAAAAGAATACAACAAGCCTGTCCTAGTCTCTTCAACTGATGGAGTTGGTACAAAACTATGTATAGCTCAAGAAGTAAATAATCATAAAACTATAGGCATAGATCTTGTAGCAATGTGTGTTAACGATGTTTTAGCACAAGGAGCAGAACCACTATTTTTCCTAGATTATTTCGCAACAGGACAAATAGATCATAACATTGCATTAGAAGTTATTAATAGCATAGCAGTAGGATGTAAAAAAGCAAATGTAGCACTAATAGGCGGAGAGACTGCTGAAATGCCTGGAATGTATAGCGATAATAAATATGACATAGCTGGTTTTGCAGTAGGTATAATCGAAGCAGAAAATATCTTACCAAAAAGTAACAATATTAAAGCCGGAGACATAATACTTGGCTTAATTGCAAGTGGATTACATTCAAATGGATTTTCACTAATAAGAAAAATCATCAGCGACAACAAAATTAATTACCATGACATATGCCCTTGGTCTAATCAAACATGGGCAAATTATCTACTTACACCAACACGTATCTATGTAAATTCTCTATTACCAACAATCTCACTAGTGAACGGATTGGCACATATCACTGGCGGAGGATTCATATACAATATACCACGTATAATTCCAAATCACTTATCAGCAACAATTGATTTAAACTCTTGGAAAATGCCACAAATATTCCACTGGTTAAATACTGAAATGCAAATACATCAAATGGAATTACTCAAAACTTTTAACTGCGGTATCGGCATGATATTAGTTATACCACAAGAAAATGAATGTCAAGTATTATCATTACTCAAAGGCATAGATGAATCCGTATACAAAATCGGGGAGATTACAGAAAGGACAACTGAAGATCAAGTAATATTTAAATAAATACAGCCAATAACCATATTACTAAATAGACAATAATAACATGATCCTCAGCTTTTTTTATTTTAAAAAATTTCTAATAAATTACTACATTAAATTTGTAAAAATTGCCTTATACTACCACTCCTCCACATGTGTCTCGTCATAGTTTTGCTACACACTTGTTGCTAGTGCAAATATTAGATCTATAAAAGAATTGTTATGTCATACTAATTCATCAACTCATTACTATTAAAAAGTTTATAGTGAACCATACTTTATAGAATCATCTCACTTATTAACATGCCTCATGTTGATTACAAATAATTATGCTTTTTTATACACTAAACATGTAACACACTATAATGTTCAGCTTTCACAACTAAATCATCATAATATCTACATAAAACTAGCAAATCCTCAGATTATTTTTATATCATAACCTCACATGCTCATTATAATACACAGTATTCTTTCATAATTTAAGTATAAAAACTTCAACACAAAACTTTTATTAGCAACTTATTACAAACTATATAAAGCTTTAACTATAATACTAAACTTTATATAATCATCTTCGTACACTAATTTTCATATTTGTATAACCAGTAATCCTTTCATAACTTAAAGGTACAGCCACAGTAATATTCAGCAATATTTTACAATTAAATCTAATAATCTATACAGTAAACACTAAGATTATTCTGTATATTACTAACTTTCGACTGATTATAACTAACAATAATTTTCAAACTAGTACATAAAAACTTCAATAACACTATTTTCATTGTAAAATTACAAACTATAGAAAATTTTAACTAAAATTACGTCTTACAAATATTTACTACTGCTTTTCACATTTTCTACAACCAGTAAAAAATGTAGTCATATAATGTTCAGTAATATTCTTATGATTAAATCACTAATAAACTAGCAAATTCACATGCTATTTATATTATCACATTCTACACTCATTATAATCAACTGTGCTTTATAACTTAAGTATAAAAACTTCAACACAAAACTTTTATTAGCAACTTATTACAAACTATATAAAGCTTTAACTATAATACTAAACTTTATATAATCATCTTCGTACACTAATTTTCATACTTGTATAACCAGTCATCCTTTCATAACTAAAGGTGCAGCCACAATAATATTCAGCAATATTTTTATACTCAGATTATCATAAGGTACTATACCAAATTTTTAATCTTACTTATTACAACTGTCCATGATGATGATTACCAACAGTACTTTCCACAACATCTCATTATTACTATTCTTCACATTTGTCATAAACCAGTATTTTTTTATAACTTCAAAATACAGTCACTACAATTTTAAGTGATATTTTCAGCATTAAATTGTAAGATCCGCTATATCAAATTCTTAAACTATCTATATACACTACAACTTTTCATAATGATTACTTTACAAACAGTACTTTTTACAACATTTTATTATTACCATTCTTCACACTTGTTATAACTAGTATTTTTTACGACTTAAAAATACAGTCATTAAGTGATATTTTCAGTATTAAAGCATGTAAGACTTACTATATCAAGCAGCCTACTACTATTTATACATTATCATTTTTCAAACTTATTATAACTTATTGCATTTCTTATAACTTGAATGTAAAAACTGTAATACTACTTCAAAGACATTGCTAGACCAGTGCACACTTTACCATGATCATCTATCACTTATTAGATCTATCATAATTAAGAATGCTTTTTTATAACTTGAGGATGAAAATTTTTGTAATGATCAATGATACTTTTATGATCTAAATGAGTATAAATTTGTGTAGTTGATAAATTAGCATGACCTAACAATTCTTGTATAGATCTAATATCTGCACCACTTAACAACAAATGTGTAGCAAAACTATGACGAAACACATGTGGAGTAGTAGTATCAGGCAAGCCTATTTTTTCACAAATTTTCTGTATCCTATTTGCAAAATAAGTTCTTCCAAGTTTTTTACCATTAACACCTACAAAAATGTATTCATTACCAACTGAATTCAATTTTGTATGATATGGGCAAAACTTTATATATTCATCTAAACTGTTACGTACTACAGGTAAAATAGGTAATATTCTTTCTTTATTGCCCTTACCAGTAATTAAAATTTCCCCTGTTCTAACATCTTGAAATTTTAAACCTACTGCTTCACTAATTCTTAATCCACATCCATAAAGCAGCATAATTATTGCAAAATCACGTTTAAATACCCAATTATCGTGTAAGCTATAATAATTCACTATATTTTCAATGTGAAACTGACCCAATGTTTTAGGTAAAGCACTTTTAAGTTTTGGCCTAGATAAACAAAATATTGATTGGTTATCTACATCATAAGTACGTGACAAATACCTAAAAAAATTTTTCAATGCTGATAAAGATCTTGCATTTGTTATAGCCTCTACATTAGCCTGATACCTAAATGTAAACCACTTCCTTAAATCTGCAACTTTAATATTTACAACATCCTCCAAAGTAACAGGACGTAAAACATACGTATATAAAAACCCAAGAAATTTATTAACATCTCTTACATAAGCATCAACTGTATTGACTGAATACCTTCTTTCCTTTTCTAGCCAAGACACCCATTCATTTACAATAATACAAAGTTTTTCATCCTTCATATGTTAAAAACATAAAAATTTTAACGCATAGTATCATATAACTTATAAGAAACACAAAACATTCATATGAACATCATTTTTATAAAAATTTACACTAACACGTTAAAGTTTATTATTAACCATACACCATATTAATTCAGTTCTTAACACTATATAATATATAATATATAATCCCATCCATCTAAGTGCTTTATAAGTAAATAAAAATGAAAATAACTATTTTGGGTGCAGGATCATTTGGGACAGCAATCGCAATTGCATTATCTTCAATCAGCACTTCAATTAATCTATGGGGACGCAATCACACAGATATGCAATCTATAACAATTAATAGAAAAAATCTTAAATACTTACCAACATATGAATTACCAGATAATATCATTCCAAGCAGCAGTATAGATGAAGTATTATCAGATCATAATACTTGTATTATCCTTGCAGTACCTACACAACAACTACGCACACTATGTCTTTACGTACAACAACATATTTTCGAACAAACACCTCTACTAATTTGTAGCAAGGGCATTGAAAACATATCACTCAAATTTCCAAGTGAAATAGTAAAAGAAATTCTACCAAACAATCCAACATATATATTATCAGGACCAAGCTTCGCAAAAGAAATTGCAGCAAATCTGCCTTGTACTATAGTACTTGCAGGAGAAAATGAAGTTTTAGGTACATCACTAATTAATAAAATGAGTAATAAAACTTTCAAAATCGTCTATAGCAAAGACACACTAGGAGTACAGATTGGAGCTGCATTAAAGAATATAATTGCAATTGCTTGCGGAATAATAACAGGAAAAAATTTGGGAAATAATGCTGTAGCAAGTGTAATTGCTAAAGGAATGGAAGAAATAAAAACCTTATATACCGCAAAAAATGAGACTATTAATCTTTCAACCTTAATTGGTCCATCATGCCTTGGAGATCTAATATTAACTTGCACTACTACACATTCACGTAACATGTCTTTTGGAGTAGCGATAGGTCAAGGAGAAGACATAAACAAAATGCTGAATAAAAAATCAGAAATTATAGAAGGTGTTAGTACCGTAAAACCACTAATTTCCTTAGCAGAAAAACTCAATATAGAACTACCAATTTGTACGTCTATATACAACTTACTTTATAAAAATGTATCACTAGATAAAACAATATCAGAGATATTATAGAAATTGTTATAAACCCAACGTCAAAATCATACACCATATTATAACAAAATCTAAATACAAATAACCTAGGCTTATTTAAATCAAACATAGATATTACTTTACATTACAACAAATCAGTACAGATTTTTCATATTATTCTAGAATACAAAAAACTCATTACTATAGTATCAGCTATACAAATCATCAAAAAATACAAGATAAGAAATAAGACCTCACTAATTGAGCACAAACTAGTATCTGTATGCTAAAGTGGATAATATCAATACGTTACAATACACTTAATTTTTCAGTACATGACTTCTTTAGGAATATTTTCCAGAAAAATTATAACCGTAAGTACTAATGTAATTGTAACAAATCTTACACAAGTATTAGAATTTATACTTACTTACACATTATACAACAAACATACACATACCATAGCAAGATTCATCTAAATAAAAATACATAGGTATTACTATAAACCTAGCTAGGCTTTATTAGTATTTTCATACTAAATTACAATATAAAAACACATTACAACAGAATCAACAACACACAAATTCCCTTCAAATATAATATAAAAAAATAATACTGATTGATAAATTTAGTACAAACTTTAGCATCTATATGTTAAGTAGACAACATCCATAAATTACAAATAGATTAATCTTAATATATATCTTGATAATATGCTGCTAGTAAAATCATAACTGGAAGTACTATACAATTATAACAATTTTCTGAAATTAGAATTTACGTATAGGTATAACCTAAAGCACAACTTATTTACAATAATGATTAATATTACTTAGTAATTACCAACCCACTACAGATCTTAGGTTGTTAATGTCAAACTAGCGTATCAAAAACATATCATAATGGGATTAGGCAGCACAAATTATCAAAAATACAATGAAGAATGAGACTTCACTAATTGAGTACAAACTAGCATCTGTACGTTAAGTGTATAATATCAATACATTACAATAAACTTAATTTCAGTATATAACTTCCTTAGAAATATGTTTTTAGAAAAATTACATCTGGAAGTACTATATAATTGTAACAAATTTTACACAAATATTGGACTTGTATACTAACTTACATGTAATATATTATACAGAATCTGCATACCAATACATAACACAAGATAAAATAATTATTAAAGATATTATTAATAAGCTGTATAAATTTTGTAATACACCACAAATCAAAAACAAAAGTTCTAAATAATTATTAGATATCTAAAAAAATAGCCTTAATAAATAATATTAAACCCACTATAAATACATTACTATGAGTTGAATATATGAATATTATACTTACTCTAGACTAAAAAACATAACTATAAATCTAACATTCCCTACTATAAATATATATAATAAGCAACAATAATATAAAAAAACTAATATACAATCATCGTTACTCAGATATATTACACAATCCTAAAACTTTTAATTTTCGATGAAGTGCAGAACGTTCCATACCAACAAATTCAGCAGTTTTTGATACATTACCACCAAAACGTGACAATTGAGTTTTTAAATATTGTCTTTCAAATTCTTCACGTGCCTGACGTAGAGGAACAGATATTACTTTAGCACTCAGAACATCATTTATAGGTGAATTAGATACTATATCTACTGGAAGATCCTTTGCAGTAATAACCTCCTTAGGAGACTTCATAATTAATATCCACTCTATAACATTACGTAATTGACGTAAATTACCCGGCCATTCATAAGATTGCATTGCTATTAAAGCTTCATCACTCAATATATGAGTACATAAACCCATCTTTTTACATATGCTATTCATAAAATATCTACACAATTCTGGAATATCAGTACAATACTCAACCAAAGATGGAACCCTAATTGGCAAAACATTTAATCTATAATATAAATCCTCACAAAATTTTCCTGCTCTTACTTCATTTTCTATATCTTTTGACGATGAAACAATAATCCTAACATCCACACTCACAGGAACTTTGCTATTTTCTCTATATATTTTACCTTCTTGCAACAATCTAAGTAATCTTAACTGTGTATCATAACGTAAATCTGTTACTTCATCTATAAACAGTGTTCCACGATTTGCCTGCTCTATGATACCAATATGAGGAGGTACTCTATGAGATAAAATATTACTACTCTCCTCACTACCAAATATATTCACCAAGTAATTGTTTGCAGGTAACATAGATGAATACATTGATATAAATGGTGTATCATATCCTTTTGATTTTTTATGTATTAACCTAGCAACTACCTCTTTCCCCACACCAGGTGATCCAGTAATCAAAATACGACTAGACGTTGCAGCAGCTTTATTAACCATACTTCGCAAATTTTTTATCACAGAAGAGCTACCAACTATTTCATAATCTTCAAATGCTGATTTTAACTCATCATTTTCTCTACGTAACCTACCAGACTCTATTGCTCTTTTCACTACTAATTTCAATCTACTTTCTGTAAAAGGCTTCTCTATATAATCATAAGCACCTATATGTAAAGACTTCACAGCAGTAGCAATATTACCATGTCCACTAATTACAATAACAGGCAAATGTGGATATCTTTCCTTAAGCTTTTCCAAAACACTTAACCCATCAATATCTGATCCTTTCAACCATATATCTAGTAATACAACATCTGGCTCTTTTTCATAAGCCATCTTAATAGCAGACAATCCATCAACTGCTAACTTAGTGCCATGATTATCATCGCTTAATATATCTTTTATTAAATTTCTGATATCACCTTCATCATCAACAACCAATACTTCAGAAATATACAATCTTTCCTTGGACATTTCAAAATCCTGCGCCATAATTACCTACAATACTAATGAAACACCGCAAAACACAGTGTACTACATAACAAGTACACCTAATAATACTACCACTCTTGTTAATGATCAACAACCAATATATAAAATTCATCATTTTTACTCTATAAATTTTAAATATATAATAAAAATTTATTATAATAATAGTTAACTTATCAAATATATGAGTCCTATATATCCAAATGAATAAATAAACAAAGTAACATCTTAACTTACCACCAATCTTATAAATCAATTATAACCAATTATTAATAAAATTACTCTTCTATGTTAATTTGTGTAGGGACACGCATATCAACAGTTTTCCAAATTAAAAATTCACTAGAAGCTTCACATATACTTAGTAAGTTATTCCAAGCATTATAAGGATTTTCTTTAGGTAATTTGATATTTAACCCACTAGACAACACAATATCCCAACTACCATCATCAAAATAAAACATAGAAGAAATCATATTGCTGAGAACACTATTTTCATTGACTAGCTTTTTTATAAAATGTAACCCTTGCAATGCTTCATTACCATATATTGAAACTAAATCATCCTGTTCATCATAATCGCTAACAATAACATGTCCTGTATCATCAATAATTGAACTGCCATCATCATGATACCAATTTGCAAATGGTAAATATTCTAGTACTCTTATTTGCAAAACGTTAGGCAATAACCTTTTTACTGAAACACTTTTAATCCACTTACTACTATCTTTTATTTCCTTCTGTAACTCACTTAAAGGTAGAAATAAAATAGATTTATTAACGCTAACAAATCCACGAATATAGTCTGAAGGTACAAATTTGTTGCCATTAATAACTATATCATCAACAGCAAATCCACAATTTATTAACTTATCTGATATATAATGTGATATAATTAGAGCACAATTTCGAAATTTATTTGCTATTTCACCTTTAAAAAAATATATAAAGGTAATACTAATAATAATCATTAAAAAGAAAACCAAATTCTTGCGTGTAAAAAAACGCATACTTGATTTAAAAATATTAACGCTACCAATATTACCAGCATTACTCAAGGACCGATAGTCATCTATATCTTTAAGATCACTAATTTCTCTCATAACACTTAACCTAACTAATTTACAGATTTTCGTTTTAAGCACTAACTAATTAACAGTAGATCATTCAACACCTTATTTAAGTATAAAATCAATAATGTAAACTATATTTTACAAAAAACTTAATCACTAAAAATAACACAGCAATTTAAACACTTATACAAAACCCCACAAGTAACAAACATATAATTCTTTTAGAATAAAGGAACAATAAACTCCTTTAAAACAAATTTTAGTATCAACAAACACAGTTTACACATTAGACTAAATCTAAATTATGTACAACATCAAACTTTTACAAAAAAGAAAAAAATTACACTAAAAATCAATATTTATCTAAATCCATAACATAAAATTTAGCAAAAACAACTCACAATACTATATTTAGAATTTCAAGTTATAAAAAATAAAACTACAATTAATAAGAATTTATGCAAATTATCAATTAAACTACAAATTAGTAGCTATTTCTATATAAAAATTACAATTATAACAAGGGATTAAAAAAACTACATTGTATGATAATATACACTCAACAAGTTATAGAATAACTGTAAAATTTACATCATTCATTAGTATTACTACTACACTCTCAACAAAACTCTTTTTAAAACAATCCAGATATTTTTCTATAAATATTATGCACAACCCATCTGCAAAATGTATATAAACAAGTAATATTTACTTTATAGTACTACTATAAATAAAAAATACATTTTACTTAGCAGCAATATTTACTTTACTAAATTTTGTAGAGAACTTTTTTAAGTAACTTCAATATTTTTTCACCAATGTACTAGGCACAACTCTTTTAGAAAATATATATAAATAAGTAACACCTATTTTAAATTACTATCAATATTCACTTAGTAACATCATGCACATTTCTTACATTGTGTATAGAACTTTTTTAAAACAATTCCAATATGTTTTTACCACTGCATTATTCGTCATCCTTTTCGAAAAGATAAGCAATATTTACTTTATATAATTACTATAAAATAAAAACTCTATTTCACATATTCACATCATTTACACTTATTACACTTTGCATAGAACTTCTATCAAAGCAATATTCTTCACCAATGTACCATATATAATCTTTTTAATAAATTTACAAGGATAAGTAATATTTACTTGATATAACTAACAAATTTCTTAGTCACATTACTGACATCCATTAAGTTTCTTATAGAATTTTTCTTCAAAACAATCCCAACATTTTTTCTCCAAAGATACTCCGTATAACTCATTTATCTGTAAAATACCACAAGGAGAAGTAACATTTACTTCTATTAAGTACCTATCCAAAACATCTATTCCAACAAATATAATGCCTTTTCCTAACAATTCATGTTCTATAGCTGAACATATCGCTAAATCTCTATCTGACAATGCAGTAGCTTCTGGAATTGATCCAATACTCAAATTAGTCCTAATTTCTCCATCAAATGATATTTTACGTTTGAGCACACCTATAGGCTTACCATCTAAAAGAACAATTCTTTTATCATTGCTGATATTTGGTATAAATTTTTGAGCAATTATAGGACAGCCATATTTTTCGATCATTAACTCTATTACAACATTAATATCAACATTACTATGCATCCTAGTAACATCATTTCCAGCATAACTGTATAAAGGTTTTAATACTATATCCCTATGCTCTTGATAAAAATCCTGCAATATAAGACGATCTTCAGTTATTACAGTATCTGGTATAAATTCAGGAAATAAAAGCGGTAATAATTTCTCTGAATAATCCCTAAGACTTCTAGGATGATTTATCAAAAGAGGTTTTTTGAGTTTTTCTAAAATATATGTACACGTAATATAACGCATGTCAAATGGTGGATTTTGACGGATAAAAATTATATCAACATGCTCAAGTAATAACTCTTGCACATTAGCAAATTTTAGTCTACCTCCATCCAAAGTTACTAAGCAAGCCCTAGCAACTGGAACATTACCCTTTATCGATAATTGATCAGGAGAATAAAAAAAGACAGTATGTCCTCTAGCTTGGGCTTCCTGTATAAACTTAACTGATAAATCCTTATCAACAACAACATCCCTATCCATCTGAAAAGCAACAACAAGTGCCATATATTTCCTTACATTTTTAATCTATACTAATAACTTCTTATAAAAGAAAAAACCTTATTTTATTCAAATTAATACAATAAAACTTACAAGATACCTAAATATAAAAAGATTATTCTACTTTTAGAAGTATTCATACTATACAATATTACAAACAACAACAACTTATCAGAGATAAAAAAACAAAATCACTACAGCAGATATATTAAATAATGCGTATGATATACTATTACATTAATAAAACAATTGATTGAGTACACACCTATTACAAAGAGTAACACTACAAACTCAGATTCAAATTGATAACAAGTAAAGATTACTAATTACGCAATTTGCTATCTTTCAACCTCACATAGCTAACCACTTGTTTTACTTTTTTCACCTTCTGTGCTATCGATACCACTTTATTCAGCTCTTCTTGATCTTGAGCTATACCCATCAAATAAACAATTCTATCTATTGTGTTAACACTATAATTCATAGATTTAACTTTACTTTGAGAAAGTATTCGTGCTTTAACTTGAGCACTAATTGCAGCATCAATAGCTGTCTCTTTTAAATTAATTGATCCTTTATCTACAGTTATCTCATTAACAACTTCTCTAACATCCTTTTGCTGCCATGAAACTTTTTCAGCTGTTATTTGATCATCCAACGATTTTACATGTCCTAACAATAATACACGTCCTTCACTTACTTTAACAGTTACCTGAGGAAATAATCCCACTTTAAATAGCTCTTTATTAATTCTAATCAATATTGCCGTATCATCTATAGTGTCACCAATTGACCTATCCTGTAATGTAATAATTGCACCTGTAGTGACAGCAAGACCAGCCATTATTCCAGAACAACCAGTTTGGTTTATCATTAATAAAATCACCAATAAAAAATTTACTAGAAGACGCATATGGAATAATAAAAGCATAAAGCGATAGAGTTTATGCTATACAACTTTTTACAGTGTGTAAATAGTAAAATATTTTATACCTTTTTAAGATATAAATTATCTTAATACTTTAGTAATCTCAAGATTTCAACAATAATTCAATAAAATTAGCATTTATCTAAAAAAACATTACCTAAATTAATCTTATCACTTAATACAAATAAAATACTTTGTTTGTAACAATTATCAAATTAGAACTATAAATACAAATCCTAACTACTAATTATATAGATTTAGTAGAAACATATTTTAAGCATAACATTATTCTTAACAACTTTATTTAATAACAATCTCTCAAAAAGACTTTCAATGTATATATTATAGTATAAAATAAAGTGAAGTTGAAAATATAGATTTTTATGAACATATACAGAACACACCTGTGCAATGAACTAAGGGAAGAACATATTAACCAAGAAGTAATTCTTTCTGGATGGGTATATAGAAAACGTGATCACGGAAAAATTATTTTTGTAGATTTACGCGATCACTATGGAATAACACAATTAGTATTTAACGAAGCTGATAATGAAATTTTTCAACTAATCTCTTATCTAAAATTAGAAAGCGTAATTACAATAAAAGGTACAGTAGTAGCCAGGGATAGTTCTACTATCAATACTACAGTCAGTACTGGATTAATTGAAGTTGTAGTAAATCATGTCACAATTGAGTCAGAAGCAAACCTCCTACCAATGAATATAGCATCAACTCAAGAATATCCAGAAGATATAAGATTCAAGTATAGGTTCCTAGATCTAAGGCGTGACAAAGTAAAACATAATATAATCTTAAGATCTAAAGTCATTGCAGAACTAAGAAAAAGCATGGAAAATATGGGTTTCATTGAAATACAAACTCCTATTTTGACATCATCATCTCCAGAAGGAGCTAGAGATTATTTAGTACCAAGTCGTATACACCATGGAAAATTTTATGCTTTACCTCAAGCTCCTCAGTTATTTAAACAGATATTAATGGTAAGTGGATTCGATAAATATTTTCAAATAGCACCTTGCTTTAGAGATGAGGATGCAAGAGCAGACCGCTCACCTGGAGAATTCTATCAGTTAGATATGGAAATGTCTTTTGTTACACAAGAAGACGTATTCAATGTTATTGAACCAGTACTACTCAATATATTCAGTAAATTTTCAAGTAAAACTATTCACAAAGAATTTCCAAGAATATCATACCACAATGCAATGCTATATTATGGATCAGACAAACCAGATCTGAGAAACCCATTAATAATTCAAGATGTCACAGAAATTTTCAGAGATTCACAATTCAATATCTTTAACTCAAACATCAAAAAAGGAATGGTAGTAAGAGCAATACCGGCACCTAAAACAGCAAATAATCCTCGCAGCTTTTTTGATAATAAAATTGAATTTGCAAAAACGTTAGGAGCACAAGGATTAGGGTATATTACCTTCAACGATGATTCTTCTGCTAAAGGACCTATAGCTAAATTTTTAGACGAAGAGAGGTTAAATAAAATTAAGTCTATCTGTAATTTACAGACTGGAGATAGTGTATTTTTTGTATCAGAAACAGAAGACAAAGCCGCAGAATTTGCAGGAGAAATAAGAACAATATTGGGAACAGAGCTCAATCTAATTGAGCCAGATACCTTTAGATTTTGTTGGGTTGTAGATTTTCCATATTTCAAGTACGACAAAAAAGAAAAATCTATTGGATTCTTTCATAATCCTTTTTCAATGCCACAAGGAGGTTTAGAAGCTCTAAATAACCAAGATCCATTAAGTATACTCGCATACCAGTATGACATAGTATGTAACGGTATAGAAATTTCCAGTGGAGCAATACGTAACCACAAACTGGATATTATGTATAAGGCATTTTCAATAGCAGGTTATACTCAAGAAATGGTAGATAAAAAATTCAACTCTCTTACACGTGCTTTCAAATTTGGAGCACCACCACATGGAGGGATTGCTCCAGGGATAGATCGTATGGTAATGCTATTAGCAGATGCAACAAACATTAGAGAAGTTATCTGCTTCCCACTTAATCAATCTGGTGAAGATTTACTTATGGGCGCTCCATCAGAAATAGACACAGAACATTTAAAATTGTTATCACTAAACATTACAAAAAAATCTTAATCAGTTTTAGCACCGAATATTTTTACCAACTATTTGAGAAATATGGAGTGACATTGTATAAAAGCTTGATTTTTATTTTATTGTAAATAATTTACTATCTGCATATTAAGTAATTTCAGCAAGCAAGTTTTTCAACACTGAAAACAATTACAACTTTTATAAATATTACACTAACAATATATCTATTAGATACCTAAATTTATTTCACTATAAACAACGTACTACTCGCACATAAGCATTTTAATAATATAAGGTCAAATTAAATGCTAAATGATACAGTGTTAATAAAACCTTGTAGTAACTTATAACTCAGATATTTAGATTTATTTCACTCAAAGTAATACAGTATGCACAGAAGCAACTCTAAAAATGCAATACTAATTTAAACATTGCAAATAATTCTGACTTTAATAGAATCTTAATAAATATTCCACAAAAATGATAATTTAGAAATTCAAATAAATGATGAAGCAACCAACAGCAGTAATATTTGACTGGTACAATACACTAATTGATACTAGTATTAACACAGATTGCGTAATTCTCAACAAAGTACTAGATCAGATGGGATACAAAAACATAGACTTACATTCTATACCAAATTCTACAATACCAAAATACCTAACAACATTATTAGGAAAAAGATGGAAAGAAGCAACAACTTTGTATGAAAATAGCTTAGAGAAGTCACAAAAATCAGATAACTTTATGCTAAATGATGGAGCAATTGAATTGTTAGATACATTAAAAGCAAACAATATAATTATGGCAATTGTCAGCAATAAAAACGGTAAAAGTCTACGAGCTGAAGTACAAAATAAAAATTTAACACACTATTTTGACTCTATAATCGGCTCTGGAGATACAGGAACTACAAAACCATCTCCTGAACCAGTATTAGCAGCATTAACAAATATAAATGTTCAGCCAAGCAAAGAGGTGTTTTTTATAGGAGATAGTATATCAGACATACAAAGCGCAACTGAAGCAGGTTGTTTGCCTATAAAATATGGCAGTACTACTACTATAAATAATGTTCTCTCTTTTTCAAATTTTGATGACATTCGTCACTTTATCTGCAAATTAATAAATATATGAATACAAAAAACATTAAAGTTGCAAATATACTAAAAAGAGTATTAGCAAGTACTATTGATCATATAATTCTATCATTACTCAATTACCCAGTTGTATTGCTAACACATGAACTAACAATCATACCGTTTATTGTGAACTTACTGATTAGCTGTTACTACTACACATATTTTTTATCATCTACAGCACAAGCATCTATTGGACAAAAAATATTAAACATACATACCATACGTTGTGACAATAAGAAAATTGATGCTTGTTTAGCATTTGATAGATCATTATCAGAGTTTCTATGCCCTACTATACTCATGATAAGCATACAAATCGTAAACATGAATATTAATAACTCGTTTATAACAAGCATTATATTCTTGATCACTATTGTAACATTAATAGTATCAGTAGTTTGGTATTTAATTGCTTTATTTTCACAAAATAATCAAACGATTCATGATATTATATTTAATACTATAGTAGTAGAAAATAAATAATCATTACGATAGTTTACCCTACCATTAGAACATATAAGTCACATCATTCAATCAAAATAGTGATTTTTTACCTACAATATACATTTATCATGTTATATTACACTTTTATTGATGATCTATCATTGACAAAAACTATACTACTAAAAATAAAATTAATTCGCCAATAAAATTAATACAATAATTTTTATAAACATAATAAATCAGCTAACATTTTTACATCACTTCTACTAATTAATTATTTTACAATAGTTGCACTACAGATAATTAGGTCTTATATTATACCTAGCGAGGTAGTGTAAATGACTATTATAGCATAAAAAACAAAATTTTTTTCGGTTCTCTTCATATGAGTGAAAAATTAATATATTATTTTAGTAAAACAAAATGTGATGGCAATTTAACATTAAAGCATCTATTGGGTGGTAAAGGCGCAAACCTTGCAGAAATGTGTAATATTGGTGTAGATGTACCACCTGGATTTACATTATCAACGAATTTATGCAACTATTATTATCAAAATAACAAACTACCTGACCAAGTATTTAGCCTAGTAGAAAATGCAATAGAGTTTTTAAATAATGAAGTAAATTTAAAATTTGGTGATAAAGACAACCCACTATTATTGTCAGTCAGATCAGGTAGTGTAAGCTCTATGCCAGGCATGCTAGATACAATATTAAATGTAGGATTAAATGATGAAACAGTCATAGGATTAACAAAAAAAAGTGGTGAACTTTTTGCATACGATAGCTACCGCAGACTTATACAAATGTATGCCCATACAGTACTACAAGTAGAAAACAGTCTGTTTGAAGAAGTAATATACAAAAAAAAGAGAATGTATAACATTCCTATAAATTCTCAAATATCAGATCCAAATATATTAAAAGAAATAATAGCTGAATTTAAGAAGATAGTAACTTTTCATACTAACACAAACTTTCCACAAAATGTTCATAAACAATTATACAACTCAATAGACGCAGTCTTTAGATCATGGATGAACAAACGAGCAGTTGCATATAGGAAAATACACAATATACCAGATAATCTAGGTACAGCTGTTAATGTACAGTCCATGGTATTCGGTAATATGAGTCACAATTCCGCTACAGGTGTTGTATTTACTCGTAACCCATCAACTGGAGCACAAGAAATTTTTGGAGAATTTTTAGTAAATGCCCAAGGAGAAGATGTAGTATCTGGAACTCATAGCCCATTGCCATTAGACAAAATGAAAGAATTAATGCCACAACCTTACAACGACCTAGAACAAGTATGTAAAAAACTAGAGTTACATTACCGTGATATGCAAGACATAGAATTTACAATAGAGAATGGGAAATTGTGGATTCTTCAAGCTAGAACAGGAAAACGCAGTATTCAATCTTCTGTAAAAATAGCAGTAGATATGGTAAAAGAGAACCTAATTTCAAAAGAAGAAGCAATACTAAGAATCGATCATAAATCATTCAGCAAGTTATTCCATCCAATTCTTGAAAATAATACAAATATAAATACTATTGCAAGAGGATTGCCAGCATCCCCTGGTGCAGCTACTGGATATGTAGTTTTTACACCAAACGATGCAGAACAATTTAGAAAAGATGGTAGGAACGCTATATTAGTGCGCCAAGAGACCAATCCAGAAGATATAAACGGAATGAACAGTGCAGCAGGTATTATTACTTTAAGAGGTGGGATGACTTCACATGCAGCAGTAGTAGCTAGAGGTATGGGTAAACCTTGCATCTGTAGTGCAACTGGCATATTTATAGACAAGAGTGAAGAATTTTTCTATACAAGTACAGGCCTTAAAGTACACAAAGGTGACAGTATTACAATTAATGGATGTAATGGAGAAGTTATTTTAGGAACTATCAAAACAGTTATCCCTAAATTAAGTGAAAGTTTCTATACATTAATGCAATGGGTAGATGGAATAAGAACATTAAAAGTAATGGCAAATGCTGATACACCAGAAGATACGGATATAGCTATGAGTTTTCAAGCTGACGGAATAGGTCTATGCCGCACAGAGCATATGTTTTTCTCACACAATAGAATAAGCATAGTACAAGAAATGATCGTATCTGATAATAAAGAAGAAAGAATAGCAGCATTAGAAAAACTTGAAGTAATGCAAAAAGAAGATTTTAAAAAAATCTTTAAGTCTACACTCAATAAGCAAGTAACTATTAGGTTACTTGATCCACCATTACATGAATTTCTCCCAGACAATAACAATGCTATAAGTGAAATTTCAGCAAGAACTGGTAAATCTTTAGAAAAACTAAAAAATAAGATTTTATATTTATCTGAAAAAAACCCTATGTTAGGGCACCGTGGGTGCAGACTTGCTATATCATATCCAGAAATATACGAAATGCAGGTTAGAGCAATATTTCTTGCAGTAAAAGAATTACAAGAAGAAACTGGCATAACATGCATAGTACCTGAAATAATGATACCTCTAGTGATGGCTGAAAAGGAAATTATCATCATTAAAGAACTAATTAACAACATAGCACAACAGTTTGGCAATACTCAGTATTCAATAGGAACAATGATAGAATTACCAAAAGCAGCTCTCATTGCAGATAAAATTGCTAAGCATGTTCAATTTTTTAGTTTTGGTACAAATGATCTTACACAAACTACCTTAGGAGTATCGAGAGATGATTCTGCAAATTTTATTGGAATATATCAAAATTTAGAAATAGTAAAACAAGACCCCTTTGAAACCTTAGATATTGAAGGAGTAGGCAAATTGATATCAATTGCAGTAGACTTAGGTAGAAAATCTTATCCAAACATTAAAATTGGCATATGCGGAGAACATGGCGGAAATTTTGAATCTATACAGTTTTTTTCTAAATTAAATTTAGACTACATTTCTTGTTCTGCATATAGAATACCAACAGCAAGGTTAATAGCTGCACAATCAGCAATCATTAATCAAAACACGTAAAAAACTATATTTTATAATTCAATAAAGTATTACCAACTAAAAAGTGTGTCATAATAATTTTTTAGCAAGACTTATATACAGCAACATTATTTATAGGTACAAAAACAAACATTGCATACCCTCTTTAATATAAACTCACAAACTTACAAAAATACTAGTAAACAACTACTTCCTTAAATAACTAATTGAAATACCTCATTTTATTACACAGATTTTCTTTATAATAAAACCAATACAATAAACTAAATTTCTGTATAACTACTAATATAAAAAGATTACTCTTTATTCATAACTATTATATAAAAAATACTTACTTAATAATTATATTATTATTTTAATACTTTTATTATTGTTATAATTGATTTAATTTCATTATAAATAAAGCATATTATTAACTTTAAATATTTCACAAACACATTCGATATAGTAAAGTTGAGATATATTGTCTTATTAAAGGTAAACAAAATGTGTATTTTAGGAGCAGATAAAATTATTCCACCACATATTCCAGCAGTAGGAACAGGAAAAGGATATAGCTCAGATGGAATAGCAATACCTAGAAATTCTAAAGAAATTTTAAAAAACAAAATTACTCCAGGCACAAAACCACTAGTAGTATTTATTGGTGGAGCATTAGATGATACGACAAGACTTGTGTTACGTTTATATGCAAGATATTATACACAAAATCACGATCATCAAGACATAGCATATGCAACCTGGGGATCATCAGCAACAATCCCTATAATAAAAGCCTGGTACGAAGCAGAGCAAAAAATTTGCCTTGTAGGACATAGCTGGGGAGGAGATTCTGAATATAAGATAGTAAAAAAACTTGAAATGAATACCATAGATTTAATGTGTACTATAGACCCTGTATCACGTGCAGGAGTTGGCGGCAAACTACCAAAACCTAAAAACTTAAAAAAGTGGTATAACGTTGCAATAGATTACAAAAAAGTAAAATTTTCAATTAATAACCTTATTGCACAAACAGGAGGTCCATGGTTCTATTGCATGTATGCAGACAAAAATTTCATAGTAGATACAGTAGAAATTAATAAACATTTAGTTTCAGCAGATCATGCGATGGCAGAGGCTTTATTTTTTAAATATTTTAATGAGTATGTAAAAAATTTTGCTACACAAGAATAGTATAACATACAATGTTATACTTTAACTAATTTTCAGTATACATACATAATTTACTACACACTAAAATACTTTATACCTAAAATTAAAAACACAAGATATCTAAAATACCACTTAAGATACTTTACTTTAAATAGCTTTGTTGTTATCTATAGTTTAAATACGGTAGTAACAGAGTTTATGCATTTTTTCAATAATCTAACATCAGAATTTACTTTGGTATGTACAATTTTATTACCATTTATATCTGCAATCATGATATTAATGCTTAAGAAAATCAAATATTCACAAGAAATTATCAGTATCATTTCCTCATGTATTTTATTTTACATGGCATTTGAAACATACAAATTTTATACAAAACACGATTCAGAGTTATACATAGAATTATATGAATTCATTAACCCCAAGATATATATTGCATTTAAAGCTGAAATACTAAGTATGATATTCAGCTTACTTGTTTCATTTCTATGGATAATTACTACTATTTATAGCATCAGCTACATGAAAAATAATGATAACAATAACAAAAAACAACCTCTTTTTTATTCATGTTTTGCAATAAGCATTGGATGTACAATGGGTATAGCATTTTCAGCAAATTTGCTAACATTATTTATATTTTATGAGCTACTTACTATTAGTACATACCCTCTTATTACCTATTACATCAACGATCAATCAAAAATTTCTGGCAGGTATTACATAGGAATACTACTAGGGACTTCAATGTTATTATTTTTGCCAGCAATCATAATAACATATAATATCAGCGGTACATTAGATTTCACAACAAATGGCATATTACCAGATAATATTTCTAACACTTTACTTATTACTCTACTGTTATTATTCACCTATGGAATTGGGAAAGCTGCATTAATGCCTATACATTCATGGCTACCACAAGCCATGGTAGCCCCTACTCCAGTCAGTGCATTATTACATGCTGTAGCAGTTGTAAAATCTGGAGTATTTACCATAATAAAAATCTTATTGTATATTATAGGATTAAAAAATTTAAATGCATTTATTCAAGAACACCATAACATCCTGATGTATATTTCAGGAGCTACAATTATATTAGCATCCTTAATAGCAATAAAACAAACCAATTTAAAAAAATTACTAGCATATTCAACAATTTCACAACTTTCATATATAGTAATAGCAGCATCATTATGTACAGAATATGCAATTAAAGTTTCTATGTTTCAAATGATATCTCACGCCTTTGCAAAAATTACATTATTTTTCACCGCAGGCGCGATATATACTAAAACAGGAAAGAAATATTTACACGAACTACATGGGATAGGTATGTCTATGCCTATTACCATGATTGCATTTTCCATTGGTGCTATTGCAATGATAGGCATACCCCCAGCCCCTACATTCTATGGTAAATTTTTTATTATTTCTGAAGCACTACAACAAAAAAATTTCTTAGTAATATCAATATTAATATTAAGTACTGTATTAAATACTATGTATTTCATTCCCATAATATACAATGCATTCTCTACATCTTACAGTTTTAAGTACGCAGAAGCTCCATTACCAATGCTAATAGCCATAATCACAACTGCAATATGCACATTGTTATTATTCGTCATTCCATATATAATTTCAGCATTCATAGATAATTATTTTCAGTCAATTTTCTAAAGCTCAACTCCAATATTATCAGTGTTATTTTTATTTCATAAAAATTGTCATAAATTAAACATTCATATGATTTTATTTATGAAAAATAATATTTTACTATGATATAGCAAACTAAAAGTACTCTATATCAAGCACAAGACTACATCATATATTAAGATTATCATCTATATTAACAACTCAAACAATGTTATTTATTGACTATAGTTAATGATTATATTACCCTAGAAGTGTATAGTATAGTTACTTCTGATCTAGGAATACAATAATTATGGACGGATTCCACTTAAACAAAATATTCACAGCAATTTTGTTTTCATCTTTTATAATACTTTTCATTAGTAATGTAGTAGATTTACTATACAACCCCAATCCACACGCTGAACAGGTAAGAGGGTATCAAATAAACATTGAGGAACAGCCAGTTAACACAGCAATTAATAGTACAGAAACACAAACTGATATTGAAACTCTGATAGCACAAGCAGATATTACAAAAGGCAAGGAAATAACAAAAAAATGCATATCTTGTCACACTTTTGAAAAAGGTGGAGCAAATAGAGTTGGGCCAAACTTATGGAATATAATAGGCAATAAAAAAGCACATTTAGGAGATAAATTCAATTATTCAAAAGCAATGCTCAATAAAGGCGGCACATGGGAACACCAAGATTTATTTGAGTTTTTAACAAAACCTCAAGCATACATTAAAGGTACACGTATGGCATTTGCTGGAATATCAAAACCTCAAGATGTAGCAGATTTAATTGCATATTTAAAATCCTTAAATTAGGTATCTGATTATACAAAACTAAGTGTTACACGTTGTATTTAGAGAACTAAACAGTAAACAAAGTATTTTATTCAATTAATTCAGAAAAGACTGTATAATCCAAAATTTCTGCCATACTCTCCACATATGCCAATTTTAGATAAGATTTCCTACCTAAATCCACTGCATATTGATATCAATTTGCCTACTCCTTTAATATCTAATGTTTCAAAGATAGGTCCTGTTTTACTATTTCTAAATTATAAAATATACTAAACAAGCCATTTCATAAATATTCACCAACTAGGTACAATATATCTAATCATGTGATTATTTCACATAACATACTAGTTACAAATAAGTAGTAGAAAATTAAAGCATTCTTTATATTTTTCTGTTGATTTTTAACTCTAATATACAATACACTCAGTCAATCACTTTACATGATTATTATATATCAACTAGGTAAAACATGTCTGGTTATGCAACACTAACATTATCCTATGCACAAGACTTACATATTGCATATAAACAATTAGTAGGAGATAAAGTATCTATTATATTTTTCGGTGGATTTAATTCCAATATGCAAGGCACTAAAGCAACTGCTCTATATGATTATTGCAAGTTACATAATTTAGGACTCATCATATTTGACTACTTAGGTCATGGAGAATCAGATGGTGAATTTACTGACTATAATATCAGTGATTGGTATAAAAACTGCATAGAAGTTATGAATCAACTAACTCCTGTTGATAAACCACAAATTATTATAGGATCCAGCATGGGAGCATGGCTTATGTTACTTGCAGCAATATCTAACCAAGATAAGGTATCTCATCTCATTAGTCTAGCTGGTGCTCCTGATTTTACTGAATCTTTGATTTTTCAAAAATTAAATGCAATACAAAAAGATGAGTTATATAAAAATGGCAAAATAACTTTGTATGCAAATAGCAATAAAACACATTCTTATTTGATAACACGCAATTTGATCGAAGATGGACGCAAGCATTTACTGTTACATCAGGAATCAATTAACATTACTTGTTCAGTAACACTTATTCATGGTATGAAAGACGATACAGTGCCATATCAAGTTTCTATTACTTTAGCAGAGAAAATTAAATCAAACAATATCAACTTACATTTAATAAAATCAGCTGATCACAATCTATCAGATGATAATTCAATCAATATAATTCTTAGATATGTAAAGGAAGCAGTAGATCAAAGTTATTAAGTTTTCTATATACATGACAAGATATAAGTACATCTTGTTCTTTTAATAGAAATTTATATTAGATTTTCACCAATAATAACCAGTAAAACATTATTTATTTTACAAAAACATCTTATATATACTTAGATAAACACACAAGATATACCACCAAACTTTTAATAAGTTTCAAAACACTTTAATAACTCAACATTAAATATAAGTTTATAAAAGTACTTCACATACTATTTAATTCCAACATACATCACCTATTATACACTGGTACATAATATAACAAATGAACACCACAGCATAATATGTATAAAAGTATAACATACTAGACTACCTACTCTAAATACTATACTTTACAAATTGACTTCATTACTTTAAAAAACACTTATTATACTATAGCACAAACTTATAATCCATAAAATGATACAGTAGTAGGTATACAGAATATCGTAAACTAACCCACACAATTGATATATTCATTAATTTTAGCAATACCTTTAAACAATAGATTTTATAACATGCACTATAAAGCCAAAAACTGATAAAAGTAAAAGATCATTACAAACTACATGCTAACTAATTAATGTACATACACCAACTTCCGTTAATTTCTGACAATAAATTCACTACAAAACCTCATACAATAGAATATAACAAGCCAATTCATAAAAGATATATTACACAACTTCAGCTACACTTTTAATACTCTAAACAACATTCCACAACATATCTTACAAAACAGCAAAAGATTAACACTGATAAAAGTGAGATAATTAGAGAATTGTAATGCTAATTTACCTAATGCATACACTGGTAATTACTTTTCAAAAAATTTATAAACTATAAATTAAATATAAATACTATAAACAAATACAGTGGGCGGTAACAGACTCGAACTGCTGACCTCCTCGGTGTAAACGAGATGCTCTACCAACTGAGCTAACCGCCCTTTATTACTTATTTATAAACTATAAACTTATTTACTGCAATAAAGAATTACAAGTCCAAATATTTTTCAACAAAATTTTCAATACCAGATTGATTACAAGCAGCCATTACAGTATTAACCATCAAGAATGCAATAGTCATAGGACCTACACCACCTGGAACTGGAGTAATAGCTGAAGCTACATTCTTAGCCTCAGCAAAATTAACATCACCAACAAACTTCTTGACTCCATCTTCCTCAACAGAATTAATTCCAACATCTATTACAATTGCACCAGGCTTAATCCAAGAAGATTTTACAAAATTAGGTATACCAACAGCAGCAACAAGGATATCAGCCTTGGAACAATAATCAGATAAATTACGCGTAGCTGAATGCACTGTAGTAACAGTACAATTTTCTCCCAATAACAAACAAGCCATAGGTTTACCTACTATATTTGACCTACCTATAACTACAGCATCACTACCAGATAAATTATGCGTGACAGTTTTAATTAAATAAAGACATCCCCTAGGAGTACAAGGTATTAAACAATTCCTTTTCTGGCCAGTAAAAAGTCTTCCAACATTATCATTGTGAAATCCATCAACATCTTTCCTTGGATCAATAGTATTAATTATTAAATTTTTATCAATGTGCTTCGGCACGGGAAGTTGTACTAAAATTCCATGAACATTATCATCATTATTCAATTCATGTATTTTATCAATCAAACTGCTTTCTGATGTAGTACTTGGTAACAATATTGTTTCAGACCTTAATCCTAACATTTCAGCTTTTCGCTGTTTATTACGTACATATAAATGACTTGCAGGATCATCACCAACAAGTACAACTATCAAACATGGTACCAAGCTATACTGTAATTTTAAATCATTAATACATGTAGCAAGTGTCCCAGTAATATCTTCAGCAATAGCTTTTCCATTTATAATATTCGCTTCCATTAAAGCCCAAAAACTATTCTCACATTTACAGATTAGTGTATTTTATAGAACATTTCAACAAACATTCACAACAAATTTCTGACAAATTACATTATATATATTAACAATTTCATTCTATTTCTGTATTCACAATTTCATATTAGTTTACTATTTGTTTACAATTTATTTATTACTTATAAAATCCTCACATTTTATTTATAATAAACTTAATCAATGTATAAAAAATTCACTTCTAATTAAAAGAACAAATATATTCAACTTTAAATACACTCACATAAAAGTGTTAATTATCAACACAAATGAACTACATTAACTCTTTCATTTAATATAATTATCTATAAACTGTTTAAGTAATATCCTACGCTGCACTCTTAATCTTTCTGAAGTAAAAATACACTTAATTTGGTGCACACTTTCTTCTACATCATGATTAACAATCACATAATCATAACGATAACAATGATCAATCTCAAAAGCAGCTTCTCCTAATCTTTTTTTTACTATATCACTCTTACCACTACGGTTATATAAGCGCCTTCTCAACTCTTCCATAGATGGAGGCAATATAAAAACACTCACGACATGTTCTCTCATAATATCAATCAATTTAAACGCACCTTGCCAATCAATACTAAACAGTACACTAACACCAGTAGTAATATTATCCATAACAAATTTACGAGGTATGCCGTAATAATTTCCAAAAACTTTAGCATATTCTAACATTTGATCCGTATTACATAAATTAATGAACTCATGTTCAGTTACGAAAAAATAATCCTTACCATTAACTTCACCATCTCTAGGCTCACGAGTAGTCACAGAAACTGATCTAACAAGATCATTTTGTAATTCATCAATTAACAAATGTGAGATTGTAGTTTTTCCTCCTCCAGAAGGAGAAGATATTACCAACATTATTCCACTACTTTTTAAATTATCATTCACCTTACACTTCCCAAAAACATAACAATCATAATAAAAGTTTTGAGTACAAACATTTAATAAAACAAAAATTTTATCATTTAAATAAATCCACCCTATACATTATGCAGTAATAACTTAATAAAAAGAAAACCATTCATAAAGCTTAAAGCGCACTAATATAAAACCAATAGACCATTGATACAATCTAATTATAAAAATATACATTTGATACATCAATTCGACATATCAACACTATTGGAATTTTTCATAAAAGGAAATTTATTTTAACATTCTTACATACAAATAACTTACATAAAGTACAATCAGATTTTTAGACTATGATATACTGATATACAATAACCTATCCTATCATATAGATTGCTTAATTCTGTAATCTATGTTACTTTAAGCAATCATGTAATCACTTTATACTATGAGTAAGTTCATAAGCTATACAAGGTTAGCTTTACCATATACAGTATCATTATTCTTTATTCTCTTAGTATGTAGCTTATACATGGTATTCATTTCTTCTCCACCAGATTATAAACAAGGAGAATTTGTGCGTATTATGTACTTACATGTACCATCTGCATGGATTTCACTTGGGTCTTATACATTAATGGCAATTTTCAGCTTTATCGCACTAGTATGGAGGAATGTGATCTCAGCAATTTTATCACACGCAATTGCACCACTTGGCTTAACATTTACATTCATATGTTTAATTACAGGTAGCATATGGGGTAAATGTACATGGGGAATATGGTGGGTATGGGATGCACGTTTAACATCAATGTTAGTATTACTTTTTCTCTATCTAGGTTACCTATCCCTGTGGAATTTTTTTGATAATGAATCTAGATCAATGAAAGCTGCATCAATATTTGCAATATTCAGTGCCATTAATATTCCAGTGATCAAATTTTCTGTTAACATATGGACAACATTACACCAACCTGCAAGCATATTTCGTAAAAGTGGTATCGCTATTGATATATCAATGTTAATACCTCTCCTCACTATGTTTGCTACATTGAGTTTGCTATTTTGCATACTGTTAATACTTAGGTCACACACATTAATCAACTTACGTAAAATTAATTCTAAGCTTATTTTGTTAAATAATATTCTTTGAGGAAAGTATTGATAGGCAGTCTTACAGGCATTATAGAAGAAATATATATTACCTATATAATACTAAATGTAGGTAATGTTGGATACATAGTTCACGTCTCACAGAGGGTCTTACAGACTTGCAAAATTGGAAATAATATTAAACTTTACATAGAAACCCATGTAAATAGAGATAACTTAACACAGTTATATGGATTTTTAGATAAACAAGAACAAGACTACATGAGGATGCTCATTACAATAAATGGCATTAATTATAAAACAGCAATGTCAATATTAAGTAAGCTATCACCGGAACAAATCTTTTCTGCAGTAGTAAGTAACAATAAAAATGCATTTAGAGGAAATGGAATAGGAGAAAAACTTGCAGGACGCATCACAACTGAACTTCAATATAAAATCAGTAAGATGCCAATAGAAGAAACTCTGATAATAAAAGAAGATGATTCATTAGCTGCTCTTATAAGTTTAGGGTATGACAAATTAAAAGCCTTTAACGCAATACAAGAAATAAAATCCGATTTTCCCAATGCCAATATACAAGAAATCATACGTAAAGCATTACAAAAACTTTCACAATAATTATATCTAACATATGAATTAATACTACAGCTTAGACAAAACAAACTTCTATTAACTCAACATCACAATTTTTTCATATAAAAATTATGATTAAATTATATTCTTAATAGTTACGCTAAACTTAAGTCTATAGCTTTTTTTACCTAGTTTTTCTATATAAAATCACACTAAACATATTCCTAATACTTCTAATCATATAATATTTACATACACAGTTAAACATTATGTAGATACAACAATCTACATAAACCACAGTTCAAGCAATACTAAATTAGTAACTGTAAGTAAGACCTGTGTAAAATAACTTATTCATAGAATAAACTTTTACTAAATCGCACTTATAGTTCTTTGTAGAGATCACTATCCCAAACTATGTAATCAAGAATAATTACATACTTTCAACCTATATAAATTTACAGTTTTTTTACAGAAAACATTATTTTAATGAGTTATACATGTATATTACACCCAAACAAAGGTTAGTTTATAATTTATAACATAATAAATTTCTACTAGTCACACTTATAACTTTTTACATATATCACCATTTAAAACTACATTCTCACAAACCATGCTACCTTTACAAGTCATATCAATTCATATAGCAAGTTAGCACAATAACTGAGATAAAAAAATTTTTATCCACATCAAATATTATCTAAAAAAACATAAAATATATAACATGCAACTCTAAAAGTAAAACTTATGAACAAACTTATTGCAGAACAAATTTTTATTAAATCGCATTTATAGTGTTTATATACATCATCATTAAAATTATATCAGTAATCCAAGTTATATTTCCAAGCATATAATGTTTATATACAAACTGGTATAATAATTTTAAAATAAATCTTAACAAGTAGTACTCCAGTTTTTTAACACAAAACCTAAGTAATATTACCAGAACAGTATTCTCTTATACTTCAGCTAACAAACACATTAGTACTAATACTTTCAATTTCAATAAACTTATATCTTTATATTTTATTACACAATGTGATACTTATAAACAATTAAGCTTTAATATAGACTTTATGTAAAACACTTGCTTTCTACAAAATGCAGAAGCAATAATAATGCTTTTTTAATTATAAAGAAATTACTAATTTATCTATAATAATGTATTATACCTTTATACTTTAGAATACACAAAGTTATACATAAAATATGATAAGAAAACCTTATGAAAAATATATTACAAAGTACTGAATGCTTAGAAGATCAACAAAATGTTTCAATAAGACCTAACTTACTAGATGAATTCATAGGACAAAGCAGTGTAGTTAATAATCTAAAAATTTTTATAAATGCAGCTTATACAAGAAAAGAACCGATGGATCATGTATTATTATATGGTCCACCAGGGCTTGGTAAAACAACACTAGCACATATAATAGCTAAAGAATTAAAAGTAAATTTTAGATCTACAGCTGGGCCTCTCTTAAGCAAAGCAGGAGATTTAGCTGCAATACTTACCAATCTTCAAGCAAAAGATATATTGTTCATAGATGAAATACACCGTTTAAATCGGAATATAGAAGAAATACTATACTCCGCAATGGAAGATTTCTGTCTAGATATAATAGTAGGAGAAGGATGTGGAGCACGTACTCTTAGAGTAGATTTACCAAAATTCACTTTAGTAGGAGCTACTACACGTATAGGATTATTATCAAACCCGTTACGTGACAGATTTGGAATACCAATACATTTAGAATTCTACTCAACTGAAGAGCTTATCAAAGTAATACAACGTGCCGCAAAAGTTATCAAGACAGATATTTCTGATAGCGGAGCACAAGAAATATCATTAAGAGCCAGAGGAACACCCAGAATTGCTCTTAGATTATTACGCAGGATAAGAGATTTTATAGAAGTAACAGAACACAACAAAACCATTACAGATACATTTGCAGATAAAGCACTATTACGTTTAGGAATTGATAAATTAGGTTTAGATAGACAGGATATCCAATATCTCAAATTTATACATGATTCTAATAACCCAACTGGAATAGATACCATATCTTCTGGGTTATCAGAAGATACAGGAAATATAGAAGAAACTATAGAACCATATCTTATTAAAATAAATTTTATACAACGTACACCACGTGGTAGAGTAATTACTCAAAAAGCAATATCTTATCTTAAAGAGCAATCATATATTTAATAATATCTAATAATATTTACAAAAATTACTTCTGGGAAATAATGCAATACCACTATAACAAACATCTTTAGATTATCAAAAAGCCCGTGAAAAATACATTTTTTACACTTATATAATGGCAATGAATTAATTAAAACAAATCTGTTTATTACCTTTATAACCTTACCTTAACATCATATATAACTTAATAACATAACTGAAATACAAATTGAAATATTTTCCATAATAAATAACGTATTTAATAATCTCTCAGCTATACATTACATAATCAAGCTTAAATTAATAATGCAATAATACTACTACTTGAATAACTAGTAACTATATATAGATCATAATAAGATTTTAAATACATCAAAGAAACTAACTAAAATAACCTTTATATAACAACACAGTATAATCATAAGATTACTACCAATCATTAACTATTACAAAAAGTAAAAGCACCAAAATTGCATCCATATAATTTTTGTTAGTAAAAATTTTTATTATTTGATTAAAAATATACTTTATTAAAAAACAAGCATATATTCATAGAAGTATATTATCTTTTATGTAAACACTGCTTAATAAGCATTTATTCATACCGTTATAAGAAACACTAAACAAAATACATTATAAAAAGTCGATTACTGGCATATTATCATCAGCAAATCCTGCTCCGAAACAATAATTATCCATTTACCATCAAGACGATATAGATTAACGCTCATCCCTATTTGTCCTACGCCACCTTACGAATAATAAATCTTTAGTATTCATTTTTAAGCAAAACTTAATTAGGAAATACCATATCTATTTTTAAAGAAAAGTATTAGAATCATTAATTATTATTAATTCATATAATGTATGCTGTTGAAAACTCTGCATTTGTTACTAGAAGTAATAAAAGAAAGCAATTTTATATTAAGTAGTTGAAAATCTTCATTAATTATAATTATGAAAGTAGCACTTGAGTATATTTCTAATTATTATATCTAAAATAAACTTTATATAACACAGAACAATTGCCAAAGTAATTGATTTCAAAAAGATCTATTTTATATCAATCTACATTAAAGTAATACATTACCTACCTGAAACGGATAATTGAACTATCATCTGCCATTTTTTCTCAATCTTTTTTCTAATGTCCACCTTTTTACATAACATTTTTTTACATTTCGTATTCAACACAAAAGACACTGAAATATAAAAAGATACAGTTCTATATCTTACATAACATAATGTCAGAGTAATTAGATTAAAATAACATTAGTCAAAAAACTAATAATAAGCTACCCTAAGTTCCAAAATAATAAAAAACTACATCAATAATTATTAAAAGTTTCAACACTACAAAAATAATGCTCTATTGTAAAAAAACTAGTTATACATCTACAAACTTAGATCTATTACTCTTATTAGTCACTTGTAAAAAAGCATATATTACAAGGCAAATTACAGAACAAATTATTGGAAACAGTATTACTGGAATTAGAGTACCATCATAAAAACATCCTAAAATATAAATACCAAGTGCACCAAAAATTGTTTGTAAAAACAGAATAAATGCGGAACCTATGCCTGGTTCCTTAATTTCAGAAAATGCAGCTGTCATATTATTACCAAGAATAAAAGCAATTCCCATGCCAGACGGCATCCACATAATTTCTGCTAATAAAGGACTAATTTCAATTATTTGATAAAGTACAAGTACTACCAAATCTGATAAAGTAGTTAAAATTAATCCTATAAGCAACATATTATTGATTCCAAATCTCTCAACAAACCTTTGATTAATAATTGCACCAACAATATATGCAGCTACATTAATAGCAACAAAATAACCATAATAACCAACAGGAACACCCATATCATTAACAAAAATAAATGGTAAGTTAGCTACACATGACCAAATCCACATAATAGTAAAACTTTGAATTAAAGCAAAACCACAAAATCTAATATTTAAAACAAGTTCTTTATATTTTCGTATAATAGACAAAAAAGATATACTACTATCAACATTATCAAAAGAAATAGTTTCTTGCAAAAACATAAACAAACTAGCCAAAACCAATACTGCCATAATAGATATTGTAACAAACAACATGTTCCAATGATAACCATGTGCTATAATAGCACTACCTAAAATTGGAGCTACCACAGGAGCAAATGCTACTGCTATATTTACTATAGAGATATTTTTAGCACATTCATTTCCTGAATACATATCTTTAATAATAGCATATCCAACAACTCCAGCTACACCTGCACCAAATCCCTGAATAAAACGCATGATAATTAACATAATAATATTACTAGAAAAACAACACATTATGCTTGCTACCATAAATATTCCTACACCTAACAGGATAATAGGCCTACGTCCATAATAATCAGATAATGGACCATATAATAATCCGGAGACAGAGATTCCCACCAAATTTAAACTAACTGTTAACTGAACAATAGTATGGTCTACATTAAAAAATTCACTAATTTTTGGCAATGCAGGCAAATATATATCAGAAGACATATCACACATTACAATCACAGCAATAATAAGCACTAAAATACTTTTTTTTAAAATTTTCATAAACTAAAATAAAATCCTTAATTAATAAACATATCATTAATATAACATTTCATGCAAAATCATTGTATATAATTAAATTATTCTAAATTTTTTAATTAATATCCAAATCTACAATCTAAATTATAGACTACCCAGAATACTATTAAATACAGAGCAATAAATATTTAAAATAACCTTTAAATTATTTGATCAAGAAAAAAATATTATCTAATATCATTATGCTATGAAACCTAACACACAACATTAAAAATACTTAAAATTCTATAAGATTCTAATATATATTAAACACAACAATTAAGACATATAAAACTTATGATACTTTCTATAGTTCATTCTCTAAAATAGACATTAATTCTTTCCATTCTCTTTTTCCAATACTAGTATCTTCACGAGCAACTTCTTCACCAGCAATTAATCTTCTTACAACATCTAGTGCACTCTTTGATAAATGCTGTGACTCTAAAGAATATTCAACAAAAGCTGCGTAAGTTAACGGTACCCATTTCTTTACAATCTCTAATATAGCTTTTGCATATACTCTAATTTCATATTGAGCATTCATTTCAGATCTTAATTTTAAAAAATGTAATAAATTATGCAAATCTATTTTCCAATACCATTCGGTATAATAATTTAAAGTTAGATTAACACGTGATATTTCTCTGGAAATACCTTTCTCCAAAAATTTATTATAAGTTTCATAGACCATATTAGAATCATGTACTAAAAGATCAGTAACATACTCAGCATCTTCATGAGATAAGCTACTTCCCCTACCTTGAGCATTATTTTCAGACTGCTTTGCTATTTGGTCATGTTCTGGAATATAAAACTCACGATCTAACACAGAATACCTTGCAGAATATTCATTGACATTTGCAGTCCGATGACGTACCCACTGTCTTGCAACAAATATAGGTAATTTTATATGAAACTTAATTTCACACATTTCAAACGGAGTAGTATGTGAATGACGCATTAAATAATTAATCAATGCAGCATCCTGATTTACACTCTTAGTACCCCTACCATAAGATATTCTAGCAGACTGTACAACAGATTCATCAGATCCCATATAATCAACTAACCTAACAAATCCTTTATCTAAAACTTTATGCTCTTTATAAAGAATTTCCTCTAACTCAGGGACAACAACACGCTTTGTAAGCTTAGATTCCATCAATTCCATCATTACCCCTCCCATCTTACATTAATCATCACTTATACTCAATACTAACAATTGCCTACATTAGATCAAGCTTTAAAAACTAACACCTATCATACATGATAAAAGAAGTATAGTACAAAATTTAAACTCTTAACACTATAGTTAAAATTTTTTTTCATCACGCAAAGCTAGCAGCACAAAATCTCCATAATTTCATAGCAAAAAAATGAAAATATAACTCTTATACTATCTATATCGATAGATATAACACTCTGAAAACACAATAACAACTACTTATACTAAAAATTCATTACATAAAATAATAATACATTTAACATGTAACAAATTTTTAAGAATAAAAATGTTACTACTATATTTACTATCTTTATATGCATAGCATTCTAGAAAATATTACAAACTATTTTCTCTCAAAATTCATTTCACTTAATAACATAAATCAAGTGTAACAATATTTTTAAATCTATCACTTAAATCTAAGTGCAACACAATCTTGTAACATAGTACAAACAATAAAAATGTTAATATCATACTTATTATCTTTATGTGCATAACATTCTAGATAATATCACAACTACTTCTCCCAAAACTCATTACACTAAATAACATCAAGTGTAACATATTTTTAAACCTATTACTTAAATCTGTGCAATACAACCTTGTAAATTTATAGTGCAAATAATAAACATATTATCATTGTACTTCATATATATGTATCACAACATAAATATAACAAACTACCTGTAACAAAAAATATTTAAGAAAAGTATATATTTCACCACAATAATAGATTAACTATCTTACTTAACCATAGTAAAGCAAAAACTTTATAAATTAATGATGTAACTTCACTTCCATAATCACATTTCCTACAGCTTACATATAACATTTTATACTTAATAAGTTGTGTATATACAAAAGCTAGCGTTAATAACTCTGACGATACTGCTATTATCTTCTCACCATCATCTGCTTAATATGAGCAATTGCTTTCGCAGGATTTAACCCCTTAGGACAAGTTTTAGTACAGTTCATAATAGTATGACAGCGGTATAACTTAAACGCATCATCAAGCATATCTAACCTACTATTTGATGCTTCATCTCTACTATCAATAAGCCATCTATAAGCTTGTAACAAAGCTGCTGGCCCTAAATACTTATCTGAATTCCACCAATAACTAGGACAACTAGTACTACAACATGCACACAATATACAGTCATATATTCCATCCAACTTACTTCTATCTTCTATTGTCTGTAACCTCTCCTTATTATGATTAGGTTCTTCAGCCTGCATCCATGGAGTTACTGACTCATATTGTGCATAAAAATTACTTAGATCAGGAACTAAATCTTTGATAACATACATATGCGGCAAAGGATAAATCTTTACATCTGATTTAATATCTGATATTGCTTTGGTACAAGCTAAAGTATTTGTACCATCAATGTTCATAGCACATGAGCCACATATACCTTCTCGACATGATCTTCTAAATGTTAATGTAGAATCAACTTCATTTTTAATCTTGATTAAAGCATCTAATACCATTTGTCCACATTCATCAAGATCTATAAAAAATGTATCAATTCTTGGATTTTCATCATCATCTGGAGACCATCTATATATTTTAAAACATTTCACATTTTTCGCATTTTCAGGAGCGTGATGAACTTTACCATTCTTATTAATCTTAGAATTCTTAGGTAAACAAAATTGAACCATAGTCAAACCTTTTAAATAACCACTTTAGAGACACTATTAATATACCCTTTTCTGCGGTGGAAAATACTGAACATCATCTGTTAAAGTTGTTTTAGCAACATCTTTATATTTTATATTTACAGAACAATCCACAGGATTGTACCATGCCAAACTATGCTTCATCCAATTCTCATCATCACGTTCAGGAAAATCTTCACGCGCATGAGCACCTCTACTTTCTTGACGATTTGCAGCACATTCCATAGTTACAACAGCTTGTGGCATCATATTAGTTAATTCTAATGCTTCAACTAAATCACTATTCCATATCATACTTCTGTCTTCAACTGCAATTTCAGATACAGATTCAGCAACATTTTTAATATTTTTCTTACCTTCTTCTAGTACTTCTGCAGTACGAAAAACAGCTGCATGGTTCTGCATTACATTCTGCATATTATTACGTATCTCTGATACACGTAAGCTTCCTTTTGAAAATCTTAATGCATCAAACCTATCAATTATCCAATCTTCTGATGATTTCTTTACAGGAACATGCAACATACCAGGTTTAATTAACTCTTTTGCTCTAATTGCTGCTGCCCTTCCAAAAACCACCAAATCAAGGAGTGAATTAGATCCTAAACGATTCGCACCATGTACAGAAACACAAGCTGCTTCTCCTATAGCAAAAAGCCCTGGTACTACTTTCTGTTGCCCATTACTTAAAGTAACAACTTCACCATAATAATTTGTAGGTATACCACCCATGTTATAATGAACAGTCGGTAAAACTGGTATTGGATCTTTTGTAACATCTACTCCAGCAAAAGTACGTGCAGTCTCACTAATACCTGGCAGTCTCTCACTAATAACCTTTGCACCCAAATGAGACACAGATAAATACACATGATCCTTCTTAGGACCAACACCACGACCTTCTCTGATTTCTAATGTCATCGCTCTACTAACAACATCACGAGATGCTAAATCCTTGGCTTTCGGAGCATATCGCTCCATAAACCTCTCACCTTCAGAATTAATTAAATATCCACCTTCCCCTCTACAACCTTCTGTTATCAAACATCCAGCACCATATATACCAGTCGGATGAAATTGTACAAATTCCATATCTTCTAGAGGTAAATTAATACGAGATACCATACCTCCGCCATCACCAGTACAAGTATGTGCACTAGTAGCAGAAAAATATATCCTACCATAACCACCCGTAGCAAGAACAACAACATGGGCACGGAACCTATGCAATGTACCATCACATAAAGACCATGCAAGGACACCCTTACATTGACCTTCTTCGTCCATTATTAAATCAATAGCAAAATATTCTACAAAAAACTTAGCATTATATTTTAAAGACTGTTGATACAGTGTGTGAAGTATAGCATGACCTGTTTTATCAGATGCAGCACATGTACGTACTGCTGGCTTACCTTTACCAAACTCTGTAGTCATACCACCAAAAGGACGTTGATATATCTTACCTTCACTAGTACGAGAGAAAGGCACACCATATCTCTCAAGCTCAATTACAGCTTCTGGAGCATTCTTACACATATACTCAATAGCATCCTGATCACCAAGCCAATCTGAACCTTTGACTGTATCAAACATGTGCCATCTCCAGTCATCTTCAGAAACATTTCCCAATGCAGCACTAATACCACCTTGAGCTGCTACTGTATGACTTCGTGTAGGGAAAACCTTAGATATACATGCAACAGACAACCCAACATTAGTCATACCAAAAGTTGCTCTTAAACCAGCTCCACCAGCACCTACGACTACAACATCATATTCATGATCTATAATATCATATGCAGAACTAGACATTGGAAAAAACAATATTTTAAATAATAAACATTAATTAGGCTATCACAATAACACAGCGAGTCAATATAATTCCTATGTTAAATAAGTTCATAATGTAACTTACAATTTTATTAAAAAACCAGTTACAAACACATTTTCTATTTAACAATATTTAATTATACAACATTAATTTCAATCAAAATTCAAAAAATATACAACCACAACTTCAAATGAGCAGAAGTTAAAATTTAATCATATTTTATGGTCACTAATAGCACATCTAATATGTTAAAATAATTAATTTATTAAATAAAGATATGCACCTATAAATTCTCATCGGTAAATTAAGTATATAAAAAACATACTAACTGATCCCCAACACGTACCACTAACATATTAACAATTTACAACACTAATTTAGATTTATTTTTCAACATTTAAATATATCAAAACAATATAATCACTAGATAACATATCTCATTCTAACATACTGAAGCAACTTACCCATCAAAATAGCAACTAATAAATTCCACAAACAAACTAAGTATATAACTATCAATAACTGATATTACTAATGTTATATATCACCCTAAATAATTAAATATATTCCATAACATTAACGTGCACACATATCAACAACATCACATCAGATAACATATTCAGTATGCTCATACCTATTAAAATAGAAATATGCATAATAAAACGCCTTGTATAAATAAGTTGAACATATAAAAAATTACTTATTGATAATTGATGTATATTGTTAACATACCTATAATTTTGAATATTACTCACATTATCTTTTAACATTAAAGCATATACATTTATATACATCAAAAAACTAGAATTATCAGTTAACAAATCTATCTATTATGCATACTATAAATAAACTACTTATGATAATTAAACTGACTGATAATACATCATTTCACTCAGATCTATCTTTATTACATTAAAGTAATATATTATATTTATAAAATGTATCACATTTCAGTATCACTTATACAAATTTCTAAAAACCACTGAATATCCATTACTTAATACCGTCACTATAACATATCCAATATAAGATATCATCTTATTAATAAACTATAGAAAAATAACAGATTTTACTGATGATTATCTGAAAAATAATCACTTGATAACTGTAATTTTGCTAATTTTGTATATAAACCATCCTGCTTACTTATCAATGACTTATGTGTGCCTATATCATCAATGCATCCATTATTAAACACAATTATTTTATCTGCTTTAATAATAGTCGACAACCTATGAGCTATTACAAGCATTGTTTTATTACTCCTCAAATTATCTAAAGCATCATGTATTAATTGTTCATTTTTTGAATCCAAAGAAGATGTAGCCTCATCCAATATCAACACACCTGAATCCTTTAATATAGCTCTTGCTATAACAATTCTTTGTTTTTGCCCTTCAGATAAACATAAACCTCTTTCACCAACAAAAGCGTCAAATTTCTCTGGTAGACCTTCTATAAAATCAAGTATACAAGCTGTTTCTGCTGCACTTCTCACTTCTTCATATGTAGCATCAGCAACCCCATAAGTTATATTATCCCATATTGTTCCAGAAAACATTATAGGGCTTTGAGGTATAATACTAAAAAGAGAACGTAAATTCTTTATTGACAATTCTTTTATATCGATACCATCAATAGTAATACTCCCTGTACTGACATCATAAAAACGTAATAGTATATTTACTATAGTACTTTTACCGCTACCAGATGGTCCAACCAAAGCAACAACTTGTCCTCTATCAATAGTAAATGATACATTTTTCAATGCAGGAGTATCTGGCTTACTAGGATAATTAAAAGTGACATCATTAATTGAAATTCTATTCTTTATTTCCTTAATTTCCTGTGGATGTGCTACTTCAACAATATCTGAAGACATTGACAATATTTTAGAAATATCTTCTGCAATTCTTATAGCCTTCTGTATATCATTAAAATTGTCCCCCATATTATTCACTGAACCAGCAGCTATTGCTGCATAAAATATAAAAGAAAAAAGAGAACCAACAGTTATATTGCTATTTAATACTTCTCTTATTCCAAGAAATAAAACAAACCCTATAGATATCATAGCAGAAGTTATAATCAATGTAACCAGTAATGCACGCAGAAGAATATACCTATTTGTTATATTGAGTACATTAGCAAGCAAATTCTCAAATTTCTGCTTTGTAAGATCCTCTTTTGAAAAAGACTGGATAACATATACTCCACGATATGTTTCTTCAACAAAAGAAGTTATATTATCAATACCTAAACGTACTTTACCAGATAACAATTTTACTTTCTTGCCAAGAAAAGTCAAAATTAACAAAATTACTGGAATGACTACTATAGTATACATAGTTAACTTAAAATTAGTATGTATCAACATGACAATACTACCAAGCAAAGTAGTGACATTTCTAAGTATTGTTGACATACTAGCACTCAAAATTACTTGCAGAGTTGATGTATCCGCCATCAATCTTGTAATTAAACTTGATATACTATTGTTTTCAAAAAATCTCGGAGAAAAATGTATTATCTTATTATATAACTTTAGCCTAATACCAAGAATAACTCTCTCACTACCATATCCAGTCAACCACAATCGTAAAAAGGATGTAAGTGCAACTATTAAAACTATAGCAAGTAAAAACAATAATGAATTGTTGATAGAACTAACATCAGAAGTTGCAACCCATGAATCTACTAAATTATGTAAACCATACCCAAATGCTAAAATCGTTACAGAAGATACAGCAACTACTAAATACGCAAATATAAAATATAACAAATGAGGTTTTACAAACTGAAATAATGCTTTCATTTTTATATCACAATATCAAACAATACCTTCATCTCAACTCTTAGAAAGTTAAACAATTCATCGCTTTTATCATTTATCCATGCACTCAAGGATTTATCATAACTAAATCTCACAGATCCACTAATAGGAGAAGCAACCCAAATTTGCATAGAAGGTTCATGTTTATTAATAATATATAAGTTACCATTACTATCTGATATTTTCACTACTCCATCACAGTTTTCACACTCTAGCACACCATCAATATCTACTCTGTCTATCATTTCAGTTAAAGTATTTAAGAGGTTATAAGATAAAGCCTGAAAATCAGATATACACAAAGAATGTGACATTTTTTTTTACATTTCAATCTATAGTAATAAATATTTATACAACATGAACCCTCACTAACAAATTAAAAAAATAAGATTAGCTTAAGGTTAATCTTACTTAAAAAAATAGGTAATACCAATCAATAACAACAAATTATTTAATCTTTTAAAATATTACATGATATTACTTTATATTTACTTAAGAAATAAAAGCAAAGGTTAATTCTTTAACTTTTTTTATCACATCCTGTTCAACAGATGCTTTAACAATATCACTAGCTTTTAAGTTATCAATAACATCACAAACCATATTACCAATCTCTCTAAACTCTGATTCTTGTAAACCTCTAGATGTTTCAGCAGCACTACCAAACCGCAAGCCAGAAGTTACAAAAGGTTTTTCTGTATCAAAAGGAATAGCATTTTTATTACAAATAATTCCCAATCTTTCTAGTGCAAGCACTGCATCTTTACCTGTAACACCTTTAGGACGTAAATCAACTAAAACTATATGAGAATCTGTCCCATCTGTAACAATATTAAGCCCTCTTTCTTTAAATACTTCAACTAAAACCCTAGAATTTTTAATTATTTGTTTTGCATAATCTTTAAAATCAGGTTTCAATGCTTCTCCAAATGCTACAGCTTTTGCAGCAATAACATGCATTAATGGACCTCCTTGCATACCAGGAAAGATAGAAGATTGAATCTTTTTATGAATATCTTCATAATTAGTCATTATTACTGCACCCCTAGGACCACGTAAAGTCTTATGAGTAGTAGATGTAACAACATGAGCATATTCAAAAGGTGAAGGAAACTCTCCAGCAGCAATTAATCCAGCATAATGAGCTATGTCAGCTAAAAGATATGCTCCAACTTTATCAGCTATTTCTCTAAACCTTTTGAAATCTATTGTACGAGGATAAGCAGATGAACCAGCAATAAGTAATGTTGGCTTATGCTCAAGAACTAGCTTTTCTATCTCATCCATATCTAGCAAACCAGTATTACGATCAACTTGATACTGAACAGCATTAAACCACTTACCCGAAATACTAGGAGCAGAACCATGAGTTAAATGACCTCCACAATCAAGTGATAATCCAACTACTGTATCACCTGGCTTTAATAATGCAGCAAATACACCTTGATTAGCTTGTGAACCAGAATGCGGCTGAACATTTGCAAATTTACAACCAAATAACTTACATAAACGTTCTATTGCTATATTCTCTACAATATCTGCAAAGTGGCATCCACAATAATATCTTTTACCAGGATAACCTTCTGCATATTTATTTGTGAATATAGAACCCTGAGCTTCTAAAACCGCTTTACTAACAAAATTTTCTGATGCTATCAACTGTAATTGAGAATTTTGCCTATTTAATTCTCCGGAAATACAGTCAAAAACTTCTACATCTATATCTTGTAAATTGTGATCTAAGATATACCTAACCATAGAAATAACCCCGTAATAAACTAAAACAAACTCTTAACAGCGTTATTACAATATTAGATATAACCCCTACTGTATTACTCTATAATGTTATTTTCTTCTTCTTTATCACTACTATTTACACCACTAGTATCTATACTATCACTAACGCTATCAAGCTTTAAACTTTCATCTACTGACGTACCACTTCCTTCTTCAACTTCTTTTTCTATTTTTCTTTTCTTCTCTGCATGTAACTTTTGTGCTTGCATAGCACCTAGATCATTCTTAACTACATAAAGCGTAATAGGAAGTACTAAGTCAGGGTGTAATTCCAAATTAACTACATACTCACCAATATACTTAATTACAGAGTAAAAAAATATATTACGATAATGTATATTGTACCCTTTATCAGACAGTAATTTAGATATGCACTTTGGAGTTACAGAACCAAAAAGCTTTCCATCATCAGCTGCCTGCCTAGTTATAATCAGGAATTCATCTTCTAAAGATAACTTTAAAGCTTTTGCCGCTTCCAATTTTTCTAAATTTTCTCTTTCAATGACCAAATATTGTTCTTCTAAATTCTTTAAATTTTCTTTAGTTGCCCTAACTGCCTTTTTTTGTGTTAACAAATACCTTGCATACCCTGGCTTTACTTTAGTTACTACGCCAGCCTTACCAAGATTTCTAACACTCTCTTTTAGAATAATTGATAACATCATTAACCTACAAACAAATATCAACAATAAGGCAATAAAGCTAAATAACGAGCTCTTTTTACAGCAGTAGACAATAACCTTTGCTTTCTAGATGAAACAGAAGTAATTCTACTAGGTAATATACGCCCATACTCTGAAGTAAATTTAGATAATAGAGTTTTATTTTTATAGTCTATATCTTCATTTGGACATTGTTCTAATGGGCAAGCTTTAGACCTTTTAAAATATGGCCTTTTTAGGTAAGCCAAAGGGGAATAAGCAGTAGCATTAGAATTATTAGAATTTGCTTTCTTATTTTTTTTCAACATAATAAATATCCAACTATACTTGATTTGCTTGTATCATCAAAGAATCACCTTTTGGCAACTTATCTTTCTTAAGACACAAGAAACGCAAGACATCTTCGTTTAACCTAACCTTACGCTTAAACTCATCCATGCTACTAGGAGTTGCTTTGATATATATCATACAATAATGCCCCTTATTCATCTTATCTATGGTATAAGCAAAATCCAAGAGCCCCCAATACTCATACTTAAGAAGTTCAGCACCATTTTTTGTTAATAAGGAAGACAAACCTTTTACCAAGCCTTCCAACTCATACTGAGTTAACCCTTGCTGTGCTATAAAAGTAAATTCATATAAAGGCACGTCTTCTCCTTAACAAAAACTAACTACGTCATTATATAAAATATTACATTATAATCAAGTTAATTATTTTGCTAACTGGATGTTTTTATTATTCAATTACAATGCAAACTAAATAACACTAAATTTTCCTATCATAATTATTCTTTGTGCTTAAATTTTTTCTTTTTAATGCTATCAGCAGTATGCTTTTTCTCAATGATATCTTGCACTACAGACTCCACTTCATGAATCTTCTCATGAGTAGTTTCAGGTATAATATCATCTACATAAGTATTAAATACATAAAATATATTGTAATAATAAGAATTTACAAACCAAGAAGGTAAAACCTTTTCTTCTTCATCACCATCTTTAGGAGCTGATAATGCATAACAAGAGGTTTCTATAATAAAAAACAAGAAATATGAAAAAACTATCCCCTTAACAAACCCTATAAGCAATCCACCAAATCTATCAATTATAGTACATCTTACTGAAGACAAAAGATGCATAATCCATCCATTTACAATCATCATAGCAACAATTATCAAAATAAAGACAGTAATTGTAGACAAAATCTGTGATATAATATCAGAAACAACATACTGACTATACAAATTAGAAAAATAACCATGATATTTAATAGTCAATAATACTGATATACAAATACCACATAATCCAAATATTTCTTTGATAAACCCTCTAAAAACACCAATTATTACTGATAATGATATAATTCCAATAACTGCTACATCTAGCATAAATTCTATTCTCGCTTTACCAAATCACGTTTTCTAGTCTGCAAAAAGATTATTAAAACCAATAATATAATAGCTATTAAATAAACATAAGTAACATGATAATTTTTCTTCAATGACAATGCTAACTCAACAATGCAATAGCTTTCATCCATATCAGATGGTTCTATGTAACTCCAACTTGCTATATCTTTAATTTCCAAACGGTTATTAGATGTTCCATTTGGATCAACAGTAATCCCAATATTTTTATCTAACAAATCAAATAATGTACCCTGAAACTCAACTCCCTGTATCTTATCTTTCAATGGCACTATTACTTCTTTTCTTATACCATCAGATTGTTTTCTACTTTCTACAGTAAATTTCATAGCACTATCTTTAAGAACTACAAATTTATCGTGTAACTTAGAAAATGGTATAGTATCGTAAGGCGAAACAAATAATTTAGCAATATAATTAGGCATAATCAGTATTATACCTAACATCAGAAGCATAATAGATTCGTATAACTTATTTTTTCTAATAAAATACCCCTGCATTGCAGCAGAAATACTTAATATACCAACTAATGAAACAAAAATTACAAATACATTATCCCATATGTTGGTAACATCATATAGGATAAGCTCAGTATTGAATATAAATAAAAATGGAACAATCATAGTTCTTATATTATATAAGAAAGACTGCACTCCAGTTTTAAATGCATTAGCTTTTGCAATAGCAGCAGCAGCATAAGATGCTATCCCCACAGGAGGGGTAACATCCGCCATAATCCCAAAATAAAATACAAATAAATGAATAGCTATTTGTGGAACATAAAAACCACTTTTATGTATAACAGAAGTTAAAATTGGAGCCATAAGAGTTGATACAATTATATAACACCCTGTTGCAGGCATACCCATACCTAACACTATACATATTACTGCTGTCACTAATAAAGTAAAAAACAAACTACCATGAGCTATCGAATCAAGTAATCCACTAATTGATAAACCAAAACCAGTTAATGATACTGCCCCTACTATTATCCCTGCAGCACCAGTTGCCACTGCAATAGCAATCATATTTTTAGAAGCAACAACCATAGCTTCATATACTTGCTTCATACTTCCATAAAATACAGAGCATAAATTCATTATTCGTTTATCAAATAAAGCATATATTGTGTCTTTAGCAAGCAACATAAAAATCAAAAATAAATTTGTCCAAAAACAAGACAATGCAGAAGATAACTTTTCAACAATTAAGCACCACACTAAAATAAAAATCGGAATAAAATAATGGATCCCATACTTAAAAGTTTCTGATAATCTTGGACACTTATTTTCTTCTTCATCATTCTCTACAGTTCTTTTTCTTTCCCCTTTGAACTGATAAAATAACACACCAATATACACAGAAATTAAAATTAACGATATGCAATATATACTTTTATCTAGAAATATAGCTTTAATCCCTGGTATATAAAACCCATATATGCTAATTCCTTCTATTAATACATAAACTACACATGAAAATATAACTAAACACGTCACAGATATAAAAAATCTCAAAATGCTAAAATAAATGGATCTAGCTTTAGTGAGGTCAATAACAGGACGCATATCCAACTTACATGCTTCCAAATGTACAATATAAAGTAAAGTAACATATACCATGACTGCAGGTACAAAAGCATACTTTACAATAGTAGCATAAGGAATAGATAAGAATTCAGACATTAAAAACGCTGCTGCCCCCATAACTGGAGGCATAATTTGCCCATTGACACCAGCTGATACTTCTATAGCAGCAGCCTTTTCAGAACTAAGACCCATTTTCTTCATTAATGGGATTGTAAAAGAACCTATAGTTATAGTATTAGCAACTGATGAACCAGACATCATACCCATGAAACCAGAAGCAATCACAGCAGCTTTAGCTGGCCCCCCAACAAATCTACCAAGTAAAGCAAATGAAAGCTTAATAAAGAAATTCCCAGCTCCTGCTTTATCTAAAAACGCACCAAATAAAACATATAAAAACACAAAATTAGAAGACACAGCAAGTGCTACACCAAATACCCCTTCTGAAGACAACCATGCATGAGATGCAATAGCAGAAAAATTATGCCCTTTATGAGCAATAATATCCGGCATACTATTTCCAAAATAAGCATACATTAGAAACATTAAAGCAATAATAGCTATGGGAGCACCAATAGCCCGCCTTGCTCCTTCTAACAGGAATACAAGTCCTAAAAATGCCATGATCAAATCAAGATCATTAGGCATCGCTATCCTAAATGATAAATCCTCATAAAATACAACAATATATAACACTGATATACAAGATAGCACTGCAGAAACACAATCCAAGGCTTTCAAGGTTTTATTAGAATTTTTAGATATAGGCAAAAATAAAAATAACAATGAAAATGCAAACGCCAAATGAATAGCTCGAGACTTTACATCAGGAAATACTGCCCATTCTAAACCATGATCAACCAACCAAAACGGCAATGGAGACGCTATAAACAATTGAAAACAAGCCCACAAAAACGCTATAAAACTTATTGTATAACTTGTAATTTTATTGCCATCATCAATTGGCCTAGAGGAAGCTAATTCCCTGTCTATTAAGTGTTGTATATGCTCTGCTTCCTTTTTCATTATATAATTAATCCCTTTCATAACACTTTATTAGTTAATAACATTACATACTTTTCACGTCAATAAAATATGACCCCTAAAGTAATATAGGTATTTTCCTAAAATATACTTAATAAAAAAAAATAATACGGATATTTCAATCAACACAAATTAAAAACTTTTACTTAAGAAAAAAATATTTAATATTAAAAAATTTTTACATCATTGATATACATTAATTTATATTTTTAAAAATATACAACACTATTCAAGCTATCATAGATTATTATAATTAAACTCATATATTTTATTTGTCACTTTCAAATATATAAAAAACAATTCTATAAAATATTTATTAATAATACATGATTCATTTTTAGAAGAATTTAAATTTTCTGATATATCCTGCAACAATAACAAAATACAAGCAGATCAAGAAACTTCAAGTAGCTAAGATACCTTTTATTTGCTAGAATCAACTAATATAGCATAATTGATGATTTTTAGATATGTCCACAAAAGTTCTCTATATCTGCCAAGTTTGTGGGAATCAAACACACAGGTGGACTGGCAAATGCAATTCATGTGGCAGTTGGGATAGTATTACTGGTGAAACAGCTACAGAACATTTAATAAACACACAACATAACTCTGAAATAAAGCTAAGCTCATTATCTGATAAAAATGTAGAAATATCATCACGTTTTATTACTAAAATCAGTGAACTAGATAGAGTATTTGGAGGTGGAATAGTTTTAGGAAGCAGTACACTTGTCGGAGGAGAGCCTGGAGTAGGAAAATCAACACTACTACTCCAATTAACATCAATTTTAGATAAAAATTTCTCTAAGTGTCTTTATGTATCAGGAGAAGAATCTATAGACCAAATAAAAATAAGAGCAGATCGTCTACAAATCACTCAATCAAACATTCAATTATTATCTACTTCATCACTATCAGATATTATCTTGTCACTCAAAAAAAATAAAGATTTTAAATGTGTCGTCATTGATTCAATACAAACTATATATGATAGTAGGATATCATCATCACCAGGAACAGTAGTACAAATACGTATGTGTACTCATGAGTTAATCACATTCACAAAACAACACAACATAATACTATTTATCTTAGGACAAATCACAAAAGATGGTCAAATAGCTGGGCCAAAAACTCTAGAACACATGGTAGACACAGTATTATATTTCGAAGGAGAAAACAATAGTCAATTACGAATTCTGCGCACAGTAAAAAATAGGTTTGGACCTACTAATGAAATAGGTGTATTTGAAATGTCTGATAAAGGATTAATCCCTGTAAAAAATCCCTCATATCTTTTTTTAGCTAAATCACAAAATAATAACATAGTTGGTAGCGCAGTTTTTGCTGGTATTGAAGGATCAAGACCTATATTAATGGAAATACAATCACTAATTGCAAACACAAATATGGTTACCCCAAGAAGAGCAGTAGTTGGTTGGGATGTCAACAGATTGGCAATGATCATTGCTGTACTAACTGCAAAATGCAATATATTTCTAGGTGATAAAGAAGTCTATCTTAACATTGCTGGCGGATTAAAAATATGTGAACCAGCAGCAGATTTAGCTATTGCAGCATCCTTAATATCAAGCTTTATTAATGTAGCAATTCCATCATCAATAATAATACTAGGGGAAATAGCTTTATCAGGAGAAGTCAGGAACATATCAAGCATTGATTCACGATTAAAAGAAGCTCATAAGCTAGGCTTTACAAAAGCTATTATTCCACTTAATAATAAGCATGTTTTCACTGATATTAATACAGTAGAAATAGGTCATATAAAAATGTTAAAAAAATATCTTATTGAACTATGAAAATCATTGCTACAGCTTTATTAGTATGTTTTTTTACATTTGTTGCAATATTTACAAAAGTGCTACTAAACAAAAATACTGCACCTGATAATACAAACAGAATAGTACTACCTATACTCTTTACAGAAGATCAAGTATTTGACACAAATGATCTGATTGGACATCCATATATACTCAATGTATTTGCTTCCTGGTGTACAACATGTCAAGAAGAACATAAATTATGGGTAGAAGTTGCTGAGAAAAAAACAATAAAAATATATGGCATAAACTACCTTGATACAGAACATAAAGTAAAGGAATGGCTGAAAAAACATGGTGACCCATACACTAAAATAGCTAAAGACTACTCTGGTAAAATGGGAAGTGTATTAGGAGTAACAGCAGTACCTGAAACTTTTGTTTTCGATAAAAATGGCAAAATGATATTACAAATACATGGTAATATATCTAAGGATATATTAGAAAATCAAATATTAAAACTCATACAATAGAAATACTATAACCACTGTAATAAGTATATTTTGATATTTTCTACCATAATATCATCATTGAAATTAAAACACCAAATCAATATAACTAGATAACATAACAGCTAGATTATCAGTAAAATAGATAGTGCATTGTGAGGTACATAAAACTTTTGTTTTTGATAAAAATATTACAATACTACTATAAAGACATCGCAATATATCTAATAGATATAACTCAAGACTAAGTTTTAAAACATAAGAATGTTAATTATTCATCTATATAAAGATTTACCACTTAGTATTGTATTGAAATACAAATCTTATACAAAAAATAATGTTGTAAAATCTGATAGCGATAACACACCTACAATATCGTATTTTTAAATGTTTGTCACATTCAACATAAACATATTTAAATGATATATTTCTAATAGCTTTAACTATTTACCTACATATTAAAGCATGCTATATTGAACTAGCACTATATCAATTTATAATTGTTAAAAATGACTATAATACAATCTCAATTGGAAACCCTAATAAAAGATGCTTTTCCAGAAGCTGAAGTCACTATTACCAGCCTTGTAAATGATAATAATCACTATTCAATCAAAGTAATCTCAAATCAGTTTCAAGGTAAATCAAAACTAGAGCAACATAGAATGATATACAAAGTGCTAGATGGATTAAACATACATGCAATACAAATACAAACAGGGTGTAAGTAATATACTATGAAAAACGATATAATGGATAAAATAAAACATGATATAGAAAATAATGATGTAGTTTTATACATGAAAGGAGACGCTGATTTCCCACAATGCGGGTTTTCTAGTGTAGTAGTTAGTATTTTAAAAAAAATGAAAGTAAACTTTAAGAGCATTAACGTATTAGAAGATTTAGAATTACGTGAGGCCATTAAAGAATTCACAAATTGGCCTACTATACCACAATTATATGTCAAAGGTGAGTTTATTGGTGGGTGCGACATAGTTAAAGAAATGTACCACAGTGGAGAGCTTCAGGAATTATTTAGTAAAAACAATTTAATTTCAACTCAATAACACAAAATATTTTTATTTAAGCTAATTATGAAGCAAGAAGAAGCTAAGTTAGAGTTAGATAAACTAAACAGTCAAATACAGCATCATGACTTTCTTTACTATACACAGGATAACCCACAAATCACTGATGCTGAATATGATGTGTTATGTCACAAAAGAAACTTAATACTTGAATCATTTCCAGAACTTGCATCAAATAACAACTACCAAGACAACGTAGGTAGTACTCCAGATGCAAAATTTGCCAAGGTAAAACATGCAGAGAAAATGCTTTCCCTAGATAATGCTTTTAATCAGCAAGATATAGAAAAATTCATTACAAGAACTAAAAAGCTATTAGACATGGACAATAGTCAATCTATAGCTATATCTTGTGAATTAAAAATTGATGGATTATCATTTTCTGTAATATACAAAAAAGGAGAAATTTCTCAAGCATCAACAAGAGGTAATGGGTACTTCGGTGAAAATATTACAAATAATGTAAAGACTATAAAAAATCTACCACATACCATACAAAATGCACCAGATTCTTTAGAAGTAAGAGGTGAAATATACATAGATCGTAGTGATTTTATACAACTTAATAAAGATGGAAACAACTTTGCAAATCCGCGAAATGCTGCTGCTGGATCCGTCAGACAATTAGACATCAATATTACTGCTCAGCGCAAGTTAAAATACTTTATGTACACAATAGTTAACACTAAATGTCTAACACAAGAAGAAACACTAAATCAATTAAAAACTTTGGGGTTTTGTGTTAATGAACATACTATCACTACAAATAATATTGAAGATGCTCTTAATTTTTACAACCAATTTTATAACAATAGAAGCAACATTAGTTATGACATTGACGGAATAATATATAAAGTCAATGATATAAAATCACAACATATTCTCGGCGCAACCAACAAATCACCAAGGTGGGCAATAGCTTACAAATTTCCTGCTGCAGAAGCCAAAACATTAGTAAATAAAATTTCTATACAGATTGGTAGAACCGGAGTATTAACACCAATAGCAGAACTTTCTCCAATTAACATAGGTGGTGTAATAGTAACAAGAGCAAGCTTACACAATAAAAGTGAAATAGAACGTAAAGATATACGTGAAGGTGATTACGTCATTGTTAAAAGAGCAGGAGATGTTATACCTCAAGTAGTTGATGTAGATAAAAATCTCAGAGCTCAGGAATTAACAAAATTCATTTTTCCAACAACATGCCCATCATGTGGCAGCAATTTATTTCAAGCAGAACAAGAGGTATCAATATACTGTACAGGAGAATTATTTTGTAAAAACCAAATTTTAGAAAAAATTAAGCATTTCGTCTCAAAAGATGCTTTTAACATTATTGGATTTGGAAAAAAACAGCTTTTATTTTTTTATGAACAAGGCCTAATAACAAATATTGTTGACATATTCACACTAGAAGAAAAAATAAGCAACAGTGATTTAAAATTAGAGTCACTACATGGATGGGGAGAAAAATCCATACATAATTTATTTTCTGCTATCAACAACAGTAAAACTATCAGCTTAGAGAATTTCATTTTTGCATTAGGCATAAGATTTGTAGGAAAATATATAGCAAAAATATTAGCTAAACATTTTCTATCATATGAAAAATGGTATCATGAAATGTTAAGATTAGCTCAAGATGAAAATTATCTACTTAACATACAACAAATAGGTCACAAAACTATACATTCTCTTAAAATGTTTTTCACAGAGCAACATAACTTAGACACAATAAACAATTTAGTAAGACATCTAACAATAACAGATGCCAAAACTACATCTCATTTATCACTTTTACATGGAAAAACCATAGTTTTTACTGGTGAATTATCAAATATGTCAAGACATGAAGCAAAAACAAAATCAGAGACTGCAGGAGCAAAAGTTTCATCATCACTATCAAAAAATACAGATTTTTTAATTGTAGGAAACAATCCAGGATCAAAATACAAAAAAGCACAATCCTTAAATATACAGATTTTAACAGAAGATTTATGGCTACAGTACATCAGCCCAAATACCAATGAAAATTAGTAATATCCTAATAAGCAAACTTTAAATAACATTCTATAAATTCTAGTGTTTTATATTTATACCAAAATAGACACTCAGTATACATAAGAAAACCATAATAATAATCTAGTATCAAAAAAACCAATTACTACTAAATAACAAACTTAATAGAATTAGTATTACTAAAACAAATGCTTATTTTTAGCAATTAGTAATATTACATCAAAAATCAATTTACTGCTGTTATCATGTAAAAAAATTTATAGAGAACAATAAAATACAGCATTAACAAGATATGTCATTATCTATAATTAATACTTATCTTCCCTATATAAAAAAAATAAATTCCAATATTTGATCCAATAAAACTTATGCCACCAATCTTATTAAGACATCATTACAAATCATCACAACTATTACTTTAATATAAATTTGCACAATACTACATTTAGCTTCATAATACTGTATTTTAACTGTAATTATTTTAATCTATAAATTTCAATCAAGGTTAATATAATAGAAAAATCATATACACTTACTAATTAATAATACTGCACCAAAAATAGTTATAATATACTATTATCTGGTATATCAAAATCTCTGACTTTTTATTAACAAAATCAAGTCTATACTTGTTCAACACAGTTATAATAACAACATTTAATACCTAAAAAACACTACTCTTAATAAAACTATCAACCAAAGAATTTATAAACACTAATGATACAATAATAAAAAAACTGTTTATTACTAACCAATCACATTAAGTCTGTATTCACTCAAAACAGTACAACTACCTCTAATATTTAACTATCTGTATCTTTAATAAAACTGCTTATATTGATCAAAGGATTTATAAATACTAATAATACAATACTAAAAAACTGTTTACCACCAATCAACAACATTAAGTCTGTATTCACTCAAAACAGTACAACTACCTCTAATATTTAACTATCTGTATCTTTAATAAAACTGCTTATATTGATCAAAGGATTTATAAATACTAATAATACAATACTAAAAAACTGTTTACCACCAATCAATAACATTAAGTCTACATTCATTCAAAACAGCTATACCATTCAACTTATCTCTATTCTTAACAACATTAATCTATATTGACTTAAAGCTTTACAAATATTGATATTAACATGAAAAAAATGTTCATTATTAATTGAATAATACTGAGCTTGTAAAAGTAATTACACCAATGATATATAATATTTTAATTTAACTCTTAACTAGCAATATTAGATTACATATCTGTTAAAGTGGTCATTATATCTATAAAATTATTATCTAAGACTTGTGCTGAAACTATAATTTTGGATTTCCCTTGCATAAATTTTTCTATCTCACACCCGAAAAATTCATATCTCCAACCCTTCATTACATAACTAAATTTACCATTAAGTAATTTAATTAAGCTACCTTTAGAAGTAACTAGTTTTTGTGAGATATTATTTTTATAACATAAGTTGCACAATAATATAAGCAGTACATTTAAAATAGATTGATTATAATTGGTATCTATATTATATAACTCATCAACATTAACATCTTGGTTGTTATTAATAATTTCCAAAAGATCAGCTACTATACCATGTGTTAAATACTCTTTCTTTATGTATTTACTCAAAGTACTAATATCACTCTTTCTAATAAAATCTTTAATTAAAGACAGCATTACCTTATTTCTTAATATCAATTCACGGTTAAGATTAAAAAATTGAGCTAATTTTTCCCTCCATTCAATTACAGATTTCACAACAATAATTTCTTCTCTTGTAATATCAGAAGAAAGATCAGGAATATCACAAACATTACTATAGTTAAGTTCTTGTAACACTATATTATCCATCTCCTCTAAGAACCATAATAACTTTCCAGAATCTACTAGATTGTCATACAATATTTGATAAAGCTCATGCAAATATATAACATCGTTTAATGCATATTGAATTTTATCAGGAGATAATGGACGCAGCATCCAATTAGATCTTTTCAAGCTTAATTTATCCAGTGAAATTCCCAAAAACTGTTCTACTAATCTAGAATATCCAACAGCGTTTTCATAACAATAACAAAACATAGCAGCAACTTGAGTATCAAATATAGGATTAGGAATTTTTGGAAATTTTGTTAACAATGCATCTATATCTTGCCTACAATCATGAAAAACTTTTACTATATTTTTATTATACAAAATAGAATTTAAAGGTGATAAATCCATATCACTTGCTAATACATCAATAACAAACTGTTCCCTACCATATGCAACCTGCATTAAACATAACCTAGGGTAATATTCACTACTATTCCTAATAAATTCAGTATCAATTGCAATAAACTTAGGTTGCAACATAAGTAGATTATTACACATATGTTCTAAATTTTTCACACTATCAATTAACATACACTTTTATCTTACTCCATAATCTAAATTTTAAACAACAGTACAGAAAAATACTACATTAATTAAGCTTATCATATAGCATATTTCCATATTGGATATTTCAAAGATGACTTGACTGTTAACACTAATATTGATTTTATTCCTAATGATAATCAAATAATATTACTTTTAATTATCACTATGATCGTTACATTTTACAAATGTTAACTTAACCACTCCACCACCTTCAATATTATAGAAACTTATTGTTGCATTATGCTCATCTAGTATTTTCTTTACTATAGATAAACCCAATCCTGTACCTTGAACACGAGTTGTAACATAAGGTTCTGTAAGTTTATCTATAAGTTCTTCTGGGAACCCAATCCCATTATCCTGAATTTGCACATAAACATAACCTTCACCATCAATTACACTGATTGTTATTAGACCTTGTACATCAGACTTCATATCAATTGATTCACATGCATTTTTAAATAAATTAATAAAAACATGATTAATCTGGCTTTTATCTAATGCAACAAAAATCGTCTGATTTGGTATATTCAATTCATAATTTACAATACCACGACTAAACTGTCCAGAAAATGACAATTCTTTTACTACACTACAAATATCATGTTTAACTAATACTGGATCAGACATCTTTGCAAATTTAGCAAATTCATCAACAATACACCTAATACTTGTTACATGACGAATTATCGTCTCAATATACCTTATAAAACTTTCCTTATCAGAAACAATCTCATTTTGATACTTACTACTTAACCTTTCAGCAGCAAGATATATTGGAGTAATAGGATTATTTATTTCATGGGCTATTCTCCTTGCAACATCAGACCATGCAGCTGATCTCTGAGCATCAACCAAACTTGAAATATCATCAAAGGTAATAATATAACCTTTACTAATACTACCAAATATTTTTATTCTTACAGATAAAGTAAACGACTTCTTGTTTCTTACAACAGCAATCTCATCTTTCATTTTAGAATTTTTAAGCAAGTCAGACATTTCAGGAAATATATCATCAAGCTCACCGTATAATATGTCATCTGGAGATAATAACTCCCTTGCTTTCTCATTCATCAAAGTAATTATACCAGCACAATTAACTGCTATTATTCCAGAAGAAACACCAGATAAAACAGCTTCTATAAACTCTCTTCTCTCATTCATATCTTGATAAAGTTTTATCAATTGTGAACGCTGGCTATTAAGTTGCGATACCATTTGATTGAATGCACGTGCAAGCGTAGACATTTCTTCTCCAACTTTACCCTCTTCTATCTTAAAAGATAAATCACCCTTTTGAACTTTTCTTGTAGCATAGAATAAGTCTAATAATGGACGAACTATATCACCAGCAAAGTTAATGCCATACCAAATAGCAGTAAACAATAACAACAATGATATTAAAATAAATATCATAGAAAATTGTATTTGCAGTGATGATATTTGCGATTGTAGGTCCCTATATGACTTCACTGCCCCTTTTGTTGCAGATAAATGTGAAGTGACTTTTCTATCAATAAAACGTCCTACCATAACATAAGTAGATGAAAATCCATCAAGCAAAAGGAAGGCACGTATCATATCTTCTTTAATAACAATAACAATCTTACCATTATCTATTTTATCTAAATCATACCATGGAATCATGTCAAAACTTGATGTGAAACTAAACTTACTATTTGCTATCACTCTACCTGGCTGAAAAATTAATACTTCAGCTAACCCTAGTAACTCTGCTTTAGCTTGCACAATATTTTGTAACGCTACTTTATCATAATTCAAAATTACCTTATGACCAGCTATATAATGTGAAATCGCTAAAACATCTGAACGAATATTCCTTTTATGTTCTTTTAAATACGCTTCAGCTACTTGAATAGATTCATGCATAACAGCTTCAACTCTTTTATTGAACCAAGCTTGAATACTATAATTAAAAAACAAGGTAGAAAAACCTGAAATAATAATTGTTGGTATAACAGCTACCACTGAAAACATTAGAACAATTTTTGTCTGCAAATGAGAACCTAAGCGTCCTCTTTTTCTTTGTATCCATATATTGATTAATCTGTGTGATACACTAGTAATCAATAACATAAATAATAGCAAATCAAAAAATACTAATTTGATAGCTTTACTATGATCAGGACCAAGTGGATCATCGTGATGAAAAACAACACAATAGGTTATAATTGAAAATAAAAAAACAGATATTGCTAAAAATGAAGCAATAATTCTAAAAAACTTAAACTTACTTATATTGTTATATAACTTTATAAACCAGTTTTTCATTAGTATATTACATGCTGGACAAACTACTTATACAAGTGTAAACAAAAACCAGATCTTAGGTTTGACAACACACTATAACATACCTAATACACAGGATATCATAAGAAAACGCTACAAACCCTTTCAACATAATAAATACATAAAAAAACATTTATAGCGTATTACATGATTTAGTTTTCTAACACCTCAAGGTTAACAGCTGAAAACTTTCCATTATTTTTATCAAGTTGATACTTAACTTTCTGGCCTTCTCTTAAACCATCAATTTTGCTTCTCTGCAATGCAGTAATATGAACAAAAATATCCTTAATATCTTGACCAATATTTTTTACCTTATCACCTTGATCTTTACAAATAAAACCATAACCCTTTTCTGAACTAAACCACTTTACATATCCAGTGTAAGTTGAATCATCCACTAACCGTTGAGACATTAAAAATCCTTAAAAAATAAAATAAACGCATAGACTATACTGCTAAGAACATACTAAGATAATAACATGTACTAAACATACAATACCATGTTAGGTTAAGGGTAAAGGTTAATATATTTTTTGCAAGTAAAATATTAATTTCTATACTATGTTATTCACACATTCATAACTTTTATTAGTAGTAATATTAATAAAACTCACATAATGTACAATATCATGACTAAATGGTATAGAAAATGTCAATTCTTTCACTATACAAACTAATTAACAATAGACTGACATTTTACTATAGTACGGTAATGTCTTAATTTTAGTGAAGTACTACATTTAGTCAATTACATTACAAACCAAGCAACGTACAATTGAATTGATTTTCACCAAAATTTATTATAATAGTAAATATTTCATACTCACTTTAAACTATGCACTTATTTTGTTTTGGATATGGATACACAGCCAAGTTCCTTGCACAAAAACTACTACCTTTAAAATGGAAAATCAGTGGAACATCATTTAATAAAATATCACAAGACAAAAATGTAAATTTGTTAAACTACAATTTCCCATTACCAGAATCTATATTCTCTGATGTTACACATGTACTAATATCAATTCCACCAGAGGGAGACAATGTACTACAAAAGTATTATAAATATTTAAAAGAAATCAAATGGCTAGGATATCTATCAGCAACAAATGTATATGGTGATCACAATGGCAATTGGGTAGACGAAACATCTGCAACAAATCCATCAACTGTTAGTGGTATTAATCGCTTAAAACAAGAAAAAATATGGTACAACTCTAATCTTCCATCACATATTTTCAGACTTTCAGGTATATATGGTCCAAACAGAAACGTATTATGCAATCTTATTCAAAACAATGTTAAGTATATTATCAGTGACACTATATTTTCTCGTATACATGTAGAAGATATAGCAAATATTTTATTTACATCAATAAATAATCCAAATCCTGGAAGTATATATAACTGTGCAGATGATTTACCTACATCATATTCAAACATAATTAAATATGGATCTCAACTATTAAATATTAAAACACCAGAACCAGTGCTGTTAGAAGATTTATCAGATAATATGAAAAAATTTTACTCTGAAAGAAAGCTGGTAAGCAATTTCAAGATAAAAAATGCATTAAACATATCATTGCTATATCCTAGTTATATACAAGGACTACAAAACCTGATAAAAATTGAAAAACCATTGAGTCAGCAATAAAGATTGACAATATTTATAAAAAACTTAATCATTTTACATAACTTCAACAAAAGTATTATGCATTATAAGCATTATAAAATTTTCACACATTACTTATTATTATACGTATTATTTATACAACATCAGGGTTCAACACAATATCCAATTAAAAACATATTATCCGGTAGTAATTATTAAAAATATTTGTTGCCATTACATAAAATGTTATAATTTGTATATACAATTTTAAACTTGCATTAATCAGTGATTAATTGTAAATGTTTTATTCACTATCTAAAAGATGCTATTTGAGAGGCTAAATATGTCAGTCATGCCAGATCATTGGATAAAAGATAAGGCTATTCAAGAGAAAATGATTGACCCATTTATTGATTACAAAGAGAGCAGCGGGATTTTGTCATATGGATTATCATCATATGGATATGACGCAAGAATAGATAATAAGTTTAAGATATTTACAAATATTAATCCAGTAACAGTTGATCCTAAAAATTTTCCATTAGGAAGTTTTATAGATAAAGAAGAAGATATATGTATTATCCCACCAAATAGTTTTGTTCTTGCAAAAACTGTTGAGTACTTCAAAATACCAAAAGATATACTTGTAATGTGTGTTGGGAAATCAACTTATGCAAGGTGCGGGATTGTCGTTAATGTCACACCATTAGAACCTGGTTGGGAAGGGTATGTAACGCTAGAGTTTTCAAATACTACACCTCTACCAGCAAAGATTTACGCATTTGAAGGTGCATGTCAATTCATTTTCTTAAAAGGAGATAGTCAGTGTAGTTTATCTTACAATGAAATGAAGGGTAAATATATGAAGCAGTTAGATGTCACTTTACCAATAGTAAATAATAGTTAAACACTACACTTAACATTAAAGATAAGAATTTATAGCACTATCAGACCTTAGATATATACATTAGTAAACTCTGTATAAAGATTCTTGTAGAACTATATAAACACCTCACTATAGCACAATTAGTATTTTTATATACACTTGTAAATAATATTAAAATCACAACATTTATTGCTACTACTTGCAAAAAGCCACCATTAGCAGTATAAGCGTAAATTTGAATCTATAAAAAATATGCTAGAATGTAAAGATCTTGCATGCATTAGGAATAACAAATGCTTATTTTCTAATCTTAATTTCACTACACAACAAAATCTATTAACATTAGTTATAGGAAACAACGGTAGTGGTAAAACAAGTCTACTAAGGTTACTCGCAGGATTAATTCCTATAACACATGGTAGTGTAAAATATAATGGAAAAAACATTCACAATTCTGATACATACTTTGCATCTCTCACATATATAGGGCACAAAAATTTTTGCAATGATAATCTCACTGTTTTAGAAAATATTCAATTATGGGCAAATTTAAAAAATACTAATGAGTTAATAGCAGCCACAATATGTTTTTTCGAATTGCAATTAGTATTAGATATAAAATATAAGGACTTATCATCTGGCTGGAAAAGGAGAGTTGCATTATCAAGACTACTAATATACAACACTAATATATGGATTATAGATGAACCATTTGTTCACCTTGACATTCATATAAAAGAATTAATATTAGAGCTCATTTCCACAAGATTAAAACAGAAGAACAGCATCGTCATAATATCTGATCATAGTAAAGCAGCAATATATGGTGAATGCCAAGTTATAGACCTCAACATCTCAAAAAGCCAGCAATCTAACTACTTATAATACAATGACATCTATAATAATTTAATATTCTTTCTAAATATTACAGAAATATATGCAGGTCCATAGATTGCAGCATTCTAAAAGTTAAAGATCTTATCACTTAATTCCTATCTGACTAATGTAACATTATTTTTTAATATTACATTTTATCAAAACACATTTTCATATTACTAAACAAAAGCAATAATATATAATCAAACGACATAGAATATATATTCTGAATCCTAAACTATAGCTTCAAAAATTTTAAAAATTAAGTAGGTAATTACTTACAACACAACATAGATCTATGATAAAACAATTTTAACAGCATATAATATAGATAGCCTAACACCTTGTATAACTTGATTTATAATATCAATATCTTAACTAATTGATACCTATTATATTGAAACAGCAAGTAATTTAATAAATAACTAAACTTTAAAAAAATTCAAAACAGACATTCATATAGAAAAATTAAAAATTACAAAAATTTACACTATACAAAAATAACTTACTCATCAGATATAAAAAAACCATTGTACAATTTAAGATACAAATTTAACATGTTGTAATTTCAGCAATTTCACACAATGTAATAAGTATGTGTTAATAGCAAACAAAATAAAAGCTGTAACTTGATGCAAAGATGCGAGAGCTATAGGTACATTATATATAAATGTCAAAATACCAAAAGTTAACTGTATAAGTAAACATACCAGTAATAAATAAGATGGGAAAAAATTTAATCTTAATATTAACAAAGTTGCAGAAACAATAACCAAAATGAGTACTGCAATTACTTCATGTATAAACTGTACTGTAATAGGATTATCAAAAATATTAGACCATAATGGCTTCATGAATAACAAATCTTCTAACATGAACCTTCCTTCTAAAAAAGGAACAGTTTTATGCAATAAACCAGCATTTAATCCAGCAACTAATGACCCAAATGTTATCTGAATAACAATCAATATGCTAATTACATAAAAAATTAATGTGTTATTTATTTTCAAATTACAAGTTACATTTAAAATAACAGCAGACAAAAATTGCCGCCATAAAAGATAGAAAATCAATAACGCTAATAACAAATGTGCTGTTAATCTATAGTGGCTTACATGAGGACGGTCAATTAACCCACTCTTGACCATAAGCCATCCCATAACACCCTGAAACAGTATTAGCACACAAATGATTATAAAATTGACTATTAAATTTTTATTAAGTTTTTTCTTATATGTAAAATACAGAAACGGTAATAAAAATATTAATCCAACAATTCTTCCAAGCAATCGATGAAAGTATTCTATTAAATATAATTTTTTAAATTCTTGAAATGTAATATTAAAATTCAGACATTTAAATTCTGGAGTAGACATATATTTCATCTTTTCCGCTATCCATTCTTTTTCACTAACCGGTGGGAATATTCCAATCACAGGATTCCACTCAGTAATGGATAACCCAGAATGAGTAAGACGTGTTATCCCTCCAACCAATACCATCAGCAATATCCCAATAGAACATATACATAACCAAACTTTCACACTAACACATACATGTTCAGTATTATCAGCAATCTTCATTATAACCCTTACAATAATCCTTGATATTATAAGCAAGAACTTATATTTTATAGAACGATACAAATTCTAAAAATATTTATACATTGCAATTTAATTTACACTACAAAACAAATACAATAAACATTCTTTTACTATAAACATTATATTTATCTCTAACATTTTACAAAAATAAGAACTCATACTTAATGAATTATGCAAATGCGTAAAACATTTATGTAGTGCAATTCATGTTAGAATATAAAATGAATCCTACAACATACATAACACTTTTTGCTTCAATCAATATAGTTAATCACATGTTGTAGATGTAAACAATTCTTAATAATATAAACACTAAAAAATTCACAAATACTACAACGTTACATATATACTTTTCAGAGATTTCTACTATTGACTTCATCAAAAATCTATAGTAGTTTTAACATTCTACATTTTTTAAGGCAGTAATAATGCTAAGGATTCTATTTTTATTAAGCTTAGTAATACTAGTGGCAAGTTTTCCACTAATAAATAACTGGTTATCTAATAAATCTGGTAAGCCTATAGTAGATAAAGATACAATTATTGCAATTATTGAAGAATATATATCAAATTACCCTCAAAAAGTGATAGATCTGCTCACCAAAGGGCAAGTGCGGGCAGAGAATGAAGAAATGAGTCAAAACATAAAAAAATACAAATCTGAATTGGAAAATACTTCATATCCTTCAGCTGGAAATAAAGATAGTAAAATAGTATTTGTAGAGTTCTTTGATTACTCATGCGGCTATTGCAAAATGATGTCTGAAGATATGAAACAAATAGTACAAGACGGTAAAGTGCATGTTATATTCAGAGATTTTCCAATACTTGGTGAGTCTTCACTCAAAGTTGCCCAAGCAGCACTAGCTGTACATATGATTAATCCAAATAAGTACATAGACTTCTATTATGCAGCACTACATTACAAGCAACAGTTTAATGATGAGTCAATATTAAGTATCATAAAATCAATAGGTATAACTGAAGAAGACTTCAAAGTATCATTAGCAAAAAATGCTGATGCTATAGACAAAATGATACAATCTACCAGAGAACTAGCACAGAACATTAATATAAGGGGCACTCCTGCTATCATAGTAGGGGATACATTTATCGGTGGTGCAGCTGATATATCAACTTTAAGAAGTAAAATAGATATGCAGAAATAAGTCACTTCTGAAAATAATTACTATTAAAATTTTTGGGTTTTAATGCATCTTATTATGGTCAGGTTTTACACGAAAAATATCAGGGTTCTGAGTTTTAGTAAAGATGTTTTCACGCTCAAGTAAGCATGTTTCTTCCTCAGCAACATCATCCTTCTGGTTATAAATTTGCATGGCTGTAATACAACAGCATAGTATTGATATGACTAAACAAATAACAGCTATTACTACACATGAAACAAACAACATTGTATTCTCTTGACTTGCAAAAGCAATAGATAACAATAAAACAGACATACATCCCATAGTTAAAGCTATTACAGGAGCACTATAAACACAAACATCCATCTTAAATAATGATGTACTTTCTTTCTTCTTCTCTAAGTATGCTTTACGATAGAAATCAGAATCAAAGTATGATTTCAAACCATCTTTCATTTTAGATATTTCAACCTTATCAATTTCTGATTCAAAATCAATATCATAAAAATCAGATGACAACTTTTCATATTTATGAGCAACTTTATCATCTGTTATAATTAAACTGCTTGTACTTGTGCTTTCATCTTTAACATCACTCAACTCAATAATACCCATACTTGTGGTATCAAGTTTTTTACTTTCAGCAAGGTCACCAAGCTCGCTCAATATTTTATCCACAGTAGAAATTTCATCTGCAGCACTGCTTGAAAAAAACTGACTAAATAAAGGATTTTGCTTAATAGCCTGATCAATACCTAAACTTTTATCCTCATACGATAACGCATTACTTAACAAACTATCATCTATTATAAATACACCTGAAGTTCTTGCAATATTACGAGCGTTTCTCATATCTAATTCAACATCAGCATGACTCAATTCTCTTAACTTGATAATACTTAAACAAGCACATTTAAGAACTTCCTCATTAATGTTGAAACTCATATCTTCTCTTATCAACAGTTTAACTAAGCGCTCTGTTATAATCTCCTTACCTTTAGCAATTATTTTATTTTCAACTTCAGTAGTAGGTAAATCATTTAACATTCCTTCACTACTAAAAGATTGAAGCATTTCAATAAACGTTCTCTTTACTACAATGCTTTTCTCTAATGAAGTTTTATAACATAAATTTACAAAAGCACTAGATAACCCAGGATAGGTTAGAATATTAAATAATAAAAACGCAGGTGAACTTAAATTTGCAGAGCACAAATCTTCTTTAACTTTACTTGAATCATACAAACATACGTAAGATACAACTAGTTGCATTATAAGCATGCATGTTTCTTTATCAAAATCCTTACAAAAACTTACTTGATTTACTACATCAGATTCATTATTTAACAATGATATTGGAATAGCACCTAATATGTCAGCAAAATCCTTTTCAAATTTTACATCATGTTCCATCTCAAGATCACATAAAGATATACCTAAACTTTCTGCACAAATATTAAGCATATTGTTTATATTACTATATATTTCACAATGATCAGGAGATAACCCATCTATACTATCTAGAGAAAAGTCATAAGGCAGACTTGCTTCAACATATTTTAATAAATTTAAGACAACAGAAAAATAAGATGCTAATTCTTGACTCAAGTTTTTTTGTATATCACGTGAGTTATGACTATTTTTAGAACGTTTATAAGCAATATGAAAAATATTTAACATTTTTAATATTAAGTTCCTTTCCAAAAAATTACCAAAAAGGAGCTTACCTAATAAACCACCGATATTATTACTAGAACAACTACCAATAATACCATTAGATTTTTTAAATATTCTACATAACATTATTGATGCTTGTTGAGCTTTTAACTCTTGTGTTTTCTTACATTCCAGCAAGACATCATATGTTAAACCTGATACTGTTAGTTTCTTCCCTAAAACTTCACCACACAACAAATGTTGCACTAGAATAAAAAATAAATTCTTTTCAAATACAACTTCTGATAAATCAATACTCCGACAATGCAATTCAGCTACCACATCATCAAAAACCTTCCTATACTCCTGAAGTGATATTTCAAAATTACCACTATCAGCAATTTCAGACATCATATTATAACATACACTATAACATAGACTAACTTGTTCCATTGGTACTCTGTTAATAAAAGCAGCATAATAACACAAAGACATTAATTCAAGTAACAATTCAAGAGCACATTTGTTTTCTCCGTTTTCATCAGTATAGTAAAAACTAAACCTACCTAATAATGTTACTAATGTAACATGCATCTCGTTTAGATCTTCTGCTAATAGAGTTTTATACAACTGTAACATATATTCTAATTGCAAAAGCTTCTTAAGTCTTTTAGTCCCAAATATTTCATGAATAGCCAAGGAAATGTCATAAAAAGCAAAAACACTCATCTGATACGAATATGGATTATATGACTTCGTATTACCACCAACAGCAGCTAGTGAACCTCTTGCTGATAGACATATATCATTAAATATAGCTGAACAAAATTCATCTTCATTTTGATAAACATCATACAAATCTCTTGAATCAAAAACAAAAAATAAATCCTTATAAAAATTAATAACATCTATGTAACACTCTATACCAAGACGACTTATGAACAACTCAGGTAGTACATTTATACCATTACAAATAAACCGGCATGTCATAGGAAAAATTTGTTTTTTAAATAAACTGCTAAACTCATCAGAATTAATAGATACAAATTCACTCATAGCAGTTTTATACATAACAAGGACAAGCATTCTTTTTTCTTTATCTTGTGCCTCTAGTGCTACCCCTGCTCTAGCTTCAGAATAACCACGATAAGCGTTTTCAACTATACAACACAGTTTTAAACGTAATGATTGATAATCTACTTTAAAAACTAAACTTACAAATCTTTCAACATATGGCAGTAATACATCAGGAGGAATTTGATCTCTACCTCCTTCACCACGTGTCATGATACCTGCACAAAGATCATACAGATCCTCAAGTAATGCATCCACCATTTCATCCTTACTATAACATTCTGAACCAAATTGAAGTTGACAAGCATAACAATAAAAACGCAGTAGTGCATACATCTGAATAGTCCACAAGTATGCTTGACATACTAAATCAAGTTCACCAGATTCATCTAATCTGCTTAAGATATATTGATAATTCGAATAATTTCTATGATCAAATGATTTAACTACAAAATTTATTTGTTTTTCGCTTACAATGTTAAACTCGTATCCAGTATATATAATGAAAGAAGGAGTACTTTGATGAAAAGACTGTACAACAGATAAGAATCCTAATATTTCTTTACTAGTGAACCCACGACTCTTTAAAAAAAGTGCCAGACAACTCACTTCATGCCTAATAAAAGCATTTCGTTTAAACTTACCAGTTAACATTTTATACTCACTATTATTAATAAATAAAATGTGGTACTTACAAGTAGCAAAATGTTTATACTATTTCCCACCTATTTTAAAGACTAATTATTAAACCTTCTTTTAATACAAGCTATATTTATCACTCTACAACAACACATATACATTTACCTTAGTATTTAAATTGAACATGTTAAATTTTAAACAATTATTACTATATGGTAACATATTTACAATATCATAAGAAAGTATTTTACAAAATCAAACACGATTTTAATAAATTGTTAGATTTTATTGTATAATGCATCCAATAAATTACCTTTTTCCACTTCTTGTTGCTCACCAGTTTTCATATCTTTTACCTGTACAGTATTACTTTTCAATTCCTCATCACCAAAAATCAAAACTATGCTATTATCATTTATTTTTCTCAACATATTTTTTAAACCAGTATTCTTATAGTTCCAACCTACAGAAATACCTTTACAACGTAACTCATAAGCAAGTTTTAAAGCATAAGACATTGCATCCTTACCTATAGGAACCAATACCACATTTCTAGATTCTTTGTGTTCATAATCTATTAATGCACTTACTCTTTCAATTCCCATAGCAAAACCAACAGCAGGTGTATCATTTCCTCCCATAGACCTTACCAACCCATCATATCTACCACCAGCAATAACTGCATTTTGTGATCCCAATTCAGACGTTGTAAATTCAAACACCGTATTACAATAATAATCTAACCCCCTGACTATACGATTGTTCAATTGATAAGGAATACAAAGATCATTTAAACCATCTAAAACCTCTGTAAAAAAATCACTAGAGTATTTGGTGTAAAAATCTCCAATATTAGGAGCATTCAACAAAATTTCACAATCTTCTGGAGATTTAGAATCTAATACCCTCAGAGGGTTTGTAATGAGCCTACGTTGGCTATCCCCTGACAAATCTTTTTTATATTTATTTAAATATTCAACAAGACTAAGCCTATATGAGTTCATAGTCTCTTTATCACCTAAAAAATTAATTTCTAATGTAATATTATTCAACAACTTTAATTCACTTAAAATATTATACCCCAATGCTATCATTTCAACATCTGCAAGAGGACTATCACTACCAAAAAATTCAAAATTAACTTGATGAAACTGTCTTTGACGACATTTTTGAGGCCGTTCGTAACGAAATACTGGACCACTAGAAAACAACTTTACAGGAGTAACTAAATTCTTATTAATTAATAACCTAACAATAGCAGATGTAAATTCCGGTCTTAGTGTAATATTCTCACCACTTTTATCCTGAAAATTATACATTTCTTTTGTTACAATATCTGAATCATCTCCTAGAGTTTTAGTAAATACCTCAGTAAACTCAATAATCGGCGTGTCAACAGCTATAAACCCGTATCTATTTGCTATCGCTTGAGATAGATGTTGTATATACTGAAATTTATAAAATTCAGCACCTAATAGATCTTTAGTACCTCTAACTTCTTTCAATTTACTACGCTGCATAAAACCTCAAAACTATACCACACTGAACTATATCATATTATTTCTACCAACTTATACATTAAATATCTTTTAAATAATAAATAAAGTACTGTACATTAATTTTAAATTTAAAAAGTTAATTGCTAAACCGGTTACATGAGTATACAATAAAATGGTAAATGGATCTCACAAGTACATAATGAAAAATAGAGAAAAAATTTACGAAGGGAAAGCAAAGATAATATTTGCAACATCTAATCCTTTAGAAGTAATACAACATTTCAAAGATGAAGTTACTGCTTTTAACAACAAAAAAGCAGATGTTATTAATGAAAAAGGAATTGTCAACAATTACATAAGCAGCTTCTTAATGAAAGAGCTTACAAACAAAGGTATCAAAACACATTTTATATCATTGTTAAATCAAAGAGAACAGTTAGTAAAAAAAGTATCAATAATACCACTCGAAATTGTAGTAAGAAATTTATCAGCTGGCAATTTTAGTAAAAGATTTCAAATAGCAGATGGTACATCTTTTAAATCACCTATTATTGAGTTTTACTATAAAAGTGATAAGTTATCCGACCCTATGGTAAGTGATGGACATATTTTAAGTTTTCAATGGCTTACAAATCAAGAATTAGAAAAAATAAAAATGCTATCTCTTAAGATTAATGAAATCCTTAGTGAGATTTTCTTAAATGTCGGCATTAAGTTAGTAGATTTTAAATTAGAATTTGGAAAATTATATAATAACAAAGCATCAGATTTATTATTAGCTGATGAAATAAGCCCTGATACATGCAGGCTTTGGAATATCTCAGATAATAGAAAGTTAGATAAAGATCTTTACCGCATGAATTTAGGAAATGTGATAGAAGCATATAAAGAAGTCGCTCAAAAATTAAATGTCATTACCACAAAACATATAATTGATAACAATAATTAGAAAAGGCTAACGTTATATACATCCATTACTTTATAGCAAGCAAGAAATTTTACTTTATACAGAATTTTATAACAATTTACTTTATTATAAGAAGCTTTTAAATTTTACTCACTATATAACACAATACATTAATCTAAAATAATGACATTTCAAAATACTAAAAAAACAAATATATTACAAGTTTTTCTTAATCAACAAAATATTATAATACATACATTTATTATAACACAATCTTTGATAGTATATCAGAATAACTACTCACACTATTACACCTTATACGTGAAATAGAATTGTTACATATTCTTGACACCAACACTTCTAAGTTCTCATTTAGCATTTGTATCTCACTGTCTACATACTGCACATCTTGCCTTAAAATTAGCAATTCACTGCTATTTAATTTACTTGGTGACTTTATATTTTTTTTCATATGTTTTAACCAAGTAACACTCGATACAATTTCTTCATCACATTTAACAGAATCACTCAATAAAAAATCAACTAGAATATCATTATAATTTTCAGCAGTAAAAAGTAATTTTTTCATATTACACATCTGCTCTATAATGTTACTTCTTTGATCACAAAGGTTTTTTATGATAGCTTTTATTCCTTTATTGGCATACACAATATCATTAAAATTATATTCTTTTTTTATAATTGCATACATTGCTTTAAATTGATCATCGTAAAGAAATTTAACAACTCTTTTCTCATATACTTCAATGTCTTGTTTCTTATAAGACATAAGTATTTTGATTAGAAAAAATTCTATTTCTTTACCTACAGTAAGAAACCGTAACGATAATATTTGATAAATTTTTGTATATGCACTACATATATTTTCAGATGACATAATAATCTTTATAACATTCTTAAATGTTACACTAATTTCCTGATATAATTGGACTTTACGTGTATCAGTCTTTGCATCTTGACATGCTTCTGTACCAAAAACATGATAAGCAATCTCAGAACAAATAGTTTTAAAACTATGTTTTATTTGATTAAATAAAAAACTTGATTTTAATAAGTTACCATTATTTCCAAAAACAATATACTTAATCATTAACATATCAACCCGCGATATTGCAAAAGTAGATACTACAACATTACAAATTTTATCATTATCAATAACATCACTTGCAGATAATATTTCCGACATAGAAGGAATACATTCCAACACATCAAAATCTTGATCTCTAGCTCTAGAAACCACACTCACAAGCTCTTCATACTTCTCTAGTAATTCACCATTACGCTGCTCTATACTATCCTCTATAATGTTCTGCTCAACGTTTTTCCTTTCTTTCTTATTTAACTCATTAATGACTTCATAATAATCTTCTATTGCCTTTCTTTCTATTTTAGCTGCTAATCTTGGAGCATTTTTTCTTTTTATAAAGAATCTAATAAACTTATTTATTGTACTATTAATGCACTTCCTCACAAAACTGTCATTCAGCAGTACTTCTTTATTTTTTATCAAAGTAAAAACTGCCATAATTTCAGTATATTTTTGTAATACTTGCAGTGATTTATCTCTACGTATCAATACTCTAAAAAACAGTACTAGCAACCTATAGAATTGCACATTATATTCATACATTATCAATAATGTTCTAACTTTCCCTAGTTCCTCTTTCTCCAACTTTAATGAATCCACTATTTCCTTGAGATATTGTGGCCTCATTAACTGATACTCAACAACTGAAATACTTTTAAATAAATTAGGACTTGATTTACTAAGATTAATTTCTTTATCCATATATAACATTCTATTTAATATATATTAAAAATTTTTTATAAACAATATATCATTTACAATATATTCTTTCCTTTATAAAGAAAATTTATAATTATATTAACTATTATGTTAACTATACTGAACGCACACTACCACAAGCAGATACAACCTCATACCCGTTTGTAGTAGCAACACCTAATAACATACCTCTTGTCTGTTCTGTATTTAACAGAGCAGCTTTTTTAGAATTTATTTGTTTCATTCTTAATATTATATTTTTTACAAAACCACTAGAATCTACTACTGAACACTTTAATACTAACACTAACATTTCTAAATCTTCACCAATATCTTTTGATATAAAATTACCTATAGTATAACAATTTTTTACAACATTATTAGCTCTATCGTCATAAATATCAAAATCACCAATAATACATGATACAAGACTATTCATATAATCAGAATCATTGTTTACAAATGCCACCCTCTCATTTTTAAGTTGCTTGATCTTCTCTTCACACTCACTCAACAATATTGCATTACTACCAAAATTTGAATTAAGCTCACTTAACTCTTTTTTTAAAGTTGCCACACTAGGCTTAAACTTGGATAAACTAAACTTACCATGCGGTTTCCCATCATTAACAATTGCTCTATCAATTTCTGCTCTTTTTCTTTCAATTTTTCCACCAATTTTCAACTTCCGATCTAACAGTTTACTATATTCTTTATTCAACACACCTGCATATTCAATAATAACAGCATAATAACAAAGTATTCTCTTTACATAAAAATTCTCACAAATCCTTCTGTCATTGAGTAACATTTCTAATAACTTCCACTCATTATCCGACACATCGCCACCAGAAAATACCCTTACAAAAATTGGAGATATATTTTTAATAATTGACAACAACAATTTTTTAGTAACTAATTGCCCACGTTCTAAGAATAACAAACTCACATCTTCTAACTCAACAGAACTAATATCTACAAAATCCATTTTCAAATCTTTCATGCTTAATCTAATGATATCATAACAATCAACAAGCAATATTTCCTGTTCTATTATCATGCTGCTTGACTTTACTGTTACATTACCTTTCGCTTTTCTCTCTTCAATTAAATTATAGACTACTAATTCATATCTATTATCAATAAGAGGCAAATCATCATATTGCATATCATCCTTTGTAGTATTAGTAACACGTTCTACTACAGGTTCAGTTAATACAGCTTCACATGTTTGACCATTAGAAATCTCTGCTGAATTAAATACACCAGAAATAGTAGACCCCATTAATTCTTTACTAACACTACTACTTGCTAAATGATGATCAGTTCCAGTAGGCAGCTTTTTCTGAATTTCATGCATATCAATAATTGCAGTAGTAGGTTTTGCTGATGCATTTTCCATAAAAGACTCTTCTTCTAAATCAAATACAGCTGGAGAAGTAGGCTTTATTAATTTCTGGTTAACATCACTATCTACTAAATGATAAATAGGTTCATCAAACAACTGACCATTCATTTCAGTCGTGTCAATACTCTCAACAGTAGATGTTGATAATAAGTTTTCAATACCTTGATCAACAGCATATGCTTGTACAGCTGTTTTTTGCAATTTAGACAATTGCTGTTGTAGCTCAATCGATAATCTTGGTTGTAAAAATTTTGCTCTATCACCTATATTAGGATTTGCAGCATGAGGATAAAGCATTTTAAACTCCATTTTACCCTTACGAACAGCTATATCAAACCCATTAGAAATAAAACTAATGTTACTCTTAACTTTATTCACACAAACACTTTTTATTTCATTAGTAACAAAAGACACAGTACCAAATATATTATTATCATCATCTTGTAAAACACTAGATAGTCGTCCATTGTTTTTAGATGTATCAATACTATCAGGTACTTTTGCTATACCAAATTCTGTAGTAGATAACACTAATCCTTGTCTCATACTACCTGCTGTATGAATAGTCTCAGTAGATTCCTGGATTTCAGATGTACTAACAATTGCAGCAGGATTTTCTTCAGTATATTCACTAGAAGATTCTTTTGCTAAATCACCTGTAGTAGATAACACTAATCCTTGTCTCATACTACCTGCTGTATGAATAGTCTCAGTAGATTCCTGGATTTCAGATGTACTAACAATTGCAGCAGGATTTTCTTCAGTATATCCACTAGAAGATTCTTTTCCTAAATCACCTGTAGTAGACAACACTAATCCTTGTCTCATACTACCTGCTGTATGAATAGTCTCAGTAGATTCTCGGATTTCAGATGTACTAACAATTGCAGCAGGATTTTCTTCAGTATATCCACTAGAAAATTCTTTTGCTAAATCACCTGTAGTAGACAACACTAATCCTTGTCTCATACTACCTGCTGTATGAATAGTCTCAGTAGATTCTCGGATTTCAGACGTACTAACAATTGCAGCAGGATTTTCTTCAGTATATCCACTAGAAGATTCTTTTGCTAAATCAAATGCAGCAACAGACAGTATTAATTCCTGTCTACCATTACTACTCGCTAAATGATTACCAGTCATAATAGGCAGCTTACTCTGCATTTCATATGCACTATTAATTGCAGCAATAGGTTTTGCTGATCGATCCTGAAAACCTTCTTTTGAGCAAACTGTAGTCTCAGATTCCATGAACTCTTGACTTAGACTACTACTTGCTAAATGACTATCAGTAACAATAGGTAGTTCTCTATGCATTTCAGATACACTATTAATTGCAGCAATAGGTTTTGCTGATCGATCCTGAAAACCTTCTTTTGAGCAAACTGCAGTCTCAGATTCCATGAACTCTTGACTTAGACTACTACTTGCTAAATGACTATCAGTAACAATAGGTAGTTCTCTCTGCATTTCAGATACACTATTAATTGTAGCAATAGGTTTTGCTGATCGATCCTGAAAACCTTCTTTTGAGCAAACTGTAGTCTCAGATTCCATGAACTCTTGACTTAGACTACTACTTGCTAAATGACTATCAGTAACAATAGGTAGTTCTCTCTGCATTTCAGATATACTATTAACTGCAGCAACAGGTTTTACTGAAGTTGTAATACTTTCATCAAAATTACATACTTGTACAGCCGTTTTCTGTAATTCATGTAATTGTTGTGATAACCCTCGTTGTAAAAATCTTGCCCTAAACCCTATCATACCAGGGTTTGTATGACACGGATAAAGCATACTAAGCTGATCAAAAGAAAATCTTTGTTGTAATCCATATGGGACTGGTTGTAAAAATCCTGCTCTAGAACCTATTATATCAGGGTTTGCATGACGCGGATAAAGCATAGTAAGCTGATCAAAAGAAAATCTTTGTTGTAATCTATATGGGACTGGTTGTAAAAATCCTGCTCTAGAACCTATTATATCAGGGTTTGCATGACGCGGATAAAGCATACTAAGCTGATCTAAAGAAAATCTTTGTTGTAAACCATATGGAAACCTTGGCTGTAAAAATCTTTCCACAAAATCTACACCAGAATCTGTATTACGTGAATTAAGCATACCAATTTCATTAACAGAAAGATTAAACCTAGAAGTAATAGAATTATGATTAACTTGACATACAAAAGTATTTTTTGATCCACCATCAACACCATATGTAATTACAAGTGTAGTTTTCTCACTTGGCAAAACATCAGATAACTGTTCATTTATCCTAAACATATTAGTATCAAAAGAATTTCCTGCTGTATCAACCACAGCACCAACAGCATACGGCACTAATGCCTGATTTAAACTAGTACTCATTGACTGATCAACAGCTTCATTAGGTAGCTCACCTTTTACTGTAGCCGTGCCAATACTTTCAGAAGAAAATTCTGCTGGTACAGCACTACTAGAAGACTCCTTCCCTGAATCAAAAGCTACAGGCTCTACAAATTTCTGACTTACATTACTACTTTCTACAACACTAGTACGCAGTTCTTGCCGCATCTCAGGCGTGCTAACAGCTGAAGTAGAAGTTGCTGTTGCATTTTCAATAGAAGACTTTTCTACTAAACCACAAGCACTTGCAGTAGCAGTACTATCAACTACCATAGTTTTAGAACTTCCACTACCCAGAGAAACTGTATCACACAAATGTAATGATTTACGCTCCACAACATCAATCAGCGTTGTCTGTTTATGAATATTTGTTTCACTATCATTTGCAGCACCCTGTACTGTACTAACGTCATTAGGCAAACTAACAAAATAATTTTCAGTAGTCTTATCACAATCAACAATATCCTGACCAGTAGCAATACTTGTTTCATCTTTCAAATGTTCTTGACTAGTAGAAAGACTAAATGTTGTACTATCTTCTTGTTCATACTTTACTGCATATTTTTCTCTACTTTCCTCAGATACACCATCATTACCTCTTGATACTTCATCAAACACCGTACTGTAATAAAAAATAGTTGGATGTAAGGAAAAACTTACACGCTTTTTACCATTACCAGACTGCTCAGAGTTAAAACTTACATGTTCTTTAACATTAGGAAAGATTACACCCCCACTTTGAGATACATTAGTTTCTCCATTTTTTGCTACATATTCCTTTCCTACTTCAGCTGTATAATTAGCCACTGGGTTAACATCAGATAAAACAGAAATACCACTACGGTTACTATCTGCAGCAGGAGCATTAAGAGAAACCAACTTTGAATTATCGTCATCATCTGTTGTTTCTTTTACCAAATCATCATTACCCACTAAACATTCATTACCAGCAATCCTAACAACTGGACTAATATCATCACCTGCACAATCTTTAATACTATCACCTTGAGCTGCACCTATACTTTTGTTTTGTAATCCACTACTGATTCTTTCTAAACCCTCTTCAATAGCTTGAGCAAAAACACCATCATATTTTCCTCTCGCAGAAGCTGTAGTACTCAAAGAATCTGGGCTAACATGATAAGAATAATATGCACCTGAAGCGTTTTCATATCCATTACCAGCATAAAAGTCAGCATTAAAATATGGAACTTTTTTCTTCATTCCAGAATACAATAAACATGAATCACTATCATCATCCATTTCTATATCTGATAATTCACCATTTAAAGCTTCTCTACAAAATGTTGTATTAACAAACGGAGGTAAATCTTTACTTACATTACTTCCAATATCATTAAAAAATTTACTACTTGCACCTTGATATTCTGTTTTTTTCACACTCAAAGTCTCTTGAACTTTTACCTCTGTTTCTACTTTCTCTCTTTCAGTCTCTCTTTCAGTTATATAAGCTTTTTGTGTAACATCATGTGTATTTGACAGACTAGATCCCACACCAGCAAAAGTAGGGTTCTGAGTAGTCAAGTTAAGCTTATCATCCACTACTTCTTCTAATAAGCGACTATAACCTGCTAAGCCTTCTCTAGATATATTAACAATTGGTGCAAGACTTTCATTTGTATCATTTCCAACATCATTAGTATGTTTATTTACTTGTACTTCCTCTTGCGCATTTAAAGTTTCTTGAGTTTGTGTTGCTTTATCTATTTGCTCCACTCTAGCTGTATGACTTGTTTCTTGATTAACATGCGTACTTGGTGGTACATCATTAGATCCTTCATCAGTAGTAGTCTGAGCATCTAGAACACCTCTAACATTTTCACCTTCTTCATCACAATAAAGTAAATCTCGATCCATAGGATCATACTCTTCATCATCACTAGCTTCTTCCACTCTTAAATCTGTACTATCTATTGTTGGATGTTGTATAGTTTGCATTACTTTCTTATTATGTTTATATATCATAATTAAGAATATCGATGCCATGAGTAATATTAAAAATATTAACACTAATATAGTTGTAACTAACAGTGCTATTTTATAACAATCTTTCATAAGTATACCATGCAAACACAAAAAACTAATTTATTAACATAATAGTATCTTTCTTAAGAAACTAATTAATTATCATATTAAAAAAACATCCTAAATATCAAGTATTATTAAATTTAAAAAATATTTTATTTAATAAATTAGTCAATCTTAACATAAAAGCATCAAATTTGTAAAAAATTTTTCTTTATTCAACTAAAAATAATTAAGTAAATGTTATTTTTTAAAATTTGACGCTTTTTATAAGCTTAGAAGTACTTACAAAATTAATAACCACTACCTCAATTGACTTGAAGCAAACTCATTAACACTTGTTCCACTACTTAACATGCAACGCATATCTCCAACAAATCTATCTCTCACTGGAAAACGATATTTAGCATGTACTAACCTTAGACAATCATCTTTAACAGAATCAAATACAAAGTTTACTTCACATTTCTTCAAGTGTCCTTTTACCATTTCCTTAGACTTTAACTGTAATTGCTTTGCAAAAAATGTCTTTAATACTTCTATATGAACTAACACATTCCCTCGTATAGTATCTTTATGAAATAACAGACAACTGCTTACTACTTTACCCTCTTCACTCTTTTGTAAATACTTATTTGCACCTTTAATCATTGCCCTATGTGCAGTACACACTTTATTATATATAGTGGACGCTGCTTCATTAAAAACCATAATATATACTTCAGATATTGCATTTTTTACTATAAAATCAATTTTCCACTTGACAGTAGCTTCTATAAAATCACGTATATCTTTAATTGATTTCGAAGAATTAACACACACTTCATCTTGCTGCATGTCAACTTTTGCAAAAATGTTTCTCATATCTTCCATACACTCACTTATTATCCTTTTGCCATATTTATCCCACAACATAGTTTTCTGTGTCATACACCACTTATCAATACTATTTCGCATAAGATTATTTACATACATAATGCGTGAATCAGCAATATACAGTAACTCTTTAAACTGAATGTCAGCATCACCTTTATTTCTTAATCGCAACAATAATTTACGCATTATAGAAAATTTTTCACCTAATATATCAATCAAAGTTCTACTGACGCCATCATCACATAAAATAGCAATTTCACCTAAATTGATTGTTGATGGAACAAAATCTGTAGTATTACTCCCTTGAGACCTAAGATCTGCAACATTACTTTTACTTCTCCTAACATTTGGATTAACCTTAACAGATTCAACTTTTTTACCTGCAGTTGTATGACCTTCCGGATTAACCACATCCAATAAACTAAATCTAGAACTTCCCTTGTGCATAGTAGATGCACTTCTCGCTAAAGATTTATTACGGACGTCTTTTCTATCATGCCTAGCTGTTGCAACATCAGGAATATTTTCTACAGAATGCTTTGCTACACTTACACTATTTGATCTTTCAGCTTTTACTGGAATCTCAGATTTTTTTAGTATAGACTTTCTTACATCTTGATGTATTGTTTGTTGTGAATTGTGACCATTGTCATGATCTTTCACCTGCTCTGTTATTTTAACTTCACTAGATTTAGCACCAGACAGACCGGTAGCATCACCTCTACTTTTTTCTACAGGGTTATTTTGATGAACTACCTGCTTTTTCTTTCCATCACTAGATTTTACTAATTTCATTACTGAAGCAATACGTCTACTAACAGGTATACCACTTGTCCTAAATCCTCCACGTGCAAATAAATCAGATCTATCACCAGCAACTGATTTTTTGCTAACACCACAATCAGGTGTTTGAGAAATTACCTCTATATCATCCCATTTATACACAGGCATTCTCTCTACTAATTTTTTTCTACCTAGTGACTCCCCACACTCTACTGGAACATTACTTCTATACCTTTTAGGGATAGCACCACCATGCACTTCTGCCTGAACAATTATTGAATTTTTCATATGATGCATTGTCTCTTGACCTTGAGAGGATGTTCTATCATTCAACAACCTGCTATCACACAAATTATCATTTCCTGGTTTACTTGAAATATCCACTTCTTCAGAAATTTCACTAGATTCCTCAAATTGCGTCACCGCAGGAATTGTACTACAAGATGCATCATCTTGTTCAATAACACGTCGTACACTTGCATCACTACTTGCAAATTCTTTTAGATAATGCAGTGCATCCGCTAAAATCTGATCCAAAGCTGGATCTGTTGTTACATGAACACTGCTTTTATTAGCACTACCAATTTCTTGATCATTAAATGGTACTTTAGCTTCAGAATCAGTTATATCTTTTAACTCCACACCTGGTTCTCGTACAACACTTTGTGAGCTTCTTGAATTATCCTCAGCTCTTACAGCTGTACACACAATTTCCTGAGATTCAGAAACTACAGGCTTAACATTACTCTGTAAAATATTAGAAATATGATCTTTCATATTTATTAAATCTCCTTGATTAACAATAAAAATTCTACTCTTTTGTAATTTTCTAAAAGTTTTGAAGCATAAACTGACATTCTGTAGCATCACAGTATAAGAATAACCATTTACATCGTAATAACCAGGACTACCCAATCCTCTAGTTCCTTCAAAAAAACTTATCACTGAATGATGTAAATGGAAAATTGGTATGCCCTCAAACTTTACATATACTGCCATACTATTAATAGTAGGATACATCATAAAATTTGCAAAACTAAAATTATCACGTGCAAATTTACTACCATAATGAAATGATAACCTACGATTAAATCCATAAGATGTAAAATAATCAGATCTCACTGCTGCAAAATCTACATCATTACCATTACTCAGTCTTATATTATTAACACTGGCTACACTAAGATCAGAATCATAAGTCTGTGATCTTATAAGGTTCCTACAAGAATTATCAACTTTATCACAATAATCAAACCCATGTACCTCCTGATATTCAATTGCAGTATCATTTTCTGGAATATCAGATGCAACACAGTCATCAAGAAATGTAATATTGTAAAACTCTTTAGAATTCCCAAAACTCCCTATCATCATTTCAGAACAATAAGGTTGAATTAGAGTATTACACTCTGAAACTTCAAAACTCCAAAAATACTCACCATATGACTCCAGACTGCTATACGCAATCATGTCTTTAGCAATATTTATTCTAGCTGCAGGATTATAAGTTTCAAACACAATATCAGATATATATCCTTTAGGACCTATCAGACCATCACATTCACTTATACTAAAACCTACACTAGAAGACCCCATGCTACTACAACTAACTACATCCTTAGCAACATTTGCTATAGCTACAGAGTTATAAGTTTTAGGCACAGATCTAGATTTTCTTTGATCTATCGTATTTACACATCCACTTATACTAAAATCTCCATCGGAAGACTCTATACTACTGCTAATGACATCATCAGCAACTCTTGCCATAACTGCAGAGTTATAAGTTTTAGGCACAGATCTAGATTTTCTTTGATCTATCGTATTTACACATCCACTTATACTAAAATCTCCATCGGAAGACTCTATACTACTACTAATGACATCATCAGCAACTCTTGCCATAACTGCAGAGTTATAAGTTTTAGGCACAGATCTAGATTTGCTTTGATCTATCGTATTTACACATCCACTTATACTAAAATCTCCATCGGAAGACTCTATACTACTGCTAATGACATCATCAGCAACTCTTGCCATAACTGTAGAGTTATAAGTTTTAGGCACAGATCTAGATTTGCTTTGATCTATCGTATTAACACATCTACTTATACTAAAATCTCCATCGGAAGACTCTATACTACTGCTAATGACATCATCAGCAACTCTTGCCATAACTGCAGAGTTATAAGTTTTAGGCACAGATCTAGATTTTCTTTGATCTATCGTATTTACACATCCACTTATACTAAAATCTCCATCGGAAGACTCTATACTACTGCTAATGACATCATCAGCAACTCTTGCCATAACTGCAGAGTTATAAGTTTTAGGCACAGATCTAGATTTTCTTTGATCTATCGTATTTACACATCCACTTATACTAAAATCTCCATCGGAAGACTCTATACTACTACTAATGACATCATCAGCAACTCTTGCCATAACTGCAGAGTTATAAGTTTTAGGCACAGATCTAGATTTGCTTTGATCTATCGTATTTACACATCCACTTATACTAAAATCTCCATCGGAAGACTCTATACTACTGCTAATGACATCATCAGCAACTCTTGCCATAACTGTAGAGTTATAAGTTTTAGGCACAGATCTAGATTTGCTTTGATCTATCGTATTAACACATCTACTTATACTAAAATCTCCATCGGAAGACTCTATACTACTGCTAATGACATCATCAGCAACTCTTGCCATAACTGCAGAGTTATAAGTTTTAGGCACAGATCTAGATTTTCTTTGATCTATCGTATTTACACATCCACTTATACTAAAATCTCCATCGGAAGACTCTATACTACTGCTAATGACATCATCAGCAACTCTTGCCATAACTGCAGAGTTATAAGTTTTAGGCACAGATCTAGATTTTCTTTGATCTATCGTATTTACACATCCACTTATACTAAAATCTCCATCGGAAGACTCTATACTACTACTAATGACATCATCAGCAACTCTTGCCATAACTGCAGAGTTATAAGTTTTAGGCACAGATCTAGATTTGCTTTGATCTATCGTATTTACACATCCACTTATACTAAAATCTCCATCGGAAGACTCTATACTACTGCTAATGACATCATCAGCAACTCTTGCTATAGCTGCAAAATTATAAGTTTCATTTGCAACATCAGAGCTACATTTTCTCTGATCTACTTGATAACTATATTCATACACATCAAAATCTTCAGAATAACTTTTTAACTTCTCAACTTCAGATCTATAATCACTACTTCCTTCCACATTCGCGTGTTCAGAAGCAGCATTTTGATCTTCCTCAGCACAGAAATCTAAACTTTGTTGTTTTTGATCTTCTACTAAAGCAATATTCTGAATGTTATAACAATATTTTAGGATATAAAAGACTACTACACAAAGGATGAATAACAAAAGTAATATCAGTATTGATACATATATCTCTGATTTCATAACTTATAAACTCTTTTATGCTATAATTAGCATATACATTACATTTATTATGAATGCAACATAAATTATACCATATATAACATATTTTATTAAAATATTAAAACCAGGATTTCTAAATAGAAGAAAAAACAATATGCAAGATATTCTATGATTAATTTAAAATATAAAATTTTTTAACAGGAATACTAATACGAAAATTAAGATTATCTATTATTAAATTAATTTGAATTTCATAAGTAAGCAATTTTATATAATACATATAATAAAGTACGCATGTTACTCATTAGGTTAACGTCTATATCCTAAGTTAATAATTTAGAATATACTATAAACTTAGCTGTATTTTACATTACAACACCTAGTTTTTTTACAAAATATACATGCTTTTATCATATGAATTTAGAACAGGGATTTCTCTTAACAAAACACAAAGTACAAGCTTTTAACTATCCATAATATACTTAAAACATTCAATTTAAAAGCACTTGACATCAAAACACTTAGTGTCTTATAAATTGAATAACTTAAATACACAATATAGTAAATCTATAATAAATAAATAAATAATTAATTTATTGATTCAAACCAGTACTGGTACTATGACTGTTTGCTGTTGAAGATTCAAGTATTGATACAGGAAGTCTATCACTTTCAGTAGCGTTAACCATTTCTTGCTTTATCTCTCTAAGTAACATATTACATTCATGCATTAGAACACTAACAGTCAACTGGTACGGAATCAGTTGTTCTGTATTACACGTTTTTCTAGATACTTTTTTAATTTGCGATTGTATTAATGATCCATACTTAACTAATGCTAAGCAACATTGATATATAGTAGGCAAGTATTGTTCAAGTGCTGCTTCAGAACCTATTGACAAATTTTGCAATTCTTTCAACTTACTACTAGAGTTACAAATTTTATCCATTAAAAACGTTAAATTATCACCTACTAACATTTTATTATTTGCAGATTGCTTCATCATATCTAGCACAATATTGAAACAACAATCGTGAGCTTCAAGCATAAACTGCAAATATCCAGCAGTGCGCACTTTAGGTAATGTTACAGTTTGTGGTTTTGTTTCTTCAGAATCGAATTTTGTCTGTTGTACGTCAATATGACTCGGTATACCTTTTTTTACATGCAATTCTGGTGTTAACATCCAACATATTAAACGATACAACAAAATAGCACTGACAATAATTAAAAGTACCCCTATAACTATCGCAGCTATTTCATCACCAAGCATTATCGTTCCTATATTAAGATTAAAATGATTAAGATATGAAATATTATTACAACTTTACTACTGTAATAGTCACTACCTTGTACAATAAATAGTATATAATCTAAGTATTAAAATTATGTATATTATAACACCATACATATAAAAATATTTACTGCTACTATAAAAACTTATACGATTAACATTATCATCAGCAGAACACTGTTAACTGCTCTATTGTAGGTAATAGCAATTTTCATTGTTGAAAATATCAGACAATAAGTAAGTACTTATCTAGCTCAAGTAAAAGCCCTATATCACTTTCTCAAACGCATAAACATAATAATTTTTCATAATACTACTCAATAAGTACATTACACCAATACTATTGAACAATACTGTACCACTATTTTCTCTAGAATGATTCCAATATAAGAACTAATTTTTACAAAATTCTACAGTAATTTACCAATAATATCATTAACCAATAATTAACATTCTGCTCAATACTGTACTGATTCACAATAGCATAATTTTAACCTAACTACTAGCTTTTGCACAATACATATCAACACCATAATTTAACATCAGCTAACACTCTACTTAATATTGTATTGATTTCCAGTAGCATAAATTTTAACCTAACTACTAGTTTTTGCACAATGTATATAAATACAACATTTATTTTACAATACAGCTAATAAGTACATTTAACACTCTGCTAACATTACATTGATTCCCATATAGAATAAATTTTAATTCAATAAACAACTTTACAAATTGGATAATCAAATACTGCATCACTACTATACTTGGTGTACATTCATATAATGAGCAATCATATGCATTTGTAATCCCAATTAAACAACTAGTATGCTCTACAATTAGAATTTTCTAATGCATTACAAAACTTAATATAGTTGAATTATATACTTTACTAGCAATAACATATAAATTAACAATAAGTATAAAATTTATTTATAACCGTCGAGGAAGTAAATATAAGCCTTTTACTGAATATTCAACACCTTCAAAGGATGAAGAAATTCTTTCTTCTCTCTCACAGTGTTTCATAAAATGTGCAACTTTACGTTGATAAAACTTAAGCGTTTCTACATCATCACTATATGCTTTAATCAATAACTCTTTCAAACCTTCTACTGCTTGTTTTAATATACTTTCACCCATTTTGATAAATTGCAGAATTTTTTCATTAGCTAATAAACTAGGATTACCAAGTATACTAGCTGCAAGCCACTGTGTGTCATAAAAATAAGCAGAAAAACGTGCAATATGACTAATAATTTTTTCTGTATTAACTAGAGACATTCCACGACCCCACAGCAGCATAGCTACCAACATGTCATGAAAAACCATTGCATAATATGCACGCAACATTAAACATCTAAGAAAAGGAATGTCATCAAATTTTGTGCTACTAACTCTCAACAGATACTTAAACTTAGTAGCAGTGTTACCAGTACATAGCTTTTTAGGAACCCTTAACCTTCTACCTGTAGGTCTTAGGGGTTCATATATTTTTCTCCTAGTACTAACTAGTTTTATATCACCTTCTTCACCTACTGCTTCTGACAGTTTCTTATAAAATTCTTGCTTTTGTTGTTTTAACAAATGCTCATTATGTTTTAATGAACAAAAGTACCGTAATAAGCAACATAATAATAAACAAAAAACAACAAGAGTAAAGACTAATAACGATACAATTGCATGTATCACATTAACATGCATAACCAGCTACTAAACACCAAGATTACTATTTTTGTATTCAAAAAACTAATATTTAATGTAACAATGAAATACTATATTTAATTACTATACAAAAGTTTACTGTAAATATCAACAGAAAAAATTTCATACAAAGTCATGATAACAAGTATAAAAAACATTTTCCACAAATAAAAACTCATAGAATTTGACCTCTATCAACAAAACACTACTTAACCTATTTATTTAAAACTATAATCTTTTTTACCTGTGAAAAATATAATCATTGAAATACCTCTTAACTACAGTCAAAGTAATATAGTACTTGTGATAAATTTCACAATCATCAGCATATAAAAAACTTTCTGCTATTTATATAACACACGAATTACAACAACAATTATAAAACTCTTAACATAATGAATTACTTCATTTGTTAAACTTCTCATGCAATAATAAACTATCACTCAGTTAACAACAAAACTGATAATTTATCTATACTTTATACTTAAAGTAATACACCCATGTAAAACAATGCAAATAAGATTAACAATATTATTTAAAGAACTACATTTAAGATTTAAAGCTTTTTATATTGATTTTCTAATATACCTCAGAATGTAGTTCTAAACTACGATATGTACAGTATTAGTACAGTAGCAAAAGCAAGACATATAGGGAAATATATAATAGAAATATTGCATTAAAGCACTACTGAATTATTCTGACTTTTCTATACTGATTCATAATTCATTTTAAGTAGAATGCCATGCTAATTACCTATAAAATCATCACAATAATTGCAGAACTTAATAAATATAGTATACATCTTTAAATTACTAAAGAATAACAACCCATTAGAAATCCATACAAAATCCTTTATACCCCACATCTAAAGTAAGAATCGTAAATCATATGTAATACAGTACAAACAAGCTAACAGCTCTTTAAATAACCACTTAATGATCTAGACTTTACATATCCAATCTATTTCAAGGATGCAGTACCTACTGTACAACATTCTATATCAGAACTAATATAATAGTAAAAATAGAATACATAAATTTGATAAGTAAACAACTTATCTATTCTATCAGTTGCTGATATTTTCCATACTTTTCTAAGATAATACCGTCAATTTTAATATCTGCTGAAGGAATACTTCTTTTTTTCGCTCTATCATTTACTTCACTTTTAAGAGCTTCTAACATATTATAGAAACTTGTCAACATACATTCAGCTTGTTTGCACACTTGAGAAAAAGGCTTTTGACATGTATATCTACTGCGTACTGTACAAACACAAGACATTAATTGGCCGAAGCGCATTTCTAATACTCCGTAATGTTTAAGTAAGCATACACCTAACATTAGGTCATCCATTCCTTTCTCCTTTAATGCCTTAACTGCCAGCAACTTAATATCATGATGAGCAGCCACAAAATCATCAGAGGTTTTTGTTATTAACATTTCGAGCATAGGAGGACCATCCATACACGCAACCAAAAGATCATCACACAATAGACATGCAGCCTGAATAAAAATAGATACATAACTAAAATAATTAGCATATAGGGTTTTGCGTTTGTCCAATAATTTAATAAGCTTTTCCAAATCTTTCAGATGAAGCTTATTGTTATATGATAACTGTTGTAATAGATTTTCCTTTTTTTCACTTTTCTTCTGCAAATATTCATATAGACAATAAAACATTAGCAGCAACAAAACAAAAGCTATAACTAAACATGCAATCTTCACTTTCTTACTAGTTTCGTTCTACATAGTTACCACATTCTATAAATTCATACTGATCAAACTTGTATGAAACATGTTAAAAATATTAAACAATTTTCAATTTATTGTTATCACAATAATCACACTAAATTATACACAATTTAAGCATTAAAAAACCAACATCAATTGACTTAAATTATTACTAATAATTAAAATTTAATGATAAATATGTGACCACAATTTAACTTGTAACAACACACTTGCTTACACTCAACAATATATAATTAAATATTAAAAAAGATAATAATTTTTATCTAACACTGAAAAAGATAGTGCATCATTTACACTAAGCCACAATAATCTTTTAATGAAATACACAACAAAAATGTTACTGAGTAAATCATATGTACTTTATATTTTATACAACAGTAATAATATACTTTTCCCAAATTTTTCAAACATTGAATTCATTTAATTCAATGGTATCAAAAACAAGTTATTATGGAATGCTTAGTAAATAGATTATCCTTTATTTTCAAGAACAATTATACACTATTTGTAACATTATACAAGTAAAGTGAATCAAGTGACTGCTTAATGATCTAGATTCTTCTATAACTATTTATAATTCATTTTAAGCAGGCTGAATTATATTTTGTTTCAGTATTAATACAACAGTAAAATATAGAATAAATAAGTAAATTTTGAAATTAACTTATTTACTTCTCTCAGAACTATTACCTACACATCTTAAACCATTAACATCCAGTTTACTATTACTTTGTGTTACAGAACCGTTAACTATTGATTCACAATATTTTTTCACTTTTTGCAGAGTTTTGCGATCATTCAGAAGACCTTCACAATTAGCAGCAAATATTTCTTTTTGACCTGGAGCAGCACATGTGTTCACAAAAATATTCATCATTTCGTCTAATGTACACTCTAATTTTTCGCTAACTGCTACTAACAATTCACAAAGTTTTTTATCAGACAATGGACATTCTAACATCCTAGTTTCAACTAACACAAGTGCATTTCTACAAAAAATAACCTCTCTCTCAAGCCTTCTTATTGTTTTTTTTGCTTTATTATCAACAACACAACTTTTATGAATATAACATATCACACAAGACATGTTACAACAACAATAAGACAACGATTCAAAATTAGCAGAGCATGTAGTGATAGATTTCAGTAACTTTGCAAGTTGCAACATTTCTGGAAAACTAGCAAGCGGTTTCTCGCTATTTAAGAGTTTTAATATTTTTTTTTCTTCTTGACTTTGCTTTACTAACTTGTATACTAAGCAAGATATAAGAGCACAAATAACAATAAATGCAATTACTATACCAATTATTTCTTTTGTACCCATATTCATTCCATTTTTAAACTAGCATTATGTTTTATTAAAAATATAAACAGCTCTCAATTGAATATTATAACGATAATTGCACTAAATAATATTTAATGATAGTAGTTTTAACCTACATAAACTCTAATCTGTTTGAAATTATAAATACAATGAAAGTTTAATATTACTCAATCTAAATATTGTAACATTTTAGATTAACTTGATATTTTATTAACAGGTGTATTATACTTATTCAAGTAATTATTAAAAGATTTATCTAAAACATTATAAGTATTACACGTTACTTATATGCGAAATATTAAACAAATATATACCTGATTCAAATAATAACTACATATAAAACATAATGTTATAAAATCTTCCAATAATCTGTAAAACTATCTCACTTACCTCATAGTTAATTACAGAATATAAAAATATGACTTAATTTTATTTATCACCACCAATAAAGAGGAAAACCAAATTTTAAACAACTATCTGATTTTCTTATACACTAGAACACTTCATTCATCAATTAGTTCTTGTCCAAACCTACTAACTGTGAAGCATCATTAATATGTTATAGATTGCTATTTGTACTAGAAGAAGCCTTTACCACTAATACATTCTAATATCATAGACTGTGCAGATACGTAAAACAACAATCTTCATATTTTCTATCCTTTCTACTACATATTTTAGGAAACAATCTTTTGAAACTTAGCTAATATTATTGTAATTCTTACAAACAACTAAGAAATCTTCCTCTTTACAATTCTGAATACAAATTATCATATTTGCTATATTGAGCACTTGATCTGTAAAAGTAGACAAAGTTACTAGTAATATTAATCAACTTCTTATACAATTTCTTCCTATAATCAAATCTAACATACTTTTGCAAAATAACAGTATATTAAGCATTCAAATTACACATAAGTAGCATCACAAAAATGCCTAATAATATTATAAATTCTATGTTTCTAAATTATTCTATCACGTAACAACATCATTCTTCAACATTTAAGAAAAATAAAGCATTGTTTAAGTGTTGTTAAAACAATATATGTTTGCAATATCAAACAACAAGCTCTTATACTATTTCAAAACAGTTGATTCCTTATGTATTACATGATGTTATGTCATATTAGTAATATTTATGTTGTTAATATTTTTTACATTGCGTCTTTAATTGTAAGATAACAATATTAGTTTTAGTGTTGTTATATTTTATATGTCATGTAATGGAATCATCATAGTAATGTAAACTAGTATAATTAAAGTTAAAAAGCATCAATTACTTAATATTCTTAAATTTTATTAGTCTATAAAAATTAATGCTGATAACACTCCTTCACTGATGAGGAAATGCAAAAGTCAATATAATTAGATTTTCAAATTTACAACTACTTAACTTATATCAACATCATTTTGATTTGATTAATACATTAACACATGTCTTGCTGACACGATCCAACACCATTAACAAATGAATCTTCAAGTCCTATTGAAGGTAAAACACTGCAATTATAGCTTTGCTCTTGTAGCATTAGCATTAAGCACTCGTTTTTGCACTCTAACACTATATTTTTCATTAATTGAGCACAACACTGTTTATAGTCAGTAACTTTGTGCTGTTCTATCAGAGACAACAAATCTTCACAAATATCACACATATCTTGATAAGAACGTACTAGATCATTTGCTAACAGATTGTACTCGTTAATCCTAATAGTACTAACCCGTGATCTAAAATCTATTACATAGTAAGCAGAAAATATGTCAATACAAATTTCATTTAATTTTAATATCAGTGCTTCTTCTTCACCATTCTCTAACATCATGTATTTTATCGCATCTAATAGAATTTGCATTACAGAAAATTGACAAGACACATGCTCAGCAAGACTTGCATTTACTTTAAATAATGCATTTACCACATTTTTATTTTCTGGCACTATTGGAATTCTTCCGCTACCTATGCTCTTAAATATTTCTTGTCCACCTGCTTGCTCTTTTAACCTTCTACTACTTTTTAATAACCAATACAATAACGAAATTATTAAAAGAATCGCTACCACTACTGCAAAAACTATAGCAAGTATGTATTCAATTTTCATGTTTATACCATATAACTTAAAACACAATTTTTTTACAAATGATCAAAATAACAGAATATCTATTACTTATTTACAATAGAAACCTTTTACACACTAAATAGTATATAACTTAATTATTAAAATTAAAATACCATCAAAACTTGAAAAGCTTATATCTTATAAACAGAATATCACTTTAACTGCAAATTGCGGTCTTCCACATCTAAACAAAGGCAATAAGTAAGATACTTTACAAATACTGTATAAGCATTACGCTACTTATTCTAAATTGTTAAACACAACATACACATACAACATTTCACAAAGATGCAACAGCAAATTACTAAAAAATTCAAGAATAAAATAGTACAATTAAATTCAACAGCTACTCAAGCTTTCTCCATAAAACTTCTAATATACTATAAAATGACAATACTATTGAATTACACTTTTCACAATAAATAATGCACAAATAATTATTAATAATAAATTATTCTTACATAAGTAACAAAGTACTTATTCAAATCGATCTTTACACACTAAAAACTTATTGTGATCCTGTTTGACAAAGATATAATTTACTCATATCTACTAACAATATAACAAGCTAACATTTAATATACAGAAAGGTTCCACTTCAATTTCTAATCAATATTTGATCATAAACATACATATTAGATTTGACATAATGGTTCTTAACTTTAACACATCTTTCTTTTAACATTCATAGTATTGCAACAAAGTAAAACTCTTCCATCACACATCCCACTGTTATTGCTAATAATTGAACATAATACATTATACTATTATAGCAAGTAAGACATACCATTATACTACAAACAAAACAATAAGTTTGATTTCAATACATCTTTTCCACTTATATTTCATAGTATTATAACAAACTCAAAGCTTCGCATTAGCTAATTTACCTCTATGTTAAATACTCTCAATTTAAGCAAAACACTACACACTAAACTACAGAAATACAAAGACTACTATAGCACCACAATATAAGTTGCACCAAAAATTTACTAACAAAACAATCAATATTCTAAACTCTGCCTAATTCATTACATAGGATTATCAAATAAACATGTAAACAAACTCACACACAAAACTTTACAACTTCCTTTACTTACCCTAGACATATTATTAACATTTGAATACTAATATATACTCACAATTTTTGTTCACCACTACAACTTGATGATTGTATATCTTTCAAATTAGTTGTTGTGCTTCTACATTTTACTTCAGTATTTTCTTGTCCTTCACTTTCTATTAGAGTAGAGCTTTTCTCACTATCCTCTACCTTTCCATTATTCTTTTTTCCAGCATTTCTTTGTATTGCTCTTTGATTACCTATACCATCACTAAAATACAAAATCATAATAGCAATGGTTATAAGAAAAATAACTAAACCAATACCGCCACACTTATAACCATTATACCGCTTTGACTTGTTGCATCCATAAAAAACACACAGTATAAAAATTGAATTACAGTTAATAAATATGCAATTCTAAAGAACTATATATTATAAACTTTACAGACATATCTGCTTATAAAATATAATTTTTATTTATAATACACTTTACCTGAAGCTAATATTTAATTTAACACACTTTAACAAATATAATACACTAAAAAAATCAGATGTGATATTCCACAACTACCTATACACTATCATGTTTACCAATAAATGTAGAATTCAACTACACATTAAACATATTATCCAACTTTAATAAGAGTATATAACCTACAACTAAGCAGCTTTTACTTATATCGATACGTATTATAAACATATTATTTACTCAAGCTACTCTACCATCATTACTATAACTTGATATAGACATCTTGTGCATGCTAAAATTTGGTGATTCTAATTGATTTAGATTGAAGGCCTGACAACATCACAAATACATTTATCACATATTTCGTGCCATCTCATTCATAGCATATTTTGCAATAACTACATATTCAGACCACATCACCACATGTAACAATTAATGCACAAAGATTACCAAAGTAAAATTTACTAACATCTTGATTAAGCTGCTTTATTATTATCTTGATCACTACAAGGTAATACTGATGCTGCTTTAACTTGCTGTGTTGGTTGTTTTTGACTTTTTTTCTCCTGTTTTTCAAGGTCCATAAGTATTGTTCTCAGTGTTAACAGATGATATTCTATCTCACCTACTGTTAATGCATCTATTCTTTCATTTCTTTTCAATAGAAGTAGTTCAATCTCAGCAGATATTTGTAACATTCCATCAACAGCTTCTTTAAAACTATAGAACCCAGCATTAAAAACAACTTGCGCATCTCGCATCAAGACTTTGTTATCATACCCTAACTTTCTACAAACCACTCCAAGTTGTGCACAATTCTTCCTCAGCATTGAACACTGTTCTGTCAATTCAGTGTTTTTTCTATTTATTATTACACCATGTTTCTTCAAAGATGACACAACTTCTGCTAGGTGTTTATTCGTTTTTTCTAATGACTTTAACTTACTTTGTAAATCACTATTAGCTTTCTGCTGTTCTTTCAACTGATTTTTAAACTTTTCTTCACATAGCTTTTCAATTTTTTCCCTATCTACATCAGGTTCTAAAATAGCTTGAGGTTGCCCTCTCAACAGAAGCTTCATTTCCTCTATTTCACTACTACGCTGACGTTCATTTTGACAGTCAACATGACATTTATATATAACAGCACACAATAATACAACTATCAATAAAGCAAGCAATGCTAACAAAGCTATAATAACATTTAGAGATCTCTCACACATAACACACCTTATTTAAACTTAAATTCTACATTCATTTCAGAAACTTTTTTAGACTGATAAAACAGTGCAATACTGAACGAGTATAAAAAACGATACTAAAAAATATAAAATACCAACTGGGGAATATAGTATATATACTAATTTACATACCACTATAGCGTTTTTACAATGGTAAAAACCATACTATCAGCTTTAATATCTAACCTTGACAGAATACAGTCCACATACTTTTAATGCTAATAAATTTAACAAACTTATAATAGATTAAACTAAGCTGCTTTATCTTGAACAAGGCTATCCAAAGTTACTATTTTTGAACTACTTAAACCACTTCTTGGATTAATATTTCCTTCTTTGTTAGTACTAAATCTTCCTAATCTTCTTATACGCATTTCTTCCACCGTAATACTAGAACCACCACTTGCTTGCAGCAACGGATCTCCTACACCATCAGCATTACCTAACCTGCATTGTACCACTTCTTCCATACCACCAGCGTTACCTAACTTGTGTTGGTCCATAATTCGTGGTTCCTCTAAAAGCCTTTGCATACTTTCAACTTTTCTATCTAAGTAACTTCCACAATATCGAAAAACACAAAAAGCAAGCAATAAAGCTAATAATATTACACTCAACAATAATATAAGTGTTACTGTTAATCCAATTTCAGTATTTGTCATCACACACCTAATTTAGATTAAAATTTAAAACTAATACTTAATTATAACATACTATTTAAGTAATTTGCTACAACTAAAAATAATTATACTTATATATTCTGCTCAACGTTAGTAATAAAGAAATGTATATAATAACTTGCATGCTTATTAAAATTTCATCACTAATTAATATACATTAACAATAAGCAAAGTATAACATTATATGTAACTGTATAAATTTCTCATATGCTCTTTGCAAAGCAGTAGTAGTACAACAGATCAATGAGTATACAATTATTTGCAACTAATATAAGATGACTATAATAATCACTAGATTGCATTATGATAAAGCAGTAAGTTTACTGTACTCGACATGCTTATTATGTTCATTTATTCATCTTGTAAGTATAGTTTTTTTTCAATTCTTCCAACCAACAAGAATTATTATAAAATTTTAACATTCTTTTACACTAATAAGCAAAGCTTTTACAAATAGCATCATCAACTTATTTCATAATGATCTGTAGCACTACAATATGACACCATGCATAATACTTAGACTCCATTGTTAGACAACACGCTTATATCTATCAACTAATAACCTAAATTAAGATTTTTTCTAATTTTCTCAAATTATAAAAAATAGACAAAAAATACCTTTAATACTTTTACTAATTAACAAGAAAAATCTTTACAAATAAAATTATCAAACTAATTGAACATGATTTGTACTATTACAAGACAATGCTGATACACCCTGAGTTTCATTACAATCAAGCAACACTTGTGGGGTTTGTTGCTGTACTTGATTTTCTCCTTGTATTAATCTATCAATCATGTTCAATATATTTTCTTTGCATTTAGTCAAATGCATATCAATAAAAGTTTCGCAATTTCCTTCAACATTTTCACTTTTTCTTGCTACTGACTTACAAAATTTATCAAGTTTACCTAATAATTCAAAAAGCATACGTTTAACATCCTCAGGTTTTACCTCTTCCATATCGTTCATTCTTTTAGTGAAATTCTCCAATTCAAAAGACAGTTGTAGTGATTCAACACTGCTATCTTTTATATGTGAATTCAATCCTTTATTTTCTCTACTTAATATATCTAATTGTGTATTTAACCTTGCTATATCATCCCTTAATATTTTATTTTCGGATCTATCATTAGATAGAATACAACATTTATATATAGAAATAGCCACTAACATAATCAATACAAAACTAAATATTGCCAATAAAGAAATTGCAGCTATCATTAACCGATCTTTCATATAATATCCTACACAAATTATATAATACTATATTATAACAGATTATTAACAATTTTACTTAAGAAATTTACTTATTAAATTAATAATAAATTATATTCTATATATGTTTGAAGCATGTTTATTTAATAAGAATAATATTGTCAGGAATACAATACAGCAGGATAGTACTTTTTATATGGTAATTTGTATGTAATAACTCACTCATCAGTAAAATGTAATAAAACATCACTACCATTAAAAATAAAGTATTAAATTATTCATACTGTTTAACTTTTTATAAAAACAGAAAAGTAGAAACTAGTTTTTTAACATAAATATTTAAATTCTATCAATATATTAGCAATTACTCTATTTGATTAATATTTCTAGCACCATAAGATGATACTGAAGTACTATGTACTTGATGTTCTGGTGATACTTCTTCAGTTTGCAATTGTTGTCTTTCTGTTAACTGGGTAATAATACTAAACATGATTTTCTGAACATGTTCCAAATCCTGTGCCATAGCCTCATTTTTTACATTTCTCTGACCTCTTATTAAAACTGAATGACAAAATTGATAAAGTTTCAATAAAATTTCAGAACTTAAGCATTGTAACTTCTCACTTGAAGATTTTGTTAAATCAGATTCCATCCGCTTCGCAAAATCTATTAAATTCTTATGTAATACTGCTACTTCTATAGTGAGATTATCTATATTTGACATATCTTTTAAAGATTTGGTCATTTCTGAACATTGCTTTTGAAAATCTGCCCTTGATATAATCAATTCTGTATTTAATTTTCTTACAGTATCTTCTAATTCCTTATTTCTTTGTTTTAATAATTCGAGTTCCTTCTGTATATCTCCTTCTACACACTCTTCTTTATAATCCTCTTTAATATCATTGCATGAAACACAACATTTATATATAGAAACAGCTATAAATAAAGCAAATAAAAAACTAAATATTGCTAATAAAATAATAATTATGAGCTGAGTATCCATAATATACCTTACATAATTAAGTATAATGTTTAATTATAACATGTTATTTAAGATTTTTACTTTAAAAATTTACCATATCTATAAAAAATTAAGTTTTGTTATTTTCTAACAATATTTATAAATAAGAAAAAATACACACATAATTAATAAAGTATTATGCTAGGTATACTTAACTAAAAACGTAATGATATTTTTCACAAAAAAGTATCGTATGATCTAAATTGACTGATTTTAAATAAAAACAGTGTAGCAGAACAGCAACATGTTGTTAATATAAGTTAATAAATAATATAATTTTACCAAGATATATTATTATTTAACTTGATTTCCACAACTTGAGACTGATGATTACTGGACTTGAGATTCTGGGTACCAACTTGACCACTATTTACTAGTTCTTCTTTCTTTTTCTCATCTTTACCTTTTGTAGGTATATGTTAGTACATTATTTGCAATTGCAAAGTAAGTTCTGTAACACTTGAGATCATCACAAATGATCTGAGATCTTTTCTAACTGTTGCCCTAACATCATATTTTCACTTTATAATTTACTGTAGGTTTCATTCTATAGTATTTATTAATAATGACTCATAAAGTTGTTTCCTTGAAACTCACTTTGAAAAAAATTTTATAGATTTTGACAATGCATCATTTTCTAATTCTAAGACTTTACTTAGTAATTCTTACGCTCAATTTACAAACTAATATTGAATTATATTCTTTTAATCATCTAGCTTCTAATTCTAATGATATTAATTTTTCCTTTAATTCAAATTTTTCATTAGCTTGATGTCTTACCTTATTCCTACCTTTACTTTAACAATAACACTAATATATAGCACTAATAATTAATACAATAGTAATAAATATATAATAGAATAGAATAGAATGCTAATTCTCCTACACTCATAACACACAATTATTTAGACAAATAATAATTATAACGTTAAATATTTTTATCAAAGAACTATATACTTTACTATACAACTTTACACTTACATAATTCAAAAATATTCACTAGTTAAGATAATCTTTAATATCCTGTATTCTTATTTATAAACATGAACTATATAAACACATACCTTATTATCAATTAAACTTCACATTATACAATCGCTCTTACTTTTAATTAAGAATAACGTAACAAAATTATATTTCTGACACCCAAGAGTAAAACTTTTACACTATATAACAACTTCACTGTTTTTTCTCAGGACAATTTACATTATTACATTGTAAGAATGTGCTAAAAAGCTGAGTATTTGGTACAGTAGCAAGTGATGCTTCTCCTACAGCACTATCAACAAGATTTAACATAGTACGTTCTAATGTTAACATACTAGAACTTAATGCCAATTTCTCAGACAGACTAAGATCACAACATGTTGCAATAACTGATGTACAATTTTTACCAAGTTTATATACTAATTCAGAAATTAATAACTTTAATCTGAATTTTGAAGTTTGAACTACATCAGACTCCATTTGCATACAGAAATCTGCTAAGTTTTTAGTAAACGTTATTGTTGCTGATGCATTCAGTGAAGTCTTTTCTTGTAAACATTTTAATTTTTTATCTTTTTCTTCTATATCACTTGTTAATTTTTGACATTGTTGCTTTTGCTGTTGTAACTCTGTTTGTACTTTTTATCTTTCTTTATATAAAGCCACTTTTTCATTATTACAGACCTCATAATTTTTAGATTTAACACAATATTTATACGCAATAAAAACTAGTAACAAAAACAATAATGCTATTGCAATAGCAGCAACAATTAGTAAGACTTTGTAAGTATCCATAACACACCTTATATAAATTTTAATGTAATTCTTAACATATTGATTCAATTTATAAAAAATTACACATTATACTTCTTGTAACTTCTATATAACGCAGCAACATAATTAACAAGAAATACAAAACACTAAGCTCACATACACTAGAATACTCTACAGTGAAATCTCATTAGATCTATATTTATTTGATAAGGATAGATAAGAAAAACATAAACAGTACTTATATTTCCCACATCAGTAATTTAAATTTTTATAATCACATTAATAATTAAGCTACTTTTTTCTGAGCATGATTAACAATCTGTATAACAGGATTAAACACTTCATCACTTATATCTTCTTCTGCACTTATAAACCCTTCGCCTAATTTATCACATAATACATACAGATGCTTTTTTACACACCTTATACTAGATTCTAAGTCTTTCATAGCAATTTTTACTTGCTGATGACAACTATTCCCTAACATACTTTTATAGCATGAAACCATGGAATTAAATGCCGCACTAATTATATGTTCAATTTGCATTACATCATCTTCATGTCTTGCTTGAGCCTCACTAACAATAGTACGTAACCTGCTAGCTAAGTCTTTTAATTTTGCACAATTTTTTAAAACCATCTGTTTGTTACTTAATTGTAATTGCCTTTCAAGCGCAGAATCATGTTCAAAGGCCACTTCACTTTTCTCAGACTGTTCTAAGGCTAATAACATCTTTGCATTTTCATTCCGTAATGCTGCTAACTGCTTTGTTAAGCAATGTACTTCTTTCTCTAATTTTCCTAATGCAGTATTATATCGTTTTTCACCAACTATTAACTCTTCTGATAGGCAATTCATTTGGTTGCTACACACCTTATATTTTCTATAAGCTATATATAAAGCAAACAATAACAATAAAACAAACAATGCTAACACAGCAATAGCAACAAGTAATCCTTTATTCATATCCATAACACACTCACTTACAATTTAAACATAAAATATATATAATATTAAAATATTTTATAAAAATTTTCTACATTTATAAAATACTATGTTCTTTACAAAAACTATTAATTTACAAAACATCATTTACTAGTAAACATAAAAAACTAACAATACTTATCTAAACTTTAATATTAGTAAATTTATTAAGAATATCATATATACACTTGATAACGATAGATAGAGCAATACCACAAAATATAAACTATGTTTTTTTCATCAGTAATTGAAATATTAATCACATAACAATTAATCTACTTTTACACCTACATTACTGTACCTTTTTCTAATGAATGCAACAAATATCATACTACGGAATTTCATCTACATCAAAAAATTCATCATCATTATTCAATATGTCTAAATTATTAATTACTAAATTTCTAACTCTTTCTAATACCCTACTCACCCTATTCTTAACAACATTATTAATTTGATAACAAACACTATAACATATTCTTTGTAATTCAAATAATAACCCACTATGCAATATCACTAATTTGCGTCTCGTATCACATTGCTGTTCCACTTCTAAACACACTTATCTAATGTACTACACATATCAAACATTATCTCATATATTGCAGAATCTGACCGCACCATTTTTGACTCTATTAAGTTTCTTGCACTCTGCATCCCATTCAACCTTTCTGTTTCCAGTGCTTGTTGTAAAAGTTGTATCTCACTTAAAAGACATGCTTTATCCTCCTTATACTTAGCTAACTTTTTTAATAGCAGATCTTGTTCCAATTTTAAATTTTTTATAATAGCTTGATTTTCAATCAATCGTTTGTCTTGCTCTGCTTTACTATATACCTTTACTTCTACAGGTTGATGCATATCTTGTGACGATTTATGAATTAACTTGTCACAACTTTTAGAGTAAGATCAATACAGTGTAAAAATTAATAACAAATTAATAATACCACTAGAACAGCAGCAGTAATTAGCAGTTTATTTTTGTAACTCATAACACTTTACTTTCAGATACACATTTTAATTGTAACACATTTATTCAAAATTTTACAGCTTATTATATTTTTAATAATTAAACTTATACAACCTACAAAATACTTATTAACAAAACAAACAATACTATCCAGAGATACTTACACATTCTACAATAAGCCTTACTAAAGCCATATTTTTCATTACAAGCCTTTTCATAATTACAAATTCATATAACTTGCAAAATACTGCCAATAAAAGCAAATAGCACTATTCTTAGTAGAATATCTAAATCATTTTAGAGTTCTAATTAATAATTTCACATCTACATTTTATAAGAACAGACAAGGAAAACATGAAAAAGCACTCATATTTTCTACATCAACAATTGAAATTTCTATATTACATCAAGCTGCTTTCCCAATTCCACCATCACAACTTTCTAATAAAATGCTATCCATGTAACAATAATGAATTTTTTCACTATTCACACACACTTAAAAACAAAGAACTAGCATCTAATACCTACTTTTCAATTAGTATAATAAGAAAGCATGGTTACACTACTATAAACACAAGTTTTACATAGCACTTCACATTTATCAAAGTAAACTCATAATATATAACACAACATTGTAATGCTAGTGACAATAACGCTTTAAGTAGTAGTATTTGATCAGATTACTACTTTTGAAAAACCAGATAATTGTGAAATATTACCACATACACAAGTTTTAAAAATTACATAACAATCTATCAAGATAAACTCAGACAACACTCAACTACCACATTGTAATGTTTGTGCCAACCAAACTTAGGTAGTAATACCAGGTCAAATACATACTTTCGAATAATTCAGACAATTAAAAATATTTATTTAATTACAACAACTTTGTACTTTGTTTTCACTTTGTAATGTTGACAACGATTGCATTCTAAGTTTTGATACTGGTATTTTAGAAGGTGTGTTACCACCTAGTTCAATGTTTCTTCTTTGCTCTTCTCTATTATTATGAACAATGTCAAATATACCTTGTCTTATTTTTAACACACCACATTGCACAGCTTTTTTTGTACACAGATTTGCTTGATTGTCTAATGCAAGATCATTCAAGATTTTCTCACTTTGAGTTTCAGCTGACAATAATAAGTTTTTCATTTGCAGTAGTAACTCTGATAGTTTACCATTAGCTGACTTACAAGCAGCACTTAATTCTCTATTTTCCAACACTAAGTTTTGATTTTCATCTACCAACTCTTGTATTCGTTGCTCTGCCATTGCTTCAGACTCAAACTTACCATCAAGTGTACGCATGCTAATACAACATTGACACATGGCAATTAATAATAACAGCATTAACATAACAATACACATTACAAGAAGACCTATAATAGCATACGCATGACTATGACTCATAACACACCCCATCTTAATTTGAAATTAAATACTTAATTACAGTACAAAATTTTCTTTACAAACATAAATTTTTAATCTCTTAGAGATATTTTTACTTACAAGATACTCTACTAAATAAAGTACCACATTAATTATATACACATTAATGCTGCAACATCAATTAATATACATATTATTAACTATACACACCAGCTGAGAATAGATAAGTGAAATTTTCTTTATCATGACATAACAGATCTTATCAATTCACTCTTGCATTGTCTCGCTCATTATTATGATCAACTTGTACATCTTGCACTTGAAGTTGAGGTTGAGGTTCAGGCTCAGGTTCAGGTTCAGACTGAGAACGAAAACAAGCACAGCATCCTGCACAAAAATTACTTAATCCACGCTTAGATTTACTAGTGTTAATGCCTTTTCTAATATTTTTAGATAATAAAGCTAATGAAAGTTGACTTGAAAATTCTCCTGCCAACGCTTTTTCACTTTGTTCAACCATTTGCATTGATCCATCAAGTAACTGCATTGAGTAAATTCTCACCGACGTCAACCAAGCTACTACACCAGCTATTATACTTTCAGGATCATGTTCAATACCTTCATCCTCATGTATTTTTTGTAAACTTCCTATCAAAGCTTCACTGATAGCAGACATTATCGTATCATTAAGCTCTCCTGCTTTTTCAAGAGAAGATTTTTTCTCACTAATATACGCAAGAATTACATTTTTATATTCTCCCAGTAATTTGTTGTACTTCTCTGCTAATACTTGACAGTGTAATGATAGTTCTTCCTTGTCTTGTAATAACGCATTTATATTACCTTGATTTTTATACCGAAAACAATAAAAATATATAGCAAGTATCAATAATAGTACCAACAACACAAGCAGCACTAGTAGCATAATTTGGTTTTTGTCTGACACAACACACTCTCTTAAATTACTATACACTTAACTTATAGTATACTGTTTAACAAACTTACTATAATTACCAAAAAATCAAAGAGATTTCTACTTAAACAAAATACAGTACATCTATAAATAGATATATAAGCAACTTATTAATTTAGTCCAATATCATTCCTATTACCATCAGGGTTTATTACCTGATTTCGTAACGGACCTTGCAATTCAAGTTGCCGTATAAGAGTTGACCTAATCCCGTCTTTATTAATACTCCATTTTGTATCTCGCATTCTATTAACAAAAATCCCCGTCCATCCCAAACTATTCGATTCTTGTTCTTCTACATCCTTATATTTTTTTATTTCTGATTCAATAAGACGATCATATAAAACAGAACGAGTACAAAAAACACAACATGTACAAAACATTATTATGGTTAATACAATAAATAAAATAAAGAATCCTAGTATAACACTGTCGTAATCATTCATAACCACACACCTTATTTAATATTTAAATACAATACTACACTTACTAATAATACATTTTTCAGACTATAACAAAAACATTATAATATCATATCTTTAGATTACCATAAATACGATGTCTCACCAATTAATCATCCTCATCAAATAAAATTCAAAACCTTATCACTTTTTACTTTTGATAGAAATAGATCAAGTCAACACAAATGAAAAAATATATTACAATACTAGCAGTATTGTATAATAAATTTACCAATCTTACTAATATACCACATATGTTATTATGTGAATTTACTAACAAAACATTTGAAGTTGCATAACTTACAACAATGCATCTTACTTACCTAACACTGATTACTTATATTAAATATTTTATCTTAAATACATGGTTTTAACTGGTAATACACCAGATGCTAGTACCCATAACATGTTCTGATTCTTTATTTAAAGCCATAGTATAGAAAAACAAATCAAATAAGCAACACTATTACAATTAATTATAACACATCTCTTAAGTAAAAACAATTAAAATTCAACTAACTATATTATATTTATGCATATTTTAAATACTTATAAACTGTATCAACCTACAACATATTAAACAAATCATTTTAAACTTTTGCTCATATACTAATATATTGCATTAATTGCACACTTTCTTGTGTTGTTTTTTCATTATTTCATGCAATTCTTATAAATTCCAATATTGAATTTTGCATCAGACTCATAACAACTACAAAGCAATAATAGACTAAGTAACATGCTTTATTAGATACTAGTGACACACTACCTACTTGTACACCTTGTTCCTTGTATTGTTTCTTCTGTTTTTCCTCATTACCTCTTATATATTTTACAAAGTCTGATACTGATTGCTGCATCAACCTCGCAATAACAGTTACGTTAGCTGTAGCATCTTGAAAAAAGTCACCTGTTTTAGACACTTTCACTTCTGGATCAAGTGTACCTACAATATTCTCAAGAACATCACTATACTTCGATAATACCGCATCACGGGCTTTTGACACATCTGATATTTCAGATTCTAATTCTGCATTTTTCTCTTCTAATAGTTTATTCTCATATTCCAACATATCTACCTTATCACGCAAAGGCTTAAAACAGCGTTGATATATAAGAAAAATTACTAAAAGCAACAAAAAACAATACTCAGTCCTATAAGAATTTCATAGCTTATTGCATCCATAACACACACCATTTAAAACTTAACAACTCAAGTATACTAACAAAAATTCCTATTTTACAAACATCATTTTCTATATAATTTTTAAAAACTATAAAACTCACCTATTCATACTATTATAATAATATAGTACATTTCAATGATATTAAAAACTTTACAGATATACCTATCAAGGTACTTTCCCAAAATTCTTATCACAACAATATTATACTAAATTTTATGTAATAGTGACTTTTTCAATAATTCTTCACTAGGGTAATATATCAGTAGTTTTTTCACACTCATCACATTTAATAAACATGTACTTTAGTACACATTACACACACTACACTATATTAAATACTAATAAGTTTATACAAATACAATTATGAAGATTCTAACTAAACATAATATTTAGATTATAAATATGCGATTTACTATATCTATAAAAAATACAGACTATACTTTTTAAAACTACCTTTACCTAGAAAATATCATCAGTAATGCTAAAAACTATTTTCTTCTTTATATACACAATGTCTCTTCATAAATTATACAATGCACGCTAAGAAATAAAGTATTACAACATCTACAGTATTATTTTAATTAGAAAGAAATTATATGAAGCTATTCACTAATACCAATAGGTAATTTAAAAGTTTTTCAAAATACCATCACTACCAAGGACTTCTTCAACTTCTATCTGTAATTCCTTACACTTAATATGACATGCTTTTTTAGTTTTCTCTAATTCCTTGTCAATATTAACTACAAATGCTCTACACAACGCACCTACACCTTGCTGCATAGCTTGAGGTGTTAAAGAATGATCTCTCTGCATTTTTCGTCTAATAATAGGATAACCATCAGTAACAGTACTTATTAAAGATCTGCTCAAAACAGTAAGGCGTGTACTAAACTCTTGATACATAAGTTCAACAATTTTAACAAGTCTAGCACGAACATGCACAACTTCTTCTCTAAAAATCTTTACCGATAATGCTTTACTTTTAACATCTTCTAATAGATCATCACACTTCTTTTGTAACATCTTCTCTTGTCTAGCTAATCGACTATTCTCGGACACTACTTGAGTATGAAGGTAACGCCACTTGTTGTCCTCATCTTTTAATAGACTATATTGCAATTGTAATTCTTTTAACTTTTTTCTAATTCCTTTGTATCACAATCAGAGCTTCGTAAAGCTTCATTCTTCATTTCTAAAGCACTACACCCCTCTCGTAAAAAAGCAAGTTCTCCTTTCAATTGAGAAACTATTACCTCATGCGACCTCACTAAGTCATCATACTTACTATGGAGTTCATTACACTGGTTTAGTAATTTTTGATAACTCTTATTACCTCTATATATTTTTAAACAACTAAATATAACAATAACCAACAACAAAAGAGACACCACAGTTAACAATAAAGCAATTTTCACTTTATCCATAACACACACAATTTAAATTTACCTTCAATTTATTATAAAACATCTAAGTTTTAAAATAAACAATATTTATATAACTAAATTTACTATTTTGAACGCATAACATTTTTTCAATAGTAAATTGAACCACATAATACACTCTGAAATAAATTGATTATGTACTACCACTAAAAATACATAAACATACCTTTATATGACAAAATCTAAGTCAGCTTTCACAAGAAGCATTATACAATTGCCTTCTCACAAACTTTAAAATACTGATAGATTATTCATTAATATTATAACCTTCAACTGTGTACCTGTTTTGCAATTCAGCACATACTTTCTTCTATCTAATACTAATCAAGTATTAAACCTTTTTAACAATTCACACTAATTTTTGACATGACTATCAAATCATTAGATTACGATACCTATCTAAAGTAGATATAATCTTATCAGAGTAAAAACTATACTAAACCACTACTATTCTTAAATTATCACGTATATTTTTTATCATAACTTAGGAAAATACTTACATCATTTATACCGACACTCGTTACAAACTACCATTACATTATCTTTTCCTAATCAATCATAATCTCATACTAATTTATTATAGTATTGCACTACTTACCGTGATCTTGTAACAGTTGATCATTATTTAATAATTTACATTATTTAAATAATAACAAGTATTGATACCAATAACTAAGAATACAAGCAACATTAATAAAGCAATATCAACACTAGACTATTCATTTTTAAATGTATATCAACCTAACATATATTAAAAATCTACTATACTTAAATAAATATACCTAATATTCTTAAAAATATATCGACTAACAAAATATAAAAATAAGCAACATATTTTATTAACAATGCTTCAACCATCTGTCAAACTATTTAATATATTTTAATAAAATACATTAAGTAAATTACCAGAAGCTATTATATTTTAAGAAGTAAAATTTTACAATACAACTTAAGCAATATCATTAGGCTGTACATTGCCACCAGTAGACGACACTGAAGCGCCTTCAATATCATTTGAAGGAAATTGATCACTTAGTCTTTTTTCTAATGTATTTTTAGAACTATCAATTTCATATGTTATACTTTTTTGTAAAAATAGTATATTAGTATCTATTAAACACTTTACAGACTCTGGAGACATGTCTTGCTTCACATCATCAAACAGTTTTTTAACACTTTCACCACGTATATTAATTAGTTCTATACAACTTTCTTTTAAATCTTCATATTCTGACACTTGATCACTAAAAAACTTTTGCATTTTATTTTTTAATTCTCTCTCAAGCTTATCAGATTTAGATTTTATTCTTTCACTCTCTTTCTTTAATTTATCATTCTGTGAGACTAACTCTTGACTATAATCACTAGCTTCTTCACAACATGCTAATAATTTTTTATTCTCTTCTTTTAAAAAATTGTACTGCTTTTGACACTTAACTGCAGCAACAGCTAACAATACAAGTAACAATAACATTACAATAAGCAATACTAACAAAACTATGGCAGTAGTATCCATAACACAACTTATCTAACTTGAATAACTAATTATAACACACCAATGTATAAAATTCATAAATAAAATTATTCAACTATAAAGTGAAAAGCATTCCACACACATTAACTTTACTTATCTTTTAAGAGCAATATCAGTGAAAAATAATAGAGGTTCGCAATATACATATACTAAAAACTAATATTAATGTACTACTTTACCACCAGTATTACATTGTAAACCAGAAGCTAATATTTGATCTAACGCGCTACTTGCTTGTTGTTGCTCTGTTTGTACACCTTGATCAGCTTTCACAATACTTACTGGGGAAGATCGTGCAACATCATAGATACGCCTTTGTAGGCTTAACATTTGAGACGTCATACTACTAACTACAGTTGGATGTACACCAAGGCTATTCAGTTCTACTGCCATTGACACACTTACCTCGGACATATCATCACCAAGTTCCTTTATTTTCTTTTCCAAATTCCGTTTTTCTTCAGCAACTGCTTCACAAGTCTTTGCCAATCTTACATTATGTACAAACATTACTGATTGATCATTCTTAAGCTGCCTATACCCACCAGCCAATTGGTTATAGTACTCTCTACTTAACACCAATACATCTTGTCTTTGTAAATCATGTTCACTTGCAACACAATAGCGATATATAGCAAGCATGAGTAGTATAACTAATAATAACAAAAATAATGCTAAATAAACATACTTTTGTATATCCAAATTACCCATAACACACCTTATCTAAAACTAAACTTAAAATTATGATAACATTATTTTAACAAGCTTTCCACACTCATAAAATATATTCAATGTCATTTACAATGACATTTCTATATAAAAACAACTAATAACTTTCTTGAGACTCACAATGTTTCAACTATTTGTAAGTTATGCAACAACCATAACAATAAAATATGACGTATACTACCACCTAACGATAGAAATAACACATATATACCTGTAATTAAAATTTGAAGATCTTTATTAAGCTGCTTTGTCAATAGCACATTCATCATGTTGTTCTGATACTCCATCAACTACAACATTTGATAAGGCTGACATTATTTTTTCAGATTCAATACAGAATTTATTGTTGCTACTTTGAATAAGATCATTTAGTGCACCTTGAAGAACTACCAGTTCGTATACCATGAACTCTTTTAAGTCATTCCTTCCCATCAACTTAGCTTTTGATAATTTTTCAATAAGCTGTGTTTTTCGTAATTTTACTAATACATTAAGATTTTGCAATAAATCCTTAGACCTTTCGCATGTTGACTTTATTAATCTTTGTACAGCATTGCGTAATGTTTCATACTTGATCGAAATGCATGCAATGCTTCTAATCTATCTTTTTCTAGACCTTCATACTGATTTTGCAGCATATTATAATCTGACCGTAATAATCCTAAATCTGATTCCAATTTGCTCAACAAACCCGCGGCATCGCTATAAACTTTCTTTAGATCATTAAGGTTACACTTTACTTGCTCATGTTCTTGTTCTAATTTTGCATAAACTTTTTTTAATTCATCATAATCTCCCTGTAATGTTTTATAATCTTGTTGTTTGTCACTTGGCAATGGCTCATATTTAGGCTTAGCACAACACTTGTTTATTATAAAAGCTAACAATGCAAGTAATAATAAAACAAGACATATTATTAAAGTAAGTTCAAGATTAGACAGACCTATACCACCTGTAATCATAACACACCTTATTCAAGTACAATAATTAATTATACACAAAATTCAAAAAATTCACTACACTTTAATAAAATATGTAATATCACTTACAATAAAACTCATATAAATAACAAATACAAAAATATAATTAAGAACTACACCAACACACTCATCATGCTATATTTTAATTATTATACTTAACATATTTAGAGTTAATAATGAAAACAACATCAATATATCTTACAACTACAAATATAACCTATTAATTAAGTTACATTCTTACCACCACTAACTCCACTCTGTTCCACATCACTCATCACAGTTTGTGGTAATTCACTATAACTAATACTATTTAAAAAATATTGTACACTTTCTTTCAGCAATAATACTTGTTGTGTTATAAGCTCTTTATCACTCTCAGAAACATGAGTACTGCTTCTAATACCTGCTACAGCATTACTACACTTTTTCATTAAATCAAAACCCCAGGCTAAAGCCCTTGGTCTAGTATTAGTAGTGCCTCTTTTATCTTTTATCATTTTTATTTCATGCTCCCTGCTAAGCATAAGTTCAAGTTTTTCACTTTGCGCAGCAAGTGCTTTATTCTTTTCCAAGAGAAGATCACACTCTTTTTGCAACTGGGCAACACACTCTCTTTCCTTACCCAGGTCTCGCAATAAAGATCGATTTTCCAGTTTTTGTTGAAATTCACCACTTAATGCTCTCTGAAAGTCAGATTCTAGCTTTTCTACTGTTTGTAATAACTCATCTCTTGATGGACCGCCATCCTCTAATAAAGGCTTTTCATCTTCTGCTACTTTCTTAGTGCTAACACAACATTTATATATCGCAACAATTAATAAACAAGCAAAAATTAAAATAAACGCTGCCAACAAAGCAATAGCAACTGTTATTAATCGATTATCCATAATACACCTTATCTAACACTAATACTGACACTATTATACCAATTAAAAAAATCTTCCACACAAATAAAACACTATAAAACTCGTTCCTTACAACTACATTTACATAATCTTAAAACATTATAGGTGCATGCAAAAAACACCAATAAAGACTATTTCTTATTAAGTGTTACTCCAACAACGAGTTAAACAGATAGTTCAAATAAAACATTTTACATTAATTCTACAATTATTTGAAAAAACAAGATCAACATAATACTCATATATCTAACACTATCTCAAAAATTAGCTACACGCGTATATTACACTCAAAAAAGCATCGCCATTATATTAATTCTACATTTAAAAAAATAAGATACAAATAGCACACTTAATGTCTTAGTAAATAAACGTAGCTTCAAAGATCAGCTAACTGAACAGAACATACTTAAAATAAACTATAATGCTATATCAACACTTACATTTAATAAATACAAATGTGTTTATATAACATAGCACCTTTAAGTAAAATTTTTATAGTTGTACAAATCTACTAAACTGCTTTATCATTAACACTATACATACCATTTACTGCAAGATCAGATACTTGCCATGGAACTTCTTCTTCTACTGTGTTATTCCAGATTTCTTCTACTTGCTCTTCTAATAACTTTATGTCATGTTCTCGTGCCACTTGCATGTTATCAACACAACCTAAGAAACCTTCTTGCATACTTTGAACACAATAATCTATAGCTCCTGCAATAACTGATTTGTCAACTTTAATATCAGGTGCAATGTTATCACGCAAAACACCTACAGCCTGTTTTATAATCAATGGAACAAATTCTGATAACTTCTCATCAATCTGTTGCTTCGTCATTTCAGCGAGTTCTTTACACTTTTCCTTGTCTCGCAGAAGACGGTCTTTCACTATTGACAACAATTTTGAACTTTGATTTCTTAGTGATTTGTTATCAGCTGTTATGCCTCTATTAATTCTTACTATTTCATCATTTTGTGCCGCCAATTTCTTATTGTCTAAAAGAACACAATAACATTTTGTTAAAGCAATAAGCAATAATATAGATAACAATACAACAAGTACAGATAATGCAATAACAATACCATTTTGCATAAGCTTACTCTCCTTACCTATAAGTATTAATGTAAAAAACTAGACATATCTTATAAATAAGCCACACACTAAATACCAAATAAGATTTTACTACCATCTTAACACATACACTTACTTTTACTAACGAGCTTACTTATATAGTGTTAGGTTTATATTTTATCATAATACAATAGTACATATCACTAAATAAGATTTATATCAGCAACAGACTCTTAAGCTGCCTTCTTAACATTATTACAGTTATTTTTACCTTGTACATTTACACCATCAACTTCACCCGAAGGTTTTTCATCTCTATCTTGATTTTGTACATTTACATTATCAACTTCACACGATTCTTTAGTACCTTCTCTTTGCTTACCACCTACTATTGGTATTTCATGTAAATTTAAAAGAGAATTAAGTGCATCTTTGAAAGATTGCTCTTTAGATCGCGAGACAGCATCTGCCATTCTATTTTGCATTGCCAACAAAGAATTCCTTAGCCATAATATATCTTGTCTTTCAATGTTCGGTTTGTCTAAAATTGAGTCAATCTTTTCTACAGCACTAGACACATATCATCTACACTGTAAGTTTACAGTACTTTCTAATTCTTCTTTAGCGCGATTAGCATTTACAGCAATGCGTTTGGCAGAAGCCATAGCAAGATTTGCTTGCGCCTCAGCATACACAACGCTACCTATTGAAGATAAGTACTCACTGAATAATTTCTCTTTGTCAACTGGTTTTTCTTTTTTTCTATCATACTCTTGTTTCAATGACAAACACAGCTAAACCAGCATAGCCAGAACCATGAGTGCGAATAAAACAAGCATAACAAGATTCACAATATCAATTTCCATTTCCATAATAACATCACATTATCAATTTAAACCTTACAGTATTAATTATAACTCATTATTGAAAAAATTTCTACACTAATAAATTAATATTAGCACACCATACTACATATAACCTTACACAATATAAAACATCAACACATAGAAAAAACAGCTATTGTATTTACAATAACTAATTTTTAGTATACAGAATTTACTACACACTTAAATATTTTATACCTGAAATTAAAGATATCGAAAGTACCACTTAAGACACTATCTATAAGTCACTTTTACAAATATACAAAGCTTTATCAACCTGATTTCTTAGTTAATTACCAAAAGCTTACTACTTACATTTCCTACACTTTAATTTACAATATTTCTTTTATTCTTTTGAATTTCAACATGCACACTTTATATAGCAACACATAATTTTCTTTCATTTGTTGATATTACTTACAAGAATTTTTTTTGCATTTCTAGATTCATGTTTTCTAAATACTTAATCAAACGCTAGGCATAATAATTATACATTTTTATCTTTTTATTCAATCCTTTAAAGTAGTACATTCATTAATGATAAAGCTTAAATAATGTATTTTACTCGAAATAATCTATCTTTATGCATTCTCTGATAATACCTTTAATTTCTTATTCTCTCTACCTAAGTCTTCTACCAGCATATACTGAGTATAATATACAACTCAACAATTATTAACAGAACAATTGTAAAAAATGAACAACTATAACACTACATTCCAAAGCATTAATCTTTTAACAACAATAGATATCAAAAAAAACTTTAACACTTATAAACTATGTTTTTTATCACTAAACTTACGCTATCATCAATTAAATCAAACTAATGAATTATATTATTAACTACTTACTCCTAACAAATCTCATATAAATAACGCTTATTCTCACACATATAAAATTTTAAAACTTTTTACTATACGTTTTGAAAATTAGTATCATGAAGATTGATATCAGGTTCATGTAATTTGCTATTGTTGTAATGTTTCATCACCAACACCTTGTACTGAAATGGAGTTTAACACACTACTAATATTTTGCATCAAAATGTACAGCTGAGTTACTGACATCATTCGCATGTACTGCACATTTTTTCCAGTTATTTCTTCATCCATTACACGACGCATTATAGAATTAAGTTGTTCTATTCGACTAACCAGATTCTCATATAAACTCTGTGATTTGTCACCTTCCTTACAAGCAAGTTTATCCTTCAAAGCTCGCATGGCAAGGCGCAAATGTTCAATTCACCTTCTAACTCTTCAATAGCAAGCCCCCTGGCATAACACGTTCTGTTTGATATTCGATACATATTTGACAATTTATCAAATTCATTTTTTAACATTGAGTGTTTTACTTGTAATGACGACAACTCATTACCTAACTCGTCTGTTAATTTAACAAATTCTGAGTTTTCTCGTTTTAATAAATCCACCTCACCCATTAATTGCTTTGCAGTTTGCTTAATTAACAGTTGCTCCTCTTTCTCTAATCTTTGCTTAGATTTAGTACAACACCTGTATAATGCAATAGCTAGCAGTACAAACAATAACAACAACACCAATGATATTAAAGCTATACAATAAGGATTAGACATAACACACCTCACACAAATACAATACTAAAATAAACAAACTTACCATGTGCAAAAAATATAACTGCCATACTATAAATTATAAAAATAGATATAAATAGCATTCCACATATCCAACACTCACACTGCAATCCCGTTAATGCAGTCATTGAGCTAGTGTTAATATTTGCTATGTTTAATAACGCTATATATTTCACTACTATATACTTTTTCTTAACAAGTAGTTGTATACTACTGCTCTCCTTAAAGTGTACATCAATATTAAAAATAAAAGCTAAGAACCATACAGACACACTTAGAACACACACTTTTTAAATTTAGGAAAAATATTAACTCAATAATACATAATAAATGTTTTCACATCTACATAACTCATAATACCACTGATAAAATTTAAATCTCATTTACTGATATTAAATACTATTACACTGTATAAATTATATATATAATTTTTCACTAACCACAAGTAGAAAACGTACCATAAATCTTCACCATTTATCTGTTACAACATCAAAATCTACAATTCCACTATTTGTTTTTTTACAGTTTATTTACTACCATTAACACACAACCTACTAATACATCACTAAGATATTAATAGTTATATTTTATAACTATACATACACTTAATATTACTCTGACAAATTGAAACTCCATATAAAAACAACTATGAGTATCCTGATATTAATGTAAATATCTTTTATCACACATTCTTCTAATGTAAATCACTGATTTTCCGTTCAATAGCTGAAACTCTGAATGTTATTTCATCAAGGTTACTAGCAACTTTTGCAGCTATATTTTTTATATATATACTATACTCTACTCTTTCACTTTCTAGGGCACTTAAACTATCTGACAAACTACTGACACTACATACTAAATTACTAACACTATGCTCCAAGTTCATAAGATCATGAGTTTCATTTTGTGACATTAGTTTCGCTACTGCCATTTTCATAATATTCAACTCTTCCACAAGAGCCATCAAATCAATATCAAAAATCTGATTCTGACTAGGTATAGCAACAGTACCATCTTTGTTTTTATCTTTCCAGGCCTCATGTATTTTTTTTGAAAGACTTGCTAATTCTCCGTGTGCTGATATTAACTGCTTTTTTAATGTATCACATGCTGTTTCTAGACTATTACACTTACTACTAAAACCTTTAATATCATTCTTGATTATCTCTAATTTTTTATCATAAGTATTAACTCTATTTAATACACTATTTATATTTTGTAAGTTTAGTCCAGCAATATTTGCTTTCAATGATTCTAAACTTTGCTTAAGCAATCCTATTTCACTATTATAAGATTTACTTTGTGATTCTAATGAACGTTTTAAATCCCTAGTAGACTTATACAATAAACCAAACAACACTGCCATTAAAATGGCAAGCAGTATTACTAATGCTGCACAAATTATTATACAATAGTTATCCATAAAATACACACACTATTATATCAATTTATAACAATTAAATTAAAAACCTACCTCTCACTACTTTATATATTACACCTAATACAATAAAGCCCGCTATATTAGAAAACCTCCTCTATTAAAAATAATCAACTTACAGGCTTTATGCTTCTTTCTCTGTCCAACATCATACTTTCAATTTTGCAATCTAGCACTTGTATATTTGACAACATTGTTTCACTTGCATTTATCAGATTGTCCTTTAGTTGTTTTATCATACAAGAGTTTGTGATAATATTTTCTTCCATATCACTCACTTCATCTTTTATTGACTCCACCAAATGGTTACTATACCTTATTTGTCTACCAACAGAAGAACTAAAGAAACTGTCATAAAATCTTTCAAAATTTCCACTCAACATTTCTAAACGGTTTCTTAGATCTTTGACTTCCTCCTGAAGACTGAGTACCGTTTGTTTATTTCTATTATATACAGAGTAACAGACTGCTGCTATTAAAAGTAACAAAATTACTATTACTGAAATCAAAAGCAGCTTAGGTACATTTTCCACACTTTAACTATAATTGACTAGCAACTCTATTATAAAACATTTTGGCAAATCATACAATAATTTTACGAAACTACAGTATTACAAACAAATATGCAGGCACAATTGATCACTAATATCATTTTTACACAAGCTTGTTAACATAAAAAAAGCGATATAAGCATAAGTTTTTCTCACATGCATAATATCTTCTTTCATAAAATAATGCCTTATCCATAGAAATTATAAATATAATTAATAATATTATTATTTATAAACTTCATTACTACTCAGAACATTCGCCTCATAGTAAATCTTTTAAGTAGCTTATATTACAGGAATAAATCTATAAGCCATTTACGTTCTTGCAATCTTTTCAAAATTTTCCACTTGCTTGATTATCCAACTTTTATACTACAGTTTCCTTTCTCAAAACATATCTAATGGATCTTTCACTTACTATAATTTCCACCTGTAACCTGAAATAACACAATTTTTGATGCGCAACTGTTATCTAATTAGCATTCTCACATATAATATTTAACATGATAAAATTTACAATTGAAAATATACTCATTTGCTATTGTCATTAGCACAATAAACCATCAAATTAAAATAGTTATTAACAAAGCTATATCATAACAAATACATCAAGTTTCACAACTTAAAGTCACGACATTGAGCATTTCAAAAGCAAAGACACTACTTTCTCTATTAAATAAACTAAAAAAACTACACTTTATATTCGTTGTATATTATGCTAAAAATCAAGTAACAACCTGTCACAAAAACTGAATTTACAATAAATGTGAGCAAGCTATAAATACAACATCACATATTTATAATAGAAAAAGTAATAAAAGATCTGACACATTATTTATCTTTTTCACATTTATCACCTAAGCCTTTAACATTAGTTGAATCTAAAGTACATGAACCTTGTTGTAGAGTAGTATCACCTACTTCATTACCTAACTTTTTACCATTTTTAACATTTCCAAAATATGGATGATAAGCTAAATCATTGCGCATATCATACACCTCATCATACAGTGTAAGGACCTCCTCCATCATCTCAGTATCTTCTTTTCTACATTGAGATAACTCAGTTTTCATTTTGTCTATTTGATTCCCTAGAGATTTTATACAAGAAATCATATACCCAATGATACACAATAATATCAGAATTACTAATACAACGGCTACTGCTACTATAATACAAAATATATCTCTATACATGACACACTACTTCTAAAACACTTTTAAAATTCAAAACACTAAAACAAATATTTACGCTCCTAAATGATTTCAGAATACACAAATACTGTAATAACATATATGACTTACTACTTTTTAAAATACATACTATACATATGTAATACGCAAGGCAGTAACTCCATTAGTTGAAATTTTCAACCAAAGAATACTTATTAAATGTTATAGCTTATAATATACAATACAACTTATAGAACTCATAGTCAACTCACTTTATTATAAAATTTAATTACTTTATTTGAACATTACCAAATAATATTAAAAAATACAGCAGATTACTGTTAAGTTGAATACTAATAACTCTCCAAGTTTTTTATAGATTTTCAATGTTTGCACAACAATGACCATCTTTTAACTTGCTAAACATTTTACAAAGTTATTTATTAAGAATACAACACTTTTACGTATTTTGCTTTACACTTACATACACACTTCTCAGTATAGCATTTTCTGAACGCCATTATCAAGTGCTACTAACCAATTTACTACCATCAAAGTGATTTCGTTTCAGTTCCTGTACCAGTTTATTTCTATACACACAAGCTGTTATTCATGATCTATTAAGTGTACAACTCTATTCTTAGAATTACTGCTAAAAACTATTGAACTGTTACCGACCACAAACAACAACTAAAAATTCTACAACATTTACAAAATAATCAAAAAATAAAAATGTCGTTGAAAAAAACTGACTTCAAAATAAACCACAATATTTTTTACATTAACAAAACTCCTTTAAATGAGTATTAATCACACACAATATAGAGATAAAATCTTATCTTTCCATGTCATAAACATTTCAAATATAAGATTTGATAACCTAACTATCTGATCCCCATTAATAATTAATAATATAACATTAATTAATAAAAACATCATATGCCAATACAGTAGTTGTTTATTTTTACGCAACCAAAAATTAAACAACCTTTCTAGCAAAGTATTATTAATAGTCTTCAGCTGATTTACTTTCTCAATTATTTTTATTTCTTCCACATTAACTGATTTTAAATAATCCTTAGTATTATCAATAATATAAGAAAAACTTACTTTATATTCTTTTAATTGTATACTTAAACTATCTCCTATAATAAATTGTGCAACCTTAGATACTGTATTTTCAAATTTTTTTAATTTATCTACTTTCTTATCACCTGTATCCGTTTTTTCATTACTTTTCATTTTTTATCCTCATCATTGACATAAATCATAGATATTATTAGTATAATATAATCAACCCACACTCCATTAGAAATATATCATGCAATATAATATACTAAAAAAGTCTTTTTATGCACAACAATCACTTGACGTTGCAGAAAAATTATTAGGAAAAAAATTACTATTTAACAAACATCAAGGAATTATCACAGAAACAGAAGCATATATAGGACATGATGATCCAGCTGCACACTCTTCACATGGTTATACAAAGCGCACTTCTGTTATGTTTGGCGATCCAGGATTCTCTTACGTTTATTTTATTTATGGAATGTATCACTGTCTCAATGTTGTTACTGAACCTAGAGGCTTTCCTGCTGCAGTATTAATCAGAGGGATAGTACTATTACTTGAAGATCAACCTAATATTATAATCAATGGACCAGGGAAATTATGCAAAATTTTACACATCACAAAAGAACACAATAACATAGACATGACACAAAATTATAACTTCTGTATTTGCAATACAGGAATTAACATACATAACTACATATGTACTCCTAGAATAGGAATCAGTAGAGGAAAAGAAAAATTTTGGAGATTTGTAGTTTCAGATTTAACTTTCTTACAACACCTTAAATTAGAAAATAAAGTTTATTCAATCTAAACCTAAGATAATATCACCTTTAAATAATATTCTAAGTCTTCACATTTAGAAAAACACTTTTATATTACCAATTTATGTTTTGCTTATATTGATTCCACATTAGATTTTTCACAAACACCAAATTTGCATACAACTTCAACATTTTTACTAAATTTCAAGCTCATTCAGTCTAAAACAGTATAACCTTAAAGATAATATAAGGTTCACATGTTTTACAGAATATACTTTCTAAACACTATATTCTTATCATGTTTCATACAGCTTTTTTCTTCCATTGATTCTAGATTAACAAATACCAAATGCATCACTTTAACATCAATGCTGATTCTAAAGAATATTATAAGTCTTCATGTTTAAGGTTCACTTCCACACATTTATATCATCAGTAATGCTTCGCATAGCTGTGCCGTTTGTATATTACTTTAACATTTTTATAAAATTCTAAATTGATATAATAAAGTTCATTTAACATAAAACCAATATAACTCTAAAGAACTACACAATGTTCATATGCTTCATGATATAGTTGTATATCATCAATTACGTTTTGCTCAGTTTCTTTTTTTTCTATTGATTTTATACCAGCTTTACACACATCAAATGCTGCTTTCATACGACACAAAATCAACTTTTGTTCAGTTGCATCATATAACATAAAGGCACAGATTCTAACTCCATTTTCAGTATAGCTAATAGCATCTTTTATTGCACGAATTATACCACGTCTTAAATCTTTTTTCTCGTATAACTGATTACCATTTTTAACTTCCCTTGCTTTTAATTCTGCTAATATATACATTTCATCTTCATTACTTAACGTTTCTCCATTTTGATACATTTCAGCCATATGTGCTTGCACTCTTGCATTCAAAAGACATATCATTGCATTTTCAAATGACTGTGATCTATTAGTATCAAGACATGCATCATGCAAAATCGTCAATTGATCTATAATATATTCTATTACATTAGTAACTTGTAACAAGTCCTTATCATTGGATATATCAGCACTTTCAAGTTCATAATTAAGCTGATCCTTAACTTCACTCTCAACAGACTTATAAATTTTCATCAAGTCGATATTAAAGTATATCAAATCAATAAATAGAAACACTATAAATGCTAACATTATTAACATAAATATAGTGAATATTGTAATAATTATTCCAACTGGAACACATTCCATAATCCAACTCTTAGATTGTATGAAGTACATAATCACGTCCAGTAAAAATAAGTAGATTACATATACTCTTATCTACTGAAGTAATATCTATGTATAAAAGATTTACTGTTAATATATCTTAATTTTAAGAAAAAATCTACTAATATTTTAATAATATGAAGACATTTTATAAACAAAAATTCAAACTATCTATAAGATTTTAGATATGATATATTTTACAATACATCCACTTTGAAAAACAAGATTACCAGACAAACAACATACTATTAAAAATTTAAAGAAATACCTCACTTATAATTATCTAAATAGATAAATTACTATTTCTAATACCATCAAATATCATCAAGATTTATTTTTAATTATTAATATTTTAACACCAATCAAGACAACACTATAATTAATAGTCTAAAAAACTTCACAAATCATAAAAGTACAACAAAACATACTTCGTACTGCTATACAAAGATCAACATAAAAACTATATTTGCCTAAACATAAAGAAATTAGTAAAGACAAATTACAGAAATTCCCAGTGTTAAGCAGCTTTTACATAATTTTCATTAAACCCAATAATATCAGAAGATGTAAAACATGTTTCACTAATTCTATTATTTGATACATCTTCCTTTTCCTTAACTGACTGTGATAGCATAAGCATAAATTGTGGATCCTTAGATGTTACAGTTTCGATGAGTTGTTCATCACTCAATTCTCTCATGATGTAGAAGAAATGTTCTAATGTTATATCTTTCCTTAGACTTCTCATACAATTTTCTAAAATCTCAAGAGCAACTTTCATACGACCCAAAATAAATAACTCTGGTTTTAACTTAAAATGTACAAAAGATTTATCACGTATATCAGCACAAACCCCATTAACAAAATCTCTTATATACCAAAACGCTTCTGCTCTTATATCAATAGGTAGATCCTCAGCATATTCTGACTTTAATTTTCTTAAAAGACTTTTTTCATATTCACTTAACTGTTCTCGACTCCGATATGCTCCAATCATACGTGCTACAATCATTCCTCGATAAAATTTTTCTTGATTACCTTCTATAGCAACACACTTATCTAAAGCTTCAAATTGTTCCATAATATAATTTATTGTATTAGTAATCTTATATAAGCACCTATCACCTGTTGAATGAATACCAATCAGTTTTTTATTCATTCCTTCTTTAACTTCCTGATGGACAAAGTCATAAGCTTTTTTTAACTGACGATCAAAAAAGAACATTTGAAAAAATTTATATACCGCTATCACAAAAAGTAAGGTTAATACTATTGCCACAAGTGATATTACTACAACTTTACTGTACATAGCAAAAATTTTATCATCAATTAAAATCATATTAAAATATTATTAATTATAAACATAACATATTAGTTAAATTTTAATAAAAAATCTACTAATATTTTAATAGTATGAAAACATTCTAACAAACATTCAAACTATCTATAAGATTTTAGATATGATACATTTTACAATGTTAAAATATGCACATTAAAAAACAATACTATTCGACAAACAACATACTATTAAAAATCTGAAAAAATATCTTACTTATAATTATTTAAATAGATCAATTACCATTTCTAACATTATCAAATATTACCAAGATTTATTTCTAATTCTTAATATTTTAATGCTAATTAAAATAACACTATGTAAAGACAACATTACAAATTAACAGATTAGTAAAGTTCCTTAGGATCACTCAAATACAACAAAATCATACTCTGTATTGCTATATAAATAACCAAATCTTGCTAAGCTATCACAAAAATTAGTAAAGAAAAATTTAAAAAATTCATCATTCTAGATTTTTATAGATTTTAGATAAAAGACCATCTATCTTGAAACTAGGTACCCAACTTCTAAAATCAGTCTAATCACATCACTAACATCACTACCTGTACAACATGACTCATTATTTTTTGGTACATTTTTCCTAACTGATTGTGATAATCTCAGAGTAAGCTCTGGGTCCTTGGATATTACAGTTTCGATTAGTTCTTCCTCAGTTGATTTTCCCATCACAGAGAAGAAACGCTCTAACGTTATATCTTGTCTTACACATTTCATACAATTTTCTAAAATCTCAAAAGCAACTTTCATACGACCTAAAATCAGTAATTTTGGACTTAAATCAATATGTCGAGGAAAGCTGCTACGTACATTAGTACAAACCTTATTAACAAAATTTTTTATATACAATAGTGATTCTGCTCTTATATCAGTAGGTGAACTTTCAGCATATTTTAACTTTAACTGTTTTAAGATACTTTTTTCATATTCACTTAACTTTGACTCACTTTGATATACTCCAATTATCCTTGCTATCATCTTTCCGAGAAAAAAATCTTCTTTAGCAGATTCAACATCTTCTTCTTTACCAACACAGTTATCTAAAATTTCAAATTGTGTCATGATATAATCTATTGCACTAGTAATCTGGCATAAGCACCTATCCCCTGTTGAATTAATGCCAACTAATTTTTCATCAATGTCTTCTTCAACTTCCTCACGAACAAAGTCACAAGCCCTTTCTAACTTATGATTAAAACATGACATACGATAACAAACGTATATCATACACATTAATGTTAAGAAAAACAATATAATGAAAATTAACATAACTGCAACTTGTTGTTGATAAAAAGTCATATTAAATATTATTAACTATAAACATCATCTGATTATATAAATTAATTTTTATAGAAAAGCAATTTTAAGTATAGACTTTTTTATTTACTATTTTTATTAAGAACTTATTCTAAATATTTTACAATTCACATCTTCTATCAAAAACATACAAATTAACTATACTTTCAAATCATACCTAATTCCGATTTATAATAATTATAATCACACCATTACTAACACTAAACAGTATTACTACTGATACTTATTTTTAATATTATATTCTTGTTGGTTTAATTAAGTTTCTTAACATGAAACACATTATAAAAAAGTACCAGCATTTGTAATAACACTATAAGCTTAGAAAATAATGTAAAAAATAATCAACAAATTTATACTTGTAACATAGATACTAATTAATCACTTTTAAAACTGTAATTCGTAGAAGCAACATAGATATATATGTTAGTTTCACTTAATATCTCTTATAACTTCCACAAACATGAAAGTTATACATAACACTGTGTAAATATAACAATATAGTACTTTACAAATGTACAGCCAGTTATTAGAATACATTACATAATAATATTAAATACTGTATCTCAAACTAGGAACAACTGATTCAACAACATCAAATTTCACACTCTGAGCTGATTCATCTATTACCATCTTTAATGATTTTGACCTTACCATTTCACCTATACATGACATATGATCATAAAAAATGTTATAAGCTACCATTATACGCCCTAAACTTATCTTTTCCTGTTTAAAACAATCTTTCAACGTAAAACGAGGTACCTCTAACATCGAGATAATCTCTCTTAAACAACGCCCCACCATATCCAATGATAATTGTCTCAAAGAATCTTGTCTCCTGTGATAATGTGATCTCTTTAAGCGTACCAATACTTGCTGTTCATCTTTACTTAATTCTCTAGTTTGATATATTCCAGCCATATACGCTAACATTTTCCCATCAGAAAGAGTTCGTTCCATATTCACAATGCGATCACGTTTTTCATCAGAGTCACTACATATTTTCTTAAAATTCTCAAACTCACTTACGATATAATCTATTGCAAGACTAGCACCTAACAAAGCCCTAACACCTTTAGAATCGCAACCAATAAGTTGTCCATCAAGCTTTTCTTCAACTTCTTGCATAACAGATTTACAAGCAGCAGATACCTCCCCTCCCAAACGTAAATAATATACAGTGGCAACTACTAAAATTAACATTATAGCACTTGCTCCACAAAGTAATCCTATTTGAGTAGATGCGTTAGTAGACATACTAATATAAACTGCCAGTCCAAATATTGAAATAAATAGTAACAATATAAGTAACAGAAATAATGCAATTGTTGATTCATTATGAGTAGTTATATTTGACATTATTAAATTCACTAATTAGTTAAAATATATAAATATATAAACTAATTTTAATATAAAATCTATTAATTTTTTAAATATTTCTAATAAAAAATAAATAATCTATACCTACACTGACATAACTTAATAACAAACTCTACTCAAATACTATCTTTATTAAGATTTTATATAAAATCCGGAACATTTTTAGTACGATAAAACGTTCACCAATTTACAAATTTTTCCAAATACATAACTTGGTAAACAAAACAATGCGCCTTCAAAAAATCTAAACTAGATCTTTACCTAGTCAGCCTGTAAGTATAAAAAATAAGCTTATACTCTCCTATTATCAGAATCCATAGGAGTTGCTTTAAGTGTCAAAAAACAACAGTTTATTAGTTTAACTATAAAATTCCTAGAAACTTGAAAAAAACTATAACAACATCGATACTCGCTATACAGATAGTAGTAGAAAATTATACATACACCCCCATAAATAGGAATTATGAGATTAAAAAAACTACAGCTTTTGTTATTCAGTTATACAACTTTATAGTAAACATACTGACACTTTATTAAATTTGACTCAACAAAACTCACAACGCTTATACCAGTTCACAACTTCCTCTTAACTATTTTGCTCCTGAATTATAATAAAACATTACAATAAGCTTTTTATATAATTTTTGAAGATGTAATGAGTGATATCCATCCAACCAAGTTATACATTGCTCATACTTAAAAAAATAATTTATCAAAGTCCAATGATTTAGTCTCATCATCATCCACAACTTCTAATATAAGAATTGTAATCACTACAAAAACAGAAACAATAGTTTACAAATTTCTCGCTAACGCAATTATTAATTTTATGCTATAGAATGGATAGTTATATTTAATAATACTAAAGGTATTAGTACTTTAATTAATTAACAAACATCACTCTTCAATGAACACAATTCTCAATATCACCCAAAGATATAGCAACAAAAGAAATATCATCATAAAAAATTCCATTACCACGTGGTCTAGTATCACGACAAAATATATTTAATATATCAACATTTTTAATAGTGAAGCTCATCCCTTTAACAATAAAAGCTAATCCATAGTCCAATTTTATATAATATTCTGACATTAACTTTATCTGTTCTTCATCACCAATATTTTTTACCAAATTAAAAACATTTTTTAATAAAGCACGGATACACGACATGTTTTGTAAGTCACATTTTAATAAAATTTCCTTATGGCTATTGCACATTAACACTGAATCTTCAGTTTCAGAAATAAACCTAGTTAACAGTAACATTTGCTTATAAACATCATAATTGTTAATTTTATCAATAAAGTTAAATATTTGATCTTGTACATACCTAAAACCTATTTTAACCATTAAAACACCATGTTGAGGAGACTTAGCTTCTATAAATTCAGTACCACTATAATACAGCTCTTTCATTTTCACTTTTAATTGCTTCTTCAAATCACAAATAACGGAATTTCTTATTCTACTATAAGAAATATTAAGAGCACTAACAGGTAATCCACTATCGTTATTCACATCAAAATCTTTTTTAGAATCTCTACACTTTTTCAATATACTATATATCATTAAAATAAAAATAATAAGTGTTAAAACACTAACTATTGCAAGGTAAATTTCATCCATCATAATACAAAATTATAAGTTAATACAACAAAATTCATACACTACAACTATTAATAATTATAAAAATAGTATTTTATATTTAATATATTAACTAAAATAATTAATTATAATTTTAATAATTTCGAAACATACTAATACAATAACCATTAGATTCGTGGAATATCATCTAAAAAAACATTAATTTTCAAACTAATAATAATGATTATTATTATGGAATAAAGTTTTACATTGTATGTTGAGTCATATCATTCAACTCCGATACATAGTGGAGTACATCAGATTAGCTACGTTTTTCATATTAAAACTTCCTGTCAACACATAGAAAAAATTAATAACTCTATAAAGCAGTTAATAATTTTATAAATTTAACTATAAATATTAACAATAATACAAATATCGACCTATTAATTAAGATAAGTGAAATAATTTCATAAAAATTAAAGCTACTTACTGATAGATTTGTAAAAATATATACAAACTCATAAAAGTTATGATCCAACTTGATTGTTAAAGCACTATAGGATTACCATACGAATATTAATTTATTACCTACCTCTCAACGTGTCATTACAATTAATTGCTACATTATGTAATTCATCATCACTATCAGATACATCATAATCAATTTCTTGATCAACTAAATTTACATAAACAAGAACATTATTAGTACCCTCTACAAGTGTAATACGCGATTTATCATACAAAGCAATAAAATTTACAATATTATTAATACATCTAATATAAGCCACTTCCCTACTATTTAACACAACTATTTGTGATCCCTGAGGAAAAACTTTTTCATTAGGTGTGTCACACCTAATTACAGACTCAAACAAAATCAGCATATTATATCCATACTCACGTTCAAAATAATCATGAAAATCTTTATATAAAATCATTAAACCAGATTTATCTTTATCCTTTAAACCACATAAATAAGTATCATCATCAAAATTTACTCTTCTTTCTATTGGAACTGAAATATCATCCACATCACGTACTTTATTACGCATAAACATTATTCTTCTCATATTTTTAACATGCTCTTGTACATTATGTGTAAAAAAATTAATATTATGAATTGCAAAGCATATATGAAAAAAATCTTCTTTGATTATTACATTACTATATTTTATTAATTCACCACATAAATACCTTATATCCTCTGCTTCCGCATTTATCTCATCAAATAACAACTCACTAGAAAGCATTATGTCAAATTTTTGATTAACATCATCAGTACTGTATATATAAACAATATTATTATGGATAGTAGATAGTGATTCAGTAATCCATAGTATTTTAGATCTTATATCTTTAACAATTTTATCATCTAAATTCATATATTCTATCATCATTGGATCAACTAAAAGATTGCCAGAATAGTTAGCAAGTCTTACTAAAGCTTTTTCATCCGGAGTAAGTGGTTTACAAAGCTCTGGATTTTCACTCAATTTTACACGATCCGTATTATATAACTCTTCAGTCATCTTACTCAATTCAGAGCAAAGATATGAATACAAAAGTGTAGATATACTTTTCATTAAAATCTCCTAAATAAATTCATTTTTTATTAAAAAATTAAATAATTTTATTAATAAAAACATATATTAAGAATAAATGCTAGAAATTGCTTAAAAAATTAATAATTAAGTATGCTACAAAAAAATCCATAGCACTTTTCTAATACCAATTAAGCAAAAACCTCTACTATTTAGAGCAATTGAATATTAAAAATTAAACAGCAAAAATACATCTGAGTTTTGATATATCAGTTAAGTCAACATCGCTTAATGTATAGAACCTTATGTGTATCGTATTAGAAGTATTTGAAAACTAAAATATCAGAATAAATATAAGTTTGAAACTATAATACTCACAGTAAAAATGAAGATAGATTGAATCAGCGATATGTAAAAAAAACATATATAAGTCTCAATATTTTAAGATATTAACTCTCAAAAAAGATTACCTTCTTCAACCAATTAAAAGATTTATTACTTTATACTAAAAAAAACTTAGAGAATTTTTGAACATAATAAGCAACTAATGGCGCAGTAAAAATAAAACTATCCATGCGGTCAAGAATACCTCCATGCCCAGGAATAAAAGTTCCACTATTCTTTACTTTATAGAAGCGCTTTATACAAGACTCTGCAACATCTCCAACCTGAGCAACAAAAGCTATAATAATACCACCAACAAATGCATGAAACACAAAAAATATCCCAAAAATTATTGATATCACAACACTAATAAACGTCCCTGCTGCTATCCCTCCTAATAATCCTGCCCATGTTTTATTAGGGCTAATCACAGGAATCATTTTTTTCCCACCAATACTTTTACCAGTAAAATAGGCAGCTATATCTGTTCCCCAAACAACAGCAATTAGCCATATTAGAATTATTTCTCCATGCAATAAGTTATAAATATATACTAAAGATGCATAAGGTATTACTACAATAAAAATAGATGGAATATAATATAAGCTCTTATGCTTCATAATATTAAACAATTCAACAGAAGAAACAACAGCAAGAAAGAAACATAAGCAATAAAAAGTCATTCTGCCAAAATATAAAGATAAAAACACAATACAAAAAATTAATACAGAAGAAAATGACCTCATAAAAAAATTATTACTTACCATTACTGCAACCAAATACCATCCAATTTAAACTATACATTTTATATAAGCCATATTACAAAAAACATAACTGAGTACAATGTTAAACAAAATTATACAAAAACTAAACAAATTTTATTCACCTAAATCATATAACATTAAATTAACATATATTAATTTTAACAAGTACTGAGTACAATTGCTATCATTCCAATAAACCACATAATAATATTCCTACAAGTAAATATTGGAAGCAAATTACTTTATAATATGTCTTACAGAAAATGCTACCAATAAAAACTTTAACTCAAGTAAATACAAAAACACTAATCTTTCAACAATGCAAAACTATTGGACAATAAAAACACTATCTATATTAGAAAAATTGCATAACCAATTACTTGACTAGCTTTCTTTATCATTACAAACTATGATTCTTCCATCAATTGACATATAAAAGAGCAAGTCATTAGTACATAAGTATTATATACTACTTGTCAGTAAAACAATGAAATTTACATTATGATTAATACATACAACATATTCTTTTACACTTCTAAATTACTAAAACATATTAAAACTACACAGCACATAAATTAGAAGCGCTAACAGGCATTGTTATTGAGCATTATATACTAAACCTATCAGAACAATAACTATTCTACTATAATTAGACTTGTAGTAACTCTTTTTCCTTTGAAGAAAAAGCATCATTTATTTTTTTCATAACATCATCTGTAATTTTTTGTATTTCTGTTCCAGACACACGTAAATCGTCTTCTGAAATTTCTTTATTATCTTGCATTACTTTTAGCTTATCCATTATATCTCTACGTATATTACGTACAGAAACTCTACAGTCTTCTGAAATTTTACCCAATAACTTAACTAAATTTTTCCTCATATCCTGCGTCATCTCTGGAACAGTTAAACGTATTGTCGTTGCTTCACAAGAAAAACCAAATCCAAGATTTGAATTCATAATTGCAGTTTTGATAGCACCTATATTATTGGAATCCCACACTTTAATCATTAAAGTTTTATTATCAGATACAGATATACTTGATATTGTATTTAATTTTACACGTCCACCATAAGTTTCAACAACAATTCCATCTAATACTGAAGTCCTTGCCCTTCCAGTTCTAATACCATCAATATCACTTAAATAAACAGACAAAGTTTTTTCCATTCTATTTTTAGCATCTTGCTTCATTTCATTTATCATCTATTCATCCCAACATTTAAATTTTAATTACATATTGTTGTATATAACCCGCGCCCACGAATTATATCTGCAAAACTACCACGCTTTCCCAGATTAAACACAATAATAGGTACTGAATGCTCCCTAGCTAAAGACACAGCAGCAACATCCATAATTTTAAGATCTAATGACAATAAGTCACGATAAGAGATTCTATCATATCTTACCGCATCAACAGTTTTTTTAGGGTCAGCTGAATACACACCATCAACTTGCGTACCCTTAAATATAGCATCACAACCCATCTCTATACCACGTAACGCAGCTGCAGTATCTGTAGTAAAGAATGGATTACCAACTCCAGCAGCACATATTACTACTCTTCCTTTTTCCAAATGACGTATAGCCCGTCTTCTAATATAAGTTTCACATACAGCAGTAATAGGTATTGCAGACAAGACTCTAGACTGTACATTTATTTTTTCCAAAGCATTTTGTAAAGATAAAGCATTCATCATAGTAGCTAGCATTCCTATATAATCATTACTAGCTCTCTCGAACCCAAAAGGAGACGATGACGATGCACCACGGAATATATTACCACCACCCACAACTAAACACAACTGTATCCCAAAATCATACACTTCTTTGAGATCATGAGATAACTTATCCAGTACTTCCACATCACACCCAAAGCCTTTTTCCCCCATTAATGCTTCACCAGATACTTTCAACAAAACCCTAGAATACTTAACGTTAGGAGTAGAGGACTCACTCATTAACTTTCCTTCCTATTAGCTACAACTAAATAGTAAACACAGACCAACTAATTATATATTAGACACAAAAAGATGCAATATACAAATTCCTAACATCATAAATTTATTATGCTCAATAGAAGTCACATAATATCAAAATCTAATTTTTATCTTATACCTTACTCAATAAATTAATTATTCAATATTCTAAAAAAATAACTTCAAAAATACTGAAAAATAGAATTTATAAATTCCTGCTACTCATCAACTTACTATGCTTAACACTTGTTCTAATCATGATTGTATAAATACACAGTTTAAAACTCAATACAAAAGTATTTTTCTATAACTCTCAACATTATTTAACAAACAAACTGCTTAAACCTAAATCAGAGTTACTTACAGATAGAATATTTAAGTTATAATGAATTAATTTTTTCAAAAATACTAAGTCTATTAAAATATTCTTAAAATGATACATTAAGCTTTTCATATGTATCTTTGCATAAATAATAATGGATTAAATTTACTTACCTAGGTTAACAAACATAATATAAAAACATGTAAATTCCTATGATACTTTGCTTACCCGATTTTCTTTCACTTTTTGAACAGATGATTTGTTTTTAACATTGTCTTTCTTTGTCAACTTAGTATCAAATACCTGCAATACTCTCTTCAATAAACTAGGAGTTAAAATAGACATTAAATTAACTGATAAATCATGATCTTTATCTGTACCTTTTACCTTATAATCTATAGCAATGACACCGCGACTTTGGCCTCCTGTTAACAATTTCCCAATAATCGGAGTTTGCCATATAATTTTATTAATGACATATGCAGGAATTATTTGTCCTTTTATATCAAACATATTTGTATCTACATTAAGTTCTCCACCTAAACTAATGCCCAATTCAGATCCTTCCATCCACGATTCATCTATATTTACTAAGTTATCTTGATAAGTAAATGGTACATTTAATGTATTGAAATATATGCCTTTACCATTTAATGTATTAACAACCCCCTTTAGTGACGATAAAGTCAATATTTGTGCTAAGATGGAAGCATTGACAAGATGAAAATTTGTCAATGAAAACATACCATGAGTAACATCATTAGTATTTATTGGATACATATAAAAAGATAATTTTCCTTTATTTATAACATCTAAAATGTTCAATGCACGAAGAAGTTCTCCAGCATTATTAGTACTTATCTCCAGTCCAATAGGACCATATTCCATATTAAAATTACCACTATCTACAAAATCACCTGTTAACTTAATTATACGATAAACACCACCATCACGCTCTAATTTAAAATCTATATTCTTAGTTATAACATCATTTTTCATTATAACACGATCTACATTAACCTGAACATTAGCCTGTTTTATAACAGATCTACCTTTCATAACATCAGTAAAATCAAAAGCACTTAAATCCAAAGATTTACCAAACACTTTTACCGCTATAGAATCTTCATTTTTCTTCAATTCAGCTTTAACATCTGTATTTTCTAACTTCACCTTATTTAATAACAATTCTATATTATTTCCTACTCTACCGCTTAACTCTATATCTATATTATCTCCAACTATAGATGCATTCCCTATTTTCACTTCATTTTTATCTTTAAATGAAGCAAAAAACTTTACAACACTATTAAAGTTTTTCTTTGCTAAACCATTAAAGTAAATTTTTAGATGAGCAAGATCAATATCTCCTGTAATATCAGTATTATCACCATCAGTATCCCACTGAAGATTGGATCTCATTATTCCTGAACAATTTTCATAATCAAAAACCCCTAATCTCTTCACATTCTCAGTTGAAATATACCCTGTAAATGCATAGTGAGATTTATAGTTATTTTGTAAATTTTTACTAATCTTTAAAGACATAGGATAACCATTCATATGGCCTTGAGCATCTATATTAACATCGTTATCATGCAGAATAATATCAACTTTCGTATCATAAACATCAAAAGCACTCAAAATACTATCTGCCTTAAAAGATTCAACTAGTGTATGTATATCAGACTCATAATCTATAACATCATCATTTAACAAATTAAATATCTTAAAATTAAAGGTAGTAAAGGCATTGCCAAAAATTTTCTTATCATCAAGTGGGATAAACTCTTTATCATCTACTGCTAAATATAATTGTTTTACATTACTAACAGAATTCCCACTGATATTCATTACTGCATTTGTATCCCTTAAATCCTCTATCGCTAATATTCCATCCTTAACAACCATTCCCTTAAAATCTGAATTATCAGAAGTAATAATAAATTTATTGTCATACAAATACAATTTCCCATGTACTATACGTACTGGATCAAAATTGTCATTGAATTTTATTAAAACATTTTTTATATCTGCATTAACATTGTAACTTGAAAGATCATTATAAAGAAAAATATTATCCCATTTTCCTTTAATTTGAAGCTTAAGATCACTAATTTTTCCTTCTTTGACATTAGTACAATACCAATGATTTAAATCAGGATATAAGTTAGCAACCCAGTAATTACAAAGCACTTCTGGAGATACAACATCAATGTTAAAATTCAAGTTTACGCTTTCATCATCAATCACTCCATTTGCAACTATTTTACTCTGATCCAATAACACAAAGAAATTCTTTACTGACAGAATATCATTTTGATATACTAATCTTGTCCTAAAATCATGAACGTAACACTTACGTGAAGAGACACAAGGAATGACACCTTTTATACTTTGAACATTAACATCACCATATGTGATTTTATCATACTCATCAATCTTCAATACAACATCACCACTAAAATTCAAATTGTCGTATAATGGAAGTTGAGTATTCAAATTACCTAAATACCCCAATATATTAGTACTAAAATTACCATATGACATCTCAAGAGACATTATACCCTTATAATGTTCATGCACTGTCATACTGACAAAAGAATTATCACTTTCTAAATTGAAATCAATAGTATTTTTATCATATCCTTTACTTATTTTCATATTAAGTTGCTTTATTATCAAATCTTCTTTGCCACTTTTAGCAAGAACAGCATTACTAATAAAGACTGGTATATCTAGTTTTATTGCATTCAGTAAAATATCCTTTACAGCTTTTATAAAATTTTCTATAAGATTTACTTCAACTTTTTTTTCAATATCATAAAATTCAATACGTACTTTAGGAATATCAATATAAGAGAAATCACAATTTCCCCATAAAAATAATATTCCCACTCTAGAATACAATAAGAATTCAGGTATGGTAATATCTGCTCCAAACTTAGCATTCTTAATAGTCAGATCTTGTGATGATAGAATAAAATTCTCACTTTTGTTTTGCCAAGTCAGTGTAGTCTTCCCTATATTTATTTCTGAATCAGGAAAAACTGTAGCAAGCTTATGTTTTATATAAAAATTTAAGAACTTTGCATTAATATCTATAATATCTTTATCACGAATATAGAGGTAAGATAGACTACATCCTATAGAAATAATTAGTATACAAAACAACTTTATAAATTTTTTTTTTTTTAGCATAATAAACACTAAATTAATATACAGAGGTATTATCTACACAACACTACTTAAAAAGACACCCATACTTATCACATTGATCTAATACTTTTAGAAACGCAAATACAAACAGATTTCATTTACTAATCTGACTACGTGCAAGTATATCTGCTTTTTGATTATACAAATTTCCTGCATGAGCTTTAACCCAGTACCAAGTCACATTATGAAAACTGGCAAGACTATCTAGTTCCAACCACAACTCCAAATTTTTTACAGGAAGTTTGCTAGCAGTTCTCCACCCATTAATTTTCCATTTTTCAATCCACAATGTAATACCATCTTTAACATATATGCTATCAGTATACAAATCAACATTATATGCTACTTTCAAAAATTTTAGAGCTTCAATAACTGCTGTCAACTCCATCCTATTATTAGTAGTATCCGGATTATTACCACAAATTGTTCTCTCATTCTTATCAAACAACAAAATTGCGCCCCATCCTCCAGGACCAGGGTTACCAGAACATGCCCCATCAGTATAAATCACTACTTTATTTAGTTCATCTTTCATGTAATATATTTAATAACCTTGATCTCAAGAGTAACATCTAATATTCACTATATCAATACTGAAAACACAGACACCTATTGGACAATCCAAAGAAATATGCTCTGCTTTTTTAAAAATTTTATCAGTAAATTTATTTTAAGTAGATGCACTAAGTATATACGAATTAACCACTTTTTAATCTACATTAAGAAATGTCAAAAGATTATAAATAACTACCTACAGCAGATAACATATAATGGATAACTACATAACTTGCAATAACATTTTCACGCTTAAAAAACATTTAATAAAACTTTAAACTTATATTTAACATATATAAAAAAACACTAACAATCTATACACTAAGGAATATCACAACAGTCATCACTTATATAGTTTTATGCTAACAGTAATATCAATGTTTTAACCTAGCAATAAAATTTAAACTACAAATAAGTTAAACATTATATCTTAAAAGAGAAAATCTGAAGTAAATTAGTATTTAGTTTATAAATTACACTATATAAACACCTATGTATTCCAATTCTATAGTAAACGCAAGTTATGTTAATTTAATCATGTGTCATCAAAAATGTAAATCTTTTATATAAGTTTCAAAATACACAATAACTAAACTCGATATTTGCATGATTCAACAACACTTTTGAAATTCCTAACAAAATTTTACACTCTGTATTCATAAATAAGGACTACATAATTTTAAATATTATAAAAAGCACAGAAAATACATTACAGCCTGATAAAATTTATATATATCAAGCAAAACAACTCCAGTCACTAAAAGCATAATGTATCTTAAACTTACTATATATTAAGCTATTACTATTCTACAAGAAGGAAAAAACTTTAGTAAAAATATACTAATAAATCTATAAAATCACATCCAATATATCGAATCAAAACAAATTAATTCAATAATTATAAATAAAACAATACAGCACTACATATTTTTTGCATTAAACTACTATGCCATTATAGATAACACTATTCAAAATAAAAAAATACACGTTAAAAGAAAAGCATTATAGCTTAGATAATTTTCAAAATCAGATTTCAGTAAAAATGAAAGTCACATATTAAACTGTTAATACACAATAACAACAATTTATAATCACATCAATACATCAATGAGTAAAAATCTTATATTTGTCATTTCAAAGAATTCAAATATACTTTCTATAACAATATGATTATCAGCATCATAATATATATACGAGTATCATTATATTAACCAATCAACTTTTATTAGAAAAAAAGTTTTACTTTAAACAAATATTAATGTATAATTAAGTACAGTATGGGTATAGTAAGTTAAGCCTGTATAAGCGTACTTTAAACTTATAAATAGCATTTTAGTTTATGTAGCTTTAAAATATTATAGTAGCATCTGTTGCTTTATTAAAACTAATATGTATTGTAATAGGTGCTACTGATCTTTGGTAGTTTCTATTTATTCCTTGTCATTTTATCGAATTAACAATCGGCATATTACAGTGCTGTTGTATAATAATTTCAGTGCGTTTTTTTACTAAATGAAAACGTATCTTTTTCTTCAGTAGCACATTTTTTTATGTTATGTATAGGACTAACACAGTTATTTTATTGTTGCCGGTAATTTAATTTGAAACGTTTTTCTTATACGGTAAAGGATATATAGTAATATCAACAAGTGAGGCAAACACTTTCAATATTTACTTTATTAACATATATGGTTACTCATGAAATAACACGTTTGTACCAGCAAAACAAGTGTAACTTTATATTTTTTAGCTTAATAAAGGTAAAAAAATGCCAACACAAACTACTGAAACATTCAGTTCAACAGTATCTACTGCAGTAGAAAGTACCACTAGTTCAGCATCAACAGTTACAGGGCATAATACTCTTAACACTATTACTGACACAGCAAGTACAGTAACATCCGCTATAACAGACATTGCTTCTAGTACACTAACCTCAATCACAAATTATACATCAAATACTATTAACGCTACTTCTGAAGTGATAACCACAGCCGTATCTTCCGTAGCAGAAACCACTGCTAGCATAGCAACTACAGTTATGAATGCTACATCAAGTGCTGTTAGCACAGCTGCTAACGCAACAAGTTCAGTAATATCTACTGCAGCAGAAAACGTCACTACTGCACTAACTACATCTACAGAAATCTTGTCAAATATTACTAGCACAGCTGTTAACGCAACAAGTTCAGCAATATCTACTGCAGCAGAAAACGTCACTACTGCACTAACTACAGCCATAGAAACTGCCACAAATATTGCTAACACCGCTATTAACACAACGTCTAGCATAGCTAACACTATACCAAGAACATCACGTTCTACAACAACATACACTGCACAAAGTTCAGATCATCATTTGAAAATTGTAGCAGCAACTTTGTTTGCAATAGTATTGATACTGATAGCAATAACATTAATAGTAAATCTAAATAGAAAATGCAACAAGGATAGGACGCGTAGAAATAGTGATGAAGAGATACAAGCACTGCTACAGCTGGTAAGCACAGTAGATAGATCTGCAGGTTCAGAAACACAAAATGTAGGACTAGATAGTTTCACAATGGAAAACCAAGAGGAATTATTATATGAGCCAAGAAGAAGATCACCATATCAGGAATTTATTGCTTTTGAAGATGGTAGTATATTACCAGTTTCTAGAAGATGTACAAATAGGGAACCGATTACAGCTGTTATAATGGTATCAGAAGACTCTGATGAAGAAGATCAAGAACATGAATCACATGACACATCTGATGATGGTACAATACCTGGTAGCGTTACTGAGCCAATGATACAATATCATTGCAATAAACATGCAAAAAAATAGATTACGTTAACAGTACAACATCAAATTGTAATACCTAGTTATCGTAATACTAAATCTACACGTAATTTTTGATTTTGTAATTGAACAACAAACGAAATTTGTAGATTTAATGGAATAAACTATTAAGTAATCTACCACTTATTTAGATATTTCATAAACATTTTAGTACTTGCATACTAACTTTTTGCATTCGCAGCTTATGTTTATAGAAATTATTATCATCGTCATGGAACTGGTCGTTACATAACAGTCGTGGAAGAGGAGAGTCAATATCCACGCCAATTATTAGGATCTCTTATGGATGAATCCCTTTCTGATTCAGTATTTGAAGAAGAAGAAACTGCAAGTGATTCAATTTTACAAACAAACCACACATCAAGTCCAAGTACAACTTTATCTGTATTATCTGATACACTAGAAAATCTAGAAGAAAAACATTGCACAACTAGACTATAGAAACTAAAACTCAGATATTTTATACATTTTCATTCAACTATCTATTCAGTTACATTAAAAGTAAAACTACATTCTCCAATACACAGTACACCAAAAATGTACTAATTCTATAATCAAAAAACTACAGCGTCATATTAATAATACTTAAGAATTTTACATTTTTAAACACACTAAAGTTATATTTAAATAATAACATCTAATACAGAACTACATATAGATAAGCGCGCATCATACAAATATAAATCTTTCACAGGGATAATATATTAAATATAAAATATAAATAACTAACTAATTAGGTAGTATTAACTTACTATTAGCAAATATTTTTATATAAATTAAAAAAGTATATTTTACTTTTACCAATTGAACTATTTAAAATAATATAAGTAAAAAAACTTATATCTATAAGCGGTAATCTAAATAAAAATCTTAACATATTGAATTTTAAATTCAGGTAAACTATGGACAATAATACTACAACGAACACAAGCACATCAGCTAATGCTACAGAAAGTACTACTAATACTTCTACTACATCTTTACAAAACCTTACTCAGTCTACACTAAATTCTACAGCAAACAACATAACACAATGTACAACATCTTCAACAAGTAATAGTACAACACCTTTAACAAGTAATAGCACAACTCCTACTAGTACTACAAGTAACACATCATCTCACATCAGCATTTTTATATTTTTTGCATTTGCCATATTGGCATTTGCTTTTATATTACGCTTATTACGTAATAGATTTAGGTGTAATGATAACAGTACTACTAACCATGATACAGCAAGAACTACACATCAAAATAAAGAAAATGTAAAACTTACATCCAACACACGATCTCAAAATGAACAAAACCAAGATCCAGATCCAGATCCAGCACCACAAACCCCACAACATTATGATTATTCCAGTTTTAGATCAGAATTTAGTGATAATGATCCACCTATTACACTACCTTCTACAGATTTAGCTTTACAACCACCTGACAGTATACAGCCTTACTGTACTGAAGAACACACTCTATAATATTTTAAAGAGATATCCACTCTCCCTATATATTGGGGTTATCCAATCAGCAAATCCTATTAAAATCATTCAGACAAATAAGTTGTATTACTTTGCATAAGTTCCTTCAGAGATACAATATTGCTAGCTATTGTTTTCTCTGATTGAACTAATGTTTAGATGAAATTTTACTAAAAAATTAAGAATTAACAAATATACATTAACTAAAATCAATTACTTCATCTGTACAAGTCACAACTATCATGCATATACTAAAATTTTGGTCGACACATATATAAATTTAAGCAGTTTATTTTGCTCAATACTATAAAATCATAGTTATTAAGATACAAAATACACTAAACTACTGACTTATTAATAACCAACTAATTATGTCTCACTTTAAAAAATATCAGAAATCAAAAAACTTACTTTCTATCTGGAAAACTCACAGAAAACATCACCTTTACTATACACACTGATTTTTTTTATTACACAATAAGTTATAATACTAGCAATTACAATTAGTATTGAAAAAGCCATTTATCTTACATTCCATAGCTTCATATACAGCATCTAATTCATCAGCCAAATAATAACTAATAGCTTAATTATGCTAATTAACAGCAAAATATTCTATGCAAAAAAGTTTTACAATAGAATTGATCAGTAGAAGTTTACTGCATTTTTCTATTAAAAATTATTCTTGTTCCACATTATAAAAATAATGAATGCATATTTCCTATAATCTTGCATCTTTTTACTTAATCTCTTATGCTAGCTCTACTTATCTGCTATATAAAAATACTTAATAGTAAAACAGATATATAACTAATAAAGAAAATATTTAAGTAATCAACAACATTGTCATATCAACATTATTTATAATACTGTTCTAAACCTACTTAAACTTAGTATTATATCATTTACACAATTGCTAAATCAGTAATACTATAAATAAAACATCTGTAATATACATATCCATTATACAAAATAAACAAATAATATCAGTTATACTTTAATAAATTTCACACTCCCATTTACAATACATAACAGAAGTATACATAAAAAGTTGAGCATGGATTTATCTTATAACATCCTATATTGTAATTTAGACAATATGTAGCAATCAGTAATTCATTTTAGACTATAAAACTACAAAGTAATAGAACAGATTAGAGAACTGTTTTACTATAGATATATTGATATAAAATATACACGGTACATACCATATATTAGAAAGGGTTATTAGTTCTATTTAAGAATATTATACCAAAAACTAAGATTAAGCTAATATTTATAAACAAGCACTAAAAGACCAAAACTACAGCATACTAAGATAACATAAAATCCTATCAACTTGTTATGTCATAATAAAAATATCATACAACAAACTATATAACGCAGCAGTAATTATACTAACTTCAGATAATTTATAGCATAATATTAACTGTATTCTAGGGTATAGAAATTTTATAGTAACTGCTACCTTATCATATTAGAACTAAAACAAAAATAGCTTAAGCATACCTATCAAGACAAGATATTGTTACAGCAACCCATCAATCTATATTACAACTCCATTATTATGATGAATAACTATAAAGACTTCTTTGTAAAATATAATATATTTCCATAGATTGTATTTTTTTGTTTACAATATCAATTACTAAAATCATTTAAATATTCTATGGGCAATATTAATAAATTTCTCAACATTCCACATACATTTGAGCCATTTGTTATTATAAAAATGTATGCCAAAAAACTTATCAATTCTGCAATATATATAGTAGATAAAGAAACACAATTACATGATCTAGCATCAATATTTAAGTTCTATATTCCAAGTCTTGAAGTAATAACATTCCCTGCATGGAATGCAATCCCATACAAAAAAAATTCTCCACACAATTCAGTAATGGCAGAACGAATTAAAGTTCTATATTCACTAACTACTAAATGCAATAACACACCTTACATTATCCTTTCAACAACTAATGCAATTATGCAAAAAGTACTCCCTCAAAATATTATATTACAGTCAGTACTAAAAATTACACTACAACAAAACATTACAAAACACGATATAGAATACTATTTAACACATTACGGATATAATCAATATTCAATAGTACAGGACACAGGTGAGTTTGCTATTCTCAATAATAGTATTGACATCTTCCCAATGACTTACAAAAATCCTATAAGAATTCATCTACACAATAATTTTATACAATCTATCAATTATTTTAATCATACCACACAACTAATAGACAACAACTCCTTTTTAGATGAGATTTTAATCTATCCAACTTCTGAACTAATCAAACAAAAAGCAACTATAGATCTCTTTTCTAGAATCTACAAAACAAAAACAAACCAAGATCAAAATTTATTAGATACAATAATTTCCGGTAAGAAACATACAGGAGAAGAAAATTTTTTACCTTTATTCTACAAAGAAGAATTAAAAAATATTTTCAATTATATACCACAAAACTCTACAGTTATTTTTAGTGATAGAATCATCAACGAAATAGAACAATATAATAGCCAAATATATTTAAATTATAAATCTCAATTATTTTATCAAGTACCTCCACATCAATTTTATATTAATCTTGAAGATTTTAAAACTATAACTCAACAGTTTAATAAGATTGTATTCTCACAACATAATAGTGCTAATAACAACAATTCCACATCTATAAATGCACAAAGTTTTAATATTACAACACAAATTCAACATGTTCCAAACTTTAAAGTTTTAGCACAAGATAAACAAGCCAACATATTTGAAATCCTAACACAATACATTAATACTACATGTCAGACAAAAAAACTAATAATAGCATGCAATTCCATCGGCTCCTTAGAATACATACAAAATAAACTTAAAACATTAGGTATTAAACTATATAAAATCAATCATTACCAAGAGATATTTTACTCACATAACATCACTATATTACCAACCAATCAAAGTTTTATAACAAAATCCACCATCGTCATAACAGAACATGATTTACTATATAAACAAGAAGTGACAAATAAAAGTAACATCTCAAATATTATTAATAATAATACCAATTTAGACATTGGTGACATAGTAATACACAAAGATTATGGTATTGGAAAGATAGTAGAACTTGAAACTACTAAAGTACTTGATAGCTACCATGATTTTATAAAAATAGAGTATTATAATAATGACAAACTATTTTTACCTGTAGAAAACATCAATCTTATATCTAAATACGGACAACAAAATCCTAACGTTACACTAGACAAACTAGGTAGCACATCATGGCAACAACGTAAAACTAAAATAAAAAACCACATCAAAAAAATTGCAAGAGAATTATTAGCTATAGAAGCAGCAAGGAAATTATCCACGGGTCAAATCTTTTGCAAAGATGAAAATTATCAACATTTCTGTAACGAATTTTCTTATACGGAAACAGAAGATCAATTACAAGCCATAAAAGATATGGAACATGACCTATCAAGTGGCAAAATAATGAACAGATTAATTTGTGGAGACGTAGGTTTCGGAAAAACAGAAATAGCACTACGTGCAGCATTCTTAGTAGCAAATAAGAATTATCAAGTAGCAGTTATAGTTCCAACAACTTTATTATGTAGGCAGCATTTTATTGTGTTTACCGAAAGATTCAAAAAATTTCCAAATATCAAAATCAAACAACTATCTAAAATAGTTGAAAGATCTGAAATCAAGAAAACAAAAGAAAGTTTATCATGTGGTCAAGTACAGATAATAATAGGAACACATGCTATATTAGCAAAGGATGTGACTTTTGCTAACCTAAGTTTGTTAATTATAGATGAAGAACAACAGTTTGGAGTAAAACAAAAAGAATCATTAAAAAAAATAAAAACAAACGTTCATGTAATTTCATTATCTGCAACTCCAATACCACGCACACTATACATGTCATTATGTGGAATAAAAGATTTAAGTTTAATAAAGACATCACCAAAAAACAGATTACCAGTAACAATTTGCACAACACACTATGACGATACCATAATAAAAGATGCCATAATACGTGAACACAATAGAGGAGGTAGAGTATTTTACGTTTGCCCACAAATTAGCAATATAAAAAGCATTAGTGATAACCTAACAAAATTAGTACCAGGAATTAAAATTAATACTGCTCATGGACAACTTCCACCAACACAGCTTGATACAATAATGAATGATTTCTTTGACGGTAAATTTACAATATTACTCACTACATCAATTATAGAATGCGGATTAGATATTCCATTTGCTAACACAATAATCATACATAATGCAGACATGTTTGGATTAGCTCAACTTTACCAACTAAAAGGCAGAGTAGGACGTAGCAACATAAAAGGTTTTGTATATTTTATATTATCAGAAAAAGTAACAAATAAACCTACTACCAAACTAGAAATTATACAATCAATAAATTCTATAAGTTCAGGATTTACTTTATCACTACATGATATGGATATCAGAGGATTTGGAAATTTAGTAGGAGAAGAACAATCAGGCAATATAAAAGATGTAGGGATCGAATTATATCAACAAATGCTAGAAGAAGAACTTAATATTCACAATGAAAATCCTAAAGATTTTGATCATATAAATATTAGTATCAATGTTAACATCAGAATTCCTGAACATTATATCAAAGACATAGGACTAAGAATGCGTGTATACAAAAAAATTGGCAATCTTAAGACAAAACAAGAGATAGATAACTATCATATAGAGTTAATCAACAAGTTTGGCAATTTACCAAATGAAGTAGAAAATTTACTAAACACTATATATATAAAGCAACTGTGTGCAAACATTGGTATCTACGAAATTGAGCAAGTAAAGAATATCATCTACCTAAGGATTCAGAGTAATACAACTTTCAAGCAAGAAGCACTTAATTATTTTATCAATAATCCTCTGATTTTCAAAATACAAAATAACAGCATATTAATGTTAATCAACAATAGCTCTTATTGTACTACAAGTTTTATTATACACCATCTTGGTAAAATAAACGCATTAAACTCAAGATAACTTTTATTAACAAATTTATCGAGTACAAAATCAAATAATAACAAACAATTAGTTAACTATAATATTACTAATTAAGCAACTTATACATTATAATCACATTATGTCATTTAAGAAAGTAGAATAAGAGTCCTATATCATGCTATACTAAAACAACTTAACATAGAATAAATTTACGATTCAATTAATAAGATCATATTACTAATTTTTCAATCATTATTTATTGATAAAAAAATACAATAGGAACATTCTAGGGTAAAAAATATCTTACTAGTGACAACAATTTCATTCCCATCACTTCAACTGCACCTTGTACTTCAAACTCTTCTCAATTTTCAATACCCAGCATTTCAAAACCTGGTTCTTCAGCCTCTAGAGCTCAATATCTAGGTCTTCAACATTTACACCATCATTACCAGGTTTCTAACATCCACTAAAAAACACATAATAATAAAACTTAACAATACCAAAAATAAATATACAAAAATCACAACAGACATATCATTTCGCATATTATTATCATCACCAACAAAATCACCTCTGTGGCACATAATGAATAATACTTACAATCAATACAACACATTTACTATAACATAAATAACTCAATAACAAAAAAACTACATACTAATTAATTATGTAAAAGTTATTGTGATAAACCAGAAATATGCTATACGGATAATCGTTCTATCAGGTATCTTTAAAAATACTGGAACATTCATGAGACAGAACAGTTTAAGCAACAATAATATAACACACAAGCAATCAATTATATAAAAGCTTACTATTGCCATTTTTTACAAAAATACATAAGGAATAAATACTGTTAAATTACTCTACCTATGCAAGATTAGTAACATGGTATTTTAACATAAAGTATTTAGTCTTGCACTCATATAACCTGTAATAATATTATGCTACATTATCTTTCCTTACAAATATAACAGTTTTGCTAGTTTATTTGACTCACATAGTAACATATGAAACATTCACATATATAACAATATAACCACTATCAAAAGACATATAGGAAATGCTTATTACTAAAATCTACTATTAGTAATGTACATCAATCTAGCTTATGACAGTCACTTTTTACTTAGCTTGACTTAACATTTTTTAAAAATTATCATATACAAACCATCAAAAGAGATTAGGCAACACACACTACTCTAAATCTAATAGTAAACAACCTTTATTTTAATTGTCTAAGACGATTACGCAAAGCAACAGGCTCAACATTTTGATTCTCAGAACGTTGTTCAGTCCTATCATGAGCCATACGCAATATACCAAATATCGCAAAACTCATAATAAGACACATAAACACATCTACCAAAGAAAACAAACACTCCATACACTTTATCTTGTGATCGTCATTATTACCCATAAAATATTAGCTAAAATATTAACAAGATACATTATATAATATAAAAAATGTTATTATACAAATTATTTAACTTAAATAATGAAAAAAATAAATACTAGCTGATTTATCAAAAAATATTGTAAATAAAATAGATAACACTATATGGTTAACTGGTATCTTACATACATCTAAGTAACCCACAACAAGGGAAATTTTTACAAAAAAACTGTTAAATATTTATATGTAAAAACAATGACTACTATAAACATAAATCCATAAACAGATAACTTATGTTCTGCAACATTTTCGAGATTGTACACTTTGCAAGTCTATGTCTTCACATGTGCCATTACTTCCACTTACTAAATCAGTATTAACACTAGCCTCTTCACTTTGGTTAGATGTATCATTACCTTTATCATGATCAGCATTACTTGCTTTGCACTGTTGTCTACTAACACAATCAAAGATGCTAGCATTTCTTTGAAACATGCTAACAAGTACCATCATTATCAGAAAGATAAAGACAACACAAACAATTATACTAATGCCACTATTACCCATATAAACACATACACTAAAATTACTATAAGTAACAAATTATCTTACGAAAACTGCATAAGATCAAAAAAACACATTTATCAAGTACACTCAGGGAATATAACATATAATCCCTCAAATACAAGAGTGACACTCTTGCTAAAATTCTTATCTTGTCATGCTATTGTCATGCACTTACACTGCTACATAATTAAGAAAATTCTCATAACAAAACTACATATACTTTAAGATCCAATGGTCTCTAAACAATTTAAAGTAGCAAGAGTACACAAATATATTTATCAATGTAAATACACGTAAAACATATCATCAACTTCAATAAACCACATAGAAAATCTACTAATACTTGTTTAAAATCATAAAACTGCACAGAGTTGATAGTTTTTTTTATATACTTCAACACGATCTTAAAACATTTGAAGCTTCACTACATAAAACAGTCAAAAACTGACTCACCATTTTTCTGTATCTCTTGCTTGTTGTAATATACCAATTACTAATCACCAATACCAAGATAACCCTGAAGGTTCCTCTGTTCTAATACAACATCAGCTCGTAATTGATTTTCATTATACCTGTCTGCACGTTCTCGCATAGCACGGACCCTACGTTCAGCTTCTAAATCCTTCACCATTTTATCCATATCCACCAATCCACAAGAAATAAAGTGCTGACTTAGGTTCTTCAAATTGTCTTCTATTATCTGCGCACTGACCAGATTTATCTGCAAAGACACTATACAATTCTAAAACAACAGCAACCAGCACACCTAGTGCTATCATAACAAGAAGACAAATGTTAAGCACAGTCAAACCATCACCAGACATATCAATACCTTAAAAAACACACACTCAATTCTTTACCTAATATATTATTTCCTAGTAGTTCTACTACTTTATTTCTATTCTATATTTTAGCACCAAATGCTCCTTCTTTGCTATGAAGCTAGTTGATCATATAAACAAGAACTTATCCAATAGTTCTACATTCTAAAACTGACAATTAAACATGGCACTCTAAACTTCTTATTATTATACCATATTATTATTTAATTAACAATTACCCACCACTTGTTACTACCATACAATTATGACTTTCTCTTGCACTGTTAACAACACACCTGAATATATTTTCTACATGTTCTACATTCAACTGTGGCACTGGCCGCGCTACAAGTTGAACAGCTTCATTTCTATCGTTCTCAGATTCATCAGCTAATAACCCATGTTCCTCCATTTCTAACTTATCTCTTACTTTTCTATCGCTACTACTTTTTTGTATACAACGGGAAATCATGCACACAATTAACAAAGCAGCAACCAACAGTACTACAGCAACTATAATAGGAAGCAATACCTTTAAATAAAAATCACTTGACATGCAAATACCTAAAAACACACACTGATTTCTTAATTATACAACTATATTACTTAATTTTTCAACTAACAATTATATAGCCTTTGATATACAGTAGTTCTTACTGTTATATTGATATCCTATTATTATACTACTCTTATTATCTTCTTTAAAAACTGATTATTTAATACAAACCCTTCAAGTGACCAAACCATCAATTGTTTAAAATCTACTGTTAGCTCTTATATCTCCTTCCTGTATTATTACCACCTACCATATAAGCAAGTCTCACACCAATCCTACAAAAAATCATCCCTAATATATAAGTATATTATTACAATTAATTATAATGCTACTATGTACATAGCAAAAATTTCATAGTTGCTCTCCATACAAACATTACAAAAATATATTTTTTACCACTTACCGACCCACTTCTATACCTTTGTTATCTTCTTGATCTTGTACTTGTTACACCACCATCATTACCATCTCTCTATCCACGTTGCCATTTCCGACCTAGACACTGTCTAGCTGATTATCCAATACAACTTTTTTAAGGTATTCAACTCTGTGCAAAGTTTCCAGACTGTTACATTTCTCTTCCCACCAAATCATTACCTATTCTGACACCTGCAATATAACCAACTGTAGGTTATATAATAACATTAACAAATTACGTATTATATTCAATATATCTGCATAGTAAGTGATAACATTAAGCAATTAGCAAAAATCAACTTAATATGATTCTAATGTAATTTATATAAACTTGTAATAAATACAGAAATATTATAAAAATGTACTCATTTCTGTTACTTTCATTTCAACAACAACATTTGTAGACATAGTATTTAAAGCTATTTCCTCACAACCAATACTACTACTATCAGAACCTTTTTCACTTATATCAGTTCTAGCCCCACCACAAATACTATGTAACTCTTCTTCACATTGATTAACTGATAAACCTTCATCTCCTTCTGTACTAATATCATTTCGTTGCCTTACTATATTTTCCTTAACATTACAACAGATAGATCTTTCTCTACTTTCACAACCAATACCATTATTCTCAACTTCTGCTTCACTAAAAAATCCACGTATCATAAGATCACGATGTCTTTCCTCTCGAAAACCACGCATAAAGTGATAACAAATACGACGAATCACACAAACAAACCCAAGAGCTAACAAACAATAGAAAAATTTATTCCAGTCATCACTTGAACTACTCGTATTAATTACGCTATGATTAGTATTTCTCAGCACATCATCAATAGTACTATTTACAAAATGAATAGTATCATTATCGATTGTAGGTAATGTATTGTTCAATGCACTAGATCCTGTCACTGCATTTGTATTAACCACGGTACTATTGAAAAAAGTAGTAACATAATTAACCAATGTATTATATACTCCTGTAACATTACCACGTATTGTTCCTAGTGTACTATTTGTAGTATTATTGAAAAAATTTGAAGTAAGAGAAGCAAATACACCACTGATAACATCTAGAAATGACATAAGTGAAAATTGCAATAACACAACAATTAATTATAGCATGATATTCACAAGAAATCATTTGTTAAAATAATACCACAAAGTTAAAACTTCTTTATAAAATACTCTCATACTATATATAAACATAGTAAAACAACATGCATTATCTATATAACGAGTTCTATCTACATCATTACCTCAATCAACCTATAAATATCAAAACATATTATCAACCTTAATATAGATCCGTAAACATCTCTCTCCACAATAACTCTCATTTATACTCTTATAGGAAAAATGTGAAACAATTACAAATCTATTAAGTACTGATATAAATACTCTAGATCATATCAATATATAGTACACAATAGTACTGGCAATTTCCGTGTATTAAAGAACTGTCAAGATAACATATATCAACAACACTGATAAATTAAGTAACTACAGCAAAACTTACTAAATATTAAGTAAAGTAACATTAAACATTTTAACAATAACACCACATATCCTCTTGTATCAAGAGAATCATCGACTTAAAAATATATAACAGCATTGACAAAATCAGCTATCAAAAAAATCTGCACCAACACATATTCAAAAACCTATATTCTCTTGTACTAAGAAAATCATTCCATAACATCTACAAGGTATAGACAAATTAAGTTAGAATAGAAAGATAATATTAACATAAATCATCTTTTACCAACATCTAACTAAAATTACTAGGATAATACATCGTACATTCTCTATTATTACTATTATTACTAGGAGAACTCATTAATGTTTTTGGAAAATGTGTTTCTTCTACTTTTCTTTGTCGCAGTTCAACATCATCCATTTGTTGTAGTTCTACTTCATCACTAACAGCATTACAAAAAGTCACACCAGAAGTACTAGGTTGGTCCATTTTTAACGTATCAGGATTTTGAGCGCATCTCATATACCTTTCCCGCAATACAGACTCATTACGATTAAGCCAAAACATACATATTCCTACCGCAACTACAATAAAAATTCCAGCTACAATAATAGAAATAGCAATAATATTATCTCCTATTACTTTATCACCATTAGCATCATGAATTATTAAATCAGTCTGATTAGCAACTGTATTATTAAAAAACTCATCACCTAAATCTAATGAGAAATTACTAGTACTATTTACAATACTAAATGCTGAAGATTTTAAATCACTAAACATATAAATAATCCTTTTTTATTAAAAAATATTACAAAAAAAATTAATACATATTGATAATAAAAAATATATTTTATTAACAAATTATTATAATTATTGGAATATATGCTAACTTTATAAAAAAGCAAGTTAATTTTTTAAATATTTTAGATAAATAATTCTTTTAAACTTTTATCATTGACGTTTTCTGTTCAGTATATTAGGATGGTGAATTCTATCTTCTATACATGTAACATGTTTAAAGGTATAGTCGAGGATATCGGCACTGTGATCCAAGTACGTAATACAAAAAACTGTGATAGAAGAGTTTCAATCAAACCAAGTAATTTTAAGTTTTTAAGTGAAACAAAGTTAGGAGATTCTATAGGATGTTCTGGTATTTGTTTAAGTGTAGTAGAGTTAAACGATGATTATTTCGTTACTGACGTTTCAGATGCAACTTTATCTATTACCAATGCTACATATTGGGAAGAAGGAACCAAGGTTAACCTAGAATTACCAATAAGAATAACTGATAGATTAGATGGACATTTTGTACAAGGGCATGTTGATGGGATAGGGAAAATTACATCAATCATTAAAGTCAATAGCTCTCACAATATAGAGTTACATGTACCAGATACTCTGCTAAAATACACGATAACAAAAGGATCAATCGCAATAAACGGAGTATCATTGACTATTAATTCTATATCTAATGGAATATTATCAGTAAACATTATTCCCCATACCTGGGAAAAGACAACTTTTCAATATAGTAAAGTAAACGATATTATTAATATAGAAGCAGATATACTAGCAAAACACTTAGAGCAATTGTACATATATAATATTAAAACATAGCTATATTATTTACAACAATATAAACCTACCAATGAACTTTAAATGAAAAGATGTATTTTGACACCCATCCAATATAATAATAAAGCATGGAAATTTTACATACAAAAAAATTATCAATGATAAAACTACAAATATTCAATATCCAGTTAAAATTCTATCAACAAGCTCCTGTACTGTAGGAATATAACCATCCTTATAAAACTCATCTTGTACAAACTTATATGCGTTATGGCCAGAAAACATCAGCTCATGTTCATGATCTGCACCAGCAACAATATTTTGTAAAGTTTTCTGAATACAAAAACTACGAACATCTGGTTTAATACCAGTGTTATAGTCTCCATGATCTTTCCAATTACTGAATTTACAATGACTCAAACATCCCATACAATTTATTTGATCTTCCCTAATGCTTCGTGACTTACTCTGCGTAACAAATATCAAAGTATTATCCGGTGTTTTCAAAGCATCTGTATAACCCATTGCAATCCAAGATTCTGATAACTTTTTATCATAGGGATGAACATACACTTTTCTTCCTCTACTACCAATAGAGAGCTCTGCGCTGCACTTTTCAGTCATTTCATTTTCAAACGCAATTTGACGTTCATTACGTCCTTGTAATTCTTTTATAAATTCATTTTTAACTGCAGAAGAATAAAATCCTGTAGGACTAAATTTATTCAAAAATACATCACCAGGCTTTAAAGACATTAACTTTTTCTTCCATTCAGCAGAGATTGGACTTTCCTGAGTTAATAAAGGTCTTGTTCCAAATTGAAATGCTATAGGACCAATTAAACTATTGTCTAACCATTCTTCCCAATCCTTTAAGTGCCAAACACCTCCTGCCATAATTAATACAACATCAGACAACCCAACTTCATTCATATATGTACGTATTGCTGAAACCCTTTCAAAAGGATCTTGTGGATTATCAGGAGACTCACTATTACTAAGCCCATTATGACCACCTGCTAACCAAGGATCTTCATACACAACACCACCAAGAAGTGTTTTAGAAAATTTCTGATAAGAACGCTGCCATAAAATTTTAAATGCCCTCATTGATGACACAATTGGATAATAATAAACTTGATACTGAGAAGCAATTTCAGCTAATTTATATGGCATACCAGCACCACAAGTAATACCGTGAATTAACCCTTTTGCTTTTTCAAGTACACCATGAAGTACACGCTGCACACCTCCCATTTCCCATAGTACATTCATATGTATTCTTCCTAACCCTTTTGATATCTCATGAGCCATCTTAGCCTGACTCACTGCTGCATCAATGCTATAGTTTATTAATTCATTATGACGTTCTAACCTGGTTTTACCACGATATATCAAAGGAATATGCTCACCATTATCATCAATTAATCTAGCACATGCTCCAGAAAAAGTACCTACAGCAGAAGCAGCAGCAAAAGCACCCGCACTCCTACCATCACTCACACCTATACCTTTGCCACCTTCTATTATTGGCCAAACACTTTTTCCGGAAATGAATACCTTATTAATTTTTTTACGCAAATCTAAACCTTAATCTATTAACAATAACTATATACTTTCTACTATAGGTGAGAAAATCAATTTGTTACTTTTATCACCTTTTTCACAACTTAACAAGCAATATCAATATCACAATAAACTATTCAACTTCTCATTTCTTATGAGAAAAACGACAGATATTTATTATAAATTTCACATACCTTGACAAAAGAACTAGTAAATCCTAAATTTTTACTGTTAAACAACAATAACAAATTATTGTACAATAATACACATTATTTTGAGTAGCAAATTTAAAAACACAATATAAACTATATTTTCATTAATCAGTATTTATACAAGTATAAAAGCTATCCAAACAGATAATATATTTGTAAATTAAAATTCGCAAAATTATTAGAAAAAATACTTTATGAAAATTCTTTAAGGTTACTACAAATCATAATTTTTGCATACCAATATTTTATTATATTTGTTGCTGTTATATCATTAACTGTATACACTATAATACATTAATTTCTTATTTTTTTAAAGTCATGTCACCAAGTATTACACAGTTTAGAAATAACTTTACGATAATAACTGATACAATGCCTCATGTAGAATCTATATCTATTAACATCTGGATTAATGTTGGAAGTAGATACGAAAATACAAACATAACCGGTATATCACATTTCTTAGAGCACATGGCTTTCAAAGGTACTAAAACTCGTACTGCACTTGATATAGCACAAATCTTTGATGACATTGGTGGAAATTTTAATGCACATACAGATAGAGAACACACTGTCTATCATGTAAAAACATTAAAAAGAGACATTAAAATAGCTATAGAAGTTCTTGCAGACATAATACTAAATTCACAATTTCCACAAGAAGAAATAGACAGAGAAAAAGGAGTAGTATTACAGGAAATATATCAAACCAATGATTCTCCTACTAGTATAATTTTTGATAAGTACATAGAGGCAGCTTATCCTAATCAAATATTTGGAAAATCTATTTTAGGAACTCCAGAATCAGTAACTAACCTTTCTAAAGAAGATCTCCAGACTTATATGAGTGAGTACTACCATGCTGGAAACATGTTATTATCAGTAGCTGGAAATATCACACATGAAGAAGTCATTGATCTAGTATCTCAGCATTTTTCTAACATGAAAAAATCAGAACCTAAAACAGCAGCACCATCAGTTTACTATAGTGGAGAATATAGAGAAATAAGAAACTTAGAACAAGTACATTTAGTCATAGGATTTCCTAGTGTTTCATATAAAGATGACCTATTTTACACTATACAAATTTTAGATTCAATATTAGGGAATGGCATGTCATCACGTCTTTTTCAAAAAATCCGTGAACAACTAGGACTAGTATATACCATATCATCTTTTAATTCCAGCTACAGTGATAATGGTATTTTCTCCATATATGCAGCAACAGATAAAAACAATTTAATCCAATTACTTACCACAATAGCTTCTGAAGTAAAAAGCATTACCATGAATCTAGAAGAAAATGAGATCACAAGAGCAAAAGGTAAATTAATCTCTGAGATACTAATGTCAAGAGAGAGCACTACTGCACGTGCTGAATCTTTAGGATATTACTACTCTCACTATAATCGATACATTTTAAAAGAAGAACTAATAAAGAAAATTTCTGAGATTACACTTACAGATCTACAAAATTGTATCCATAACTTATTAGGTAGTAATAATAAAATAACATTAGCAGCTATAGGTCAGATTGAAAATTTGCCTTCTTATGGTGATATAGTGCAAATGTTTCACACATAATAGAAACTGTAGCACTTAATGTTTATAAAACTAAATAGACTTACTAGTTAAGAAATATAACGTTACAATGTTTATACACATCTATTCCTAGATAATTAATTACAAACGTAGAGCTGTATTATGATATTTACTTCAAAAATAAGGCACAAAAACTAACTATACAAACACTAAATCACACAGTAGAATTATATTCACACTAATGATTAACTATAACACAAACGCATTACACATATCTATTTTAAATTATATAACTCAAAGTTCATTCATATATAATGTCAATTACAAACACTTGACATAAGCCTTTCGGCTAATAGATGCATTACACATCCTATAAAATTATATCAATAAATAAAGATTTTCACATATAATACATTCTATAAATGCTTAACTTAAAATTCTTAATAGTTAAGATCAATTTTATTAAAAATTAAGATTTTCCACTAACTAGTGAATAATTTGGATGTAACATTATTAGCTCATCAATTGTTTCGGAAAAACTTTCAATATCATGAGATTTATCATACTTTTTTCCATTAATAAAAAATACAGGAGTAGCATTTACCTGTAACTTCCTATTTGCAACAAATTTTTCTTGAATAACATAATTCATTATATCTTCATCATTAATGCACTTCTCAAATCTTTCATCACTTATATTACTAATTTTTGCAATATTGGATAACACACCTAAGTCTTTATAATTAGTTACCAGTGCTTCTATTGAGCTAAATACGGCTCTAGTATAAGTAAAAAATCTACTAGCAGTATTATAACATGTACCTAACATAGCAGCTTTTAGTGAAACATAGTCTAACGGAAAGTTCCTAAAAATATACAGTACTTTGCCTGTTTTAATGTACTTACGCTCTAACTCTGGAAATACATTCAATGTAAAATGCGCACAATGCATACAAGAAAACGAAGCGTATTCTATTATTACAACTGGAGCTTTTGTATTACCTACAAAACGATCATTAGGTAACAAACTTAATAATTTTTTAGCAGTAATATCGTCACTCAACTTAACAAGAGTATCAGAATAAAACTTTTCCGTAATCTCTTCCTGACTATCAGAACAAAAAGCAACACCAAAAAAGGAAACCATTGCTAACAAACAAAATAGCTTCCCTAATATTAAAAACTTCATAATATAAAAAACCTGTAGTTAATTTAATTTAACTACAAATTACTACAAGTCGTCTTAAATCACAAATTAAATTATAGTTAACAAAACTACTTTTCAGTATGTTGACCATTATCATTTTGTTCAGCAGCATTCTGTTTTATTTGAGATTCATACATTGCTTTAAAATCAACAACATCAAGCATTAACGGAGGGAATCCACCTGTCGCAGTAATTCTAGAAATCAATTCCCTAACAAATGGAAACAAGATACTTGGAGCAGAAATTAACAACATATCTCTCATATCCTGCTGGCTTAATTCCTCTCCATTACTTGCATCACTATTTTCAACGGAAAACACACCACAATACTTAACTTCACAAATAAACGCTACTGTAGTACCAACACGAGCTTCAGCATTAACTTGCAGTGTAACTTCATATAATGGTTCTACTTTATTGTCTAAAGATTGCCCATTTTCTTGATCTTGTGCTTTTACTGGAAGACTTACAGAACTAACGTTAACAGAAATATTAATTTCAGGTGGAGTTTTACTAATCATTACAAAGATTTGAGGAGAATTTTGATTCTCAAATGAAAGATCCTTAATATACTGACCCTTAACTTTCAATTTATACGACATACTAACAAGCTCCCAAGTAAAATAATGTAATTAATTATTGATTAACGTACACTAAGCTATAATATTAATTGAGTATACACAGTATATACTTTTGTCAATAAAAATTAGGATTATATGGTTGAATTAGCAATATATGCATTGTTAGCAGCATTCATTTTTTTCCGACTATACAACTCACTTGGAAAAACCTCAGGATTACAACCAAACAACCATTCACAAGCTATAAGCATTGTAGTAGAAGACACACAAGAATACGATGATGCTGAAATTGAAATAGAATCCGTAATGGATACTTGTAATAAAGATGAAAAATCAATAATCAATCAAATTAAAAAGAAAGACAAAGAATTTTCACTAAAACACTTCATGGACGGGTCAATAAAGGCATTTGAAATTATAATAAAAGCCTTTAATGAAGGTAATGTACATATATTGTCTATGTTATTAGACACCAATTTATATAACTCATTTTCAGAAGAAATAGAAAATAGAAAAAAGCTTAATCATGTATATGAAGATATTATTGTATCAGTAACATCTCATAAAATAATAAAACTAGATCTTTCAGGGAATATTGCATATATCACAGTAAAGTTTATCACTGAACAAATAAACTTTGTAAAAGATAAAGATGATAATGTAATACAAGGCAGTACATCAAAGATCAATAAGATTGAAGATGTATGGACTTTCAGAAAGGACATTACACTTTCCAATAAAAAATGGTACCTCAATGCCATTCAATCAGAATAATCCCAAATAAATTTTAACAGTCCTTACAAAAATCTATAACTATCAAGCAATTTGTTAAGTTTACAAATCCATAAAAACAAACCATACATGTTGCTTACAAGTTTATATTCTGAAATACCTTTTCATAAAAATAGCACATTTGCTATTCAACAATTAGAATAACTCCAAATAAAACTTAACAATATAGTTCATACAAAAACCAGATTTATATTCTTTCCAATTTATCAAGCTGTACAAAAACTCACATGCTATCTAGATAAATTTATTTCACCTACAATATTATGTTCAGATATTAAGATCAACAATTTTACAATTGTTATTAGTAATTTATATAGCAACAATGTGAATTCTTTTCAACAAACTATAGAAATCACTCCTTACACTGTAACAAACAGATAAATTCATACTACTCTTACACAAGAGTAAATAATGATTCATGAATACAATAATACAAGTATATCCAATGTAACATTAGGATATATATTAATAACAAAATAATTTAATAACACATCAAATACAATTTTTTTATAAAACTTGAAGCCAACAAAGCAATATGCTAAACTATTTATACATATATCCTAATTAGTATAAGACATTCATTACAATTAAATGCTAGTTATACTTTTAAATACATAAAAGACAAACAATAATTCATAACAGTACTACAAACCAACATGAAAACAATTTCTTCACTATCTAAACATCATACAATTAAGTGTTTAGCATTACATTCCTAGTAAATAGAAGGAATAACAGGTTATTAGATCAACAGAATAAAATTATTTGATTATTACTACAACTCAAAACTGTAGCTCTATACCACACTAAGAACATAAACAAATAAACTGAAGTAAAAGTATTACATGTAATTAGCTTTATCGATTAATCAAGAAAATAATAATTAATACATATGTTAAATAGTACAGATCAAGTACTGCTAATAAACTCTATACTCTCAACAGAAAAATACAGTTATATATAACACCTATATTCTATAGACAAATTATATACAACTGTATTAGTAAGGTTACTTATTCTCTCTAACTGTATATTTAAGATATACAAATCCTATAATTCCTATTAACAAACCACCAGGAACAAATAACATAGATTTTAGCATCAATGCTTTAGTATACACTGGTTCTGACCCTACAATTTTGCCATCCCACAATACATCTATTACACAAGATATAGCAGTATGGAAAAAATAACCAAAAGCCATAGCTATCATGTTATTCACAGCAGTAGCTAACGCAACTACACTATCATTAACATAACTCAACACCTTACAAGTTGTGATGATCTGATATGCTGAAAAGAACCCTATAAGGAAGAATAACACTGTTACCAATAAAGCATTGGAGCTATTAATATACAATATTAAGAAAGGTATCATCATACCAAAACCAGAAGCTATAAGCAAATTCCAGCCATTAAATGACATGTTCTCAAACATATAAGGTAAAATAAATGCACCAAAGCACACACCAATAAATATTGTAGAAGGAAGTAAAGCAGATGCTTCTTTATCCATATTACCTACTGCTCTTAAAAATGAAGTTACCCATCCATCAGCAAAACCTTCCAAAGGTCCTATCATGAAGCCTGCAAGCAAGCTGATTATAATAATGTACTTATTACATATAACCAACTTAATGTTACTCAATATACTATTACTAGCGTCATCAATACCACCCCTATCATAAGGCAACATAAAGACATATAACAATACTGCCAACACAGCACCTATAGCAATAAATATGAGGAATAAATTTTCCCATCCAAGCTTATCCAATAAAGATAAAACTGGTAATCCCCCATACATTGCACCTAATAGTCCTATTATAATAGAAATACCAGACATTCTAGCAAATCTATTATTATAATACATATTAGCAACCTTAAAAAGACCAAGAGCAGATCCAGCTGAACCGATACCTGTGACTATTCTCCCAATTTGAGCAAATAACCACACATCAGATATTAATAATGGGACTAACCCAATAAATGTCAAAACAACACAAATTGGTAATACTACTCTGGGACCATATTTATCTAAAAAAATACCTATCGGTATATGTGCTAATGTGTATCCAATGTAATACAATCCAGAGAACTGACCAAATGCTATAGCACTAATTTTAAATTTCTCTATAGATATAGATGCAATAACATTAGGAAGTACTCTCAATATATATTGATATGCATAAAACATTGATACCAAAAACCATGCTAAAAATTTTCTATTCAAAACATCCCCCATAATTAATTTAAATCTGTTAAATTTATAAAGTTATAAAAAAAACAAGACGAATATGCTATTCACAAATTTATACCATTTGCAACACCTTTACTATTTTCAGATGTATAAGATTGATACCATCAATATCACAAATCTCATTGTTATCAGTAATTATATGGCAACGATGCGGATTTTTTTCAACAATACTATAAAAACCATTCCTTACCCTATAATAAAACTCTAGTTCAGCAAATTCATACCCATTCTTACAAGACCTAGATAATGATTCATGAACATCAACATCAATAACAAATGTAATATCAGGATACATATCAACAACAAGATCATTCAACTGACATATCAAATTACAATCAATTCCTTGTCCATAACCTTGATATGCAATTGTTGAATCAATAAATCTGTCACAAACTACTATTTTTTTTTGCATTAAAGAAGGTTTTATTACTTTCATAAAATGCTCTCTACGCATAGCAATAAAAAACAATAACTCTGATAGACTATCTAACCCTTTAGCCTGAAATAATAAGTCACGTACTGCCTCATTTAATAAAGTGCCACCAGGTTCTCTAGTCAACACAACATTGTTAACACCATATATCTTAGATAAATACTCTGTTAACAAGTGTGATTGAGTAGTTTTACCAGAACCATCTATACCTTCAAAAGTAATGAACATAACAATCAATTAACCTTATTAGATAAAAACACTTTATTATTTTATTAATTGAGTAATATGCAAGCAAGAATACCTAAAGTTATCTACACCTAAGAAAGATAAGTATAAATATACTTATTCTTTACTAAATTTATGCGGTCATCATAGCCAGAAGATTTATTAATATAAAAAAACCATTCAACTAAGACAGCGATGCACAAAAAACATAACTGAAACTATAGTAGGAAGATAACAAAGATCGTTACAAGCACATACTACATTCTACGCATTAACAAAACCGGCATTTACAGCAAAATGCTGCGTTATAGAATCAATACAACTTGCCGTGTTCACACTAACAGCAGAAACATTTGGACTAATCCTTTTCACCAACCCTGATAGCGTAGTACCAGCACCAACTTCAATAAAGCACGTGCACCCTTGTTTTATCATATACAAAATACTTTCACGCCAACGAACTCTACTTATTAGCTGTTTAGCTATTAAATCTTTGATCATGAGACAATCAGTATATTCTGTTGCAGATACATTAGATATAACTTTGACTAATGGCATTTTCATATCTTCAATACGCTCAATAAATTGCTGTAATTTATCACATGCAGAGTTCATCAATGATGAATGGAATGGTCCACTGACTTGTAACTTTATAACTTTTTTTATACCAGTATCTTTTATCAAGTCTGGTAATTGCTCAAGAGCTGCTTTAACGCCACTAACAACAACTTGACCATCACAGTTATCATTAGCAATTTCACAAACTCCATACTCTTGTGCCATTTTCACAACATTTTCTACATCTTCTAAGCTACCACCTATTAATGCACACATTCCTCCATATCCTAGAGGCACTGCATCATACATAGCTTGGCTTCTTATTAGCAGAAGTTGTGTAACTTCATATAAAGTTAATGCGCCAGATGCACATAACGCTACACATTCACCAACTGAATGTCCTGCCATGTACTTTACCTTATTAAATAAATGTATTGGCTTACCTAAGACATACTCTATAGCCCGCAATGTTGCTATAGAAGTCACCATTAATGCTAATTGCGCATTATCAGTTGAAGTTAAATTTTCGATAGAACCTTCGAACATTATTTTAGATAACTTTTTATTCAATATGTCATCTACCTCATGAAAGACATAACGAGCAACAGCAAAGTTGTCATATATATCTTTCCCCATAGATACAAATTGAGAGCCCTGACCAGGGAACATCAAAATCATCTTATACATCCTCGATCACCTATCAACTATATAATATCTCGTTATAGCAACTTAGTCAAAATAATTTACATATCCATCATTAAAGTCCCTTAATATAAATTGACAAATGACACATATAAATGCTACAAACATAGGTTACAAATAAATTTATACTACAAAACATTTGAAAAGGTTTACAGAATGAAAAAAGGGATACATCCAGAAACCAATGATATATTGACTATATTTACCAACGGAGAAGAAAGAAAAATGAAGTCCACTTTAGGTAAAAAGAACGAATTAATAAAAATTCACCTAGAAAGTGACTGCTTTAATCACCCAGCGTGGAATCCAAACCTCAGAACTGTGAGCAAAAAAAATAGCAAAGCTGCAAAATTCATTAGTAAATTTGGCGATTTAGATCTATAAAATCAATTTGTACGCGTGTTTTTTTTCGTAATTGCACATGAGTAAATATAAAAACATTGGATATGTTTTTTTTGATGACTTTGATAAAAGTGTAGCTCTTACTCTAGAGAAGCAATATGGTCTTATAGATATCAAAAAAAATAAAGAGGCTGCTATTGATTTACTTGTAGTAATAGGTGGTGATGGGTTAATGCTACATAGCTTACATAACTACATAGTCAGTAAATACATTAATATACCAGTTTACGGTATCAACTATGGTACTGTAGGATTCTTGTTAAATCAATATTCAGACCATAACCTTATAGATCGCATTAATCAGTCTGTTCCAACACAATTAACAGTGTTAAATATGGTCGCTATCGATACTAATAAAAATCAGCATAATGCTATTGCTATAAATGAAGTTTCTTTATTTCGTAGTACTCATCAAGCTGCAAACCTACAAATAAAAATCAATAGTAGATTAGTAATGGAAAAACTAGTATCAGATGGTATTTTAGTGTCAACACCAGCTGGTAGTACAGCTTATAATTTTTCCGCAGGAGGTTCTATATTACCTTTAAGTTCTAACGTTCTATCTTTAACTGCAATCAATTCATTCAGACCAAGACGTTGGAGAGGAGCTATATTAACAAATTCTACAATAATAGAGGTAGATGTTATTAACCCAAAAATACGTTCTGTATCAGCAGTTGCTGACTACACAGAATTTCGTAATATTACAAACATCAAGATAAAAAAAGACAATGATATTACTATTACACTATTGTTTGATAAAGGGCACAACTTAGAGGAACGAATTATTAATGAACAATTCTCTGCGTAAGTAAAATGGATAATACAATGACCGCAAGCACCTTAATTAAATAGCCTTTTTTAATTCCCAAGGTATAAGAAATTATCACGTCAGATGTAGCATATGTAGTAAGTAATCAATACACACACAGATTATATTGAGTAATATTATTGCAAAAATAATTAAAAATTAATATACTCTATGACAAATCTTTTATGGAAAAAAAGTGGAACTTTCTTATGCCTTTGACGATATACTAATTATTCCATCAGCATCCAATGTATTGCCCTCAGAAACAGATGTTACAACTTACATAACAAATGAAATAGAGTTAAAAATTCCTCTTATTTCCGCAGCAATGGACACAGTAACAGAAGCAAAACTTGCCATAGCATTGGCACAACATGGAGGCATAGGCTGTATACATAAAAACTTACCTATAGATAAGCAGCTACTTGAAGTCAGGAAAGTAAAAAAATATGAAAGCTGGATAGTGTACAACCCAATTGCAGTTTCTCCTGATGATAGTTTAGCAGTAGCACTTTCAATAATGGAAGAATATAGCTATTCAGGAATACCTGTAGTAACAGATACAGAAAATGGCAAACTTTTAGTTGGCATACTAACAAACCGTGATGTAAGGTTTATCGAAGATAAAGGCTGTAAAGTAGCTGATATAATGACTAAAGATCACTTGATTACAGTTCCAGAAGGTATAGAGCGCGCAGATGCAATAAAATTACTACATCAATATAGAAAAGAGAGACTTATAGTAGTAGATAATAATTACTGCTGCGTTGGTCTTATTACAGTAAAAGATATAGAAAAATTCAATCAATTTCCAAACTCATGCAAAGATAGTGGGGCAAGGTTAAGAGTAGCAGCAGCAGTAGGTACGGGAACAAAAGATGGTATAGAAAGGGCTGAAGCATTAATTGCAGAAGATGTTGACATAATAGTTGTAGACACAGCTCACGGACATTCTGAAAGAGTTTTAACAACAGTCAAAGAAATTAGGTCTTTATTCCCTCATGCTCAAATAATTGGAGGGAATGTTGCAACAGCAGAAGGAGCACAAGCACTAATTGAAGCAGGAGTAGACTCTGTTAAAGTAGGAATAGGACCAGGATCAATTTGTACAACGAGAATTGTAACTGGAGTAGGTGTACCACAGTTCTCAGCAATTCTAAATGTTGCAAATGCATGTAAAAATAAAAAAATCAAGGTTATTGCTGATGGAGGTATTAAATATTCTGGAGATATAGCAAAATCTATAGCAGCAGGAGCAGATGTTGTAATGATAGGATCCATTTTTGCAGGCACAGATGAGAGTCCAGGAGAAATTATAATTTACAATGGACGTGCATATAAGTCATACAGAGGCATGGGATCAGTTGGAGCAATGAAACATGGATCTGCAAGTCGTTATTTCCAGGAGAATAATCATAAATTTATTCCAGAAGGTATAGAAGGCAGAGTCCCACTTAAAGGACCAGTTGCAGGAGTAATCCATCAGTTAGTAGGCGGGTTAAAGTCTGCAATGGGGTACACAGGAAACAGGAATATAAGTGATATGAAAACAAAATGTAAATTTACTAGTATCACATCAGCAGGGTTACGCGAAAGTCACGTTCATGATGTTATCATTACTAGAGAGGCATCAAATTATGATCCACTAACATAACAATTAATATTTAAAATCTCTATTAAAACCCATAATGAAAAAATACCACAAGTATAAATTCTAATATTATACTAGTAATACCATACTCACATAACTTAACAATTACTAATGATGTTTCTACAAAAGATAACAACACTAATTATGTAATGCTTCCTTACAATTAAAAACACGAAGACCATAAATATTACTCACCATGATATCATGTGCACATGCAATAATTAATATGATGATACCCATTACATGATAAATAAAACACCATAACACGAAACTAATACTGAGAAAAATGTTTAAACAAAGTGACTATTATCATATCAACAAATAACATTGATAACTCAACAACTATTAAAAACATTAAACTCTATTCTCCTCATAGGATAACCAAAATACTAAAATCACTATTGAAAATTTATGAAAAAGAATGAACACACTAACACTAAATTCGCACAATAGAACAACATAATAAAATTACGCGAATATTACTCTAGAAATCATTCCTACAAAAACATCACATTATGAGTTTCCATAAGATATCACTATACTAATATTTCCATAAAACTTATAGCTAATAAAAAATGTGAAAAACATTTGAAAATATAATTAACTAGTGCTACCAAGCAGAACTATACAAGAATCATACTTAATAATGCAAATCTATAAGGAAATATTAAATTACAATCTTTACATAACAATCAACGTATATTTATTAATTACTATCAAAAATTATTATCAATAATTTAAACCAGATAAACTCATTAGTGACCAACATTACAGAAAGTTTAAATACATATAATATTTATCAAAGAACCACCTTATGCTAAAGAACAAAGTATAAAAAACATAGTTTCCTCACTCAATCCACTACTATGCAATACAGAAGTTAAAGAAAAATTTTTTTAGATGCTTACAAGCTCTTATCCGCAGAATTTTTCAAAAGAAAATTATATTATTTATTTCACAATTTATACAAAATACTATCAAAAATCAAACATTTAGGCATAAAACACTACTAAACTCTCAAAAATAATACAAATCATTATTACTACACATTTTAAGAAAATTTATATTTAATTCATGACATTCCAAAACAAAAAACTAAGCATACAATAAGTAAAAAAAGTGTTTAGTAGTTATTAACAAAAGTTATTATAAGTTTTATAAAAAAACTCCTGAAAATTAAATTTATATAGCATTTATCATGCATATTTTAAGCATTATCAAAAACAAAATCTAAGTAAATGCAAAAAGTTTCAAAATTTTACAGCTTTTTTAAAAAACACACTTCACAGCTAAATGCACATGATATTTATTACAATATCCTAAACACAATACTATAAAATTAAAACTCAGTAGAATAAGTAAAAATTCTCATACTTGTTCAACAAAAGCACTTTTCATAAATTTTATACAGTAAGAACTTTAGAAAATTAAACGTTATACGGCATTTATTAGAATATTCTCAAACAAAGAAATTATCAAAACTAAAACCTAGATAAATCAGCAAAAAAGTTGCTAAATTTTAGAGAGTTACAAACCTTCAAAAAGTACATGTAAAAACTGAATCACACATTGCATTCATTACAATGCTCTAAAATAAAAAATCATCAAAACTAATAAATAAGCTAAAAAAATTTTTACACTACATTAGTAAGAATATTATTTAAATACGCCTTTACAATGAAAAATCTTTACAACAAAAACTTTTACAATACCTTATTTATACAAAAATTCCATAATAAAGCACAATATAGAAACAAAAACTATAAACAAAAAAAGCTTTAAAAAGCATAACAATTATACAGTTATATGATAAAATGAAATTTTAAAACTGCAATAACATAAGACAAGTACCAGTTGTTGTGCTAACAGAATCACTAAGTATGGATAGGATAATTACTGAAAGCATCTAAGAAAAACCATGTCATAACATTAGCTTAAAAATAAAACACTAAATAAAGTAAAATAATTATAACAATGAGAATTAGCTAAAAAGATATAACAGTAAATTAGAGCTTGTCAGGAGTTAGCTGCTTTTAAAATCAGAAAGAAAAAAAATATGAAAGTTATATACAAACACAATATTCCCTGATGATAGTATAGCAATAGGATTTTTAATCATGGAAGAATATAGCTACTCAAAAATACTTGTAATGTAGAAAATAAGATAAAAAGAAGGATTTATAGCTTAACAAGGGTGGCAGTGACTTACTCTCCCGTGCCTTAAGACAAAGTACCATCAGCGCTAGAAGGCTTAACTTCCAGGTTCGAAATGTAAGCTGGGTGTACCACTTCCGCTATTACCACCAACCCAATTAAACTATAAATCCCAAATAAGCAAAAAGATGAGCTTGCAGTTTTAACACTACATATATTTACAAAATAAGTAAATCAATTGGGCTATTAGTACTGGTTAGCTACATATGTTACCATACTTACACACCCAGCCTATCAACGTGATGGTCTTTCACGGCCCTAATGGGGAAATCTAATCTTAAGGAAGGTTTCTTACTTAGATGCTTTCAGTAATTATCCTATCCATACTTAGCTACCCAGCGATGCTGTTGGCACAACAACTGGTACACCAGAGGTATGTCCAACTCGGTCCTCTCGTACTAGAGTCAGATCCTCTCAAATTTCCAAACGCCCACGGAAGATAGAAACCGAACTGTCTCACGACGTTCTAAACCCAACTCACGTATCACTTTAATCGGCGAACAGCCGAACCCTTGGGACCTACTTCAGCCCCAGGATGTGATGAGTCGACATCGAGGTGCCAAACGGTGTCGTCGATATGAACTCTTAGACACCATAAGCCTGTTATCCCCGGCGTACCTTTTATCCGTTGAGCGATGACCCTTCCATGCGGAATCACCGGATCACTATGACCGACTTTCGTCTCTGTTCGGCCTGTCGGCCTCACAGTCAGGCAAGCTTATGCCATTGTACTATAAAAGCTGATTTCTGACCAGCTCTAGCTTACCATCGCACGCCTCCGTTACTCTTTAGGAGGCGACCGCCCCAGTCAAACTACCCACCATACAATGTCCTAACCCCAGATTCTATGGAGCATAGTTAGATATCAAAAATGTAAAGAGTGGTATCTCAAGGTCAACTCCACCAAAGCTGGCGCCCTAGCTTCAAAGTTTCCCACTTATCCTGCACATCACATTCCTAACATCAATGTAAAGCTATAGTAAAGGTGCACGGGGTCTCTTCGTCTACCCGCGGGTACCCCGCATCAGCACGGGGAATTCAATTTCGCTGAGTCGATGTTGGAGACAGTGGAGAAATCGTTACGCCATTCGTGCGGGTCGGAACTTACCCGACAAGGAATTTCGCTACCTTAGGACCGTCAGTTTTACGGCCGCCGTTTACTGGGGCTTCGACTTGGAGCTTGCACCCCTCATGTTAACCTTCCAGCACCGGGCAGGCGTCAGACCCTATACTTCCACTTACGTGTTTGCAGAGTCCTGTGTTTTTAGTAAACAGTCGCTACCCCCTATTCTGTGCCACCTACACATGGTTGCCCATATACAGGCCACCCTTCTCCCTAAGTTACAGGTGTAATTTGCCGAGTTCCTTCAACATCGTTCTCTCAATCGCCTTAGTATACTCTACCTACCTACCAGTGTCGGTTTACGGTACGGACTTATAAACTTAAGCGCTATTTCCTGGGATCTTTTTAAAGCATGAGCCAATCCAATAAGGCTCATACTAACACAAAATCCGTCACGCTTAAAAGGTTCAGGAATATTAACCTGATTTCCATCGACTACTCCTTTACGGCCTCGCCTTAGGATCCGACTAACCCTGCGCAGATTGACTTAACACAGGAAACCTTAGGTTTTCGGCGAGAGTGGCTTTCACACTCTTTTACGCTACTCATGTCAGCATTCTCACTTTTGATACCTCCAGCAGCCCTCACGGACTACCTTCACAGGCTTACAAAACGCTCCGCTACCAGACCTAATTTTCATTAGGAATTCGCGTCTTCGGCATATGGCTTGAGCCCCGTTACATCTTCGGCGCAAGAAAACTTATTTAGACAAGTGAGCTGTTACGCTTTCTTTAAAGGATGGCTGCTTCTAAGCCAACCTACTAGCTGTATTGGTCTTCTCACTTCCTTCCACACTTAGCCATAATTTCGGGACCTTAGACGGCGATCTGGGCTGTTTCCCTTTCCACCACGGACTTAGCACCCATAGTGTGTCTGCTGTATAACTACTTATTGGTATTCGGAGTTTGATTGGATTTGGTAAGAGGATGAGTCTCCCTAGTCCATTCAGTGCTCTACCCCCAAAAGTATATAGTACAACGCTCTACCTCAATAGATTTCGCGGAGAACCAGCTATTTCCAAGTTTGATTGGCCTTTCACCCCTAACCACAACTCATCCAATACTATTGCAACAGTAACAGGTTCGGTCCTCCAATGTATTTTACTACACCTTCAACCTGGCCATGGTTAGATCACTTGGTTTCGGGTCTAATCCATTAAACTAAACGCCCTATTCAGACTCGCTTTCGCTGTGCCTACACCTAACGGCTTAAGCTTGCTTAATAGATTAACTCGCTGACCCATTATGCAAAAGGTACGCTGTCACCTTAATAAATATAGGTTGTGATTACTCACAAATATAAGTATAAGGCTCCAACTGGTTGTAAGCATTCGATTTCAGGGTCTATTTCACTCCCCTCCCGGGGTTCTTTTCACCTTTCCCTCACGGTACTTGTCCACTATCGGTCGTTAAGGAGTACTTAGGCTTGGAGGATGGTCCCCCCATCTTCAAACAGGATTCCACGTGTCCCGTCCTACTCAAGGATTTATAATTTTTTTACTTATACTGGGCTATCACCATCTATGGCTACTCTTTCCAAAGTATTCTAATTTTTAATTATAAACCACTGGCCTGGTCCGTGTTCGCTCGTCACTACTAACGGAGTCTCTTTTGATTTCCTTTCCTCTAGCTACTGAGATATTTCAGTTCACCAGGTTTGCCTTGCATATCTATGTATTCAATATGCAATAATCAATAAATTGATTGGGTTTCCCCATTCAGAAATCTGCGGATCAAAATTCGTCTGACAATTCCCCGCAGCTTATCGCAGCCTACCACGTCTTTCATCGCCTCTTAACGCCAAGGCATCCATCAAATGCTCTTTATTATTTACTCATTTGCTATATATGCAGTACTAAAACTGCATTTATTATATTATACTCTTAGCTAATTGAATTGATTGATGATTAATATCATCAACCTTACCATTTAATTAATCTTTTTGCTTACTTGTCAACCAACAAGATACATAACACAATATGCATCTCATGAGATATAATTTTTAACGACATATTCATCTTATGTCAACACTTATTTTTTATTATTTGCATCTTATTTTAAAAATGAATAAAAAATATCATAATCCAATATCAATTTATACTTACAATTATGATATCCTATACACTTAATATAAGTCAACTCAAAGAAAAATTTACAATGTGCTATTATTATTTTAACAGCACTAGTAATAATTATTTAATATGTGTACATGGTATAACAAGAAATGCCAGAGATTTTGATTATTTAGCAAACACCCTATCATCCAATTATAAAATCATCTGTCCAGATATTGTAGGAAGAGGTAAAAGCTCATGGTTACAAGATTACCAATTATACACTTACTCAACTTACTGCAAGAGTATAGTATACCTACTTAGACATTTAAAAATTGATAAAGTAGACTTTTTAGGCACATCAATGGGTGGAATAATAGGAATGTATTTAGCTGCATATTTCCCTAATTTAATCAATAAACTCATCATTAATGATATAGGACCATCCATCAGGGTATCAACTTTAAAAAAAATTTCTCAACATATAAATATTAATCCAACATTTAACACAATTGATGAAGCAGTAGTATACATTAAAAATTTATTAATTAACTTCGGCATAAATCAAGAAAATCACTGGCAACATATCATTACGCATAGTATTATACAAAATCCTAATAACACTTACTCATTAGCATCAGATCCTAAAATAGGTATGGCTTTAGATGAAGACATCAGTAAGATAGAAAGTGATACATGGAATATATGGAATATATGGGACAAAATACAGAGCAAAATATTAGTTATACATGGAAGTTTATCAGGTGTTTTAACACACAGTACATTAAAAAAAATGCTACTTTCAAAACAAAACATTGATTCTATAGAATATCGTAATATAGGCCATGCACCAGCATTAATGGATGACTATCAAATACAGGATATAAAAAATTGGTTATCAAGTTAGTGTAATACAGAAACCAATACATTAATTATTAAGTAGATTAACAGTTATTTTAATTGTTATCATAAATTATTTAGTATCACTATATTAACAAATATACATATTTAACACATAATTAGTTGTTGCGATGTACTAATAAATAAGTTAGCAATATTTTGATATAAAATAAACTGATAAATATATTACGTATTAAGTTCATCATATTTTAGGTAATACATGACAAAAAAACATTCTAATAACTTAACAAATGAACAGTTGGTAAATTGCTATTACAGTATGCTACTAATGCGTAGATTTGAAGAAAAGTCTGGCCAACTCTATGGTATGGGTCTGATAGGTGGTTTTTGTCATTTATACATAGGGCAAGAAGCTATAGCAGCAGGTATACAAAATGCCATTACAGAAGGAGATGCCATTATTACTAGTTACAGAGACCATGGATTCATGCTTTCCGTAGGGACAGATCCAAAATACGTAATGGCAGAATTAATGGGTAAAAGCACAGGGTGCTCAAAAGGTAAAGGTGGATCAATGCACATGTTCAATATAGAGAAGAATTTTTTTGGAGGTCATGGCATTGTTGCCGCACAAGTACCAATAGGGACAGGTATTGCACTTGCAAATAAATATAAGAAAAATAACAACATTGTATTTACATGTTTTGGAGACGGTGCAGTTAATCAAGGTCAAGTTTATGAAGCTTTTAATATTGCTGCACTATGGAAACTGCCAGTAATATATGTTATAGAGAACAACGAATATGCAATGGGTACATCTGTATCTAGATCATCTTACATAACAGATTTATATAAAAAAGGAGAAAGTTTTGGTATACCAGGACATCAAGTAGATGGTATGAATTTATTTGCTGTAACACAAGCTGCAATTGATGCAGCAACCTATTGCAGATCAAACAATGGGCCAATACTATTAGAAATGAAAACTTATCGGTACAGAGGACATTCTATGTCAGACCCAGCAAAATATAGATCAAAACAAGAAGTAGAAGGAATAAAAGAAAACAAAGATCCAATTACTCACTTAAAAAACCACTTAATATCTAACAATATTGTATCTGACGAAGAATGTAATAAATATGATAAAGAAATAAGAAATATAGTTAAAGAAGCTGTAGACTTTTCACAAAATAGTAGTGAACCTGACATTAATACTCTGTATACTGACATATATAAAGACTAATATAACCTAAGTATACTCATAATTTTCATGACCATAAATTATATTAACAAGTATATAGATAAAGTTGTTGTATTCTTTGATAATTTCAGAACTTTTAAATACATTACAAGTAATGTAAAGTACTGTTAACAAATCACTGAAGTAAGTGTGTGTCAGAAACTAATAAAAATTCAATAAGTAATACAACAATAAGCTTAAATTAAATAAGTGATGATTACAATATATTGTACACTCAAATCACAACAACATTATTTCAACAACTCATCAAAAATTTATCTCATGCATACTTATTATTAATCTTTAATAACTATAAAATGCTAACATAACGTTTAATAAGTCATGTTTTATAACACATTGCCAGACTAAATTAAAGAGTACATAATTTGCACAAACTTAATAAGAAAGTTTTCCAAGATTAATTTAATGTCACTAACATTTAATGATACAACTCAATAATATTATCAGATTAAAAAGTAATACTTTAAATACTATTATCGTATAACAACACATTAAAAATTTTTCTAATACAGACTTATGTCAAATTTAACAATATAGAATAATGTAATAATACCAGATTTAAACTCTTTAAATACATTGCTAATCTAGACTACAGAGCACATAATTCTCAACAATTTAATCAACAAGTCTACCTAAACTGACTTATTACTAATATTTAATCATATAAAACATTCTACTAAAATTAGGACACAAACAATCTTTCATAGTAATTTAATAAACTTTTAACATGTGTATTTTATGACTTTACATACTAAATTTGCATAGACTTGTTGCAAGTTGTAAGATTAATGTTAAAATGAAATGTTGTATATTTTACTACACACACAGATGAGAAACACAGCAATAGTTTTTGTTTTGATTTTACTTAGTAGTACAATTTGTTTTGCTAAACAAGAAGTACGGTCTATAGCACAAGATAATCACATTAAAGTTATGACTTACAATCCTCATGCTATACATAAATACACAGGGTTTTATGGGTATCAGTCTAGCATACTGTTTGAAGAAGGCGAGACCATAGATACTATATCTATGGGTGATTCAACTGGATGGCAATTAATGCCAAAAGGTAATAGGTTATTTATTAAGCCTGTAGCTGATAAGGCAGATACAAATGCAACTATCATTACAAACAAGCGTGTGTACTATTTCGAGTTTTTCGCAGAAGAAGCAAAAGGACTGGATGATCCAAGATTAGCTTATGAAGTTAGGTTTATATATTCTTCCACTGAAAACCTTGTTGGAGAAGATAGCTCTGGTATGATATTTCCAGTTAGTCAACCTGCTATTCCGGACTTAACTGATAGCGAAATTGCAAAAAAAGGATTAAATTTTGACTACCTAGTGTCACACAACAGAGGAAGTCAGAGAATTGTACCACTTAAGATCTTTGATGATAATCAGTTTACTTATATGCAGTTTGCACACATTAATGCAGATCTACCTTCAATTTTTACTGTAGACTCTGAAGGATATGAGTCACTGATTAACTTTAGAATATCGGGTGATTATGTGATTATTGAACGAGTTAGTGATGTATTCACTTTACGGTATGGTTCAGATACAGTATGTGTATTTAACAATAAATACAATAAAAAGAAAAGAAAAAGATAGAAGTTTATAATAAGAATATGACATAATTAGTATGTTGTTTAAGGTGGTTTATGCTAATATGGAAATACATTAACAACAGTATTATCAACTTAAATAAGTTTGTCATTATTTAACTTAAACATATTTGAATTATAAACACATTTTATATTTATGGTTAAAATATTTTACATCAAACACTACAAGTATTTGCATATTCAAAAACTTCTAAAATGTTAAAGGATAGTGGTATTGTTTGTTATTTATTCTAAGTAAACTTATTGATGAAGTATACGTTTTAATCTACTATTTTTTAGAACTAATAACTTGCATCTATTAAGAATACATTTGACTTTCATATTATTGCAAAGTCTTAAAGTGTGTCTCTTCCAAGATGTACTTAAACTTATTAAAAATGCATGTTTATTAAACAGTAAAAATAAGATTATCAAACAAGCTGTTAAATATAAATTAGCTGATTAACTCTTCTTAATTAGGCTTGCATTTGAAGTACAAATACTATTTAAATCAAGATATTAGACCTATCTATACATGTATGTTTTAAAATACAGCAAAAATAGATTTATTAAAACTAAGTAATCAACCAATCTAGCAAATAATTTATTAAATAGGAAAGCAGATTATTTTCATTAAGTACACATTGAACCTATGTTACTTAACATTTAAAAATGTTTTATATAAAACCCAAAAAGATACTTATACATGCACATTAATTTAATAAACTATAGAATACATATTTCAACAATATTTTTTCATCATTATTCTTGCGATAATTTACAACTGTTCTACAATATTAGTAAATTTTATAAGCATGGTATCAGTAATGATCGAGCAAATTAGTGATAGTGATTTCCACAGTAAAGTTATATCTTGCAATGAAGACATACTAATTTTAGTAGATTTTTGGGCTCCATGGTGTGGACCTTGCAAAACTTTAGAACCACAACTTGAAAAGTTAGCACAGCAGTACGCTGAACAGGTGAAGATATACAAGTTGAGCATTGAAGATAACCAAGATGTTGCTATTCAATATGGAGTTAGTGCAGTACCAACTACTTTGATGTTTAAAAACGGAAAAAAACTATCACAAGTTATTGGAGCTGACATTGCAAAGATAATAAATGAACTAAACAACCACATTTAAAGAGCTATAGTCTTAATCTTCATTTGATTTTTTATAATCATTTCACTCTTTGCATTTATTCATTAGTTGTATATTTACTAATGTATCAATATCACTAGTTGCAATAAGATTGTAAGTTATAAAAGATTAAATGTTTACGTTTGAGTACACTATAATAAGCGGTTACTAACATTAGAAATTTTTTCTAAATCTGGTATGTAGTTGTTTTGTCTAAGCTTCACAACACTAAAAAATCTATCAATATCTTCGCTTCTACTCAAAGCTAGCAAGTGTAGTACTGTAACAATTTGATATTCATACAATCCATTATCCATTTCATTAGGTTTACAAATTTATAAGTAGCAGCAAATATCTAAACAAATAATTATCAAATTACTATTCTCTCTTAAGCTGAAATGTATATCAGGATAAACCATAAACAACACTCTTAAAACTTCCTAGATAGCCTCTTAATATTCAAGTGCATTATTAATAATACAGTTTATCAGCAAATAGAACATATACTCTACAGATTAGAAATAGTGATAAATATGTGTATAAATAATATATCAAATCATAATCTATCTTAAGCTTAAGTACGTACCAGCACAAATTACAAGTGATATCTTAATTCAGATAGTTTTTCAATATTCTGTACATTATTAATAATACTGTTTATCAGTAAATTGCACATATACTCTAGAAATAGTAACAAACATCCACACAAATAATTCCCAAATGACTTACTTATCTTAAATACAAACGTACCTTAGAACAAATTACACTCAGTATCATAAAAACTTTTCAGATAGTTTCTCAACATTAAAGTAAAGTATACACACACTAATATAACTTACCAATAAACTAAGCATATACTCTCAATTAGAAATAGTGACAAATATTTATACTAAATAATCTACAAATCACAGATCTATCTTAAGCTTAAGTACGTACCAGCACAAATTACAAGTGATATCTTAATTCAGATAGTTTTTCAATATTCTGTACATTATTAATAATACTGTTTATCAGTAAATTGCACACATACTCTAGAAATAGTAACAAACATCCACACAAATAATTCCCAAATGACTTACTTATCTTAAATACAAACGTACCTTAGAACAAATTACACTCAGTATCATAAAAACTTTTCAGGAAGTTTTTAATAATATGAAATAAAATATATTACCACAAATATATGTTACCGTTTTGAAAACTAGCATACTACATAAATATTCTACCATTAGTTTAAGTGCATTTCAGAAATCAATACTATTAAATATTTTAGGTAATTTTCTAATACTAAGTAAACATCACCAACACAGGTTATTTGACAAATAGCAGATTGTTATTACATCAGATAGAACAAAGTCAACAGAGTTGTAGTGATAACAGAACATATCAGTGCACTACAATTAAAAATCAGAATACTTTAGAAAGAGTAGCTATAGATGGTAATATAGCACACAATATAAGTAAAAAAAATTATAGCTCATTACAGAGTGTGAAATATGAAATTTACAAGATAACAAACCCTTTAAGTTAATCACTAATCTATGAGATAGCCGCAAATTAAACATCAACAATAACAAGGCAATAGCAAACCCTTAGTTTAATCAGTTAGAAAACTACAAATATCAATAGAACCATTCAAAACTTGCAGACAGTTTTGTATGATAACTGTCACCTGCTTTTTAAACTAAATTATATACATAATAAAAAAATATCATAACTCATATCTTTAAATATTGCTTAATTTAGCAACTTTAACATTCTGACAGCTTAGCACTAGTACTTATTGCATTTAATAATCCTTATTAGCACTCTATACACCACAAAACATACAACAAGCTTTGATAAAAGAATAAGTATAAAATTATCAAGTAACCTAAGATTACAATACTTGTGCAATTAAACAGTTCCCTTCTACTGTTGTTATTTTCACCTCAACAATACTTTGCAATTTAACATCATTATTAGCAAATTTTACTAAAGCAAAATTCTCTGCTCTACCAGTACCTGATTTTTCAACAATAACACTTTGCTTTGTATGTAATAGAGTATTATAGAAACTATGCAACCTCTTTTCAGCAAACTCTAATAAGTACTTTACACGTCTTTTTTTTACTTCTTGTATAACTTGCGGCATCCTAGCAGCTGGTGTACCTTCCCTTCTCGAATATGGAAAAACATGTAGATAAGAAATATTAGCTTCTTCTATCAACCTCACCGTATCATTAAACATTTCTTCAGTCTCTGTGGGAAAACCAACTATAATATCTGCACCAAATGCTACTTCTTTTCTTTTATTACGTATTTTATTACAAAAATCTATCACTTGTTCCCTATTATGCCTACGTTTCATCCTCTTAAGAATCAAGTTATTTCCTGATTGCAAACTTAAATGTAAATGTGGCATAAACCTAGGCTCATTTACAATAATATCAACAAGATCATCCTCTATCTCTGCTACATCTATAGATGATAATCTTAATCTGCGTAATTGTGGCACTGCACTCAATACCCTTTTCACCATTGTGCCAAGCACACGTTGACCATAAATATCCAACCCAAAATCACTAATATCCACCCCAGTAAATACAACTTCATTATATCCATTGTTAACACAATCTCTTACCTTAGTGATAATATCTTCTATATTTAGAGAACGATTATCCCCTCTTGCTTTTGTAATCACACAAAATGTACACTCATGATTACATCCATTTTGAATTTCAATCAACGCTCTAGATTTTCCAGAAAATCTATTTACTGAATTCTGTACAATTTCTCTTGAATCTTCTATTTTACTTACAATAACTTTACCTTCAGTAACATAACTTTCATATTTTAGTTTATCTTGATTACCTAATACCTTAATTACCCCAGGCATATTAATGTATAATTCTGGATTTAATTGTGCAGCACACCCTGCCACTATGATTTTTACATTAGCATTATTATTGTAAAGTTTACGTATTTTAGATCTTACTTGACGTTCAGCTTCATTAGTGACAGCACAACTATGGATAACAATAACATCCTCTAATTGTGCTTTTCTTAAGTTATTCTTGATAACTTCACTTTCATAAAAATTCAACCTACATCCAAAAGTAATAACATCACTCATCTTTATCTCTAATCCACATTAATTAGCACAACTGCAATAATTATTTTTAATTATAACACCAAAATACGCATTAAATTTTTTTCAAGCTTTTCTAACATACACCATAGGGTATCTGAATAGAAACATAACTTTACAACTGAAACTACAATAAATCCTGCACAATACAATAATTTACTTTCTAGATGTTAAAAATAAGCAGTTTTCCCAACAAATTTCATTATTTATGATAACAGGAAGTAAAATCAAAGTAAAATCTATCAATTAGAAACTACATTTTAGTTATCACAGCATCACAAGAAGTTAATAAAGTGCTTAACCAGTATTTTTATTAATTAAACTATTTATTTTCCATAAAGTAGAAAAATTTTTTATAATCCAACTAATTTTCATACATATCAAAAAATCACAGTATCAAGTTAAATTTTATGATAGTTATTCAAATTACATTTACTTTTTGATATCAACCTTATCCAAAAAACAGACATTATTTACATTAGAACTAGTGTGCTTTAGAAAGTAGCTTTATTCTTCCACTTCTATTTTAAGCTCTATCTCCTCAATAGTTTTACTGCAATACTCATACAACTTCTTACCAAGACTATATAACTCAATACTCCTAGCTAAACTTACTTGATTAGATTCCAATTCTTTAACTATAAGTTCCAATTGCTCTATAGCACTTTCAAAAGTATATTCATCATCAATAGACATAAGGCATTATTTACTGTATATATTTAATATAGTAATTGCTTCCTTAGATAAGAACAAGTATCAAATATGCGTGCAAGAATATATAAACCAACAAAAAGTGCCATGCAGTCTTGTGATAACAAGCAAAAAAAATGGAAACTTGAATTTGAACCTTCATGTACTCAATACATAGAACCATTAATGAAATGGACAGGATCACATGATACAAGGCAACAGATACGTTTATTCTTTAAAACCAAGGAACTAGCTATTGCATACGCAATAGCGCATAACATTGACTATATTGTTTTACAAAACAATTCACGCACTACATCTGCAAAATCTTATGCTAGTAACTTTACAAGACTTAGAGGTATTTAGAGATATCAAGCACTTACATGTTATATATATCAAAACTATAAGTTATAAAAATATAAATAATGACAGTATAAAACTTTTGTAACTAATAATACTCACACAGTATTAAATTAATAGAAAACACTAACTAAAACTCACCAACAGATATTAAATTATTTATATTAATATAAGTATGTTTATATATATCAAATAATGTTAAAAAATTTTAAATTAGTTATTAAGTCATAACACTGAATTAATAAAAAATTAAAGAAATATTAACTAGATAGTTAATACATGTACAAAATACATAACAGCTATTAAAATCATAGCACATGTCAACAAAATTTAATTAAGCATAAAATACACACTTAAACTAAGAACATTAGCATAACATTTTACTATAAAATGATTACTTGTATTAGGTAACATTAACTAATTTCTCTTCACAAATATTAAAATTATGTCACATAAAAAAATTTAATTATACACAAACTACACATTTAAACTGAGAACATCAGCAATAATACTTGATTATCAAATAGTTACTTTTACAGGATCATATCAACTTTATATAGTACTTCATTTTTATATCTCAAATCTTATATAAAAATGCACTATAAAAATTAATATAAACAAATCTTACACTAAAACTACCATACACATATTTTCTTAACAGTTTTTACATTATCTTATACATAAAAAAGCATGCCAATTTATTATTAAATTCATTAATTTGATTATTATCTAATAATTTAATAACATAATTTATCCACTATTAATTCTATTTATAAATGTATTTTTCATGATTCTATAGTTGTAAAGCAATTCATACTTATGTTACAGTATTTGATACACTAGTAGTACGTTAAAGAAATTATGTTTTTTATATTATTATTTAAGATCCTACCCTTATATATAACAGTATTTCTGGGATTTATTGCTGGAAAATTCCTTAAAATAGATAGCCCTAGCATAGCAAGACTACTTTTTTATATAATGGGCCCAATTGTAGTGTTTTCCGGAATTTCACAAATAACTATCAATTCAGAAATTTTATCACTCCCTTTCTTCACATGGCTTGTATGTTGTATAATGTCAGCTGTAGTATATTATACTTCTTCTTTCATTTTTAGAGACAGTACAAGAAATATATTAGCATTTAGCTCAGGAAGCTCAAGTATGGGGTTTTTTGGACTACCAGTTGCACTAGCAATGTTTGATAATCATACAGTATCCATATATCTCTTCTGTTATGTAGGGATGTTAATGTTTGAAAATAGTTTTGGCTTTTATATTGCTGCTCAAGGATCATACACTCCAAGAAAATGTATAATAAAATTAACAACATTACCTGCAGCATATGCTGCCATAGTAGCATTAACTGTTAATTACTTCAAAATACCTGTTCCACCATTTATATCCGACGTTGCAATTAATATTAGAGGTGCCTATGTATCATTAGGAATGATGTTGTTAGGTATAGCAGTTGCAAATATTAAAATCTTCACTATTGATTGGAAATTTATTTTTATTACACTAATAATAAAATATGTATTTTGGCCAGTACTAATACTTGGATTCATTATTTTAGACAAGTTGACTATACAGTTATATAACAACGACACATATAGAGCACTAATACTATTAGCAATAATACCAATGTCAGGTACAGGTATAATATTAGCAACAATGCTAAACAACAACCCTGACAAGACAGCAATTATGTTACTAGTCAATACAACCATAGGGCTATTTTACGTACCACTAATGATTTCAATACTACTATATGAATAAGAGGCAGAGGCATAAATTTAACATCTACTAAAACATAAGGTATTTTTTATAAATAATTTAAGATTTATATATTTTTTCACATTTTATTATTTGACATCAGACTCATACTATAGCTATATAGTTTTTCAAAACAAAAACCTAAAAAATATTTAAATACTTTCATAACATTTCACTTGTAATACATTGCAGAAAATATAACACCTTAATATTTTACAGCTATTGTAATTAAATAGCTTTGGCAGGCAAAACTCTCACACTCCTTACACTAACTATTCAACATCAATCTAATTTTATAGTTATATAAGCTTTCAAAATATAAAAACCCATTAAACATTCTTATTGCAATTACTTGTAATATAATCATCCTAATACTATTTGAACAGAATATATCAATTTAACATTCATTGAAATACAAAGAGACTTTTATAAACAAAATCTAAAATTCCCATACTTTTTCATATCTAATTTTTGAGATAAACCTAATCTTATAGTCATATAAAGTTTTCAAAATATAAAACTCACTAAAACCATTCAAAAAACCTTACCTTACTCACACTGTAATATGATTACTTTAGAAATCCCATAGATGCGCTCAACCATCACTTTATACCCTGCAGGACATATAAAAGCCACTTTTTTTCTAACCCTAACCACAACCACACTACTACTTCTAATCCAATTTAATCTCATCAGTACACTAAGTGCTATATCAACCAAAGCAGGATTAGTATACGGAGGATCAACAAAAATAATATCATATTGATCAGTAGCAATAGGTAATTTCTCAACATCACAACACATAAGTGTGACATTATTTACAACTCCTAAGTGCTCAGACGTGCGTTTTACTAAGCTTAAATTATAGTGGTTTATATCAATCAATAAAGCACTCTCTGCTCCTCTTGATAATGCTTCAAATGATAATGAACCACTACCACAAAATAAATCAAGAACTTTACATCCTTGAATACTCATACGAGACAATATGATATTAAAAATAGATTCCCTAATTATAGACATAGCAGGGCGAGCACTTAGTAATTTATCAGAAAATATTCTTCTACCACGATATTTGCCTGATGTTATACGTAACATAACAATTAATTATATTTTTCTATTAAAGCATTCTTTTTCAAGCTGGATAATAAATATTCACTTTGCATAGCTAACTTTTCCATATAAAGCCTCTGCTTAATAAAATCAGCATTATCTATTACATCATCAGCTTTACCTTTTGTAACACTACATAACATAATAACGTCAACTACATTATTATCAGTAACTTCTACTATCTTACCAACATCACAAGACTGCAACATATTTTGCATTTTTACAGACAAATCTTTCACTTTCATTACAAAACTGAACGGCTCAGGTAGCCCAAACTCTTTTGCAATATTGTTAAAATTCTCACATGTAGCTTTAGTCTTCAATTGGCTAATCTGACTTGAATATTTTTTACCTTCTTCAACATTCAAATGTATTTGTTTTAAATTAACACTACTACTTGCAAATTCGCGATTTATGTCAGCTCTATGTAGAAGTTTTATAATAAAACTACCATGTTGGTTTTTTATAGGTCCTATCATATCCCCAACTTTTACATTAAGTAATTTATTTGCTAAATCCACATCAATATTTTTAACATTAATACTAGCTTCTTCAACTAATACATCCTTTTTATTAGCCTGAATACTTTCAACACTTACTCCATTTTGCAAATCAGACATGATACTATCTATTATAGACTCATTATCACTTACACTAGCTGGAACTATTATTTCTTGAATATGTACAGATGTATCTATCCCATTAGTAACAGTACAATCTCTATTATCGCGTATTTCTTTCTCACTAATGATAATATAAGGTATTACTTTGAGCATTAGTATCTTATTCCAAAGTAATTTAGATTTCATATGCTGCATAAACATTTTATAATCTAACCCTTGCGTTTCAACGTAAGACTTAAAATCAATATTTCCTAAATTTTTCATCACTAAAAATTGTTTAACAGCTTCTAAAATATCTCTTTCAGTAACTGTAATTTTAAGTTTTTTAGCCTCTTGTCTCCATATAGACTCATCAATCAAAGCATCCAATGCTATTTCTGCTGCTGTACTACCATCCACTTTATAAAAAAATTTGTTTATAGCAACACGCTTTTCTAAATCTAAATTAGAAATCAAATCATCATTTACCATAGCAACTATCTTTACATCAGCAAAAACAGTACTACTAAATAACATAACACACAAAATCAATAACCTTACTGCATGATTAAACATATTAATTATCATTTAACAAGTTCTTTCTTCAACTTTATATAAAAATACAGCAATGTCAAAAACTCTTTAACAGTGTAGCACTCTCATAAAAATTGTTTTCAAAATAAATACATCATACACGTTACAATAAATAAAAGCTTTGTATAAAAATCTTGATATAATGTGCATAACAAGCACAAATAAATTAATATTATTGCATTGATACAATAGAGATACAGTACTTCAAACTTAAGATACGGGCGAGTGACCAGGATTGAACTGGCGACCCTCAGTGCCACAAACTGATGCTCTACCAACTGAGCTACACCCGCCATATAATAAAGAACTACTGTACTTGTACCATAATAAATGATCAAATACAACATAGAAATGCTTGATAATTTATAAGGGACACAATCAAAGAATAAAAATTCTACATGTGCAACACCTATCACTTAATAAAAAATCTCTTATTAAGTTTATAACGTACTAAAATCACACAACTTACAAATATTATGTTTTAAATTGATAATGTAACAATTCAGTTTTTTTATCACTACTAATATACAGACACTCTGATACAAGTATCTTGAAATACTAAACAATTATCAAAATTACAAGAAAGTACAAAAATGATCAAAAACAATGAAAATATTGTACATCACATAATAAAAATATAAACACTTGTGAATCATCTTTCATTAATATTTTAAAATTGTAACCCAACAACATACAATATCCAAATATTAGAACTGCAAAACTATAATATTACGGAAACTAAGTTGTTTTACTATTCTATAAAAATTATATGATAACAACAATTATACACTAGAACCCATTAAACCTAAGATAAACAATACAAGTACATATACCAAACTTACATGCAATAATAATAAAGACATATGAACAAATTTATTGTATTTTATAGAAGTCAGAATATAAATTTATGGCTATTAACTAACCGACACAATTTAGTAAGTTATAAATTTATAAACAATCCAATTAATATGACAAGACATTACATGTACCGCATATTAGCGCAACACAAAATTATTTTTGTTGTATTGCAGTCTTATTAACATGTTAATAATATAACAACACTTGTATACAATTCATCAATGATCACAACCAGACAGGTTCAAATCTGCAGATAATATAGTTAATGCCAATACAAGAAGATACTACTCATCCAGAAGATCTACCTAATCCTATGCTTACATTACTACATCATCATCAAAATGATGGCAGCAATCAAGAAAGTAGTAGAAATAGTACTGGATTTAGATTACATGGAGTATTCGATAAACAACCTATATCTAAACAATAATATTCAGTCTTACAGCATTAACGTATTGTTAAGTGTTGTTTGTGATCAAAAAATTATTTCATATTGAATTCTCATAATTATAAAAGCTACTGTACTATGAAAATGCATATATACACTACTTCTAACTAACTACAGTAATTCTATCAATTTAGTTAATACTACAACAAAATGAAAAAATACTGTAACTAATAAACAGAAAAGATATTAATTCATGTACTATGCAAGTTTTTTAATTATTATATGGCATATAATAATTTTATTTATTGTGTCACAGAATAACTAAGTCTACGTACAATTTCTTCTCTACCAATCAATGGCAACAATTTAGCAAGCTCTGGACCTGCAGCTAACCCAGTTAATGCTAATCTCAATGGAGCAAATAAATTCTTACCTCTACGATCAGTCTGCTGTTTTATATTAGAAACCCATGTATTCCAAGTACTATCATGTACCTCCCCTTGAGGGAACATATTTAGTGCTAATGTTATAAAATCTTTATCATCTTGTTTAACAACAGGCACCATATCCCTACTACAAATTTTTATCCACTCTTCAATATCAGAAAATTTTTCTATATTTCCACATACAAAATCCCAAAAAGCTGGTTTATCTATTTTAAGCTCTTTTAGCCTATCCTTCACATCATCAAACGACATGTTGTGTAATATTTTAGGATTTAATTTTAATATATCATCTATATTAAATTTAGTAGGAGCTTGGCTAAAAGCAGTAATATCAAAGGAATTAATTAAACCTAACATATTTATATGTACATCTATTGGATGAGAAGTCCCTATTTTAGCAAAATAACTATTAATAGCCATTGGTTCTAATTCATATAATTGCATATCTTTGACACTAGATCCACCAACCCTCTTAGATATTTTATTATCGTCAGAATACAGCAGAGATAAATGAGCAAACATTGGTACTTTAGCTTTTAAAGCATCTAACATTTGTATCTGTACTGCAGTATTACTTATATGATCTTCTCCACGAATTACATGAGTAACATTAAAATCCATATCATCTATCACAGATGGCAACATATAAGTATATGTTCCATCAACTCTTCTAATAATTGGATCACTAATATTTTTTGGATTAAAAGACACTTTACCACGTATTTCATCATCCCAATTTATTAACTGATCTTGATTTATTTTAAATCTAAAATATGGAGCTCTTCCAAAATATTTATCCTTTTCCGCTTGAGTTAAGTTCAATGCACTTCTATCATAAATAGGTGGCAATCCAGATTTTAACTTCATTTTCCTTTTAAACTCAAGTTCTTCTTTACTTTCATAACAAGGATACAGAAATCCTTCTTTTAACAGATACTGAAACACATCTTCATAACGATCAAACCTAGAAGATTGCCTAAAACTAGCATCCCAATTCATGTTCAACCACTTTAAATCATTTTCTATTTCTTTAATATATTCTTCTTGTGATCTCTGAGTATCAGTATCATCAAATCTCAATAAGAATTTACCTTTCTGTTTACGAACATATAGCCAACAGATTAAAGCAGTGCGAACATTTCCAACATGAAGATATCCTGTTGGACTTGGAGCAAAACGTGTAATCATAATCAAGATCTCCTTAGATTCCATAATGTCATAAAAATTATTCTTTTAATTTCACTGATTTAATCAAGCAACTAAAATATTACGGTCAATAATATAACATACCTTCAATATCAGCAATTTATCACTATAAACAAACTAGCGCTCAAAATTGAATATACATTTAATCAAGACATTTTAGAATAAATATTATTACAAGTTTTTCTACTACAATACTTTAAACTCTCAGAATTACTATATTCAAAAATACTGTTTTTAGGTTTACTAACTTTTATTTTAATCATACTATTAATGCACGTTAGTAAACCAAATATTTTATATGCAATCCTTTTTTATATATAAGCATCCAAAAAAAATGAACACACTAGATAGTACAGTATTTGTAAAAGATAGTTTTTCATTTATGACCTTTATATTTTCAATTTTCTTTACACTTTATAAAAAACTCTGGCTTTTGTCATTTATCTCAATTTCTGTATTTAGTGTAACTTATGTTATGTATTCAACATTAAATTTAATTAACTTACCAATTTACCTATTAATTAACTTGTTATACAGTTTCTACATGGCTTCATCTTACACTGATTGGTACCAAGCAAAACTAAAGAAAATAGGATACAAGATACACGATGTAATATTTGCCGAAAATTTAATCTCTGCAAAACTAAAATTTAAAGGATAAAGAACTACACCAAAATTACATCAAGCAAGTTTATACTAAAATTTTATACTACAATTTATTTTGAATTATTAAAAGATCGCAATAATCTTCCTTGCATACGTATCATGCTTTAATTATACATTACACCAACATCTTAAGGTTACAGACTTACAAAAAGTTTTACAAAGTTTTCACACAATTGGATTCTAGGTTACACACATCAAGCTAAAGTGTCACAACAACATTCAAACTTTATATGTTTTTATATTACAATCACAGTACTATTTTAATAATGTATATACATAACACAACTTCACAAAATTGATAAACAATCCTTCAAGATTATAAATAAGCTGACAAAGTACACTAAAGACACTACTAATATCAAAAAATACACTATTACATTTATTACAGCTTCTTGCATACATACTCAGTAGTATGTTGCTAACAATCTAAAATTACAGAACTAACAAAAATTACTTCAAAATTTCAGCATTGATATTAATAGATCAAAACTATCACCCACATTAATTTGTAAAACCAAACAAAATTTAACATTAAACTTATACTATTTTTTTGAATACCATCTTACAGTATTAGTTCAGTAAATGTTTCAACAATGTCTTAAGAATAACTATTATTGACATACCGATAAGAAAAACTTAATAACAATCTGAACAAAGCAACACATTGAGATTTCTTACAATCACTTCACTTAACAATACATTGTTCAACAATGCCATAATACCTATAAAGACTATTTAAAACCAATAACGATTTATAGCAATAATACTAATGTAGTAGATTCAATATTGAATTTTTTATAATAAATAAAAGAATCTTATAATATCTAATTAGAAGTGTTACACCAAAAAGGTGTATCAATAAGTGGTGTACTAGATACGGCAAAGTCTTTCTTATGAATAATACCAGCACGATAAGCTATACGTCCAGCTTCTACAGCATATTTAAAAGCACAAGACATATCTTGAGGAACAATAGATCTTGCAATAGCAGTGTTAATAAGTACAGCATCAAAGCCCATTTCCATAATCATTACCGCATCAGATGGTCTACCTATACCAGCATCAGCTATCATTGTTGTTTCTGGGAATCTATGCCTCAGCAATTTCAAATTATACATATTGAGTATACCACATCCAGATCCTATTGGAGCAAGACCTGGCATTAATACGCGACATCCATAATCCACTAACTTCTTACATACAATCAAATCATCAGTACAATATGGAAATACCTCAAATCCTTGATTAATTAATTCTTTTGCTGCCTCACATAGCAATATTAAATCTGGATATAGCGTATACTCATCTCCTATTAGCTCTAATTTAATCCAATTGGTACCAAAAATTTCTCTTGCCATTTGAGACATAAGTACTGCATCATCTACTGTAGAACATCCAGCAGTATTAGGCAAAATATGACATCCACTTTCTTTTACTATATTCCAAAAATCATTACCACCATTTTCAGATGGCATTTGCCTAGATAAAGATACAGTTACTACTTCAGCACCTGAAAGTTTGATTGATTCACACAAAATAGCAGGAGATGGATACATAGCAGAACCCAACAGTAATCTACTTTGCAACAATACACCATACAAATTTAACATATATATCTATTAATTATATTAATTCCCAATTTCTTCATGTAATATCAACAAAACGTTCAACTTAGCCATATTATACACTACAAATTAATTTAGATTTCAACAAGATACACTGTCTTCAATCATCCACCTTGCATAGGGTACACTATATCTACAATATCACCATTATTTAAGTAAGTACTGCTATATTTATCCCTGATAATTAAATTTCTATTCACTGCGACAGCAAATGGTAAGTTAGTATCATAGGAGCACATATTCAAAATCTGACTAAGTGTTAGCCCAGATTCAAATACCATTTCTCTCTGATTAATGACAATAGTAATCAATATACTACCTATCTAAAATCCAAAAATCTCACTGCAATTATATTAATAAAATACCATTTGAAAAACTTATAATTAGTATTTCAAATAACGAATCATTTTAAATATTTAAGCACTATTAAAACTTTACAAAATAAATTAATTTTTTATTATACATAACAAGTTAACTAATTTATACTATTATAAATATATTTTTCAAAATAAATTAATTTAAAGCATTAGAGAATTCATATATATTTATTATTATTTAACAATGTACCAAAGAAAATACTCACAAACAATAAATGAAATCTTAGAAATAATTTCATCTAATTCTTTACATTCAACTGATTCTTTAAATTTATTACTAGTAATAGTACCACAAATTTACAATGTTCCTTCAACTGACAATGAGAACTATAGGTATTATCACATTATACAGCATTACACTAATGAAGCATACAATAACATACAAAACAAAGAACAAGCTAAACTATTACTAAAACTATGGTTCAAAGCATTAATTCACAAAGTTTCATATGGAATAACAATATTCCCTGAAGATCAAAAAATAATAGATAAAACATTAGATAAATTGTTTAACAAATTTAGAAAGATAAATCAATACCCTACTCAACAAATCAAAGATAAACTTTATAATAAATTTAGAAGAATAATTTCTAAATCAAATATAAACCCAGAATTAAAAGAGTTCTTTCAGTCATATGCAACTGATACTTCAAATCTCACAAAGCACAAAATGGAGGTAATAAATGAAATAATAGCATCTGTAAATACACAAGATGTAACTTTATTAGGGACATGCCATGGAATAACCAAAGGATACAGTAAAAATTATCTTAACATTCCAATATCTCAAAAGATAAAATATTTGTACCAAGACATTATGAAAACAGAACCCATAGACTTGAAACATGCTCTTAAACTTTTTCCTAAGAAACACCCTGTTTTTTCAATACAGTACCAACTCACTAAACTACATGTAACACTAAAAGACTATCAAAACAGAAAAGAAAAATTTTCCACAGCAAAATATCCATGGTACTCTATAATTAATAATATCAAGAAAGTCATCTACACCCACATCATACAGCCAAAATTAACAAAAAAAGCACATATCTTAACACAAATAACATCTGCATTCAAAGAAAGTATAGCATACGGTGACACTGTGTTTTTCTTTAAACAGTTAAAGGCAATACATAAAAATTCCAACATATCCTGGAATCCATTTTATAAAGACATTAATACATTAATAAAGTCTTTAAATAATATGGAACCACCCGTACAAAACATAATGACTAGTAAAGAGTTCATCACCAACATCAAGTTTTACCCTAAACACGAACACACTACACACATAGTGAGAAATACAAAAAAGCAACACTTCCTAAATAATTTACATACAGGAAGTACACATACAAAAACAGAACACAACAAATTTCACAAACGTAACATTATAAGAAAAGCAAAAAAAGCTATAAGTTATACTAATAAAATTGCGCAAGAAAATATCAAATCAATCAAAAATCGGATAACAAAGACAATACACAAAAAACGAAAAAAGACACATAAAATTCATACAACGCCTACAACAAGTTTCGCATTTATTGATTTAATATCTTCTGATGAATTGACAAACACTAACACTAATATATTGAGTACTATAAAAAGATAAACTCATACATACAACAACCACCAATACTGCTTATACAATAGCAATGCATTACACAGATATAGCTATCTTCACAAAACCAAGAGCTTCAGAATAGCAATAAAAAAAGCTATCTTTCAAGTAACTATTAACAGCACTTTAAATACAAGTTAGATATTTGAAAAACACTTCAAAACTTCAGTCTTACTTAATGTACCAGCCTACATTAAACATGATTTCTATACATCAATACTAAAAAACATTGAAGCATTCTATATAATCAAAACATTAAGATAGTATTTTCACAGCAACACATTAGTAAAAAATCAAGTACTTACAATAAATAAACTATACTTTAGTAAATTAGAGTAACAGTACAAAACATTTTTTACATATAAGATTGAATACACCACATCAAAAAAACTGTAGCATAACATAAAACAATCCATACATTGATAAATTACAATAGTACTTTTATAAACTTACTTATTACTGATCAGTACATTGCAAAATATCGAAGAGATCCAACACAGTACAAAAAACGTACTAACCAAATTAATAACACTTTTTCAAAATAGATTGTGCATTTAAGTCTATTAAAACACTGATAGAATTATCATTAATAATACTTGTATAGATGCAATTTATGTACTCAAGCTTTACTTAACACACTAAAAACATTTAGAAACACAGTACTTCTCAACATCAATGTACTGATAAACTAATATTAACAGTAAGCTTATATTTTAATGTAACTTCACATACATAAGTTTTACTCACAAAAAACCAACAAGAATTTTAGTACAACTTTTAGTACAACAATATAAGAAAACCATTTTGCAAGTGATTATTAATAGCACTTTTACATACAAACAGAATCTTCTTATCTAAGCTTTAAATACATTACAAAATATTTAAGGGATCCAGTATAACAGTAAAATACCAAGTTACACCACAATAAAATGTTCTTATCTACTTATTGAACACTTTCTACACCTTGTATATCTGGGATATAATAACTTAGCATATTATATATTCCTTCTTTCAAAGTAATTGAAGCACTAGGACACCCTGAACATGCTCCCCTTAATTTTACAAACACAATACCATTACTGTATCCTTTAAATTTTATATCTCCACCATCCTGCATAACAGCTGGTTTCACATAATCATTTATTAACTCTTTAATCTTATCAACCATTTCTACATCTTTTTCATCAAAAAACTCATCTGTTTCTTCTTCATTAAAATCTTCAGTGCTATCACCAGGATTAAGTGTGAGAAACTCCATAATAACAGTCAAAACTTCTGGCTTTAAAACATCCCATTCAATCTCATCAGATTTTGTTATCGATACAAAATCACCTCCAAAAAACACTCCTTTCACATGTTCAACTTTGAATAATGCTGCTGCAAGAGGAGAACTTTCAGCTGCTATATTATCAGCAAATTCACTAACCTTACCATTATTGACAGGAACACCTGGCATAAATTTTAAAGTATTAGGATTCGGAGTTTCCTCTATTTGTATAAACATAATAAACCATTTGCAAAAAAATACTTTTAACTTGTATAATATGGATATACCTTGTTTAAATCAAGTCATTTATATGTTGTTTATCTTTTTAATAATATTCTCTATAATAGGTGTGATATTTGTATTGCCAATTCTAGCATTGTTTATATTTCTAATATTGAAAAGGAATAGCATAATAAACATGAGTGAAGTTATGACTTCTACTTTTAATAAAGTAATGAATGAAGCAAGCATGTATAGTAATACAAGAAGTACAGGCAATAGCTTATCAAAAGCAGAAGCACTTGAAATATTGGGATTAGAAAAAAATGCAAGTCCAGAACAGATCAACACAGCATATCATAAGCTAATGAAATCCATGCACCCAGATAAGGGTGGGTCTCCTTATTTAGCACAGAAACTAAATGAAGCTAGAGATACATTATTAGGTTAATTAACAAAACAAATATTGAAGGTATAACTTTTAAATCTTCCAAATATGTAACCATTCCATATCTCTTTAATATAAAACTACAAAACTTATACTTACATCATATGAGAACACAAACCAAAAGCAAAATAGTACATAATCATTAAATCAGAGTAATATAGGAAAAAAATTAAACCTATCAATATAAATCAACTAAAACATGCATCAAGGAAACAAACACTCTAGAGAAATACACACTTTATTAGTTACTTACAACCCAAAACAAGTTAATAACAAAACACTCTACCTAACAACAACACATAAAACACACCATCCACTGACATACAAAAACATCAAAGTTGAACAATTTCATCTATTGCCACATCATTACTCAGAAGTATCAGTATACAAATTTATAAACAAAGCTAATTCCATTTACAAATTTATCATATATAAGCACAGTACTCACACAAATATTCTAAACAAATTTTTAGTCAGCTATTTATTTTTTAACAACACAAGATAACAAAACACCCTACCTAACAACAACACATAAAACACACCATCCACTGACATATAAAAACATCAAAGCTAAACCATTTCATCTATTGCTACACTATTACTCAGAAGTATCAGTATACAAATTTATAAACAAAGCTAAGTTCTATAATAAATTTATTATTCAACAGTATAGTATTCACATATATAAAATATCTATTTTATCTACACTTATACCCAACTATTTATTAACATCAATCTACTTATTAGCTTTCATAGAATAAATTATCTAGGTATAGTATCTAAATAATATATAAATCAGCATGTTAATATTAAGTAACTAACTTATATACAAATATATTACTCAAAATCTCCATAAAATATCGCTTTTATATTAATCAGACTTACAACTAATTATTTATATAATATACAATTTCTTGATCTATACTTACTCTAATAAAGATACAATCACAATTAAAAAATATTTAATATTTCAACTTTATTTTTATCATCATCCATATCAACTTGAGCACTTTTTCTAATATAGATTTCACTACTATAACCACACATATTAACTTAAATACTTTGCTGAATATCAATTTTATTAACTTCATTAAAAAACTTAAATAACTAGCTTGAAACTATAAATATTATTAAATAAATTTATAAATAATAATTGCACATTCATTATATTTTTTTATTTTAATATACCTTTAATTAGGTATTTTCCTACATAAACAATTTGTCTTAATGTAAGCACTAACTAATCTTTCATTAATTCACATCTAAGAATAAACTACTTAAAACTTAAGCAATTTCATACAATAGCAATATTATTTATATTACTAAACAAAATAAACTGAGATATAAAAATTGTCTTACACTTAAATCTAATAGTACAACAGCATTCAGATCAACAAAACATTCTAATTAACATTAAAGCATATTAAATACACCATTATCTAATATGCAAAAACAGAACACTAAAAATTTGAATAATCTTATATAATTGTTACATCATAAGTCAAAAACATGACAATGAGATGAATTTACAAACAAAGCTAAGTTTTCTATACTTACAACTTATCATCCAACAATACACAGCACTCAATCAACAGAACACTAAGCAAATTTTTAGCTATTCATCATATCAAAGAACTCATTATTATCCTTAGTTATAGACAATTTATCTCTTAAAAATTCCATTGCTTCAACAGAACCCATTGATGATAATAACCTTCTTAACAACCACACTTTTTTCAAACACACATGATCTATTAACATATCTTCTTTTCTTGTACCTGATTTTGAAATATCTATTGCTGGATATACTCTTTTATCAGATATTTTTCTATCCAATATTATTTCACAATTTCCTGTACCTTTAAATTCTTCAAATATCACTTCATCCATTTTTGACCCTGTTTCTATTAGAGCAGTTGCTATTATCGTCAACGAACCTCCATTTTCTATATTTCTTGCTGCACCAAAGAATCTTTTTGGTCTTTGTAAAGCATTAGAATCCACACCTCCAGTCAATACCTTACCTGATGATGGTATCACTGAATTATATGCCCTTGCTAATCTTGTAATTGAATCAAGTAGTATTACAACATTTTTCTTATGTTCTACCATTCTTTTTGCTTTTTCAATCACAATTTCTGCAAGTTGTACATGTCTATATCCAGGTTCATCAAATGTTGAACTAACTACTTCTCCTTTTACAGATCTACACATATCTGTAACTTCTTCTGGTCTTTCACCTATTAACAAAACTATTAACTCTATATCAGGGTGATTGACAGATATTGAATGTGCTATTTGTTGCAATATTATCGTTTTTCCAGCTCTTGGTGGAGCAACTATAAGGGCTCTTTGTCCTTTACCCAAAGGAGCAACTATATCTATTACCCTCATACTTATATCTTTTTTACTCAAGCTAACAGGATCATTAGTTTCTAAGAGTATTCTTTCTTCCGGGTACAATGGGATTAAATCATCAAAGTGTACATATCTTTGCAATTTTCCCATATCTGTAAAATTTATACTATGTGCTTTTACTAAAGTAAAATATCTTTCTTTTTCACTAGGAGCTCTTATTTCTCCACTTACTATATCACCAGTTCTTAAATTAAACTTTTTTATTTGACCTGCAGAAATATACACATCATCTCCACTTGCAGCATAATTCGCTTCTGGAGATCTTAAGAATCCAAATCCATCAGATAATATTTCTACTACTCCACCTCCTATTGCTGCACCTCCATCATTTACAACTTTTTTCATCAAGTGAAAGATTATTTCCTGTTTAAGCATTCTACCATTACTTACAACACCAAGTTCTTCTGCTATTTTCAAGAGATCTTCTATACTTTTCTTTTTCAATTCACTCAAATCCAACACTTTCACTTCTTGTGCTTCTACTTGTGCACTCCCTTCTACTTCTTCTTTATCTCCTACTTCTTCTGATTTATCTTCTTGTTTCTCTAATACTTCCGGAGTTAACACCTCTCTATCTAATACAACATCTTCTGATTCTGACATAAAAACTCTCTTTACACTAAAATGCTAGGGTACCAATGCTCAAGTATTTATACAAGCCTTGCAAACAAATATACCTTCAACGCTATAAATATAGTACTTGAAACAAATTGATCAATAACGGCAAACTTACTACTCCAAGTATTTACATAGTAAATCTTGTGCATATGGTGACACATCTGCTAAATTAGCATATTTTTTTATTTTGACAATACATAAATTACTTAAACTGCAACAACTGTTAATTTTATTTGCTATATTTGCTATGAACTTATCTCTGACATATCACATAATGCTTTCTCAGCAAAACTAACTTGAACAATACTACATAGGCTATTCATTAACTAATTAACAATACTAAAAGATATTATCATACAACTCAACACCAAAATATATTTCAAGAGCTATATAAAAAACTTAACAACCAATTATTATATACTATGGTGTGTAATACAATGGCAATAAGTATTTTATATATATAAAATTCAAAAAGTCTAATAAAAAAATACTACAACATTTAATATTTGATCAAATCATAACAGCTAATACTAGATAATGTTAAAAAAACATTAATTGAAATTACTATTTGTCAGAGATTTATTATTTTGCTTAAATATAGAGAATTGTTAAAATAATATCGCATAATTTATCAACTATTATTAATTAATAACTACTAATGTGGCATTTTGTATAACAAGGAGGATCAATTTAATAGGCAATTACAGCAATTAATTTTATTTTTTAAAGTATACATTCAGGGCAACATAAAATTATAATCAAGTATTTAATAATTTACATTTATTTTCTAAGTGATATAGATAAAGCCATGCATATTAACAAAAAATTGCAGTATTTAAGTATAAGTAGGAGTTTAAATAATGGAGCATAAAGATCCTAGTCAGATGTATGGAACGACTATTTTGTGTATTCGTAGAGGTAACCAAGTAATAATTGCAGGAGATGGCCAAGTATCTTTAGGACAGACTGTAATAAAAAATTCAGCAAAAAAGATAAAACGTTTAGCTAATGATACAGTAATTACAGGGTTTGCTGGTGCAACAGCAGACGCCTTCACACTTTTTGAAAGATTAGAAAGTAAATTGGAAAAACACCCTGGACAGCTACTTCGTGCATGCGTAGAATTAGCAAAAGATTGGAGAATGGACAAATATCTGCGTAGACTAGAAGCAATGATGATTGTAGCAGATAAATCTATATCACTAATAATATCAGGTAATGGAGATGTTTTAGAACCAGAAAATGGAATAGCAGCTATTGGATCAGGAGGTAATTATGCTTTAGCAGCAGCAAAAGCTTTATGTGAGACCAATGAGCGGTTTTCTCAAAACATGACTCTAGAATACACAATTACTACTGCAATGAGAATAGCTTCTGAAATATGTATTTATACAAACAACAACATTATTATTGAAAAAATAGAGGATTAAAATGTTTGTTAAACTAAAATTAAATGATGATCTAGAAAGCAATACAACAACTACATCAGATAATACTCATGACAATCAAGATCACAATCAGACTTGTGCCACAAAAAGTAAAAATATTATTAGTGTAACAGCCACTGAAGATGAAACAACTTCAGATGATTCATATAACACTCAAGAATTAACTCCTCAACAAATTACACAAGCATTAGACAGGTTCATCATAGGACAAGCAGATGCAAAACGTGCTGTCGCCATTGCTTTAAGAAACCGTTGGCGTCGTAATAGAGTACCTGAACCATTAAGAGAGGAGATTATTCCTAAAAACATTCTCATGATAGGACATACAGGTATTGGTAAAACAGAAATAGCACGTAGACTAGCAAAGCTTGCAAAAGCCCCATTTATAAAAGTAGAAGCTACAAAATTCACTGAAATAGGATATGTAGGTAGAGATGTAGATTCCATTATACGTGACTTAGTTGATGTGGCTATTAATCTTGTAAAAGAAAAATTCCGTAAAATTGTAGAGAAAAAAGCAAAAGCTTTATCAGAAAGTATGATTCTTGATGCATTGATAGGACCTGATGCAAGTGAAGAAACGAAAACTATCTTTCAAGAAAAGTTAAGAAACGGAGAGTTTGAAGATTCTGAAATTTCAATTTCTATAAAGGAGAGTAAAAATACAATGCCTCCTATTGATATTCCTAATATTCCTGGTAATCAAGTTGGGATTATGAATATTAATGAGATTGTACACAAGATGCTAGGCAATAACAAACAACTCAAAACCATTAAAGTTACTGTTAAAGAAGCAAGAGAATTGCTTATTAATGAAGAAAGCGAAAAGTTGATGGATGAAGATAAGATCATAAAAGAAGCACTTCAACTAGCAAGTAATGATGGTATTGTATTCTTAGATGAAATAGATAAAATTGCAGCCCGTACAGAAATTAGAGGAGAAGTGAACAGAGAAGGTGTACAAAGAGATCTTTTACCATTACTTGAGGGAACAAGTGTAACAACCAAATATGGGACTATAACAACTGACCATATTTTGTTCATAGCATCTGGAGCATTTCACTTAGCTAAACCTTCTGATTTATTACCTGAATTGCAAGGACGTCTTCCTATAAGAGTAGAACTTAAACCTCTCAGTAAAGATGATCTAGTACGTATATTAACTGAACCAGAGTCAAGCTTATTAAAGCAATACTGTGCATTAATGAAAACAGAAAATATTACCATTGATTTTACTGATGAAGGAGTATGCACCATAGCTGAAATAGCATCTACAGTTAATAGAGAAGTTGAAAATATTGGTGCACGTAGGTTACACACTATTTTAGAAAAACTAATGGAAGATATCAGCTACACCGCAACAGAGAACAGCGGTAAAACATATGTTATTGATAGTGAATATGTAAAGCAAAAATTAGAAGATATTTCAAAGCAATTAGACTTATCAAAATTTATATTATAACCATGGAAGAAAGATCAAAGTTCGTTAATCAAGTATTTACTTCAGTTGCATCTAGATATGACTTAATGAATGATATAATGAGCTTTGGTCTTCACAGACTATGGAAAAACAAAGCTATCCAGGGTATCACTAGTGGACGTTTACTTGATGTTGCATGTGGCACTGGAGACATTGCAATAAAGGTAACAAAAAAAACACAAAATAATGTAGATATAATAGTATGTGATATCAATCCTAAAATGTTACGTCATGGTAGAGACAACGCCATTAATGCAAATGCATTAAATCTTAAATGGGTATGTGGCAATGCAGAACAGCTTCCATTTTCAGACAACAGTTTTGACTATTATACAATTTCTTTCGGTATTCGTAACGTCTCTAACAGACAACTTGCACTCAATGAAGCATATAGAGTTCTTAAACAAGGAGGAAAATTTATATGCTTAGAATTCTCACCACTAAAAGAAAGTCATCCTCTTCATAAATTTTATAACTTTTATTCATTCAGCATCATTCCTAATATAGGACAGCTGGTAGCAAAAGATAAAGCTTCATATCAATATTTAGTGGACAGTATAAGTGAATTTCCATATCAGGAAGACTTTGCACAAGAAATACAAAATTCTAACTTTGTAGAAATCAAATATAACAATTTATGCTTTGGCATAGTTACACTATATACAGCTTTAAAGATATAATCACCAATATCACAATTTTTCCTACTTCCCCATTGGCTATGCAATGCAAACATTTTCAATATAGCAGCATTAAAATAGACTTTACATGTGGAAAAATTTACTTAAATATAGCTTCATAAGTTCCATTATACATAATCTAACAAAACAAATACTGACATCAAAGCACTCTACTATTCAATTTCTAAAAAAGTACAGCAGTTTTAATTTTTAGAATGTTTAATTACAAAATACAAACATAATGTCTTCAATAGTAAGCATCAAAATAAACTTTCGCATCGCAAGAAATTTACTAAAGACAAGATACAGATCCAATCAGTTTATCATATGCAGCCTTACAGACCACACCTAATCAATCAAAGTACAACTACTTTAATTTTTAAAATTCTTACTTTACAATGTCAATATAATGCCAACTTATCATTAAAATAAACTTCACTACACACGCAATTTACACAAAATAACATATAAATCCAATAAGTTTCAAAAACATATAACTAACCTTACATAAAAGCACTTTACAACTTATCTAATAAACTAAACATCAGAGGTTTTAGGATTTTTGATTATACAATGCAAACATCATTTCAATCTTATCAGAATCATCATAAACAAGCTTTGATATAAGAAAGAAATTACTCAAAGACTATAGCAACTTTAAGTAATTCCATGATATATTATTTAAAAATCTCATTGTTTTAATACAAAAGTTTTTCACATATTTATTTAATAAAAGTTCAGAATTTTTAACTATATGAGACTTACATTATGTCATATCAAGTCAATTTAAACATTATAAATAGCATTAAAGAATAAAAAACCTACCAATACTTGAATTTCAATACTTGTATGTTTTTCACACAACTTGTAAAAATAATCAACATTAAGACCTCTTACATGTTAAATCATGGTTTTGATTGAATAAAATAATTTACCACTTAATACATAACATTATACCCAAACAGGAAAAAATGAACTAATTTCACATCACAATTCACTTTACATATCATTCAATAAAAGTATACCTATTTGAACTTAATAATGCTTGACCACAACACCATTAATATAAACTTACACAACGACTTAATTATTACATTCTTTATATAATAGATAACGTAATACTATCAATTGCCAACTTAATATCCACTATCATAAAATTTTTCACAAATTTTTTATTTTATGTATAACATTACACAAGACAATAAATCCAACAAGCTAAGATATATTTAAACAAAGCAAAGTTATTTTATGATAAAACTTTTTTATCATTTATATCCGCACTAGTACTAACATTGCTTCTTTACTCATACTTACATTATTTTACACACTTTATCTTATACAATGCTATACTATATGCTAAGTAAGCATTTTAAAATGCATCAGTCAACATTCTGTTTAAACATAGCAAAGTCATTTCATATCTAAATTTGATACTACTTAATATTTGCATAGTAATAACATTACTTGTTTTTCATACCTATAAGTTAATCAATTTTCTGACACATCTTATTCTATACATTAGATCACATGTGGATTACAAATCTAACAATCATTTACAGTCAACATATGTTTAAACAAAGCAAAATCATTTCATGCACAAGTTTGATATCACTTATATATGCAATGGTAATAACATTACTTATTCTATTAACATTTACAACTTAATTAACTTTTTTTACATCTCTTATTCTATTACACTGAATCACATGGTGTTTCAAATTCAACAACCATCTGAGAACTAATAAGTCAAAATATTTTTAAATCAAGTAAAGTCATGTCACGTATAAAACTCTTTTACTGATATTGTACTAGGAGTAATATTACTTACTCACACCTGCCAATATAACTTAATCAACTAATCATTTACACTATTTTCGCAAAAATAGGCTCTGGTTTTGGCAAAATTTCACCCATACTTATAGGTATAGAAAATTTGCTAAAATCACGGTTGCATCTTGGCAAATTAATTTGATCTAACATTTTAGACGACAACTCAGGTATTACAGGTTGCAGCAATAATCCTATACATCTGATATATTCAAGCAACTTATACAACACTGCTTTCATAATTTCACGATCACTTTTAGACAATTTCCATGGAACTCTAGCTGTAATATATTCATTAGCCATAGAAGATAATTGTTCTATAATGTGTATCAGCCCATTGAGATTATAATACTTTATACAACCCCTCGCTTTTTCAAGAATCTCTTGATAATCTGGTAAAACTTCTTCATTTCTTAACAGAGAATTATTGACTAACGGTACTTTCCCTTCACACTCTTTATACAATAGTGAAACAGTTCTCTGTACCAAATTCCCTATATTATTTGCCAAATCAGAATTTATACACTTAATAAAACTACTCCTTTTAAAATCCCCATCATTCCCTATTGGCATTTCTTTAATTAAAAAATATCTCAATTGATCAACTCCAAATTCTTCAACTAAATCAAAAGGTTTTATAATATTACCAAGTGATTTAGATATCTTTTGTCCCTCATTAGTCCACCAACCATGAGCTAAGATTTTTTTAGGTAAGGGCAATCCAGCTGCCATTAAAATAGCAGGCCAATATACAGCATGGAATCTTAATATATCCTTTCCAACAACATGTAATACAGTACTATTGTCATTCCCCCAATAAGTTTGATAATCTTTAGACTTTACATCAGGAAACCCTAACACTGTCAAATAATTTGCTAAAGCATCAACCCACACGTAAATCACATGTTCATCATCATTTGGTACTTTTATTCCCCACACAACATTTTTTCTTGATACAGAAAGATCTTTCAATCCTGATTTTACAAATGATATTACTTCATTATATCGGTACTTAGGAATAATAAAGTCAGGATGTTCTTCATAAAAAGTTAATAATTTTTCTTGAAAATCTGATAATCGAAAAAAATAACTAGGTTCCTCTATCCATTCAACTTCAGCACCTGTAGGAGCTTTACCATCAATTAATTCTTTTTCTTGGTAGAATGCCTCATCTCTAACTGAATACCACCCAGAATAACTACCCAAATACACCATGTCATTATCACATAAACTGGTCCATAACGCCGTTACAGCTTTTTTATGTCTCATTTCCGTTGTACGAACAAAATCATTGTAACTATAGTTCATAACATCAGCTAACTGTCTAAAAACAGCACTTGTACCATTAGTAAATTCTAGCAATGATATATTACGTTCTTGAGCTGCTTTTTCTACTTTTTGCCCATGCTCATCTGTTCCAGTTACAAACTTTACATTATACCCATCAAGACGCATAAACCTTGCAATAATATCAGATATTAAAGTTGTATAAACATGGCCTATATGTGGAACATCATTAACATAATAAATTGGAGTGGTAATATATATGTTATTCATAAGTTAATATTATTGTTACTTCTATAATTAATACTCTACCATACAATTTCAGTTATACTAATTCAATATTCACAAATATATTTGTTTATCTTAAAATTACACTCATAAAAACTTTATGATTACATGAAATATAATATGTTAACTATATAAAAATGTACTCAATCAAAAAGATAAAACTAATGTATAATCCAACACAAATCACATAAATTCATCAGACAACAGATATAAGTAATAACAATATATTGAACATCTATAACTTACTGTTAAAAAAACTTAATAGCAAAATCCTATCTATTTAACAATTTTGCTATATTTTTTAATGACCAAATAATCTAATTATGCAAACTACATAAAAACTCACAAAGAAAAAACATATGTTAACACCAACAGAGCGATTAACTAATATTAACCAATTACAGCTTGAACACTTTTTATCTGTTAATTATTCAAATAGTAATATTTACAATATAAGCTATACTTTCTGATAATTAATATAGAACCCACTAGAAACATTACTGAAAATTACTAATTTTACAATTCAAATATTCACTGTTTTTACATACAACTTTGCAAAACATAAAAAATAACTTATTATTTAATATTCATATATTTCTATCACACAATAATGGAAAGGATTTTAGTCAAAAAATTTGGAGGAACTTCTTTACAGGATATAAAATGTATTAACAAAGTCGTAGAAATCATAAAACAAGATATTAACAATAATTATAAAGTAGTTGTAATAGTATCAGCTATGGGAAAATTTACTGATAATATCATTTCACAAATTAAACAAATTTCTGATGTAAAATCCCCATCTGAACGTTCGGAATACGATTTAATTATCTCTTCAGGAGAACAAATATCATGTGGCCTATTATCATTAGCCTTGCAAAAAGTAGGCATTAATGCACAATCATGGCTAGGATGGCAATTACCTATAGTAACAACCGAAGATCACACTAAAGCAAGGATCATAGATATTAATGTAAATTCATTGCAGGACTCACTAGCTAACAATGATGTTGCCATCGTTGCTGGATTTCAAGGAATGCATAAAAACAATAGAGTAACAACATTAGGTAGAGGTGGTTCTGACACATCAGCTGTAGCAATCGCAGTAGCATTAGGAGTCGACCTATGCTATATCTACACAGACGTTGATGGAATATATACAGCAGACCCTAATTTAGTACCAAAAGCACATAAGTTAGATTACATCACATATGATGAAATGATAGAGATGTCTTCTCTCGGAGCTAAAGTGTTACAAGTACGCTCAGTAGAAATAGCAATGAAATATAACATAAAATTGTGCATACTATCTACTTTTAATCCTGGAAAGGGAACAATGTTATGCAAAAAAGGAGAATCTCATATGGAAAGTCAACTTATTACTGGTGTCACATGTAATAACAAAACAGCAAGTATTACGTTAAAACAAGTAAAAACACTATCTGGTATTACTACAGTATTTAATGCAATAGCAGAAAAAAATATCAATGTTGACATGATAATTCAAAACATGAATGACAACAACGCCAATGATATTACTTTCACAATTTCAGAAGAAGATTTACCAACAACAAAAAAATTCTTAACAGAAATTCAATCTGAACTCATGTATCAAGATTTAATCATCAATTCTGAAGTCGCAAAAGTTTCTATTATTGGTGTAGGCATGATTTCCCACTCTGGAATAGCTTATAAAATGTTTGATACACTAACATCAAATAATATAAAAATATTAGCAGTCACTACTTCAGAAATAAAAATTAGTGTATTAATATACAGAAAAGACAGTCAACTTGCTACAGTAGCCTTACATTCTGCTTTTGAACTTGACAGTACAGAATCAAATTTATACACAATAAGTTAGATTCTGTTTTTTAGTTCAAATTTACATGTTAAGTAACCTAACTTAAAAATCATAAAATTTAAGTAATACATGTTTAAAGTTTTAAGGCTCACTATACATTAAGAACTTTTGTTACTATATAACTTCCTATGTTAAAAAATAAAGACTATTTCTTAAGTACATTTTTAAGTGACTACAATTCATTCAAGATTTTACTCAATAACTTTATCAAAATTTTTTAATATCTAACTTAATAATAAATTAACCTTTGAGTATAAAAAAATTACATAATAGTAAATCTTGTATCACATTTTTTAACTGACAATTTTATATAAAAGTTAAAGATTTCGTTAAATTACAATAATTTCTTACAAAATTGAAAATCAGTTTTGTTATTAAAGATAACGCTAAATTATAGATAGCTTTATAAGTGCTACAGTTTTTAGTTATAATTAATATTACAAGTTTATACTTATTAAAAAGTAGTATAAAGTTATTGCATTTTAACAGTCAAAATGATAAAGATAAATGATTAATAGTGTAGCATTTATGTTAAGACTTCTAACTTTTTTTTTATACATGTTTAGTTCCTTTAGCGCATTTGCAGCACCAGTAAAATGGCAAATGGGTTTTCAGACCCCAGCAACAGAAATAATGGAGTCTATCATAAAGTCACATAATTTTGTTATGCTTGTTATGTCAATAGTTGTGGTAGTTGTCTTCTCCATAACGTTATATGTACTTATAAAGTTCAGAAAAAAACCAGAAGATAAAATTGTATTCAACACTAAAAATTCTCATAATACAGTACTAGAAATACTATGGACATTGATTCCTTTAATAATTGTAGGCTTTCTAACCATAAGTAATGTCAAATTGATTAGACATGAACAACAAATTCCTAAAGTAGAAATGACATTAAAAGCAATTGGGTACCAATGGTATTGGGGATATTCATATCCAGATTATAAAAATTTTGCTTTTGATAGCTACATGAAAGCAACAGACAGTTTAGAAGATAATGATTTACGATTCCTTGAAGTAGATAACAGAGTAGTAGTACCTATAAACACAAACATCTTACTACAAGTCACAAGCGCAGACGTAATACATAGTTGGGCAGTGCCAGCACTAGGTGTAAAAATTGATGCAGTTCCAGGCAGATTAAATGAAGCATGGTTTAATATAAAAACTCCAGGAGTATACTATGGACAGTGTTCAGAACTTTGTGGAAGATTACATGGATTCATGCCAATAGTAATAGTTGCTGTTGAGAAAGAACAATTTGATGAATGGATACAAAAAAAGACACTTGATTTATAGAGGCATGCATGAGTAGCGAACATACACCAAAAGGAATAAAACGTTGGTTGTTTTCAACAAATCATAAAGATATAGGTACACTATATATAATTTTTTCTATTATTGGTGGTCTTGTAGGAGGAGCGTTATCCCTTGTACTAAGGTTACAACTTGCACATATCAATGTACTACATGATAATTATCAACTTTATAATGTTATAGTGACAGGACATGCATTAATTATGGTGTTCTTTATGATAATGCCAGCTTTAACTGGAGGTTTTGGTAACTGGTTTGTACCATTGCTTATAGGAGCACCAGATATGGCGTTTCCTCGTCTTAATAATGTAAGTTTCTGGTTATTAGTTGCGTCATTGGTTTTATTATGTACATCTGTACTAATAGGTGAAGGAGCAGGTACAGGATGGACATTATATCCACCACTATCCTATATAGGATCTCATCCAAGTGCTTCTGTTGACATAGCAATATTCGCTATACATGTTGCTGGAGCTTCATCAATTGTTGGATCAATAAATTTCATTGTGACAATATTTAATATGAGAGCTCATGGCATGACATTACTAAAAATGCCATTATTCGTCTGGACAATTTTACTAACATCTTTCATGTTAATAGTGACAATCCCAGTACTAGGAGGGGCTGTAACAATGCTATTAACAGATAGAAACTTTGGGACTAGCTTTTTTGATCCTTCTGGTGGTGGTGATCCTTTATTATTCCAACACTTATTTTGGTTTTTTGGACATCCTGAAGTATACGTAATAATATTTCCTGCTTTTGGGATAATAAGCCAAATCGTTTCTACTTTTTCCCATAAAGCAGTCTTTGGATACTTAGGTATGGTACTAGCACTAGTTGGTATCGCAGTCGTAGGCGCAGTAGTATGGGCACATCATATGTTTACTGTAGGGTTAAATGCAGAAATTATGACATACTTCAGTGTTACTACCATGTTAATAGGTGTACTAACAGGAGTTAAAGTATTCAGTTGGATTGCAACTATGTGGGGAGGACAAATAGAATTTAAAACTCCAATGTTATTTTCAATTGGCTTTATCTTTGTATTCGTAATAGGTGGAGTGACTGGTATTGTAATTTCACATGGAGGTATTGACAAAGCATTACATGACACATATTACGTAGTTGGACATTTTCACTACGTAATGTCAATTGCTGCATTATTCGCTGCTTTTGGAGCCTTTTACTATTGGATAGGGAAAATATCTGGCAAACAATACAATGAATGCCTAGGAAAAATACATTTCTGGTTAACTTTCATTGCAACTAATATTACTTTTTTACCTCAGCACTTTTTAGGAATAGCAGGTATGCCAAGACGTATTCCGGATTATCCAGATGCTTTTATTCCATGGAATTACATATCATCAGCAGGAGCAGTTTTATCATTTATTTCAGCCTTATTTTTTGTCTATATAGTTATTTCAACATTAAGAAGTGGTAAGAAATGCCCTAGTAATCCATGGGGAGGAGATACATTAGAATGGACAGTTCCATCACCAGCACCTTTTCATACATTTGAAGAAATACCAAAGGTTGATTGAACATGAATTCTAAATGTGAAACTATTAAGCCACAGGTAGTAAATAGTATACTAGATTATTGGAATCTACTCAAACCAAAAATTATGTATTTAGTAGTTCTTACAGGAATTACAGGCATGATAATTGCACCAGGAAGTATTCATCCCTTCATTGCTATTATTAGTACATTATGCATAGCACTAGGGTCTGGTGCAGCAGGTGCAATAAACATGTGGTACGATAGTGATATAGACGCATTAATGACACGAACCAAAAATAGACCTATACCTGCCGGAAAAATTTCAAAATCCAGTGCAATTGAATTGGGGTTGGTATTATCTGTTATATCTGTAACAGTAATGATGATTTCTGTTAATTACATATCAGGAATATTATTAGCAATTAGTATAGGATTTTATTCTTTCGCATACACAATGTATCTAAAAAGAAGAACTCCACAAAACATAGTCATAGGAGGCATTGCAGGAGCAATTCCACCAATTATTGGGTGGACTTCTGTCACTAGTTCTATTTCTATAGAAAGTTTGATATTATTTCTTATCATATTTATGTGGACTCCACCACACTTTTGGGCACTATCTCTATTAAACTACCAAGAATATGAAAAAGCCAAAATACCAATGTTACCAGTAACACATGGTATCTTTGTTACTAAAGTTCACATATTAGTATACAGTATTGTACTCTTCATAATAACACTACTACCTGGACTATTTTTAAAGGATTACTTACTATATGAAATTTGTGCTATACCACTTGGCATAACATTTTTATTTCACGCTTTTAAAGTCTTTACTTCAAGTAATTACTATAAATATAAGGCAATGTTTACCTACTCTGTTGCCTATCTTTTTATTTTATTTATATGCATTATTCTTGCCAGTTTCTAATATTTTTAACACATCAGCCAACCATTCAAAACTATTAAGCCCAGAAACAAGTAGTATTACATCCAGAATAAATATACTACATTATAGAATTCTACTCTTACAAAGTTTACATTACCATTCAGTTTTGCATAACAACACAAGTAAGTACAATACTAAATACCATATTGTGATTGATTATAATTTTCAAACATTACTATATAGAAGATACAAAATCACAATATAGTATTATTAGACAAGACATAACACAATGGCTTCTAAAATCTTCAAATTTTACTTTCAAAAGCATTTTTAAAAAACTACATTTCAAAAAAACATAAGAATAAAGCAAGCAACACACTCTCATATCACTTTAAAGATTTACACTTTTTTATATCTTTTAAATTTCATTATAAATATAAACCACAATACATTGATCAAACATTTGATAAAACTTAACACAGTATTATGGCTGTTAAGAACCTACAAACTTTATTCTCACAAAGTATTTCTAAGAAAACTACATTTCAAAAATATCAATATAAAACAAAAAATATGATTTAACATCAGTTTAAATATTTACACATGCTTATATTTTCAAATTACAATAAACATTGTACCTTATATAACCAACTTTTTTCCATAGTAAAAGCTATTTATTAAGTTAAATATTCACATTTTTGATGATGTTTGTGGATTGGATTATAAAGAGAAGAATTAATGTAAACCATAACACATTTGGTTTTTGATTTTAAAACATTTAGTGCTTTTGTAATATATATACATGTTTCCTATAACAGTAAAATTGCTTGGTAAAAGCTAACGCTTCCATGAATTGGCGAATTTATTTATCTGATGAAGACTGTATTTCACATTTCGACTATTTAAAAGCTGTATACTGGATTGTAGTCATCAAAATAAGACACTTAATTTGTGTTTGTAAATTAGTTGATTATATAAGAGTGATTTACAGAAATGTAAAAGATGATTTTCAATTTAAGCTACACATAAAGGATAAGTGTTACTAGTTAAGATAAAATATTATAATACTTTAGATCAAACAAACCTATCACATACATAAAGCACTTTTAAAAGTATGTACACAATAACAAGGTTTTTACAATATAGTCTTATTTACTACCAGTTACTAAATTTGGTTCTTTATACCATCCAGTATTAATACAACATTCTTTTAACAAAGACATATACTTTGCATAAGCAGTAACATCCCCTAAAGCTAAATATGCTTCAGCAATCCTATACAGGCTCTCTGAATAATACTTTGTATCTTCATATTTATTCAATATTGTACTAAACCTTTTAATAGCAGCAACATATTCACCACGCTGCAAATAAAACTTACCTATTGAAAATTCCTTAGCAGCAATATGCTGATGAACTAGATCTAATCTTTTCATAACTTCTTCTAGATATATCGAATTAGGAAAGAGACGCACAAATTCATCTAATAATTCTAAAACCTTATTCACACTACTCTGATCACGATCTATATCACTAATCTGCATATAATTTGCCATTATCCTTAAATAATAAGCAAAATCTATATCTTTACTATCAGGATAAAGCTGAATATAATCATCCGCATAAATTTCAGCACGAGAATAATCACCAAGTTCATAATTCAAAAATGACATCATAAGACGTGCTTTAATTGCTACAGGAGAAAACGGATAAAGATTATCTATTTCTTCTAAATCTTTTACTGCACTTTTATAATCTTTAATACCAGACTTTTTCAATGCACTTTCATACATTTCATCTGCTGTCCGTTCTTCAACAAACTTTATATCTTTTTTGACAAGAGAGCAACCTAGCATAAAAATACAACAGCATAATAAACAAATAGTATTTCTAATAACTTTAGAGTGATTCATATTTTATCGCCTGTAAATATAAGCTTGTAATATAAAATACCCTATTGAAACATAAAGATGTATCCCAGACAAGCAATTTTTACGAATGTACAATAGACCTATTATATACGAAGCATATAACTATTGACAACTATTATATTGATACTAGAATGCATAGCAAGTAATTAAGTGAAGCACACTAAATGAATGTATTGGTAATTGGTTCTGGTGGACGTGAACATTCAATGTTGCACCACATTCGAAAATCTCCATTGCTAAATAAATTGTTCATTGCACCAGGACGTCAAGGGATGGCTGGATTAGCAGATATAATAGACATAGATATCAATAATACCATAGATGTAATTCAAGTATGCAAAAAAGAAAAGATTGAGTTAGTAGTTATTGGGCCTGAAGCTCCACTAATGAATGGGTTATCAGATACATTAACAGAAGAAGGCATATTAGTTTTTGGACCTTCTAAAGCAGCAGCTCGTCTTGAATCTTCAAAAGGATTCACAAAAGAATTGTGCATGAGATATGGTATTCCTACAGCAAAATACGGATACTTTGTCGACGCAGGACCAGCTTACAAGTTCATTGATAAACATAAGCTACCTTTAGTTGTCAAGGCAGACGGATTGGCACAAGGTAAGGGCACAATAATATGTCATACACATGAAGAAGCATATAATGCTGTAGACGCAATGTTAGTTCATCACAAGTTTGGAGAAGCTGGATATGCAATAATCATTGAAGAATTTCTCGAAGGAAAGGAAATCAGTTTCTTTACATTAGTTGATGGATCTAATCCAGTTATACTTGGAGTAGCACAGGATTATAAAACTATAGGAGATAATAACAAAGGGCCTAACACTGGTGGTATGGGTTCATATTCTAAACCAAATATCATCACACAAGAAATGGAACATATAATAATTCAGAAGATAATATATCCAACTATTAAAGCAATGTTTAACATGAATATACAATTCAGGGGGTTGTTATTTGCTGGTATTATAATCAAAAAAAATGAACCAAAGTTACTTGAGTACAATGTACGATTCGGTGATCCTGAAACACAATCAATACTACCAAGACTAAATTCTGATTTTCTAAAGCTTCTATCACTGACAGCTAAAGGTAAATTAGGAAATGAGTCAGTAGAATTAAGCAAAAAAGCTGCCTTGTGTGTTGTAGTAGCAAGTCGTGGATATCCAGGAGAATATAAGAAGAATTCTATAATCAATGGAATAGAGAACATTGAAAAGCTACCTAACATTCAACTTTTACATGCAGGTACAAGAAGAGAAGGTAATAACTGGGTATCAGATGCCGGTAGAGTGATAAACGTTGTAGCACAAGGTGAAAATTTAGCTAGTGCAAAACATCAAGCATATGCTGCACTGGATTTATTAGATTGGCCAGATGGAATCTACAGGTACGATATAGGGTCATGTGCACTGTAGTATTTTCATACTACTACAACTTAAGTTTACATATTCAAGTTTCTAGGGATTCATGTTTAACTTTTAAAAGTGATATCCGTATTCTATTTTTATCAACCACTTTATCTAGTAGTATCATAGAGAAATAACATGATAAATTTATACTTTTAATGTTAAAAATTACAGCGTAATCAATGCAGTCCAAATTACTAAGGCATTACGATATTCAGATAAATATCAGACAGATTAAAAAGCCACTTATCAATAATCTTATTATTGACAGAAACTATCAACCAGTAACGCATCTAACTTTATTATTATATTCAATACACTAAAACATTGATTATTAATTTAAGTGAAAAAATCACCTGTTATACACTTCTATCAAACAATTTACAAACAAAATTATAAAGCATAAGTATTTTAATTATTGATAATTCAGTAAATAGCTTTTTAATTATCAAAATATAACATGTAATCTCAAATAAAACAGATAAATAAGTTCATCTGTAATTATTTAACCAGTTTAACTTTACTGTCATAGTAAATACATAAAGTCAAAAACCAACATGTTATGACCTCTATCAATTCTTTAACTTATTAAAAATCTATAAACATAATTAAAAATATTTAACATATTATAATAATCACAATCCAGTACATAGTTTTCAAATTGTTGAACATTTAATTTCCAATAAGAGAAATATCTATCAATAATTTTACAAATTACAAAAACTACAAGATCGTATCACAATATGTATTTTACTCAGTGTTACACCAAAACACATATATCCTAAAATTAATATCCAATTCAAGCCAAAACTATCTGTTACAGTTTGTACCAATCTTTCATTGCATTATGTAATTAACAACTATCACAAAATATGAGAAATTTATATCTCTCATAAATTATAATTTAAGTACATGGCTTATAAAGCACTACAACGTTACTACTTAGTTTCAAGAAAAAAATTATACTAACTTTTCATAATAATTTAAATACAATTTAGATATTATAAAATTTTAGCAAAATAAAATTTATATCTTAATATTAATAAATCCATCATACTCTTCTATAAAATCTGTGTTGACAATCAATACTATTCTTGATAAAGTAGGTCCACTCATCGGTCCATTGGTATTAAAAATGTCACTTATTTCTGAAGTTTTTGCAGCAGCAACAACAACAGCACCTGCTTCGGGGGTAGGTAGTTCAATTGCAGGTTTAGTTCCTTTAGTACTGATCTTTTTTGTTTTTTACTTTTTTATTATTCGTCCTCAACAAAAAAAAATTAAAGAGCACAATAAACTGTTAGATAGTATAAAAAAAGGAGATAAAGTTATTATTTCTAGTAGCATTTTAGGTTCAGTTACAAAAGTTGATGCAACAAATGGACATTTTCTTGTTGAGATATCAGAAGGTGTTGAGATTAAGGTACTAAAATCTTCAATATCTGAAGTACTTAACAAAAATAACAAACCTACATCAAGTGCAGTAGAAGGATCCCCTTCAGTTTCTTCTAGTAACTAGTGTTTTTATTAAGTTAAAAATTCAAGTATATTGTCTTTTCTACTTTCAATAACAAGAATACACTAATTTTTTTAAACTTTAACACACAGCATGTAGTATTATTATATCCTCATAGGCATAATAATATAAGTAAAGTCATCTATATTTTCTTGCTCTTGCATTAAAACAGATGTACCAGCATCATAAAATGACAAAATACATTTTCCTTTAACACAATATAGTGCCTCCATTAAATACCTTGCATTTAAACCAATAGTCATATCTTCTCCAGAGTAATCAACCTCTAATTCTTCTCTAGCATCACCTTGATCTGAAGAAGCAGCACTTAATATAAGCTTATTATCAACAAACCGTAACTTTATTACTTTTACCTTATCAAAAACTACAACAGATACTCTATCTATTGCATTTGATAACACTTCAGATTCAATTAACACACTCTTATTATGCGATTTAGGGATAATAGCATTATAATCTGGAAAAGTACCATCTATCACTTTAGATATTAAAATATATTCTTGATATTCAAAACATATCTTTCGATCTGATAAACTGACTGATATTAAATCATTATTACTGCCATGACTCACTATTTTTAAAATTTCATTAACTGTTTTTTTAGGTACTATAATGCCAAAATTTGATAACATATTCTGAGATTTACTTAACTTAGCCAATGATAACCTGTGACCATCTGTAGCAGCACAACATAAAATATTATCAGCTGTATGAACGTACACTCCATTTAAATTAAATCTACTCTCCTCAACAGAAATTGCAAATTTAGTTTTACCAAATAGATTTACTAATTCAGATACTTGTAAAGTAAACTTATTTTGTAACTCATTATTTTCAATAATAGGAAATTTTTCTATATCAACTACAGGAAGAAAAAATTCTGTACGACCACATTCTATAACCAGTCTTCCATCCTTACCAATAACAAACTTAATTTCAATATCATTTGGCAATTTTTTCACAATATCATAAAGAAGTTGTGCAGAAACCACAACAACACCATTTTCATTTATATGAGCAGAAATAGATGCAATTATTGAAATATCAAGATCTGTAGATGTTAAATTAATCTGATGATCTTTTGCCTCTATTCTTACACATGACAATACAACAATACTATGACGCTTTTCTACAACACTATTAATATAAGACAAAGCTTGCAAAAGCTTATCTTTGCTAACAAAAAAGTTCAACTTAATACCACCATTCATATATTTCTATCAATCTTAACTCATTGAAGTTTTATACAAATTAAATATCAACAAGTCAAGGTATGGTTCACTTTACTATTATATTTATAAGGAATGACTGAATATATCAACATTTTCCCAACCTAGTAAATCAAGCTGAGCTCTTGTTTGCAGAAATTTAAAACAAGCAGCTGCTAATTCTCGCTTATTTTCACGTTGTAACATTGCATCTAGTTTGCTTTTTAAAGCATGCAAATAAATAACATCTGATGCCGCATAATTCAATTGTTCAGATGTCAAGCTTTCCCTCCCCCAATCAGATGATTGTTGCATTTTATTAAGTTTCACACCTAACAATTCATAACATAGCTCCTTTAATCCATGATGATCTGTATATGTCCTAACTAATTTTGAAGCTATCTTAGTACAATAACATGGATTAGCCCACATACCAAGATAATAACGCATTACAGCAATATCAAAGCGAGCAAAATGAAAGATCTTAATTATATTTGGATCTGAAAGCACACTTACTAAATTAGGCGCCTGATAATTACCTGAAAACTTAACCAAGTGCACATTACCACTACTATCAGCTAACTGAACTAAACATAATCTATCTCGTCTACATACTAAACCCATAGTTTCAGTATCAATAGCAACAGCATCTTCAAAATTTAGCCCATTAGGCAAATCACAATCATGTACAAATACAGGCACGTAAAATTTCCTCCACCTATAGAAAAGATATATCATATCTATAACATCTTTACTATTTTACCATGTAGCAAGAGAACGCTCAACTATATTATGCTTCTTCAACATACTTTTTATCTTCTTGTGCTCCATAAACTGAATCAATGTTAGACCCACCATCATGGTCCCATCTGTATCCTTCTCTATCATCATTTTCATCTTCATCAACACATTCTTTTAATACATAACCACGTCCCCAAACAGTTTCTATGTAATTCTTACCGTTATTAGCAACTTTAAGTTTTTTACGAAGCTTACACATAAACACATCTATAATTTTATCATCGGAAGGTTCATCTAATTCCCTATATAAATGCGACAAAAACATTTCCTTTGTAAGAACCGTACCTAACCTAGACGATAACAATTCTATCATACCATATTCTTTCTTAGTTAAATGTACTATTTCACCATTACATTCAACACATTTATGATCAAGATTTATTGCAATATTACCAACACGTACTATTGATTCAGGGTGTCCTCTAGTGCGACGTACAATAGCTTTTATTCTTGCAAGTAACTCACTCTTATGAAAAGGCTTAGTGACATAATCATCTGCACCATAATATAAACCTTTCACTTTATGTGATACCGATGAAATACATGACAATATCAGTACTGGAACTTTTATACCAGATTCACGTAACTTAACCAAAATATCATATCCATCTATTTTCCCAGGAAAATGTATATCTAATATCACTACATCATAGTCATCATTTTTCGGAATGATACTACCATAACAATCCTGAGCAGAAGTCATAGTTTCACAAAAATGCCCTTCTGAAGATAAAGAAGCTTCTACTGCTTTTGCACATGCAATATCATCTTCTATTAATAATATACGCATAAATACCTCTAAAAACTTAATAATCAAAAATTTAACATATAAAGCACTTAGCACTAATCTAAAGACATAATCAACCTATAACAACTAAATATTTCATCAAAAGTTAATACATAGTGTTACTATGCTATTCAAGTATAATAGTAAATTACATGTAATATACTTTCCTTGTGTTGCATATATAACACAATACTACCCCAAAGACTATTCAAGAATTATAGTAAACACACCTAATTTTCCTTAACTAGTAAAATACTTCACTGATTATATATAAGCACAAGTTAATACTTTATTAATAATAAAAATGGTTAACACACGCATCATTATACATTAACAATGACACATACACTAATATAAAATTTCCAAAATTTGACATTTATTTTATTACAACGACCGTGCATACCAAATTACTCTTCCTAATATCTCCATGTCTTCTAAATGACACTCATAAGAAGAATATTTCTTATTATCTGAAACTACATGTAACTTTATCTTTTGATTTTCTCTTAAATACTCCAATCTCCTAATTGATACACCAACTGTATCAACTATTACAAATAACCCAGCAGGATGAGGAATTTTATCACCTATATCTACTAAAACAACATCTTGATTCATCAACGTTGGAATCATACTATCACCTTTTACGTAATATACACGTAAATTTTTCATATTAGAAGTTAAATTAATATTTGAAGACAAATATAAATTCACATCACCTGAAGATGATATTTTACCGTTTTCTAATTCTAAATCATACACAGGTAGTATATTCATATTACCTTGCCCATAAGTATAATTATCATCACTAATTAAATATGACAATGAAACATTTAACACTTTTGCTATTGCCATTAACTTTTTAGATGTAGGATTTGTTGACTTTCCGCTTAGTATATCATATACAAAAGATTTTCCAACATCAGCTTTGTGAGCTAGTTCACGTGCATTTATTCCCATCTTATCCATTTGGTACTTCATTCTAGTAACTATCATACTATTATCACTACTTGTTTTCATAAATTCACCTTACAGTTAATATTTATTACATTTTTGTACAATCTAAAGTACATAAACTCAAGTAATAATTGAATTATTCACTAATAGTTGAGTACCAAATCGCAAAATTACTAGTAAGTAGCACTAAATATTTTAAAAAATTAACTTCAATACAAACGCTTACTACCATGAAATCAGACATCACAAAATGACATAATCAGCATCAATTTAATTCTAAAATATCAATTAAATGTAATTTACAAGCTTTTATTACTTACAAAAAACAATACATTCCATACCAATAACATTTTAAAAAAACCATCATATTAACAATCAAATAACGTAATACCACAAACTACTTGCAGAAAGTTCACACTTCTGTCATAGTATTAAAATATCTTGGTAATTTATTGCTTATTATTAACATTATAGTATATCGACATAACTCAACAGTCATATTTTTCAAGCTAAAGGTATTATAAAAATCTGTATTTGCGATACACGATAAAAGCACTACACCATATAACAATATGGTATGAACTTACGCTATAAACCACTATACAACAAAATCAATATATTTACTTAGTTAAAGCACTTAATATAAAATCTTCTGCAGCTTTAATATCTCGCCAACCATCTACAGATACAAATTTATCTTCTTCTAGCTTTTTATAAAAAGAAAAGAAATGCGTTATTGAATTTAAAAATGACACGGGAAAATCAGAATAATTCTTTATATTAGCATAGTGTTGATCTATCTTACTTGTAGGAACAGCTAATATTTTTACATCTTCTCCTCCCTCATCACACATAACTAATACACCTACCGGCCTTGCACAGAGCACTGCCCCAGGCATCACAGGAAATCTAGTCGTCACTAAAACATCAACAGGATCACCATCTCCAGCACAAGTATGTGGGATAAATCCATAGTTACATGGATAATACATAGATGTAGGTAAAAATCTATCTACACAAAATAAATTTTTCTTTTTGTCAAACTCATACTTCACTGGACATGAATTCTGACTAATTTCAATAACAACATTGATTTCTTTAGGTACATTATCACCACTAGTCAAATTATCTAAATTCATAATTAATCCCTTACATAACAAAATGAGCAAAATTTTTTTGTATACAAGATCAAGAAATGATCATTAAACTTATAATAATACTAATGTCCTTTATATTGTAGTCAATCCTTTTCTCAACTCAATATTCACAACTATTGCAAGTACAACACAATAAATACCGCATTTAATTGAACAATTATTTTCTAACGAATGTATCTCAAATTTATACTGCCATAAAATTTTACACATAAAAAACTACAGAACAAAAAACTCAATACCGCTTGCTTAAGCTTAATCTCAAACACATTCTGTAAATTTACGCATTTTAAAGCAGACAGAAAATAACGAACAAATCAACCGACCCTTTCACAACATGTTTTAAATAAAGTAATATTTGATAATAAGCTTATATAATTACCTATAAACACATGTAATAACCTTGAATAGGATCAAGTCAACACATCACTTGATAACATATTATACTAAAACATAATAATATTATACTACTGGCAAACTACTACAGTACAACATTGAACAAATTAGTTAATATCCAACAAGCTTTTTTATCAAAAACTTTACAGAATTTTCCATCCATCACTCTGATTAGCTGGAATAAAACTACATATAAATTATATTACCATGTTTCAAGAGCCTCAAAAAATATGTAACGTGTTTAGAAAAGATTTCATATATTGAAATTTTGCACTACTAACAAATTACTATGGTAAAATATACTTTATTACTATTGTACAAAGTAGCAATTACCCTCATGTCTATAATGTACTCGTATAAAGTGTATTTGATTAAGAAACTGCACAAGTCACTTAAACACATGTTGTAACTTCTAATGGATTAAATATAATAACGCATTACATCTAAAATACTAAGATCTATACGTTAATCAAAACTATAATACAACATACTTATTCAATAATAATGAATACCTATAAATTACTTGCTACACAAATATTACAAAAATTTACATTAATCATTTTGATTAGTTTAAACAAATTACTTACAAATATATGTAATTACGTTTCAACAGATTTACAAATTAATCACAATATAATAATAATGTTGGTATGGCATTACAATTATTGAAACTTTGCACTACTCACAAATTACTATAATAAAATATAGTCTTATTACCCTTAGATAAAAGTTATAAAGACACATTTCTTAATGCGTATTATATGCACTATTAATCAATAAACTTGCATAAATTACTTATAACATGTTTGTAATATTTAGCAGATTTAAAAATAAGGAATATTAGACAATGCAAGTTTCTCTTCATAAGACATCATAACATTAAAGTTTTGTACAGCTTGACCAGCAGCACCTTTTAACAAATTATCTATAACAGATATTATAACAATTGTATTAGGTAATCTCCCAGGAAAAATTCCTAAATAACAATAATTTGTACCCACAACAGATCTAGTTGTTATAGCTTTTTCCTCATCTACAACAACAAAAAATGAATCTCTGTAAAAAAGTAGTAATGCCTCACGAACATCAGTAAGAGATACACCAACTTCCAATTCAAGGTATATGTTAGACATCATACCTCTTTTTACTGGTATTAAATTAGGTACAAATTGTAAATTAATATCTTCCCTACATGCAGCAAAACACAATTCTTGTTCTATTTCAGGAATATGCCTATGGTTAGAAACTTTATATGACTTGATAGCGTCATACACTTCACAAAATAAATTATCTTGTTTTACAGACCTACCAGCACCACTCACTCCTGATTTAGCATCTACTATTATATTGTTACTTTTTACTAAACGTAGTCTTAATAATGGAAACAGTGGTATCAACACAGAAGTAGGATAACACCCTGGACAAGCTATAAAGCTAGATTTTTGAATATCTTCATAATATATTTCAGTCAATCCATAAACAAAATCTTTTATAAGATCTGGACAATAATGTACTCCATACCATTGTTTATATATATCAGGGTCTTTAATTCTAAAGTCAGCTGATAGATCTATAACTTTAACTACATTATGAATTTTTTTTACAATTTCACTTGATGCACCATGAGGTAAACATAAAAAAACCACATCTAACTTATCCAAATCAATATCATCAAAAGATGACACACTAATAGAGATATAATTCTGAGAAATATGAAAATAGCTAGAAGAAAGCAATTTCCCAGTAGATTGAGTTGCACACAAATACCTTATCTTAACCATAGGGTGAGCTAATAACAAGCGAACCAACTCAACCCCTACATAACCTGTAGCCCCAACTACAGCAACTGATACCTGATAACTCATGTAGTAAATTATCTTTTAGAATATTGACAACTTTTTCTAGCTTTATGTTGACCATATTTCTTACGTTCAACAACACGTGAATCTCTTGTCAAAAATCCACCTGCTCTTAAAACAGCATGAAGGCTAGGATTAATTTCTTTAAGCGCTTTGCTGATTCCATGAGCCACAGCTCCAGCCTGCCCTGAAATTCCACCACCACGTACAGTGGCAACAACATTATAACACCCAGAAGTCGATGTTGCAATAAATGGGTGATAAACCTTCCTACACAAAGTATTTTTTTTAAAATAGTTGAAAATATCTAAGCCATTAACAGTAACATTTCCTTTTCCTACTGTTAACCACACTCGTGCAACAGCTTCCTTTCTTCTACCAGTACCATAAGCACGACCATAAGCATCTACTTTTAAGCGATTACCTTGTAGATGATCGGATAACATATCAGGATTACTCTCCATTATCTCCTCTTATTATTTTTAGCATTCATTGACAAAAAATCCAATTTTACAGGCTGTTGCGCATTGTGCTTATGTTCTGGACCAGAGTATATATATAAATTTTTTAAACGACGACGTGCCATCGGGCCAGTACTAAGCATACGACGAATTGCCATATTAATTATACGCTCTGGATGTTTGTTCAAAAGCAAATCAGCAGGCGTACAACTTTTTAACCCACCAGGATACCCAGTATGTCTATAATATACTTTACCTTTTAGCTTACTACCAGTAAACTGCACTTTTTCAGCATTAATTATAATAACATTGTCTCCGCAATCCATATGAGGCGTATATTCAGGTTTATCCTTGCCACGTAATATATTAGCAACAAAAGCAGCAAGCCTACCAACCACTACTCCACTTGCATCTATTACAACCCAACGCTTTTTTATCTGACTTGCCTTTAAAGAAAAAGTCTCCATTTGCATCTATCGTTAATAAATCTTCATAGTAATCATACAGTTAATTTTTGTCAACATAAACTAATTATATATTTCACTTATTTGAAAATCAGATTTGAAACACGACACACATTACAGGCTAGAGCTATGGCTCAGGAATTAGTAAAGCACTTATATTAATCAGCCTTCATACTATCTTAAGAGCAGGATCTTAAATAAGTGATTATGCAACCAACATTAATAAATTACTCAATTTTATATAATGAACTAAGAAAACTATCAAAAATACACTATACTTTCTCATATACACATTATATTAAATTTCACATCTAAAAAAATATAAGTTAATATTATTACTTAATATTAATTTATCATACTTTTGAATCCAAAACTTATTATTTGACTAAAACAACAATACAGCACTCAATTAATTAAACTTGATACTTAATTCTTGCTAATCAAAACTAATTACAGTTTAATCATTGTCAGTATTATTCTTTTACATGATAGTTGGTAGCATTTTAATGATAATTAAATTTAACATGCACAAAATTTACAGTATATTGATACTGATATTTATCATATCAATTACACCAAATAGTAGTTATTGTACTAATTTAGATCAAGCTTTACATACAGCATTATCAAATAACCCAAATATAAAAGCAAAACTTTATAATTACTTAGGTAATAAACAAAAAATTAAACTGAATAGTATATCAAAGTTTTTACCTTCAGTTACATATTTAGCAGAAACATATCAACCAAATCTATCTTTAGGTAATAACAATAGAACTATGCGTCTTATAGTAACACAACAAGTATTCAACGGAGGCGCTGATGCTGCTGCTCTTCAACAGTCAAAGTATCTATCAAATATAGAAGAATTTGAATTTCTATCAGAACAACAAAATATTGTACTTAACACAGTTAAAGCTTACATGAAAGTTTTAACAACAGCTGAAGTATATAAACTAACACAACACACTAAAAAAGTATTTACAGAACATTTAACAGCCACACAAAAACGTTTTTCATTAGGAGAAGTTACTAAAACAGACGTGTCGTTAGCTACTGCTAGATTATCATCAGCTACATCAGAATCAATCAAAGCATATGGTGATATGAAAGCTGCAGAAGCCAACTATATACACATAGTTGGAGAAACACCAGTAGATTTACAACATCCTATTATACCAGAAATACCATCATCTGTAGAAGAAGCCCTAACAATAGCACAACAAAATAATCTTTCTCTAAAAGCATCTTATAATGGGTATCAAGCAGCAAAACAAGGAGCTTTAATGGCCATTGCAAATTTATTGCCATCCATTAGTATATCATCAATAAATTCTTATACTTATACAGATACTCATAATCCTCTTATAGAACCTAAAAAAATAGATCATTTTTTCGAAATAAAAATGTCATTACCTATATTTCAACAAGGATTAAACATTGCTGCAATTTCACAATCAAAACTTGCAATAAAACAAAAAATGTATTCACATTATGAAGTATTAAATGCTATTAAGGAGGCAGTAGTTTTAAATTGGGAAAATATTTCCACAGCTAATTCTATGTTGCAAGCAGCACAAGATTCTGTTAAATACTCAGAAGTGGTATTATCTGGCATTAAACAGGAAGCAGAGTTAAATTTAAGAACAGTTTTAGATGTACTGGATGCAGAGCAAGAACTATTAAAAGCAAAAGTCAATCTGGTTAATGTACAAAGTAATGTTGTAATAAGTATGTATAATTTACTTGCATTAATAGGACAACTGAACATTAATTATATTTAATATGAAAATTTATGAGTAATACTAACGACTTTCAATCAATAAAAGATGTGATTGCAAATATTAGAAAAGTTATGTCTAGTAATGATAATGGAGATTCTACTACTGAACAACATGATACTAACACCCAACCTGATGATACTGAGCATGAAGTATTAAATTTAGAAAACCCAGAAAATCATGTAGAACTACATAACATACAACATGCACACAACACGCTAAATGAAATAAATCAAACATTCCAAGCAATAAGTGATTTACCAATAACAACATATCAAAACAAAACACAACCAGATATACAAATATCAGTCAAGAAAGAGAAAATCTACCCAGATCAGTTATCTAATGTAAATCAATTCATATCAATAGAACAATCAACACAACGACTATCATCACAAGAAAGAAGATTAACAACAACACATACTCTTTCAGAAGAAATATCTAAGAACACATCAGAGATTAAAGGCGTTCATCAAAAAAATACCTTCATATCAGAAAACTTAGTATCTCCTGAAAGTATAGTTGCAAGTAGTGAAGAAATAAAAAAGTTAATAACACAAGTACACAACTATACAAAACCCACTAATGTTTCAAGCGACAAAAGTCCTACAATAGAAGAATTAGTAATAAACATGCTTAAGCCAGAATTATCAACATGGCTTAATAATAATCTACAGAAGTTGGTTAAAGAAATAGTGGAAAAAGAAATAAAGCATATTATAAAAAAATCAAATCAAAACTAAAGTTTGCATTAGATAAGTTGTGACATATCAAAATATTATACTGATACCAGTTTTCTGTAAATTTATTTGAGTACCTGAAGGTACTTTACATTCTCCTAAAATCCATGCTTATTATTTCAAAAATAAAACATTTAAAAATTAATATACGAAGTTATAAGTTCAGAAATTTCACTACCTCAGCAAAATAATAATATCGATTATACTTAAGACATACATTACAACAAATCTAGTATTACAGCTTACTAGAATTTATATGATATATACAGAACATATCATAAATTCCTTTACCAAAACCACAAGATTAAACAATAATTTTTAGGTTATATTTTTTATTAAAAGAGCAATATTTAAGGAACCATATGTTAAAAGGCTAAAGTACCACTAATTTATTTAAAAGTCATAAACTCAATCATGCTTGTTAATAAGACTGTCATAATAACTATCTCAGCAATTTCAGTACTATGTTATTCTTTACATTCAGACGTGCATACAAAGATTTCAATATAAAAACCTTATACAAAAAAATACTCATAATACCTGAGAACTTTTTTTGTTTAAGAAGTTCTTTTACTCAACATTTTTAATAATCTCTCAACTATCTACTAACAGAATTATATTAACCACTCTCTACAAGAGCATCACTGGCTACATCTTCCATACAAACACAAAAATTTCTAACATTTATAACAAATAGAATAATGATACATAACCAATATTTCCCATTAATATTACACAACTAAAGCTTCTTCCGATGATACTATTATAATCATTTCCAAAACAGAGTGCATACTGTTCTTTACTTTGATTTATAACTTAAAACATAAGATTAACACTGAAATACAGCAATTTTAAGAACTTTTAATACAAATTAAAATTTACCATTACAACAAACTCAGTACAACAAATAACTTCATCAACAACACAAATTCAACATTCCTTATTCACAATAACAACATTTTTAAATACTAAAATTTATATAACACTCACACATTTAAGTAAAATTTCAATATTTTACAAGCAAAACAATCATACAACATAGAAATTAAGATCAGATTTAAGTACTAATAATATCGTATACTATTACTTTTTATAAGCACAATATTATATCAACATGTACTTTTTAAACTGCATAACATATTGTTAGTAATATTATCATAAATTTCACATATTTCATGATCTAATGATAATGGTGTTCCTAGTTCTGCTACACTACATATTTGAGGATACAATGGTACTTCTCCAAGAAAATCTATATTTAATTCATTTGCTACTTTATGTACACCTTGTTTGCCAAAAACATAAGTTTTATTTCCAGAATTAGTATCAATAAAATAACTCATATTCTCTACTATACCAACAATATGAACATTCATTTTTTTCATCATATCACATATCTTTACTGCATCAATGATAGCTAAATCTTGAGGTGTAGAAACAACAACAACACCTGTAATATCAAATTTCTCAACAAGACTAAGATGTACATCACCCGTACCAGGAGGTGTATCTATTATTAAATAATCTACTTCTTCCCACGCAGTATTTGTCATCAGAGTATATATTGCCTTTGTTACCATAGGACCACGCCAGATAGCAGCATTATCCTTAGCAATTAAATACCCAATAGACATGCTTCTAAGACCATATCTAGTAATTGGTATCATTTTATTATCATTGTCTATTTCAGGATTAGCGAAATCTTTTACTCCCAACATATGAGGAATAGATGGGCCATAAATATCAAGATCAGCTAATGCTGTTCTATACCCTTTACGCAACAATGAAAATGCTATATTCATTGCAAGCGTAGATTTCCCAACACCACCTTTACCCGAAGATATAAGTATTAAACTTTTTACTCCAGTAATTGATATCTTTTCCGTAGGAGCTCTTCTATTTACTTTATTAACAGTATCATGTACAGCAGTAAAAACAATTTTTATACCTTTAACATGTGGTATAATATTAATTGCATCATTACATTTTTTTTCAATTACATTCTTCTGCGCTATCTGATGTTCATTCAACAAATTTAATACACAATAAACTACATTATCCTTGATTAACACAGACGTTACTAACCCTAACTCAACAATACTTCTATTGCTATTACAATCGACAACTGCTAATAACGCATTTAATACATCTTGCTTAGTTATCACTATTATCCTTTAAACAAAGATCATCTTATGATAACATACATTATTAAAAAAATACCTATTTACTTTTAGTGAACCATTACGTATTATCAGAATATCCATTTCACTATAGATTTTTCAAATGTTAATATCTTCTGGTACGTCTAGTATTAACTTAGCAAGGTGCATATCAAAAACTACAGGTATCAAGTTGATTAATACATGCATTACGCGTTTCTCTGACCAAGAATTAAATGTAGAAGTACAAGAAAATCAAGATGACAAAAATAAGCATGTTATAGTTATAAATTCACTATGCTTTCCAGCACATGACAATCTAATAGAACTACTATTACTGATAGATGCAACAAATAGAGCATTGTGTCCAAGCAAAATAACTTTGATAGTACCATATCTGTGTTATACCAGACAAGATAGGGTCATGTATAGAAATTTAGATAGCAGCAGTCTAATGGTTTCTGCATTAAGTGCAAAAGTTATTATTAATACACTAGAAACAGCAAATATAAATAACATTATTTTTATTGATTTACATTCAAATCAATTAACTGGCTTTTTTGATACATCTATTACTAACTTAAGTTCACATGCTATTTTTATAGAAGATATTGCAGGAAAATATGACATGGATAATCTTGTCATCGTCTCACCTGACTATGGAGCATTAAACAGAACTAGAGTCTTTGCAAATGCACTATCAAGGCAGTATAAACTAAACAATGAAATTCAAGTAGCAGTAATAGATAAATATAGAGCAAAACCTGGTGTATCTGAAGTTATGAATATAGCTGGTAACGTAGAAAATAAAGACTGTATTATAATAGATGACATAGTAGATTCAGCTGGAACATTATGCAATGCAGCATCAGCTCTAAAAGACAAGGGAGCACTCAAAGTTAGTGCATATGTTACACATGGAATATTATCTGGCAATGCAATAGAAAAAGTTACTAACTCAAAATTAGATAATTTAACAACTACTAACACAATTAATCATAGTTCATTTAATACACCAAAAATTCAAATTTTATCCATTGATAAATTTTTAAGCAATTATATACTATATAATTTAGTCTAAGCTTAAGGAACAAATTGACAGAGAATAAACTTGAAAATAATACTTCCAGCTCACTTGCACAAACAGACAAGTCACTAACCAAAGACGATTTGTTACAAGTTGCAAAGTTAGTTAGGATAAAGCTGGATGATAGTGAGATTGATTATTATCTTAAAGAACTAAAAGTAGTATTAAGTTGGATACAAACAATATCACAAGTCAATACTCAAAATATCGCTCCTATGAGCCATGGTGGTATTAACGATACACTACCTTTACGTGAAGATATTATAAACGATGGTAATATAAAAGACATAGTATTGTTCAACTCTACTGAACAAGAACACGATTTCTTTGTTGTCCCAAAAGTAATTGAGTAAATCAAATAAATAATACTAATAAAATAATTCTACTTCGTTTTATGGAATGCCTACTAAACTACTGTAACCATTAAACTTGATACAGTGTACCATGATGTATTTAGTGGTACTTGCAGTATTTTTAGAGTGGTAATACGTCACACAACAGCACTGCAACAGAGCCAAATGTAACTTATTACATTGACATACTGTAAATACAGACATCTTAATATCCAATACTTAATGCATATTACATTTGCAATCTACTCACTCTTTATACATATACAAAATTTTCTACTACACTCACTTATAGCAAAAATAATTAAGCACATACTATTTATGCCAAACACTTAACTGACACACAAAATTATACCATACCATCTAACCTTTTAAGCATAATATCTCTCTAAACATGGTATTGGTGAATTGAAATACCAACTAATCTTCTAATCATATCAACAAAATATTGTCACTTCCTCAATTTTATAAAAATATTTCACAATTCATTCTATACATACAAAGTAACTCTATAATGCTTATTAATGTGGCTTGGAATATTAATTTATCATCCTAACTCATTCACATAAAATATGTGCAACTTTCTAAATTTCACCATATACAAAAGAATCTAATGATTTACTTTATACACATAAAGCAATTCCATACTCTAAGTTTGATTAAAATACTAATTTACTGAAACTTAAGCACATATCGCTGAATAGTACAACCTTCTAAAGTTTATCAAGAAGTTTTATTATTGACTCTATATACAAGAAACAATTCCATAGCTATTTAGCAGACTTGACACTCCTTAAATGATATACACACAAAAGATTTGATAATACATACAAAGCAACATTATACCGCTACTGCAGTACTAACAGCTCTAAATATATCTATGTATATTTACATACCGCACCAAAAAAAGTCTGTATTAAATAAAAAATTATTCTTTTGATAAGTTAGAACGCATCATTCTTACTAACACATACTGTAAAACACCACCACTTTTAAAATAATCAACTTCAATAGCAGTATTGAGGTTACAAATCAATTTGATATTTTGACTAACACCATCTTTTCTAAAAATAATACATTCTACTTCTTTATTGATACCAATTTCACCAACAATGCTAATTCCTTCATCCCCTGTTAATTGTAAAGTTTTTCTTGTATCACCTTCCTTAAACGTTAATGGTAATACACCCATTCCAATAAGATTAGACCTGTGTATACGTTCAAAACTTTCAGCTATTATAGCTTTAATATTTAAAAAGAAAGTGCCTTTAGCTGCCCAATCTCTACTTGATCCACTACCATACTCCTTTCCTGCAATAACAACCAATGGTACGTTATTCTGTTGATAAAGCTGCGATGCATCAAATATTGACATCTTTTCACCAGTAGGTACATATTTAGTAAACCCGCCTTCACAATTCACCATTTCGTTACGTACACGAATATTAGCAAATGTCCCACGAGTCATCACATGATGATTCCCCCTCCGTGAACCATATGAATTAAAATCTTGTACTACAACATTATTTTGCATTAGGAACATACCAGCAGGACTATTTGCAGCAATATTACCAGCTGGAGAAATGTGATCAGTAGTAACACTATCACCTAGTAAAGCTAAGATTCTCGCATTACTAATATTAATATTATTGCTTGCATCATCCACAGCAATAGATAAATTCTTAAAATATGTAGGACTTTGTATATAAGTACTACTTGTATCCCACAGATAAATGTCACCATTAGCACATTTTAAATCTTCCCAATATTTTCCCCCACTAAAAACATCTTTATATTTATCAACAAACATTTGTTTATCAATAGCTTTGCTGATGACCTCATTTATTTCATCATTAGACGGCCATATATCATGTAAATACACATGTTTGCCATCATCATCTACAGCTATTGGGTCTGCGTTAAGATTAATATCAACAGTCCCAGCCAAAGCATAAGCTACAACAAGAGGAGGAGAAGCCAAAAAATTAGCTCTAATACAAGGATGTATTCTTCCTTCAAAATTACGGTTACCAGATAAAACAGACGCTACTATTAAATCGTTCCTTTTGATATCTTCTTCAATTTTAGAACTCAATGGACCAGAATTTCCTATGCAAGTAGTACATCCATATCCAACCAAATGGAATCCTAAAGCATCTAAATCTTTTTGTAAACCAGATTTTACTAGATATTCTGTAACAACTTGTGAACCTGGAGCTAATGAAGTTTTAACCCATGGTTTAGCTTTCAGATTCAACATATTCGCTTTACGCGCAACAAGTCCAGCAGCAATCATAACACTTGGATTAGACGTATTAGTACAGCTAGTTATTGCAGCAATCACAACATCACCATTACGTAAAGACTGACTTTCCGGATCAATTACTGTAGATTTTGAACTTTGTAATAAATTCTGTACTGTTGCTTTGACATCAGAAAGAAAAATTTTATCCTGAGGTCTCTTTGGACCCGCAATTACAGGTTGTACACTTGCTAAATCAAGCTCTATTCTATCATCATAACGTGGTTCTTCTTTAGTATGCCACAAACATTGTTCCTTAGCATAAGATTCTACCAAATCTATTAGCGATATATCACGTCCTGTTATCTCTAAATATTCTAAAGTCTTATGATCTATAGGGAAGAACCCACATGTAGCACCATATTCAGGAGACATATTAGCAACAGTCGATCTATCAGCAATAGATAAACCACTTAATCCATCTCCATAGAATTCAACAAACTTCCCTACAACACCTTTACTTCTCAAGATACTAGTAATAGTCAACACCATATCCGTTGCAGTAACACCTTCCGACAACTTTCCTGTTAATTTAAAGCCTATAACCTGAGGAATAAGCATAGTAATAGGCTGACCCAACATGACTGCTTCAGCTTCTATGCCACCTACGCCCCATCCTAACACAGACAAACCATTAATCATAGTAGTGTGACTATCAGTACCAACTAATGTATCTGGATATACTAAATCTCCTTCACTCCATACAACTTTAGCAATATGCTCTAAATTAACCTGATGACATATACCAGCTCCAGGAGGTACAACACGAAAATTTTTAAAAGCATGTTGTCCCCATTTTAAAAACTTATATCTTTCTAAATTTCTCTGTATTTCTACAGATACATTTTTATTAAATGCATCTTCTTCCCCATAAAAATCAACTTGTATTGAATGATCAATAATTAAATCAACTGGTACTTTAGGATTAATAATACTAGGATTTTCACCATTCTCTCTAACATAATCACGCATTGCAGCTAAATCGACCACTGCAGGTACACCAGTAAAATCTTGCATTAAAACACGAGCAGGAGAAAAATTTATTTCGTATTTTACATGTTCATTAACACATTGAGCTAATTTTTTTATGTCTTCAAGCCTAACACTATGACCATTTTCATTACGCAGCAAATTTTCAAACAACACTTTTAGTGAATATGGCAACTTAGCAATATCAACACCTAACTTACTACATGCAGCTTTTAAGCTAAAATATTCATAATAACTTTTTCCTGTAATTAACTTTTTCTTCGAATCAAGAGAATTTAACAATTCCACACTATACACTCCTTTCAACTTAATTTTTCACACAAATAACTAATATCTCAATAGAAATTTATTATATACCATTAAATCTTTAAGTTAAAGTACTCACAACAATTTCTTATTACGAATTTAGAAAATATATATTTCTTATCAAGATATAACTTTCAAGAATTTAACACTGATTAAAAATACATACAAATTTACTTCTACATTATAAAGTAAAATACCTAATAATATGTTTGTTAAGTAATTATATTACCTGATTCACACCTTAGTTTAAAGCATGTACATACGTTAAATTATATAAGAAAAATTTTTATCAAAAATTAAGCAAAGTATACATTGAAAAAGCTCATACTACACACTTACAGCTCTCCTACAAAAACAAAACTAATAAAATACCAACCTACGTTGAAATTTGCACGATAACCTAAGCAATACCTAACCCAATACTATTCTCCACTTACAGATATCTTGTGTAATCAAACTATAAACCTACTAATGCGGTTTTGTATTAACATAAGGACTATCTAGTGAAAACACCGGTATATTAACATAGAAAACCTGAGCTGCATCCTCATCCATAAATTGATACTCTCCATGCATCATCCCAGATGGAGTACTTAAATATGCACCACTAGTATACTCAAAGAACTCTCCAGGCTTCAAAATAGGCTGCTTCCCTATCACACCAAGACCTGTAACTTCATTAATAATACCAGTTGAATCAATGATTTTCCAACTTCTTCTCAAGAGCTGTACTGTAGAATTACTTCTATTTTTAACCCTAATGTTATATAACCAGATATAACAATTCTCATGTGGAGCAGACTGTTCTTCTAAGTAACTTGGAACGACTTTAACTTCAATAAGCTTAGTCATGCTGTAATATTGCAACGTCATAAACAACCCTTAGCCACCTAATAAATGATACACCAATTTTACTAATATATCAACATACAATACCTAAAATTTATGATTTACAATAACTAAAACATTAATTACTGTACAGACAAAATAACTAATTAATTGAGTATTTTATATTCCGTTTTCAACAATACAAATTTTACTTGGTAGTACTATATTTATAGCACGAACACAGTATACAATAGCATATCTTCTATTATTTAATTGACTTACTTTTTTTAGAAAGATTATCATTAACTTTCAGAAATGTTAATAATACAAACTTATTACCATGTTACACAATTCATATGTTAGCCCTGGTTCCACAATTGGCATCATAGGTGGAGGACAATTAGGAAAAATGATATCCATAGCTGCAACAAATCTAGGATATAAAACACACCTACTAACTGATAATCAAGATAGTCCATCAATAAATGTTACTAACAATGTAACAATACTAGATAACTACTACAATAAAGAATTACTGCTTGAATTTGCATCTAGTGTTGACATCGCAACATTAGAGTTTGAAAATATACCTAGCACTACTATAGACATATTATCACAGAAAACCAAAGTTTATCCAGGGAAAACAGCCTTACATATTTCTCAAAATAGAATAAGAGAAAAACAATATATAAGAAACTTAGGCATTAAAACAGCAAATTTCAGAATAATTGATAACTATGACAATTTAGTACACAATGTTTTGGAATTAGGATATCCTGCATTACTTAAAACTACAGAACTAGGTTATGACGGAAAAGGTCAATACCTAATAACACAGCCAGGTGATTTAAATACTCTGTCAACCCTCAATTGGCAACAGGAGTATATTTTAGAAAAATTTGTTAAAATACATAAAGAAATATCCATTATAATCTCAAAAAGTATTAACGGTTCCATAGAATTTTTCCCAGTAGCAGAAAATCATCACACTAATGGCATCTTAGCAACATCATCAGTTCCTGCATCAATTTCTGAAGAAATAAATATACAAGCAAAAAATATTGCATTACAAATTGCAGAATCTTTCAATTTAGTAGGCATACTAGCAGTAGAATTTTTCATCACAGATGAACAAGAACTTATAGTGAATGAAATAGCTCCTCGTCCTCATAATTCTGGCCACTGGAGTTTAGACGCTTGTAATATCAGTCAATTTGAACAACTAACAAGGGCAATTTGTGGCTTGCCTTTAAAGCCTGTAAAGTTACTTTTTCCATGCACTATGGATAATATACTAGGAGATGATATATACAATTACTATCAATATAAAACTAAGATTAATGAAAGCATATATATATATGGCAAGACAAAAGCTAGTAAAAACAGAAAAATGGGTCACATTAATAGGTTAAATCTAAAACATGAGATATAGATTATTTAGACAAAGTTACTTTAATCTGTAGCAAGCATCAATGATACTTAAAGATATAATTAAGCACATATATTGTTAATACAAAAACTAATATTTTAACATTAATGTAATCAATACACTATTATTACCAGATATATTTTTAATTCATACAGAGCAATACAAATCCATTCTTGATACTAATTTTAGCAGTATTTCTCAATATATTTCCTGTAACTTTTCCAATAAAGCTAACTAGCATTTTACATCTACCAGATCCACATATTTATTATTATCAGCAAAAAATTCACCAGATTTATACTTACTCATTTATTATCTTTTATAAAAGGTTTATTAACATGAATTATAAGAAAATTCTAGTAAGAAGCGCGTTAATCTCATTAATGTCAATCTTACCATATCAGTCTTTTGCAGATCCTGTAGGTTCAAGAACTAATGATAACAAAGAAGGCTTCTACATTAGTGCAAAGTACAATCCAAGTATATCACACTTTAGAAAATTCTCTGCTGAAGAAACTCCTATTAATGGAACAAATTCTCTCACTAAAAAAGTTTTCGGACTAAAGAAAGATGGTGATATAACAAAAAAAGACGATTTTACAAGAGTAGCTCCAGGCATTGATTTTCAAAATAACTTAATATCAGGATTTTCAGGAAGTATTGGTTACTCTATGGACGGACCAAGAATAGAACTTGAAGCTGCATATCAACAATTTAATCCAAAAAACACCGATAACAATGATACTGATAATGGTGAATACTATAAACATTTTGCATTATCTCGTAAAGATGCAATGGAAGATCAGCAATATGTAGTACTTAAAAATGACGGCATAACTTTTATGTCATTGATGGTTAATACTTGCTATGACATTACAGCTGAAGGAGTATCTTTCGTACCATATGCATGTGCAGGTATAGGAGCAGATCTTATCACTATTTTTAAAGACCTCAATCTAAAATTTGCTTACCAAGGAAAAATAGGTATTAGTTACCCTATCACACCAGAAGTCTCTGCATTTATTGGTGGATACTACCATGGCGTTATTGGTAATAAATTTGAGAAGATACCTGTAATAACTCCTGTAGTATTAAATGATGCTCCTCAAACCACATCTGCTTCAGTAACTCTTGACGTTGGATACTTTGGCGGAGAAATTGGAATGAGGTTCACCTTCTAACTTATTTCTTGTTACACCTAATAAGTAGTAACAAAGAAAATTTTAGCAATTCATATCATAGGGAAAATGTGAAGTTATTTCAAGTTTTCCCTTATGTCTTTATGTATATTGTTGCACTATAAATATTCTTCTTTAACTATGCTGTAAAAGTACACTTGCAGTATACATAAGTGATTAAAGCTATCTTTTTTTTCTGTGCAAATAATAAAATATATTAAAATTCTCTTAAGAAAATCATCAGTATTTTATATAAAAAGCCATATTCTAACTTGTACTCATTTCATACTTTTACTATTTTTGATTTACTATTATTATTCTAGGAATAATATGAACTGTAAAAAAATTCTTATAACAACTACATTGGTATCACTAACAATTCTTTTACCTGGCATATCTTTCTCCAAACCAATACATGAAAACAATACTACAGGAAACTTTTACATTATTGGAAAATATGTACCAAGTATTTCACATTTTGGGAACTTTTCAGCTAAAGAAGAAAAAAACACAACAACTGGAATTTTTGGATTAAAAGAATCATGGACTGGTGGTATCATCCTTGATAAAGAACATGCAGCTTTTAATATCCCAAATTATTCATTTAAATATGAAAATAATCCATTTTTAGGATTTGCAGGGGTAATTGGCTATTCAATAGGTAGTCCAAGAATAGAATTTGAAGTATCATACGAGACATTCGATGTACAAAATCCAGGAGATAAGTTTAACAATGATGCACATAAGTATTGTGCTTTATCCAATGATTCCAGTAAAACAATGAAAAGTGGTAAATTCGTTTTTCTCAAAAATGAAGGATTAAGTGACATATCACTCATGTTAAATGTATGTTATGATATAATAAACAAAAGAATGCCTTTTTCACCTTACATATGTGCAGGCATTGGTACTGACTTAATATTCATGTTTGACGCTATAAACCATAAAGCTGCTTATCAAGGAAAATTAGGTTTTAATTATCCAATAAGCCCAGAAGCTAACATTTCTATGGGTGTGCACTTTCACAAAGTAACAAACAACGAGTTTAGAGTTCCTGTTCTATTAACTGCTGGAGGACTCGCTCCAGATAATCTATTTGCAATAGTAAAGTTGAGTATATGTCATTTTGGGTTAGAATTTGGGTACAGGGTCAGTTTTTAATTCTATTACCACACATATCAAAATCTAATTCATTTTCATTGCTGTTATAAACAAAATAGTCAGCAGGAGGTTTTTAATGAATTTATCTTGTAATGTATTAAATTTCTATTACAAAAACTGCTAACATTTTGCATTAAAAAATGTCGTTTAATTTGTTTTAGACTGTATTTTTACTATCGTTAATTTACTTTCACTGTTTCTGGTGTAAATATGAAATATAAAAAAACTTTTACAGTAACTGCATTAGTATTATTAACTTCCTTTACACATTTTATACCTTTTTATAGTCCAGCACGTGCCAGTACAATTCACAACTTCTACATTAGTGGAAAATATATGCCAACAGCGTCACATTTTGGAATTTTTTCAGCTAAAGAAGAACAAAGTTTTACTAAGGTATTAGTTGGGTTAGATCAACGATTATCACATAATAGTATAAACAATAATGATACAGCAAAGAGTCTTAAGGTTCAAAATTATTCATTTAAATACAAAAATAACCCATTTCTAGGATTTGCAGGAGCTATTGGTTATTCAATAGGCAATTCAAGAATAGAACTAGAAGTATCACATGAAATATTTGATACTAAAAACCCAGGAAACAATTATTTAAATGACTCTCACAAATATTGCGCTTTATCTCATGGAAGTCACATATGCAGTGATGGAAATAGCGGAGATTGGTACACTGCAAAAACTGATAAGTTTGTACTTCTGAAAAATGAAGGTTTACTTGACGTCTCATTTATGTTAAACGCATGTTATGACATAACAACTGAAAAAATGCCTTTTTCACCTTATATATGTGCAGGTATTGGTACTGATCTCATATCTATGTTTGAGACAACACAAAACAAAATATCTTATCAAGGAAAGTTAGGTTTAAACTATACTATAAACTCAAGAGTTTCTGTTTTTGCAGGTGGGCACTTTCATAAAGTAATAGGTAATGAATTTAAAGGTATTCCTACTCTATTACCTGATGGATCAAACATTAAAGTACAACAGTCTGCAACAGTAACATTAGATGTGTGCCATTTCGGGTTAGAGATTGGAAGTAGATTTTTCTTTTAATACTTCTATTGTATATGTTAAAAATAGTGTGAATCCTTTTTTGTAATTTCTAATAAATTTGACATGAAACAAACCTTATTACATTTACAAAAAGGATCAGCAACTGGCTAGTAATATTTTGAAATTAAAACAATCAATAACTACGCTTTGAACCATATGATCACCATCAATTATACAAATCTATCCTTAATACTAATTACAAGTATTTCACAACATATTACCTGTGACTTTGTAACAAAACTAACTGGCATATCCACATCTATCAGAACCATAATATTTATATTGATTGTCAGTAAAAAATTCACTAAATCTATACTTATTTTCTTCTACTCCCTAACATAAAACTCCTGTTGAACTTGACATCAAACAAATTTTATTACATTTACAAAAAGGATCAGCAACTGGCTAGTAACATTTTGAAATTAAAATAATCAATAATTACTCTTCTAATTATAGAACTACATTAATTCATACAAATCTATTCATGATACCAATCTTCACAAGTAATTTTCACCATACCACTTGCACCTCTTTCAGTAGAACCAGTACTAACATCTACACAACCACCAGCCCCAAAGTATTTACTATTATTTTCAGCAAGAAGTTTACCAGATTTACATTCATCTTTTTCTATTTCTTCCCATAAAGCCTCTGTAATAAAGTTTTGATAAGGAATAAATCTTATTCTTTTATCATGTGGGACATTTTCAGATCTACGACTCACATGACTATTAACTACCCTATAATACAACATTCTTTTATCCCACACCAAATTATTACTTTTGACGTTCTTCCTAATATCATGCTGCAACTTTCCACCACCATTTGCAGTTAACTGTACTTCACAAACTTCCCCATCATGTAAACGTTCATCTTTTTTACAAAACTCAATTACAGCATCCATACCAACATCACTATTATCTTTAAGATGTTTATCATTTTCACTTTTAGAAGACTTATTCTCCATTCTTTTAAAATATATTTTTACAAAATATTTATCAGATTTTTTTGTTTTAAACATACCCATAACATATTCACCAGGTTGTCCTTCTTTACCTATCCAACTTTTAATGTCAATTTTGCCAGACTCTCCACCACCAAGCATTTCTACTTTTATAAAATCACATTTACCAGGTACGTTGTATATCCCAGACAGCTTAGGATAATGCAACAATACACTCTCACTTTTATTATCTTCCTGCAATACAGGCAATGCAGAATCAAAATTCTTATCACTTTCAGTCATTTTTTCTGGTACATATGTTGTACTTTCAAAACTATCAATACACATACCCATAGAATGATAATCTAGTGGTTGTAATTCAAGTTGTAATTTTGGATCTAAAGATAACATTTCTTTATTATCAACATTAAAGTACCTTAGCACATGAGTATCAAACCTATAAGATTTTATCATTGGATCCGCAGATAATATTTTTTGGTTTTTAAGATTAAAATATTCAACATTAGAATTAAGGCTATCAGATTTTATAAACTGAGTAAAAACTTCAGGAGGTAACGTTGTAGATTTGTTATCTGCTATTTTCAATTTAGTGTTTTGATACAAATAAAATGAATTTTTCAAATTGTTGCATGGGTTATCATCTTGGTAAAGATTGAGTTTTTTATTGCGATGTTGTTCATCAGAAAAAAAATAATAATTATCTTCATTGATTAAAATACTATCTAAAAAATCTTGATTTTTGTTTGTTAGATCATATTCATAATCAGCACATTGAATATATTGTTTCTTATCTGTAAGTACATAACGTACCATTTTATTAGGCAATGGTTTAAGCCAAGTATGTTTATCATATACATTATGAGACTTTAACACATATCCAAAAGTAGTATTTATCCCATCTATACATTTTACCGTAACTTTATCATCATGTTGATATCTTATCTGACCCACTGCATTATCTTGACAATATTCATCCAGTTTCAGTACCTTACCATCTTTGCATTTTTGATACAAATAGAATTGATGATTATCAAAATTAATTTTAGGTCTTACAATACTAATACCAAAATGGTCTACAATTTCATCACTCACACGCTTATCCTGCGTCACAATAAGCTTACCATTAAAGCTCATTTTTATCTTCCCATCTTCTTCTCCATGTAATATTGGCTTAGGTAACGCAGGAATAGGAACACATTTAGTCAGAAAATTACCTTGATCATAATAGCTAGCACATATTCTACTATTTCCAACTTTATAAATGCTAAACTTATACAATTTTTCAGCAAAAGTAACGTCACAATTCCTACTCATAACACCAACACCCAAGAAAAAGTCTTGTTTATATAACTTACCATTATCTACTACTATAAGCCTAATACCCGGATTAAAAAACATTTGACGTGAAAACTCTATTGGCACAAATCTCATGCTACTTTTTTCATCAAACAATACAGTACAAAATTGCAATGGAAGTAATTTCTGAACAGTTTTTACACAGACTGCAGTTGTTTCACATCTTGCACTCCATTCAGATTGTTCGTCTGGCAAATCTTCACAAGAAGATACACCACATACACATAATTTATGATATGCAAAATTACTTGTATCAAAGTAAGCAATATGAGGCAATCTATTTGCTCCTGCAGTTCTACACTCTCCTGCCTTAATAATAGTGCAGAACATAGCATTATCGATTATTACTTCATCATTAAGAAACTTTAGATATCGATAACCCGAAAAACTCGGTTTTACATTAAAAACCTGACGATCTTCCAATGAATATACATTACCTGTATACAATATTAGTATAAAAACATATCCTACTTTTTTTACAATATTAAAAACATGTCTAAACATCATCGTACATATACTTAGTGGAAAAGAAAAATCTCTATAATTATTAATATATTAATGCCAATGCTTTCTATATTAACTATATTTTATAATAAGTATAATAAATTAATCACTTTATTGTTTTATTTTTTAAAAATAAGCTGAGTCAGACAATGAATTACCTAAATAGCATTATTCAACATAATATATAAATCCATTCCTGAGAAGTAATAACCACAAAATTATATATCAGATCACTATACACCTAATAACATTTATCACTATAACATAGAGCAACACTTTACTTTTACTAAACTATATATATCAACTACAGTATTAGGGAACTTACAATACACAAACAATACTTTAAATGACATATAAAAATGCATAGTACAGTATACTACTACCATATACAAAAAGCATCTTCAATTTACTATATTTTCCCAATTGTTCTGCTGAAACTAAAATTGAGCTGTTACTCAATATATTACTTTAGTTTTACTATACCATCCGTTTGTAACATAACAAACATGAAAGAAAATACATGAACAAACTAGTGTTGCAAGATATTATATAACCATTTAAACTGGATTACTTATCTATTGCACCTACTACAGTACTTTCAATACTGCCATATTGAATTATAAAAATTAAACATCTTATAAAAATATACTGAACAAAAACATTTTACAAACTTTTAGAAATTCTTCTTACTCGCACTAAAGTTCAACCTAAACTATTTCACAATAGTAATACAATACAAATTGTAATTACCTACCCTAAAAACTAAGATTATATAGAAGTACTACCTAGATACTTCACTATCTACTGTAGATACCTATTTAAACTTTAGGCTTTCCCGATTCACCTTTCACTACTCTTATTGTGGGCTTATTATAATGCTCATTTATTTGTTCTCTAACTTTTTCTGATAATCTATAATAACCAAGTATTTGCCATATAGTATCACTCACTTTCCAACAAACATTTTCACTTGTTTTGTCAGTATTAGTATAACAACACGTGTAATCAAACTCACCTTTTTCAGATATATTTCCAGTCTCATAACATGATAAAACAAGTTTTTCATCAGTCATACACATTCTTTCACCATTACCGTTACCATAACAACAATGCTCGTTTGTACATGACATTTTAACACTTTGGCCAATTTTACCCATTTTAGTAGCACTACGACCTGTATTCATTGCACTTTGAGTGATACATAAACTAGTTGGATAACTACTACTTTGGCTATTTAAAGTTCCATCTTTGGCGTAAATACACAAAGAAGCCAAACATCCTCTATTTTGTAATGTGTCAGTAGTATCGAGACAAAAAGTCTTTTTTTCTTGATCATAAATATATTCCAACTCAACTAGCTTTCCTTCTATCATTTTTACCTGTGAACTTCTATATTGTGTCTTGCCTTTAATCTCTTTTGTATTCAACTTCGCTAATTCTACTGCATCATCACCAACAAGCATATTAGTCAAATCTGTAAGACTTTTCTTCCAACAAATACGTTTTTTGTCATTTTTTGAAGGAGATTTATAATCTTCTAATTTACCATAACAACACTTATAAACTCCATCAGATTCACTTTTCCCACCTTTAATGTTATCTTTTACACTATCTTTAGTATCATCATCTTCATAACATAATAAAGAGACCTCTTCATTAGCCCAACACAGTTTTTCAGCTTTTTTATTATCAGAACTATAGCAACATTTTCCATCGCTTTTACAAGATAGGTTAATATTTTCACTTATTTCAGAATCTTCAACTCGCATTTCATTTTTAGAAGGACACTGTACCCCTTTGCGAGTTATAAGATAAGTTCCCGAAGCAAAAACATCATTTTCACCTTTTTCATAAACACAAACAGTTTGCAGACATCCTTTTTTTATACCATCTTTAGTATTCAAACAGAATGATGTCTTTTCTTTAGAATAATCATATTTTATATCTGTAATAACATCTGGTCTATCTGCAAAAGGTTTAATAGTATTAGATGGAGGTAGCTTAGTAAGTAACTCCTTACTTCCATTATCAAACTTTTCTCTCAATGCTAAAGGTAGAGTACTATAACTAAATTTTTTCAATAAATCAGCGCCATTTGTTTTCCAACAAATATCTTTATGATGCGATGTATCTTTCATATCGTAATAACAACATATATATTTGTCATTAGGTACTTTCAGATCACTTGCTCTGTTTCTATAACAAGATAAACCTATATCATGATGCTCATTGTCCTGCCAACACTTTTTATAGTTAATACGAAGGTTATTTTCATACAATGCATTATCAACATTAGAACCATAAATTAACCTTAAATCTTTTTTATGGTTATTATAACAATATCCATTGTGAGCACGACTTACAGTCATTTTATCACCAGCCTTTGAAAGATTGACAAAAAGATTCGGAATGTTACTTACAATAGGTTTACACTCTTCCTCACCAAACATAGTAATAGGAGTACTAAATTTCATAGTCTCATCATTTGAAGAATATATACAAATTGACTTTAAACAGCCACTATCGCTATTTACACTACATAATGATTTTTTTGATTTATTGTAAGTATAACTCATATCCTGAATCTGCACTTTCGAACCACTACTCCACATCTCACATGTGAGCCTTACTAACCCATCTGCACCCTGCTGAATTGATTTACCTAACTTTGCACATCCTCCAGAACCAGGATATTGATTTGGACTCTTTTCAAAAGCATTCAATGGCCCATTACAATCATTAACATTTAACCTAACAATGCCTTCAGGAAAATTACTATTCCCCCATGGAATTAATCTATAGTGCTGCAACCATAAAGGTCTTTGCTGATTAAAATCCATTCCAGTAGCAGACCTATAATGCACTACAGTATCATCATTAATAAAAGAACTGTTGTCTCTACACTTATTATGAGTACACCCACGTGCTACAAGCGAAATTTGACAGCTATTATCAAAATTATCAGAATTACATAGTGCTACCACTGTATCCTCTCCATACTCTCTAGGATATTTTCCTCCTTCACCTACGTATATAACTAATTTTTTTCCATTTAACTTATTGTTATCGTTTTTCAATATACCAAGAGTATAATATGCAGGAGTACCAGAATAAGCTGTACCAGAATTTACATAACCAGCTTGACCACCACCCCAAGCCTCAATTTTTATAAAATCACACTTATGATAATTACCTATTTCGTATACATACTGTTTTGTTACAGTACCATCCACATGTTTTTTTACTTTATATTCATACTTAGGAAATTTATCGATACACATGCCTTCAAAATACAAATTTCTTTCTACCAATCCACTTAAAACACCATCATTTTGAAGGAAGAAATCTAAGTTTTTCAACTCACTTTTATTTTTATATGCACCAAAAGTTTCAAAATCATCACTTGTATAACTATATAAACAACTTTTAGTATGCTCTTTTTCATCAGAAGAATATTTTAACTCTCCAAATATACACTCTTTCTCATCTTTAATTCTCCTAAGATAAGTTGGAATGTAGAAATACAATTCACTATTTTTACACAAATTTGACTTTTTATCCCCACTATATGGCATAAGATTATATTTAACTTTAGGAATAGTATAATGTGTATCATGACCTTTAATAGAAGTGACAAAAGATTTCATTGATATATTATCAAGATCATAACTCATACTATCATCACATGGATAATATATTCCATTACTATATATATGACGCACAAACTTTTTCTTATTTGATCTTAACCAAAAATACCTATGTCCTCCTATACTTTTATCATATCTTTTAACATAATACCCATTTTCTGCATAATTTAATCCACCTAAACATTTTATATTGTCAACATATATACTAGTTGCAATTTCTTTTTTACTTTTAATACATTTCTCATTCTCATCTTTTTCAGTACAACCATCTATAGTTTCAAATTCATGATTTTTGACATCAATTTTAGGCAGTATTAGACCAACAGATTTACCAAAGATAGCTTGTAACCCTTCTAAAGACATCTCCTCTATTTTCTCTTTATAATCACGACTAGTTGCACTCTTCAGATTACCTTCAATTACACTTCTGACTTTAAATTCAGCAACAATCTCTTCTTTATCATTAGCTCTTAACACAGGCCGTCTCAACGCAGGTATTGGTAAACATTGCTTTACACATTGCCCCCTACTATTATAGTAGATACATAAACTATCCATACCACTCCTATGCATACCGTAGAGTTTAACACCATAATCTGATAGATTAAGATCATCCCTTCCAGATTTTATACCATTAGACATTACAGTTTGAAAATCAGTAGAAATTGATGTTTTGTTTTTTGGTACAAGTTTTAATCCCTTAGTAGGGTGCATAAGAAACAACTTAGGATCAAAAAATGACTGAAGATAAAATGGTACAATACGAAAATCTAGAATTGGAATTTCCTTGTATATGCCTTCACAAAAAGGATAAGGGCCTTTATTAATTTGATCTAAAGTATAAAATACACTACTACTGCTACACGTATTTGCATCTAAGCTAGAATCAGGATCTAAACCGAAGCTAGAGTCAGGAAAAGTAAAATATAAACAAAATACTACAAGAGCTATTATTCTTAACACACACTCTACCATTTAACAGAAGATACACAAATGTATATCTAAAATTGTACTTTACATCGTCAATTACTTACATGGTCATAGCTTTTTATCACAGTAGACAGTTTATAATACTACTAACCATGTACTACTTAAGATGGTCTTCAGTGCAAAATTTATCAATCAAAGATTAAACTATTAAATATAGGATATTAGCAGCAAATTAGTACACACAAACTATGTGCATTACACTAATTTAAGAACACTAATAGAACTTCAAACTATATATCCTAACAACACTATTAACACTTCTCCATATTATGCAACCAAATCGTTATGTATAACATCAAACATACCATCTATAATAGAAATTCACTGCATATAAAGCAAATAGCTTTATCAAATACAACCTACAGTTACAAAATACATTAACTCTTAATTAATATGTAAAGAGAAAAAGAAGCCATAACATTCATTAGTATACATAGTAATCAACAATTCATTTTTCAGAATTCAATGAATTTACAATTACACAAACAAATTAATGACTAAACATCATAAATTCTACTTAGAAAAAACTTAATAAATCATTTTTTAACATACTGCACAATAGCATAGGGTATAAGATGACTTTATTTTGAGTTTGTTAATACATTTCAAATTTTAAAAATCCAATAAATAACTTTTTACAAAATTTTTCAGCACTACCTATAAAATCACCAAAGAAACTTAAAGTATAATTAATGATATAAGATGTTATTAAGAAATAAGCGTTAACATTAATACAATCAATACATTTCAATATCATAAATAATACTTCTTTACATTTCGCACAGTAAAACACCAATACAACTGTAGATTTTCTGCATATATTAATAAAAAAACAAGTTCTTTTACTACTGCACATGCAAAAAATCTAACAATACTCTTTATATTCTCAAGCAGGTTATATTTTCACTTTATGAATATTGTAAATAATATTTCCTTACATCTCTTATAGTAAAATACCAATACAACTGTAGATTTGTTGCATATACTAATAAAAAAACAAGTTCCTTTACTTACTGCACATGCAAAAAATCTAACAATACTCTTTATATTCTCAAGCAGGTTATATTTTCACTTTATGAATATTGTAAATAATATTTCCTTACATCTCTTATAGTAAAATACCAATACAACTGTAGATTTGTTGCATATACTAATAAAAAAACAAGTTCTTTTACTACTGCACATGCAAAAAATCTAACAATACTCTTTATATTCTCAAGCAGGTTATATTTTCACTTTATGAATATTGTAAATAATATTTCCTTACATCTCTTATAGTAAAATACCAATACAACTGTAGATTTGTTGCATATACTAATAAAAAAACAAGTTCCTTTACTTACTGCACATGCAAAAAATCTAACAATACTCTTTATATTCTCAAGCAGGTTATATTTTCACTTTATGAATATTGTAAATAATATTTCCTTACATCTCTTATAGTAAAATACCAATACAACTGTAGATTTGTTGCATATACTAATAAAAAAACAAGTTCCTTTACTTACTGCACATGCAAAAAATCTAACAATACTCTTTATATTGCTAAATAGACCATATATCCCTTTCTGTAATTTTTTAGCACATTTACAAAATTATAACAGTATTAATATGTCAGAATTTTGAATAATAATTTGTAAAATAATACCTTATCCCATTATATACTGTACATACAAAAACTTTATCACACCCTCCATACTTTAAATTTATTTACTATTTAATTTATAACTTTTTAAAATACGCTTACAAAACTTTCAATACAATTTAAATAACAACACTATGAATTTTTCATATGGATTTATTTAGTACTATCAAAAAAGGAGAAGTCTTAATTTCTCATAATACATAACAAGCCAATGTAACATTCAGTACTCAACTTCCCAATTCACCTCAACGTATTTTTTCATAACTCTGTGAGCTGATCCCACTAACGTACTCTGCAAAATCCCTAAACTTTTGCACATCCCATCCCATTATAGAAAATGCATAATAAGCTAACGGTATAATCTTACCTCCAGCTTTCATCTGTTTAACTAAAGATAACATAGACTCATAATAATAAAAGCCAAAACTCTTATAATACCTAAATCTATACATATCATGTATTAATGATGCAATAGTTTGAGGAGTATTCCTACGTAGAAAATCAACATGGTCAATTGTAGCACCAAGCATAGCTGCATGAAATAACGCAATTACATCTCCTTCTTTTACTGCAATACCGTTATCAGCAAAAATACGATATACTTTTGGCTGATAAGTAAAGTCTGATATAAAATCATATGGTGTTTTTAATGGCTTCAGCCAATATGCAGGATTACTAGCTTCCCCATCTACAAATGTTTCACGTATGAGATATTGTAAAAGATCAACATATTCTTTAAGCATACTTGTAAATTTTGGAAATTCTGATAGCGCTGACAATTGTGCACAAATCTTTCCCTGTTTTATTGCATTTAGATGATTTACTACCTTCTCAGGTAAATTACCATTTTTTCCAACCTTATAATAGTAAGTAACAAATTCAGAAAATAATTGATTACATGGATCTAGATATTCACTATCTAAAGACCTACTTAAAGTTAGTTTTACAAAATTAACAAAATTCTGCTCGGTTAACAGCTTTTTAGGAAGAATAGTTAACATACAAGACCATAATACAACAATATTAGTTATATGCACATAGGGCATTCCTTCAGTATCATACTTTAATTTAAAAATAGCACTAACGGGAAAGAAAACATTACTATTATCAGTATTATAACGCTTGCCAAGCTCTTCTATTAACATATTGAGTCCATTATCATTCAAAACTCCATTTACAATAAATGCATTAAATATAATTGCATCAATCAACAAAACTATTGTATCTTTATCATCATTAATTCCTACATCAGTAAAAATTTTAAGTACAGTTTTATCATACAAAAGATTTATAATATCAAAACGTAATTTTTCTACAATCGGTAGCTGCCTATCAATCCCTTGTCGTGTTACACTATCAACAGAATATTAGGATAAATTTTTCATATATAATATATCCTGCAACACTTCCATGTATTTCAATAAGGTAGTTCTGAATTCATCAAGTTGTAACAGCTTCTCACAAAAACGCTTTTCTTTTATTTTTTCTGCAAAACTTCGCAATTTAAAAGGTAACTTACTTGTGTTATTACTTAACAGTTTCAAAAAATTAGTTATTCATTATCAGCATCACATTTTAGCAACTATAAGTTCTTTACATCGATCTCCAATACCAAGTTCACAAAAGATTCAAATTCTTCACTACTCCATGATGCTTTAGAAGCAAGATATAACATACAAGACCACATTACAATTATGTCGGTTTTGTAACTACCATAATTTCCATATTGCGTACTGTTAGCATTTCTTTGTAATTTCAAGATAGTATCATCAGGAAATTTTGTAACAGTCTTAGTTATTCTCAGCCTATGAAGTATCTTATTACCTTTCCGAACTGGATCACCAACTCTCACCACACTCAAAGTTCTATCTTTAACAGCAAATGAAATCAATTTACTTAGATTAGCACTACTAATATTTGCATCTAACATTAATGTGTTAAGCATAACAGCATCAATAATCAAAGGTATTTGTGCTTGAGTATTTGTAATACCCACATCAGTAAAAACTGAATACACGGCTGGATCATTTAAAAGATATTTAATCCTAGAACGCAACTTCATTATATTTGATAACTGCATATTAACAGTAGCACTGGAAGGATCATTGAATATATCACCTGAATGTAATATATCTCTCAATATATTCTTATATTCTGACAACACACGTCCTAATTCTGGGAATTGTAACATCTTCTGACAGAAATCTTTATTATTTGTGTCTATTAAGAAGTCTTGCAAAGTCTTACTCAAGCTATATTCGGTAACTCTGAATGCCTTAAACAAATCAACTAAGTCTTGATCACATCTTCTTAGTTTTATAGACTTAAGATCTATTCCTAACAGTAACTTTACAAAAGATCTAAAATAGTTAACACTCCATCTAACATCAAAAACATAATATGAAGTATAAGACCACAATGCTATCATATTGGCTCTAAACACACCATCTTGTCCATATTTCATACTATTAGCATTTCGCAACAATTCCAGAATCGTATCATAAGGTAATCTATCAGTGTATCTTACACTTACATTATTTAATAATGAAAACACATTATCTATTTGAGCACTACTAATATTCAGTTTAGACATTACATAATTAAATACTACTGCATCAATTAATAAAGTTTCATCTTCTAAAATACCCATATTGTGAAAAACTTCATAGTTCTCACCAACGCTATCGTCTAACTGCTCAACTACATTACTTAGCTTATCAGATCCCCTATCTATTATATCATTTTTATTCAGACTATTAAATAAGTTACCACTCATATAATTCTCTAATTCCGATATATATTCACCAAGTAATGTCATACCAGGAAATTCTACACAAAAATTTGGATTACTGATTTTCTCAATAAATTCTTGTACTCCTGTAGGTAATTTGTCTTTATATAGAGCTATAGCATCAAACAACTTGACATTGGTATCACCACATTGTCTCCACTTCATAAATTTATCTAGGTCTACGCCTAACATCAATTCAACAAAAGGAGCAGCGTAAAGATCAAAAATTTGTTTATCAGTTTCAAAAAAATTATACATCCAAGAAACAACTATATTGTTTTTCTTATAGCCATTTTTATCTGCCATTACATTCTTATGTATAAAATCAATAAATTCACCATACTCCTGTACAAATTGTTGATTCTGTAATTTTACACTAAACCACCTCTCTGTGTCTTCACCAACAACATTAAACATCATTGCTTCATCATCAGACAATGTATTATAATCTACATCATGCTTTGAAAGATCATAGTCAAACTTATCATCAGCAACATAATGATTCAATAAACCTTCTGGTGGTTTTGATATACTAATACCATAATTAAAGTTAATAGCATCAATATATAAAAGTATAGTTTCAGGATTATCATCAATTCCCAACTCTTTGAATACCAACTGAACCTTTTCATTACTCAATTCAGTTAATAATCTTTTACGTAAATTTGGTAAATCATTTGACATGTTTTTACTACTAAATAAGGTATTAATCATAGAAAAATAATCATACAAAGCAGTTATTAAACTTGTCATGTTCTGTACTTTTCTACAAAAGGTAACGTCACTTATTTTATCCAAGAACTTCTTTACTTTGTCCGGCATGCCACCCATTGGTTTATTAGTCTTTTCTATAAATGCAGTCAAAACATTGTTACAACTATTTTCATCTATTAGTTTTATTTTTCCGACAGAACCTGACCATTTTTCACAAGTCAGTTTGACCATACCATCAGCCCCCTCTTGAGCACAATTATAAATACCAGAACATCCTCCAGACCCAAAATATTTATTAGAATTTTTCTCTAAAGTACTACTATTACAGTTACATTCTTTACTATCCTTCTGTAATTTACCGTAAGGTTCATCTGGACTTTGATATGGTATTAATATTTCACCTTCTCCTGAATCACGGAGTCCAGTAGCAAATCTATAATGTACTAACTTATCAACTCCTTCAGAATTATCTTTTAAATAATTACCACCTACATCACCACCATTAGCAACTAATTTTATTGTACAGTTTTCATCATCATCATCACATAATTTTACAGTAGTATCTCCACCAGCATTGCTTAAATGGCTAGACCCTGTACCTCCAGTACCAATATCAATAATTAATTTTTTATCAACCACATCTTTATCAAATTTCAATATCCCCATAACATAGTTACCAGGTTTACCAGATTTACCAGATCTTGATACTCCAGATGCTCCTCCACCCCATGCTTCTATTTTAAGAAAATCACATGTAGAGTTTTTTTTATCTATACTCAATTTATAAGTATTTTGTAATACGTTTCTAACTACAGACCTTTTCCCATATTTATAAGATGGAAAATTACTAACACACATACCCTGTAAAATTGGATTTAAAGGTTTAATTTTATCCAATTCATCATCCCCTTCATGAAAGAAATTAGTAAAATCATCATCACTGTCATAAAGTGAGCTACATCCATCAAATTCACCCATTAAATTATTTGATGCAGCATTATCCTTACAAGACACTCCTCTATCTTTTTTATAAAACCTAGTACTATCATATTTATATAATACATTGCTCACACATGGATTGCCCTTAGGATTATAATGACCCGCAATATCAAAAAATAAATCTTGTTTTACACTTTTAACTTTATCGAGTTCTCCTTGCTGCATATTTGCAATATTTATTGCAGACCCATAATCACACATTACATAGCTTTCAGATTTTTTTCCATCATCAGTTTCATCATTAACAACCCCATAACCCAAAAACATCTTTTCATATCTACTTAACCATAAATCTCTATTATTCTTCTTAAGAAAATATTTCATACGTACAAAAGGCATATCAACAACACAAGTAACATTACCATTACTATCACTTGCATATCCTAGATCCTTAGCAGATTTACCTGAACACTTACTTATATCATGAACAACTTGACCACCATCACATTCATACTGACTAATCAATGTGTAATCATCCAAGTTAACTTTAGGCTTTATTACAGAAAAAAACATATTGCTATCTTTTGTGCCTGGTGATACATCAACATCACAACTAGGTAATCCTTGACAATCTTGATACTGAATATGCACACCACCAGAACTAGGAGTTACTTTAGGACGCACTAACCCTGGTGAAGGAAGACATACCTTTTTCTCTGGTACTCCATTATTAAGATATTCTGCACATACCATATCATAACCAGCTTTGTAGATCTGAAATTTATAGGGAATGCCAGCATATGAAATATCATAGGAAGTTTTATCACCTATCTTATAAGATTGAGCATACAGATCCTCTATATAAGGTTTTCCAGAACCAGAATAAATATGTATTCTAACACCAGGTCTAAAAAAAGTTTGCTGAGAAAATTTTAAAGGAGTAATAGAAACTATATTCGCTGAATCTAATATGCTACAAAAAGGAGGAGGATCGACAGACTTTTTTACTCTTTTACAACGTACTTGTCCATTGATACAGTGGGTATTAGGGTTGCAATCGTTTATAAGACATACACACACCATTTTGTGAACACCATTTTCAGTCAAAAACGCTCTAGCTGAAAGACTTCTATAAAATCCAGGATTTTTACTCTTATAAATCGATTTACAACTACCTATAGGAATAGCATGCTCTGTAACTTTTCCCCAGTAAGAAGACAGTTGCATCAACATTATATCATGTTCATTTACTGTACGACTATTCTTATCAGGATTGATACCTAGTTGAGCAGCATAAATATCTTCTATATCTTTATACCATCCATTATAATATCCATTAAAAGACGGAGTTCTTATTTGATTATGCCCAGCAAACCTGATATAGACACTATCATTTTCCTTATAATCAAAAACTTGATTGTAATCAGAAAAATGAATACCAAACCAATATCCATAAAAGAAACCCACATAGTCCGTGAACCTTACTCTATGATAGCCCATGCCCTTTATGAACTCCTCAGATGTAAAATGTTTCCCATTGTACATTGCAAAATACATCTCTAGCTTTTCAGGAGTAACATATTCAGACTTACCTAGAGCTGGACAAAAGGAAAATAATAATACTGCTAAGTACAAGACTATATTTTTACACCACCATCTTCCCATAAACATACTTAGCTATTATTAAAGAAAAACATTTAAAAACCCCATACATCTTAAAGGATATTTACTAAGACATAGAAATAAAAATATTTTATTTATCAGATATATCATAATTTATTTACATTAAAACAAGATTTTCCTATAAAACCATAAATTAATTACATTTGAAAAAGTACAACTTCACTATACAATTCTCTTCGTGTATATGCTACCATATTATAACAGGTCTACTGATATAACATAACAAATAATGATTTATCAGCAATTATTAAATAAAAATTTAACACTATTTTATGAAATTTCTTGCTTAATACGTAACTAAACAGAACTACAGTATAATTATTGTCATCTGTATACAAAATATACTAATTAAGACGTTGAATAGTAGAATAATATGTGTGCTATCATTATAGTTACAATATCATCATCAGTGATTAACAGTATTATACTTCGATAACCTTGCTGTTAAATTTTTAAATCTGCACTTCTTTACAAACATCAATTCAAAAGAGAATAAATTTTACATAACTAAGACTTTCAAATCTTTTATATAAAACAGTGTTTTAGATGACATTAGCTACTAATGTAATATAACTTGCTAATATTTGTACTTTTATACAGGATAATTTTCCAAACTTTAGCTATTTTCACCAATATTATATTCTTTACAATACACAAATACATATCTATCACAGGCTTCATATACAGTATTTACAATGAATGAATATAATCACATATCCTATCTCTTCAATATTTGTAGCTGCTTTATAATATACAACAAGAAATACAAACTTCATTAAAATCTTATAAATAAGCAAAGTAAATCACTAAGCACTACACTTCTTATAGAATGTAGGTAACCATTCTTTGACATCATCTCCATGGCTATTAATGGATTCATACATATATCGAATTGTATTTTTATTAGCAACAAGAATATTAGTTTCTGGTATATTTGGTAAGTTAAAAGATAACACTACTGAAGCACTATCTTGCTTTATAAAAAAATATCCTCCTTGAGATGGCATTTGAAACATAGTATTACATTCTGACTTTGATAAGTTAAATGCTTTCATGTACATTTTACTAGTTGACACTGAATTCGGCATAAAAATTTGCGTTTCAACATACTGATTAAATTTATAAATAATATTGCTAGAAACAATAGCAGGAATATTTTCACCAGTAAATACAATGACAACATTTAGCTTATTCATTGTATCAATCCACTCATCAAATTCCTTATCATTTACAAAAATGTAATCTAAAATCCATGCTTCATCTATTACTAAAATAGTAGGAGATCCATCAAGATAATTAATTAACATATTCAAAAAATAATAAATAATTACAGAAGCACACTGGGGCTTAGAAAATACAATACCAACATTTAAGCCTAATACTTTTGCTTTCCAATCAATGTTAGAATCTTCTTTCAACAAATGTGCAAACTCTCCATTATTTACCCATTGATTAACATTCTTACCCAATCCACTTATATGATCAGCAATATTGCTTATAGTCCTAGATTCAATTGGTAAAGTAAAAATGTGATCTACTACTTGATTTATTGAACTCTTCATTTCTTCAGTAATATTCTTAACATTTAACATTCTTTGTAAAACACCAGTAACTATTTTACGACTCAGGTCATTATCTTCAAGTTGAAAGAAATTAAATGACATTTCCTGATAGTCACGTCTATGATCTGCCCTATAATATTTACCACCTATAGCTTTAATAAAAATAATAGATTTACCAGTGTAATCCAATGAGATAATTCTCGTATTTAATTTCCTAGATTCTGACAATAAAAAGTTCAATAACATAGTAACTGAAGATTGTGGGCTACCAACCATCAAAGTATTTCCTTTATCCATAACATGAAAATTAAAGAAATAAGGCCTGCCCTTATTCGAAAAGAACATAGTAACCGCCTGTCCCCACTTATTACCCTGCAGTGCACCTGAGGGGAAATAGTGTAACAAAGAAAACGCACAAGCATATTTTAGTAAAGTACACTTAAAATTTAAAATATAAGCAAAATTCCCAGGCAGGTGTGACCAAAAATCATCTTCCATAGTTAAATCACACCTTACACAAACAATACCAAGTGCAGCCAATGAGCTAACAGTTTTATTTATATTACCACGAAGCTGTGACAAAGTATTTGACATTATCACAAAATTTATCTTCCTTTCACAGAAATTCAAATAAGAATTTGCATCAACTGATACAAAATCATCTATATTAGATAGTTTTTTTAATTGCAAATCATTACTAAACTCTAAAAATGTAGCTTGCTTCTGAAAAAGCTTTAATGCATTTTTACTTTTTACAAACTTGATGATTTCAACTATTATAAATTCATAATCTTGCTGAAGGCATTCATCTACTGCATCTAACGGAGATTCTTGATAGTCTTTAATTGCTAATATTGCTCCAAATTTCTGAACATCATCACACGAAACTTTAAATGTATTAAATCCCATATTGATGTCATGGTTACTACATATACTAGAAATATCTGCAACATCAAGTAAACATTCCTTATGACGCATCACAGTTAAATAATAGAAGAACTCTATTAATTCTGATCTCACCTTTTCTTCATCAACTACTACTAATCCTAGTTTTTTTGCCTCAAACTTTTTTAAACTCTCTAAGATACTTGCGGTAATTTTATTTAATCTAATTACCTTATTTTTCAAAAAATCTTCATGTTTATTCTTTATATAAGAAAACGATAACGCACCAAATACACCCTTCATACTTTCAGGCAAATGATTAGTAACAATTGCTATATACAACTCATTAATATATGTCACACGTTTACTTATATTATCAACATGAGCACTACTTAAAACATCGGAAACATCATTTGTTTTACACTGTAACAAATCAAAATTGTGTTGTTTCCTTACCGTATATATCCAAAAAGAAACTTCAGGCACCTTAACACTATTAACTATACTATTACGTACTGCTGCTCTTAAATCTTTTTCGTTAATATGATGTGTCAGTACATAATCTTCTACTTTTATTACTTGTACAAGCTCCCCATTCTTATTCAATATTGTATTCTCATCATAATGACAAGCTGAAGGAACAAAATCTCCTTTATTATAGGTACCATCTCGCCCATTCACAGAAAAACCATGCATATCAGAAGAACGTCCAATCATTTCTTTAATAAAAGACATATAGGAAACCCTTTTCAAACCTATAATATTTAACAAACACCCATCAGTAAAACTAACTCTATATAAAGATAATATCTGTTTAATCATTATCTAAATATAAAATTAAATTTTCCTTTATGCTAAAATTAAATTGATCACTAACGGATAACTCACATGAAATTTATAGTATAAAAATCAATAATCCTACATTTATTTTTTACACAACAAGAACTATGAACATCAGTAGCAGGCCATATTACATTAAAAGCATAAGAAAGATATAGTATATTAAATACAGAAAAACTTACAAACTTAAATTAAGAAACACTTATTGCACTAAAATGAACATCAAAAACATAAAATCAATAATTATATACTATAGCAACTAAAGCTATAGTATATATAAAGTCAAGTTATATACCAATATTTATCTCCTATTGATAAAGTAAAATTTCAATCATCCAGGTCTCCGTTGTGATATCAACAATCAAACCCTATTGTACATCTCTTAAAAGAGAACTTCCTTGTTATTTCACAAGAACAAAAAATGACTACAACTATAACTCATATGCTGCTAAGGTAACCTCTATAATATTGCTTAATATTTGAATCAATAATACTACACCTTCCAGAATTTGTAATACTAACTTTTATACAAATACAATTTTATCTATTAATACACAGAATTAGCATTATTCTATCTACTATTATATGTACCACTAGCAGCTGCATATATTAAAGTACTATACAATACATAATTATAAAATTCACACCACTAACAAATTTATTCAAGACTAATACACATAATTTCATTTTGCTTTCTCTGGAGTTGAACCTGAAGTACAATCTGATCCACTGGTTAAATTGTTATTAACCCCAGCTACAAACTTACTTACCAATTTACCAGCTCCAAAAAATATCGCTGTAAATACAACTAACATTACTATTGCTGGCCAAGGTAATTTTCCAAATATTGCCATAATACTTGAGCCAAGTATTACACCAGTCATAATTGGTAAACCTAATTTTTGTACAAACAATATAACATTACATATAACCTTACTTACTTCATCTTGAGCACCAGTAGTATCACTGCTGCTATTTGCAAAAGCCAATGGTGTAACACTAATAAACCCAACAATGGTAAAAAACATAACAATTATTTTTAACATAAGATTTATCTCCTATAACAAATTTACGATTTTATAAGGACAATATATACTTTATTGATATCTACTACTTACTATTTCTTTTCTATTGATGTATTTGAAGTACAATCTGACCCAGCAGTTAGAGTATTATTAACTCCAGCTACAAACTTACTCACCAATTTACCAGCACCAAAAAATATTGCTGTGAATACAACTAACATTACTATTGCTGGCCAAGGTAATCTTCCAAATATTGCCATAATGCTTGAGCCAAGTATTACACCTGTCATAATTGGCAATCCTAACTTTTGTACAAATACTATAACATTACATATAACCTTACTTACCTCATCTTGAGCATCAGCATTACTACTTTTCTCAGTACCACTTGCAAAAGTTAATGGTGCAACACTAATAAATCCCATAATTACTAGAAAAACAAAAACAGCTCTTAACATACAACTTACACCTAATTAATCCTAAACTACTCAAATTTACACACACTTTAAGCAGCAATCAGATATTTATACTTGGTTCAGATTCTATTTAGTAAACTCAGTAAACTCATAACTAACTTAAATACGTCACTGAACACGTAATTCATATTGTCCTAATGAGCAATTTTAAAACATGCTAAATATCTTCTATATAGTATGACACTCATTATCAACAATATAGCTTACATACAACTATCACTATTGATTCAATACAATATTCACTGATCAAACTCATATCACTTATTATGAAAGCAATTTTATTTGCAGCAACTGATATATACCTATTATTTTCACAATAATAAACCAAACACTACAATCTATAATAGACATGCAGAAGATATCAGTGTCACCTGTTATATCAAAATATAACCAAGGAATTTACTGTATACTAATCCTTCTAATGCTTATCTGTAAACTTAAAAATATACTCATAATTTCTGACAGATAAAACAATCATAGTGATATAAAAAGTTTACCATTTCTCACATCATAACCTCATTAACAAATATTCATGCCACTAACATAATAACAACATTGATATATTAAGAATCACAATACCTTTCAACCAATTATTGTATAACAGCCCTAAGTAGAACATAAAATAATTAATATAATGTAAATTGATGATGTTTTTGAACACTACCAACAGTGGCGCAACTACTTACAAATATAAAGAAACAAACTTACAAAAAACAAAGTAATAAAAAATAATAATATAATTAAAAGCAATATTTCTAGTACTTATATAGTAACTCTATAATAGACAAGCTTATTTAATAAAAATACTTGAAAAAACTATTACAGGTTACTCAAAATCAAGATTGACAAAGAATTTGCTTGAAATACTAGTTTAAAACTAGCAATACAATTTAGTGTGATATTTAATTTTTTGTAATTGAAATAAAAAATGATATTTAAAACTTATTTGCTTTTAATATAAGTTCTAAGTATTAGCTATGTGTTTTTAAATAAGATTTTATCTTGAACTTTAACACTGTGTTCTAAACAATGCTATTAGAAATCACAATGATAAGCATCCTTTTACAAACTTAATGATTGTTACATTTTGAATATAACAAAGAAAAATAATAAATTATTAACAAATTAGGAGTAATTACTATTTAAACTAAATGTAAATATTAGGTTTTAAAAAGCAGTATATTAATAAAAAGCTTAAGTTATTAAGTATATATTAATAAACTCATATTTAAAACCTTACAGCATTTAATTTATTTTAAAACAACAACTACTTTGTAGTTATAAAAATATTAGAAGTCAGTTATAACCAAATGTATGTTAAAACTACCGATACTAACATTAATATAGTATAACTGACTTACTAATTTAATCATATGTATTCATCATAATCAACTCAACTCGCGAAGAATTTTCAGAAATAGAGTTCTATATATCAGAAAAATAGTGAACATAATCAACACAACTATTCTTAAAGAATACATAACATTATAATTATTAATTAAGGACCTGCTGTTGTACCTGCTACTTTACCACAATCAAACTTTCCTCCATCTTTAACACTATCTATACCACCAGCAAATTTAGATATCAACTTACCTGCACCAAAGAATATTGCCGTAAACACAACTAACATTACAATAGCTGGCCATGGTAACCTACCAAATATTGCCATAATACTTGAACCAAGTATCACTCCAGTCATTATAGGAAGACCTAATTTTTGTACAAACACAACAACATTACATATTACCTTAGTAACTGTATCATCATCAGTAGTACCTTGCACTGCACTACTACTAAAAGCATTATTAGTAGGCAACATAAAAAACATTATGAATATAAAAAACAACAAGTACTTACTTACACTATATACCATTATTAATCCCTCATAAATTTATTAAACAACAACACCAACAAAACACTCTATAATGTTTATTAAAGAAATAAAAGACTTTTCCTAAAAATTAGTTTATACAGTAAACCATTCTTGTTTTTTTCATAATTTTAGAAAAAACTATTCGGATTTATACTAACACAACATTCATGTATAAAACTACTGCTTAACTAATTGTATTAAAAAACTTTATCACCTAATATGTCATGCAGAGTTCTTAGGTTTTTCTATACATATAAATATTTAAAAAGTCAATTATTATTAATAGTTTAGCACTTTAGATGTTTATATCAAATATTTAATGTAGATAAAAAATTGATAGATTTTATTTTACAAATACATCATCTGTAATATTTTTAGCAATATGTACTCATAATCATTATTTATTTGATTAATAAATAAAGTTAATTAATACAATATTTTTATTTCAGTTCTTCAATAAAAATATTATATGATAAATACACACGAGCAAGCTATACTATTGCATAATAACTCCATATTAAAAATTTAATAGATCTATGCATGCTATTAATAATTATCTTAGGAAATCTTAAGTTATTAATATTAATTTTTTCTATATTTAATCATTAAAAAAATAAATTTTGACACATACAAGTATTTATTAATAGGGTTTTAACATATTGCCATGTACAATGAAGCTTTTTAATTTTTGCAGCACTTAACTGTAGTAACTTAGATATTTTCATTTTAATGTTAACAATAGTTATATTTTGTTGTATATAAAACAGCATGGAGTGTTTTAACAATGAACAAAACATTTAGTGAAATAGGTTGGCATACATATGTTTGATGATCATGATCCTTGGGACAGCAACAATAAAGAAGAAAACCAAGCAAAAGGATATAAAAATTCCAATGACATTAATAAGATTATTAATCGTCTTAATAATACACTCAACTCTTTTCTACATAATAAGAAAAAAAATAATAGCTATGGAAAAATTCAATTCATAGTAGCATTCTTAGTCATTATATCTTTATATATGGCTTCCGGGTTTTATATGGTTGAACCTGAAGAAGAAGCTGTAGAATTACTATTTGGTAAATATCATAATACTGTAGGCCCTGGATTACGTTACCATTTTCCATCACCAATAGGGCAAATCATTAAGCTCAAAGTTAAAACAATCAATAGAGAAGAAATAGGTTCAAAGCTTTACACAGATAGTACTTCAGATCATGGAGAAGGTGTAATGTTAACTGGGGATGAAAACATAGTTAACATAAACTTTGATGTACATTGGCGTATTAATAATGCATACAATTACTTATTTAAAGTCAGAGATAATCAAGTAGGAGATACAGTGAAAAATGCAGCTGAAAGTGCAATGCGTGAAGTCATTGGAAAAAGTTCGATATCTTTTGCAATTGAAGGTAAAGGAAGGGCTGTAATATCACAAGAAACCAAAACATTATTACAAAATATTCTAGATCATTACGAAATGGGAGTTGAAGTCTTATCAATTCAACTTAAAAAAGTTGATCCTCCAGAAAAAGTTATTAGCTCTTTTAGAGATGTACAAAGTGCAAGAGCGGATAAAGAGAAATTGATTAATGAAGCATACGCATACCGTAATCAAGTGCTACCACGAGCTAAAGGTGAAGCTATAAAAATCAAGTTAGATGCAGAAGCATATGAAAGTGAAGTAGTTAACACAGCTGAAGGTAATGCAAAAAGATTTACTGCTCTATATAATGAATATGTACAACAGCCAGATGCAGTAAGAAATAGACTATATCTAGAAACCATGGAAGAAATACTGAATAAAAATGACAAGGTGGTAGTAAGTGATGACCTCAAAGGTATGCTTTCTTATTTTCCACTAGCAGATCCTAAAAATAGTAGGTAAGTTTATGAGTAGTAACCCATTTAAATTTATATTAGGATTCTTAACTCTTGTAATAGTAGTCATATCACTAAATTCTATATTCATTGTAGACGAAGCACACCAATCAATCGTTTTACAGTTTGGACGTGTAGTTAAACAAATACATAATAGTGGATTATACTTTAAACTACCTTTCATACAAAAAGTTGTTTACGTTGATAAAAGAATAATTGACATTAGTTCTGACTCAAGAGAAGTTATTGCTGCAGATCAAAAAAGGTTCATTGTTGACTCTTATGCAAAATATAGAATTGTAGATCCAGTTAAATTTTACCAAACAGTTAGGACTGAAATAGGATTAAAGAACAGACTCAGTTCTATTATTGAATCAAACATTCGTGAAAAAATAGGTAATGTATCACTTATTAACTTCTTAAATGAAGCAAGATCAGAAGTTATGACAATAATACAAGAAGGAGTTAGCAAGGAATCTGAAAAATTTGGCATAGAAATGATAGATGTCAGAATTAAACGTGCAGATCTCCCAGAAGAGAATAGTACAGCTATATTCAGACGTATGCAAACAGACAGGGAAAAAGAAGCAAAAGAAATTAGAGCAGAAGGAGAAGAAGCTTCTCAACGTATTAAATCAGATGCAGATCTTCAAACCCGTATCATCATTGCAGACGCAATTAAAGAAGCACAAATCATTAGAGGGAATGGAGAAGCAAAAGCTTCAAAAATTTACAATGATGTGTTAAAAGTTGATCCAAATTTCTTTAGTTTTTACAGAACAATGCAAGCATATAGACATGCTTTCAATGGAAAAAATACAAGGATAATTTTATCACCTAACAATGATTTTATTAATTTATTTAATAAGGAAAGAGGTAATTAATCAATGAGAAGATTTTTATTATTACTGACACTAATATTAGCAAACATTCCTATAAGTAATTTAATAGCTCAGGGCACAGAACAATATGACCCTAGGTCAGGTTTTTCTAAACTAATCAAAGAATCTACACCAGCAGTTGTTAATGTTAGTATAGTACATGATGTAACAAATGAACAGTTTCCACTAATAACTATTGAAGAATTGTTACGTAGTATATTAGAAGGTAAACAAATAAAAAAAGATGTTCCTCAAGAAATATTAAGTGCAGGCTCAGGGTTTGTAGTAGATGAATCCGGCATAATTGTTACTAATTATCATGTTGTACATAATGCAAAAGAGGTATATATTACATTCAGTAATAATAAATCAATTCCCGCTAAAATTTTAGGAGTAGATCCACAAACAGACCTAGCAGTATTAAAAGTTGAAGTTAACGAAAAACTTCCTTATTTAGATTTTGGAGATTCTGACACAGCAATGGTGGGAGATTGGGTAGTCGCAATAGGTAATCCATTTGGTCTTGGTGGTTCTGCAAGTATTGGTATCATATCTGCACGAGCAAGAGATCTTAATATTGGAACAGCAACAGAGTTCTTACAAACTGATGCAGCTATTAATAAAGGTAATTCTGGAGGACCACTATTCAACGTAGACGGCAAAGTTATTGGTATTAACACAGCAATATTATCAACACAAAAAGGAGGAGGCAATATAGGAGTTGGATTTGCCATACCATCAAACAGCGCTGTTCCTATTATCAAAGTATTATCTCAAGGTAAAAAAGTAGAGCACGGTTGGCTCGGCGTAGTTATGCAACCAATTACTGAAGAGTTAGTAGAACCATTTAAATTAAAAGAAGTAAGTGGAGCTTTAATTACAAACATCGTTAAAGGCAGCCCAGCAGATAAAGCAAAATTACTTCCAGGTGATATCATTCTTGAATTTAATGGTACTAAAATTAATTCAATATCACAATTACATCAATTAGTGTTAAGATCAGAAGCAAATAATGAAGTGACATTAGTTGTATCACGCAATGGTAGTATTATAAATATATCAGTCAAAATAGGAAAATTTGAAAATCCTGATCCTTCAGAAAATGAACTTCCTAAAGATTCAGTTCAATCACATGAATTGGGGCTAACAGTAGGTAACATAAAACATAACCAAATCATGTCTAATGATACTACAGAAGAAGAAGTTAAAGGAGTAATGATATTAAATGTAGACTATACAAGCAATGCTTCAACTAAAAATATAAGAAAAGGTGATATTATATTACAAATCAATCAATCACCAATTAACAATCTCGAAGACTTTAAAAATGTTATGAAAAAAGTACGTAAAAATAAATCTGCAGCATTACTAATAAGCAGAGACAATATATCAATGTTCGTTACAGTCAAGCTAAAACAGTAATATGAAAATTAGTGTAGTATATATATTTTTTTTTATAGTATGTTTTTTCAGTGTACATTCATATTCAAGTGAGAAAATTAAAGTAGAAGCACTTTCATATTTCAATACTATACATTCTTTCAAAGCAGAGTTTGTACAAACAAATTCTGCTAATAATGTAGCTCAATATGGAACGTTAATAATGAAAAAACCAGGACTATTGAAGTGGGACTATTATGCCCCTACTCCAGCTTCTATTATAATACAAGGTACAACTATTTCTTACTATGACAAAGAACTAGAAGAATATTCTTATGCTATAGTTAACAATCCCATCATCAATCTATTAAGCTCTGACATCAAAAACATAGAAGACATAATTTTCACAAATATAAGCACAGTAGATAATAATAAGATAATTACTCTACAAGACAAAAAAACACAAATACTAGCAGCTGTAGTCTTTAATGTAAATCCTATAACAATTGTTGGATTAAATATAATCAATCCAGACTCTACAATTTATATTAAGTTTTACAATATTCAAAACAACATTACTATAGAAGAATCAGAATTTAAACACAATACATTCTATTATAATTAAAATAACATGATAGAAACAATATCAAAAACTATAAAATATCATTTTAAAAATCCTCAACTACTACATGAAGCATTAACTCATCCGAGTATAATATCAAAGGATTCTCTTAAATTTAACTATGAGAGACTAGAATTCTTAGGAGATGCAGTACTAAACATAGTAATATCTGAAATGCTATTTAACATTTTTCCTAAGGATACAGAAGGTAATCTTGCTAAAAAAAAAACAGCATTAGTGTGCGGTAACCAGTTAGTAAAAGTAGCACAATCTATAAACTTAGGACAATTTATTATTATGTCAGATGGAGAAAGAACTTGTGGTGGAGCTAATAATCACAACAATCTAGAAAACGCATTAGAAGCACTAATAGGTGCAATATATCTTGATGGAGGGTTAACAGCCGCACAAAATTTCATTCATTCATTCTGGAAACACACTGCAATACATATGGATATTCCACCTCAAGATGCAAAAACTATACTACAAGAATTCATACAAGGAAAAAGATTACCTGCTCCTACATATCATATCATAGATAAATCCGGACCAGATCACAATCCAATATTTACAGTAGAATTAAGAATCCCACTATACAAAACAATACAAGCAACTGGTAATAATAAAAAACTAGCTGAACAGAAAGCAGCAAGTCTAATGTTAAATCAAATTAAAGATCAAATAAAATGAAACCAAGAATAAGAAACACTATTTATGGATTAATAGCAATAATACTATCTATGATATGTTTAGTGTACGCTTCTGTACCACTATATAGTATATTTTGTAAAGTAACAGGTTATGGAGGTACAGTAAGAACAAGTAATATATCAAATTCTAAAATAGGTAACACTATTATTAAAGTCAGATTTAATGCAGATATACACAAACAACTGCCATGGAAATTCTATCCAGAAGTATCTCATGTATTTGTAAAACCAGGAGAACAAAAATTGATTTTCTACCGCGCAGAAAATCTACTTGATGAGGACACTTCAGGAATGGCTGTATATAATGTTACACCACATAAAGTAGGAAAATATTTTAATAAGGTAGCTTGTTTTTGTTTCACCAAACAAACATTATACCCTCATCAAAAAACTATAATGCCAGTATCATTTTTTATAGATCCAGCCATAGAAACAGATCCTGAAACTGCTGACGTAAAACTCATCACTCTTTCATATGTATTCTTTAAGTACAAAGAATAAACTTCATATACCGTACATTATAAACTGATTAAAAAAAATAACTATTAATATTGAGCAAAATAATTTATCTATTCAACAGATTCTTTTCAATTAGAGAGTATTCAAAAACACTACAACTACTGCTTGCAACTTTCTATCACTGATATATAAAAGTGAAATAAATTTAAAAAACTTTAGTTTTAATAGAAGAATTTTATTAAAAGCTTTGAATCAAATTTAATTACTGATATAAAAATACTATTAAACATTAACAATGCTTAATTAAAGTATTATTATTTACCTTAATTTCATAACCTTTATTAACAATTTCATAATAAAAATACTTTACTCTTATTTTTTTATCACTTGATATTATTAAATAATCATATAAACTCCCAAATAAACTATTGCAAGGTTATGGTAATGATGAAATTTTTTACTTGTTTTTTCATAGTTTTCTTAACAATAGCCAATCATGCTTTATCCTTTAACATTAAAGTTACACATGAAAAATTAGATAATGGAATGGAAGTATACGTGATTCCAAATCATCGCGCACCAGCAGTCATGCACATGGTATTATACAAAGTCGGTGGAACTGATGATCCAGTAGGATACTCTGGATTAGCACATTTTTTTGAACACTTAATGTTTAGTGGAACAGAAAAATTTCCTAATCTCATCAGCACACTTAGTAATATAGGCGGAAATTTCAATGCAAGCACATCTCAATTTTGTACTATATACTACGAATTAATACCAAAACAATATTTATCTCTTGCAATGGATATTGAATCAGACAGAATGCAGAATTTTAAGGTTACCGACAAAGCATTAATAAGAGAACAAAAGGTAGTCTTAGAAGAAAGAAAAATGAGAGTTGAAAGCCAAGCAAAAAACATACTAGAAGAAGAAATGGAAAATGCATTTTATTACAATGGATATGGCAGACCAGTAGTAGGATGGGAACATGAAATTAGCAACTACAACAAAGAAGTTGCTGAAGCCTTTCATAAGCTACATTATAGTCCTAATAATGCTATATTAATTGTAACTGGAGATGCAGATCCACAAGAAGTAATCACACTTGCAAAACAATACTATGGGAAAATACCATCTAATAATAAGAAACCTTCAAGTCAAGTTAGGGTAGAACCACCGCATAAAACAAATATGACTTTAACATTAAAAGACAGTTCAGTAGAAATCCCAGAACTGTTTTTAATGTATCAAATACCAAATGGTATTACCAATAAAAACTACATACTTAACATGATGTTAGCAGAAATACTCGGTAGTGGTAAATTCAGCCTGCTTTACAATGATTTGGTAATTAACAATCCAATAGTTACATCGATAAAAACAGATTATAATTACTTAACTGACAGCGATAATTACCTTTCCATTGAAGCTATACCTAAAAACGGGATCTCTACAGAAGCTGTAGAACAAGAAATTCATAAATGTATAAATAATTATTTAGAAAATGGAATTTCAGCAGAATATTTAGAAAGTGCAAAGTATAAAGTAAAAGCACATTTAACTTATGCATTTGACGGACTAACTTTCATATCATATTTTTATGGCATGCATCTAATACTAGGAGTACCGCTATCAGAAATCAGTAATATTTACGATACCATAGACAAAGTAAGTATCCAAGATGTTAACTCCGCTATGGAAAATATCTTTCAAAACAATATAAGATTAACCGGGCATTTATTACCTAATGGAGAATAGTTATGAGAAACATATTGTGTTACACATTAATATTGATTTTCTTTTCATTCAATACATATGCAAATGATCTCAATATTAACATAAAAGAAGCTACAACTAAAAATAAAATACACTATCTATATGTTGAACATCATAACCTACCAACAATTTCCTTAAAATTTGCATTCAAGAAAGCAGGATACGCTTATGATGCCTTTGATAAGCAAGGACTTGCATACTTTACATCAAAAATATTAAACGAAGGATCAAAAAACAACTATGCTCTCAGTTTTGCACAACAATTAGAAGGCAAAGGTATAGACTTAAAATTTGATATAGACCTAGACAATTTTTATATATCATTAAAAACCTTATCAGAAAACTTTGAAGAAGCCCTAGTTTTACTCAGTGATTGCATATTCAACACCGTCACAGATCAAGAAATATTCAATAGAATAATAGCAGAACAGATTGCACATGTTAAATCATTATATTCTGCTCCTGAATTTATAGCTACAACAGAAATGAATCACGCTATATTCAAAGGGCACCCATATTCTAACAAAGTTTACGGGACATTAAATACAATCAATAATATCAACCAGGAAGACGTTGCATTATATATAAAAAATAGTTTTGACAAGGAACAAATCGTTATCAGCGCAGCAGGAGATGTAGATCCAACACAGCTATCAAATTTACTAGATAAATATATTCTTTCCAAATTGCCATCTGGTAATAACAAAAATACCATACCAGATACGACTGTTAATAGAGAAGACACATTATTATATGTACAGAGAGATGTACCACAAAGTGTCATAATGTTTGCTACAGACACAGTACCATATCACAGCAAAGACTATCATGCATCAAACTTGTTCAATACTATGCTAGGCGGATTAAGTCTCAATTCAATATTAATGATAGAATTAAGAGACAAGTTAGGATTAACATACCATAGTAGCAGTTCACTATCTAACATGAATCATAGTAATGTGCTATTTGGTACAATATTCACTGATAATACCACAGTAACAAAATGTATATCCGTCTTAACAGATATTATAGAGCACATTAAAAAGTATGGAGTTGATGAAGACACTTTTGCAATTGCAAAATCTAGTATTACCAACTCTTTTATTTTATCTATGTTAAATAACAATAATGTTAGTGAGATATTGTTAAGCTTACAATTACACGATCTAGATCCGAGTTATATTAATAAATACAATTCTTACTACAAAGCAATAACAATAGAAGAAGTAAATAAAATTGCCAAGAAAATTTTATCTAATGAATTAGTAATAATTGAAGTAGGAAAAAACAATAACATAAATGGCAAACAAATAGATGCTAAAAAACACATACTTGGTTAAGTATACAGGTTATTGTATTTACTACAAGTATTCTATTAGGTTGTATTAAGTAAGTATAAGTAGCTTCAATCAAATAAAAAAACATTAACCAAAGTGTTAGCTCTACCGGAGAAGCTTATTATAAGCTTTTAACCTGGGATAATATGAAGTTTTGCTAATGTTAAGCAAAAAATTAGTAATCACAATATCAAATTTTCTTTACAGGATTATATTGTGACCTACCATAACAACTTATATTTAGAAAATGACAACAGATACACACATCAATAAATTATCACTACAATTCAATTAATAAAACAATGAGTATTTTTACTTAATTATTTAATTTTATTTTTTAAAATAAAATTACAATTTTACTTACTCAATAAAAGCAGTTATACTACCAAGTATTGGATGGTATTAATCGGAGCAATTACTACTTAATAGTATAGCTGTTGACAAGCCGCAATCTGCGGTTCTTGACAAAATAATACTAATCAGTTAAAATTTTGAAGTGTTTCACCATAATGGTATTATTTATGAAAGCTCATAGCACAAGTATACGGAACTTTCAGCCTTTAGAAAGAGCTGCTATAATCATTGCAGTGTTAGGTTTAGCTGCATTCTTGTTTGCTGCTGCTGCCTGCAGTGATCGTTTCCAAAGATTGCAATTAACAAATCCATTTGTAATAGCAGGAATGGTTGGCCTTGCAGTTCTTTTAGTTGCTTCCTTAACAGCAGCATTAAGTATATGCTTAACTAAAAGTAAGCAAGTCACACAACATGCTATTAGACATCGCTTTGGATACGAGTCAAGCACTTCTTCTTCTGTACTGCTTGCAATATCAATAATTTCTTTATTACTTGCTGCAGCATTTTGTGGAAAGATAATGGGTAATGACAACCCAGATCTATTCTTTAGCAAGATGCAAGAACTCTCCAATCCACTTGTTGTTGCAGCTATTGTAGCCGTTTCTGTTTTCCTACTCTCATTCGTAATGTATGCTGCAAAGAACATTATAAGTCCAGATAAACAAACTCACGTTATTATATTATCTAATCAACAAACTATAGAAGAAGCAAAAGTAGATCAAGGAATGAATATTTTGTCAGCAGTACTCCCAGCAGCTGGCATTGACATCATGACTATAGCTTCTTGTGACATTTTAGCAGTGAGCAGCCGGGGATCCTCTCAGCATCAATAGATTTATGTTTTAGCCTGTATTCACCTTTTTATTAGGTGTTGTATCGTTTCTTTATATAAGTGTGTTATATTATATAAAACATCTAGGAGTTACAGTTAATTTGTTTCATGTGGTTATTACTCTTTGCCATTATTATTACTATACCTAAAAATATAAAAGAATCCGCCAGGTTGAATACAGGCCAATGTAAGTTATTGATATAAAAATCTATAAAATCATAGACAGCACCATATCTTATTCTATCTATGATATTTCCTATTGACCCCCCAATAATGATTACAAGAGGTAATCTATAATGTGGCTGTACTATAAATAAGTAGCATAAAACACAAGTAATCAAAATCGAGATACTACAAAAAACAACATTACTATATTCAAAGTTATTTAATATACCAAAACTAATTCCAGCATTCCACACTGTAGTAAAGCGCAAGAAGCTTAATATCTCTATTACACCTTTATCTCCTATCAAATTTACTACATACCATTTACTTACCTGATCTATAAAAATTATTAAACATATTATTAATACATATTTTTTCATCAAATTTTTTTTACCTGAACAATATCATTATTAATTTGTCGCTTTAATTGATCAACAGTATCAAATTTACGTTCAGGACGTATAAAGTCCAACAATTGAATAGTTACATATTGATCATATATATCATCACTAAAGTCAAAAATATGCATCTCTAAAATAGGAACATTCAAGTCACCAAATGTAGGTCTCAACCCAATATTCACTATACCATTTAACCATGTAGTAGTATTATTAATCTTCACACATGCAGAATACACACCAACTTTAGGTAACATATGTTCAATAGCAACATTAATTGTAGGAAATCCAATAATACGCCCTCTCGCTAATCCTCTTATTACTTTACCACTAATTTGATATGGCCTACCTAAAATTTTATTTGCTAAATCCAATTTTCCTTCAGACAAACATTCTCTAATCAAAGAAGAAGAACACAATATGTCATCATTTATAAAAACAGGATTTATTTGCACAACCTCATAGTTATAAATATCTGCATAAGCATATAACAAATCTACATTTCCTAAACATTTATAACCAAAAAAACAATTATGTCCTGTTACAATATATTTTACATTACAGCTACTGACCAATACATCTTTTATAAAATCATCAGGAGATAATTGTGAAAAACTCTGGTTAAAATCAATAATATACAGATAATCTATCTCATAGCTTTGCAACAATTCTATCTTTTGTTCAAAATTCAACAAAAGAAAATTTTTTCTACCATGTAAATACTCAGCAGGATGTGGAGCAAATGTAATAATCGCAGACGCTACATCTTCTTTAATTGAAATATTTTTCACAGTGTTAATTATAGATTTATGCCCTAAATGTACTCCATCAAAATTCCCAAATGCAAGAACACTACTGAGATCACTTTTCTCACTAGGATAACCATATATTATCTTCATTAAAATCCTACCTTTACTTTTTCTGATTACTATGATATCCAGTACTTTTAGTTAATTTTAGAGACACTATAGTGACAAAAGTTATAATATATACTAAAGACCCCTGCCCTTATTGTACTAAAGCAAAAGCTTTATTCAACAAAAAAAACATTCTCTTTAAAGAAATTGACGTTACAAATAATAGTACATTGCTAGAAGAAATGATACAAAAATCCAATGGCATGAGAACATTACCTCAAATATTTATCAATGATCAGCACATAGGTGGTTGTGATGACTTATACAGGTTGTATGAATCAGGCAAGTTAGAATTATAATCTGTACTTCATTTACATAGCTATTACCAGCAAATAATGTAAAACTTAACAGTGTATTCATTCAATATTACCAATGGTAAATATACACAGCTATAACAATCAATATAGGTACAAATTAAGTTATGTAACACTGCAATCATTAATATAATTAATTACTAAAACACAAAATAACACGGGTTACTAACGTCATTCATCAATAGTCAAAATATATAGCTGTTGTAAATTCATATAGGAGATAAATGAGAATTATAGTACTACTATTGCTTTATACAGTTACCATTTAAAAAAGATATAAAAAAAACTCAATGCAGTTTTATTCTACCATTAACGACTGTTAACATATAGCCATGACAACCACACACAGAAAAACTATAATACTAGTGCTTTATTTATAAATCATGACCAAAAAATGATACAAAATATAATTTACAATATTATTAGTAAACATATGCAATCTTAGTAATTTATATTAATGATTAAATTAGAATTATAGATTAATATTTTGACATATTATTAAAAAAAATAATACAAAATTTAATAGTGTCTTCATTATTACTACTCACCAATGACTAACAACACATAACTGTACAAATTAAATAAACTAGTATTACAGAGAATTATATTTCATTAATATATTATCCAATATAGAAAGAAAATGTACAAAAAGCCTATGTATATAATGAAGTGATAAACTCAATAACTTATATATAAAACAAGTCAATAACTTATATATAAAACAAGTGAATTATTACAATAACGTTAGAACTTTATCCAAGAAATCTAACAATAAATATCCAATACAAATAATCACTTGATATCAAATTCTAATCTCTTAATACATAAGTAATTATCAATAGATAAAAATCTAGTAAAATATCCAAACATTTAAATGGAACTCATGATTTTAGAATATTCACTTGATTTTACACTTGTTTAACTACTATACAACGTAATTTCCCAGATAAGTCATTATGATAAGTACAGAATTTTAATCCATATTTATGCACTATCCTGTGAATTTGATGTTGATCTTCACCTATCTCTAAAATAGCAACACCATTTTTCTTTAGGCATCTTTTTATAACTAAGAAAATCTGTAAATAAATTTCTAATCCTACTGGCCCACCATTTAAAGCAATCATCGGTTCATATAGTTTTACTTCAGGCTGTAATTTTGCAATTTTACTTCTCTTAATATATGGAGGATTACTAACTATTAAATCAAACACATCATAACAATTATCCCAAGAAGACAATCTAAGCTTCACCCTACTAGATAGTTGATGATTTTTAAAATTCTGATACGCAACTCTATAGGCTTTTACGCTTTTTTCAATAGCTATGCCAACAGCATTTCTATACTTTAATAATAAAACAGCCAATAGACAGCCACTACCTGTACCAAAATCCCCTATTACCAGCCTACGATTTTTACAAGGATACATTGCAAGTACAGAAGAAATTATTGTTTCACTATCTGGTCTAGGATCTAAAACATCAGCATTTACAATAAATTCTGTACTCCAAAATTCACGTCTACCTATAATATGTGATACAGGCACATTAGCAGCACGTTGCTTTATCATTTTCCAAAACATTTCTACATCACACTTATCAACAGACATATATGGGTCAAGTATAGTCACTAAGCTTTTAGTATCGATAAGATGCTTTATTATTATTTCTACATCACGTTTTGGGTTCTCTATATTATAATTAGATAGAAAATTAACAGCACTATTATATAAAGAAATTACAGTATCCATAATAAATTAACACATATAAGGAGGATAATGCATATTTTGTGGAGACAATGTAAATATTTCTACTCCATTCTCAGTAACACCTAAGGAATGTTCAAATTGCGCTGATAAAGACAAATCTCTGGTTGTAACAGTCCATCCATCCTTCTTATTAAGCATAGTGTTACATTTTCCAGCATTTATCATTGGTTCTATTGTAAAAAACATTCCTTCTCTAATAATTACAGTATCATCCGGATCATAATAATGTACAACATTCGGAGAAGCATGAAATACCCTTCCTAGACCATGACCACAATAATCACGAACAATAGAATATCCATATTTCTTCATTTCTTTTTCAATAGCCAAACCAATTTGATTAAGCTTCTGCCCAGGCATTACTTGCTCAATTGCTACCATCAATGCTTTATATGCAGCTTCACATAAGCGCTTTGCCTTTATTGATGGTTCACCAACCCAATACATCCTACTAGTATCACCATGCCATCCATCTACTATAACAGTAACATCTATATTAACAATATCACCATTTTTTAAAGGTATATCATCAGGTATACCATGACAAACTACAAAATTCTTCGAAGTACAAATAGATTTAGGATACCCCCTATAGCCGAGAGGAGCAGGAATTGCACCTGCATTAATAATAAAATCATGACACAAATTATTAAGTTCATTAGTAGAAACTCCTGGTTTTACATATGATGTAATAAAATCCAATACTTCAGCTGCAAGCTTTCCAGCATTACGCATATATTGAAAATCTTCTTTATTATGAATAGTAATACTTCTTTCCAAATTACTCATATTTTTTCATAACCTTAAATTTTACATTAAATCACATTACTACTTGTGCTATAAAAACATCATATTTACAATACAAGAATCTCCCTTTATTGGCTTAGCATAAATAATAAACTCTTAATGCTTAAAACAAAACAAATATATTTAGATACCTAAACAGCAATTCTCAGAAGTGACTACTATTTATACACAACCTTATACATATCTAACAAGGTTACAAAAATTTTATCAACTGCTAATAATTTTTAAACCAGCTTTATTTTTATATATTACAAAACAAATACCACAAAAATTTGCTCTTTATCAGTACATCTCACAACATACAGAGTATTTTAAACCTTATGTTAATCAAAAAATATCCAATTAGAACTTGCAATATATAAACTTTAACTGAAGATAACACATTATTTACAAACTACTCATGATCACAAGATATTAGAAACACATTTAGAACTTACACATAAACTTATATTCTAAAAACATTTTGCCGACGTATTGTTTCAACACATTACATAACTTTAATTCAATGGACACACTGCTCATTAAAAACTCTATGATTATAAACAAGATCAGCAAAATTTATACTGTGAAAACATGCAACCAATATCCATACTCGACACATTAATTAAAAATGTAACACATTACTTACAAACTACTCATGATCACAAGATGACACAAAGACATTTGGAAGTCCCACTGTTCTCTCTTAAAATATCTCACTGACAATTTAAACACACCAATTCATTTTATCGAATACATTGAACATACCATTCACAAGAACCATATTATTATCAAGCAGGATATACTAAACCATATACTAATTTATAGCAAACACTCCTTCTTAATTTTAAATATATCGCTACGCTTCAATTAAAAGCATTGCAACATATAACTACAAATAAATCATCATCATATAAAAGCAATATAATCTAAAATCTTACCTGATTATACTTCTAAAAACATTCTGCTAGGATCTTCAATATATTGTTTTACTCTTACCAAAAATGTCACAGCACCTTGTCCATCAACAATCCGATGATCATAAGATAGAGCAATATACATCATTGGTCTAATTTCTATAGTTTTGTCATCAACTGCAACAGGACGCTTCTGTATTGAATGCATACCTAAAATCCCAGATTGAGGAGGATTAATTATAGGAGTAGAAAGCAATGAACCATAGACACCACCATTGGTAATAGTAAATGTTGCACCTGCCATATCAGAAACTTCTAACTTCCCTTCTCTTGCTTTCTTGCCTAAAGCAGCAAGCGTTAATTCAAGCTCAGAAAAAGACATTTTATCAGCATCACGTATTACTGGCACAACCAACCCTTTGTCTGTACCTACAGCAATACCTATATCATAATAATGCTTATACACAATTTCATTACCTGATATTTCAGCATTGATTACCGGTAACTCTTTTAATGCCAATATTACTGCTTTTATAAAGAACGACATGAAACCAAGCTTTATACTATATTTCTTCTCAAAATTTTCCCTATACTGAGCTCTAAGATCCATAACATTTTTCATATCAACTTCATTAAAAGTAGTTAATATGGCAGCTGTATTTTGAGATTCTTTTAACCTTGCAGCAATTACTTGCCTAATTTTACTCATCTTGACACGGTCTTCCCTTTTTCCTTCAGAAACAACAGCCAATCGATTAATATTGCTTCCTTCAGAAGCAGTAGATTTCATGTAATTCAAAACATCAGACTTTGTAATTCTCCCACTAACACCAGAACCACTTATCTGATCTCGATCTATTGAATTTTCTTTCATCAGCTTCGTTGCAGATGGCGCATCTTTTTTCTGTATAAATTGCTGCATGCAATCAGCCGCTGTAGTAGTAGCATTATGCGCAGAAGAAGTATCAGACGATTCAACAGCACTTGATTGCACAGTATTTATTGTACACAACACTTGTCCTCTTTGTATCATTGCTTCATCAGTAACAAATATTTCACCAATAACACCATCTTCAGGAGATACAATTTCAAGCGAAGTCTTATCAGTCTCTATGATAAACAACATATCACCTTGTTTTACCGTATCACCAACATTCACTGAAACTCTAATAGGAGCCTCCAATATTGACTCACCACCAAGATTTTCAGCCTTTACTTGTATCTCGCTCATAAAATGTACCTTAAAAATTCCCCATACAGACTTAGATTATATATGCAATCATATACAATTCGACAACTAATTATGATTTAAATTGTCATAGCAATTCAACATTTAAATTTCACTTTTTATAACATACTAAAAACTTCATTTTATTTAAGAATAGACTGCTGTTTAAATACTACAAGTAATATATATTGCATTTTAATAAAAACCCTAACACTGTAAGAATTTATAAACTTTGTCATGCGAATTAACAATCGGTTTTCTTATATACACTACAAACAAAAACTTCTACTAAATAACTTTAATATATATCCAATGTCAATATTACTGATACCATCAGTTAGTTATTGAAGCAGTAATTAAAATACAGAGTCTAGTATCTAGTTTTTGGCTAACATAAGCTCCTATTACAAAACAAATGAAATCCAGTTTCACCACAAAAACTACATTCATCATTGATAAATATTTTGAATATTTAAAACAATTTTCAAAATGCTACAGTCTATTATAACAATTTATCATCTACTAAATTTTCCATACCAACAAATCTACATTTTACTCATATTAATTAAGTAACATATTTCTAAAAAAATCTGTTAAAATTTACATGAATTAAAATATACAATTTTAATTAGCAATAACATCTATAGTTTTATTACTTCTTATTCAAAAAATAATGAAATTTCCATTATACGAAACCAGTTATCCCAATAACTACCATGATATATCTTTACCTCATATCTAATAATTGAGAATTTAACAAAAAACTTAATACTCAAGTAATGTGATAGAGATTTACCTTATAACATACAGTGCAACCAGTTGATTATCTACACTCTAAATATTCTTGAGATAATCTTATGTAGTTATCAGCAGACTCCTTAATATGATTTAGCTCTTCCTCAGAAAGCATCCTAAAAAATTTTGCTGGCCTACCAGCCCACAGTTCACCAGATTTAATGACCTTACCCTTTGTAACTAGAGATCCAGCCGCCAACATTGTATTCTCTTCCATAATTACTTTATCCATAATAATAGAACCCATCCCAACAAATACATAATCATGTATTTGACAAGCATGCAATATACATCCATGACCAATAGTCACCATCTTCCCAACTTCTGTATCGCCTTGATTTCTATCAACATGTATTACAGTATTATCCTGAATATTAGTACCTTCACCTATACTAATCATGCCAACATCCCCTCGCAGTACTGAGTTGTACCATATACTAGCATTTTTACTAATATAAACACTACCTACAATAGAAGCAGTAGATGCAACAAATACAGTACCATCTATATTAGGTACAAAAATCCCATAACTAATTATATTATGCATAAAACCATTGAATCTAACTAGATGTTAATATTATATGACATAATATTATAAAGCCTATTACAAAATTGTATAAACACAAAACTAAATGTTATGATACATAAGCAATAGTATAACTTTTTTGACATAAAACAAAAATATTTTCAACCAATAGTTTAACAGAAAATTAGTTAATATAAATTGTTGAAATAAAAATGTTTTCTAACTAAAATTAGAAAGAAATCAATAAATCAATTAATGTATTGATACAACACAAAGATTGATATATATAAAAGCTCATAGATTTAATGATGTTTATAATGTCACGTTATGTAGTTCTACTATTATCTTGCTTTTTTGGTATTCAGGTATGTATTAACAACGCAATAGCATTACCCTTACAAACAAAAGCATCGCAAGTAGGAATTTTTGATTTTCTTTCTGAGACAATGCTATTAGAGCATAACATTGATGAACAATTTGTATCTTCTTCCATGAGCAATTTAATGACTTTATATGTAACATTTTTTTACATAAAAGCTGGATTTGTAAGGATGGAAGATAAATTTAAAACTAGTAAGGAAGCTTGGCAAAAAGGTGGTAATTCCATTTTTTTAAGAGCAGGACAATTGGTTGCAGTGAGAGATTTAATCAATGGGATTATCACAACATCTGCAAATGACGCTTGTATTACTCTCGCAGAAGGTATATCAGGGTCACAGGAAGAGTTTGTGAAAGAAATGAACCGTATTGCACAAAAACTTAATTTAACAAAGTCCCATTTTACCAATGTAATAGGAGTGCAAGACCAAAACCAAGTAATGTCAGCACGTGACTTAATAACATTAATGGTAAATCTTTTCAAAGATTTCCCGGAGTATTATCATCTCTTTTCTAAAAAGGATTTTAAATACAATAATATATATCAAGAAAGTATTAACATGCTACTGCCAGATAACAGGGTTGACTGTATGATTGCAGCACATACAGATACAGGATATGGGTCTATAGTTGCAGCAAAACATGAAGGAAGAAAAATATTTATGTTTATTAATGGCCTGCAAACTAAAGAAGAACGCTTATCCGAGATAAAACAATTGTTGGACTACTCTTTCAATAATTTCAGCAGTAAAACCATATTTAATAAAGATAATAAAGTAAAAGAAATAGCAGTAAGAGGAGGCGACTCAAAATATGTAGGAGCTGCTTTTAATAAAGATGTCACTATCTCATATCCCAAAGGTTCATATGATACAGTAAAAACCTTTTTTTCACATGACAACACAATCTCTGCTCCAATAAAAAAAGGACAAGAAATCGGTAAATTCCACATACAAATACCAGGGTTTACAGAACAAATAATACCTATATACGCAACAAGGACTGTAAACAAAATAAGTTTTTTTGAAAAAATATGGTATATATTTTTTCCTAAAACAAATGAAGCCACTGCTCAATGAGTATTCATGCAGTTGAGTAATATTTTTAAATTATTATTGATTTAACAAGTTTAATTACTAAAAATAATTAGACAATGAGTTTTCATCATACCCTTATCACACTTTAAAAACATAGTCCTTCATCAGTTTTCTGACACAATCAGCAAGGAATTTGCAACGTAAAGATAATATTTCAAACTATCATTATTTAATAGGTGTACTTATGAAAACAACTTAGAAAATGCAAAAAAGTTTCCTAAATGCTTTTTTCCATTAATAAACATAGCTTCTTACTAGCTAGTCAAACCATTTCTAACAATAATCAGAATAACCAATATTTAGCAAATTTTAATATTAACATAACAGTAGTATTACTAACAATCAAAACCTTATCTTACTAAAATCTGTATGACTTCCTAGTAATCTATCATAACTCATTGACATACAAAACTGAATCAACATTGCAACGATACCAAACAATAGTCATTATCTAATCATTTTTACTTTTATCATAAGAACACTGAACAAAGTTTTTCTTTCACACACATACATTGTTTCAAAATTTTAAATATAACTATAACAAATACATTTTAATGCAATTAATCATTACACAAGATTACTAGGCATACATAAAGAAATTATTCTACATATTGCTTTATAATATCAATTACTGTCTTTTCACTGAGAACTTGCGGTAACACCTTAACTTTAACTCCACCTACATATAACACATAAAGTGGGATGCTATTCTTATCTAGTTGATTAATATAAGCTGTTACTTCAGGATTCTTAGTAGTTAAATCACCTTTCATATAGTAAACATTTTTCTTTGCAAATAAAGCCTGTACAGTGCTTAACTGAAAAACCTGTTCATTAACTTTACAAGTTAAACACCAATCTGCACCCACAGACAGTAATACTGTCTTTTTCTCTTTTAGCAGCTGATCCAGCTTTGCTTGAGAAAATTCCATAGTGGCAATACGCTTTGGTTCTCTATTTTGCATTACAAACTCTTTCACGGATTTAAAATACAAAGGAGAAATTGCAAGAAGTAACAAACATAAGAAAATCACAAACTTACTTACAGGTTTCCACGATTTTACTAATTTCATAATCCATATCCCCATGACAAATAATATAGCACACGACAACACAGCAAATAATATTTCTGTTCCCTTCTGTTTTACCAAGATACACAATAACCATGCTGCAGAAAAATACAGCGGAAAAGCAAGAAACCTCTGTAAAACTTCCATCCACTTACCTGGTTTAGGAAGAATTTTTAATAATCCTGGAAAAAATGATAATAATAAATAAGGTAAGGCCATTCCAAAGCCAAGAACCTGAAAAATTAACAAAGAATAAACACTTGGTTGACTTAAAGCTACAGTGATAGCAGATACCATAAAAGGAACAGTACATGGTGTAGCTATAAATGTTGATAATACCCCAACAAAAAAACTGCCTATTAGCCCTTCCTTCTTAGTATTAACACCATTTAAATTAGGAAAAATAAACGGAAAATCATAAAACCCAGAAAAAGACAATCCCATTAAAAACATTACATACATTAAGAGTGTAATTAACATTGGAGATTGCATCTGATATCCCCAACTTACTAAGTGACCAAAATGACGTAATATCAAAAGCACTGAAGATAGTACAAACATACTTGTCATAACTCCAAGTGTATATGACAGACCCTCACCTTTCACTGATATTTTTTTCTTATATTTTGCACTTTTAATTAGTGACATTATTTTTAATGATAATACTGGGAACACACATGGCATACAGTTTAAAATAACTCCACCAAGCAAAGCTGATATCAAAATGTATATTAAATCCAGATTAACACTAAAAAACATAATTTATAAAATTATTACTAATTACAATATACCAAATTTAAATCTATAAAAAACTAGAAATAGCAACTATAAGTTTGTATAGCTAAAAAATTATTAATAACAAACTCACATTGATAAGTGGTAAGGTATTAAACCTGTTACCACATAAAATGCACCAGTCCTAAATTCTAAATTATTTAATAATAAATTCAATAATTAATAAATATTACTCAGAACCTCGCTTCATAACACTAACTAACATTGCCTAAAAATATCAATGTGTGTTACATCCATATAACTATTCTACTAATCTTGATTTCACCAATGACTCATTAAGTGCGATAATACTTCTCATAACGTTACCATCTAAGTCCTGTGGTATAAATTCTTCTCCTGTAATATACTTATAAAGCTGATGATCATTAGTATCAACAATTTTTTCATATATATTAATGTCTTCATCAGATAAAAGATGTATATAATACGACGCAAAATTACCAAGTATTATATCCATTTCTTTACATCCTCTATGCAAACTTCTATACAACAACTTTTTGCGTTTTGCTAATAATTCATCCATAACATTTATGTTTAACACAGCTAAATTGTCTAATTAAAATTATTACATATTATGTTGTCAACTATATAAATATACTATATTATCCAATTAGTTTTAAGACATCTAGTGTTCTATTTATGGCAAGTATTATTGATAATATATATCATATACTAAATAGTGGGTCATTCTATTTGCTGTCGTTTCTTACCATAATGTCCGTTATAGTTTTTGTTCATGAGTACGGTCATTACATTGTTGCAAAGTTATGTAATGTCAAAATTGAAGTTTTTTCCATAGGATTCGGCCCTGAGTTATTTGGAATTAATGATAAATCTGGAACAAGATGGAAGTTTAGTATTATTCCAATAGGAGGATACGTAAAGATGTTAGGTGATGAAGATCCATCAAGTTCTCAAGGAGGGTCCAGTCATTTATCAGAAGGAGAAAAGTCACGAGCATTTTGTGAAAAGCCTTTATATCAAAAATTCCTCATTGTTTTTGCTGGACCACTAGCAAATTTAATATTTGCCATAATAGTACTTATGATGTTTTTCACTACTAAAGGAATAATGAAGCACAATTCTGTCATTGGTGGTGTATTACAAGACAGTGTAGCAGAACATGCTGGGTTAGCATCTGGAGATATAATTTTGAAAATTAATGACCATAATGTCAAATGGTTTGAAGAAATTAAATACTACATTGAAAAATATGCAAAAGATACTCAAGAATTAATCATAGAATATTCAAGAAACGGACATATTCACACAGTAACAATCAAACCAAGTATTAAAGAAGAAAAAGGAAGTTTTGGTCAAATTAAAAAAAGGGCATTCTTAGGAATAACAATGAGTAATGTACTCAGTAATTATGAATTACAGAGGTTAAGTGTTACCAGTGCATTCGTTCAATCTATCAGCTATACTTACCTTTTGTCAAAGTCAATTTTTCAAGTATTAGGGCAAATGTTAACAGGAAAACGCAGTATTTCTGAGCTAGGTGGGCCTATACGCATTGCACAATATTCCGGAGAATCAGTAAAACATAATGAAGTACTGCTGTGTATGGCTATGATTTCTATTAATCTAGGTGTAATGAATTTGTTGCCAATTCCTATGCTAGATGGTGGACACATTTTCCAATATTTCGTTCAAGCCATATTACGACGTAAGCAACTTAACCCTAAATATCAGAGGTATGTATCTACTATTGGGTTAATGCTTCTTCTATCTTTAATGATTTTTGTCACTTTTAATGATATAAAAAGTATGTTTAAGTAGTTTTATGAAATACATTGTCATTATTTTAATATTATTTTCTTCTTCTTTTGCTTATGCAGAAGCTTTAAATACTAAGGTTAAGCAAGTACAAATTAATGGTAACCATAGGCTAGATTATAAAACTATCTATTTTTATTCAAAAATCAACCTAGAAGATAACGTTACACAAGAGACTATTGACCAAATTATTAAAAACTTACACTCAACACAATTATTTTCACACATTGATGTACACGTTAACAAAGATAATTACTTAGTAATTAATGTTAAGGAAAATCCTGTTGTTAATAACATTATTTTCCATGGTAACAAAGAATTTAACAAGAAAGACTTGCAAAATGACATCTTAAAGTTAAAAAAATTAGCAGTGTTTACAAAATCAAAACTGCAACAAGATATATCAAACTTATTAATGCTCTATCAAAGTAAGGGTAAGTTAGGTGCAAAAATAGCTTATGAAGTAAAAGAACTCGAAAATAACAAAATAGATGTCATCATTAAAATAAACGAAGGGCCAACATCAAGAATAAAAAATATCAAATTTATTGGTAATAAGTTTTTCTCAGATGCTATATTAAAAAAAGCTATTCAGTCAAGTGAACATTATATTTATAAAATATTCAGTAGTAATACAAAATTTGCTTCTGAAAGATTAATGCTTGATCAAGCAGGTTTATATAATTTTTATACATCCAAAGGTTTTATAGATTTTAAAGTTAAGTCAGTAGTACCAGAATTAAGAGATGATCATAACATCAACTTAATTTTTTCTGTTGAAGAGGGAATAAGATACAAGTTTGGGAATAGTAACATCATTATAGACAAACAAGTCACTAATCATCAACAATTAAAGGAAGAAATTCAGAAACTTGTAATGTCAAAAAGTGGAGATATCTTCAACAGAGAAGTCATTAATAATTCTATAGAGAAAATAACACAACATTTAAGTAATAATGGCAACTTCTTTTCAGATGTCAAACATGAATATAACATAAAAAATGATACAGTTGACATAGACTACATAATATACACAGGAAACAAAGTTTATATTAATAAGATAAATATTACTAATAACAAGACTACTCTGGATCAAGTAATTAGACAGAAGTTAAATATTTCTGAAGGTGATATATATAATGCAAGTGTTATTAATAGATCTTATAAAAATATACTAGGATCAGGCTTTTTTGAATCTGTCAATGTAGAAAACCATAAGATAAACGACAGCTTAGTTGACTTGACATTTCAAGTTAAAGAAAGAGGTACTGGGACATTTGCTGTATCTGCAGGGTTTTCCAGCGTAACTGGACTTGTAGGCAAAATAAATATACAAGAAAGGAATTTATTTGGTACTGGGAAAGTATTATCCCTACAAGCAGAAAAATCCACTTCTTCTTTATCAAGCAGTGTTGACCTTGTAATGCCAAACTTTTTAGATACTGATTCAGCTGTAGGTTTTGGTTTATTCTATGCACACCAAAATAAGCCAGGAGGAAAAAACTATAGCACTACTAAATTGATAGGCAATTCAGACAGTGCTTTCAGTAGTAGTAATGCTGGCTTTATGCTACACACATCACATGATATAACAGATGACCTAGGTCTCTCATTAAATTATGCTTATAAGCACGTCAATATATTTAATATTAAAGATACCGCATCTGATTTAATTAAAGAACAAGGGGGTAAAAGCATTGATTCATCTATAGGTTATGCTTTGCAATTCCGCAAGTTTGACAATTTATCCAAAATTAGAGACGGATACTTTATTAAACTTCGCCAAAATTTCTCTGGGTTAGGTGGTACACTACACTATATTAAAACGGAAGGTTCATTTAATTATAGTAGAGAACTTTTCCCAAAAATTAGCAATGATATCCTACTAAGTATTAAAACCTCTATGGGATATGTCTTCTCATATAAAAGTGATGAACAAGTAAAAATAAATCAACGTTTCATAATAGGTAGTAATGAAATTAGAGGGTTTCATGTATCAGGGATCGGACCAAGAGATAAAAAGACTTTAGATGCATTAGGCGGAAAGTTTTATTTTAGTATGATAAATCAAGTTGATTTCCCTATAGGGTTACCAGATGACTTAGGGATTAAAGGCTCTTTGTTTATTGATGCAGCAACCCTATTCGGTCTCGACTATACAGATAAAGAATATTATGAAAACAAATCACTAAGGATCTCTGCTGGTTTTGGTTTTTCATGGCGTTCTCCATTCGGACCAATGAGGTTAGATTTCGGCTTCCCTATCAGGAAAGAAGATTATGATGTTACAGATATGATAAGGTTTTCAATGCAGTAAACGAGGTATCCTATGCGATTAAAATTATTTTTAATTATTTTCATATTAGCCACTACACTAAGCAATTACGCTTTAGCAAAAAATGATCAAAATATTCCTGTAGCTTTTATTGATCGCGATATAATAATATCAGAAGCATTATCAGTAAAAAGTATCAGGGCACAATTAGATGATAAACGTGCAGCACTACAGCAAGATTTTGCTGCAAGAGAAGAAGAATTGCATAAAGCTGAAGAAGAATTAAGCAAACAAAAAACTATTTTAAGCTCTGAAGCTTTTGAAAAGAAAGTTGCAGATTTTAAAACAAAAGTATCAAATTTACAACAAGATATCTCTGTAAAAGGAGCAGAACTAGAAAACATGTACATGAATGCCATGGAAATGGTTTATAACAAAATCAAAAATATATCAACCAAAATAGCAAAAGAAAAAAATATCAACTTAATCTTATTTTTAATAAAAAAGAATCAAGTATTTTATGCTACTGATGGCATAGATTTTTCCAATGAAGTACTAGAAAGATTGAATAAAGAATTACCAAATATAGAAATCAAGAAGTGATATATTAATTAGGGAGTTCATATGCAATTCAATATTCAAGAAATCATTAAAATGATACCGCATTCGTATCCTTTTTTACTGATTGATAAAGTAATTGCATGTACGCCTAATGAATCCACAATAGCAGTAAAAAATGTGACTTTCAATGAACCTTTTTTTATTGGTCACTTTCCTGGTAATCCCATTATGCCTGGCGTACTTATTGTAGAAGCTATGGCACAAGCATGTATGATATGTGTTATAAGTAATGACCAAGGGCAGAATACACAGGATTATTCAGTATATTTTATGTCAATAGAGCTTGCGAAATTTCGTAAACCTGTCATTCCAGGAGATACATTAATCATTGAAGTAAATGTGACGCATAAAAGGAATAATACATGTAAATTCCAATGTCACGCACAAGTAGAAAATACATTGGTTGCTGAAGCACAGATTTTAGCAATGATTAAACAAAATGAAGCGTAATTTATTTTAGTAGATGTCAATTACAGAAAAATATGAAAGTCAAAAGAGCAATTATATCTGTATATAATAAAACAAATATTATAGAACTTGCAAAGTTTCTTATTGCACAAAAAGTAGAAATCATTGCAACAAGTAGTACTTATCAAACTTTACTAGGTGCAGAGCTGCAAGTGACAGAAGTATCTGATTACACAAATTTCCCAGAAATAATGGGCGGTAGAGTAAAAACTTTGCATCCAAAAATTCATGGTGGAATATTAAGTAACAGAAATAATCACGCTACAGAATGTTCAAATTTAGGAATATATGACATAGACTTAGTTATAGTAAATTTATATCCATTTTTTCAAGTAGCAAGTCTCAAAACTTCAACTGAAAGTGAGATAATAGAAAAGATAGATATAGGAGGGATAACACTATTAAGAGCTGCAGCAAAAAACTTTCATAATGTAACAGTAGTATCAGACATCAATGACTATGAAACATTAAAAGCAGAAATGACTAACAACCAAAATACTACAACTTTAACATATAGGAAACATCTAGCAAAAAAGGCATTCGCGATAACTTCATCTTACGATAGCAATATATACAATTGGATGAATAAAGATAGCAATGATACTTTGCCAAAAACATTCATTATACATGGCAATAAAGTACAAACATTGAGATGCGGTGAGAATCCACATCAGCAAGGTGCATTTTATAGTAGTGCAAAAAACAAATATCCGCTAGAACAACTACATGGAAAAGAATTAAGTTATAATAACATAGTAGATATAGAATCTGCAATAAACATAGTATCAGAATTTACACAACCAGCAGCAACAATCATAAAACATAGTAATCCTTGTGGAACAGCAATTGCTGATAACATTACAAGTGCTTATAACAATGCTTTTTCCTGTGATACAAAAAGTAGTTTTGGTGGAATTGTTGCACTTAACAGAGAAATTAATGAAGACATAGCAGAGGAAATCAACAAAATTTTCATTGAAGTAATAGTTGGTACATCTATTACAGACAAAGCATTAGAAATCATACAAAAAAAGAAAAATGTGCGAGTCATATTATCTACACAATATAATTCGCCAAAATATACAATTAAAAATGTAAGTGATGGGTTTTTATTACAAGAAAGTAATACAAATCAATTATCAGCAAAAGACCTAATACAAGTCACAAATTTTCCAGTATCAGATGATACTATTTCTAACTTACTTTTTGCATGGAAAGTATGTAAACATGTAAAATCCAATGCAATTGTTATCGCAAAAGATCATCGCACAATAGGAGTTGGGGCTGGTCAAATGAGTCGTGTTGACAGTCTTGAAATTGCAATAAAAAAAGCACAAGATTGTACAGGAGCAGTTTTAGCATCTGATGCATTCTTTCCATTTACAGACAGTATATTACTAAGTGCATCCGTAAACATCAGTGCAATAATACAACCCGGAGGGTCTTTAAAAGATAAAGAAGTAATAGAAGAAGCAAACAACCAAAAAATTGCTATGTTCTTTACTAATATTAGAAATTTTTATCATTGATCAATAACTTGCTATTTAATATTTATGATGCTAGTAAGATAATATAGAGGCTTTACAGTATAACTTACATTAGCTTTGTCACAATCTCGACATTTACACAGTAGCAGCTGTTCATTACTGCAATTACTAGCAGTTATTTTTTTCAATATAAATATCCATAAATTATTTTGGAAATACATGCACTTAGTAATATATAAAAAATAAGTAAATGCATATTAATCATGCAACTGTTAAATACAGTATTATTCACCATATAAATTATATTTCTCTAAAATAGCCCATAAAAAATTATTTATTACTAAAATACACTAGGAGTAATTTCTCCTATATATGCTAATTTTGCAAATATTCTATCATAATACAAATACACACAGCATATTCTTACCATACAACTGTTAAGCATACCAATGTATAATGTTGTACAGTTCATGAAAACTATTTTTATTGAATGATTACAAGCACTTTTCTATATATACAGTAAAATATATTTTTTTAAGAACAACATAGAATTAAACCATATATAACATATTCTTCTGAATCAAATGTTCCATAGTATCACTTTTAGTACACAAATTATTATTTGTATACGGAAACTGTTTGTTATTAATGACTACAAGCACTTTCTATATATACAGTAAAATATATGTTTTTAAGAACAACATAGAATTAAACCATATATAACATATTCTTCTGAATCAAATGCTCCATAGCATCACTTTTTAGTACACAAATTATTAGATTTATATATGGAAACTGTTTGTTATTAATGACTACAAGCACTCTCTTACATATATAGAAAAATATATGTTTCTAAAGATAACATAAAATTAAAGACATATAGTACACATTCTTATCAGCTCTATAGTATTACTGCACTAATGCATAATAATTTTCTGTGACACAGTACATAAAAACTATTTGTCATTTTAATCATGAGATGAATTCTCAAAACAAAACTATTATTTTTGCAAACATATGTACTTTATTGCAATACAGACATAAAGATATGCAGAATATATAGTCAATGCAGCTGCAAAATATAGTATCACCTCACCAATATACAATATTAAACTATCATTTAACATTAACATAGCAATAGCAGCCATTTGTATAAATGTTTTTATTTTTCCTAACTTAATCACAGGTAGTTCAACATTCATAGAAATCAAAAATTCTCTTAGCCCAGAAATTAAAATTTCTCTACAAATTATTATTACCACAGGAATAATAGTTATACCTGTGATTTTACCAATGTAAATTAACATAATTACAGTTGCAGCAACAATTAGCTTATCTGCAATTGGATCAAATAACTTCCCAAATTTAGATTGTGTTTTCCATATACGTGCCAAGTAACCATCAAAAAAATCTGTGACACATGCAAAAATAAAGATAATAAATGCTATATAATTTGAATTATTATCACCAATATAAAAGCTACACACTATTGCAGGAATTGCAAATACTCTCAATATAGTTAACAAATTAGGCAAAGTTCTTCTAAAATCATCAACCATAATGCATAATATCTTATATCCCACCCTATAATAATGATAATCTCAATAACTTCAATATTTATATTAAAGTTATACATTGCCTGAGTATATAACATCAAATATACAGTATCTAAATAACAAATACTAGTTGTATTCTATGAGTTATCTTCATCCATGCACTTTATATTAAATAATGTACTAGTGCTGCTTTATTAAATTTAATATTAATTAATATCTAGAATAGGATTAAATATTCTTGAGTATTTTAATAGTAGATTTATAATTCAGCTTTTAGTAAGGTTGTTTACATCAATGCTCAATGTTAATACCTATAATTTAAAATTGTGTCATAAGTGGCTGGTGTTAGGTGTCTCTGCTTTGGGAATATCTGGACTTTTATCTATATTCGTCATATTGCTTAGACTTCCTATATCAAAATCTTTCATCCTGAATGTAGATAAAGTTTTCGATACATCACTAGTAATACATGTCAACTTATCAGTATTAGTATGGGCATCCTCTATTGTTTCAATAATCTCAAGTTTGATTATTTCTACCAACAAGTATTCAAAATGCTTTACATATTTATGCTATCTTGCATTTATTGGTACATTTTTAATGGTGTTATCTGTATTCTTTCCCAATGCAGAACCAATAAAAAATAATTATGTACCTGTTATTAATAATACATGCTTTTTATCAGGGCTAATAATATTCATTGTAAGCATACTTTTTCATTCAATATTATCAATCAAATCTCACAACTTAAAGATCCATCAAGACGTTGCATTGGGAGTTCATGGTATTTCAATAATACTCATATGTGCTGTTCTATGTTTCACAATGTCTTATTACTCAATACATAAAAACAATTACTTTTCCATAATATCGTTCTATGAAAATGTATTTTGGGGAGGAGGACATATATTACAAATGGCATTCAGTCAAGCACTATTAGTAGTGTACCTAATCATGCTTGGAACAAACAATAAACTACTTAATAAAAACTTAATCAATACTATATTTATAATCAACACTTTATCCACTGTTATAGGACCAATAGTATACATATATCACCCATCTGATTCCCAATTTGCTATAGACTTTTTCATATGGCATATGCGTATCCTTGGAGGGATAATACCTGTATTTGTTTTCATATTAACATTATTTAATTTAAAAACATTACTAAAACATAACTATCATAGTTTAATATGTACAACATTACTATTTAGCTATGGCGGTATACTAGGTATACTGACTATTCATGGGAATGTAACAATACCTGCACATTATCATGGATCCATTGTTGGTATGACTATTGCATTCATGGGATTTATCTATTGGCTTTTACCAAAACTAAATTTTGGATACACAAACAACTTTTATACTAACCTACAAGTATATGTATACAGTTTAGGACAATTCTTACATATAACTGGATTAGAATGGTTAGGTGGATATGGAGCCCTACGAAAAGTAGCATATTTACCTGATACAGCATCAAAGATTGCAAAACACTGTTTTACACTTGGTGGCCTCATGGCAATAATTGGTGGATGTATGTTTGTAGTTATAGTATTACTACAAATTCGCAAAAAAAAATCTAATGAAGTACAATAAATTACTAATAGTAAATCAGTACTTACACTTTACTTAAACATTTTCAGAATATTAGCACTATTAACACACCATCTTACAAATCTACAGTAGCATCAATACAGATACCTTATTGTAGAAAAACTAATAAACATATTGCAGCTATTCTTTATCAAATAAATTTTAAAATATTACACAAGCTTTGATATTAAAAACTACATTTGAAATATAAGCAATTTATATTCATCATAGCTTACATCTGTCACAGTATAAGTATGTTATTGTATATCAAAATCACAAGCACAAAGTAAAGTCATCTCTCTATTAAAGAAATCTCCTCCAGAGATTATTCACTGAAGCTTTTATATAAAAAATTACACATATTAAATAATCAATTAAGTATCATAAAATACACTAAGGTGTACAAATTATCTATAGTAAAATATACAAGTCTTTAAATCTAATAGATAAATAGATATACAATAAAACTAGCTATCTTTATTAAAGAAATTTTCAGATTACTAGAAAATTTTCACATTATAGAAATTATAGGAAATATCATTAATAAACTTATACCATATTATCAGTTACATTAGCTTACAGATTAGCCATAACAACACAAATATTTTTAAAGCACACAGCTACTATATTGCATTAAGAAACTTTCATATTAGACATGCAAGCTTTTATCACAAAAATTACTCATGAAATAATTCATTAAAATTTAACATGATAAGATAAGACAATAGAATATCCTAACGATTATTTATAGTAGCATAAATACATATATCCTACCAACCATATCAAAGCTAATAAGTACCAAGTAATAATATACTCAAGATGATCATTTCTAACTTTCAGCGGAATATTAGGTTTTATGCCATCAAAAGTATTATCAGACCATATTATACAATTCTCTAAAGGTATATTAATTTGCTTCATCATACTCTCTATATCAAACCAAAACCAAATATTAGCATCAACATCATTTTTAACAAACCACCCTATTTTTTTATTACTATCACATGATAAAATTCCCTGAATATTAAGTAAATTCGTACTAGAAAGCTCAAACTTATCTTCCTTATTCAATACTGTCCCTTTATTAACTAATATATATCTACCATCACTTAAATGAAACGGTTGCAACAAGTAATAACCTAATGTTTTAGCAAAAACAAAAAATCGATAATTATTGTCAAAAACCCCATTCACACTAACATGTCTATAATTCTGTTTTATTATATCATGACTTTTTAATTTAGAAGGTGGATCTTGCATAGCATGTATGATATTAGTTTTTTCTCTCAATCTAAATATTTGCCATGTACCAAGTAAGACCATTGTAGAAAATGGCAGCATAAAAACTATAAACAATCTTAACCACATGACATCATTATCCTTTACCAATCTGCAAGTAAGCTACTATATCAGATATAATATTTATACTGTAAATAAAACATTCTTATGAGAATTATAAAATATCAATCTACTTTTATGATATATGATAACAAAATATAGATATCCAATACAAAAAATCACTTACAAACTATCACTAGTAATATAATTTTAAGTGTTATCCATTATTTGATACTGAAGGCTAGATACATAAGAAAAGTTACACAAGTATGTCATGTTAAAAATTAAGTACAGAACAAACTTTTAATATCTAATATGCAATAAAAAATATATAATCAAGAAACTAACATTAACAATTTTATGATACTTATTACTTATAATCAGCTAGATTATATTATCAGATTATACAAATATAATATGAAGCATTACATAAAATACATTTTTACAGTTCTAACAACATGTGCTTTATTTTTCAATATCAATATATGTTATGCTAATGCAACAGATCAAAATCAACAACAAGGTGACATTACAAACCAAGAAAACTTCTTTACTGTTAAACGCACATCACTTACCAAAGAAGATTTCGTAAGTTTCATAATAAAATGTCATGCTAAAGGCATACCTTTAGATTTTAAAAAAGAGTTTGGCAACAATTTATCTGGAGCAGATTTTAGTGATTTAGACCTTCGAGGATCAGTATTCAATAACGTTAATTTATTACATGCAAATTTTACAAGAGCTAACTTATCTAGTTCTACTTTCACAGACACTAATATGCAAGGAGCATCATTTATAAATGCTAATTTAAGCAGATCTAACATAAAAAATTCAAATCTAAATTTTGCAAATTTTACATCTGCAGACTTACAAAAAACTATAATTACACAATCAAAAATCAATAATACGAATTTTAGTGATGTAGACATGCGTTTTTCTATTTTGACAGGAATAGATGGATCATTTGCAAATTTTTCTGAAGCAGAACTAACATTAGTTTCAATACTTAATTCTAGAATAGAAAAAACAAATTTTCATGATGTTGAAGGTGAAAGTATATTAATCCAAGACTGCAATTTATCAAATTCAAACTTTTTTGGAGCAAACCTACATAACTCAAAAATCCAATTCTCCAATCTAACAAATACAATCTTGTATGGAGTAAATTTGGATTCATCAGACGTAACAGGCAGTAATTTCAGTAACAGCAATATGGAAGTATCAAATATCTCTTTTTCAAATTTCCAGAATGCTGACCTAAGTAATACAAACATGCACCTTGTAGATGCGCATTACACTAATCTCAACAACACAAACTTACACAAAGTATGCATGAGTAATGGAACACTAGTTGGTGTAAATCTAAAAAATTCTACATTATCCAACGCAGATTTAAGTAATGCAAACTTAATCAATTCCATCATGGAAGAATCAGACATGCAAGAAGTTTTATTCAATAACACCCATGTTACAAAATCAAATATGAAGTATGCTATCCTAAATAATACAACTATCAACAACACAGTTTTTCTAAACTCAGATCTTACAATGACATCAATAAGAAACACAGAATGGCATAACTCCAGCATTTATTCAAGCAAATTAACCTCTGCAATTATAGATAATAATACCATTAAAGACAGTACATATGATAAAGTAACTGCAGCAAATACAATATGGTCTAATTCAACAATAGAAAACAGCAATATTAGTCATACCAATCTTGATTTCTCAACATTTAACAATAACAAAATACATAAAGTTAGTTTTTTCAGCAATCATTTAGAATCTGCCAAGATAGAAAATTCAAATATAACTGGATCAAGCATTTATAAAAATATTCTCACTAATTTTCTAACTAATAATTGCGACACAGAAAATACAATAATTATCGAGAACAAAAACTTTATTTTAACAGCACTTCCTAGCACAGCAATTACATCTCTTAAATCTTTACAAAGCACTATAACAAATAATAAAAAATTTGATGTCAATTTTTCTAACTTTGATTTTAGAAAAATTAACTTAAACAATTCAAATTTTTCAAATTCTATATTAAAGAATGCAAACTTTTCAGGTTTAAAATTAGAAAATGTCAACTTTTCCTTTGCAGATTTACAATCTTCTCATTTTAAGAATTCACAACTTAAAAATGTAGATTTCTCTAACGCAAACTTAGAAAACGCAGACCTATCACATAGTAAATTAAATGAAGTCAATACACACAAAACAAACTTAAGAAATGTTAAAACAGACCTTACTCACTGAAAAATCTGTTAATACTCATTAACTAAACCAAGCTAAGGTTTTAGCAGCGTTACATAATTATAAACTAAAACTTTTTATAAACAACCTAAAAATATTTTAAACAAGTACTCTAAATACAGTTATTTAAAAGTAACATAATGCAAGTTAACATATTATAATCTATTTAAATACTGTAAAACGTTATTGTACTATAAGAAGAAAAAGATATGATTACCATATGAAAAAACAGTTTCTTTTAAATATAAAGAAAACTATCTTATGCTTATAACTCATCAATAATTAAGCAGTGTATATTATAGATTACAATAATACATAACATGCACTAAAAATACTAACTTACACAGTGCTATTTTCAATAACTTTTTTATAACCAAACATAAATATTGTACCTAAGCATTACAGTACAAATTACCAACATATAAAAACATTTAAAAATTGCATTATCCAAATCCATTTTTGTAGTAAGTATTAAACTTTTTTATGTTATATATATGTTTACTATACTATGGCAGGAAAAAGATATGCTAACATATTAAACCATTAAAAAAAATAATAGCATCCCATTTAACACTATAACATCAGTAAAACTTAAAATACACTGATGACTTATATATCTTCAACGATTGGTAACCTAGCATGATGTGCGATATCAAGAAATGTAAACCTTTGCCTAGTAACAAATGCAAACTCTATAACCTTACTATATTTACTAGCGTTCCATCCAATATGTTCTGGCTTATTAGGACATCCTATATTAATTAACATTTCCTTAATTAATAAATCAGATAATACCCTTTCTTTAATATTTTCAACAATAAAAGACCACTTATCACTTATCAGGTTGTTCAAGTAATCTGCTCTTTGCTGATTAATAAATTTCTTATCTAGTATATCACAAAATTCCTCAGCATATTGTATATGAAAATACTGTTTTACATTTTGAGCATTTATCAATGTAGGATAAAGTTTCGGTACTATTTTCAAAATTCTATGTTGTAAACATGCCATTGTGATAGTACTTACGCCAACAAATTCACCATGAAAGAAAGACATATTACTTTGCAAAAGTTCTATTGTATGTGCAACCATATGTTCACCCTGACTAGCAGAATGGCTACTTCCTACAATAAACATACCTAACCCTGACAACAGCAAAGCTTGCATTAAAACCATAATACTATATTCATCACGTTTTATTAATCCCAAGTAATCAACAATTAATGCATTTTCACTTTCTTTACTGATTAAAAATGGCAATTCAGTATATTTACTTCCTAACAATAAATGCGATAACAACCAATCTGCTTGCGCTGTAGACCTACAAATAAAATCAGCAAAACCACTTACTATTAATCTTTCTGGAGCATTGACAATAATATCAACATCCAAATATATTGCTTTAGGTAAATGAGATTGTAGTGATTGTTTACACCCATTATTTAGTATTATAGACGCATTAGATGATGTATACCCATTCATAGAAGGAGCAGTAGGAAATGAGATATAACTTTTATTTGTTACATAACTTACATATTTACAAATATCATTAATTGTACCACTACCAAAGGATACTAAAACATCCGAATCCTGTGATTTCTCCTTAACTAATTCCACTAGTTTCTGAGAAGCAGAAGCTAAATATGGTATTATTAAATGTTTAAAACCATTCAACACAGCCTTACTCAATAGAGGTGCAATATTGACATCCGTTACAATAAAACCATTATTACCATATTGTTTAACTATATCACATAAATCATTACTTATTCCTCTACCAATATGTATACTCTTTATAGTATTAACTACTGATTCCAATCCACAAAAATTTTCATCAATTAAAACCTGCTTTAAAAATTCATTATACATAATAAGAAACAAGGAATGTGTTAACTATTCATATTATCTAATAAACTAGTAACACAAAAAACATTTTATTTACTAAAGTACATATCAACCTACGATTTACACCTTTTTTATAAAATTAACTCTATCAACAAACATTAGTTTCTATACAGTGACATATAACACGAAGTCACAAGATTAAAAATAAAGTCATCAATTATAAACAGTTGATTTTAAAAAATACACATTATACAGACTATGTAGCATACTTTCATACTTATTTTAAAATCCAATCATGTATAACACAGTACTATAATTTCATTTCACCAACTAAATTCTACAGAACTTACCAACTCATATATAATTCTTTACAGCAGCATAACTCCAATTGACTAACTTTTTGCAGTTGATATGATTAAATAATTCTTATTAACAATATTGTGTTTGTACGGAGCATAAATGTCAGCAAGCCCCTTAGATCAATTTAAAATTCTGACCATATTTAAGTTACCTAACATTGCCGGGTATAACATAGATTTTACCAATGCATCATTGTTTATGGTACTATCGACAATTTCTGTAGCACTATTCTGCTATATTGGATTAAAGAAAGAAAGTATTATCCCAAATGGAATACAATCAATTGTTGAATTTATCTATGAGTTCATTGTATCAACAATAGAAAGTAATGTAGGGAAAGAAGGATTACAATATATTCCATTGGTTTTTACAATATTCATGTTTATTGCAACATGTAATTTATTAGGGATCTTACCATTAGGATTTACTGCTACCAGTCATATTGCAGTAACATTTGCAATATCTATGGTAGTATTTGTTAGCGTCACAATCATAGGATTTAAACATCAAGGAATTCATTTCTTACGCATATTATTACCACAAGGTACGCCAGGTTGGCTAGCTCCAATGATGGTATTTATTGAACTGTTTGCATACTGCGCACGTCCTGTAAGCTTATCAATACGTCTTGCTGCTAATATGATAGCAGGACACACTATAATTAAAGTAATAGCAGGATTTGTAGTAAAAATGAATATATTCCTCACTCCTTTACCTATGATATTTATCATTATTTTGATTGGGTTTGAAATATTCGTTGCAATATTACAAGCATATATATTTACAGTATTAACTTGTGTATACCTATCAGATGCAGTTAAAGAACACTAAAAAATTAATATGCTCTGCTGGCATAACATGACAACATCTAATAGTAATAACAATTATATACTTGCGTTTTTTATCACCATTTTCATTAGATTTGAAATAATTTAATATTCAAATTTGTGTATGCCCACAAAACCAAATCCGTAAACCCTCATAAATAATATGATTTGCCACTACAAAATGATAACAAATATACTTAATAAGTAATAAATACATTATTTCCACTTTACTTATAATATGCTACAACCCTCACACATGCATGTTCACAATATCAACTTGCATACACAACTATAACTAGTAAATAAATTCACACAAAACATTATATTCGCTACTACAAAATTATAACAAATATACTTAATAAGTAATAAATACATTATTTCCACTTTACTTATAATATGCTACAACCCTCACACATGCATGTTTATAATATCAACTTGTGTACACTAACTAGACTAGTAAATAAACTCCCACAAAAGATTATATTTTTCTATTACAAAATGATAATAAAATACACTAAATGAATAACAAATTTAATAAATATGAATACATATTTTTGCATTTCACCCATAACTTCTATCATCATTTTAATCTGCTTTTGAAATATTCTCGCAATATTACAAAAACACACACTTACAGCACTAACTTGTGTATATTTACCACTACACAGTCAAAAAACACTAAATTTTATCAATTGACTTCATATATTGATGAACTTATAATACTTTTAACTTTTTATAAAGGTAGGAGTATATGGAGTCTTTAAAGTTCATTGCTGTAGGATTAAGCGTTTTTGGTATGGTTGCTTCTGCTCTAGGAGTAGCAAATATATTTTCTACCATGCTAAATGGGTTAGCACGCAATCCTGAAACCGAAGATAAACTAAAAAAATATGTTTATACTGGTGCTGCACTAGTTGAAGCTATGGGTCTATTCTCTTTTCTTTTAGCTCTATTACTAATTTTTGTAGCCTAGTGTAAATTATGGATATAATACCACAATTAGATATAACCTCTTACCCGTCTCAGTTATTTTGGTTTTTCTTATCTTTTGGCATTTTGTACTTAGTAATTAGCAAGAATATTTTACCAAAAGTTGAAAATGTTATAAGAAAAAGGTATAATATTACAAGAGGTTCTATTAATTGTGTTGAAAACGATTTAAATCTGATACAGCACGAATTAAAGAAGCAGTTGCTCAGTTTAGATGAAGTAAAAGCTGAAGCAGATAAGATTATAAGCTCTGCCCTTCAAGAGGTAAAGAGTACTAATGCAGATTTAATAACTGCATTAAATGAAGAAATAAAGAAAATGTTTAGTACAGCAGATGAATATATGCATAACCTAAAACATCAGGTGGAACAAGAGTTAATTGATCTCACATGTGAAATAGCTTTGCTGTATTATAAAAAAATGTTAGGAACTGAGTATATTGATAAAGACAAGTTACGTGATATCACTATTAGATTATACAAGGAGAAAATATGATATCTTCATATTTCATTATTAATCTTGCATTTTGCATCGGGGCTTTATTAGTTTTTCGTCCTTTGTACAGGAAAATTAATCAGTTTTTATCTACAAGACTGAATAAAGTAAAACAGGAAGTTACATTACCTTCTGAAGTTCAAAAACAATCCAAAGACTTACTAGATAGTGTAGTTGTACAAAATCTTGAAACTGAAAAAATTCTTAAAGAGATATTAAAGAAAGCACATGAAGAATATGATCTCATAATCACTTCTAATAAAAAGGATATAGAAAATATCTTAGAGAAACATCTTGATGTCGCTATAAAAAAGATATCTCATCAAGTATCAGCAATGACACAATCATTAAAACTCAGTACCATTGATGTTGCAACAAGTGCTATTCAAGAGTTAATTAAAGAGTCCAATTATAATCAAAAGCAGGATAATAATGGTGTTATTTCTACACTAGATCGTGATTTAAGAAAAAAATTACACTAAGCTTTTACTGGGATCAAGTTTAAAAGTTTCTTCAATATGTTGTTTTTTCTAGGTATAGGTTTTCTTTTATTATGTATTCTATTTGAAACTAGCAAAACTGTACCTATTGCTGCAGCAAAAGATGGATTACGCTTATAGTCATCACTTATTCCTTTTAATTCTAATGGCAAACCAATTCTTACTTGTTTTTTTAATACATAGCTCGCCACTTCTTTAATATTAATCAATTGACTAGAACCACCTGTAATTACCACTCTATTAATTAAATCTTTCTGTTTTACTATTCTACTGTTTACTATATCAAAAATTTCTTCAACCCTAGGCTTAATTATTTTTACTAAGTCAGAACGTACAACTGAGATAATCTCATCCTCACCAACATCAGCTTCTATTATCCCATCCTTATCTGGAGATATTAGCATAGCATCACCATACAACACTTTTATACGTTCAGCATCCCTAACACTAATACATAAACCATATGCAATATCATTAGTAATATGCATACCACCCAAAGGTATACTATCTGCATATATTAATTTGCCTTTATAAAAAACCCCAAGAGATGTGTATCTACCTCCAATATCCAAAATCATTGCACCAATTTCTTTTTCGTCATCAGTAAGACATGATAATCCTGAAGAATAAGGTTCTGCTATACATCCAGTAACACCCAAACTACTACAACTAGTTATGCAGTTTTCTATATTCAACAATGCAAACTTAGAAGCAGCAATCACATGTACACTAGCTTTCAGCTTACTTCCATATAATCCTTTTAATTCTGTAATATTGTTTAAATCATCAAGAGAATATACTATTGGAATATTATGAATTATAATTTGATCATCACGACACTTATCATAAGTCTGTAACATTATATTTCTTATATCAATATCCGAAATTTCATGAATCACTGCATTAATTTCATTAACAACATTTGTAGAACAAATATCACATCCGGAAATGTTAACAAAAACTTGACTTATTACTGATTCCTGTGCCATTTTTTTAGCTGATTCTATACAAGATAATATAGAATAACTTGCAGACTCCATATTAGTAATAGTACCACCACTGATTCCTTCAGCAGCTTTATATCCTATTCCAATAACCTCAGGACTACTATTACGAGAGACTCTAATTATAAAACAAACTATTTTCGTAGATCCAAGATCTACAATAGCAAAAATACCCCTTCCTGAACCTGTGATAACAGCAGAATGTAACATACAATATACATGCCAAATGATTAAAATTTACAATATTACTAACTCTAAATATTTAATGTTATATCCTTACAAAAGAATATCAAGCTTTTTTCAAATTTAAGCATACAAATAAAATTTAGTTGTAATATTTCCTATAAATATCATATTTAGTGTAAAAACTAACTAAATATTTTAATTACTACAACTAATAGCTCAAAAAAATTAACACTTTTTTACATTTATAAGCAACAACATATATATCTTAAATATATATAATGTACTTCAAATATAATAAATTTTATCTACTTTTCAACAGAACATTTGTCATTAAATACATACAAGAAAAAAATGGTATTATTTCTAACCTTCCCATTAACATTAAAAAAGACAATAAGACTTTCACTGAAGGTAATAAATTATAATAGTTAGCACTTGGACCTACTATATGTCCAATACCAGGTCCTGTATTACTAAAAGCTCCAGACACTGCACTAAAGGCAGTAATAAAATCTACTCCACCACTAGAAACAATTGCACTTCCTATAAATAACAAAAAAATATATAGTGAAAAGAATAATCCTATATTACGAATGAAATCTTCATCTACACGTTTTCTATTATATTTGACAGTACTTATTTGCGTTGGATATACAATACTACTTATATAAGCATGCAATGCTTTTCCCAATAACACAATCCGATAAACCTTAATTCCACTATTAGTAGAACCGCTACAGCCACCTATTAGCATCATTAAAATACCAAAAGTTGAGAAAAAATGCCAATTAGTATAATCATAATTTACAAATCCAGTAGAAGTACTTAACGAAACAACGGAAAATACAGAATACCTTAAAATATCAAAAAAAGAATGACCTGACATTATTTCATCAAAATAGCAATTCATTACAGATATCATTACAAAAAGAAAAACAATAACAGCAAAAAATACAACTTGTTCATCATAAAAGCACTGTCTTGCAACAATTTTCAAATACACTATAAAAGGACAAGAACTCAATAACATGAACATTACTGCTACAATTTCAATATACACATTATTAAAATGTTGCAGAGAATCATCATAACTAGAGAACCCACCAGTAGATACAGTTGACATTGCATGACATATAGCATCAAATCCTGACATACCAAAAATCCAATATAGTATTGCACACGAAGTCATTAACATACAATACATAATAAAAATGTACATTGATGATCTAACAATTCCATATTTAAACTTCTTAGACTGATCAGAAGATTCAGAGTGGTATAACTCATGTAAATTACAAATTTTTAAGTAAGAAAATAGAAAAATACCACTTGTAATAATTCCTAGTCCTCCTATTGCATTCAGTAAAGCTCTCCAAATTAAAATCCCTGGAGATTGATTTTGTAAATCAGTTAATACTGTAGCTCCAGTAGTAGTCAAACCAGATACAGCCTCAAAAAAAGCATCTACATAATGTAGATCAGAGTCACAAACAAATGGTATTGCAGATATTGCAGACAAAACAATCCATATAACAACTGTAACAATAACAACACTCATTTGCTTCAGATTAGATGGCTGTCCCAACAAAATACACACCAAACCAAACAATACTACAAAAATACATGAACAAAAAAAGTGTTGCCATACATAGCCAGTATAATAATTTACTATTGTTGGAATAATCATAAGGAACGCAAAAACTAGTGAAAATACACCAGTAATAAAAATTATGCTACGTAAGCTCTTATACATGACATATATTTTAATTTTAAACAGAACGTTAGCAAACAATCAGCAATACTGTTAATTCAAGAGTCTGCAATAACATGCATTACAAAAATCAACTACATTTATAAATGTGTAAGTCTTATAAATAATATATATTTTCTTTCTGAACTGTAATACAGAATTATTAATACACAATTAATGAGATTTAAAATTTAATCTATTGTAACAAACATATTACGCAGCTTTATTACTTGTTATAACCAAATTAATAAGCTAAATATGATAATAAAAATGAAGTAATGATACACTATAACATTAACTATATAACCTTTTTACATATAACATAGTATCATACTCCAAGAAAATCCAAACAGATCAAGTTTCTAGTAGCCATTACAGCAAAATCCACTTATACACTAAGAAATAATTGTATCTCAAACTAATAAAACAAGCATCACAATATAACAAAAGAACTGTAGTAGTATTATTATATCAACTAAAAAAATTTGATAGACATACAATCTGTAAATATCTCAATACAAAAAAGTTTAGTATTATCATTGATACCAATTAAAGAAAAATCTTTGGCATTCAGTAGAGACATTATCTACAAATATCACAATGCAAAAAAATTTAGTATTACTCTTATATCAACTAAAGAAAAACCCTTGACTCAACAGACATATAATCTGTAAACATCATAATGCAAAAAAATTTAATATTATTACTTATATCGACTAAAGAAAGATCTTTGATATTTTCAATAAAAACATAATTTGTAGAGCACACAAGATAAACATTAATAAAATCACTTCTTAAAATCAATAACATTTTTACTACTAGACTGTATAAAAACTCACAACTATAATAATGTGAGCCTGGAAAGGTGGCTGAGTGGTCTAAAGCGCACGCCTGGAAAGTGTGTATGCAGTAATCCTGTATCGAGGGTTCGAATCCCTCTCTTTCCGCCATTTGTTTTTATTAGTAAAATTAATGAGAGATTTAAAACTATTGTTCCAAAAGAAAGTCCAAAACTTGAACAGTGCCTATGCAGTTGCAGTTTCTGGTGGGATAGATAGTATGGTTTTGTTACATTTATCAGCACAACATCGTAATCATAATACTCCAATAATTTTGACAGTAAATCATGGATTGCGCCAAGAAGCAAAGCAAGAAGCATTATTTGTATTTCAACATTCACAAAATTTAAACTTAAAATGTCATATATTAAATTGGCATGGAAAATTACCAGAAAGCAATATACAATCTTCTGCTAGACAAATAAGATATGGTTTATTATTGCAATGGTGTAATGAGAATAGAATAAACTATTTAATGGTAGCACATCAGAAAAACGATCAAGCAGAGACTATTATGATCAGGTTAGAAAGAGGTAGTGGATTAGATGGGTTAGCTGGTATGCAAGAATGTACATATTTAAACGGAATATGCATACTCAGACCACTTTTAAGTGTTAGCAGGACAGAATTGCTACAATATGCAAGTCAAAATAACATTCCCTGGATAAATGACCCAAGTAATAACAATAAAAAATATAAAAGAACTCTGTATCGCAACATGTTAGAAACTACAGATAACCCTGAAATACTAATTAATAGACTTTATACTGCATCAACACATATAAAACGCTCTTTAGATTGCATTTTGCATTATGTAAGGGAAGCAATAGATGAATGCTTAGAGTTCACAAATTTAGGATATATTAATATTAAATTAGATGTATTTTTAAACCTTCCAGAAGAAATATCATTAAGACTTTTAACATATTCTATTATGACCATTGGTCAACAAAAATATAAGCCAAGATACAAGAAGATCAACAAGATATTTTACAAAATACAAAACAATGAATTAAATTCAGCTCAAACTTTATGTAGTTGTAAAATTGTAAAAAACCAGAATAATACTATTTCTATTATCAGAGAGGTATCAACTATTAAAGAATTAATTGTTAACTATCCTACAAATACATCAATAATATGGGATAACAGATTTAAAATAAGCATTGCCCATCACGATGCTAATAGTCTCATTATTTGTAGCTTAAATGATAGCAATATTCCAGATGATCTTAAAAAATTAAACAGGGAAGCTGTACGCTGTTTACCTGTATTAAAACATCAAAATAAAATTGTTGCTTACCCCCTACAAAATAATAACAAGAATGACTATATTGACACTAAGTCATACATCAGAATTGAAGAGGTATTGGTAAAACAAAATCTTATCAATTTAACTTATAGTGAATTTATAAGCAAGGAGCCTTTACTATGAGAAAAATCATTGAAGGATTAGCAATTTGGATTATAGTAATTGTTCTAGTTGCTGCAGCATATGTACAATTCAACGATAAAGTTATTAATGGAAACGTACTAAAATTACCATTCTCAGAATTCTTAAACAAGATCGATAACAATGAAATAGAAACTATTAACATAAGTGAACACAATATTACTGGAAAATTGAAAGACAGTGCTAAATTCCAAACAACTGGTGTAATATATGACAGTTTAATAAAAACATTACACAGTAAGCAGGTTACTTTCACCTTTTTACCTGAGGATACACTATTTGGAATATTAGGGAGCATATTGATATCTTGGTTCCCTATGCTCCTACTTGTTATAATATGGTTTATATTTCTCAAACGAATGCAAATAGGAGGTAATAGAACTATAAATTTCAGTAAATCACGTGCTAAACTGATGACTGAACACCGTAATAAAGTTACTTTTAACGATGTAGCAGGTATTGATGAAGCAAAAGAAGAACTAATTGAAATAGTAGATTTTTTAAAACATAGACAAAGGTTTCAAAAATTAGGAGGTAAAATACCAAAAGGGTGCTTATTAATAGGGTCACCAGGAACAGGGAAAACTTTATTAGCACGTGCAATTGCAGGTGAAGCAAATGTTCCTTTTTTTAGTATATCTGGTTCAGATTTTGTAGAAATGTTTGTAGGGGTCGGTGCAAGTCGTGTACGTGATATGTTTGAACAAGGCAAAAAAAATGCACCATGTATCATATTTATTGATGAAATAGACGCAGTAGGAAGACATAGAGGAATTGGTTTAGGTGGAGGAAATGATGAACGAGAACAAACATTAAACCAACTATTAGTCGAAATGGATGGTTTTGAATCTAATGAAGGAGTAATTATTATTGCTGCAACTAACCGTCCAGATGTATTAGATTCCGCACTTCTTAGACCAGGAAGATTTGATAGACAAGTTACTATTAGTATTCCTGACATTAATGGGAGAGAGAAGATCATTAACGTACATATTAAAAAAGTTCCTACAGCACCAGATGTAGACATCAGAACCATTGCACGTGGCACACCAGGATTCTCAGGCGCTGACCTTGCAAATCTAGTAAATGAAGCAGCATTAATAGCAGCAAGACTTAATAAAAAAATTGTCACAATGAGTGACTTTGAATATGCAAGAGATAAAGTTATGATGGGAGCTGAAAGAAAATCATTAATGATGACAGAAGAAGAAAAAAAATTAACAGCCTATCATGAAGCAGGACATGCTGTTATTGCATTTTTTACAGTGGCATCGGATCCAATACATAAAGCAACAATAATTCCAAGAGGAAGAAGTCTAGGGTTAGTAATGAGGCTACCAGAGTCAGATCGCGTATCTCATACAAGAGAAAAAATGACTGCAGACTTAACAGTAGCAATGGGAGGAAGAGCAGCTGAAGAATTAATTTTTGGATATCATAAAGTCACAAGCGGCGCATCATCAGACATAAAACAAGCAACAGATCTAGCAAGAGCAATGGTCATGAAGTGGGGTATGAGCGACAAAGTAGGTCCGCTATATCACAGTGATGAAAAAAATGAAACTATTTCTAATAACTTAGCAAATTTGATAGATGAAGAAGTCAAATCCATAGTTACATCTGCACTGGAAAGAGCAAAAAGTCTTCTACATGAGCATTTAGAATCATTACATATAGTTGCTAAAAACTTACTAGAATTTGAGACCTTAACTGGAGAAGACATCAAAAATGTAATCAATGGCAAAGAATTAACCAAAAATAATGAAGATGAAGCCCAACCTTTAAAAAGATCATTTGCATCAAAAGAACAGTAGTATTACATCTAAATACGTACCACTTTATGCAAGCAAGGATATATAAGTGAAAAATCCATATTTTTCACTTATGTTAACAATTCTATACATACACAAATAGTATATCTGTTAAAACAAATACTACTTATAGTCAGAAATAATATGCTACAATCACCATAACATATTTACAAAATCACTTTTTAACATTTTACAACAGAAACTTGTATGCACAATATCTACAGATGTTAACAGACCAAGCCCTACCTATAACTGTTGCATTTCAAACAAGCAGATCTATTTTAAAATAAACACTATTTTGTTATATGCATAAAATAACATATCATAAACTACAGACATTGAAGAGATCCAGATGTACAAACAAAAAAAACTAAATCTTACCTCCATTGAATAACTTCTCAAACAAAAGTATTGACTATAAAATAATAGCTATAAATAAAATGCATACACCAACTCTGCACAATATTAATGCATTATCAGATTTATTTGATCAATATTTCTAATTAATATGAAGAGAAATATATCTATATACATAGATTGATATTAACATATACTAAATTAATACTATATATTATGTATTTGCATAAAAACACATTATTACAGTTATGGATTTACCACATACCATTATCAAAACTACTTTATTAGCAATTTTAATCAGAAAAAACTTTTAGCAATCTACACAAATTGACATATCAAATTAACGCTATACATATTGAATAACTGTGTATTGAAACAAACATATATTCTAAAAATCGAATACCACTCTGCCATAAACATAAAAGTACAGACAATAAATCATATAATATTAAACGTAACATTAATTTTTCTTTATTTACAATGTTAGGTCAACCTGAAAAAGTCAGTGCTCATATGCACATACATAAGATCAAATACTACTGTCTTATCTAAACAAGCATGTTATAAAATTTAATGCTAATAGATTATAAAATACATAGTACACCATAAATTAACCAACATCATGTAGCAGAGTTATAAATTTTATTTTCTTAATAACTCTAAATTAAACTGAAAAAACCCTTTCACATACGTACAAACTAATAGACGTAAGACCAAATAATACTGAACTATTACACCTTAAATAAGTGCACCCACCTTAAAAATTAAATACTATTTCTACAGATACAAAATTTATAACATACAGTAAATTACTGAATATTATGTAGTATTCCTTACCAACAATGTATAAGAACACTATTAAAACTTACTATTGTTAGTACAATACACTACTATATTACATTATTACAACCTGTAATTCATCACATTATTGCTTGCACAAGTTTGCACATAAACCAAAATATCATTAGATCATAAAATATTGTAGACTTATTATCTAAATATGCACAAACAATTACAAATATAACAGCATATTATCCTACACTTAATGACATAGAGTTTACAGATTCTACACTTGCATCTACAATATAAGTAGAAGGATGAAGACCATTCTTGCCACTGCTTAAATACAAACTTTGTAATAAGGCAGCTCTTTGGCTACTTGAAGCAAACGGAGTTAATAATGGCGTGTTCATTATATGAGCCAAAATTATATTAATTTTAGTATATTTATACACTATATTACCTTTTACATAAAAAGGCAACAGTGTCTTACAGACAATTTAACACCAAAACAATGCTCAGAGCCAATACTTCAAAAAGCACATACTAAATACTTAAAACAACTTGTTTTCTCAAACCATAATTTAAAAATCTCTTAAATTAGACAAAAACAACACCTTTAAATTGAAAATTTATCTTGTACTTTAGCCAATTTTATAAAATAAAAACCCATAATTATCATAAAAATGGACAATAACTGTCCCATAGTTATTTGATCAAAAATAATATAGCCAATTTGTACATCTGGTTCTCTAACAAACTCAATAAAAAACCTTATTACCCCATACCATATACAAAAAACAGAACTTAGCATTCCTTTAGATGTTTTGATTTTAGTAAAAAAGAAAAGAGAATTCGTTATTATAAATAACAAAAATCCTTCACCAAAAGCTTCATACAACTGACTTGGATGCCTATAAAGTAGGTCACCACTTGCAGGAAAAATCATTCCAATTTTTATATCAGTGACTTTACCATACAATTCCCCGTTAATGAAATTTGCAATACGTCCAAAAAATATACCAACAGGCACAGCACATGCACCTAAATCAAAAGCAGCAAGAACATCTATTTTATTCTTTCTACAAAAAATATACATGCCAATCATTACTCCAACTAAAGCACCATGAAATGACATGCCTCCATTCCATAACTTAAGCATTTCAATAGGAAAGTGTATATAAAAATCTAGATTATAGAACAATATGTATCCAATCCTGCCACCAAGAATTACAGAAATCACCCACCAAGATATTACTGATTCATAACTTTCTTTGTTAAAAACTTGATATTTATCTATCTTTTTTATATACCAGTAAGCAAATATCATGCCAAATATATATGACAAAGAATACCATCTTATTTGCAAAGGCCCAATCCTAAAAGCTACTTGATCTATAATCATAAAAATACACAAATATTAAATTTTAATAAGTATGAAACAAATAGTAAATTTTATCAACTTTTACTATGGCTGTTATACGACTAGCATAAAGATCAAATGCACAAATTTTCTATAGTAATTAACTTAGAATTATAGGAACACAATACTTTTACAACAGTGATACAAATAAAAATTACGGATATTAATTTTACAACATGAACACTAAATAGTAATAATATCCTGTGAAAAAACCTGAGACTGTAAGTTATATAGATGCTATATAAGGCTTTTATAAACAATACATTATACAAAAATTATATAACCACTTAACTTCACAGCAAATACGATTTTGACATATATGTAAAGTTAACTGTGCTCATATAATTAGAGGACCTATATATTAACATGTAAAACATAATTGTACTTTTCTTAAGTAATTTACAATAAAATTGTCTTACCAAATTTATTATATACAACATTATTAAATATAATTTTAGTATATTCTATAAAAATATTCAATGATAGCTTACCATATTATTTATTTATTAATAAATGTTGAGCATAATATTAATATTCAACTTTAAAGAGAAAAGTGGTGATACAAAATATTCTTATTGGTGATAATAGTAATATAACAATATTTTTCACCGAAAAAAATGAAATAGAAAATTTTACTAAAATATTTACTGTACTAGATAAAAATAAAGCCGCTAAAACCTTATTCAACAATGAAGTGAACATACAATATCAAGATATGTCAGCTACATTAACTTCTTCTACACATTTTGAGTTTAGTGACCTAAATAAGATAATAACACACATGCTACAACATAACTTTACAATCAGTACAAACATTATAGCTCAATCTTTAGAACAAGGATGTAATATTTTAAAAACCAGCAACTTAGTTATTTGTAGATTTAACAATCAGCCATTATACTGTATCAATGTGAGTATTAGAAATAATACAATAATACTACATCCAATATCTACACAATATTCTGATTTATCTTCGGAAGATAACAAAAAATTAATTAATGCACTTCAAACACATACAAATACCAATGATATAACTACAGACAATAAACAACATGCTATTTTAATATCAATTAATACTGTAATATACGAAGTATTACAATCACTTGTAAACATATTGATAAAAGTACAAATCATAGAAGAAAATGATAAAGAAAAGACATTACAGCAATTGACTAAACTTGCTTTTCATGATTTCACATCTAATGAGCTACAAATAGTAAAGAATATAGCACAATACCCTACTGATCATCCTTTAAGCAAATACAAGAACATAGCTAAAAATGTAGAAAACATCTTTTCACATCTAGCAAGTACCCAATCACTTGATTCAAGCTCTGCTAAATTACTACAAGATGCAATTAATAATACAGGTGAATTTTCTACAGCACCACATATTATAATGCGTAGTTTTAACAAACTAAACAAAAACTTTCATGATCAAATACAAAACATAATTAATCAATCAGAATAGCTGTACACTACACACATTATTACAAATTATCATTTATAATATAAAATTCAACTGATCAAGAACTAGAAACTCTTCCTTAGCTTGTATACTATCCAATTGTTACAAAATACAATTAATAATTCAGGAACATTTTTTACAGTAACGCACACTGTAATTTGTAGTTTTATAAATTAAATAAAAATTTTTATAATAAAATACAGAAAGTAATTACATGATTACACTTATATTTTTCAATGATTACTTATAAACAATCAAAAAATCAGAAATTTCAATACTAATAAATCACAATTTATTACTTTTATAAAATTTACACAAGTTTCACCTTTACTTGGATTTAAAGATTTAAATCTTGAGAGTTACTTCTATCAATGGATTGTAAGTCACCAATACTAGTATTTGGACAATTATCATTTTCTTGCGTACCACTATATATTTCATCTTGTCGATTACCAACAGTTTGATCTTGCACCGTACCAAACACTCCTGCATTATATGCATTAAAAAGAGCCAGACTCAAGTCATCAATTATTTGGTAACCACATCCCCCCTCAAGTTTAACAGTTTTAACCTCATCAATTCCATCAATATCACGCTTCATAGACAAATAAGCTGTGGTACTAATACCACCCAGCTTTAAAGCTAAATCTCTATCTTGCTTATAATACTGATTACACGCTAAAGCAACACTTAACACAGCACCAGTAATAATAACCATTAAACCAGACATTATAGGTCCATAGCCAAATGTAATGTCATTATACAATAAAAATGCATGTACCATTAACATAAACCCTGCAAACACTAAGCAAAAAGTAGCACAAACCTTTGACATTGTGGTTTTCAGTGAAAGTAAGTACAAACCTTCCACAAAAATTACAAAATACGATAATATAGAACAGTACAAGGCTATCTTCTCAGCTCTAACTAGATGACATGTCAATGCTATAATCTGTGAAAAACATACAAATGCTAATACTGAAAAAGTTGTAATCCTTAATAATAGTTGTTTCTTAGAAAGTTCCTTATTATGTGCTACGAGAAGCAAATTATGTTTCCCACTCACATGTTTTCCTAAATCAGTAGGTTGTATCTCATCCCCTTCACCTTTAACAACAAATCCTTTTGCCATTGCTGTTTCCATGATGTTATCGGTTATCATCTTGCGTCTTTCTTCATCAGAATTATTCACAATAACATCATAAAGACTATCTGATGTTTTCATATACACACGATACTGCCACGGAAGCAAGTTCATACTATATGCTGCTTCCCTAATATCAATATTTCCAATATAAGATAATAAAAGTAGTGGAGGAATCAAAGGAATGCTAAGAGAAAGTACTGTAAAAATACATCTAATCACCTTTTCTTGAGTTGTCAGTAAAGACCACTTTTCAGAATATGATATTGCATCATATATTCTTTGCTTCAATGGTTTACTATCTGGATCATATAGAACAGTTCTAATACTGTCTTTAGCACCATCATCAAAACTACTACGAAAGTTTTTTCTACTTTCTAAAATAATATTACGTACATCACGTGTAGTATGTCTAACAACAGAAGAAACAATCAAAACATGCTTATCTCCATACTTGCGATTCTTATCATAAATACATACACCTTCATGCTCTGTAACTTTATAATCTGCATTTACTACTGGTATAAACCCTAACGAAATTATAAAATCTATAACCTTTTTTATATCATTCTTATTATTAGAATGATGTACAAACACCCTACTTAGGAACTGTTCCCGTATACCCTCTTTTGCAGAATCAATTATATAAGTTGCTGGTGTAACATTACTTACCAAATCACCTAAATGTAAAACACCTCTATTCCGTATATAAAAAACAGTACTTCTTATATCACGTATAAATTTGCTATATGTATCATAATCATTATTATTCGGCATAAACACTAAAAGAACTACTACCTACTATAAGAATACGACATAATTCCTGACAACACATTAATTATTTAAGTGTAAAAGTAAACATTAACACTAAGTAATGCAGAAGTTTTCTTACAAAACACACATAATCATCCGTATTTTTTTACACTACAACTATACAAACAGGGATTAAGAAACAGTTATAAAAGAACACTAAAACACGTTTACAACAGTCTTAGGACAAACAAACACTGTGCTGAAGTATTACAATCATTATAAACTCAGCTAGTGATTTAAGAAGATTTCAACAAGTACTATACATAAATTTAACAGAAACATAAAGTAAACTAACCTTCATACTTTCTGGAAATGTTACAAAACCCAGAATTATAACACCTACTTTAGCTAAAAAAGATTTCAGAAAGTCATAATATATAAACTTAATAAAAATATATACTAAAATAACTTCCTTACTTTTGAAATGTTATAAAACATCTTTCAGTCTATTAGTACCTCAACAAGACCTTAACAAGATATAAATTCAACAGAAATTCTACAAAAATCCAAAATTATAACATCTATTTTAGCTAAAAAACCTCAAAAACATAATACCACACACTTAAAAAAATGCACAGTAAAACAGTCTCTATTCAAATGTTTAAAATATTTATCAGCTTATTAGTGACTTAATAAGATTTAAATAGACATCAGATACAAATTTAATAGAAATGTAAAGTAATATTACACTAACACTTCTAAAAAATTTTATAAATACAGAATTATAAAACCCATTTTTAGTTGCAAAACAGATTTTACTCAATAACAAAATATACAGTAATACCTACCCTATACTTGCGAAGTATTTAAACCAATATCACACAATATATATATATTAATTATGAGAATTAAAAGTAAAAACTTTACTACAATAAGGACAACTAACTTCCTCCCCCACCTTAACCGTTAAATATATTTTTGGGTGTTCAATATAATCTGAATCATTTCCTTCACCATTACAATAAACTACTCTTACATTTTCCTCATCGCTAGACATAAACAGCACTTCCAATATTTTAAATAAATTATATGTTCAACGTCTTCAAATTGAATAACTTAATATATAAATCTATTAACATCTTTGTTAAAGTAATTGCAGAAAACATAGAACATAAAATACCTATTGACAGTGTAATAGCAAAACCACTAATTGGTCCACTGCCTATTACAAACATTACCGCAGCAACAATTAATGTAGTAATATTAGAATCAAATATTGTTGACATAGCATTCTTAAAGCCAGATTCTACAGCCCACCTTAACTTCTTTGTAGAATTTAATTCTTCCCTGATACGCTCAAAAATTAACACATTAGCATCAACAGACATCCCTACAGTCAAAGTAATACCTGCAAGTCCAGGCAATGTAAGCGTAGCTTGAAGTAATGTAAGTACAGCAACAATAAAAATAATATTAAAAACTAATCCAACTACAGCTAAAACACCAAACATACGATAAGAAAATATAATAAAAACAGAAACTGCTATAACTGATATTATCATTGCTAATCTGCCTTGCTTAATATATTCAGCACCCAAACTAGAACCTATTGTCTTTTCTTCTATTACTTTTAAAGGTACTGGTAAGGCACCAGATTTTAACAATATTGACAATTCTTTTGCAGTTTCAACAGTAAAATTACCACTAATTTCACCACTCCCAGTCAAAATAGGCTCACGTATTATAGGAGCAGTAAGTACTACACCATCCAATACTATAGCAAATGGTTTGTTAAAATTTTCTTTTGTAATCTTAGCAAACTTTTTAGCTGCTTCATTATTTAATTTAAAATGCACAATCACATTACCAAGACTATTTATACCAGATGATACATCTATTAAAGAATCTCCACTAATTTCAACTTTTTTTAATATAGGATAAGTATTTCCACGATTATCCTTAAGTAAAACAGTAGTCAAAGAATTAATTGATGATAACTGCTTCACATCTTCTAGTAAGTGAAACGTTAGCTTTGCTGTTTTACCTAACAAAGTTTTAATTTGACTAGTATCATGCACTCCAGGAACTTGCAAAGATATTCTATCTTTACCGTGACTATTTATGATAATTTCCTTCGTGCCAGATTTGTCTAACCTACGCCTGATATTACTAATAGCATCAGATATAACATTTCTCAATAATTCTGACTTATAACTATCATAAAAGGATATTTCAACACAACCTTCTCGCTCAGATATTCTAACGTTTTTATTGCCAAATAACTTTACCTTATCAAAACTCTTACCATCCTTTAGTGTCAATACTAGTTTATCTTGTTCTACATCAAACCTACTATATTCTATTTTTTTACTCAACAAGAATTCATTTAGCTCATCATACAGTGCATACATTCTTTCTTTTAAATATTCTTTAAAATCTGCTTCTAACAATAAATAAACACCACCTTGCAAATCTAAGCCTAGATTAACCTTTTGTTTAGAAAGTAAAAATTTACTATCAATGAAATTAGGCAATATTAAATATATAGCAAGTATACACAACAATGAAACAATTATAGGCTTAATTTGTAACTTAGAAAACATATCATCCACTAAACATATCCTGCAATTATATTACATTATTATAACAAACAAAATATTTTATATTTCTAACATAAATTATCTCTAAGATTACAGAACCACATAAATGACAAACCAATAGAACAACAATTGCTCTATTTTTGTAAGATATATCAACTATAGCTTTCATTAATTAGCATCATTGAAACTAAAACCTGAGATTTTATTTAACTATTGATATATTAAATTTTAGACTTACTGTATTACAGTGCGTAACAGAACAAACATCAAATGAAAATACATTAACAAAATTTAGCACTGTATTAAACTAACATAATAGACTAACACTTTAAAAATTAATATCTATAAGGAAATATTATGCTAACATGTGATAATGAATTCACATTGTTGTTTAAAAATTTCATATAAAACACAAATAAATACCTAAGCTAAAAACATAACTCACCCAATAACTAATAATGCTATTACAACTAACGTATACGCAGTCTTAAAGAATGCTTAGTAAGGTGTTAGCTATTGTATTTACACTAGAATTATACCAAGAACTTTAGTAAATATTACTTGTGTCTAAACAATCTCAGTATCACTATTAATTTTATAGTCACATCTTCCTAATATACATTCAGTAAATTGATTATCTAGTATCTATTCCTAGTTAACTTAAAGTAATATCCAACATTGATTAGCCAAAAATACAATTTGGAAATTGTCACTATAAGTTTTATATTGCTGTCACATGCATTATTTTTTGAGATATATACTCAATGCAAATTACTAAATTTACCTTCCAACCCAAGTAAAATTCAAAATTTAAGTAAACATCTATTAGCTAAAAACATAATCTACTTTCATAATAATTGTAATCATAAGGATCAACTCTTACATTGTCACTACATGCTATGCATACATCATTTTTTTGAAACTTATACTTAGAAAAATCATTAGATTGTAAATCTATTCTCTGCAACTTTCCTACTAAACTATCTTCAATTCCCAACAAATATTTTATAACTTCTGAAGCTGCAATACTACCGACTACTCCTACAGTCGGTCCTAATATTCCAGCATTAGCACAATTTAAATGGGAACTCATATATTGACATTCAAAAAAGCATCTTAAACAAGGCTTACCACGAGGAAAAATTGTTAATATCTGCCCAGTAAATCCAATTGCTGCACTATGTACTAAAGGTTTACCAATCAAAACAGCTGCATCATTAAGAAACAATTTTGTAGCTAGTCGATCTGTACAATCTACAATTATATCTATATCCTTAAAAATACTTTCAAAATTTTTAGGAGTAACAAAGCTATTTAGTATTTGAATATTAATATCAGAGTTAAGTGACCTTATAAACTCTTTAGCTTTTGCAACTTTACTTTGATTAATATCACTTTCTTTATAAATCACTTGCCTATTAAGATTGGACAACTGGACTGTATCATCATCACACAATACCATATGACCAATACCAGCAGCAGCTAGTAAAGGAATAACTACACTACCTAAACCACCACACCCCACTACCAGCACATGACTACTATTTAATTTTTTCTGACCTAATTTCCCTATCTCTGGAATAAGAATTTGTTTCTTATAACGGTCAAACACTAACTATTCCTGTAAATACCTACTTCCTGGAATCGAGACAGGTATTTGTCGCAAATATTCTGGAATGTCCTCATCAACATAACTTTTAATATTCAACTCAATTAAACTAATTATAGGGAAAGGCAGTTTAATATCTCTACTACGTTTAACCAAAGCTGCACCTGCAACAACAGTACCGCCATTTTTCTTTACACAATTTACGACTTCCATAGAAGTTTTTCCAGTTGTAATGACATCTTCTACAATTAAAACCTTACTTCCTTTTTGAATCTCAAAACCACGACGTAATACAAAAGCACCATTGACACGCTCACAAAACATATTAATAATACTCAATTGTCTAGCAATTTCATAGCCAATAGTAATAGCACCAATTGCTGGAGCAACTATCAAATCTATGTTTGGCAAAACTCTATCAATTTTTTTCGCAAGCAAAGCACAATACTTTACTGCAAGATTAGGATTCTCAAACACCCTGGCACACTGTACGTATGTATCACTATGCAACCCAGAAGATAACACAAAGTGACCATTTATTATCACTCCCATTCTAGTAAATTCATCACATATAGCATCATTATTTAATAAATCTACTTCCATACCACTCCTTAAAAAATTGTTTTTCCTTAAAAAATTGCTTCTTCTACCTCATGAAGATTATCACTACCTTCTGTATTAAAACAAGTCACATCACTATCACTTGCTAACATATTTCTTATTTTTTGTTCTATTTCATCTGCAGTAGTATAATTTGTCTTAAGATAAGATTTTGCATTTTCTTTACCCTGACCTAGACGTATGCCATTATATGAGTAATATGCACCAGCTTTCTCAATAATATTAAGCTTTACACCCATATCTATAATTTCACCAACTTTTGAGATGCCTTCATTATACATTATATCAAAGTCCACCTGCTTAAAAGGAGGAGCTACCTTATTTTTAACAACCTTTACCTTAGTTTGATTGCCAATAATTAAGTCTTTATCTTTAATTGCACTTACTTTGCGTATATCCAATCTTACAGAACTATAAAATTTCAACGCATTTCCACCAGTAGTAGTTTCAGGATTTCCATAAACTACACCTATTTTCATACGTATCTGATTAATAAAAATAAGCACACAATTTGCTTTTGATACAATAGAAGTTAATTTCCTTAAAGCATGACTTAACAATCTCGCTTGTAAGCCCATATGCTGATCACCCATATCACCTTCTATTTCTGCCCTAGGGGTTAATGCAGCAACAGAATCTACTACTATCACATCAATAGCACCTGAACACACTAAATATTCAACTATATGGAGTGCTTGTTCACCAGTATCAGGTTGAGAAACAATCAAATCACCAGTATTTACACCTAATTTACGTGCATACATTATGTCCAAAGCATGTTCAGCATCAATAAATGCACAATTTCCGCCTTTTTTTTGTGATTCAGCAATTACATGTAAAGCAAGAGTTGTTTTACCAGAGCTTTCAGGTCCAAAAATCTCAACAATTCTGCCTTTAGGAAATCCACCAATACCTAAAGCCGTATCAAGTGCAATTGAACCTGTAGAAATACTATCTATTTTTTCAATAGCACCCTGCTTTAACTTCATTATTGCACCACGACCAAAAGCTTTTTCAATTTGACTAATTGCATTATCCAATGCTTTCTGTCTTTCTTGGTTCAAATTTTTACTATCAGACATAATTAAATTTTATAAGATTTAAGAAAAGCTAAACATTCTTAATATTAATTGTCAAGCTCTAAATCATGACACTATTTATTCCAAAAATATGACAAAATAAAGTATTAGCAAAGAACCTCAATATTTCAAAAAAATACTGAAATAGTACTCAAATTTATCAACAACATACATTATAGCTTTTTTTTTATTATGTTAGTAATTGCTAAATAATGCCTTTGTCACTAATGCTATAATAAAATCGGAAGCGCATATTTACTAATATTTGTCAACTGACACGTGAAGAATATTAAAATATTAGTACAACTTACATTGTTGTCATTTATAGTCTATGTTGTTGTGACAGAGCACATAGAGAATGAGTAGGTGAAAAAATATAATTCAACAAGCAACAGAGGTAAGTGTAGGGTTTATACCTTAATTTCTACTACTTATATTAATCCAACATTGAATAACCATAACCTATGTCCAAAATATCAGATTAGATAACTATTTTACTATACTGACTTTGAATATATAAATTAATACTTCTTTTGAAATGTAATAAACACACAATTAAGTTACAAAGCAATTTGCATCACAATATGAAGACTAAAATTTATCATACAAATTTAGAAAATTCACTATATCATCTGACGTTTTTTCCCACAGATCAAAACTACCTGCAACATAATGCTGAACATATACAGACTTACCCGTATATTCATAAATAAATTTCACAATATCATCAACATTAGTATCACCTTCATTTTTAATAGTAAGCACTACTTTTACACTCATACCAGACAATACACGTAGTGCTGTCAATGTATGACTTATACTACCTAAATAAGATCCAATAACCAAAATTACTTTGACATTTAAATCACATATCAAATCTAAACAAGTTCTGTCATCTGTAATAGGTGACATAACTCCACCAACTCCTTCTATGAATAAATTATCATAAGACTGACTAATGCACTGATAACAAAATTCTAAAATTTCACTATAGTTCAACTCAATATTTTCTAACCTAGCAGCTATATTAGGAGCATGAGGATAACATAATCTCCAAGGTGAAATTCTTGCGATATTACTACTATTACACTCAATATTTAAACTACACAGTATTTTATATGTATCATTATTCAAAATATCAGTATCATTCCATCCACTAATAACAGGCTTTATTGCTTGTACTATTTTACCACGCTTAATAAAATGCCAACACAACGCTGTTGTAACAAAAGTTTTTCCTACATCAGTACCAGAAGATGTAATAAAATAAGCTGACATTTCATACATCAAACAATATAATTCACTTAGTGTATATTATATAAACACAATCCACAACTTTTTAGAAATAAGGACAATTTGATTATGGCAGATACAAACAATAAGGGATTTCTCAATAACATTAAGAAAGGCTTATTCAAAACTTCATCAAAATTAAGTGATGGCATAAAAAAAATTTTTTCTAGTGAAAAAAAAATTGATCAAGAAACATTAGAAGAGTTAAAAGAATTACTCATTACAGCAGACGTTGGATACGAAAATGCCTCATTACTTACACAAAAACTTGCAGAAATAAAATTTAACGAAGTAGATTACAGCATAGTAAAACAAAAATTAGCAGAATCTATAGAAGACATTTTACTACAAGTTGAAAAACCATTATCTATTAATAACAAACCACATGTAATTATGATATGTGGTACAAACGGAAATGGTAAAACAACAACTATAGGGAAATTAGCACATAAGTTCAAAAATGAAGGTAAAAAAGTATTAGTTGCAGCATGTGATACATTCCGTGCAGCAGCTACTGAACAATTAATAGTATGGTCACAAAAAGTAAATTTTCCAGTAGTAACAGGTAACCAAGGCGCAGATGCCGCAAGTATAGCATATCAAGCAATGCAACAAGCTTTAAATGATCAGGTAGATGTTTTATTAATTGATACAGCCGGAAGATTACATAACCATAAAAATTTAATGGAAGAACTGGCTAAAATTAAAAGGATCATAGGTAAACATGACAATAATGCACCTCACAACGTCATATTAATATTAGACGCAACAACTGGTCAAAATGCCATTCATCAAGTTGAAGCTTTCTCACAATTTGTAAATATTAGTGGATTAATAATGACTAAATTAGATGGTACAGCAAAAGGTGGAGTAGTAATAAAAATAGCACAGAAATACAAGCTCAGTATTCATGCAATTGGGATTGGTGAACATGTAGAACAACTCCAAGACTTCTCAGCAAAAGAATTTGCTATAGGATTACTTGATATAGAAAACACATAACAATTCATGTGTTATTTTATAAACAACTATAGTAATTACAACAGCTACTAAAGTATATTACATAGTGAAAAATCCAGGTTGATTGTCGTACAAATACAATTTTTCCATTTTTACAACATCTATTTTCTTTTTACTCATGTCAAAAAGTAATTGATTAACATGCTCATTAACAATCTTATCACTTTGACCCTTCATATAAAACCTACAACATATTTGGTCCATATAAGAAAGGTTTGCATTAGAAGATTCGTCAGGCCAAATTTCCAATCCTTTACTATGAATCAGCACAAGTTCTAATTTATCATGCGTAACACCTTGAATATTACTAATTAACTGCTTTAAATTTAAATCTGCACTATCACAACTAATACTCAGATCTACTCCAACAAGAACTTTAGTAGCATAAGATGGCTTATATGTATAAGATATACCTGATTCACCTGCGCTATTTTGAAATATAGACTTTGGAAATTGAGTAGGGGATTGCCCAAAATTATCAATAATCGCCTTGGCAAAACCCATAGTAGAAACTTTTCCCTTACTGACCTGACTTTGGTAAATATCTGCAGTATGCATACCATCTTCTAAAGTTTTAAGTAATGCATTATATATCAACTCTGCCTTATCAAACTTCTTTAAATAAATTAACATTTGTATAGCTGCATTTAGTAAGCCAGAAGGATTAGCTATGTTTTTCCCAGCTATATCTGGTGCTGACCCATGCACGGCTTCAAACATTGCATAATTATCACCTATATTAGCACTACCAGCAAGACCGATAGAACCTGATAACTCAGCAACTATATCAGATACAATATCACCATAAAGATTAGTAGTAACTATAACATCAAAATTTTCTGGGTTAGCAGCTACTTTTGCCATACCAATATCAACAATATAATGATCTGATGTGATACTAGGATAATTTTCCGCAATTTTTGAAAAAGATTTATGAAAAATTCCATCTGTCATTTTCATAATATTATCTTTTATCAAACAAGTAACCTTTTTTCTATTATGAACAGTAGCATAGTGAAATGCATAATTACATATCCTTTCTGACCCTGATCTTGTAATTACTTTTGAACATTGATACGTATCACTTGTTAACCTATGTTCTATGCCAGTATAAGTATCTTCTTCATTTTCCCTAATTATTACTATATTAAGATTAGGATATTTTGTCTTTATTACAGGATGATAAGAAATACATGGCCTAATATTTGCATACAGTCCTAATTTCTTCCTCAATGTTACATTAAGACTCTTATGACCTTGTCCTTGTGGAGTCATAGTAGGAGACTTAAGTAGTACTTTTGTCCTAAAAATAGAATCCCAAGATGAAGGAGCAATACCAGAAGACCATTCCTTTTTATATAAATTATGTCCTACTTCTATAGTTTCTATAACTAAACCTGACTCTGCTTCACTCAAGATTAATAGTACAGCTTCCATAATTTCTGGGCCAATACCATCTCCATAAGCAACCGTGATTGGGATTGACATTATATTTCTTCCACGTTCAACAACAATTCAATAATAATTAATAACTTTGATTATATAAACAATGTAACATTAAAAACAACAAAAATATATCAAATTAAGACCACAGGACATACAGTCATATAAAGTATTTACATTTCCTATTTATTAATTTAACTCAATTTTTACTAAAAACTATATTTCAAATTCAGTGTAAATAACCTTCATTATCAATACATAAAATATTATGATATCAAAAATATATCTATAGCAACCACAAACAGCAATGCTATAATACTATTTTTTTAATTAGCGTTATATGCTACATTGCAACTTAGAAAATTCAGAATATATTGGAGTAACAGGTGCATTGTGGAAACCTCACAATGTAAATCTTCGTGACATTTTAACAATCAAACAAAAATTTTGTCTATCAGAAATTGCTGCAAGAGTATTATCAACAAGAAAAATAAGCATAGAAGAAATTCATGATTTTTTATATCCTACATTAAAAGCATCGCTACCTGATCCTTTTCATCTTTTAGACATGGATAAAGCAGTGAATAGGATTTGTGAAGCAATATATAACAAAGAAAAAATAGTAGTTTTCGGAGATTATGACGTTGATGGTGCAACATCATCTGCATTAATAAAGCAGTATCTTACACAAATAGGTGTTCCTACAACAATATACATTCCAGATCGCATATGCGAAGGATACGGGCCAAACACTCAAGCACTGCTTAAATTAAAAGAAATTGGCAACAGCTTATGCATAACTGTTGACTGTGGAACCATAGCACATGAACCAATATCTGCAGCAAAATCAGTAAATCTAGATGTAATAGTTATTGATCATCACATAGGTATGAATACACTACCAGATGCAATTGCAGTGATTAATCCTAACCGCCTAGATGAAAATTCTCCATACACATATTTAGCAGGGGTTGGTGTATCATTTTTAATGCTTATAGCACTAAACAAAACTTTAAAAGAAAAGGGATTTTTTACAAACAACACTGAACCAAACCTAATAAACTACTTAGATTTAGTAGCACTGGGAACTGTATGTGATGTTATGCCAATTATTGGGTTAAACAGAGCTTTTGTAAAACAAGGCCTAAAAATTATTGCAACAAGACAAAATATAGGTCTTAAAGTTTTGTCTGATGTTATTGGATTAGAAGAAAAACCTAATGTTTACCAACTAGGCTTCAGCATAGGACCACATATCAATGCAGGAGGAAGAGTTGGCAATGCAAGTTTAGGAGCAAGATTGTTATCAAGCAATAATGAAGAAGAAGCTTTAGAAATTTCAGAAAAATTGCAAAATTTTAATTTAGAAAGAAAAGAGTTAGAACATCAAAGTTTCAATGAAGCAGTAGAACAAGCAGAAACTCTTATGTCAACAAATACAAATTTAATTATTGTTGCAGGAAATTGGCATCCAGGAATAATAGGCATAGTAGCAGGAAGACTTAAAGATAAGTTTTTCCTACCAAGTATAGTAATTTCATTAAACAACGGAATTGGTAAAGCAAGTGCTAGATCGATACCAGATGTAGATTTAGGTGCAGCTATTTTATCAGCAAAGTTAGAAGGAATCATCACTGAAGGAGGAGGACATGCAATGGCTGCTGGTTTCTCCATAAATGAAGATAAGATTAAAACGTTATACGAATTCCTTTCACAAAGATTTCATAATATTAACAAACAAAAAGTATTTAAAGTAGATGGCGTTATCACTGCATCAGCAATTAATCTGACTTTATGGAAAGAACTACAATTTTTGGAACCATTTGGCATAGGTAATCCAGAACCAAAATTCATTTTAACAAACATAAAAATAAAAAATCCAGAAATTATAGGAGATAGCCATATAAGATGTTTAATCTATGACAATAAAACTTTTATCAAAGGCATCTGTTTTAGATGTGTAGACACAGAATTAGGTTTAGCTTTGTTAGAACGCACTGCAGTTATGTTATTAGGCAAAATCAGTGTAAATTATTGGCGCGGTAACGAAAACATACAGTTCATAATAGAAGATGCTATAACAAAAAACTATTAAATTTAAAAGTTACTGTAATACAAAATACATTGCAATAGAACGTAATTCTTAAAAGAATTAAGATAATTGCAGAATTAGTACACATAACATACAGAAGAACTGCTTAGTAGCCTGTAAAATTTACTGTACTAATCCCGGTTTAAAATCATACATAAAAATAAAAGCGTGTATGCTACAATAGTGAAGTTCCAGCAAATACTAAAACCTAATAGATCCTATTATTATATTAGAAATTCCAATATCTATTTTTTATAATCTACAGAACTATAATACCAAAACATACAATATATATCTTACTAATGGACTACTCCTATCAAATAATACACAAAAACAAGAGTGTGGATATCACAACAGTCAAATTATAGTAAATATTAAACTTAATAGATACTAAGATTATACTAGAAATCTCAATATACTTAAACGAGGAATCAATATCTATCCTTTATAATTACAAGCACTAGAACACTAAACACATACAAAGGCACTGAGCACACTTGTCAAATTATAGTAAATACTAAACTTATAATAGATACTAAAATTATATTAGAAATCTCAATATACCTAAACGAGGAATCAATATCTATCCTTTATAATTACAGAACTAGAACACTAAACACATACAAAGATACCAAGGACTTGCTAAGTTCATTGTACTACTTCTATCAAAATCTTACACAAAAACAAAAGTGTAGTCTCTATAATAGCAATACCTTTATCTCATTAAGTATTAAAAATTTAACAGACGGTACAACTTATATTAGAAGTTTAAATACAATATAATACAATACTTTAAAAGACACTAATATATTCCTTCTGTAACCTATAGTTATACTATAGTATTGAGTAACTTTCTAAATTCACCAGGTTTATTCAAAACTATGCATACAAACATAAACTCTACAAATGGTCACACTTAAGTATAAAACATTCAACAAATGCTATAACAGCATTAGTAGTTCTCAAACAATAAAACAAAACTTCAACATGTCTAAAAAAATCTTTTAAACAAAATCAAACTCTATTTTTATAATTTACAACACTAGAACCACAATACATGGACAGATACTGAGAGATTTGCTAAATAGGTTTTTCTATCAAAGTTATCAACAAAAACAAAATGTAGATAAAGAATCATATTTTTATTCTGTTAAGTATCTAAGTATTAAAAAAATTAATAGAGGCTAAACTATATGAAAATCCAATGCAATTATACAAAATACTTTACATAAGTAAAAATGAAAGGAACTAACATCTTCTTTTTATAATCTACATATTTACTTAACAAACAGAAAAACATTGAGCAATTTCCTAACACTATAGGACTAAGCTTACTCAACGCCATTCATAACAACAAACTATACAAATAGTCATATTCTATTAAGTATTAAAAACCCTAACATACGCTATGATTATATTAGCATGTTCTAACATAACAAAATACAAAGTGTTTGACAATCAATGAAATTTAAAAAAACAATACAATACTATCAATATTTATATTAACATTTTTCTTATTTAATAACCTAACGCTATAAATGTACGACACTCTTGTAAGCAATGATGATATTCTATCAATCATAAATGCAATAAAAAAATTTCAAGGAGAAATCAGGCTAGTAGGTGGCTGTGTAAGGGATAATATGCTAAAAAGACAAACTACAGACATCGACTTCGCTACCACATTATTACCCAATCAAATCGTAGAATCTCTTACTACAGCTAATATTAAAACAATTCCAACAGGTATTAAACATGGTACAATAACTGCAATAGTGAACAATACAGCATATGAAATAACTACACTAAGATCAGATATCAATTGTGACGGAAGACATGCTGAAGTAAAATTTACAAATAATTGGAGACAAGACGCTTCAAGACGAGACTTTACTTTTAACGCTTTATACTGCGATGAACAAGGAATAGTGTATGATTACTTTTCTGGTATTGAAGATTTAGAAAAAAAACAGTTGAATTTTATTGGAGACCCAGAGATTAGAATAAAAGAAGATTATTTACGTATACTTCGAGCATTTAGATTTTATACTTCTATATGTAGTAAAAATACATTAAGTGATCAAATAATTTACTGTTGTACAAAATACTCATCTTGCATTAACAAATTATCTAAAGAACGCATTCGTGATGAATTTTTTAAACTTTTATCTTACGCAAACTTAACTAATACATTAAAAATTATGCAAAAATGTCAAGTATTAGAAAAAATCATCCCTTTTGACATCACACCAGACATAATGTCATCTGATATCTTATCAAATACAGATCCACTAACAAAACTAGCAGCTTTGCTAAGAACAAACAAATGTTCACTAGACACAATTAAAGTCTCATTGTGCTTGTCAAATCATGATCAAAAAATACTTGCATTACTATTAAATAATAATTTGGAACTTCCACTTTCAATTATTGAACAACAAAAATATATTAATAAGCTAGGTAAAAAAGTATACTGCAATTTAATGAAAATAAGGCATGCAGAGTTAAACTTAAATCATCATGATCTAGTACAATACATTGAATATGCCGACAAATTTATTATTCCAGAATTTCCCATCTCTGGAAAAGACTTGTTCAACATAGGATACCAAGAAGGAAAAAACCTTGGTAAGACTTTAAAAAAAATAAAAGATTTGTGGGAAGACAGTTCATATCAACTCACAAAATCCCAACTATTAAATCATGCTAAGGAATTATTAGAAAAGTAAGAACCAACTGACGGTTTCAAAATAGGAAAATGATTAGTACATACGAAAAACAAAGTAACCTACAATACACAATAAAATAAACGATCATCTAATTAAAAATTTTAGAGAAAAAACATACAGCAACATAAACTTTTAAACATTAAAGCTTTTTAAAATAGCATTCAACTGTAATACAATAAAACTTAACAATTACTAAGATTATCAATTAGCATACCACTTTTGCTTTTTTATCACTAATATACTCATTAACAGAACATATTTAACACACAGAGCAAACTATAATAAGCTAAGTACCTACAAAGATTCATTGCTTAAATATAAAAAAATTTTGATAAAAAAGCTTACTTATATACCTACAAACACCTAAAAATAACTTGATAAACTATAATAAAGAAGTCATGACTAAACTATTGAAAATAACTAACTAAGTAATTAACCTGACGTATACTAATTACTTTAATGATAAAAGTTCATAATCACTAAAGAAAAACCTTATTTCTCTTACAGCATTATCTAAACTATCTGACCCATGAACACAATTTGCATCTATATTCTCAGCAAAATCCCCTCTAATAGTTCCAGGATTTGCCTTTTTAGGATCCGTAGCACCCATCAGTTCTCTATACAAGCTTATAGCATTTTCCCCCTCTAATACTTGAACAATTATCGGACCAGATACCATAAAATCAACAAGAGGTATAAAAAAATGCTGTGATTTATGTATTGCATAAAATTCTTCAGCTTGAAAACGCGTCAGCAGGCACATCTTCTGCGTAACTATTTTTAGTCCTGAATTCTCTATATATGAATTAACCTGTCCAGTAATGTTACGCTTTACCACATCTGGCTTTAATATAGATAAAGTTCTTTCTAACAAAATAATCTCCATACATAGAAACAAACTGAACTCAATATTTTAATGTAGATTATCAATCCAATCAATATAAAAAATCAGGAAAAAGTATATTATACTTCATAAAGCATAATATGTTATTTCTGATATTACACAATAAATATTCTACTTTAACCAACTCAATGGTATATATCCATTAAATAACTATTGCATTCACTTTATGCATGATTTATCTTACATAGTGTTGCTTTATTATAGGAAAACGATTATGTCCATACATGCAAAAAACAAACAAAACAAACCAGAATATGCAAATGAAATAAAAGCACATGACCCTTTAATCGAAGATTTGATAGAAAAAAACATACAACAACATAAATTTACAGGTGAAGGAATAAGACTTGATGTAGATGACTATGCTTCTAAAAATTTTAAGAAAGAAGGTGCTGAATCTACAAAAGAGTTAAAAAGCGCAACAAAGGTTAGACCACATCCAGTTGACGAGTGTGTTGGAAAAGAGATAAAAAGACAACGCATTATGAGAGGTATGAGCCAAAATCAGCTTGCAAATAAATTAGGAATCACATTCCAACAAGTACAAAAATATGAGAAAGGAACAAATCGCATAGTAATTAGCAGACTATACCAGCTTGCAAGTGTACTCAATGTTGAAGTAAGAGATATCATGTTAAAATTACAAGAAGATCTAAAAAATATCTCATGTGACAATCCTATCACACCTCCACATGCACTCAGAGACAACGAAGAAAAGTTCTTACCGGAATTTAACGATAGCAAGATAGATAGCAAAGAAGTTTTAATGATGGTTAGAGCATACACTTGTATAAAAAATGAAAAAGTACGCAACATAATTTATAATTTAGTTAAGGCACTATCTTTAGACAATAAATCATAAATTAATAAGTTACAGTTTATTATTTAGGTCATATTATAAAAATTATAATAATTTAGTAGGTTTATTATGGTTATACAACATATTTATTAATTTATCATGTACGTGTTGATTATGATATGCTAATAGTCTTTACAAAAATGTTAGCACAAGAGTTAAATTATGCGTGTTACGTAATACACTTAGGTTTATAAAGTATTATTTTTGACTTAAAGCATGGTTTTATTAATATGAAGTTATTATATCATTTGGATAATATTATGATTAAATTCTCAGCTATAGGAATTGTTTTTTCCTTTATAGCATTATTTGCACCTAATGCTTTTCCATCACCAGTTCCTATTGACTTTTCAAATGAAAGTGAGATGGCTGGTTTTTACGCAAGTGCGCAATACAATATAGGTTTTCCTAGATTTAGTCCAATCTCTGCAAAGTACAAAACCGATGAAAAGTCAGAAAAAGAATTAACTTTATTTAGCCTAAAAGAAGAAACTGAAACAATAGATCTAAAAAAAGCAGGAGATTTTAAAAAAGGCTACAGTCCTGTATACAATAGAAACTACACAGGATTCTCCGGAGCTATTGGATACTCAGGCGGCGGGCTCAGAGTTGAATTAGAAGGATCATTTACAAGATTCGATGTTGACAAACAAAAATATAAAAACCCTGATGGACATCGGTACTTTGCATTAAGCAAAGACTCAGAGATTCAAAATAGTAGCAGTGGTAGCAGCAGTAATAATAAGGATTATGTAGTGATGAAAAACGAAGGGTTTAATGCTATTTCTTTAATGTTTAACGCTTGTTATGACATGATAATTGGTAATTCTTCTTTAGTACCAAACGCTTGCATTGGTATAGGGCAAGGAATAATTAGGTTTTTAGGCGGTACAAATATTCATACTCTATTTAAAGCTAAGTTAGGGTTAGGATTTTTAATTTCACCAAAAACTATCCTATTTGCAAATGGATATTATGTGAAAGCTAAGGATAATGCTTTTACTAATTTATCAGTTCAATATCCAGTTGAAATTTCTGCAGCACCAAAACATATAGATCCTATTGTTTATTTCAATGCAGACAATTATGGTTGCGAAGTTGGTTTAAGATTTATCTTGTAACTTTTACAAAGTATGCACCTTAGTAGGGTTAAGAATTACTTAAATTGAAAGTCAATTGCTGTGTTAGTTATTAGTAGTATGTGATACAAAACATTATGTTTTTAATAAATTATATAGTAAAATTATAGAAACAACCTAAATACTTAAGTAAAGTTGGATTGAATATTTTCTAAGTTAAGTAATTCTTAGCGTATTGTTTTTACTAAAAAACAACAAGTTATATTATTTAGTTAACAATTATCATTATACACAAAATATTTTAATGATAAATGTTTTACATAAATTAAGTTGTTAAAATTCAACTGTTTTTAATAAATGTTTTTATAATCCAAAAATAAAAAATCTGCTCTTTTACAATAACACAATTATTTCTACTAACTCAGATAATGAAAATTATAAACATATTACTTAAAAATCAAAGCTTTTTGCATTTACCTGATTAAAAATAAACGAGTAAAAAAGCTATTTATTAAAATAAAATCACATTATATTTTGTACAAGAATCACATATACCAACCACTCAAGATATATTCTAATAAACATCATCTATTATTTGACTGTATTTAACAACTTTTTTTAAACACTCCTTTTATAAGATAAGCAACTATTGTGAATCATTATATGCTACACTTTCAATAACATTTAAAATATGTTGTAAAAATATAATAATTAGTTTTGTTGACTTAATTAATTTTTAGTATATTTACTTATAGTTGTAAACGTGTAGTTACTTGAAAATTATTAAGGTTTAGATTGCATGAATAATAAACTTTCCCTTCTTTATATTGCATTAATATTATTTACATCACATGTTTCTTCAGCATTGGTTTTAAACGATCACAATCTTGTATATTTTGGTATTCAATATAAACCAGCTAGGCATCATCTATCAAATCTTCTTATCAAAGAAAGTAAGTCAGATGTTGTAGAAGTGCTTGCACTGAAATATGATGCAATAGGTAGCCCATTGGACAGCACTAAAGAGGTAAATAATTTTACCATAAAATACAATCCACATTATGATAATAATAGGTTAGGGTTCTCTGTAATATTTGGCTATTACTACAATAAAAATTTTAGGATAGAATCAGAAATTTCCCACGAAATTTTCCAGCTAAAAAATGAAGGACATAAAAGAGTTGGATTCGAGAAATATTTTGCACTAAAGTTTGCTCCACCGTCATCTACGCAAGGGTATAGACATGTTACTTTAATAAACAATGGTATTTCAACCACTTCAGCTTTAATTAATGCTTGCTATGATGTACTCATACCTGCACATAATATAATAACATATTCATGTTTAGGGTTTGGAATAGATATAGTAGATTTTCTAAGTAAATACACTACAAAGTTTTCACATCAAGGCAAGCTAGGAGCTAGCTACCCTATTTCTCATAGAATGTCAGTCTTTACAGAGGTTTATTACCATGGTTTATTCGGTAAAAAATTTGAGCAGCTTCCTTTAAACTATAATGCTAATACATCACCACCACAACAACCACCACACGTACATACGACTGCATCAGCTATATTAAGTATTGGGTATTATGGTGGAAGTGTTGGAATAAAGTTTATATTGTAAAAATATTTTTTGACAAATTTATATTTGTCTTTATATGTATATAAGTATAAAATAATATTTTAGTGTGTTTATTACTTATTAAGTAAATATGTAAAAAGGTTATGCTATGAATAACAAAGTATTACAAAATGAAGTTCTACTGCTTTTAGCATTGCCATATTCTTTACACAATTCTATTGATATAGAATATAACGAGCAACCTATAAAAAAATTATCTAGGTTAAATAAAAATACTATTAAGAGTCAGTTAAAACATTTAAATTACAAGTACATCTTGTTGAAATTAAAAAAAATTTCTAGTATTGGTTGGTTTTTAAAGTTTTCAAACGACTATTCTAATAGTCAGGTAATATATTACTTACGTACAAGTCTTTCAAAATTGGTTTCCACAATTGCTTTATTTGATTTCAAAAATATTTTTCTTAATTATAAGGTATTGACAGATAGTTTAAGAAATTTTTCTGCTAACTATTACTTCAGTAAGCATCACAATATTACCAATTGTTTTTGTGTGAGTAGGGCATATTTTTACTTTCTAAGTTGCAGTTATTAAGGTTTAAGTTATGAATTATGCAAAGGTTTTTATATTAGTATGTATTATATTTCTTTTTCCTTCATTGTCCTTTGCAACTAATAATAACTATTTTGTGCACGAAATTGGAAAAAGTATAGGTCACTTCTATATAGGCGTACAATATAAGCCAGGCACACCACACTTTAATAGATTTTCAATTGCTGATGATAGCACATTCAATCTACTTGCTATTTCACACACTAAAGACTATTTGTTTTCCTATTCAACAGAAGTTCGAGGTTTATTTTCCTTACCGCAAGAGCAACAAAATCTTTTACACTATGCAACAGGAGGATCAACAACTTTAAATACATTAAAGGATAGTAATAAGTTCATTCCAGGTTATAATCCCACATATACAGACAACTTACTTGGAGTAGGTGGTATTGTAGGATACTCAATAAATAACCTTAGGATAGAACTTGAAGCTTTTTATGAGAAATTCAACATCAAAGCTCCTACTGGTTATAATTATGATACTGAGTACTTTGCTATAGCAACTGTAGTTTATAAAGGTAAAACAAAACCTGTACACTATCATTGTATGAAAAATACTGGCATTATTTTATCATCTTTTTTAGTTAATACGTGCTATGATTTTACTTTAAAAATAGCAAAAAAAATAGCCCCCTACTTATGTCTCGGAGTTGGGGGAGATTTTATTGATTTCTTAGGTCAAACAAGGCTAAAGGCCTCTTATCAAGCTAAAGCTGGTCTAAGTTATGCTATATCTCCAAATTTAACGTTTTTTGTAGATGGATCCTTTCATGGATATATGAATAATCAATTTCCCGGTTTGCTAGTGGATTATCCTACAGACATAAGTGTATCTATGCCTTCTGGTGATAATGCAACTGCTTATTCAGAATTTACTACCATGTTAGCAAAACTGAATATGATTTTCCTTGCTGGTAGTATTGGCATTAGATTTATTTCATAATAGTGAGTGGTATTTATGTATAAGTTATATTATTTAAGTTTTATAATATCATTAGCTCAGTTATTATTTTCTGGGTTTGCATTTTCAATAGATAAAAACAATAATATACATGGGTCTTATATCACAATAAAATATCAACCTACTATTTCAAATTTTAAGAATTTCCATATTAAAGAAACAGATTTTGATACAGAAGATCCTATTGGATTTGATATAATAGCACCAAACACTAATTTTGATTTTTTAAAACATAATTACAATTTTTCTGTATTATATCACAAAGATTCTTATAAGTTTTATGAGAATGATTTATCAGGGTTGGCTTTATCCATTGGATTGTTAGTAAAAAATCTAAGAATAGAGTTCGAAGGTTCTTATAAAAACTTTGATACAAAACGTCTTGCATATTACCACTCTAGAGAAGGACACAAGTTCTTTGCTATACCACGTACATCCAATTTCGGTGTTATCCCAAATGAAGATAATTATACTGTAGCAAAAAATAACGGTATATCTATTATATCTAATATAATAAATTTATGTAGCGAAACAAAATTTAAAAATTTCACACCATATATATGCTTAGGTATTGGCGGAGATTTTATAGAAATCTTTGATGTCATGAGAGTAAAATTTACTTATCAAGGAAAAGTTGGTATAAGTTACCCTATCACTCCAAAGTTAGTCTTGTCTATTAGTGGGCAATATCACAAGGTTATAGGAAACAAATTTAAATTCTTACCACTTATTCAACCTGTTGCATTAAAAAGAACAGATAATAGTCCAGAGGACAAAGATGTTACTGCGCTATTAACTCTAGATTTAGAACATTTTAGTAGTGAAATTGGTTTAAGTTTTATATTTTAGAAGTTAAAGGGACTATATGTATAACATAATAAATTATGTAATAAAATACACAATAGCATTAGCCTTTTTACTGTTACCTAGAGTATCATTTTCAATACTAATAGGTAATATAGAAAAAAGTATAAAACTCTTAAGTGTACATATCAACAGTCAATATAAACCAAGCATTTCTCAGATCAGTAACTATTTAATACAAGAAAATAATTCTAAGGAGAAAAAAATTAATATCTTAAACTTAAGTAATAATACTATTACTTACAATATGCAACTTGAAAATAGTACTACTAATTTCAGATTCATCATTGGTTATTTTTTCAAAAGATTAAGGTTTGCAGTAGAAGATTCTTATGAAGAATTTCATATAAAAGACAATGATTCATTAAAGGCAAATCTAAGTAAATATTCTTACAAAATGTATAATGAAGATTTTCAAAACTTCACTATTGCAACAGATAATAAATTATCTATTACATCTGCTATAGTTAACATTTGTTATGATATTTTGATTAACAATACTACAGTATTACCACATCTATGTACAGCAGTTGGTATATGTTCTACAGGATTCTTCAATGACATGCGTTTTAAACTTTTATACCAAAGAAAAATAGGATTAGGTTATCTAATAAATAGTAATGTTATGCTATTTTTCAATGTGTACTACCATAAAGTTATGAGGAATAAACTTAAAAATTTACTCACACAATATTCAGTTGATATCAATGCTTTTCTAGACGCTATAACTGTCCTTGCCAATACTGATATCGGTTATTTTGGAAGTGAAGTTGGAGTAAGGTTCATATTTAACTAAATAAGGTTATATCTATGTTACAAAGGCTTAATTTTATAAATATAATATTAGCATTTCTGTTACTTCTTTTTCCATTTCAATCATTCACATTATATATACATGATCATGAAATTACACAAAATGTTGGTTTGTATATAAGCAGCCAATATAAACCAAGTATACCTTATTTTAAAAACTTCCTAATAGAAGAAAATAGTCACAAAACTGTAGAATTAATGGGCCTTGCAAATGATGTTACACATGTTACAGAATATGTACTTAAAGATAATACAAAATTCAATACCCCTTATAGTGCAAAATTTAGAAATAGTTTAATAAATCTTAGTGGAGCAATAGGTTACTATTCAGGTCAAGGGCCAAGATTAGAAATAGAAGGTTCCTATGAAAACTTTGACGTTGCAAGCTGTAAGAATTGCCCAGTAAAAAACGCTAATAGGTACATTGCTTTAGTACGTGACAAGAAACCTGGAAACATTTATCCATCAGATCATAGTCGCAGTAACATGTCATACTATACTTTTATAAAAAATAATGGAATATCTATCTTATCAGTTATGATTAATGGTTGTTATGATATTGCTTTTAGTAATGTAAAAATATCACCCTATGTATGTGCAGGTATTGGAGGAGATTTTATAACACTTTTTGAAACAATGCATATTAAGTTTGCCTATCAAGGTAAATTTGGTATTAGCTATCTTGTATCTCCTTCTATCAGTATTTTTGCTAATGGCCATTATCATAAGGTTATGGATAATGTATTTAAGAATTTACATGTCAAGTATATATACAAACTTCAAGATGCACCTACTATTACTTCTGCAAGAGCTAAACTCAGAATTGGTTATTTTGGAAGTGAAGTTGGTGTAAGGTTTGTGTTTTAAAAACAATTAAAAAAAGGAATTTTTATGAATAACAAAAAATCTCTCCTAATAGGAACAATTCTATTATCATTGTTTTCATCTTTACCTATTAAAGCTTTTTCAGTTATAAATCATAGTGATATAAGTAGTAATGTTAACGGTTTGTATTTTACAGGGCAATATAGACCAGCTGTTTCTCATTTTAGTGGCTTTACAGTAAGAGAAACTAACATCGCTACTCAACAATTAGTAAGTTTAAACACAAATAAAAATGAGAATCATATTATAGAAAAAACTAATTTTTCAGGTATTTATACTGCTAAATTTCAGGATAATGCTGCAAGTTTCAGTGGAGCTATTGGGTATTCTTATCCTGAAGGTTTAAAATTTGAAATTGAAATTTCTTATGAAAAATTTGGTGTTAAAAGCACTAAAAACTATCAATCAACAAATGCTGTTATCTTTGCTTTAGCACGTCAAGCAACAAGTAGTAATCCATCTGATAATAAATATGTGGTTATGAAAAATAGTGGATTATCTGTTGCATCAGTTATGATTAATGGTTGCTACAATATGTCTTTTTATAATTTAGTAGTGTCACCTTATATATGCGCAGGTATTGGCGAGGATTTTATTGAATTCTTTGATACTTTATATATCAAACTTGCGTATCAAGGTAAGTTAGGTGTTAACTATTCACTATCTTCTAGGTTTAACATATTTGCTGATATGTATTATCACAAGGTCATAGGTAATCAATTCAAAAATTTAAATGTTATTCATGCTGTTGCTCTTGATACCTTCCCTAAAGTAACCTCTGCAATAGCAACACTTAATGTTGCCTACTTTGGTGGTGAAGTTGGAATAAGGTTTATACTCTAAGGTAACATATATGGCAACCTACATGATACACAAAGCAAAAATTATAGAACCAATGTTTTCACCATCCATTCTCACTGATTACATTATCTTATCAATTTTAAATAATGTTCAAGATCATAACAGTTTTATCATATGCATTACCAAGTTATATAAGCTTATTTTGAGTAGTATCACAAAAAAACTAATAAATGTTAAAGATAATATTGCAGTTCTTCACAATATTAATTTGTATACCTTATACAATAAGTGCTCAAAATTTAAAAGCACACAGAGTTTTTATGAAATGTACTTTTATACCAAAAACATCAAAGATAGGATATTAAACTTTAATAGTTTGTACTTTATAAAATATAATGTAACACAAAAAAACTCTAATGAATCATACTATAAATCCACTTATAAAAGTCATAACTTTTTCAATGCTACATATACAACAAGTTTCATCCATCAACATAAGTTATATACTAAGTATTCCATCACAAATCAGCATAACAAAAGTACCAAGAGTTTCAGCAATAAAATTCTGGCAAAAAATATATTAAATAATCAGGAAAATTCTTATGAATAGTAAAAAAACATTTTCTATATTAGGATCAATATTAATATGTTTAGCAGCATGCTTACCTATTCAATCTTTTTCAGAGTCAAGTAATGTTACATATAATACTAAACATACTGGATTATATATTAGCGGACTATACAAACCAAGCGTTTCCCATTTTAGTGACTTTTCAATTAAAGAAACTTATACTAACACTGAGGCATTGTTTGGGCTAAAACAAGATATTAGTTCTATTTTACGTAATAAAGAGACCACACAATATAATAACAATTTTAACGTTCCCTATACTGCAAAATTTCAAGACGACTTTGCGAGTTTCAGCATAGCTGTTGGATATATTGCTAACAATGGTCCAAGAATTGAAATAGAAGGATCTTACGAAGAATTTGATGTTAAAAACCCAGGAAATTATACAACAATAGATGCTCATAGGTACATTGCTTTAGCTAGAGAAAAAACTTCTTACTATCTAAGTTCTCCTAAAGAAAACAAATATGTAATTATAAAGAATAACGGCATATCTATTGTATCTATTATAATTAATGGTTGTTATGATATTTCTTTAAATGATTCTAAGGTGTCACCTTACATATGCACAGGGTTTGGTGGAGATTTTATAGAGTTTTTTAGTGCTATACGTTTTAAGTTTGCTTATCAAGGTAAAATAGGTATCAGTTATTCATTATCTTCTAACATAATTTTATTTACTGATGGATATTACCACAAGGTAATAAATTCCCAATTTAAAAATTTAAATGTTGAACATGTTGTTAATGAGTTAACTACAGATCCTAAAGTGACTTCTGCAACAGCATTTCTTAATATTGAGTATTTTGGTGGTGAATTTGGATTAAAATTTATATTTTAAGGAGTTTTATGAACAAAAAGAAAATTATTACAGTAGGAACAACATTAGCTTATTTATTATTATCACCTAACATATCTTTTTCAGAAGTAATCAACAATGATACTGATAAATATTCTAGACTATATATAAGTGGTCAATATAAACCAGGATTTTCTTATTTTAATAAGTTCTCAGTTAGAGAAACTGATCATTTCACTAAAGCATTAATAGGATTAAGACATGACGCAATATCTACTAAAAATTTAACAACTAATACAGATTTCAATACTCTTTATAAAGTAACATTTCAAAACAACATCATTAGCTTTAGCGGTGCTATTGGTTATTCTGATAGCACAGGTGTAAGGTTTGAGCTAGAAGGCTCTTATGAAGAGTTCGATGTTACAGACCCTGGAGATTGTATAATAAAAGATACTTACAGGTACTTTGCATTAGCTAGAAAAACAAGTGGTAATCATCCCAACGATAATGGGGAATATACTGTCATGAGAAATGATGGAGTATCCATTACCTCCGTTATATTCAATGGTTGTTATGATCTCTCTTTAAAAGAGCTAGAAATATCACCATATGTTTGCATTGGTATCGGAGGAGACTTTATAGAATTTTTTGATGCTTTACACATTAAATTAGCATATCAAGGTAAACTAGGTATTAGCTATTCTTTTTCCACTAGAACAAATTTATTTATCGATTGTTATTACCATAGAGTTATAGGTAATCAATTTAATAATTTAAATGTTCAACATGTAGTTGAGCTTACAGAAGCACCTAAAGCTACATCTGCAATTGCTACACTTAATGTTAGTTACTTCGGTGGAGAAGTTGGAATTAGACTTATGTTTTAAAGGAATATTATGAATAATAAAAGAAATTTTTTTTTAATAGGTATGTCTCTATTGATAAATCTACTATTGCCAATTGATGCCTCTTCTATGGAAGTACATAATTATACACATTTTAAACCTAGGCTGTATATTAGTGGGCAATACAGGCCAGGAGTTTCCCACTTTAGCAAATTTTCAGTCAAAGAAACACATTGTAATACTGTGCAATTAGTTGGGCTAACAAAAGATATAAAAGTAACTAATAACAGTAGTATTAACACAAATACTAGTTTTAACTTTCCTTATGTTGCAGAATTTCAAGATAACGCAATGAGCTTTAGTGGAGCAATAGGATGCTTTTATTCAGAAAACTTCAGAATTGAAGTAGAAGCTTCTTATGAAGAATTTGACGTTAAAAATCCTGAAGGATCTACTACAGACTCCTATAGATATTTCGCGTTAGCACGTGGCATGGATGGTAATAATATTCCTACAAGTCAAAAATTTACTGTAATGAGAAACGACGGGTTATTAATCTCATCTGTTATGATAAATGGCTGTTACAATGTCATACTAAATGATATACAAGCAGAACCTTACATATGTGCAGGACTAGGAGGAGATTTTATAGAATTCTTCAATGGCTTTCATGTTAAGCTAGCTTATCAAGGTAAAGTAGGCATTAGTTATCAAATATTCCCTGAAGTAAGATTATTTATTGATGGATACTACCATAAAGTAAAAGGCAACAAGTTTAAAAATTTACACGTTCAACATGTAGGTGCACTTGCAGCACTCCCTAAAGTTACATCTGCAGTTGCAACACTTAATATTGGATACTTTGGTTGTGAAGCTGGAGTAAGATTCATATTTTAATATATAAACATGGAACAATTTTATGAATAGCAAGAGTAAGTTCTTTACAATATGTACATCGTTAATATGCTTATTATCATCACCTAACACATCTCTCTCAAACTTCATAGGCAATAGTACAAAACATTCTGGATTATATGTTAGCGGACAATATAAGCCCAGCGTTTCCATTTTTAGCAAATTTTCAGTAAAAGAAACAAATACACATACAGTACAGTTAGTAGCTCTTAAAAAAGATGTTAATTCTATTTCTATGAACATCAGTAATGGTGCTACAGGCATTAGCAAAGCAACAAATTTTAATCTTCCTTATGTTGCAGAATTTCAAGACAATGCCTTCAACTTCAGTGGAGCTATTGGTTATTCACTTTTTGAACAACTAAACATTGAAGTTGAAGGTTCTTATGAAGAATTCGATGCCAAAAATCCTGGTGGTTATATTTTAAATGATGCATTCCGCTATTTTGCATTGGCACGTGAAATGGGACAAGAAAAAAATGATAATAAGCATCTTAGTCCTAAGGAGGAGCATGATATAAGTAAAACATATTACACAGTCATGAGAAATAATGGGTTATCTATATTATCTATTATGATAAATGGCTGCTATAATCTACCTCTCAATGATTTATCAATATCACCTTATTTTTGTACAGGAATAGGTGTAGATGCTATAGAATTTTTTGATGCACTGCATCTTAAACTTGCTTTGCAAAGTAAAATAGGAGCTACTTACCAATTATCAGACAACATTAGTTTATTTACAAATGGATATTACCATCAAGTAATAGGTGATCAATTTAAAAACTTAAAAGTCCAATATATAGGTGAACTTAAAGAGAACCCGAAAATTACATCTGCAGTTGCTACTCTCAATGTTGGATACTTTGGAGGTGAAATTGGAGTAAGACTCACACTTTAATACAATTAAACATGGGAAATTCTATGAATAATAAAAGTCAATTCTTAATAAGATTTATATTTTTAACATGCATGCTGTCATTACCTAATATATCTCTTTCAAAAGTAAATAACGAAAAACATTCTGGTTTGTATATTAGCGGGCAATACAAACCCAGTGTTTCTGTTTTCAGTAATTTTTCAGTTAAAGAAACCAACTTTCATACAAAACATCTCATAGCTCTTAAACAAGATGTTGATTCTGTTGAAATTGATACTGGTGGTAATACAGCAGGTATTAGTAACCCATCTAACTTTACAATCCCTTATACTGCAGAATTTCAAGACAACCATACTAACTGCAATGGCTCTATTGGTTATGCTTTTGCTGAAGGTCCAAGAATTGAAATAGAATTATCATATGAAAAATTTGATGTTAAAAATCCCACAGGGTATACTACAGTAAAAGATGCTTATAGATACTTTGCTTTAGCACGTGAAATAAATATTTCTCTATTCCAACCAAAACAAAAAGAAGGTAGTGGAATTTACCATGTCGTAATGAAAAACGATGGGTTATCTATCTTATCCAATATAGTTAATATTTGCTACGATTTTTCTTTAAATAATTTACCTATATCACCTTATTTATGCGGAGGAATGGGTATAAATGCCATAGAATTCTTTGACGCTTTACATGTGAAATTTGCTTATCAAAGCAAGGCAGGAATTAGTTATCAACTATTACGTAAAATCAACTTATTTATTGATGTATATTACTATCAAGTAATAAGTAATAAATTTAAAAACCTGAAAGTCCAACATGTACATGAACTTAAAGATAATCCAAAAGTCACATCTGCAGTTGCTACACTTGATATAGCATATTTTGGTAGTGAAGCTGGCATAAGAATTATATTTTAATTATAACTAAAAATGGCAAATTTTATGTACAAAAAATACAAACTAATGACAGCAGGTGTAGTATTATTTCACATGTTATTTCTACCTCATGTTTCTTTCGCAAAAAATACAAACAGCAATAAACTTGGATTATACATCAGTGGACAGTATAACCCTAGTGTTTCTGTTTTTAGCAATTTTTCAGCAAAAGAAACCAATGTTCATACAGTACAACTCATGGCGCTTAAAAAAGACATTGATTCTATTGAAGTTGATACTGGAAATAGCGCAGGTATTAGCAAACCACAAAATTTCACAGTTCTTTATACTCCAAAATTTCAAGATAATGTTGCTGGTCTTAGCGGTGCACTTGGATTCTTTTATTCTAAAGGATTAAGGATTGAAATGGGGTTTTCTTATGAAAAATTTGATGCTAAAGACCTTGGTGAGTACACCAAAATAAAAGATGCTTATAGATATTTTGCTCTAGTACGTGAAATGCATGTTAGTCTCATTTATCCAAAAGATAATAACACAGGAACACATTATACTGTTATGAGAAATGATGGTATATCTATTTCTTCTGCTACAGTAAATGGCTGCTATGATTTCTTTTTTCCAAGTTTATCTTTGTCACCCTATATGTGTATAGGCATCGGTATAGATGCTATAGAATTTCTTAATGCATTACATATTAAGTTTGCTTGCCAAGGTAAGTTAGGTGTTACTTATTCTGTATCTCCCAATGTTAATTTATTTGCAGATGGATATTATCATAAAGTGATGGGCAATAAATTTAAAAATTTACCTGTTCAATACGTTAATACTTTAGAAGAGTATCCAAGAGTTACATCTGCAATTGCTACACTTGATATTGGCTACCTCGGTGGTGAAATTGGCATAAGATTTATATTTTAACTACAAACAAATACGGAAATTTTATGAATAATAAACTCAAATTTACTATAATAAACACAGTATTAGTATGCTTATTGTCATTACCTAATATATCTTCCTCAAAGGCCATAAACAATAACGCTAAAAAGTACTACGGATTATATATCAGTGGACAATATAAACCCAGTGTTTCTGTTTTCAGTAATTTTTCAGTTAAAGAAACCAATGTCATAACTAAAAACCTTATAGCTTTAAAAAAAGATGTTGACTCTATTGAAACCAAGACTGATGCCAGTGTAGGTATTAGTAACCCATCAAATTTTACTATCCCCTATACAGCTGTATTTCAAGATAATTCTGTCAATTTCAATGGAACTATTGGTTACACCTTTGCTGAAGGTACAAGAGTTGAAATAGAAGGTTCTTATGAGGAATTTGATGTTAAAAACCCTGGAGGCTATACACTAAGTGATGCCTATCGCTATTTTGCATTAGCACGTGAAATGAAAGGTAATAGTTTTACACCTAAAGAAAAAGTTTCTAATAGTATTTTTCACACTGTAATGAGAAATGATGGATTATCTATAATATCTGTTATAGTAAATGTTTGCTACGATTTCTCTTTGAACAATTTGTCAATATCGCCTTACATATGTGGAGGAGCAGGGGTAGATGCTATAGAATTCTTCGATGTATTACACATTAAGTTTGCATATCAAAGCAAGCTAGGTATTGCTTATTCTCTACCATCTAACATTAGTCTCTTTGCTAGTTTATATTACCATAAAGTAATGGGCAATCAATTTAAAAATTTAAATGTCCAACATGTTGCTGAACTTGCAAGTATACCTAAAATTACATCCGCAGTTGCTACACTTAATATTGGTTATTTTGGAGGTGAAATTGGTGCAAGATTGACATTTTAATTATTTAAATCATTGAATAATGAGAAACTTTTTGTTAGTTTCTCACTTATTTAATGCGCTATTAAACACAAAGATGTAAATTTTTATACTTCTTAAGTTTCTCAGTTTAAAATAAAAAGATTTGCACCACATTATAAATATTTTAAATAAAATACCTAAGATATTATAGAAAAAAACTTTAGTTAAATTACCATGCAATATCTATTAAGATATGTTATAATATAATAAGTGAACATACTAAGTATGTTTATAACATTCATACTGTCAAACTAATTACCTAAAATTAATGTAATAAAAGCCTAAATACAGCTTCCATATGCCTAAAATAGGCGTTGTAGTAAAACTATAGTAAGTAAGTCTAGTAATGTTTTTATTAACTAACTGATAAAGTTAATTACGGTTTCTATTAAAGTTTTTATTTTAATTGTTTTAAATATCAATTACTTTTATTGTAAACTTGAAAGAAATTTTATATTCTAGACTTGCTTTTATTTACTTCTTTTATTATTCTTAAACTTTTATTATCTTTTATAAAAGGTTTATTAACATGAATTATAAGAAAATTCTAGTAAGAAGCGCGTTAATCTCATTAATGTCAATCTTACCATATCAGTCTTTTGCAGATCCTGTAGGTTCAAGAACTAATGATAACAAAGAAGGCTTCTACATTAGTGCAAAGTACAATCCAAGTATATCACACTTTAGAAAATTCTCTGCTGAAGAAACTCCTATTAATGGAACAAATTCTCTCACTAAAAAAGTTTTCGGACTAAAGAAAGATGGTGATATAACAAAAAAAGACGATTTTACAAGAGTAGCTCCAGGCATTGATTTTCAAAATAACTTAATATCAGGATTTTCAGGAAGTATTGGTTACTCTATGGACGGACCAAGAATAGAACTTGAAGCTGCATATCAACAATTTAATCCAAAAAACACCGATAACAATGATACTGATAATGGTGAATACTATAAACATTTTGCATTATCTCGTAAAGATGCAATGGAAGATCAGCAATATGTAGTACTTAAAAATGACGGCATAACTTTTATGTCATTGATGGTTAATACTTGCTATGACATTACAGCTGAAGGAGTATCTTTCGTACCATATGCATGTGCAGGTATAGGAGCAGATCTTATCACTATTTTTAAAGACCTCAATCTAAAATTTGCTTACCAAGGAAAAATAGGTATTAGTTACCCTATCACACCAGAAGTCTCTGCATTTATTGGTGGATACTACCATGGCGTTATTGGTAATAAATTTGAGAAGATACCTGTAATAACTCCTGTAGTATTAAATGATGCTCCTCAAACCACATCTGCTTCAGTAACTCTTGACGTTGGATACTTTGGCGGAGAAATTGGAATGAGGTTCACCTTCTAACTTATTTCTTGTTACACCTAATAAGTAGTAACAAAGAAAATTTTAGCAATTCATATCATAGGGAAAATGTGAAGTTATTTCAAGTTTTCCCTTATGTCTTTATGTATATTGTTGCACTATAAATATTCTTCTTTAACTATGCTGTAAAAGTACACTTGCAGTATACATAAGTGATTAAAGCTATCTTTTTTTTCTGTGCAAATAATAAAATATATTAAAATTCTCTTAAGAAAATCATCAGTATTTTATATAAAAAGCCATATTCTAACTTGTACTCATTTCATACTTTTACTATTTTTGATTTACTATTATTATTCTAGGAATAATATGAACTGTAAAAAAATTCTTATAACAACTACATTGGTATCACTAACAATTCTTTTACCTGGCATATCTTTCTCCAAACCAATACATGAAAACAATACTACAGGAAACTTTTACATTATTGGAAAATATGTACCAAGTATTTCACATTTTGGGAACTTTTCAGCTAAAGAAGAAAAAAACACAACAACTGGAATTTTTGGATTAAAAGAATCATGGACTGGTGGTATCATCCTTGATAAAGAACATGCAGCTTTTAATATCCCAAATTATTCATTTAAATATGAAAATAATCCATTTTTAGGATTTGCAGGGGTAATTGGCTATTCAATAGGTAGTCCAAGAATAGAATTTGAAGTATCATACGAGACATTCGATGTACAAAATCCAGGAGATAAGTTTAACAATGATGCACATAAGTATTGTGCTTTATCCAATGATTCCAGTAAAACAATGAAAAGTGGTAAATTCGTTTTTCTCAAAAATGAAGGATTAAGTGACATATCACTCATGTTAAATGTATGTTATGATATAATAAACAAAAGAATGCCTTTTTCACCTTACATATGTGCAGGCATTGGTACTGACTTAATATTCATGTTTGACGCTATAAACCATAAAGCTGCTTATCAAGGAAAATTAGGTTTTAATTATCCAATAAGCCCAGAAGCTAACATTTCTATGGGTGTGCACTTTCACAAAGTAACAAACAACGAGTTTAGAGTTCCTGTTCTATTAACTGCTGGAGGACTCGCTCCAGATAATCTATTTGCAATAGTAAAGTTGAGTATATGTCATTTTGGGTTAGAATTTGGGTACAGGGTCAGTTTTTAATTCTATTACCACACATATCAAAATCTAATTCATTTTCATTGCTGTTATAAACAAAATAGTCAGCAGGAGGTTTTTAATGAATTTATCTTGTAATGTATTAAATTTCTATTACAAAAACTGCTAACATTTTGCATTAAAAAATGTCGTTTAATTTGTTTTAGACTGTATTTTTACTATCGTTAATTTACTTTCACTGTTTCTGGTGTAAATATGAAATATAAAAAAACTTTTACAGTAACTGCATTAGTATTATTAACTTCCTTTACACATTTTATACCTTTTTATAGTCCAGCACGTGCCAGTACAATTCACAACTTCTACATTAGTGGAAAATATATGCCAACAGCGTCACATTTTGGAATTTTTTCAGCTAAAGAAGAACAAAGTTTTACTAAGGTATTAGTTGGGTTAGATCAACGATTATCACATAATAGTATAAACAATAATGATACAGCAAAGAGTCTTAAGGTTCAAAATTATTCATTTAAATACAAAAATAACCCATTTCTAGGATTTGCAGGAGCTATTGGTTATTCAATAGGCAATTCAAGAATAGAACTAGAAGTATCACATGAAATATTTGATACTAAAAACCCAGGAAACAATTATTTAAATGACTCTCACAAATATTGCGCTTTATCTCATGGAAGTCACATATGCAGTGATGGAAATAGCGGAGATTGGTACACTGCAAAAACTGATAAGTTTGTACTTCTGAAAAATGAAGGTTTACTTGACGTCTCATTTATGTTAAACGCATGTTATGACATAACAACTGAAAAAATGCCTTTTTCACCTTATATATGTGCAGGTATTGGTACTGATCTCATATCTATGTTTGAGACAACACAAAACAAAATATCTTATCAAGGAAAGTTAGGTTTAAACTATACTATAAACTCAAGAGTTTCTGTTTTTGCAGGTGGGCACTTTCATAAAGTAATAGGTAATGAATTTAAAGGTATTCCTACTCTATTACCTGATGGATCAAACATTAAAGTACAACAGTCTGCAACAGTAACATTAGATGTGTGCCATTTCGGGTTAGAGATTGGAAGTAGATTTTTCTTTTAATACTTCTATTGTACATGTTAAAAATAGTACTAGTTTGCTTCTGTGGTTTATAAACGCAAGAGAGAAATAGTTAGTAATAAATTAGAAAGTTAAATATTAGAAAAGTCATATGTTTTTCATTGTCATTGATACTCAACTAAAAGTAGTATAAATGTTACTTATTAATAATTTTACGTAGTATATTAAATTTCCCTTACAAAAGCCACTAGTATTTTATACTAAAAGCTATACTTTGGCTTGTATTTAATTTGTATTTTTACTACTGTTAATTTACTTTCACTGTTTCTGGTGTAAATATGAATTGTAAAAAAGTTTTCACAATAAGTGCATTGATATCATCCATATACTTCCTACCTAATGTCTCATACTCTAACCCAGTATATGGTAACAGTATGTATGGTAATTTTTACATATCAGGAAAGTACATGCCAAGTGTTCCTCATTTTGGAATTTTTTCAGCTGAAGAAGAGAAAAAAAAGACAACTGTAGTATATGGCTTAAAAGAAAACTGGGCAGGAGATGCAATATCTAGTCAAAGTCCAGATGATAATTTTACCATTCGAAATTACTCATTCAAGTATGCAAGCAACAAGTTTTTAGGGTTTGCAGTAGCTATTGGTTACTCGATAGGCAGTCCAAGAATAGAAGTTGAGATGTCTTATGAAGCATTTGATGTGAAAAATCCAGGTGATAATTACAAAAACGGTGCTTACAGGTATTGTGCTTTATCTCATCAAGATGATGCGGATGATGACATGACTAGTGCAACTGACAAATTTGTATATTTAATTAATGAAGGATTACTTAACATATCATTTATGACAAACATATGTTATGAAACAGCAAGCAAAAATATACCTCTCTCTCCTTACATATGTGCAGGTATTGGTACTGATTTAATTCACATGTTTGAAACTACACATCCTAAAATTTCTTATCAAGGAAAGCTAGGGTTGGCCTACTTCGTAAGTGCAGAGTCTTCGGTTTCTTTTGGTATATATTTTCATAAAATTATAAATAATAAGTTTAAAAATGTTCCAGCCATGGTACCTATTAACTCAGACGAGATAGTAGGACCACAGTTTGCAACAGTAACATTAAATGTATGCTACTTTGGATTAGAACTTGGATGTAGGTTCAACTTCTAATTTCGTGGTACACATATCACGAAGCTAAAATTGTTTTTTTATCTCTGCTGTATACAAGAGAAAAAATAGTAGTGAAAATTACCTAACAATATGACAGTACAAGTTTACCAAGCTTATTCTCACAAAACTTCTTGTGTCTTTTATCTCTTTACAATGAAATGTACACTTAGCTTCACTACTGTAGAGTGTGTTTATCAATGCTTTGTTTATTAATACTCTACATAATATGTTAAATTTTTCTTACAAAAATCACTAGTAATTTATACTAGAATATATATTCTGACTTGTATTTGTTTTATACTTCCACTATTGTTAATTTATTTTCACTATTTTAGGTGTAATATGAATTGCAAAAAAATTCTTATAACAACTGCATTAATGTCATTAATGTACTATGCTCCAAGCATATCTTTTTCTGATACTATACAAGACGATAACACTGGTAGCTTCTACATCAGTGGAAAATATGTACCAAGTGTTTCACATTTTGGTGTTTTCTCAGCTAAAGAAGAAAGAAACTCAACTGTTGGAGTTTTTGGATTAAAACATGATTGGAATGGAGGTACAATATCTAACTCTTCTCCAGAAAATATATTCACAGTTCAAAATTATTCGTTTAAATACGAAAACAACCCATTCTTAGGGTTTGCAGGAGCTATTGGTTATTCAATGGGTGGCCCAAGAATAGAACTTGAAGTTCTGTACGAGACATTCGATGTGAAAAATCAGAACAATAATTATAAGAACGGCGCACACAGATACTGTGCTTTATCTCATCATAGTTCAGCAACAAGCATGTCCTCCGCAAGTAACAAATTTGTTTTCTTAAAAAATGAAGGGTTAATTGACTTATCATTTATGATAAATGCATGCTATGACATAATAATTGAAGGAATGCCTTTTTCACCTTATATTTGTGCAGGTGTTGGTACTGATGTTGTTTCCATGTTTGAAGCTATAAATCCTAAAATTTCTTACCAAGGAAAACTAGGATTAGGTTATAGTATAAGTTCAGAAGCCTCTGTTTTTATCGGTGGACACTTTCACAGAGTCATAGGTAATGAATTTAGAGACATCCCTGCTATGGTTCCTAGTGGATCAAATCTTCCAGAAAACCAATTTGCAATAGTAACACTAAATGTGTGTCACTTTGGTTTAGAACTTGGAGGAAGATTTAACTTCTGATTTTATTGTTGCCACATATTAAAAATGATCTAAACTTGTTTTTATTATTGCTACATACAAAAAAAAGAAAAATAGTGGCAAAAGAATGTAGCAATAAGAGGGGGGGGGGGGACTAAATTTACCTTCTATTCTTCTAATATTCTTTACTATATTCAAATAGCACAACTCAATGCTTCCAGGAAAATATGTTTCTAATATTTTATTTATTACCAATCTTATATAATATATTAAATTTCTCTTACAAAAATCTCTAATGTTTTATACTAATATATATATTCTGGCTTGTATTTACTTTGCACTTCCACTATTGTTAATTTATTTTCACTATTTTAGGTGTAATATGAATTGCAAAAAAATTCTTATAACAACTGCATTAATATCATTAATGTACTCTATTCCAAGCATATCTTTTTCTGATACTATACAAGATGGTAACATGGGTGGTAACTTCTATATTAGTGGAAAGTATGTACCAAGTGTCTCACATTTTGGTAGCTTCTCAGCTAAAGAAGAAAGCAAATCAACTGTTGGAGTTTTTGGATTAAAACATGATTGGGATGGAAGTCCAATACTTAAGAATAAACACGCTGACTTTACTGTTCCAAACTATTCGTTCAGATACGAGAACAATCCATTTCTAGGGTTTGCAGGAGCTATCGGTTACTCAATGGGTGGCCCAAGAATAGAATTCGAAATATCTTATGAAGCATTCGACGTAAAAAGTCCTAATATCAATTATCAAAATGACGCGCACAGGTACTGCGCTCTATCTCATCACACATCGGCAGCCATGGAAGCTGATAAATTTGTCTTCTTAAAAAACGAAGGGTTAATTGACATATCACTTGCAATAAATGCATGTTATGATATAATAAATGACAAAGTACCTGTTTCTCCTTATATATGCGCAGGTATTGGTACTGATTTGATTTCTATGTTTGAAGCTACAAGTCCTAAAATTTCCTACCAAGGAAAACTGGGCATTAGTTACTCTATTAATCCGGAAACCTCTGTTTTCATCGGTGGGCATTTCCACAGGATCATAGGTAATGAGTTTAGAGATATTCCTGCAATAGTACCTAGTAACTCAACTACAATAAGTGGACCACAATTTGCAACAGTAACACTAAATGTGTGTCACTTTGGTTTAGAACTTGGAGGAAGATTTAACTTCTAATTTTATTGTTGCCACATATTAAAAATGATCTAAACTTGTTTTTATTATTGCTACATACAAAAAAAGAAAAATAGTGGCAAAAGAATGTAGCAATAAGAGGGGGGGGGGGGACCAAATTTATCTTCTATGCTTCTCAAGTTTTTTCTCGCTATTTATGACTAAACAACAGAAGGTAATATCCTCACGGAAAACTTATCTTCAAATATTTTATTTATTACCAATCTTATATAATATATTAAATTTCTCTTACAAAAATCACTAGTATTTTATACCAAAATATATATTCTGACTTGCTTTTCTTCTGCACTTCTACTATTTTTAATTTATTTGTCACTATTAGGTTATAATAATATGAATTGCAAAAGATTTTTCATAGCAAGTGCATTGATATCACTAATGTCTTTCTTACCTAGCGTATCTTTTTCTGAATCAATACATGAAGATAATATAAATGGTAACTTTTACATTAGTGCAAAGTATATGCCAAGTGCCTCACACTTTGGCGTATTTTCAGTTAAAGAAGAGAAAAACACAACAACTGGAGTTTTCGGATTAAAACAAGATTGGGACGGAGCAACAATAAAGGATGCAAGCAGCAGCCACACAATAGACCCAAGTACAATATTCTCCATTTCAAATTATTCATTTAAATATGAAAACAATCCATTTTTAGGGTTTGCAGGAGCTATTGGCTACTCAATGGGTGGTCCAAGGGTAGAGTTTGAAGTGTCTTACGAAATATTTGATGTAAAAAACCAAGGTAACAGTTACAAGAACGATGCTCACAAATATTGCGCTTTATCAAGACACACCGGAGGTATGCCACAAGCCGGTCATCAAAATAAATTTGTCTTCCTAAAAAATGAAGGATTACTTGACATATCACTTATGATAAACGCATGTTATGATATAACAATCGACAGCATGCCATTTTCTCCATATATATGTGCAGGTATTGGTAGTGACTTAGTTTCGATGTTTGAAACTACAAATCCTAAAATTTCTTATCAAGGAAAATTAGGTGTAAGTTACTCCATAAGCCCAGAAGCATCTGTTTTTGTTGGAGGACACTTTCACAGAGTTATAGGTAATGAATTTAAAGACATTCCTGCAATAACTCCTGCTGGAGCAACAGAAATTAAAGGCACACAGTTTACAACAGTAACATTAAACATATGCCACTTCGGACTAGAGCTTGGAGGCAGGTTTACTTTTTAATTTAGCTTATAACTTTCACAGTAATCCAGTGTAACACTAAAAGCTAAGTTATATCAATGGTAAAGTAGCTAACAATTATATTATTTTGAAACCAGTTATATATTACACACATTGTAATTGTTAGCTAATTGTTGAGCTTATTAGCAATCATACATCCAAAGATAATTTACATGTAGTTATCAATCTCATATCTTATTATGAATCACCTTCTACACAGATTAGCAGAAATATATAAACATTAAAGTTACATTCTTATTCTAAAGTCAAAGAAGTCACCAACTTAACAGAACAAAACTTAGTCAATTAAATTAAGATACCATGACAGCAGTACTAACACACAGAAAGCTTTAGGATTTTTATATAGCAAAACCCACAACAACACTCATTTTACATAAATGCAAAACTATAAAGTCTTCAACTCTACACTTTTACTCATACATACAAGTAATTAAAGTCACTTATTACAGTTCTAAGACTCATTTTAAAGACATATAACAGCATAATCGTAATACACAAAACACACACTTATAGATTATATATAATCAAATAACATTTAGATTGAAGTATAATACAATCAACACTAAATTTGAAAAAAATCCGCCAGTTAACTTCTCAACACAATAACTCTATAGCGCAAATCTAAATCCAATCTCCCAACCAAAATAATCAGTATTTAAAGTAGCAGAAGCTGAAGTAGTTCTAGGAACGTCAGATAATGCAGTAGGATGGTAAGCTATTTCTACTCTCTCATACCTATCACCTACAACCTTATGGTAATAACCCCCACCAAACAACATAGTATTAACATTTAGAGGGTAGTTGACACCAAACTTAACTTGATAAGAAAACTTAGGCAATGATATACCTAAAAACTTTATATAATCTGCACCAACACCAGCACACATATAAGGTGCTAAAGGAATACTACCACTAGCAATATCATAACAAACATTTACATTAAGAGACTTGTCAACAACGCCGTTATTCTCTAGTACTATAAACTTATTATCACTATTTGTAGCATTTCGAGACAAAGCAAAAAATTTGTAGCTTTGGCTATTCTCAGGGTACCATTGTCTTTCAGGTTCAAAATTCTCATAAGAACCTTCAAATTCTACCCTAAAGTCATTAACATAATATCCAATGATACCACTAAACCCTGCAAAACTGCTTGCATAAGTAGGGTCATATGATCGTGTAAAATTGCTGTGAGTATTTATCTCAGACTTATCAAGACCTAACGCAAAAATCTTTTTTGTAATACCAGGAATTGTTTCTTCAGCTGAAAAATTACTAAAATTGGGAATACCAACTTTATACTGACTACCTATATAAAGTCCTCTCCTCCCTTCAGAAAAATTTGCATCAGAAAAAGCACCATCAGATAAGAAAAAAACAAATGTACTCAGCGTAACACCTACAACAAATCTTTTGTAATTCATCTTAATAACCATTAATAACAAGGTAAACCATGATAATTTACTACAACAAGCTATGCCAAGTCAAGTAATTGTAAATAATTCTATCTGTTATCAATGAACACATCCAAAGCACATAAAAACACTTATTAACAATTAGCAAAGTATATAAATCTCACTTTTTATTACAACAACAAAAAAATAATAAAACCATATTAACTAATCTACTATACAAATACCTTAACACTAACCTCAATACCAAAATATTCCAATATTAAGTTTGACTACTGCTGAAGTACTAACAAAAATGAATATCATTACAGTACCACTACACAATACCTATTCATTACCAATTATCCTACGGTAATATCCATGAGATATTAATCAACCAACCCATAATCCTACTAAAGAAATGCTTCAATACTATTGAGTAAAAAACTTTAACAATGTCTTCTCAGACACCTATATCAAAGAAAAAGGAATAACGCATAGTACCATATTTTACAAAGTCATGATAATTAAGAGTAAGATTTTATAATGTGATTTGTCAAAACAACATATAAAATATCAGTTTTATAGTTAAAGCAAAATATCTTCAATTATTACGTTTCTTATTGCCCTATAGTATCAGCTGTTAAATCTTCATAAATATTTAAATGTAAGTGGTAACCCAAGAAGATTATTACCAATATTCTGGAACATACTCTTCTGAAAAATAAATTACCATAATATTTTATCAATCTATCAGCACTAAGAATAAGACTTTTCTTTAATAAAATAATCTCATAAGTTCTTAGACCACGTGTGTTTCACTTATTAAAAAAGCATATAAAATCTGTAAAAAATCACTAGCGAAAAATGATTGTACATACTGTATAATACACATAAAAAATACAATAAGCTTATATAACTAGGTATTAATAACTCTAATATATATAATCAAAGTTTTACAATCTCATACTTCATAATTCAATTTATCTAGAAAAAAAACTTATATAACTTAGATAAATACTAAAAATGTTACTAATCTACAAACACAATTATCAAATTATATAAAAACATACTAATAATATGATAAAAAAGCAAATTTAGCAAAGTATTGTTTATTCATTATACACTTTTTAGCATATAAGTACAAACTTATTACACAATTGAAATCACAAATGATTATTTTTAAAATAAAACATTTCTCACTAAATCCCATACTACATGTCAGAAGAAAATCAAAATAACCAATACATAGAAATAAATAATAACTGCATATAAACCCAAATATCGCATAAGCAATATAGTATTGTGTAATTTTGGTATACAAACTCCATAATACTAATAACATTATATAATAGATATAAAACCAAATAATACTCAATAGTAGGAAATTTAAATTCTTTTAACGCCTACAATTAAGTTACTCACCTTTTGCTTTAAGAAATTAAATATACAACAAAATTAAATAGTACAAGATTTAATATGTTGCTTTTTTGTAGTAATTGATATAGATTGCATTATACTATTTAGTATTAGGTAAGATAATGGATATGATTAATATATTTGATAATACAGAAGATGATGCATTCTCTGTTTCTAATTTTATCAATCAAAACTTTATTTCTCAGTTCACAATCACCATACTTCCTCCTTCAGTTCCATTGTATCATGATCAACACATTGATGAAGGTATGTATTCTGTTGTTTTCTCATATAAAAAATATGAAGCACAACAACCATATGGTCTGGTAGAGCATAAGTCAGGGAAATTTGAAGCTTCATTAGATCATTCAGATCATAGGTTATACCTAAACAAAGATGATATATCTATTGTATTAAATGAAGATATGTTAAATTTATGCTTAAGTTGCACAAAAGTAATAGATAACAAAGATTCTGCTCAATAATTGAATGTTATTGATTTTTTAAAAACTTCAGTAAGGGAGATCTATGTCTTCTCTAATAAGTTTGACAAGGTCTTCTTTAAGTTAATTTTTGTTTCGTGTTAATAACACATAATGAATCTAAGGTTTTAACAAACACTTTAGTATATTAAAGTTTTGTCATGCCAATGTGCTTTTTATTATTGAAAGAATTACACATAGTACAATTGTTTTTAATATCAGATATTAATTTAGTTTTTAATGTAAATGTTTATGATATACAGGAAAAAGGCTTATAATTTTTGACAATTTATTTCTTTGTATCAAATAAAACATGTTGTTTTATTACTTTAACAAGATATAATGTAATCATTAATAAATTCAGGTAAGCTACAATGGATATTTTCAGCAATGAACTTAATGCTACTGTTCATGTGAATGGAACAACATATGAAGGAAAAGTTATTATAGATAACAATGGAAATTTTGATACTAATCTCAGTTTGGCAGACGGTGTAGATACTCTAGGTCACCTTTGTGGGAATATATCTCAAAATAATGAAACAAAAGAAAACAGCTATATTCTTGAGTACATATTTGAACAACGTATAGTTTATCCAACATTACCTATTCTACACTCATTTAACGGACAAATAGTGTCATCTGCTGAGGAAGCTTTACCTCACCAAATTGCTTTTGACAATAGTAATGATAACATTAAAATTATATTATCAGATTCAGAAATAGTTCAACCTGTCACTAATGCAAAAGAAAGTCAAGCAGAAGTATCAAAACCTGTTACTGATGTAAAAGAAAATCAAGATGGAGCACCACAACCTGCCGCTAATACTCCTCAGGAAAAGCAAGAAAGTGTACCTACACCTGCTGATGGTGTAAATAATGATCCAACAAAAGAAGGCGCATCTCAACCTAACAAAACATAAATAACAATTTAGCCTAATACTATTATTAATATAATTTTTTATCATAGTTAATAAACTGTAATATTTGTAAAGCAGTTGTTCAGTTCTACGAATAACTGCTTTATAGTGTGTTGCATAGTAAATTGAATATAGTTTATATAACTCTATAATGCTTTTAAATGATGCTTGTATTGATTATTAATTTGTATAAGCACAAAAACTCTGAATGCTATTGTACATAACTTCTATAGTACATGAAATATCAAAAACATTTACATAGACTGCTGCTAATTTTGTTGTACTTTTATCTTATTTAATCATATAATTCACAAACTAATAAATTAAATATTAATTTAATTATGCTTAGTATTGCACATAAAATCTTTGGCTCAGCAAACAGCAGAATAATTAAATCATTTTATAAAGTGGTTCAACACATAAATGCAATAGAGCACGAATTTCAACTTCTTTCTAATGAAGCATTAAAAAATAAAACTATAGAATTTAAAGAAGAACTTAAAAATGGAAAGACATTAGATGATATATTAGTACCAGCCTTCGCTGTAGTAAGAGAAGCTTCAAAAAGAGTACTTAATATGAGGCATTTTGATGTACAACTTATAGGTGGAATGGTCTTACATAAAGGAATGATATCCGAAATGAAGACAGGGGAAGGAAAAACTCTAGTAGCAACCTTAGCTGCATATCTAAATGCACTAGAAGGAAAAGGAGTTCATATAGTCACAGTAAATGATTATTTGGCAAAGCGTGATGCTGAATGGATGGGAGAACTGTATGATGCATTAGGCATTACTGTAGGATGTATATTAACTGACACAAACGACTTAGAAAGAAAAAACGCATATCAATGTGACATATTATATTCAACAAACAATAACCTAGGTTTTGATTACTTACGTGACAACATGAAATTTTCCAGAAGCGAAATGGTACAAAGAGGATTCAACTATGCAATAGTTGATGAGGTAGATTCTATACTAATAGATGAAGCAAGAACACCTCTTATAATTTCTGGACAAGTAGATCAAGATATCAAAATGTATAAAAAAATAGATAACCTGATTTATGAATTAGTAGAGGAAGATTACGAATTAGAAGAAAAAAGTAAGAATATTTTCCTAACAGAAGCTGGGACGACAAAAATTGAAAATTTATTAACTAAACATAATCTTATTCCTTCCAATACTTCCTTATATGACATAGATAATATTATAATCATGCACTATATTATTCAAGCATTACGTGCACATAAAATTTTCGCTTTAGACAAGGATTACATAATAAAAAATGGTAATATAGTAATCATAGATGAGTTTACAGGACGCATGATGGATGGAAGGAGATATTCAGACGGACTACATCAAGCACTTGAAGCAAAAGAAAAACTAAACATCAACAGTGAAAACCAAACGCTAGCTTCTACTACATTCCAAAACTACTTCAGAATGTACACAAAGCTTTCTGGAATGACCGGTACCGCAGCAACTGAATCTGAAGAATTTTTAGGTATATATAACTTACAAGTTGTACAAATTCCAACAAATATACCAGTACAAAGAATAGACTTAAATGATGATATATATTGTACAGAAGAAGAAAAATTCAGTGCTGTCATTAAATTCATTTCAGAATGCCATCAAAAACTACAGCCTGTATTAGTAGGTACAGTAAGTATTGAAAAATCAGAAATGTTATCCAAGTTATTAACGCAAAATAAACTAAAACATTCAGTACTTAATGCACGTTATCACGAACAAGAAGCATACATAATAGCACAAGCTGGCATACCTGGAACAATCACTATTGCTACAAATATGGCTGGTAGAGGCACAGACATACAGCTTGGTGGTAACTTAAAAATGTTGGCAAAAACAGCACTTGCCAATACTACAGACAAAGAAGCAATAGAAATAAAATATAAACAATTATCAGAAAAAGTAAAAAAAGATAAAGAGATAGCAATACAAGCTGGTGGCTTATGTGTAATTGGAACGGAGCGCCATGAAAGCAGAAGAATTGATAATCAATTAAGAGGAAGATCAGGAAGACAAGGAGATCCTGGGTTATCTAAGTTTTTCTTATCATTAGAAGATGACCTATTAAGAATATTTGGATCGGACAAAATAAAAGGTGTGCTAAAAAAATTAGGAATGAAAAAAGATGAAGCAATTCAACATACATGGATAAGTAGGTCTATTGAAAAAGCACAACATAAAGTAGAATCAAGAAATTATGATATCAGAAAATCTTTATTAAAATTCGACAACGTAATAAATGAACAAAGAAAAGTTGTTTTTGACCAAAGGAACCGTATTTTAGATAATGATTCTTATGATATTTCTATTATATATAGAGATCTTAACAGTGAAATAGTCAATAGTATAATACACGATAAGTACTACAACTTAGACGATGAAACATATAAAATATTATCATCTGAGTTTACAAGAATATATGCTCTTACTTTGGATTACAGCATCATCAGTGAATTAGAAAGTAAGGAAAAAGTTATAGAATATCTCAACAAAATTGTTGATGAACATTTTACACAAAAGATAGAAGAATTTAAATCTAGAGATCAAAAACTATGGGATTATGCAGTAAAAAAAGTCATGATCATGTCATTAGATTATCTATGGAGAGACCATCTCGCTGCACTAGATAGTTTAAAATGCGGAATAAATTTAAGATCTATAGCACAGAAAGACCCATTAAATGAGTTTAAAGCTGAAGCATTTTCTATGCTCGAGAACATGATGAATAAGTTCTACGAATTAATAACACAAAGACTGTCCCACTTAAGATTTGATATAGAATTAAGTGAAACACAAATACCAGAATATAACATTAATCACACTAAAATTTCACGCAACGAAAAATGTCCATGCGGATCAGGAAAAAAATTCAAGCATTGTCATGGTATGTAAGTATGCAACAACAATAATTATCACTATCAGTGCAATAACAAAATCATAAGTTACTTTTTCTGAAGACTATACATTAAACAATAACAAATTCAGAATATAAAAATTATTATTATAATAGCAACAAAACAACAACTATTGTTTAACTCTAATGAAAATCTCAATGCTATTATCAACTATGAAAATAACATATCTAGTACTTATAATATTCAAAAAATTGAATCATATGCAATTAATTTTGGTTCATAATAATAACTAATATAAAAACATACTCTGTCATTATTAGAATCACTGAATTATGAGAACTAAAATAACAACATTAACACTAATATACTTCTCATCACTTAATAGCAAAAATCGCTTAATATGTATAACATTTAAAGATATACTACAACTGTATTTGATATAGAAAGTATCTATATAAACCTTAGTAGCATACAATATAAACTACTACTACAACAAATTATAAAACAACAATACTTAATTAATATTTGAGTTTATAATAAATTAAAAGTTTTTTATTATGCACATGATTAATCGCTAACTTAATACATATAGCAAATAGTTTTTAAACATAAACAATACATAACTAATCATTTACACGTAATTATATTGAACAAAAATAGACACTAATTGATTATTCTTGTGTATATTTATTATTAAAAACACTCAATCATTTTAAGTGTTTTTACAACCATATATATCTAAAGCAACAACAGCATCATTTTGAATTTGTACCTTCCTAGAAGGTTTCATCATTGATAATATATTACGTTCATCACACATCAAACAAGTGTCATCCTTACTTACATGAAACACATATCTACTACTATTAGGATCATCAAGAATAACCTCTAAATCACATTCAGTACAATGTTCATCATTATAAATACCTCTATTACAGTACTTAATTATATTGACTATCCCTTCATTTCCTGAATCATTAACAATATGTCCACTAGCATAATAACTACTTCCTTCTTCATTAACATGCATAATACCATGATAAACATCAACACCAGGATGACCACTTCTCTGAATTGAAAAGTCAATCTGACATGAATCATAATCTATACTCATAAACACCTCCTATAAATTAAATAATTATCTAAAAGCATTAATATAATAAATCCTCACTTACAATATAATACCCTAGACTACAAATTACGTTACTTACACTTAATAGATATAAACAGTAGAAAAAAGCAATGTAATAAATATCAATGTATTAACACAAAACTTCAATCATTCAAATAAGCAATAACTCTCTACAATATTTCTATAAGAAAATTATTTATCACTCACATTTAGTTTCCGTTTTGCCATGAGAATAAACATAAGTACATCCACCTGCTTTATGTTCTTTATTTTCAGGTTTTTCATTAAAGAAAGAATCTCTTATCTTTTTAGTATCTATACCATCGTGCACAAGCACAGCAATAACAGGTTCTTTATTAATTTGTTCTACTTTAGATGGATCCATTAGCAATGGATTATGTGAGTCAATTAACAGACAATCCTGTAAATTACTAAATACAGAAACAATAAAACTCTTATTAATTGAAGTAATAATATTATCAGAACTAGCAGGATCATAATGTTCAAGAGTAATTTCTAAATCACATTTAGGACTTTCATTACTATAAATACCTTTTACACCATGATTTAGTATATTTATCGTACCTTTATCACCTGTCAAATCATTAACAATAGATGCACTAGCATAATATTTACCTTCATTACCGTTGATATGTAATGTACCATGATAAATATCAACATTAGAATGGCCATTTTGTTGAATTAAAAAATCAATCTGATGATCATTCTGATATTCATTATAATATAAACCCATAATAAAACTCTATTAAAAAAATATATTAATATATTAACTATATACTTTATTAATTTAAAATACCAGATATTTATTACATTTAACTTATGTTTAACGAGATAGAAGAAAAAACCTGCAACATACAAATTATCAATAACAAGCTTATACTTAAATATAATGACACTAGAGTTTAAATTATTAAATAATTCAAAACCTCCAGTGGGCATATACAATTTACATACAAAATAATGAAGTATAACAAAAACCTACTTATTATTTACATTTACAGTTCTAATAATTCAACTTGATTATCTTCATTATTCACACCAAAGAAATCATCTGAGAATTTACACCATTATGTATAAGCACAGTAATAGCAGCTTCATTAGCATCTACTTTAGATGGATCAATAAGTAATTGATCTAAATTCCCAAGAAGAGTAGGTAGAAAAGCCCTATTAATTGATGTAACTTCATTAATAGATTTCACAGAATCATAATGCTCAAGCAAAATTCCCAAATCACATTTAGCAATATGCCCGTCATCATAGTACATACCGTCTTCATATTCAAGTATATTTATTGTACCTTTATCTCCTGTCAAATCATTAATGACCTCCGCAGTAGCAAAGTACCTGCTATCTTCATCATTAAAATGTAAAACACCATGATAAAAATCAATATTAGGACTGTCACTTTTTTGAATCAAAAAGTCAACCTGATGTGCATGATAATGATAATTATAACCATTATTCATAACATAACCTACAATATGTTAATAAACACACACAAGTATTATACAGTTGTAAACAAACCTATATAAAGTTTATTCTTATATAATAATTACGTATTACAACTTCTTACGTATTCACACTCTATTACTTCTTTAGCACTGTAATATATTAAATATCACATACAATATTTATCTTAATTCCACTATATATATTTTAGTTCAAACTAATTTCAATACTTCCACTGAGTAACTATTACGCTATAAATTACCAATAGAAACAACTATATATTTATATAAATTTATTATTAGTTAAATATACATACTTAATTTATTTTATATCTATCAAATTATTTGCATTATTTAATTGACGTAGTATATTAAGTTATCGTTATTATGTGTTCAGTATGTCTTTAAATATTTGTTTACCAGATCAATCCCTATTAAGACCAAGAATTACAGTTTTTGGTGTAGGTGGTGCTGGAGGTAATGCTGTTAATAACATGATACAGTCCAATCTACATGGTGTTAACTTTGTAGTAGCAAACACAGATGCACAAGCATTAGAGCTTTCTTTATCAGAAAAGAAAATTCAATTAGGTATCGGATTAACAAAAGGGTTAGGTGCAGGGTCACTACCAGAAGTAGGTAGAGGAGCTGCAGAAGAATCAATAAATGAAATTATCGAAGAAATTTCAGATAGCAATATGTTGTTCATAACTGCTGGAATGGGTGGTGGAACAGGAACAGGTGCAGCACCTGTAATTGCCAAAGTTGCAAAAGAAAACAAGATTCTAACTATAGGAGTTGTCACTAAACCTTTTCATTTTGAAGGTGCACACCGTATGAGAACAGCAGAGCTTGGATTAGAAGAGCTCCAAAGGTATGTTGACACATTGATAGTAATCCCTAACCAAAATCTATTCAGGATTGCTAACGATAAAACAACATTTGCAGATGCATTCAAGCTTGCAGACACTGTACTTCATACAGGTGTTCGTGGTATAACTGATTTAATGGTAATGCCAGGGCTTATCAACCTAGATTTTGCTGATATTAGAGCAATAATGAGCGAGATGGGTAAAGCAATGATGGGTACAGGAGAAGCAGAAGGAGAAAATAGAGCCATATTAGCAGCTGAAGCAGCTATATCTAATCCTCTATTAGATAATATTTCAATGAAAGGAGCAAAAGGAATATTAATCAACATAACTGGTGGATTAGATATGACACTATTCGAAGTTGATGCTGCTGCAAATCGCATTAGAGAAGAAGTAGATAGCCATGCTAATATAATATTTGGATCAACATTCAACAAAGAAAGTGAAGGAAAGATCAGAGTATCTGTTTTAGCAACTGGGATAGATAATGAAGAAGTAGTCATACAAAACAAAAGCACACTTAAAAACAAAGAAACTCAAGATAATAAGTTATCTGAAATATCAAATAAATCTTTTAACCCATCAGACAATGAAATTGCTTATTATAAACCTAGTGATCCAGGACAAGATATGATTAATTCTATAAATCATATTAGGAAACAAGATAACATAGAAAATCAAGTATCTAACAACAAAATATATGAATCAGCCTATAAAGCACAATTCAATAAGAACGAATTCTGGGATGAAGAATCACTTAATATTCCAACTTTTTTAAGAAAAAAATAAGGTGCAATGTCTTATTGGCTCTTAAAAACAGAACCTAAAGATTTTTCTTGGGATAATATGGTGCATGATAAAGTTACTGTGTGGGATAACGTATTAAACTATCAAGCACAGAACTATTTAAAAGCAATGAAATATAATGATCTTGCTTTTTTTTATCATTCTGGAAAAGAAAAAGTAATAATAGGAATAGTAGCTATATATAAAGAATTCTACATTACTGACATAAACAATAAGTTTGGCGTAGTTGAAGTAAAGACAAATAAAAAATTAAATAAAACAGTATCTTTGAAAGATATAAAATCAAATTCTACATTAAAAAATATGATTGTTTTAAAACAACCACGATTATCAGTCTCTCCAATAACAGAACAAGAGTGGTATTGCATTTTACAACTAGGAGAAACTGCATTGTGATTGAAATTAATGTTTACTACAAAAAGTGGTATAATGTAATAAGAAAACCAAAAAGTTTCGTGAAAAATATTATCAATACTTCCCTAATAGATTTAAATATTTATGAGTACAAACCTATAATTTCTATCGTATTAGCAAATAACAAATTATTACAGCAATTAAACTATGAATATAGAAAAAAAAACAAACCAACAAATGTTTTATCATTTCCATACAATAAATTAGATAAAAATTGTTATCTAGGAGAAATTTTTATTTCATTAGATGTACTTATGAATGAATCAGTTGATCTTAATATACCAATAGAACATCATACTTCTCATATGTTGATTCATGGATTATTACATATTTTAGATTACGATCATGAAGAACCATTAGATCAATATATAATGGAATCTATTGAAATTAAGTTATTAGACAAATTAGGAATAAAAAACCCTTATGTTTCACGTGAAACATAAACACTCAAACAAAAGATTCAATTAATAAGATCTATATTTCTCATTTATTACTTCATATTATGATAACTAAACATCATCTACTCAATATACAAATATAACGGAATCTGTTAAATTACTATACAAACTAGGAATAAAAAAACATTATGTTACTCACTTATTATTTCATTTACAAACACAAAGAACCATTATATCAATATATTAATGAATGATTATATAAACCAGTAACAAAAAAATCTTATGATTTACTCAAAAAATTAAAACAAAAATCATTCATCTTGCAAATTTTGTATCATATCCTAATATACAATACTTAAAATAAAAAATTCAGTGACAGTAGTTTCATCTAATATATAATTAAAAAAAATGTAAATTATCTGTATGAGCAAAGTTTTTGCAATAGTAAATCAAAAAGGTGGTGTTGGGAAAACAACAACTAGTATAAACTTATCAACAGCTTTTTCTATAGTAAATAAAAAGACCTTACTTATAGATTTAGACCCTCAAGGTAATAGCAGTACTGGTTTTGGAATAACATATGAACAAAGAACAAATACAGTATATGAAGTATTAATCAATAATCTACCTATATCATCAGCTGTTGTCACAACTGAAATACCAAACTTACATTTATTACCATCAACAGTAGACCTATCTGCAGCAGAAGTTGAGTTAACACAAGTACAACAAAGAGAATTTATTTTAAAAAAATCTTTGTCCGAAGTAAAAAATTCATACGACTATATCTTTATCGACTGTCCACCTTCTTTGGGACTACTAACAGTAAATGCATTAATAGCAGCAGACTCTATTATGATTCCACTACAATGTGAATTTTTTGCTTTAGAAGGACTTAGCCATTTAATAAAAACCATAGAAATAGTCAAGAAACATCTCAACCCACTTTTATCAATAGAAGGAATTATTCTAACTATGTATGATAAAAGAAATAAGCTAAGTGAACAAGTAGAAGAAGATATTAGAAAGTATTTAAAAGAATCTGTATATAAAACAGTAATTCCTAGAAATGTTAGATTATCTGAAGCTCCATCTCATGGAAAACCTGCTATTATATATGATTTCAAATGCGCAGGTTCACAAGCATATATATATCTAGCAAAAGAAATCCTAAAAAAACAAAAAAAATAATAGGTATTTAAAATGACAAAAAGACTAGGAAAAGGCATTTTTGAGTTAATAGGAAATAGTAATTTAGAAATCAACAATAACACCAGTAATAACATTAATACTAGCAATCACTTAACAATGCCAATAAACTTATTAAACCCTAGTACATCACAACCAAGAAAAACTTTTGATCAAGCATCACTTAAAGAACTAGCAGAATCTATTTCTAAACACGGCATAATACAACCAATTATTATCAGGAAAAATCCACACAAAAAAGGTTATGAAATAATAGCAGGAGAAAGAAGATGGAGAGCCAGCATTTTAGCAAAATTAAAATCAGTACCCGTAATTGTAAAAGAAATAAGTGATAGTCAGTGTTTAGAATTATCAATTATAGAAAATATACAAAGACAAGATTTAACACCTATAGAAGAAGCAGAAGCATACTCTAATTTAATCAATACTTTTTCTTATACACACGAAGATTTAGCTTCTATTTTAGGTAAAAGTAGAAGTCATATTACAAATATGATAAGAATACTATCTTTACCACCTTCTATAAAATCAATGGTGAATGATAAACTCATATCATTTGGACATGCTAGAGCTTTAATAAATATAGAGAATCCAGAAGAAATAGCACAAAAAATTATTTCTTCAAACTTAAATGTAAGACAAACTGAATTACTAATCAAAAACTTACAAAAACCACACAGAAATAAAATCTTAGAAAACTTCACAGAATTAGAGAATTCACTATCTGAAATGTTAAAACTAAAAATTAAAATAAAAGGATTAAATCACAAGGGAAATATTGTTATAAAATACAATAATCAACAACAATTTAATTCAATATTAGATAAATTAAAAAATCCAATATAAAGTCTTTTAATTCAAAACACACCAACTAAAATTAAAATGATTCTAAAAATTTACAACTGAGATAATTTTATATACCATATTATAATATTGAATCGTATTACATACATATAAAATGAGAAACGACCTAATATGTCTTGGTGTGATCACATCATCTCATGGAATTAGTGGACATGTAAAGATAAGAACTTTTACAGAAAGTCCAGAAGATTTTACATCTTATGGAATGTTAACTGATGGAACAAATACATATAAGATAAGTATAGTATCTGTCATATCACAAAATATAATAATTGCAAAAATCAAAAACATAGTATCAAGAAATGATGCAGATTTACTAAGAAATAAAAAGCTTTTCATAGAAAAAGACAAACTACCAAACCTTACAAATAATGATGAATTCTACCACAATGATTTAATAGGATTGAATGTCATATTGGAAAACAACAAAGTTTATGGAAATATAAAGAAAATTCATAATTTTGGATCTTGTGATATTATAGAAATATGTCTTTCCAATTCTAAAAAAAGTACTATGTTACCTTTTACAAAAAACATATTCCCTTATATAAACATTAAAGAAAAATATATAATAATAAATTTACCAGAAACTATAGGGAATAGCAGTGACACTTAATGTTAACGTCCTAACTATATTTCCAGAAATGTTTCCAGGTCCACTAAGTTATTCAGTAATAGGAAGAGCTTTAAATAAAGGTATTTGGAATCTAAATGTTATTGATATAAGGTCATTTGCAAAAGACAAACATAAAACAGTAGATGATAAACCTTATGGTGGCGGACCTGGTATGATAATGAAAGCAGATGTTATAGGTTCAGCAATAGATGAAGTATTGAGTAAAAATAAAAATACAAAACTAATATACATGTCTCCTAGTGGAGTAAAATTAAATCAAGATATTTCTGGACAATTAACACATTTTTCTAATATAACTGTACTATGTGGTCGCTTTGAAGGAATAGATAAGAGAATTTTAGATTTTTATGATTTTCACGAAATAAGTATTGGAGATTATATATTATCAGGTGGAGAAGTTGCTTGCATGGTTCTCATAGAAGCTTGTGTCAGGCTTATACCTGGAGTAGTTAATAATACACAAAGTATATGTGATGAGAGCTTTACTTTAAATAATCAATTAGAGTACCCTCAGTACACACGTCCAGCAAAATGGAGAGGATTAGAAGTTCCTGATATCTTACTCTCTGGAAATCACAAAAAGATTAATCTTTGGAAAGCCAACCAATCTTATTGTATAACGAAGCAAAGGCGTCCTGAATTAACTGATACAATAAATGGAGATATATATGAGTAATTTGCTTAAGGAGTTCAATGAACAACAGATGAAATTGTTGTCCAATAAAGAAATACCAAAGTTTAGCGCAGGTGATACACTAAGAGTAAGCATGAAAATCTTTGATGGAGTAAGTGAACGTATACAAGTATTTGAAGGTGTATGCATAAAAAGAAGAAATAACGGTTTACACTCTTCTTTTACTTTAAGAAAAATAAGCTACAATGAAAGTATACAATTGCAAGTATTTTTATATTCCCCTACAGTAGAATCCATAGAAGTAGTAAAATTTGGTAAAGTACGTAGAGCAAAACTTTATTATATGCTGAGTCTATTTGGTAAATCTGCAAGAATAAAAGAACGCAGTAATGTTGCAAGACATGCTTCTTAATTTTGCAAATTGCACAGCATTTTAAGGCTATGATGTTGTGTATTCATTGCAGTAAAAACATAGTGTATTACTTCTATATATTTCATTTGCTAAGGTATTTTACAAGTTTGCATTGTAATAAATTAAAGTTTTTATTAAGAAATATTTTTAATTGTCATATACTTTCTTTATAGTAAAGATAAAATATGTATTACTGTACGCTATTTACTCTACATATTCCAAGTTTTTAATGATAAAACCTCTATTTTATTTTGTATAATAGAAAATCCATAGCTGCATTCACAGATAACATTTGTATTTCATTTCTACTCATATTATCACTAAAACAACACTTTTTATAATCACTATCAACATTTGAAGCATAACCTACATAAACCAATCCCACTTGCTCACCATCAGGACCAGCAAACCCAGTAATCGAGATAGACACATTAGCTCTTGAATTTTTTAAAGCACCAACTGACATTAAAATAGATACTTCTGAACTCACAGCACCACATTTATCAATAAGTTCTTTATCAATATCTAAAATGTTAGCTTTAGCTTCATTCGAATATACAACAAAACTACAATCTAATACTTTTGATGCTCCTGGAATACAAGATAACAAAAAAGACATCAATCCTGCTGTACATGATTCAGCTATTACTATTTTAGAATTATTTTCTACTAGTTTTAAAACACATGTTTTAGCTTTTTCTAATATTTCTTGTTTTATTATCACGTAATAACATTATATAAACAACAAACAAACTTATATCACTTAACAAGTAGTGAAACAATTAAAAATAAACAAATTGTGTTATACAACTGTTAACAAAATATAATAAATATACTACTAGTATTAGAAATTATACTTACATTTCCATAAACCTAAAACCTATAAAGTTCTTTAATCAATATAATTAGTTATAAAAATTGCAAAGATATCATTATTAAAAATACATTTAGTAGAATAAAAAAATTCTTAAATTATTATACAAGTTTATAATGTAATACATAAACAAATAAGATATAATAACAAAACATTGGTTATGTACTTTAAAATTATATGTTTAATTATGGTTAATGTAAGATGATAAATATTTATTTCAATAACAATCTATGTAAGCAATTTCATCGTGGAATCAAAGGATACGATGTAGTAGCTGATCTATTTCCAGAATTAAAAAATAAAGCAATAGCTGTAAAAGTAAATGGAGAATCTTACGATTTATCAAGAGAAATTACAGAAAACTGTACTTTTGAAGTCATAACAACAAATAGCGAAGAAGGTCTCGAAATTATACGCCATGATACTGCACATATCATGGCACAAGCAGTAAAAGAAATCTTTCCAGATACTCAAATAACAATTGGTCCAACTATTAAAGATGGTTTTTATTATGATTTCGCAACAGAACATAACTTTTCTAGTAATGACCTAGAGATAATAGAAAAAAAAATGATAGAAATTATAAACAAAAACGAAAGCTTTATACGTGAAGTATGGACTAGAGAAGAAGCGATAAAGTTTTTTTCTAGCATAGGAGAAGATTACAAAGTTAAAATAATATCCAAAATTCCAAACAATGAAAATATCACTGTTTACAAACAAGGAAATTTCATTGACCTGTGTCGTGGTCCACATGCACCTTCAACAAAAACATCAAAATCTTTTAAATTAACAAAAGTATCTGGATCTTATTGGCAAGGTAATTCAAGTAATGAGAAATTACAAAGAATTTATGGTACAGCATGGCGTAATGAAGAAGAACTAAAATCATATTTGAATAACCTAATAGAAATAGAAAAGAGAGACCATAGGAAAATTGGAAAAGAACTAGAGTTATTCCACATTCAAAATGAAGCATGTGGTCAAGTATTTTGGCACAAAAAAGGCTGGACTATTTACCGAACCATAGAAAACTACATAAGAAAGAAACTAGAAACCAACGGTTACATAGAAGTAAAAACTCCTATGCTTCTAAACAAAGAGCTTTGGGAAAAGTCAGGACATTGGGATAAGTTTCGTGAAAATATGTTCTTAAGTGAAGCAGAAGACAAAGTTTTAGCAATAAAACCAATGAATTGTCCATGTCATATACAAATTTTCAACTCAAAAATTAGAAGTTATCGTGATTTACCTATACGTATGGCAGAATTTGGAATATGTCATAGATATGAAGCATCAGGAGCACTACATGGATTAATGAGGGTGCGTGGTTTTACTCAAGATGATGCACACATTTTCTGTACAGAAAGTCAAGTTATCTCTGAAGCATTAAAATTTTGTAACTTATTAATGGAGGTATACAAAGATTTTGGATTCACTAACATATTAGTAAAATTTTCAGACCGTCCAGAAAATAGAGCTGGTAGCGATGAAACATGGGATAGAGCTGAATCAGCATTAAAAAAATCAGTTGAAGCTGCTAATTTAAATTATGTTTTAAATCCTGGAGATGGAGCATTTTATGGACCAAAATTAGAATTTGTACTCAAAGATGCTATAGGTAGAGAATGGCAATGTGGAACTTTACAAATGGATTTTGTGCTACCAGAAAGATTAGGCGCATACTATGTAGGTAGTGATGGAAAAAAACATCATCCAATAATGCTACATCGTGCAATTTTAGGCACATTTGAAAGGTTTATAGGAATACTAATTGAGCACCATTCAGGTAAATTTCCAATATGGTTAGCTCCTACACAATTATCAATATTAACTATAAGTGAAGAATCAATCGAATATGCTAATTCTTTAAAAACAAAAGCTGAAGAACATAACATAAGAGTTGAGCTTGATGCTACAAATGAAAAAATAAATTACAAGATACGGAATCACATTCACAAAAAAATACCTGTGTTTTGGATAGTAGGGAAAAAAGAAGTTAATGAAAATTCTGTATCTATACGTTATTTAGAATCAAATACACAGCAAGTAATGCCTATTGATAAAGCGTTGAAAACATTATTAACTTGTGTTAGCATCTAGTAATTTTTAGTCAGGAGTGTAAGATTTGAAAACAAATAAATTCTCTAATAAAAACAGGATCAACGAAATGATTACAGAAAAAAAAGTAAAACTTGTTGATCAAAATAGTGTTATGATTGGAGTTGTAGATATTGAAGACGCTTTATCTAGAGCTAAAGCTGTTAATTTAGATCTAGTTGAAATAGTACATGATGATGAATATCCTCTATGTAAAATATTCGACTACAGTAAATACAGGTATAGCCATAAAAAGAAAATAAGTGATTCAAAAAAGAAACAAAAAACCATCATAGTAAAAGAACTTAAGTTCAAACTTAATATTGGAGATAATGACTATAATGTAAAACTAAACATGTTACGTAGTTTTATAGAAAGAGGCGATAAAGTAAAAATATCACTCAGATTTATAGGAAGAGAAATACTCCACCCAGAAGTTGGAATGGAGATTATAGAAAGACTCATAAAGGACACTTCTGACATTGCAAAGCCAGAAAATTTACTAAAAAAGGAAGGAAATCTGATTAATATGGTGTTAACTGCCAAATAAACATCTACAGAATACTATAATACCTAAGTTATAGTATTCTTATTTCCTTCTATAAACCAAGAGTTAAAGCATAAATCCTAAGGCAACAACACATTTGTTACACTGTTTTAATAATTTAAACTCTTCAACTTATAGGATAGAATTTTTATAGAAATTTCATTTATTATAGTACACAGTATTTTTTGCATTTGCTATAAAACAGAATATGATAAAAATCCTTACATGATAGTCAGTATTATCTACAATATATGTCATTGAAAGAAAAATACTAAAAAAAACTGTTCATTATTTTAGTAAAAGATTTATTGTTACAAATATTACAGAATATCTTAACGCAATATTGAAGTCACTAACAACTGTACTTACCGTAGCATTATAACCTGCTTTACATTTTCAAGACACATTAGTAAATCAAAAATAATATATTAGGCATACAACTTATATTTGTTTTATTCACAATAAAAAGTTAATAATTTTCAAAACTTTAGTATCCATAAAACATATTTAAACATTGAGTTTAATACTATGCATGCAAATGACACTCTGTCACAAATTTCACTAATTAACAGTAGTGTTAAAACATTATAACCTTACTCTCAAATATCAATAAGTTTCAGTGTTTATAAACTGTGAATGTAGTTAATATTATGCACTCATATAAAAACTATCACAGTCACATCAACTATCAGTAAATTCTAGTGCTAAAAACCTATAACCTTATCTCAAATATCAATAAGTTTCAGTATTTATAAACTGTGAATGTAGTTAATATTATGCCTCATATAAAAACTATCACAGTCACATCAACTATCAGTAAATTCTAGTGCTAAAAACCTATAACCTTATCTCAAATATCAATAAGTTTCAGTGTTTATAAACTGTGAATGTAGTTAATATTATGCCTCATATAAAAACTATCACAGTCACATCAACTATCAGTAAATTCTAGTGCTAAAAACCTATAACCTTATCTCAAATATCAATAAGTTTCAGTGTTTATAAACTGTGAATGTAGTTAATATTATGCCTCATATAAAAACTATCACAGTCACATCAACTATCAGTAAATTCTAGTGCTAAAAACCTATAACCTTATCTCAAATATCAATAAGTTTCAGTGTTTATAAACTGTGAATGTAATTAATATTATGCCTCATATAAAAACTATCACAGTCATATCAACTATCAGTAAATTCTAGTGCTAAAAACCTATAACCTTATCTCAAATATCAATAAGTTTCAGTGTTTATAAACTGTGAATGTAATTAATATTATGCCTCATATAAAAACTATCACAGTCACATCAACTATCAGTAAATTCTAGTGCTAAAAACCTATAACCTTATCTCAAATATCAATAAGTTTCAGTGTTTATAAACTGTGAATGTAATTAATATTATGCCTCATATAAAAACTATCACAGTCACATCAACTATCAGTAAATTCTAGTGCTAAAAACCTATAACCTTATCTCAAATATCAATAAGCTTCAGTGTTTATAAAACATTTATTAATGAACATCTGATTAATATTATGTAGTTCGACAGTAAACTATATACCACCAAACTAAGTCTTAAAGAATCCACAACTTACACTTAGTTACTATATTCATTACACTATAGTATTCACAAATAATATATCCTGAGTCAATATCATGAATTCCAAGTTATAAATTTCTATATTCAAAGCAAGTTTTAGATTTTACAACCCATATAGTCACTACATAACTAAAACATCAATAATTTAGTACACATAAATAACTTTATTTCATTGTAAGCATTTGCACCTCTACAATAAACAATTATAATTTTACTGAAATAATATTGCAAATAAGTAAGTTTAAATATCAATAACCTATACAGTTACATAATTGAAATATCAATACTTAGCATTTATAAACAATTTATTATTTTTGTGAAATATTTCAGCTAATACCACACATTTTCAAAAAATTTTATATTTAACAGTAATTTCTAAAGTCAAAAATCCATAAAATGGAGTAGATTATTTTTTGAAATGTTAATAAAAATACCATACTAATAGTCTAACGTTATTATTGAAATATAAGTACTTTCTACTTTAATTCTACAATAATATTTTTATCTAAGAAAGTTTATTACTAATGTAATATGATATTTTCTTACTATTGATAATATTCTTTTTTCATAGATTTAAGTATGTTTTTAACACTTGAATTTGATAACAACAATAATGATATTAATTATACATATTTTCCAATAGCATTTGATTTTTTCACAATAAATAATATATCACTTTGAAAATATAAAAATTTTCCTATTATGATATTACTTGTAACTTTCAGTATTATGAAGTGCAATAGTGGATAATTCTTTTTTAATTATTTTTAAATAATCTACTATTTACTAAAATGTAAAGTTATATAGTTTATAAATACAGTGACTTAATCATTCATCATATTAGATCAGTTACCAATAATAAATAGTGCATAAAATTTTATACATCACTTACTTGCGTTTTATAATCTTATAATTGTAATTTTCAGTATTCCAACATGATATATACTTAGTTAGAACTTTATGTACTTATTTCATCCAATTTTCTTGAAACAACCTATAAAACAGTTCAAGTTACACTAATTAATTACTGTTTCTAATTTAATAAAAGAACATTAACATATTGCTATCTTCAATTATTTTGATGTATGAATTTCTTAAAAGCATTATACCAATCACTATCATTGGTAATAACTTCAATATCTCTAAGATTTTCTCTTATAGAACAGTTTATATTTATTCTTAAATTAAAATTTAATATGCTATCTAATAAGTTAGGCCACTCTACAATACAAATACCGTTATTACAAATACAATCTAAACCTAAGTCATATACTTCACTTAAAGAATTAATCCTATAAAGGTCAACATGGTATATTATAAATTCACTAGAATGATATTCATTAATAATACTGAAAGTAGGACTACTCACATCTTCAGATGGAATTAACGTATTAACTAAAAACCTAACAAAAGCAGTTTTACCAACACCTAAATCACCAACTAAAGAAACAGAGTCACACTTTTTTAAATTTAAAGCAACAAAATGAGCTAGTTTCTCTAAAAAAACTAAGTCAACAGAATTATATTTAAATTGCAATTATATACCATAAACTGCATAAAAACTATCTACGTTCACCTTGTAGATTCAATAAGCTTAAAAATATATTAACATAATTAAAGTATAAAGTAGTTGCACCTAATATAGCCATTTTATTGACAGAAACATCAGTTCCATCATTGAACTTATAGTACACATCTTTAATTCTTTGAGCATCATATGCAGTCATACCAGTAAATAAAACTACTGCAACAATTGATATAGCAAAATGCAATGGGCCACTATGCAAAAATAAATTAACTAAAGAAGCAAGAACTATTCCCACAAGTCCCATAAATAAGAACGTTCCAAATTGAGACAAATCCTTCTTGGTAACATTGCCATACCAGGCCATGATACCAAACATAGAAGATGATATAAAAAACACCTTTGCAATACTTGCTGAAGTATACACTAGAAATATATAAGAAATGGAAACACCCATCAATGCTGCAAAGCTAAAAAATACCGTCAGTACAGTTTGAAAACTGAAAACATTTAATTTATACGACATTAAAAAAACTAACCCTATAGGAGCAAACATAACTACCCAGTGTAAAGGAGTATTATATATCGCAGACATAAGAGCGGAAGATGAAGAAACAAAAAACGCCACTATACCAGTTAATCCTAAAGCCATAGCCATGTAGTTATATACTTTCACTAGATAATTCCTCAGACCAACACTATAGTAAGCACTTTGAAAACGTACATTACTGTAATTATCCATAAATACTCCACTTTAGAAAAAATTTAAGCCAATTAATTATAACAAAAAATATAAAAATATCAATATTAATTTATCATGAACCAGATAAGATTTGATCTTTATCTGAAAAATGTTGAACGTAACTTTCTTCCATACCAGAAGCAATATATTGTTCATCATCAATTTGTACTTTTGCTGATAATTCTTTATTAGATTTAATGCTGAAATGTAACATTAATGCATATCCTGTACAAAATATCATCATACCAATACAACGAGTTATAAACCCTAATGGCAATGCATCCATACCAAAAGGACCAAGACTATTTGTATACATTGCGCCAGCTCTACATTCAAAAGAAAGCAGTACTTTCCCAGCAAAAATCAAAAAAGTACCAAAAAATATACTACTAAAAATAAATGCTTGAGCAGGACTACCTGAAGATCTACCATCCCTATCCTTACTATTCTTACATCTAATTAAATAAGAAATTAAAAACATACTTGCAGCGATTAAGAAAAATATATTCCCTACAGTATCTACAATCCCTTGCAAATTAAATGCAGTACCATAAGGAATCTTGGTTACATCAAACATTGTTGTAACCATTAAACTAAATACAGCAACTGCTTGCATAATAGTGGTAAGGAATCCACCAGTTAAATCAAATTTATTTGCATGACCATCACAAAACTCTGCAACATCATTGCTAAAAGATACTGTATCATATTGTCCTTTACACTTTTTTATTTTTTCATTTAATTTTTTTCTCTCTTTTTCTATATACAAAACATTATATAAACCTGTAACAAGAAAAGATATACATAAAAGCAAAGCTACAAATTCAACAAGACAACCAAGAAAAATTGTATTTTCCTTACTTATACCCAGAATCCCTGACTGTAAAATAGCACCTGAAGCAAAAACTAATGCATAAAGTAAAGATACAGCCAGGACAATTTTTTTTCTAGTCACGTCTTGACTATTTAATTTGTATAAACTATAGTTAAGGGTTTTTAACAATTGCTCTTCAGCTATGCCTTTACCTTTTTTATTACTATTATCTAACATATCAATTATTTCACCTCACTATTCCTATAAAAAATGCACAACTAAACCTAATATTAAGATACGGCAACACAAGTTTATATTATAAATCAGAAAAAACAAAAAGCTATTAACTTTTTCAGTTTTATGAAATTATATAACTGTATACTAAATAAAGTAACAGAATGTAATAAGTATATCTATAATTATATAAAAAATAAAGGTTAGATCTATGAAAATAGGAATAAACGGGCTAGGACGTATAGGAAGATGTTTAATAAGGGCAATATATGAAAACACACAATCATCAATAGAATTATCTGCATTAAACGGATCTACATCATCAGAAATACATGCACACCTTATTCAATACGATTCTGTACATGGAAAATTTCCATATAATGTAGAATCAGAAGAAGGTTATATAATAATCAACGATAAAAAAATTCCACTATCAATTGAAAAAGAACCAAAAAACATTTTCTGGGAAAAACATAACATAGATATTGTACTAGAATGTACAGGGAAGTTTAACAAAAAATCTTTAGCAATACAACACATTAACTCTACAGTAAAAAAAGTTATAGTATCAGCACCAGTACAAGATTCTGATGTAACAATTGTATATGGTGTAAATAATGAAATGCTAAAAAAAGAACACAATGTAATTTCAGCTGGATCATGTACTACAAACTGTATAGCACCTATTTTAAAGATAATGAATGATACTGTAGGAATAAAAAATGGGTTCATTACAACAGTACACTCATACACAAATGATCAAAATTTAGTTGATAATAACCATAAAGACTTAAGAAGAGCAAGAGCATGTATGATGTCCATTATTCCTACAACAACAGGAGCAACAAAAACCATTGATTTAATAATACCAGAACTAAAAGGAAAACTTAATGGAACAGCTATACGTGTACCAACACCGAATGTATCTATGATAGATTTAGTATTTAATTCTGTTAAATCAACTAATGCTAATGAAATAAATGATATCATAAAAAATTCATCACAAAACTCCAAAGTTATAAGCATAACGGATAAAAAATTGGTATCTATAGACTTTTGCCATAGTACATATAGCTCAATAGTAGATGCAAATGAAACATGTGTTACTGATAACAACCTATGCCGTATAGCAGCTTGGTATGACAATGAATGGGCTTTTGCTATGAGAATGTTAGATATAGTATCATTATTATCAGAATTAATACAAAACTAGATTAGTAAATTACATAACTGTACTAACTCATAGTATAAAAGTTGATTTAATAGAATTAAATACTAAATCTATCATAGATACATTCGGTGTTGGTACACGTATAGCTGTTCCATTAAGTTTTCCTTTTAGTTCTGGTATTATTAAATCAATGGTTTTTGTTGCTCCTGTTGTTGTAGGTATATCTTATTGCAAAATAAACGAAAAATTAAACATATTTATAATAAAATACTTACTAATTATTATAAAATATAACTAAAACATATTTTTTACTAAGTAACTTTAAACAATATAAATTTATACTTTGTAGATCAACACATAAATTAAAATCAGCTACTTTATAGAATTTACCATAGATGATATCATATCTTGTATTCCAAGATATACATTATAAAGACTATCATTTCTCATATATGCTGAACAAGAAAATATTTTATTCACATCATCTTGAACAGATTTAATAGTAGGACAATCAACATGAATCCCTCCCAATTTATCTATTAAATTATTAGAATCCTCTCCTATTGTTACTTTAACCTTCGCAATATCTTTTAATACTTCAACCACTACTGCAGGTGATATACAAACTGCTCCTATAGGTTTTTTAGCATTATAAAATTTACACACAGCATTTTTGAACTCAGGTAATATACTTTCACCTTGTTTATCCTCATCAAACAAATTAGAAAAATTTTTTGCTACACCATATCCACCAGGAATTACTAACATATCAAACTCTTCAACATTTATTTGCTCTATATCATATATGGACCCTCTTGCTATTCTTGCAGATTCAACCAAAATATTTCTCACTTCCTCTACGGATTCTTTCTTTTGATGATCTATAACTTGTTTCTGATTTTTATTTGGTGCAAAACACTTAAAACTCACATTATTTCTATCAAGCTCAAGCATAACTAAAACAGCTTCTCTGATTTCTGACCCATCCATATGACCACAACCAGATAAAATAACAGCAGAATTCAACTTCATAAAACACCCTTTATTAACTAAATGCTAATTTTATAAAAACAATTTGTAATTTACAAATTTATTTGAGTACTATATATGCTATAAATTTATATCACAATGATCACTTATCTAATAAACAATGAATATATTATTAATAGGATGTGGTAACTTAGGAAGCATACTACTAAACAAATGGTCACATAATGCCCAAATATCAAAAGTCATTGTAGTTCAACCAAGCTTATCAAAAAGAGATGCCTTCAACAGTATAACTAAAGTTACATTTGTAAAGGATTACGAAAAAATAAGCAGAGATTTTGTTCCACAAGTTGTTGTAATAGCAATAAAACCTCAACAAATTTTTGATGTAATGCCAAATTATGGAATCTACAGTAAATCTGCATCTTTTATTTCTTTATGTGCTGGAATTGACGTTAATTTATTAAAAAAATGTTTAGGAAATACAGCAACAATAATAAGAGTAATGCCTAATATTGCAATGTCATTGAGTAAAAGTGTAAATCTTTCTTATATGGAAGAAGAATCACATAATGAAAAACAAAAAGTATCAATTATTTTTAACGATACAGGACTCATATATTGGATACAAAAGGAAGATATTTTTGATAAATTATCTCCTATTACTGGTTCTGGTCCTGCATTCTTCTTTTCTCTTGCAGAAGAACTAGTAAAACACACTGTAGAAGCAGGCATCAATGAAGAAGATGCTATTAAATTAGTATCTCAAACATTTATAGGAAGTGCTAAACTATTAGAAACAAGAAAAACTACTATTAGTAATATTATATCATCCATAACAAGTCGTGGTGGAATAACACAAGCTGCACTGCAAGTACTAAATTTAGATTTACCTAAAACAATTAGTTCATGTTTAAAAGCAGCAATGGAAAGGTTATTATACTTAAAAGATATGCATAATAAATAATGCATATATCTATAATAAACATATAGAAAAACAAATTATAAATTTTTATTTGATATTTCTTTTAGTTAAATTATAATGCAGAGGGTAATATGAGCAAAGGCCTTGTGAAGTCGGTCAGGTTAGGAATAAAGCAGCCGTAGCATTGTCCCTTTGGGTTGTATTGCCCATTTTTTATTTTACCACTTTAAAATGAGTTTCGCATTAAAGTACAGACCTAGTAATTTTAAGGATCTTATAGGACAAGAAGTTTTAGTTCGCGTCTTACATAATGCATTTCACCTAGACAAGATACCAGAATCAATACTTTTAACAGGTACTAGTGGTGTTGGAAAAACAACCGCTGCAAGAATAATATCAATGTGTTTAAATTGTGCTTTTGGACCAACATCTGATCCATGTAACACATGTCAAAATTGCATATCAATTAAAAATTTCAATCATCCAGACGTAATAGAAATAGATGCAGCAAGTAATACAAGTATAGAAGATGTAAAAGTGATTTTAGAAAATTCACGCTACATGCCAATTAGCTCAAAATTTAAAGTATACATAATAGATGAAGTACATATGTTATCTAACAGTGCATTTAATGCACTATTAAAAGTGTTAGAAGAACCTGCACATTATGTAAAATTTATTTTAGCAACAACTGAAGTAAAAAAAATACCTGTAACAATTATATCTAGATGCCAAAGATTTGATTTTCAAAAAATATCTACAGACAAACTTATAAAGCATTTAAAAGCAATATCAGAAAAAGAAAATATAACATCTGATGAAGAAAGCATTAAACTAATAGCAGATAATGCTGATGGATCAATACGTAATGCACTATCTATATTAGAACAAGCTGCTATATATAGTAATAAAGTTCTATCTGAAAAAAGCACAAAAGAAATGCTAGGATATGTCAGTAGACATACCCTGCTAGAAATAATAGAACCACTAGTTACAGGAAACACTTTAGAAGCACTTAAAAAATTTGAAGAATCATGCAATTCATATAGTCCTGTTATAATTCTAGATAACATGTTGCAGATTATTTACGAAATATGCTATTTCTCTATAACAAAAAACAATGACTCTTTATCTGACAATAATGTCATAACACATATAAAAAATGATAAGATTTTATCTACAACATTTTTATCGAGATTATGGCAGATGCTTTTCAAAGGAATACAAGAAGTAAAGTTATCTAGTTGTACAAAACATGCTGCTAATATGCTAATCATCAGATTATGTTACCTATCACCATTACCATCTCCAAAACAAATAATAGATAAAATACAAGACAATATAAAAACAAATAACAAATCTGATAATTATAAAGAAGAATTACTTGAATTATTAAAAGTCAATAACATGCAAGATTTATATAATCAAATATATGAATCCGACTTAGAAATAACAAATTACAATGACGGAATACTAAATATAAAAGCCAATAATACATTATCCAAAGATTTACATAATGATCTATCAAATTTTCTTAATAGCTCAACAAATAAAAAATGGAATATATCAATTGAACAAAATTTTAATATAAATAAAAATAGCAACACATGTTATAATCAAAGCTTTAACTCAACTGTTTGCAACATATTGCAAGAATTTGATGGTGCAAAAGTTGTAAACATAGAAAATATAAAAAAAGAACAATAACTAAGGAGTAATATATGTATTCTAGTGATCAATTATCTAGCCTACAGGAAATGTTAAAAAAGAAGTTTTCTGACTTTCAAGAACATCAAAAACCTCAAATTTTTGAAGGTTCATCACTTGGAGGGAAAGTATCTGTAAAAATTAATGTATCTAATATGGTAAGTTACCAGGTAACTGAAGTAAAATTAGATCCATCATTATTACAAGAAAAGGCTATTCTAATAGAAGACTTAATTAGAGCTGCATTCAACGATGCACTGAAAAAGTCATCCGACTACAATAAAAACCTTATAAGCTCTCTGCTACCATTTGGAATATAAAACAAAAAACTATGAATTACAAGATAGCAGTAGTAGGAGCTACAGGAAACGTAGGTAGAGTTATTTTAAACGTTTTATCAAGTAGATCATTTCCAGCAAAGGAAGTTATAGCATTAGCATCAAAAAAATCTGTAGGAAAAAAGTTAAGTTACGGAGATAAAATACTAGAATCTCAAGATTTAGATAGTTACGATTTTTTTGATACAGATATAGCAATTTTTTCAGCCGGATCTTCAATATCACAGCAATATGCACGAACAGCAGCAAATAAAGGATGTATAGTTATAGACAACACTTCTTTATTTCGTATGGAAGATGAAATACCGTTAGTGGTACCAGAGATAAATCCAAACGATATATCTCAATACCATAAACATAATATAATTGCTAATCCAAATTGCTCTACTATACAAATGCTTTTAGCTTTACATCCACTACATAAAATATCAAAAATAAAAAGAGTTGTTGTATCAACATATCAATCAGTTTCTGGTGCAGGAAAATCTTCAATGGATGAGCTTTATTCACAAACCAAAGGTACATTTATGAATCAAAGCATTGCACCAAAACAATTTACAAAAAGAATTGCTTTCAATTGTATTCCACACATAGACATTTTTATGAAAGATGGATCAACAAAAGAAGAATGGAAAATGGCTGTAGAAACAAAAAAAATACTAGATAGCAATATAGAAGTAAGCGCAACATGCGTTAGAGTACCAGTATTTGTATCACATGCTGAATCAGTAAATGTTGAGTTTTTCTCTGAGATTTCAGAAGAAGAAGCTTATGAAGCATTAGAAAATGCTCCAGGAGTTCTAATACTTGATAGAAGAGAAGATGGAGGATATGCAACACCATTAGATTGTGTACACGAAGATGAAGTTTACGTATCAAGGTTAAGAAAAGACAACACAGTAAAACATGGTCTTAATATGTGGTTAGTAAGCGACAATTTAAGAAAAGGCGCAGCACTAAATGCAGTACAAATAGCAGAAATACTCATAAAAGATTACTTATAAAAATCAATAACTAATAAAATTAAACATACATCTAATTTATGATTTAGCAAGTTTAACTCTACAACATCAATGACAGTATAAATGTAAGATTGTAATATGTTTAAAATAAAATAATTACATTATAGTAAAAAACGTAAATTATTTAGTAATCTATAAAGAAAAAATAAAACATTAAATGCAGTACAAATAATAGAAATTATCATTTATAAAATAAAGCTAATATAGTAATTTAAGTAGTAAGTTATAATTCAAAAAATTGTGTAATACTAAACCCAATAAAAATAATGTAAATGATTATACATATTGAAATATGCGATTTAGTAAGTACAGCAATTCACAAATAGTTCAAAACAATACAATAATAAAAGTATTCTAAAGAATTACATTACTTATAAAATACCAATAATCCTAAACATATATTTTACGTGTAATTTAATGAATGGTCTTATAAACATCAATACGGTATAAATACTAAAAAATTATTACATATTTAAAAAAAATATTAAATACGAAAAGTACATCTTTTAATGCATAAATAGTTCAAATATTAAATCAGAACAAATAATAAAAACACTCACACTTACCAATAGCTATACTCAACTAAACATGTATTTAAGTATAACTTAGTAAGTGATTAAAAATGAATATAGTTAAACATTACAAATAACATAAATTTAAAGATCATTTACAAAATAATTGAACATAGAAAACCCTGTAATAAGTAACAATAAAAAAATATGATGTACTATCAATGTAGTACAATACAAATACTTATAAATTACTATTAGAAAAAAAATCCAATAAATAAATTCTTATTAGTAAATGATAATTTAAAAAATGGAATAGTATTTTATATAATCACAACATAAATACTAAAAAGATATAAAATAACACAACTAACAGGTATTGTAATTTCACACTAACAAATAATTATAAAAAAATTACAAAACAAAAAGTACTATGCAAAATTAAATAAATCTTCATAACGATGATATACAAATGCAATATATCTATTGACTTTACAAAATAGAATAAAAATTATTAGTTTAAATAAAATTCATTTCTTAATTTTAAAGCAAAATCTTCCATTTCCCAAGAGAAGCTGCCATTTTCACCAGGAATTCTTCCAAAATGACCATAACAAGATGTAATTTTATAAATAGGATTAAGCAACATTAAATGTTTACAAATTCCATAAGGAGATAAATCTATATTATTTTCTATAAAACTTTTTATAATATCATCACTTACAACTCCAGTACCAAAAGTATTCACATAAAATGAAATAGGGTGAGAAATTCCAATAGCATAAGATAATTGAACTAAACATTGATTTGCTAGTTTAGCAGAAACAACATTCTTTGCTAAGTAACGAGCCATATAAGCAGCAGATCTATCTACTTTACTTGGATCTTTTCCAGAAAAAGCACCTCCGCCATGAGGTATGTGCCCACCATATGTATCTATCATAATTTTACGACCAGTTAAACCACAATCTCCAACTGGACCACCTATAACAAATCTACCTGCTGGATTAACTAAAAAATCACTATCAGAACACATCCATCCATCTGGTAAAGTATTCTTAACATATGGATATACAATATCTCTTATTTGACTTTGTGATATATCTTCAGAATGTTGTATTGAAAGTACAATATTAGATGCTTTAACAGGTACATTATTTTCATATAATAATGTAATTTGAGTTTTTGCATCTGGTCCAAGATTTGGTATCTCAAAGTTTTTTACCGCAGAAATAATATTTTTCAAAATCAAATGAGAATAAAAAATCGATGCAGGCATAAAAGTTTCAGTTTCATTTATTGCATACCCATACACTATACCTTGATCACCAGCACCTTGATTTTTACCAAAATTAACTCCAGCAACAATATCCTGCGATTGTTCATGTATTAAAATTTCAATAACAACATAATTCCAATGAAATCCATCTCGTTCATAACCTATATCTTTTATAACTTGACGAGTTATACATTCTATATCAGAGTTATTAACATTAACACCACAAATTTCGCCACTAATTATTACCTTATTTTTAGTTACTAAAGTTTCTATTGCAGCATGAACAATTGGATTCAACGATATATAATAATCAAGTATAGCATCAGATATTTGATCAGCAATTTTATCGGGATGCCCACTAGAAACAGACTCACTAGTAATAATGTATTTAGATGAACAATTTTGATAATAAAACATGTTAAAAACGTAAATCCAAAGATTTTTATAGTATCAAATATGAAATAACTAAACAATACATAATATCCAGATCTTTAAAAAATTAATACCTTTACCAATCTACACTAAACAACACAACTCACCAATGCTTTGAATTATCACTTCAATTACCAAGCAATAAGCATATCAAAGCATTAAAGATATCAAATATATTTGCAACTGTTAAATCATCATAATTTGTTACAATAAAACTAAATAATTAAACTTTCAAATCATAAGTTTTATAGACACCCCTTCTATATTATCTAATCAATCTAATTACAAATAATAAATTTTAGTAATGACAACAGTTTTAATTATCAATTTACCTAATAAGAATA